>JBCBAT010000075.1:0-500 GCA_038532355.1 Pseudomonadota bacterium | reverse complement strand
TCCCTTCGGTCCATCTCGCGTATGGGGGTCGCCACTGGCGGCCCTTTTTTGTTGCCCCAAGATCGCCAAACGCACGTCGCCCCTTGAACTTCGCCGCAATCGCGGGACGGTGCAGCCATGGACATTCGCGCGCTTTTCCTGGGTCTGACCTTCGCCCTGATGTGGTCGTCGGCCTTCACGTCTGCCCGCATCATCGTGGCCGAGGCGCCGCCGATCCTGTCCCTGTCCCTGCGGTTCGCAGTCTCTGGCGCGTTGGGCATGGCCATCGCCTATCTGATGGGCGACCGTCTGCGGCTGACGGGGGGCCAATGGCGCGCTGTGATCATCTTTGGGATCTGTCAAAACGCCCTGTATCTCGGCCTGAACTTCGTGGCCATGCAGTGGATCGAAGCCAGTCTTGCCGCCATCATCGCATCGTCCCTGCCGCTTCTGGTGGCGCTGGCCAATTGGATGATCTTCGCTGAACGGACCCGTGTGATGGGTCTGATTGGCCTGGTGGC
>JBCBAT010000074.1:0-506 GCA_038532355.1 Pseudomonadota bacterium | reverse complement strand
TCGTCTTCCACCAGCGCCGACATCCCGGCGACATAGGCCGACGAGGCCAACCCCGCGAGTTCCAGATCGCAGCGTTTCAAACAGTAAAGCAGGTTCTCGATCACTGGCCGATCCACGGTTAGCATGTGCATGTCGCAAGCCAGCCGCCGCCCGATCTGGTCGCGCGGGTCAATCAGGCCCGAGCGGTGATCCAGCGCAAAGTTCACCGGCTGCGCGTGCAATATGTCCCGCTCTTGCCCATAGTCCGGCACGTCACAGGCCGCCAGAACGCGGGCTATATCGGTCTCGGACACCACGTCATTGGCAACGTTCACTGTCCCCGCAAGACCATAAGACCTCGGCTGTCCGCCGGACAGACACGCCATTACGTGATCGACGCGCACATTCGCCATTTTTTGCGCGGCCTGCACCGCTGTCCGGATGGCGCGCTCGGTCTCCTGCACGGCACAGGTTTCGCCCAGTTGAATGCCGCGCGATCGCGTCGTCGCCGCGCCAATGACGCGGAA
>JBCBAT010000073.1:0-506 GCA_038532355.1 Pseudomonadota bacterium | reverse complement strand
GGAAAAGGCCGAAAAAGGCGACACGGTGCTTGCCACGTCCACACGTCTCTTCAAAGGCCGCGTGGTGGAGGACAGCGCCGAGAAGACAGGCGAGTCCCTTCTGGCCTCAACCCCGGTGGTGGTGCTCTCCGCCATTCTTGGCCGCACGCCCAGCATGGAGGAATACAAGGCGGCCGTGGACGGGATCAACCTGACCAAATTCGCGCCACCGCAAAAGCCGCCTCTGGATGCACTGTCGGTGCATTACTGACGCCGCTCAGGCGCCGCAGAATTTTGCAAAATTCTGCCCAAGAAAATTCGAATTTTCTTGGGCATTTTCTTGCAAGAAAATGCTGTCGCGCCCGGCTCAATAATCCTCACCTTTATACCGATTGGGCTGCCCCTTCGCGATTTTCAGTCCGGTAAAATCCGCCCAATCATCCCCGGGCCGCCAAATGCTCTCCATATTGTTTGACGCCGCCGCGACGCTCAGCCCGTCCCATTCCGTCGCATAGCGAAAGAAGAAC
>JBCBAT010000072.1:0-518 GCA_038532355.1 Pseudomonadota bacterium | reverse complement strand
CACCGGGGGTGTGTTGATATCTGAAACGTCCGCGCACCCCATCAGAAAAACGGAGCCCAGAATGATCGCGGCGATGCGTGCAAAACGGTATGGCAAGGCGTGTCTCCCCAAAGACTATCTCAACAAAAACCGGCTGAGATTCCCCAGGCTCGTCCCATGATGGATCAAGCTGGCAATCTCGCCGGCACTCGCCGCAGGGTTGTCAAAATCTCGGCGGGAATTCAAGAAAAAACCCCGGCCACTTCCGCAGCCGGGGTTCTGAAATTTTCGGTGGGGTGAAACCCCACCCTACGCTTGGGTCAGAGACCTGTCGAAACGTCGATCGTGTTGCCCTCTTCGAGCGTCACATAGGCTTTCTTCACGTCTTTGCGCGTGCCTTTGATGCCGCGGAAACGCTTGGTCTTGCCTTTGGAGATCGTCGTGTTCACAGCTTTCACCTTCACACCAAAGAGGCTTTCGACAGCTTCTTTGATCATCGGCTTGTTCGCGTCGATCGCCACTTCGAAAACAACCGCATT
>JBCBAT010000071.1:0-523 GCA_038532355.1 Pseudomonadota bacterium | reverse complement strand
GTATCTACAAAGGTCCGACGCCGCGCAGCCATGCGCATGATCTGCCCAAGAAGGTCCGCAAGTTGGGCCTGAAGCATGCCCTGTCTGCCAAGGTGGCCGCCGGTGAGGTGGTGATCCTGGAAGAGGCCGCATCTGCGGGTAAGACCAAGGATCTGGCCAAGCAGGTCAAGGATCTGGGCTGGAAGCGCGCGCTGATCATCGATGGTGCGGAAGTGAACGCCGATTTTGCCCGCGCTGCGGCCAATATCGACGGGATCGACGTGCTGCCGAGCATGGGCGCAAACGTATATGACATCCTGCGCCGTGACACGCTTGTGCTCACGAAGGCGGGTGTCGAAGCACTGGAGGCTCGGTTGAAATGAGCGCGAAACCAGAACATTACGATGTGATCCGCAAGCCGATCATCACGGAAAAAGCAACAATGGCGTCCGAGAATGGTGCCATCGTGTTCGAAGTGGCGATCGACAGCAACAAACCGGCCATCAAAGAAGCTGTTGAGGCGCTCTTTGGCGTAAAGGTGAAG
>JBCBAT010000070.1:0-532 GCA_038532355.1 Pseudomonadota bacterium | reverse complement strand
TCGCATCTCCGTCGACGGCACACAAAAGTGGCTTATCCGTTTCGGACCCAACGCCGAAGGTGAAAGCGTCTTCATTCCCGATGTTGCACGATCTGGAGCTCTGTGCGTGTCAAGCCAGGTAGGGTGCACACTAAACTGCACATTCTGTCATACCGGTACGCAGCGGTTGGTGAGAAACCTCACTGCCCAGGAAATTGTCGCTCAAATCCTGATCGCACGAGATGCGCTCGGAGAGTGGCCCGCAACGGCGGAAAATCGACGCCTATCGAACATTGTCTTTATGGGCATGGGTGAGCCGCTCTACAATTTTGAAAATGTGGTCGAGTCCATTGACGTTCTGGCCGATGGCGAAGGGATCGGAATTGGTCGGCGGCGGATCACGGTCTCAACGTCTGGCATCGCGCCTCTCATTCCAGAGCTTGGCGAGCGTACAGGAGCGATGTTGGCGATCTCCCTGCATGCTGTTCGCGACGAATTGCGCGATGAACTGGTGCCGATCAATCGCAAGTATGATCTACAAACATTGTTCGAC
>JBCBAT010000069.1:0-534 GCA_038532355.1 Pseudomonadota bacterium | reverse complement strand
CGAGTGGATCGACGCACTGGAAGACGAAGGCGTGCAGGCGGCCGAAGTCGTCGAGAACCAGCATGACACCGAACAACTGCGCGAATGGCTGCTGTTGGCCCTGAACGGGCTGAACGACCGCGAACGGTTCATCGTGCGCGAGCGTAAATTGCGGGAAGACCCGCGGACCCTGGAAAGCCTGGGCCAGGAACTGAGCCTGTCCAAAGAGCGTGTGCGCCAGCTGGAAGCGGCCGCATTCGCAAAGATGCGCAAGTCGCTCGAAAACCAGAGCCGTGAGGTCCACCACTTCCTCGCATGACACGCGCCATGTGCCGCATCCTGCATGCCGTCGCCCTGACCCTGTTGGCGGCGGCATCTGCATTTGGCGCGACGGATTGGTCAGACTTCGACGGTGACGTCCTCATCCTGGGAGAATTCCACGACAACCCCACCCATCACGCCGTGCAGGCCGACGCGGTCCGGGTGATCGCGCCCAAAGCGGTGGTGTTCGAGATGCTGACACCCGCGGAAGCGGCGCAACTGGCAGCCGTCGCA
>JBCBAT010000068.1:0-538 GCA_038532355.1 Pseudomonadota bacterium | reverse complement strand
CCAGCGTGCTCTCCGTCTCCCAGAACCGTGTGGCGAACCGCCGCCCGATCCGGCCCCGGCCGGTGAGGAACTTGAACAGGCTCGCCCCTTCGTTCGAGATCTGGAACTGCACATTCTCCGCCGCATAGAGCAGGCCAAGACGCCGCTTGAGGTCTTTGGCCTCGGGGCTGATCTTGCGGGCAAAAAGGAAATCCTGGCTGAGCAGCAGGTCATAGTGATCGTCGTAGAACGTCACGGGCATCCCGTAATCGGTGAACATCAGAAAGGTCAGCGTGCGGGACCGGATTTCCTCTTCGGGGACGAGATGGCGCACGATGGTCTGGAAAAAGGTTTCGTCCGGAATCCACGTCGTGCGGAAAAACCGCATGACGTCCCGCCGCTGGCGGGTAAAGTTCAGCACCCATTCGATCGTGCGCCGCCGCAGGCACCACCATTGGCTGCCGATCATCACCTGAATGTCCTGCGGGACCTCACGGGTCAGACCAAACCGCCGTTGGGCGTTGAAGCTGGCGTAAAACAGGCGCTTGTGCTTTCGCTC
>JBCBAT010000067.1:0-554 GCA_038532355.1 Pseudomonadota bacterium | reverse complement strand
ATCGACAGCGTGGTCGCCGATGCTGGCCAATCCGGGCTGAAGATTTTCGTAGAGGATGAAGCCGTGCTCGCCTCCGTCGCCCGCGTGCTGGAAGAGGCCGCCAAATCGAAAGCCAGGACCACCAGCGGGCGCGGGCCGATCAGTTTCTGCCTGATGAACCCCGATTTGCCGGGTGAGGTGGATATGGAGGTGCCAGGTCTCTACCCTGTGTCCCCTCAAATCCGTGGCGCGCTCAGGTCTCTGGGTGGTGTGGTGACGGTCGAAGAGGTTTAGTCAACGTGGGGGCTCTGCCCCCGCCGCCAGTTGGCGGCTCCCCCGGGATACTTCTAGCCAGAAAAAGCAGGCTCGTGTTTCTTCTGGCTGAAAATATCCCCGCCGGAGGCATAAAATTTCCTATCTCACCAATGCGGCGGACGCTCATCGCCCAACACAATACCGCCTCCGCCCTCGGACTGCCGTTCCGCTTCGCGCTCCATGAGCAATTGCACCCGGCGGGTCAGTAGGTCGATCTCGCTCTGTTGGCGGGCGATTACCTCGGAAAGCTCATCCACCGT
>JBCBAT010000066.1:0-566 GCA_038532355.1 Pseudomonadota bacterium | reverse complement strand
GTCAGTACCTAGCGCATGCCGCCACTCTTTGGGGTCGATGAGATGTCGAACATCAGGGGGTACGCTTCTTTCGAAGTGATACCAGTCACCTCTCAACTTAAGGTATTTGATCTTCTTTGCCATGGCCGTTTCCGCACACATTTTCGCAAAAACATTCGCACATGCGAAAATGTAACCCCCTGTAAAACATGGGCTATATTGAAATCATTGACGGATTCTGGTCAAGGAGATTGATTGGAGGCGAGTACCGGAATCGAACCGGTGTACACGGATTTGCAATCCGCTGCGTCACCACTCCGCCAACTCGCCTCACGTGGTGTGAGCGATGCGATAGCTTATCCGACACACCCGTGCAAGACCGGGCCACATGCGTTTTGCCGCGTTGCCCCCATGGGGAATGTGTGGCACACCTGCAGGCAGCAGAGTCTGAACGGATAAGTTTAGCTGAGATGACCGACTTCACCGCCCGGCGCACCATGATGGTCGACACCCAAGTGCGGCCCTCCGACGTCACCAAGTTTCCCATCATCGATGCCATGCTCAAAGTGCAACGGGAAGATTTCGTG
>JBCBAT010000065.1:0-568 GCA_038532355.1 Pseudomonadota bacterium | reverse complement strand
GGATCGGCAAGACCTTTGTCAGCGCCGGCGCGCTCGAACGGTCGCCGCACTTGTGCCCGATCCTGATCCGGGCAGACAGCATCGCCGCTTCGGTGCCGGATCGTGATATGCACGTGTCGCCGCAGCACCGGATGCTGGTGGAAAATTCGGCCGCGCAATTGTGGCTAGGCGAGGCCGAGGTGCTGGTCAAGGCCAAGGACATGACGGGCAGGCCCGGCATCGATACGGTCACCCGGGCGGATGGCGTGACCTACATCCACGTGATGTTCGACCGGCACGAAATCCTGCTGGTCGACAATGCCTGGACCGAGAGTTTTCAACCCGGCGACATGGTCGGCTCGAACCGGGCGGATGGTGTGTTCGACGAATTGCTCGAACTCTTTCCCGTGCTTGCGACACGCAACGGCCGCGCGCCCTATGCCGCCGCGCGACTGTCGGCCAAAGGACACGAGGCGCGATTGATACTGCAATGATCGCCGTTGATCTGCCGGTGCGCCGGCGGGCTAGCGTCGCGCACTCCAGCTGATCGAGGCGTGGCGGCGGGTGTAGAATTCGCCCATGAGGCCGA
>JBCBAT010000064.1:0-568 GCA_038532355.1 Pseudomonadota bacterium | reverse complement strand
GGCTGGCCCGAGGAGACGGAAGAACTGCAAAAATACTTCCCCACCTCAGACCTCATCACCGGCCAGGACATCCTGTTCTTCTGGGTCGCCCGCATGATGATGATGCAACTGGCGGTCACCGACAAAATCCCCTTCGACACCGTCTACCTCCACGGCCTCGTCCGCGACGCCAAGGGCAAGAAGATGTCGAAATCCACCGGCAACGTCATGGACCCGCTCGATCTGATCGAGGAATACGGAGCCGACGCCCTGCGCTTCTCCTCCGCCGCCATGGCGTCGCTTGGCGGCACGCTCAAACTCGACACCCAGCGTATCGCCGGTTACCGCAATTTCGGCACCAAGCTCTGGAACGCCGCCAGCTACGGCGAGATGCGCGGCGTCTTTGACCTACCGCACAGCGCCGACGTGCCGGAAACCAAACACCCGCTCAACCGCTGGATCAAAGGCGAGATCGCCAAAACCCGCGAGGTCGTCGACCAAGCACTCACCGACTACCGCTTCAACGACGCGGCCAGCGCACTCTACGCCTTCACTTGGAACACCTTCTGCGACTGGTACCTCGAATTCA
>JBCBAT010000063.1:0-580 GCA_038532355.1 Pseudomonadota bacterium | reverse complement strand
TAAGGCCGCAATGTGCGGGCGCTGTGTTCGGGATATGGCCAAACTGTGGCATTGGTTTTGCATTGGAAACAATGAGCCTGCGCAGCGGTGGATTGGCGCAAAGGCGGCATTGAAACCGGGCGCAACAGCGGCACGCGCATCACAATTCGGTCCGAATCTGGCGGACGCGGCAAGAGCGGAACTGTGTCGGAGGATTTGGCAGGGGCAGCAGGGTTCGAACCCGCGACCTACGGTTTTGGAGACCGTCGCTCTACCAGCTGAGCTATACCCCTGTGGTGCGGGTTGTGACCTACGCGGGCTTGGCTGGGTTTGCAAGCGGGATTTGTGGGTGGGCAGGACGCGGAAAGGCCGTGCGCGGGGCACGGCCTTTGGTGTTTTTGCGTAGGGCGGATGTTGGTCCGCCTTACTGGGTACTTAACTTGCCACCGTGGTGATGCGGCTCTGCTCTCGTGACCTTTGCTGCGCAAAGGCACTGTCACAGGTGCCGCACACGGGTCGCGGCAAGCGCGACCTACTCCGTAATCTTAGAAACGACGCCGGCGCCGACGGTCCGGCCACCTTCGCGGATCGCAAAGCGCAG
>JBCBAT010000062.1:0-586 GCA_038532355.1 Pseudomonadota bacterium | reverse complement strand
CCTCTTTTTCGGCCCCGGTTTTCGCGCCGCGTGCATCACCTTGCGCCTTGCGCCGCTGCAGATTGGCTTTCAGCGCAGCTTTCAGCCGATCTTCACGCGTGTCTGCCGATTTTGACGGCTTCACCGGGTTCGTTTTCTTTTTGCTGCTCATGTCATCTACCTAACGCAGGCAGGAAATTCCGTCCAGTTGCCCCTTGCACGGCCAGCGGTTTGTCAGTAAGCCGCCCCTGCGTTTCGGCACGAAACAGGCTGCTGTAGCTCAGTGGTAGAGCGCACCCTTGGTAAGGGTGAGGTCGGGAGTTCAATCCTCCCCAGCAGCACCACCTCGCACATTAATATTTAAATCACACGCTAAGACGCTGAAATACATGCTGATATTTCAGTCTACGCCTTGCCTTCGCGGAACGACCATCTTGAGGCGCCCTTAGGTGCTACTTTATGCCTGAGATGTAGTGAATATTCATCAGTTGTCTCTCCGGGTTTTCCTGCCCCTTTATCCAGCACATATGCCGCTTCTCGGTTTCTGGGTGAGAGATGCGCGCAAACGTAAAGGCGTTGCATTGGTCATCCGCTTCACAAGCCGCCA
>JBCBAT010000061.1:312-589 GCA_038532355.1 Pseudomonadota bacterium | reverse complement strand
CGGCCTTTGTCGGCGAGATCCTTCGCGGCGGTGGCGCCTGCGGGGCCGCCGCCGACGACAACCACATCGAAGATTTCAAGGGCGTTGATATCATCAGTGTCCATTTCAAAGCTTCTCCCTATTCGGCGGGTAAATGCTCGCCAGCCGGCATCGCCGGTAATTGAAGATTGTCTGCAGACGTCGCGCCGACGCGCATCGCCAGGATCGCTGCGACGATAAACATCGCGCCTTCTGTTGCGAAAACGAAAGAGAACGCGAGCGACGGATCGCCGAAGAC
>JBCBAT010000061.1:0-302 GCA_038532355.1 Pseudomonadota bacterium | reverse complement strand
AGACAGCGCGCGTCGCATCGATCGCCGCAGCGCCGAGAAAGCCGCCGAGACCGAAGGCGACGGCCTGCGCCGCGCCCCAAAGCCCCATGCGCGTGCCCTCTCTTTGTTTTTCGCCGGCGCTCGCGAGCGTCATCATCGATCCGATTGCGGCGACGGCGAAAGCGCCGTTGGCGAGACCGAGAGCGAAAACCGACGCATTGAGCGGCCAGCTCGGCCCGACCAGCGCGCCGGTCGCCAGCGCCGCAAGAGCGACCGCCGATGCAAAACATCCGCCCACCGTCCACCGCCGCATGAACGAAGCG
>JBCBAT010000060.1:0-592 GCA_038532355.1 Pseudomonadota bacterium | reverse complement strand
CTACGCGCAAGCGTGAAGACGGCAGCTACGCCTATCCCCAGCTCACCCTGCACTATTCCGGCAAGGCCGCCACAGGTGGAGAGCCGTCAGATCGCAGTCGCGCTTTTGGCCGCCTTGAAGAGCTGGGCACCTACACGACCACGATCACCCGGCCTGATCTGTTCGCGCCCTATCTGACCGAGCAACTGGAGCTGATCGCGGCGGAATACGATGTCGATGTCACGGTCACGCGCTCACGGCAGGAAATTCCCTTCCCCTACGTTCTCGACGGCGAAGCGGGCGTGTCCCCGGGTCAGGCTTGTGTGTTTTACGAGGACACAAATGACGACACCCGCGTGCTTGGCGGTGGCTGGATTGCGGCGGCACAAAAGTCACCCGAAGTGGAAGCGCAAATGACAACCCTGTTGTCGATCTCTGCGTAAGCCTGTTCGTCATGCGATTGGGGATCGATTGGGGCGGCACGAAGATCGAAATCATCGCGCTTGGTTCGGATGGGCGCACGCTGTTGCGCGAACGCATTGCAACACCGCAAGATGATTATGAAGCCTGCATCACGGCGGTGCGCGATCTCGTGCTCGCGGTGGAGGCGCGG
>JBCBAT010000059.1:0-606 GCA_038532355.1 Pseudomonadota bacterium | reverse complement strand
CCGTCGCGCACCAGCAGCCGCGCCGCAAGCGCGCCAAAGACACCGTACCCTCCGACAATGACAACCTTCATGACAGTGCCTCCGGTGCTCTGCGATTTCCGCTATTTGCTGGGCGTTTGCAATCCCTCCCTTCTTGCAGATGCCCATGACGCGAATGGCAGTCTCGACTGGTGCCAATTGTCTCGGCGCAACCTTGACCGCGGGGCGCTTATGGACTATCCGACGGAGCGCTATGCGGGCGTTGTGTAGTGGTAAGACCTCAGCCTTCCAAGCTGATGACGCGGGTTCGATTCCCGCCGCCCGCTCCAAGCCTTTTCGGTGCTTCAGCCAAAAATGAAATCGCTACCGTCGAGCCAGTCGAGCAGCATTTGCGGGTCGACACCGTCGCCCACTATGATGTCATCGCCCGCGCCGCCATCGAGGCTGTCTTGCCCCTCGCCGCCGACAATTATGTCGGCAAGCATCGAGCCTGAAATCACGTCATTCCCGTCGCCCGCATCGGCGGCGCGGTCGTTCATGTCCAAGAAATCGAACGTATCGTCAGTCTCCGACAGGCTGATCACTCCACGCCCGGTTTGTGCGTGCAGTAGGGTCTGCCACGCCTCA
>JBCBAT010000058.1:0-620 GCA_038532355.1 Pseudomonadota bacterium | reverse complement strand
CTGCTGCACGGTCGCATGGGCAGTGATGCGATTACGATCAGTCTGCCGGGTGTGCACACGATCGCCGAAGCGGGCGCAACCCGGCGCTTTTCGGTTCAACAGGACAACATTCACCTCTTTGACCCCGCCACGGGCCAGCGGTTGGGCGCCTGACTAACAGTCATCGGCCTGCAATCTTCTCGGCTGGAATGATAGCGGCTTCTGATTGCACTCGCTTTTTAAACCCTATCAAGAAATTGAAATATCAATAAAAATCAAGAACTTGACATGCGTCAACAGCGCTCAGATTGGCACCTACAGAGCCATGCGCAGGGACGGTTTCTGACTTATAAGCCGGGTTGGTGCGGGTGGAGGGACTTGAACCCCCACGCCTTGCGGCGCCAGAACCTAAATCTGGTGCGTCTACCAATTCCGCCACACCCGCATGCGGCGCGTCTTTAGCAAAGCCGCGCGAGAAGGGCGAGCGAAATTTTGGCGCGCTGTATCAGCGCCTGACTCTACCCGTAAATGCTCGGTGCGCCCAACTTGGCATGGACTGCATTTACCGTACTTTGGTCCATACCGAAGGCCGTCGCGAGTTTGTGCAAGTAGTTGGCTTCGCCACGGTTATCCAGATCGAT
>JBCBAT010000057.1:0-655 GCA_038532355.1 Pseudomonadota bacterium | reverse complement strand
GCACGAGCGCGGTCTTCACCGCGCCTGCATATTCCCGGTAATCATGGCCCACCTCGATGTCCCGCCGCCCCCGCGCGCGCACCTGGTGGCCGAGGCCCAGCCCCAGCGCCTCCACACCCGCAAGGTTGATCTGTTCGGGAAACCGCCAGCGCGCGTCATACTCCCGGAACCCGGTGGGCGCGATCATCGGCGCGGTGAGAAAATCGGGGGTGTTCGGCGGGATGTGAGCCCGGGGCGCCCCGCTCACCGGCCCGTCCCCGCGGCCCGGTCCGGCGCCTCCGGCGGGGATATTTGAGGCCAGAAGAAGGGGCGGATGGGATGAGCCGGATCACCCTCTGCGCCGGGCACCCGTCCCGACTGCAGAGGGTCTTCTCCTGGCGCGGTCATCGGCGTCCCCGCCTGTCCCGCGCCACTACCTTGCTGCAGACTGGTTGCCGAAACCTTGCTTCTTCTGGCGGGAAATATCCCCGCCGGAGGCATCCACCATCCGCCATCCTCACAGCCGGTCATAGGCATCCTCGAAACGGGTGATGTCGTCCTCGCCCAGGTAGGCACCGGTCTGCACCTCGATGAGGTACATCTCCACCTTGCCCGGGTTGTCCATCCGGTGCTGGGCGCCGAGGGGGATGTAGACGGACTGGTTCTCGCTCACCAG
>JBCBAT010000056.1:0-704 GCA_038532355.1 Pseudomonadota bacterium | reverse complement strand
CCTCGTCGAGCGTGCTCACGCCGCTGTGCCACCTTCTGTGCTGCCTTTGAACTGCAGGGCGTGGAGCCTTGCATAGGTGCCGTCGTGGGCGAGTAGCTCGTCATGTGTGCCAGATTCAACAAGCCGCCCAGCCTCCATGACATGGATCCGATCCGCCTGCCGCACTGTGGACAGCCGGTGTGCGATGACCAGAGTCGTGCGACCGACCATGAGGCGCGCGAGGGCCGACTGCACCTTCGATTCGCTTTCCGTATCGAGCGCGGAGGTCGCCTCGTCGAGGAGCACGATGGGCGCGTCCCGCAGGATCGCGCGGGCAATGGCGATGCGCTGGCGCTGCCCGCCGGACAGGGCCGCGCCATCCTCGCCGATGACCGTGTCGTAGCCCTCGGGCTGTTCAAGGATGAACTCGTGCGCATTGGCGGCGACCGCTGCGGCCTCGACTTCCTCATCCGTCGCCCCCTCTCGACCGAAGGCGATGTTCTCGCGGATCGAGGTGTTGAAGAGGAAAGTCATCTGGGAGACGAAGGCGATGTGGCCGCGCAGGCTGTTCCCTGTGATGCTCTCAATCGACTGACCGTCGAGCAGGATGTCCCCGCCGTTCGCGTGCCGGAACCGCTCCAGCAGCGAAAAGACAGTGGTCTTGCCGGCCCCCGATGGCCCGACCAGGGCCGTCACCTTTTCCGCCACCTTCGAGGCGGGAAAGG
>JBCBAT010000055.1:0-3353 GCA_038532355.1 Pseudomonadota bacterium | reverse complement strand
CTGGCCTGACCCGCCTGATGGATCCGGGCCAAGGCTGGGGCACGGGCGTGCATGCGCACGCGCTGGTGTCGCCAGATGCCGAGCTGGGTGATGATGTCTCCGTCGGGCCATTCAGCATTGTGGAGGCGGGCGCGAAGATCGGTGCAGGCACAGTCATTGGGCCGCAATGCTATGTCGGCGCGGATGCAGTGATCGGCGTGCAAGGTTATCTGCGCGAAGGCGTGAAGATCGCTGCACGGGTCACGATTGGGGACCGTTTCATCGCCCAGACAGGCGCGGCCATCGGTGGGGACGGGTTTTCCTTTGTCACGCCGGAAACCTCCACCGTTGAGGAAGCGCGCAGCACGCTGGGTGAGGCCGTGGGCGACAAGGCGGACGCCAAACCGCAATCCTGGGTGCGCATTCATTCGCTGGGGTCCGTGACCATTGGCGATGATGTGGAGGTGGGCGCCAACGCCACCATCGACCGCGGCACGATCCGCGACACCCGCATCGGCGACCGCACCAAGATCGATAACCTGGTGATGGTGGCTCATAACGTAGAGGTGGGCACCGACACGCTGCTGTGTGGCCATGTGGGCATCGCGGGGTCGTCCAAGATCGGCAACAACGTGGTTCTTGCGGGGCAGGTGGGTGTCACGGACAACATCTTTGTGGGCGACAATGTGATTGCAGGTGGGGCATCGGTGATCCTGGCCAATGTGCCTGCGGGGCGCATGGTTCTGGGTTATCCGGCCACCAAAATGGACACCACGATGGAGGTGTTCAAAGGCATGCGGCGATTGAAGCGGCTCTTTGATGATGTCGCAGCCCTCAAGAAAACGGTTTCCAACGGACAAAAGAGCGACTAAATCGCTGTCTGGGCGAAACGGGACATGGCATTATGGACGTCAAGACACGAGTGATCGAGATCATCGCTGAACAGGCGGTGCTTGAGCCGTCAGACGTCGGGATGAACCACACGCTGGAAGATCTGGGCATCGACAGCCTCGGGTTGGTGGAAAGCATCTTCGCCATTGAAGAGGCGTTCGATATCTCCATCCCGTTCAACGCCAATGAACCTGAGGCGAGCGAGTTCGACATCTCGAACGTCGCCAGCATCGTCACAGGCATTGAGCGCCTTATCGCGGAGCAATCGTGAAACGCGTCGTCATTACGGGCGCGGGCACGATCAATGCATTGGGCTTTGACGTGGCCCAAACCCTGGAGGCGATGCGTGAAGGCCGTTGCGGCATCGGCCCGTTGGAATTTCGTGATGTGGAACGCCTTGCCATCCGGATCGGCGGGCAGGTCAAAGGCTATGAACCCGAAGAGGTGTTCAACCGCCAGCAACTCTCGCTTTATGACCGCTTCACCCAATTCACATTGATTGCCGCGCGGGAGGCGATTGGTCAAGCGGGGTTGGAGTTTTCCGGTGATCTGGCCGCGAAAGCGGGCGTGGTGCTGGGCAATTCTGGTGGGGGTATGACCACGCTCGATGACAATTACCGCACCGTTTATGAGGACGGGAAAAACCGCGTGCACCCTTTCGTGGTGCCCAAGCTGATGAACAATGCCGCGGCAGGCCACGTGTCGATGGAGTTCAACCTCAAGGGGCCAAGCTTTACCGTCTCCACCGCCTGCGCGTCGTCCAATCACGCCATGGCGCAGGCCTTTCAACTGGTGCGCGCGGGTGCGACGCCTGTGATGATCACGGGCGGGTCGGAAAGCATGCTCTGCTTTGGCGGGGTGAAGGCGTGGGAAGGTCTGCGCGTGATGTCCAAGGACGCGTGCCGCCCGTTTTCGGCCAACCGCAATGGGATGGTGCAGGGTGAGGGCGCGGGTGTGTTCGTCTTTGAAGAGATGGAGCACGCCAAGAAACGCGGCGCGCCGATCATGGCGGAGGTGGCCGGGTTCGCCATGTCGTCCGATGCCGGTGACATCGTGATGCCGTCGAAACAGGGCGCGGCGCGGGCCATTCAAGGTGCGCTGCAAGATGCGAAGATCAACGCGGATGAGGTGGGCTACATCAATGCCCATGGCACGGGCACGGCCGCAAATGACAAAACCGAAAGTGCAGCCGTGGCGGATGTGTTCGGGGGGCATGCGGACAATCTGATGATGTCGTCGACGAAATCCATGCATGGTCACCTGATTGGGGCGACGGGTGCTGTTGAACTTCTGGCCTGTATCATGGCGCTGCGCGACGGTATCGTGGCGCCGACCATCGGCTATGAAGAACCCGACCCCGAATGCGCGCTGGATGTCGTGCCCAATGAGGCGCGGGAGGCGAAGGTGGATGTAGCACTGTCCAATGCCTTTGCCTTTGGCGGGTTGAACGCGGTGCTGGCGCTGCGGCGGATTTCGTAACCATTTTGCCAAACTAGCGGCTTCGTAAGGCCCCGGTCTGGCGATCCCGGTCTCAAGCAAGAGCGCTTTATTGTGACGTCCCGCTGAGCGGTTGAGCGACGGGGTGACTTCGACAATTCGCCAGGCCCTTGGGGGGGCCTTGCGAAGGCGCGGCGGGCTGCGCCCTTGATTCCGCGCCGGGTTCTTTAACGAAAAACGCCGCGCTATGCGGGGCGCGGCGTTCTGAAAAGTCTGTAGGGATCAGTTACTGATCCGTCACCGTCACATTGTCAAACGCGGCGGTGAAACCTTTCAGAGATGCCTCAATCAGCACCGTCTCTTCCGGGGCTTGTGCCGGGGCGATCACGATGAACACCGTTTCACCCGCTTTGAACGCATCAATATCGTCCTGGGTAAAGCCGATCCGCGCAAAGCAACCGATGATCGAACAGAAGGAGTAGTTATAGGCCTTGGCCGCGCCGCTATCGACATACATCTGCAAACCCGCGGGCAGCAGCGTGCCCAGCGGCACCACGATTGTCGCCCCGGCCACAACAGCATTGTCCCCGGGCAGTTTGAAGATCGAAAATTCCGCCACCGGGTTGCCCGCCTCTTCGCGCAGCAGCTGGTACATCTGGCAGGGGTCTTCTTCGGCGTCAGAACGGAAGCACTGCAACTGCCAGTCATCGTAGACCTCTTTGACGTAGGATGGATCCTCCTCCACCGTTTGCCCCAGATCGAGCCCGGTGTTGGGATCAACGGTGCTGGTTGCGCCGTCATCCGTCTCTTGCGCGTAGGCTGTGCCACCGATTGCAAGCCCTGCAATCACTGACAGGGTAGAGAGCATCTTGATCATGAAATCCCCATTTTGTCTTTGGCCCGTTCCACCAACGTTCGGGCAAATCGTCACCGAGCCATCTAGCATGGGCATTCGCCCTTGTCAGGGGGAAAAGCGGGGTGCGGTGTGCGAAGGATTGGCGTGGCGCAACGACCTGATTGCGCGTGGCTGATTGGATGAATTTCGC
>JBCBAT010000054.1:0-3520 GCA_038532355.1 Pseudomonadota bacterium | reverse complement strand
TCAACCACTAGCTGGATCGCGATGACCGACGCTGGCGGGTGGCGCCCATGCTCGACACAGCGGCGGCCACGTTTGAGGTTCTTGGCGCGCCAAGATGCGAAACGATGGGGTTCGGTTGCGATGTCGCGTTTTGGAGTTAAACTCCGGCACACGACGCGCATCTCTCCCAGCCAAAAGGATCCCGGATGACCAAGCCCGCAGACGCAGATGCGCGGCGCGCCATTGCGCCGGTGATCTGCTATCCACCCGATACCTTGCCGCAACCGGATCTGGCCCTCTACGCAGCGGCCCGGACCACCGCCACCAAACTGTCGGAAACCATCGCAGCCCCGCGCGAGGCCGCCTGTTTCGAGGTGCCTGCAGGCCACTTTTTCCGCATCACAAGCATTGAGGGCCCGCAGGTGGGGGATCTCAATCTCTGGAACCTGCACGACCTCTCCGAGCGGTTTTATTCCGGCAAGACCCGCGCCTTGCACGGAACCCACGTCAGCACCGGTGACCGGCTCTGGAGCAGCTTTCCCAACTTGCGCCCCATGGCGACGATCACGTCAGACACGCTCGATTGGTACGGGTTCGACGCGTTCGGCGGCGGCGTGCATGACGTCATCGGCACCCGCTGCGACCCCTACACCGGGAACCTGCTGCAAGGCGGGCATTACCATCATTGCTGCCATTCGAACCTGATCCGCGCGCTGGCCAACCATACGGGCAAGACTGCAGAACATGCAGAGCCGTATGTGCATGATGTGCTGAACGTTTTTATGTGCACCGGATTTACCCGCGACACGGGGCAATATTTCATGAAGGCCAGCCCGGTCCGCCCCGGTGACTACATCGAGTTCTTTGCCGAAATCGATCTTCTCGGCGCGTTAAGCGCGTGCCCCGGTGGCGATTGTGGATCCACGCACACGTCGGACGCGGCCGCATGTTATCCGTTGAAAATCGAAGTGTTTGCGCCACCGCCCGGCAGCCTGACAGGCTGGGAAACCCCACCCAAAAACGGCTACAACCGCACCCACGGCCTCACGTAAGGCGCGCGCCTGCCCGTCTTTGTCCCCAAAAAATCCTCCCCGAAGGGCCGATCAGACATGGGGCGCTGACCCGCGGGTCAGCGCGACACGGTCTAGGCAAACGCGGCCTCAAGCGCGATCTCCACCATGTCGCTGAAACTGCGCTCGCGATCTTCGGATGGCAGCGCCTCACCCGTCTGCAAATGGTCACTGACCGTCAAGACCGCCAATGCGCGCCGTCCGTGACGGGCGGCGAGGGTATATAGTTCCGCCGCTTCCATTTCGACGCCAAGAATACCGTGCCGGACCATCTGCTCATCAAGGTCGGGCCGTTCGGCGTAAAACACATCGGATGAGTAAATACCGCCCACATGCGTTTTCGTGTCTCTGGCCTCTGCCGCCGCCACGGCAGCCCTGAGCAGCCCGAAATCCGCACACGGCGCGTAATTGAGTTCGCGAAAGATGCCCGACGACGGGGACGTTATGGTCGACGCCGTCATCGCGATGATGACATCACGGATACCGACATGCGGCTGCATGCCACCGCAGGACCCGATCCGGATCAGCGTTTGTGCGCCGTATTCGGACATCAACTCATTTGCGTAGATCGACAGCGACGGCATCCCCATACCGGAACCCTGGATCGTGACCCGGTGGCCGCGCCAGGTGCCCGTATAGCCAAGCATACCGCGCACCTCGTTGACCAGCTCCGCACCGTCAAGAAATGTCTCTGCCGCCCAACGGGCACGGTAAGGGTCGCCCGGCATCAAGACTGTGTCTGCGATTTGGCCGGGCGCTGCCCCGATATGTACGGTCATGTCGCTCTCCTGAGTGTGGTGTTGAGCGACAGCTAGCCTAACCGGGGATCAGACCTCAAGCGTTGCGGGATCAGTGCCCGCGGCAACCGCGTCTTTATACCATTGCGGTTGGCGGCCTTTGCCGGTCCAGGTTTGCGATGGGTTTTCCGGATTTACGTATTTCGCGACGCCGCTTTTGACAGATGATTTCGCTGTTGTGCCGCCCATCAATTCCGCAAGCGTAAAGCCATAGTCAGCCGCCGCTGCTTCGGCCGCTTTACGTGCTTCTTTTTTATCTCGTTTCTTTGCAGCCACGAGAGCAGCATCTATGTCCAACCGGAGTTTTTCAAGCTCTTGATGCGACATCTTTTCGAGATTCTTCGCCATTATTTCATCCCTAATTCTGAGTGGTTTTCGAGCAATAGGGGAAGAAATGCGTTAATTGCAATGGTTTGGCTGACTGGAATTTGTGTCAGATAGGCAAAATTATGCCCATTGGCCAACTTTGGCGCGAAAAGGTTAATACCCACGCGGGAACTAAACAGTTTGGTTCTGTTTCGAGTCTGCGTTTATTCCGCTGCAACTGCCGCTGGGTCAACCAGCGTGACAATGTCCATCATGATTGTATTCAATTCAAAGTCTTTGGGTGTATAGACCCGCGCCACACCAAAGGCGCGCAGGCGTTGCGCGTCCTCGTCCGGGATGATCCCACCCACGATGACCGGGACGTGCGCAAGGCCCGCTGCCTGCATGCGTTGCATCAGATCCTCGACCAGGGGGATGTGGCTGCCCGACAGAATGGACAGGCCCACCACATGGGCCTCGTCCTGGCGTGCGGCGGTCACGATTTCTTCGGGCGTGAGGCGGATACCTTCATAAGCGATGTCCATGCCGCAATCCCGGGCTCGCACTGCAATCTGTTCGGCCCCGTTGGAATGACCATCAAGGCCGGGTTTGCCCACGAGAAACTTCAGACGGCGCCCCAAGCGATCGCTCACCGCATCCACCGCGTCGCGCAAATCATCCAGGCCTTCGGTCTGGTTCGACCGTCCGGCGGAAACGCCTGTGGGGCCACGATATTCGCCGTGGATGCTGCGCATCTGGGCGGCCCATTCACCCGTGGTGACACCGGCACGCGCACAGGCGATCGAGGCGGGCATGACATTCTCGCCCGCCGTCGCGGCGGCGCGCAGCTCGGCAAGCGCATCCTTCACAGCTGCAGCGTCGCGTGCGGCACGCCAGGCGTCCAGACGCGCGATCTGGTCCGCTTCGACCGCAGGGTCCACAACCATGATGCCGCCATCGCCGGTCATCAGGGGCGACGCTTCGCCGGCCTGATACTTGTTCACGCCCACGACGACGGTTTCACCCTTTTCGATGCGGCCCAACCGGTCCGCATTGGATTGCACCAATTGGCCTTTCATATAATCAATGGCGGCAATCGCACCGCCCATCGCATCGAGGCTCGCCAATTCGTGGCGCGCGCCGTCTTTCAGCGCTTCGACTTTTGCGTCCACCGTTGGATTGCCGTCAAAGAGGTCGTCGAATTCCAAAAGGTCCGTTTCATAGGCCATGATCTGCTGCATCCGCATCGACCATTGCTGATCCCAAGGGCGGGGCAGGCCCAGTGCCTCGTTCCAGGCGGGCAATTGCACGGCGCGCGCGCGGGCCTTTTTCGACAGGGTCACTGCCAGCATTTCAATCAGAATACGG
>JBCBAT010000053.1:0-3747 GCA_038532355.1 Pseudomonadota bacterium | reverse complement strand
AATGTCGGTGTGCACGTCATCGGCAGCAACCACCAGAATCGCGCGGTCCGCGCCCATCGCCAGCGCGGTGCGCAGCGTTTCCTGGGACTGTTTGACACCGATGGACACGGCGACCACTTCATCGGCCTTGCCCGCTTCCTTGAGGCGGATGGCCTCTTCGACGGCAATCTCGTCAAAGGGGTTCATCGACATTTTCACATTGGCAAGATCGACACCGGACCCGTCCGCCTTGACGCGAACTTTCACGTTGTAGTCGATCACGCGTTTCACAGGTACCAGGACCTTCATGGGCATAATCTCCAGTTGGAATATCGGGGCGCCGCCACTCCTGATGCGACTCCCTAGCGTTTGGCTGTCACGTAATTACCGAAGTGCGGCCTCTGAGGACAGCGCAAAATCGTCACGTTTTGCGTCCACGACGTCGCGTTTTGCACCTCTGCCTGACGGTTTTGCAAAAACGGCCCGCGTTAGCGGTTCGCACCCGGCACCCACAGCACGTCATCCTTGCCGTCATTGTTGGCAATGCGGGACGCCACAAAGAACCAATCGCTCAACCGGTTGAGGTACTTGACCGCATCCGGGTTCACCGCCTCCATCGTGGCCAGTTCCACCGCCAGACGCTCTGCCCGGCGCGCCACCGTGCGGCAGATATGAAGGGCTGCTGCCAATTCCGATCCGCCCGGCAGAACGAAGCTGCGCAGCGGTTCCAGCTTGGCGTTCATCGCGTCAATTTCCGCCTCCAAACGCTCGACCTGGCCTGCTGACATCCGCAAGGGCGGGTATTCGGCCTCAGCATCCTTTTCCATGTCAGGCCGGCACATATCCGCGCCCAGGTCGAACAGGTCATTCTGGATACGCGACAGCGCCTCATCAGTGTCGCCGCTTGCCTTCAGCCGCGCCATGCCGACGGTGGCGTTCAATTCATCCGAGGTGCCATAGGCGCTCACGCGCATGGAATGCTTGGCCACGCGCGCGCCATTGCCAAGCGCGGTTTCCCCCGCATCGCCGGTTTTCGTGTAGATCTTGCTGAGAACGACCATGGTTATCCCCCATCTCCGCGGAACATGACAAAGAGCAGGATAAGGGCCACGGCCACAAACTGCGCGATGATCCGCCATTGCATGAATTTGTTAGAGCGTTTTGAACTTTCCAGATCGCCTTTGCCAAATTGTGAAATCCCCATCAAGAGGATGACAGCCACAATCCCGCAGGCAATGGCTGCGAGGATGAAAAGCGGATCAGAAAGCATGTTTTGGGTCCTTTGATGTGCCTGAACGTGCGAGATAGATTGGATGGGCCACAAAGCGAAGAAATTTCCACCTTCCTCAGCCGCCGGGGCCGCATTTTCTTCAAAGAAAATGCCCAAGAAAATTCAAATTTTCTTCGCAGAATTTTTGAAAAATTCTGCGCAGCTCTAATTCCCTCGCATCAAAAGCCAATCCAGCGCGCGCGTGGACAATACCCGCTTCATATACCCCGCCAGATACGTGGGCGTGGTCACGTAATACCGCGCCCGCGGACGCGGTGCCTCCAACGCATGGATCAGCTTCTTGGTCACCGCCGAGGCCGGCAGTTCAAACCGATCGGGCGCACCGTGTCCGTAAAGCCGGGTCATCAGCGTCTTGTAATCCTGCGCCCGCGCCGCGTTTTCCCAATCAATCCACCGCTCAAAATGCGCCATCGCGTTTTCGCGGATCTTGGATGTGACGGGGCCGGGCTCAATCAGGACAAACTCAATCCCTTTGCCCGCCATCTCTAGGCGCAGCGTATCAGTCAGCCCTTCGATGGCGAATTTCGTCGCCACATAGGCCCCCCGCCAGGGTTGTGACACGAAGCCCAGTATAGATGAATTCTGCACCACGCGGCCATGGCCTTGTGCCCGCATCACCGGAATCACCGCGCGGGTCAGGGTGTGCCAGCCAAACACATTGGCCTCAAAAATCGCACGCAGCGCATCCGTGGGCACATCTTCCAAAAGCCCCGGGCTGGCAAAGGCACCATTGTTGAACAACGCATCCAGCCGCCCGCCTGTGGCCTCCAGCACCTCCGCCAGACCAGCATGGATTGTCGCCTCGTCCTGGTAATCAATGCGCGGGCTTTCAAAGCCTTCATCGCGCAGCCGCTGGCAATCCTCTTCCTTGCGGCACGACGCAAAAACCCGCCAGCCCCGCGCCCGCATGCCCCGCGCGGCATCAAGCCCGATGCCCGACGAACATCCGGTGATCAGAAGTGCTTTTTTCGTCAATTCAGGGTCATTCCGGCGCGATCAACAGCCATTCGGGCACCCATCCGGTCTCATACCCGTCCACCACCTGCACATTCAGCCAGCCGTGGCCCGGGTCCTCCAGAACTGCCACTTCGGCGCCCTTCGACACCTGCCGCACCCGGTCAAAGCTCAGGCCCGGGCCCGCGCGCAGATCAATGATGTTGTCCTTCACCCAGCGGATCTGGCTTTGGTCAAATGTCACTTCACCCAAGGCCGCCGCCACGGCTGCGTTGATCGCATCGCTGTCTTCCTCGGCACCGCGAATTTGGAACGTTGTCTCCGGCAGCGCCATGTTCAGCAATTCCGCCTTGGGCCGGTTCGCCTCCGCCTCAAAAAGCCCGGTCGCATCCGTGCGCACGGTGGTCAGCGTCACCGACAGCTCATCGGCCTCTTCTTCTGCCGCACCAAGCCCCTCAAATGATGCCTCGACTTGCGCGACCGTGCGCGTCACCTCGGGTTCGGATGCCACCGCCGGTGCGCGGTAATTGATCCGGTCTTCCGGGGGCAGTTTGGCCTGCGCTTGGATGGAATGGGGCAGGGGTTCATAGGACGCGCCGCCGCTCATGACGTAAAACGCCATGCCGAGGAACGCAAAACCAATCACCACAAATCGCCACATCGCAGACACCTAAATCCCAGTCACCAAACCCTTTTACACGATTCGCAAAAGCGCTTCATGGGGAAAACCCGCGCGCTCGCTTCGGGTTCCCGCTTTACCCCTATTTTCAAAGGGGCTATCACATCATCTATGGATGATCAGGTGGACAGCCCCAAAATAGACCCTGAGGAGGTATCTGAGCCGCTGCGCCGTGCCATTGGTGAGCGGTACCTGACCTATGCGCTGTCCACCATTATGCACCGCGCGCTGCCCGATGCGCGCGACGGTCTGAAACCGGTGCACCGCCGCATTCTCTATGCCATGCGCGAGTTGCGCCTCAGCTCCACCGGCGGTTTCCGCAAATCGGCGAAAATCAGCGGCGATGTGATGGGCAATTACCACCCCCATGGTGACACCGCGATCTATGACGCCATGGCGCGCTTGGCGCAGGATTTCGCCGTCCGCTATCCGCTGGTCGACGGGCAGGGGAATTTCGGCAATATCGACGGCGACAACCCCGCCGCCTCGCGCTACACCGAGGCGCGGATGACAGCCGTGGCCGAAGCGCTACTCGAAGGCCTGGCCGAAAACGCGGTGGATTTCCGCGACAACTATGATGGCACGCTCACCGAACCCGTCGTTCTTCCTGCTGCCTTCCCCAACCTGCTCGCCAACGGCTCCAGCGGCATCGCCGTGGGCATGGCGACCAACATCCCGCCCCACAATATCGTCGAACTGGTCGATGCCTGCCTGCATCTGATCAAGACCCCCGACGCCCGCGATGACACGCTCTTGAATTTCGTCCCCGGCCCCGATTTCCCCACAGGCGGCGTGCTGGTTGAGGGCCGGGACACCATCGCGCAGGCCTATCGCACCGGTCGCG
>JBCBAT010000052.1:0-5472 GCA_038532355.1 Pseudomonadota bacterium | reverse complement strand
TCGACGCGGTGGTTGCAGCGGCAGTTAAACGACCCTTACGTGAAACGCGCGCAGGCCGAAGGGTATCGTGGACGCGCGGCGTTCAAGATTATGGAACTGGACGATAAATTCGGGTTTTTGAAACCAGGTGCGCGCGTGGTGGATCTGGGTTGTGCACCCGGCGGCTGGTGTCAGGTCGCGGTGCCGCGCGTCAACGCACTCGGCGAAAACGGGGGCGATGCGGGCAAGCCGCAGGGCTACATTCTGGGCATCGATCTGCAAGAGGTAGAGCCCATTCCCGGCGTAGAGCTGCATCAGCTTGATTTCATGGAAGATGATGCCGATCTGCGCGTCAAGGAATGGCTTGGCGGGCGTGCCGATGTGGTGATGTCGGATATGGCCGCGTCCTCCAGCGGGCATAAGCAAACCGATCACCTGCGCATCATCGCGCTCTGTGAGGCGGCCGCCTACCTGGCCTTTGACGTGTTGGAAACAGGCGGCACATTCGTGTCCAAAGTGCTGGCAGGTGGGGCCGAAGGGGAATTGCAGAAGTTGCTGAAGCAGCGCTTTACCAAGGTGGCCAACGTGAAACCGCCTGCGTCGCGGTCGGACAGTTCTGAGAAATTCGTGGTGGCGACGGGGTTTCGGGGCTAGGGCGATTTGCCGTCCCGACAGATCGCCTAAGCGGCACGCAGCGATGCCAGGGCTTTAACAGTAAACGCGCTTTCCCATTTGAGATCGTGTTCCGGCGGTTCAAACGCATCACGGGCGTTGCGCGCCAGGTTTTCCTGACGCAACAATTCAAACAGCCGGGCGTGCCGGGCAGGGGCGTCGCGCAGTGGCATGGCGGACTCCAAATCACACAATTTCATTTACAGGGAGGGATTGAATACTTGGTAAATCGGGCTGGATTGTCCCGCAAATGGGGTGATTTTGGGGTTTGGATGCCTTTGTGGCGGGGGCCGCTCTTTTTGGGCGCTCTCATCGTTTCTTTGAAACGACTGCCGCGCGTCGCCCTCAAGTGGCCGGAGGCGGTAGGGCACGATAGTGGCGGAGAGACAGGGATTCGAACCCTGGGAACCCGTGAAGGCTCAACGGTTTTCGAGACCGCCCCGTTCGACCACTCCGGCACCTCTCCGCGGGGGTCTGGGCGCACGGTGTACTGGGGTTTGCGGGGCTGGGCAAGCGATTTGAAAGGCGTGGTTTGGGCCACATGTTGATTTGTCGCGGGGGGTGCGCGCAAAGTTGTGATTGCACCACTTTCGGTTAACGCACTAGGATTTTGATAAGAGCAAATACAACTGAGGCAATCGGGAGACCCACATGCTGTTTTGGCGCGATGCCTTTGCCGTGACCGGGCTTTGTTTTCTGCTGGTGGCCGCGTTGCCCGCCCGCGCCGCAGACACGACCGCAGACAGGGCCAATATAGAGGCGTTTTTGAACATCACGGGCTTTGACGTGGCCCTTGAGGCTATTGCCCATTCCGCCGATCACGCCCCCGCGCTTTTGGGACAGGAGGTCGAAGACTTTGGCCCTGCATGGGTGCAGATTTCCGAGGATGTTTTCGATACGGCAGAGATGCACAACATGGCTGTCGATATCCTCGCCAAAACCCTGTCAGCGGGTCATCTGGGCCATGCGGCCGAATTCTATGCCTCCGATCTGGGTCAGCGGCTGGTGGCGGTGGAAAACGCATCGCACGCCAATGCCGACAGTGATGAAAAGCGTGGCGAAGGGCTGCGGTTGATCAAGGACATGGGCGCGTCGAGCCCGCGCATGACATCCCTTCTGCGACTGATGGAGGCCGTGGACACGAGCCAGCAAAGCGTGCGCGCTGTCCAAGAGGTGATGGTGAGGTTCCTGATGGCGGCTTCCCACACCGGGGCGCTTGGCTACGCCATTGATGAAGACACGCTGCGCCAGCTGATCCGCGCGGATGAGGCCGCGATGACGGCGGATATGGAAGAAGGCGGGCGCGCCAATGCGGCGTATACCTACCGCGATATCTCTGACGAGGATCTGGAGGCCTATGCCGAGGCGCTGGAGGACCCCATCATGCAGGAAGTTTACCAGCTGATGAACGCAGTCCAATACGAAATCATGGCCAACCGGTTTGAGGCGCTGGCCGTGGCCATGGCGGATCTCAGCCCGGCGGAAGAACTGTGAGCCTTTTGCGATCCCTTGGCGCGGCCACGTGTGGCGCGGTGCTTTGGGCTGAGGCCGCGTTCGCGGACCGCGCAGCCGATTTTGCCGAACTTGTGGCGGCGCTGCGCATGGCCGACACGGTCAGCATCATGCGGGAAGAGGGGTTGGTTTATGGCTCCACCCTGATCTCCGACATGATGATGGATGCCGACACGCCCGGCTGGCGCATTCGCGTGGGCCAGATCTATGATGAAACGCGCATGCTGGAAGGGTTGACCCGGGGCCTTGAAGAAGAACTGCAAGAGGCCGATCTGGCCCCGATGCTGGCGCTCTTTACCTCGGACCTTGGGGAAAGGATCATCGCGCTGGAACTGGCCGCGCGGGAGGTGTTTTCTGAAGAAGAGGCAGAGCTGGCCGCCCGCGACCGGTTCGACGACCTGACCGACAATGACGACCCGCTGGTCACGCAAATCACGACGATGATGGATGACAGCGATCTGGTGAATTTCAACGTCATGGGGATTCTGAATTCCAACATGATGCTCTATCGCGGGCTGTCCGATGGGGGGGCCATTGAACTGGGCGAAGATGACATCCTGCGCGATGTCTGGGCGTCCGAGCCCGATGTGCGGGAAGAAAGCACCGGCTGGCTGCAGGGCTACTTTCTGACCTGTTATGAAACGCTCGACCCTGCAGAGCTGGAAACCTACGCGGCCTTCTGGCGCACGGCGGAGGGCAAAGCGCTCAACGCCGCGCTTTTTGCGGTGTTTGACCAGATGTACGAAGATCTGTCCTACCTGTTGGGCCGTGCCGCCGCCGAGCAGTTGAAAAGCGAAGAGCTTTAGGCAAACGCCTCGCGTTCCAGCGCAGGGTAGCACAGGCCCAGCGTGATTGCGCGGGCTACGAAGCTGAGAAGCAGCGCAACCCAAAGCCCGTGATTGCTGATCAGCGGTAACAGGGCGGATGCACACACCATGTAGAAAGCGGCGCTCAGGATCATCGTGTTGCGCATGTCACGCGCACGGGTGGCGCCGACGAAGATCCCGTCGATCATGAAGGACGCGACAGAGGCAAGCGGGGCCATGATGACATAGGCCAGATATGTGCCCGCGGCGGCGCGCACCGCCTCTGACGTGGCCATCAGCGCGATGATGGATGTGCCGAAGACCGCGAAGGTCAGTGTGACCAGAACGGCCACGATCCCCGCCCACTGCGCCCCCAGTAAAATCGCCCTGCGCATCCGCGTGCGGTTTTTCTGGCCGATGGCCTGTCCCACCAATGTCTCCACCGCATGGGCAAAGCCATCCAGCCCATAGGCCGTCACAAAGACGAACTGCAAAAGCACCTGATTTGCGGCCAGCGTGACATCGCCCAGATCGCCACTGAAGAACAGGAAGGATACGAAGATCACTTGGATGAAAAGCGAGCGCAGCAAGATATCGCGGTTTATGAGTGCCATGCGCATCAGCGGCGCGCGGTCAAACACGCGCGCCCGGTCGCGCCAGTATGGCCCGCTGAAGACACCGCGACAGAACCACAGCCCGATGATCAGCCCCACCCATTCGGCAATGAACGTGGCCCAGGCCACACCGGCCACGCCCATCTCAAGCCCCAGGACGAACCAGATGTTGAGCGCGATATTGAGCCCGTTCATGGCCAGTTGCTGCACCAACACCGCGCCCGTGCGTTCCTGCGCGATGAGCCAGCCGGTGACACCGTAAAGCGAAATGAGCGCAGGCGCGCTCCAGATGCGGATTTCCATGTACTGGCGGGCAAGGGTTTCGACCTCCGCACTGGCGGGTGAGATCAGGAATGCGCCGGCAAAAAGCGGGATTTGGATCGCGATCATCATCGCCCCGCCTGCAAGGCCGATCATCAAGCAGCGTGACAGGATGGCGTGTTCTTCAGGTCTGTCGCCCGCGCCCTTGGCCTGACTGGCAAGCCCGATGGTGCCCATGCGCAAAAAGCCGAACAGCCAGTAGAGCGACGACAGGATGATCGCACCAATGCCCACCGCGCCTATGGGGGCAGCCGCGCCCATCTGACCCACCACGGCGGTGTCCACAGCGCCCAGCAGCGGCACGGTGCTGTTCGACAGCACGATGGGCAAGGCAATGCGCAGGATGCGGGCATGGGTCAGCGGGGCCGGGGCGGCGGCGGTGTCAGCCATCGTTGGGGCGCGGCATAAGAAAGTGGCCCGTTGCCTGCGCGTGGGGTCGCGTGCGATTGTCCTGCCAGGCCTCCACATGCACGCTTGCATAGCGGCGGCCCGAACGGTTCACACGCGCACGGGCATAGCTGTCGCGCGGCAAGCCAGAGCGCAGGTAATCGACCGTAAAGCCGATCGTTTTGGGCAAGCGGGGCAAATGGCCTGCCTGCATTGCGTCGAGATCCAGATCACCCCGTTCCACACCGTCCCATATGAGCGACCAGCTTAGCCCGATGATCGCCGTCACCTCCAGGAACGCCGCCGTCGCCCCACCATGCAAAGCAGGCAGCACCGGATTGCCAATCAGGTGATCGGAATAGGGCAGGATGCCCGTCAGCTCATCGCCGCGGCGGTCAAATTCGATCCCCAGAAACTGAATGTATGGCACCGCCTGCAACAGGCTGGTGAGCGCGGCATCGCGGCGGTGTTTGACCACTTGGACAGGCTCAGGCGGTTTGCGCGTCATCGGCCTGTCCCGTTGGTGAATGTGCCTGTGGCCGAGGCCACGGGGTGGTCTTCATCATCATCCATGGCCCGGGCCCGCAGGAAGGCCACATTGCGGGTGACGTGGTAGCATGTGGCCTCTGCCCGGATGCACTGTCCTGGGGTGGCAGGGCGCATATAGTCGATGCGCAGGTCAATCGTGGCGGTGACGCCGGTGACATCCGGATGCGCCATGGTCGCCGCCCCGCAACAGGTGTCCATCAGCGCCGACACCGCACCCCCATGGATCACCCCGCTTTCCGGATCGCCCACGAATTTCGGGTCATAGTCCATCGCCATCTCCACCCGGCCCGGGCCCACGGATGTCACGCGCATGCCAAGCGCCTTGGAATGGGGCAGGGAGGATATGAACTGCTGCGCGGCTTTCAGGCGCGCGGCTTCGGATTGATCTGGGTCTTTGTCGGCCATGGCCAGTCTTTCAGATTGCTGCTGCTATATGAGCGCGAAGCCCACCCTTGGGCAAGGGCGTTCCTTGGCCCCGTTGTGGTCATGTTCTCCATCCAGTAGGGCGGTGGCAGCAAAGACGAAAGACGCCTGAACTTGCCCCACAGCCAACCTTCAACCGCTGATGTGATGCGCCGGGCCAATCAGGCGGGCAGCCTTTGGATGAGCCTGTCCATGGCCGCTTTTGCGGT
>JBCBAT010000051.1:0-5720 GCA_038532355.1 Pseudomonadota bacterium | reverse complement strand
CAGATGGGACGCTGGGTGAGGCGCTTCTGACGCCCA
The DNA here is from genome assembly GCA_038532355.1 of Pseudomonadota bacterium. GTDB lineage: Bacteria > Pseudomonadota > Alphaproteobacteria > Rhodobacterales > Rhodobacteraceae > Roseovarius. Next base: position 5,684 of record JBCBAT010000051.1, on the reverse strand, counting down.
CACGGCTTTATGTGAAACAGGCGCTGGAGGCGGTGCGTACAGGCGGGGTACATGCGCTGGCGCATATCACCGGCGGTGGGATCACGGAGAATGTGCCGCGGGTTCTGCCCGATGGCTTGGGCGCGCAGGTTGATCTGGATGCCTGGGCGCTGCCGGGGGTGTTTGAATGGTTGGCGAAGACGGGCGGCATGGAAGAGGCCGAGATGCTCAAGACCTTCAATTGCGGGATTGGCATGATGCTGGCGGTGGATGCCGGTCGGGCCGAGGCTTTGACCGGTGTTCTGACCGATGCCGGTGAGACCGTCGTACAGATGGGTCATGTCGTGGCGGGCGATGGCGTCAGCTACAAAGGCCGTTTGCTGTGACCACGCGCGTGGCCATTCTGATCTCTGGCGGGGGGTCGAACATGGTGGCGCTGGTGGACAGCATGGTGGGCGACCACCCGGCGCGGCCCTGTCTGGTCTTTTCCAACAACGCGGATGCGGGTGGGCTGGAAAAGGCCGCAGCGCGCGGGGTGCCCACGGCGGTGGTGGATCACCGGCCCTTTGGGAAGGATCGTGCGGCGTTTGAAGATGCGTTGGATGCCAAGCTGCGAGAGGCGGGCACGGACGTGATCTGTCAGGCCGGGTTCATGCGGATTTTCACAGCCGGGTTCGTGGAACGCTGGCAAGGGCGGATGTTGAACATTCATCCCTCGCTCTTGCCCAAATATGTCGGCCTCAACACCCATGCTCGGGCGCTGGAGGCTGGCGACACAGAAGCCGGCTGCACCGTGCATGAGGTGATCCCGGAACTGGATGCCGGGCCCATTCTGGGGCAGGCGCGGGTGCCGGTGTTGGAGGGTGACACGCCGGAGAGTTTGGCCGCCCGGGTGCTGAAGGAAGAGCATAAGCTTTACCCGCAAGTGCTGCGGGATTTCGTGTCAGAAAATCACTGACCACGTGGAACTCACGCCGATTTGGGCCGTTTTGCCTGCGGAATACGAAACCGTAGGAGAAGAACCATGGCGCATAATGAGCGCAGTGAACACGTAACCACAACGACCCACACAGGTGGCGCTGGCATGGGGGTCCTGATTGGCCTGCTGATTGCTGCTGTCGCCATTCTGGCGTTCTTTGTGTTTGGTGGCACGGATCTTGTTGGTGGGTCTTCCGACGGGGGTGATGTGACGATCTCAATTGAAGGTGCGGGCGAGGCCGTGGAAGGCGCAGCCGCCGCGATTGAGGAAGGTGCCGAAAGCGTGGGCACCGCCGTTCAGGAATAAACCCAACATTGATGCGAAGCGGGGCAGGTCAACATCGGCCTGCCCCGTTCTGTTTCACCTTTTTCTTTGCCCCGGAAACGCTCTTTCCGCGATTCACGTTTCCATTTTCGCCGGCATGCCGTAGAAGTGCTTAATCCTGTCGGGCGTATGGTGCGTTCTTCAGAGCGCGAACATCGACATGAAAACGATCACAAAAACCGAAGAGCTGGCCGCGTTTTGCGCGCGGGCGGCAGCATGTGATTACGTGACGGTCGATACCGAATTCCTGCGCGAACGGTCCTATTATTCCAAACTGTGCCTCGTGCAGTTGGCCTTGCCCACACGCGGGGAAGAGGACGCCGTTCTGGTGGATCCGATCGCCGGGGATTTGTCCCTTGAACCGCTTTACGACCTGTTCCGCGATGAAAGCGTGGTGAAGGTGTTTCATGCGGCCCGCCAGGATCTGGAAATCTTCCACGTGGATGCAGGGCTGATCCCCAAGCCGCTGTTTGACACCCAAGTCGCGGCGATGGTCTGCGGGTTCGGTGAACAGGTGGGTTATGAAACGTTGGTGCGCAAGATCGCCAAACAGAACCTCGATAAGACGTCGCGTTTCACGGATTGGTCGCGCAGGCCGCTGACGGATGCGCAAAAAACCTATGCACTGGCGGATGTCACGCATCTGCGCGATATCTATGAGTTTTTGAAGGCCAAGCTGGAACAGTCGGGTCGGGCGCGCTGGGTGGCGGAGGAGTTGGAAATCCTCAATGATCCCGAAACCTATATTATCCGCCCCGAAGATGCCTGGGCGCGGGTGAAGACGCGCAACCTCTCCGGCCGGTTTCTGGCCATCGTGCGGGAACTGGCACATTTCCGGGAGGCCCACGCCCAGAAACAGAATGTGCCGCGCAACCGGGTCTTTAAGGATGACGCCCTGGTGGAGCTTGCATCCACCAAGCCGCAATCGATGAAGGACTTGGCCCGGTCCCGGCTGTTGCTGCGCGAGGCCCGAAAGGGCGATATTGCCGATGGCATCCTGCATGCTGTCAAGACCGGGCTTGAAGTGCCCAACAGCGATTTGCCAAGCGCGGATCGCAGCCGGGAAAGGCTGCAGGTGAACCCGGCGCTGGCGGATCTGCTGCGGGTGCTGCTGAAGGCCAAATCGGAAGAATATGGCGTGGCGGCAAAGCTGATCGCCAATGCTGCGGAACTGGATGCCATTTCAGCCGGGGAGCGTGATTTGCCCGCCTTGAAAGGGTGGCGCAAGGATGTGTTTGGCGCCGATGCCTTGCGGCTGTGTGATGGCAAAATCGGTTTGGCTGCAAACGGCGCGCATATCATAGCGGTGGAGTTGTAGGGCACTGGATCAGTGCCGCGCTTCGCTCCTTGCGGTCACGCCTCGTAGAATCAACGACGGCTGGTGCGCGTGTTGCGGCGGGCCACGATTTGAACCGTTCTTACCCCTTCAAGATCCTGCACGCTAAGAGGGGCAGCCGCCTGAATGCGCCGGGTGCGTTCGGGGCCTTGCACTGTCTCAATTGGTTGAAGCGCGCGCAATTCGTATGTCAGCACACCGTCCACCGGCGCGCCGTTGTTGCGCGGCACCAGGCGCACATCAAATGCGCCCTGCCGAGACGTCAGACCGGTGACGGTGACGATTCCGCCCGTCGAGGTGCGTTTGATTTCCAGCGATGTGACCTGATCCACAAGCGTGCCGTCATAGGGGTCTTCCCGGCTGCCGCGCAGAATCCGCGCGCGGTCGATGGCGTTGGTGCTGCGGTTGGTGACGTTGCTGATCTGGCTGACTTTCTTTGGCCCGATTAGCGGGTTCACGGGCACCACTTCCCCGTCGGCGTTAACCGTGGTCTCCACTTCATTGGCGGAACTGCTGGAAGACCCGAACCAATTCACGGGATTGAGCCGCGATTCGCGCACTGACCCGCAGGAGGCCAGGGCAAAGCTTGCCACAACAAGGATCAAAACCGAGACGCGCATGGGAAACCCCTTTCATCCACGGCCTGAGGATTATCCTATCGTGGCGGGCTTGAAAAGACGGGCTCTGGACCTTGTGGGGTGGGCGGCTTAGGTCTTCGGCAACAGACAGGAAAGGGCAGCCCCGTGGCGCAACCGGCATTCGAAGAGATCGTGGAAGATTTCGAGTTCCTTGAAGATTGGGAAGATCGGTATCGCTATGTGATCGACCGCGGCAAGGCGATGGATCCGCTGGATGACGCGCTCAAGGTGCCCGCGACCAAGGTGGATGGCTGTGCCAGTCAGGTGTGGCTGCATCCGCGCGTTGAGGGGGGGCAGTTTACCTTTGACGGGGACAGCGATGCGATGATCGTGCGCGGGCTGATTGCCGTGCTGAAGGCGCTTTATAATGACATGGCCGTGGGTGATGTGCCGCGCGTGGATGCGGGGGGTGAACTGGCACGCCTTGGCCTGAATGATCATTTATCGGCGCAGCGGTCCAACGGGCTGCGGGCGATGATTGAACGCATTCGGTTGGTGGCGGCAGAGGCGCAGTCGGGGCCGCAGTAACTCTGTTGTGTCTCGCATGACAGGCATCTTGCGCTAAGCTGTCAGTCAAAAGGTGACCAGAGGCTGCCCAAGATGACCCGATTTCTTTCTTTTCTTTTCGTCGTGGCGCTCGCCTTGCCGGTGGGCGCGCAAGACACTGAAACACCCCAACCCGAATCCCCGCGGGCAGAAACCCCGCAGTCAGAAACCCCTGTGGGCGAAGGCCCGATGACATATGAAAAACTGGGTCGCATCCTCTTTGCGCTCGACCCCGACGCGCAGCCGCAAGGGCCGGGGTTTGTCCTGACGATTGCAGAGGTGACGGTGCTGGTGGTCGTCGATCCGGCCTCTGACAGGATGCGGGCGATGGTGCTTGTGTCTGAGGTTTCCGGCCTGACGCCCAATGACCTCTTCCGCATGATGCAGGCCAATTTCGACACAGCGCTTGATGCGCGCTATGCGATTGCCAATGACACGCTGTGGTCGACCTTTATTCATCCCCTTTCACCGCTGGAGAAGGATCAGCTGATTTCAGGGCTTGGCCAGGTGGTGAACGCGGCCAAGACCTATGGCACGCTCTATTCCGGCGGGTTGATGCAGTTCAATGGCGGCGACAGCCCCGGATTGCAGCGGGCGTTGATTGATGAGCTGCTGAAAAAGGGTGAGGCGCTTTAGGCAGTCTGCCAGCTGCGCCAAACGCTAGAGCGGGTGTTTTTCGACGGCCTGAGATTTCTTCGCAAAGCGCGTGAAGATCGGGCCAAGCAGGCCCACCATACGCCCGGTGAACGCAGGCTTTCCGGTTTCGCAAATGGATTTGAGGTTGCCCGCGATGAAAGACTGGCTGCTGACCATTTCCTTGGCCAGTTTGCTGCCGGGCACGAGATCGTCAATGCGCAGCTCAAATTCCGTGCCGCCGTCTTTGGCGGTCAGCGTGTAGGTCACAGTCACGGGCGGCTCATCAATATTCGTCATCGAAAACGTGTGCGCGTAGACGTTGGGTGGGTCAAACCGCAGGACCTTGCCCACCACCATGGCGACTTTGCGATTGGCGCTGACCATGCGGTATTGCACGCCCTCGGCCATCCCATCCTTTGTTTCGCAGATGGATCCGAAGAAGAAGGGAAGCGCCTCATCCGTTTTCACCAGTGTGTTCCAAACGGTTTCGCGTGAGGCTCGGATAAACACACGGTTGATGTGCGTTGTGTCAGTCGTCATTGTCTTACTTTCCCTTCTTTTCCACCGCTTCGGCGGCCTGTTTGATCAGGCTCATGCGGTCCAGCCAATGGGCCGAAAACGTGTCGGTCCAACGATCGTAAATCATCTGAATAGGGGCCGAGTTGAGGTAGAGTTTGCGCGACCGGCCCTGCTTTTCACTGATGACCAATTGCGCCTCTTCCAGCACCTTGAGGTGGTTCATCACGGCAATGCGCGTGACATCGAAGTGACTGGCCAGATCCCCCACCGTCATGCCCGGCGTGTCACGCAGGTGATCCAGCATTTTGCGCCGGGACGTGTGCGACAAAGCGGTGAAAACGCGATCCATGTCATCATTGGTAAACATGTAATTACTTAATTACATAAAAGGCCCGCTATCAACTCTCTGCCGCGGGCAAAGGTTTGCCCATGGTTTTCGGCGCAACCCCTTGCCAATAAAGCGGGGCTGTCCTATACGCCCCTTTGTCAAAGCGGCTAAGCAGACCGCGACAGAAAAGGGCAGGGCCGGGGACTTCCGCGGCCCTTCGTTTTTTTGTCGGGGGACGTTGTCGCCGACCAACCTGAACCCAAAGACCGGTGGATCCAACCGCCCGGCCTGAAAAACTGAAACTCAAGGATAGAAACGCCACATGGCTCAAAACACATCGATGGAGGAATTCGAAGCCCTCCTGAATGAAAGCTTCGGGCGTGTCCATTTCGAAGCTTT
>JBCBAT010000050.1:0-8430 GCA_038532355.1 Pseudomonadota bacterium | reverse complement strand
GAAGGCCTGCGCGGGGCGGGTGGGCAGCTCATTAACCACGCCGGGCAGCGGTTCATGTTCGATTATGATGGTAAGGGCGAACGGGCCACGCGGGATGTGGTCAGCCGTGGGATCTATGCCGAGATGCGCAAGAACAACAATCCCGACCAAGAGGGTGTGTTCATTTCGATGTCCCATCTGGGGCCGGATTTCGTGCGCGAAAAGTTCAAGGGCATGGTGAAGCGCTGTGCCGACAGTGGGTTCGATCTGGCGGCCGGCCGCGTCGAGGTGGTGCCGACCGCGCATTACTTCATGGGCGGTGTCGTTGTTAATGTGGACACGCGGACAGAAATGGAAGGGCTTTACGTCGCTGGCGAGGACGCCGGTGGTGCCCATGGGTCGAACCGGCTGGGTGGCAATGGTGTGGCCAATTCTACGGTCTATGGCGGGGTTGCGGGTGATACCATGGGGCGTGATATCCGCACCATGGGCGCGCTGCGCGATCCCGATGAGGCGGTTCTGGCGGCTGAGGTCGCACGCGCTGTTTACCCGCTGTCGCGCAAGCCTGACCTGGTGCTGCCCCTGCGCAAGGAATTGCAGGAAGTCATGTGGGAAGACGTGGGCGTGATGCGCACCGAAGGCGGCATGCGGCGCGGATTGAAAGGCATCACTGCGGTGTCTGACAAGCTGATGGATGTGGGGGTGGATGGGACCAATCTGGCATTCAACCTGACCTGGCATGATTGGCTGAACCTGCGCTCGCTTTGCGATGTGTCGGAGGTGATCACGAAGGCGGGGATCGCGCGGGAGAATTCACGTGGTGCCCACTATCGCGAGGATTTCCCGGAGCCGGGGGAGATGATCGACAGTGAGTTTACAGTGGCGCGCATGACGGGCGATGAGGTCGAGGTGACGAATGAACCCGTCGAGTTTTCCATCGTGAAGCCAGGAGAGACCATCTTGCCGGAAGGCGAACCCGAAACATTGGTGGCAGCACAATGATCAGCATCGACCTTATTCAGAAAACCGCCGTAGACCTGATGGCGAAAGCCGCGATTGAGATACCGCAGGATTACCTCGACGGGCTGAAGGCGGCTGTGAAGACCGAAGATGGGGATCTGTCGTCTTTCGTGCTGAAGGCGATGCTCGACAATTACGAGGCTGCCAAGGAGGATGGGCGCGCCATGTGTGGCGATACCGGCGTGCCGCGGTGGTTTGTGAAGCTGGGCAATGACGCCAGCGTGGAAGGCGGGATGGTCGCGCTGGAAACCGCGCTGCGCCGGGCGACGGCGAAGGCGACCTTTGATGTGCCTTTGCGCCCTAACCGGGTGCATCCGCTGTGGCGGACGGATCATGACAACAATGTGGGCATCGGCGCGCCGGAGATTGAGTATGGGTTTGAGCCTGAAGGGGATTGGGTTGATCTGATCACGGTGCATAAAGGGGGGCTTTTTGGCACGGATTACCGGATGCTGTTTCCGTCCGACGGTATTCAGGGGATCAAACGGTTCTACCTCGATACGCTGATGGCGTTTGGCAAACGGGGCCTCGCCTGTCAGCCCGCGATTATCGGGATCGGGCTTGGTGGGTCGAAGGACATCTGCATGGGGCTTGGCAAACGTGCGTCGATCCTGCGCACGGTGGGCAGCCGCAATTCCGATCCGCGCATCGCGGAGATGGAGGAGGAGTTCAAAGAGCTTGGCAATTCCATCGGCATGGGCCCGATGGGGTTTGTAGGCAAGAACATGGTGATCGATTGCAATATCGAGGTGGGCTATTGCCACACTGGCGGGATGCCCATGTCAGTGCATGCCTTCTGCCTGTCGTCGCGCCGTGCCGTGGCGCGGCTCTACCCCGATGGTCGGGTGGAGCATCGCACGGACCCCGATTGGTTCACCGATTATCAGCGGCGCGAAACCGTGGAGTGGGAGATTGCGCGGGAGGCGGCGGAGTGATCATGGGATTGGATTGGCATTCGGCACCGCTAGACGACAGGACCGTCATTGACGAAAAATACCGCAACACGCAAAACGTGCGCCGCTACTTCAAAAGCAAGTTGGGTGATGATTTCAAAATGAACCGTCCGTTCATGGCGTGGATGAAAAGCAACTCCGGTGAAACCCTAGGAACGGCATGTGATGTCTGGTGCAGAATGCGCGAGGCGGACAAATGAGCCCGAGAGAGATCGTTTTATCCACCACGCCCACGGATGAAGACATTGCGCAGCTGCGGTTGGGCGATGTCGTCTACCTTGACGGGTTGATGTATACCGCGCGCGAAGGTGTCTACATGCGCGCGTTGGAGGATAAGGCGAATATCCCGATGGAACTGCCCTCGGAGTCGGCGGCCAATTTCCACTGTTCCCCTGCGGCGCGGATCAATCCGGATGGGTCCTTTGATATGGGGGCTGTGACGGCCACGGCCTCGTTCCGATTTGCCAAGTGGTTGCCGGAATGGATGGCCAAGACGGGCGCAAAGCTGATTGTCGGCAAAGGCGGCATGTCGTCGAAGGACTATAAAGAGTATTTCGTGCCCAACGGCGCGGTCTACCTGTCGACGGTGGGTTATGGCACCGGCGCGCTGCTTGGGCGCGGGGTGGAGAATGTGGAAGCCGTTCACTGGAACGAAGAGCTGGGCCTTGCGCAGGCGATGTGGGTTATTCGGTGCAAGCGCATGGGGCCGTTTATCGTGGCCTCTGACCTCAATGGTGAGTGTCTCTTTGAACGGGAAAACGCCAAGATCGCAGAAAACGTGGCGCGGGTTTATGAAGGCACCAAGCCGGCCGTTCTAAAACGCTATGGCGAAAGTGATGATCGCTCGGATGAGGTGATCTGAGGTGTAGGGTGGGGTTTCACCCCACCACTTCGCTGATCAGGATGCCAAGACCCATCACCAGATTGAGCAGGATAAGCAACCGACGGAACGCGGCATCGCTCAGCCGTTTGAAGACGAAAATTCCGATCTGCGTCGCGATGAGACCGGCGGGGATCGTGACCATGAGGGCCTTTACAGCCGTTGCATCATAGGCACCTTTGAAAAACAACAAGACCACGGTGGTGCACAGAAGCGCCATGTTGAAGGGTTGCAGCACCGCACGGGTTTCTGATTTTGGCCAGGGCCTGAGCGACAGATAAAGCATCGGCACTGCGCCCGACAGGCCCGCTGATCCGCCGAGGATGCCGCCTGTCAGGCCGATCCCGCTGTCGAGCCAGGGTGTCGGGCGGGAGAATTTGGGTAAGGCGGAACGGAACCCGAAATAGGCCCCGAACAGGATCAGCAGTGCGGCGATGGCGTAGCGCAGGAAACTGGCGTCAATGATGCTGAGGAGCATGACCCCAAGGGGCACGCCGATCAAACCGGGCAGGATGAAACGCAGAAGACGTTTGGGTTTGGTGAAGATTTCATGGCGGACAACCCACATGCCTTGCAAACCGGCCAGAACAGCAAGCAGGGCGACCAGCGCCACGGCTGTCACAGGATCGAGGACCAGCAGGAAAAACCCCAGCGCAAAAAGCGCGGTGCCGGAGCCTGAAAGACCATTGATGAACCCACCTGCCGCAGCACCGAGGATCAGGAACAGAACCGTGTCGCCACTCATCACACGCCCTTTCGGTCTTCGATGACGCGGGCGAGGGCGGTGAACACCTCTTCCAGCGCGCGGGTTTTGATCTGATCTTCGCGATAGGCAAGTCCGATGATGCGGTGCGGTGCTTTCTCGCCCAGGCTGATTTCCTGCACATCCGGTGCGCCGGGTGGACGGACGGCCAGGCGGGGCACGATGGATACGCCAAGGTTCTGGTGCACCATGGAGGTGATCGCCTCCAGGCTGTCAAGCTCCATCGCCTCGGATACGCGGATGCGCTGCGCGAGGATCCAGCTGTCGATCACGCTGCCCACAACGGCGTTTCGGTTGAAGCGGATGAAGGGGCGCGTCTTCAAAAGATGGACAGGATCGGTTTCCGCCTCATTCGGGGCTGTGATCAGCTGCATTGGTTCCTGTGCCAGGTGCCGGAAGGTCACTCCGCGCGGCATGAGGTGGGGTTTTGATACAATGGCTGCATCCAGCGCTCCGCGCTCTACCTCCAAAAGCAGGGGGCGGGTGAGCGCGGGGCGGATGTGCAGACCGATTTCGGGAAACCGGTCCTTCAATACTGCCATCGCAAGGGGCGCAAGCCCGGTCAGGGTGGTGGGCATGGCGCCGAGAGACAGCGACCCGCTGAGCCCCCCATCGGCAAGGACTGACGGGATCAGCGTGTCGTAGTCCCGGATGATTTTGCGCGCACGGGCAACGACCTGATGGGCCAGTGGCGTCAGTTCGGGCGTGCGGGTGGTGCGATCAAACAACGTGACGCCCAGATCGGATTCTAGCGTCCGCATCTGTTGGCTGACCGCGGCATGGGTGACATGCACGGTTGCGGCCGCCGCACTGAAGGTTTTGGCGTCAGCGATTGCAACAAGGGTTCGAAGATGTTTGATCGTCATGCGACTGGATGATCTGAAGAGATGGTTACAGGAAAGCGCCTTTTCGGCGTTTATCATCAACCAATTCTAACAGAACTTCCAGCCGTGACATACCACTGGCGGCGGTATGTCAGTAAAGCCTGGTCTGTATCATTGCCAGGGCCTTTTGATGGGCCATTGCGTGTTCAGGCATTTCAGCTTTATGCAGCGCAACCAAGTCCTGGTGCCCGTCCTTTCCTAGAGCCGCGCCCGCATCGGCAGGTCAATCAGAACCGCTGTCCCGCGGCCGTTGGAGGCCGATGTCAGCTTTATGGATCCGCCCAGCCGGGTCACCAGTTTCTTTGCCAGTGTCAGACCCAGGCCGGCCCGACCGGTTTCTTCGCGTCGACGCAGCATAACGAGGGATTCAAACACGGTCTCGCGGGCGCTGGCCGGGATGCCCGGTCCATCATCTTCGATGGTAATCTGCACGCGGTCGCCATCTGTTTCACTTGCAACCGTGATTTGGCCACGCGTTTGATCATGGTGGTGCAACGCGTTTTCCAAAACCGCCTTGAACAGGGAATGCACTGACCGTTTTGGCAGGTAAAGCGTGTCCAGCGCATCCATGGTTTTCAGTTTGAAGCCAGGCGTCTTCGCGCCCTCCTCCCACGCCCGGCGCGCGGCTTGCTCCACTGTTACGCGTGCAGGCTCATCCGGCGCGCGGCCCGCGCGGGATAGGTCGATCATGCCATCCAGAAGGCCCAGCATGTCGTTTGCGCTTCGGCGCATCATGTCCAGGTGTTCCTGAACATCACCGGGTATCGTCAGCCCATGTTCTTTCATATCTTCATCAATCCAGATCGGAAGTTCCGCCAAAGCACGCAGCCCGGCCTTCAGATCGTGATTTACGATATGCAGGAATTGTTTGTGATCCTGGTCTTCGACCAGATCCTCTGGCATCCGAATGGGTTTCACCTCTGACGGATCAAGAGCCATGTTTTGCAAATGCTGCATTTTTGACGTCACCTTCTGGTACTGGTCATGATTGTTGGCGCGCTTGGGGTTTGGACTTCATCAGGGCGTGGCCCGCACCATGCCCTGTTGCCTTGCGTTTAAAGGTTGTCAATTCGGTTTTTGCCCGAAATTCAAACCGTGATGTTCCGCCTGATCGAGGAACCGCCAAATGGCGAAACAGCTGGCCTCGATATCATCCACGGCGTCGGGGGATGGCATCTGACGCTGGGCAATGCACTGGCGCAGGAAATTCGCTGTCCTGTAGATCTTGGACAGGTGTTCCTTCGTGTTGGCCGAATAAAGCTGCGCCACGTCATCCATGACGGAATTCACCATCTCCGTGCGTTCGGCATTGGTGGTCTGGGTCAATGCCACTTCGTCCAGCGCTTCGGTGATCACGGTCTTGAGGCCCGCAACCGTCATGGATGCCTTATCCAGATAGCTGACGAAACCATGGCGCACCGCCTCAACCAGGATGGAATCATCGGACATGCCCGTCACCAGAACGGCCGGCGTTTCAGACGACAGGACGCTGGTTTTGATGATGTCCATGGCATCCGCGCTGGTTTTGCCGTTGCCAAGGGAATGGTCGATCAAACACAGATCATAGAGTTCCGTTTTGAACGCATCCTCAAATTCCTCGAGGGTCTTGGTCGTGTTGATCACCACATCTGAGCGGATTTCCGCAATCATCCGGGAGACGCGCCGAAGGTCAAAATCACTGTCATCCAGAATGAGAATGCGCAGTCCGTCGGCCACGAAATCGGCGGTGGGGTCTTTGATGGTAAGGGCTGGTTGTAGCATGGTAAGCTCTGATCTCGTTGAAAGTGGCGGCATCGTGAGCGCTAAATTCTAATTCATAGTTAAGGCTTGGAGCGGCAATGCGGTGGAAATCGGGAATTTGCTCAGGTTTTTATGTATTCTCTTGATCGCCGAGCATGTGAAACACGCGCGCCTAATGTTGCCTTAATGTTCTTCCCAAATTCAGCCCGCTTCAGCGCGTGTATTAACCGGATGAACGTCATTCAGCATGTCGGCCGCCCGGGCAGCAATTTGATGACTGTCATCGACGGTCAGGGGTTTGGACAGAAACCCGCGCACGGCGGCAAAGGATTCCGCCTTTTTGCGATCAGCCGGGTTGAGCGAAGATGTCAGCGTAATCACCACGCGTGAATTGAAGTCATCGCCGAACTCTTCCGTTGCCTCAGCCAGAAAATCGAACCCGTTTTTGATCGGCATCATAACGTCGAGGAAGATCACATCAGGCAGGGTGTCCACCTCGCGCAGCGCCTCAAGCGCAGTCTGCGCTGTAGAAAAGCCGCGGATCTGGGCAAACGCCCCGCTGCGGTCCAGAACACGGCGGTTCAATTTCAGATCGAATTCGGAGTCATCGATGGTCCATGCTTCGAGGTCTGTCTTGGTGTTGGCGCTGTATGACATGAAATGCATCTTTCCTTTGGTAGGTGGAGTGTGAAGGTGCTTCCTTTGCCCAGCGTTGAGGCGACGGAAACCGTAGCGCCGTGGTTGAGCGCGACGCGTTTGCACACGGCCAGTCCGATGCCAGAACCGCTGATGTCGTCGTGTCGGTGAAGCCGCGTGAAAACGCCGAAGATTTTTTCCAGCTGGTCTTCAGGGATGCCGCAGGCATTGTCTTTGAAATGCAGGCGAACCTCCTCGCCCGTTTGGCAGGAGGCCGTGATTTTAATCACTGGCGTCACCCCGCCGCGGCGATAAGTGATGGCATTGGTGATCATGTTTTGCACGAACATGCGCAACTGACTGCGATAGCCTGAGATCACGGGCAGTTCACCGACCTGAACGCTGGCATCGTGTTCAAAGATGACGGTTTTGAGATCCATGATCACATCCGCCATCAGATCCTTTAGATTGATTTCTTTCTCGACATAGTTGTGATCAACCAGAACACCGTATTCGAGCAGGTCAGACACCAGGACCTGCATGCGCGTGAGGGTCTGCATCGCGCCTTCGAAAAGCTCCCGCTGTTCATCTGTCAGATTGCCTTCGTCAGCGGCCAGCCCCTCTTCCACCAATTGCAAGGCCGTACGGGACGGGGATTTGAGATCGTGGCTGACCCCGTAAGCAAAGGCCGTCAATTCCTCATTCGCCAGTTCCAGCCGCGCTTTTTCAAGATTGGCGTCCTGTTCGGCACGTTTGACGGCTGTCAGATCATTATGGGCGCCCAGCATGCGGATAGGCCTGCCGTTTTCATCACGAATGGCAATGCCGCGGCACCGGACCCAAACGGTGGATCCATCCACGTGACGGTATCGCAAAACCTGATCGTAGGCATGGTTGGGATCGGCGCAATGTTTGTAGAAATTCTCTTCTTCAATGGCCAGATCTTCGGGGAAAATGATGTTTTGCCAGATAGCAGGGTCGTGATCGGGATCTGTTGGATCTATCCCCACAAGATGCCAGAATTCTGGGCTGAGCCATCCGGTTTCGGGGTCTTCAATATTCCAGTACCAGACGCCATCGAGAGATTTCTGTCGTAGAAAATCCCATGCGATGTCGCCGCTTGCGATCAATTCATCCAGTTCAACCTCAAGATAGTGCCGGTCCGAGGTATCAGGTTTGGCTAAAGCGTGCATTCTACATCCCGCAGAGCAGTCCCCCCACTGCTCTGGGTATCAGCTACGCTTGAAGTCTTAAGGTTCCCTTGCTCAAACCAAGACAGCCTTCATTGAACCAGAAAATACGTTGGTGGATTCAACGATCAGGGTGGTCTGTTACACCAACCCTGCTTTCTTGAAGAGATCCATCACATTTTCATCGGGCCGTGCACCGTAATGTCCAATCACCTCGGCGGCTGCGATGCACCCCATGCGGCCAGCCACGTCAAGCGGTTGCCCTGTGGCCAGACCATATAGAAAACCCGCCGCGAACTGATCGCCCGCACCTGTGGTGCATCGCAGCCGCCGAGGTGATTGGACATTACGGTGCACGGCCCGATGAAAATGTGATGGATCTCTT
>JBCBAT010000049.1:0-8448 GCA_038532355.1 Pseudomonadota bacterium | reverse complement strand
CACGGCCAGCCCAAGGCCCGACAACCGATGCAGGATATAGGCCAGCCACAAAGGATGCGCGCGGGACGTGATGTTCTTGGCCGCTCTCATCCCGGCCCTCCGGATGGGCCAATGGCATAGGTCACACCCCAGACCGCGTTCATTCCCATGATCAGAAGGCCCGCGCCCACGACCCACATAAACGCGTCCAGCGCCGGACCCTTCAGCCCGCCCCATTCATACGCGACCGTGCGCAAACCGATGGCCCCGTGCACGGACACCGCCACGACGAACCCGCCATAGAACAGAAACCACAAAAGCGACCCCTGAGTTCGACCCAGGATTTCCCCCGCGCTGACCCCGCCCTGAATGGCGTAAATCATAACCGCCAGATGCCCGATCACGAAGGGCGCCATCAACAGAGCCGAGATCCGCTGCATCATGTAAAGCCGCAACCCAATCATTTGCGCTCCCATTTCCAGAACTGCTTCGCCGTCTCCCGCTTCAAGCCCGCAATGGCCGACATTGGATCCAACTCATTCGGGCAATAGGCCGTGCAGGACCCCATGGAATGGCAGTTATGACACCCACCCGATCCCGACACGGCATCAAGGATCGCCACGCGCCCCTCATCCTTGGCATCATTCAGAAGCGTCCACGCCCGCTGCAGCGCCGCCGGGCCGAGGTAGTCAGGGTTGCCCGCCACCGTATCGCACGCCGCATAGCAAACGGAACAATTGATGCACTCAATGCCCGCATTGGCCTGTTGCCGTTCGGGGCTTTCCTCATCCACCGGCGCAATCGGATCATCGCGGGTCAGCCCGCCGTGATGCACAGCCTCGGCCTCCACCCATTTGTCGAAAAACGGGTCCATATCCACGGCCAGATCCTTGATCACAGGCAAGTTGCGCAGCGGCCCAATCGTGACTGCCTCATCCTGCAAGACCTTGGAAATATGTGTCCGGCACGTCCAACGCGGCACGCCGTTCACCATCATCGCGCAGGACCCGCACATCCCCACACGACAGGCAAAGCGGTAGCTCAGCGTCGGGTCGGCATTCTGCTGCACCCATGACACAACATCCAGAACCGTCTGGTTGTCATAGGCCGGCACATCGAACTGCTCTTGCGCGTCCGCGCCGCGTTCAATCGTGACGGAAATGGTTTTGGCGCTGTCCACGGTGGCGAGTTTCCAAAGCTTCCTGTTCGTTGTACATATACCTGATAGAAAAACTTATTCTACGCGATAATTTCTTTCGCTTTGTGTAAGAAAATCTATCAACAAAGGACAACGCCGATGACCGACAATACACGCCTGCTTGACGCGCTGAAGAGCCGGTTTGGCGATATTGGACACCCCCAGCCGGATCTTGATCTGGGCGCACTTACGGCCATGGCCACACGCGGATCCTGCCGCAGTTTCAAACCGGACATGGTGCCGCCTGACCTGCTGCGCATCCTTTGCGCCACGGCACTGTCCTCACCCAGCAAAAGCGATTTGCAGCAGCGCGACATCATTGAACTGCGCGCCGAGGACAAACGCCGCGATCTGGCCGCGCTGATCCCGGGTCAGGCCTGGGTCAACGATGCGCCCACAATCCTGATCTTTTGCGGCAACAACCGGCGACAGCGCCTGCTGCATGACTGGCACGACATCCCCTTCGCCAATGATCACTTCGATGCCGTCTTCAATTCCATCGCCGATGCGGCCATCGCGCTTGGGGCGTTTGTCACGGCAGCAGAAGCTATGGGCCTCGGCTGCTGCCCGATCTCGGCTGTTCGCAATGAGGCGGGCGCGGTGTCGGACATGCTCGACCTGCCCGATCACGTGTTTCCGTTTGCCGGGCTCGCCGTGGGGTACCCTACGCAGCCGCCCCAGATATCCATGCGCCTGCCGCTTGGCGTGACCTGCCATGTTGATCGGTACAGCGAAGATGGCTTGCAACAGGCGGTTGAGAGCTATGACAAAAGCCGCGCCACGCATCGGCCTTATGCCCAACAACGGTTCCCTGACCGCTTCGGAGAGGCGGATGACTACGGCTGGTCCCAGGACAAGGCGCGCCAGTATAGTGAGGCGGAGCGCGCCGACTTCGGGGCGTTTATCAAGGCCAAGGGGTTTGATCTGAGGTAACCCTAAGGTGAAACCCCACCCTACGCGGCTATTCCTCCGCCGTCAGATTTACCGCCTCAATCCCGGCGACCCCGGCAATCACATCATTGTCCGAGGTATCGCCCGTCACACCGACAGCGCCGACGATGCGGCCATTGGCATCGCGCACTAGAATACCGCCCGGCACCGGCACGACCTTCCCATCAAACAGCCCGTTCATTGCCGTCAAGAAATAGGCTTGTTGTTCCGCCCGCGCCATTTGCGCCCGGCCCGCAAGCCCCAGCATGATCGCGCCATAGGCCTTGCCATGGGCAATCGCGAACCGCCCCGGCGATGCGCCATCATCGCGTTCAAAGGCCCGCACGTGACCGCCGGTGTCCAGCACCACGACGGAGAGCGGTTTGAACCCTGCCTCCCGGCCTCTTTCCAGCGTCTTGCGAATAATCTTGCGCGCGCGGGTCAGTGAAATTTCTGCCATGGTCTGTCCTTCCAGTTATCCGTTAGCTGCTTTTAGCTCCAAGCGACGGCGGTGCAACACAGGCTCGGTGTAGCCCGATGGCTGCACTCTACCTTCAAACACCAGATCACAGGCCGCCTGAAACGCGATCCCGTCAAACCCTGGCGCCATGGGCCTGTAGGCCGCATCACCTTCGTTCTGACGATCCACCACCGCTGCCATCTTTTTCATCGCGGCCATGACCTCTTCTTCACTGACAACGCCATGGGTCAGCCAATTCGCAATATGCTGTGACGAAATCCGACAGGTCGCGCGATCCTCCATCAGGCCCACATCATTGATGTCGGGCACCTTGGAACAGCCCACGCCCTGATCAATCCAGCGCACCACGTAGCCCAGGATGCCCTGAGCGTTATTTTCCACTTCCTTGATGATCTGCGGCTTCGACCATTTCCGATAACTCGCCACCGGAATATCCAGCAGCGTATCGACGAACGCCCGCCGCCCCCCGGCGCGCAGCTTATCCTGCACCGCGAACACATCCACCGCGTGGTAATGCAACGCGTGCAGCGTCGCGGCGGTGGGCGATGGCACCCAGGCGCAATTGGCCCCCGATTTGGGATGCTCAATCTTCTGCTCCATCATCGCGGCCATCATATCAGGCATGGCCCACATGCCTTTGCCGATCTGCGCCTTGCCCGACAGCCCGCATTCCAGCCCGATATCCACGTTCTGGTTTTCATAGCCACCGATCCACGCCTTGCGCTTGATGAAGTCCTTCCGGCTGAACGGCCCGGCCTCCATGCTGGTGTGAATTTCATCGCCCGTCCGATCAAGGAAGCCGGTATTGATAAACGCCACCCGGTGCTTGGCCGCCCGGATACATTCCTTGAGGTTCACCGACGTGCGCCGTTCCTCATCCATGACGCCGATTTTGACGGTGTATTGCGGCAGGCCAAGAAACGCCTCAACGGCGGTGAAAATCTCATCCGCGAATGCCACTTCCTCCGGCCCATGCATCTTCGGCTTCACGATGTAGACCGACCCGTGCACTGAATTGCCGCTGTTGCGTTGCAGGTCATGCATGGCAATCAGCGTCGTGATCGCAGCATCCATCAGCCCCTCGGGCACCTCAGTGCCGTCCGCATCGAGGATCGCCGGGTTCGTCATCAGATGCCCCACATTCCGGATCCACATCAGCGCGCGGCCCTTCAGCGTGATCGCGCTACCATCCGGCGCCGTATAGTACCGATCCTCATTCAGCCGCCGCGTGACCGTCTGCCCGCCCTTACTCAGCGTCGCCTCCAGATCACCGCGCATCAGGCCCAGCCAATTGGCATAGGCCTGCACCTTGTCCTCTCCATCCACGCAAGCCACGGAATCCTCGCAATCCATGATCGCCGACACGGCGCTTTCCACCAGCACATCGGCCAGCAGCGCCTGATCCCGGCACCCAATGAAATGCGCCCGGTCAAAAACCAATTCCACATGCAAGCCGTTGTTGCGCAGCAGCACCGCATCTGGGGCCTTGGGATCCCCGCGATAGCCCACGAATTTCTCTGGCTGCGCCAGCGGGCATTCATCAACGAGCAGCACCCCGTCCCGCACGTGATAGCGCCGCACATCGGCATGGCTTGTCCCCACCAGCGGAAACGCATCATCTAGGAAAACCCGTGCCCGCGCCACAACGCGCGCGCCCCGCCCTCGGTCATAACCTCCCTTGGGCGGCAGGCTGCCCATCGCGTCGGTGCCATACATGCAATCATACAGACTGCCCCACCGCGCATTGGCGGCATTCAAAGCGTAGCGCGCATTGGTGATCGGCACGACCAATTGCGGGCCGGGCACCTTCGCGATCTCGGGATCGACATTTGTCGTCTCAATCTCAAAATCCGGGCCTTCCTCCACCAGGTACCCGATCTTCTTGAGAAACGCCTTATAGCCTTCATGATCATGGGGCTGGTTGCGATGGCGGCTGTGCCAATCGTCAATCTGCGTCTGGATTGCATCGCGATGCGCCAGCAAGTCGCGGTTTCTCGGCGCCATGCCCTCCACAAGCCCGGCAAATCCGGCCCAAAACGCATCACCGCTCACCCCGCTGCCGGGGAGGGCTTCATCATCAATGAAACGGGCCAACCGTTCATCCACCTGAAGTCCGTTCTTGTCGATGCGTTTGATCATGCTGCGCTCCCATTGGTTTACTGCATGCCATTGCATGCCGTTTGTTTATCATTAGCGCGAAAGTTTCCGATCGGCAACAAACCAGGTCAGGAAAATTGACCGAATTTTCAAAATTCTTCGCCGCTTGATCGCGCCCGGCCCTGTGCTACACCCGAAAGGATGATCCAACGCAAAGACACCCGCATCGTGTTCCGCCGGCTTTTGGCGCTTCTGGCCTTCATGGTCGCAATCTGGGGTGTTCAAGCGCTCAACGATATCACCGGCTACGGCCTAAATATCCTGTTCGGGCTGATCCCGCGCCATGTGGCCGGGATCGATGGGGTGATCGGCATGCCTTTTCTTCATGGCAGCTATGATCACCTGATCTCCAACACGCCACCGCTGCTGTTGATGGGCGGTTTGCTGGCGCTGACGGCGACCCGCGCGCTCATTGCTGTCAACGGGGTCATCGTGCTGTTGGGTGGCGCGCTGGTCTGGCTCTTTGGGGAAACGGCGATCCATGTTGGGGCGTCGGGGCTGATCTTCGGATGGTTCGGGTTCCTGGTGGCACGCGGCGTTGTGGACAGGTCCCCGATCACCTTGGCCACGTCATTGCTGATTGTTGTGCTGTACGGGTCCATCGTGTGGGGGATGGTGCCCGGCCAAACCGGTATCTCGTGGGAGGCACATTTGTTCGGCGCGCTGTCAGGCGTGGCCGCGGCCGTGTTCATCAAATCCCACATCCACGCCCCGCGTCTGCGCAACGTCGATCAGCGCTGAAAACACCTTGCTGACAGGCCGGCGCGGGACAAAATCGGCAAACTGTTTCGCGGCTTTGACCAACTGTTTCCCGCTTTGGCCAAAATTTTCAACCTATTCCAACATACGGAATGCGTAGCTTGCAGACCCATCAGAATTCCCTACAGTCGACCGCAACGCAGACACCTGACACCTGTTGATTCGCAGGCACGCAGAGGCACAACGCAGTTTCCAAGGTGGTAACGATGGCGAACAAAACGACGGATTTCACGAATAACGGCACGTTTGACGGGCTGGACGCACAGATTGATCTGACCCTGCCCAATGTGGCCGATGATGATCTGACAGCAGATATTCAACTGTCACAGAGCGGTGTGGCACCTGACGTCAACGTCGTCTTTGCCATAGACCGGTCCGGCTCAACCTCGCAGAACACGGGGATCGACTACAACGGTGACGGCAGCAACGATACCTTCCTAGAAGCGCAGATTTTCGCCTTGGAAGCGCAGCTGGAAACGCTGGAAAATGCAGGTTTCGATCCGGCGGACGTGACCATCACGATCGTGGATTACGCCGGCTCTGCCAACTCCATCACCCGCACCCTGGCGGATATGGATGAGTTGATCACCTATGCCGAGGGGCTGTCCTCAGGCGGCACGACCAACTACGCCGCGGCGCTGTCGGAAGCCGAAGACGCGCTGGATGCAATCCCCGGCGCGGCCGATGATACCAACATTGTCTACTTCTATTCCGATGGCCGCCCCTTCCCCGCCGATCAGGATTTTGAGACACCGCTCGACAGCCTCAATGACGCCTATGACCCGGCTGTGTTTGGCGTGGCATTCGGCCCCAATGCCGATGACAACGCGCTTGGCATCATCGACGATTCCGGCGATGCGCAGGTGGTTCTGAACGAACAGGACCTCGAAGACCTGGTCAGCACCCCACCGC
Source organism: Pseudomonadota bacterium (assembly GCA_038532355.1). Lineage (GTDB taxonomy): Bacteria > Pseudomonadota > Alphaproteobacteria > Rhodobacterales > Rhodobacteraceae > Roseovarius. Next base: position 2,032 of record JBCBAT010000049.1, on the reverse strand, counting down.
CCCTGCCGGATGTGGAGAATTTCCAGATTTTCGTCGATGGCACGCTGGTCGACACGCTGGAGCCCGGCGATGCCGAGGTCGTGTCCAACCCCACCGGGTTCACGATCACGGGGCTGGATGTGTCAGGCTACCCGGTTGTCGACAACACCGAACAAACGATCAATGTCGAAGTGGTGGTGAACTTCACCAATGGCGAAAGCCTGTCGACAAGTGGTCCGGTCAAGATCCTGGATGGTGTGGTCGAAGGCACCGCCGGGGATGACCTGATCGACACGGATTACGAAGATGATCCAGAAGGTGACAAGGTCGACAACCACGACAACGTGGATGACACCGCCCCGATGGAGGACTGCGATGACGATGTGATCGCCGCAGGCGCGGGCGACGACACCATCGACAGCGGCCTTGGCAATGACACCGTGGATGGCGGCGCGGGCGACGACCTGTTTGTCATCGGCCAAGAAGGCAACGGCATCGACAATGACGTGCTGATCGGCGGTGAGGCGGATGAAGATGACGGCGGCGATACCGTAGACACGACCGACATCGACGATGACCTGACCGTCACCTTCACGGGTGACGAAGAAGGCACCATCACCGATGGCACGGACACGACCACTTTTGAGGAGATGGAGAATATCCAGCTCGGCGGTGGCGATGATTCCGTGACCGGCGGCGATGGCAACGAAAACGTCGACGGCGGCGCGGGCGAAGACACGCTCGACGGTGGCGATGGCGCAGACACGCTCTCTGGCGGCGACGGCAGTGATGAGATTGACGGCGGCGCCGGTGACGATGTTCTGGACGGCGGCGAAGGCGATGACACCATTGACGGCGGGGACGGTGCAGACACTGTGACGGACCTCGAAGGCGACAATGTCATCGATACGTCTGGCACGAACGCGCTGCCCGATGACAAGAACGGCGACGGGTTCGGGTTTGCGCCCTACGCCGGTCTGCCGCCTGTGCCAGAGGATCTGGCCCCCGGCGATGATGCGGACAGCGTGACCACAGGTGCGGGGAACGACTCCATCACCACCGGTGACGATGCCGACACGATCATCTCTGGTGGTGGCGATGACACCATCGACTCTGGCATCGACAACGACAGCGTCGATGGCGGCGCCGGTGCCGACCTGATCACCACGGGAGAGGGTGCCGATACGGTCGACGGTGGCGACGGCAATGACACCATCTTCGGTGGTCTTGGCCCGAGCTTCCCTGATAGCCTCAACATCACCAATGACGGCTCCAACCCATTCGGGCCCGATCCGGACACAGAGAATGGCCGTGACCTACTCGATGGTGGCCGTGGTGATGACCTGATCTTTGGTGAAGACGATGATGACACGCTCATTGGTGGCATCGGCAACGATACACTGGATGGTGGCATCGACGATGACAGCCTGCGGGGTGACATCGGCTTCGACAGCCTGATCGGTGGTCAAGGCAATGACACGCTGGATGGTGGCCGTGGCCGCGACACGATGCTGGGCGGCGACGGCAACGACGTCTTCATTGAAAACGCCAACGAGGGCGCAGACCGGATTGACGATTTCAACGTCGGCAACACCGGGTCGATCAACGATGGCGACCAGACGAACAATGACTTCGTAGACCTCAGCGGCTTTTACAACGATGGCACGCTGGCGGATGTGAATGCCAATGCCACGAACCCCGACAACAATTTTGCCACCGAACTGGGCATGCTGCGCGCCGATGCGGCGGATGGGCGTCTGGACGGCAGGATCAACGGCGAAGATCTGTCGGGCATCATCAGCGGCATCGATCTGAGCCTGACCGATGGCAGCGGCAATTCTGTCACCGGTCTGGACCTGACCTTCGACAACACCAACGTCGCCTGTTTCGTGCGCGGCACGCAGATCGCGACGCGGCGCGGGTCGGTGGCCATTGAGGATCTCAAGGCCGGTGACGAGGTCATCACCATGGATCACGGCTTCCAGAAGATCCGCTGGATCGGCTCCACCTCTGTGCCTGCCACGGGCGCGCTGGCCCCGGTCGTGATCCGCAA
>JBCBAT010000048.1:0-8758 GCA_038532355.1 Pseudomonadota bacterium | reverse complement strand
TGGCAAAAGATGAAGAGCTGTCAAAGTCGCTTGCAGCGCAGGGACATAGACATCTTATCGACAAATTTGATCTTCAGAACTGTCTTGAACCCCTTATTTCGCAATACAATGCCAGATTGGATACACCGTGATTATCACCCAAACCCCTTACCGTGTCAGCTTCGCCGGTGGAGGAACGGATCTCCCGGCCTTCTATGAACATGAAGCAGGCGCTGTTCTGTCGATGGGCGTGTCCCAGCACATGTATGTCACGGTCTCGCCGCGCTTCGACAAGACCACGAGGGTGGCCTATACCCGCGTCGAAATTGCGGATGGAATTGACAAGATCGAACACACGATCGCACGCGAAGCGTTGCGGATGACAGGTCTTGGACAACATCTTGAGATCACGACTGTGGGGGATGTGCCTGCAGGGACGGGCATGGGATCGTCTTCAAGTCTTGCCGTGGGGCTGTTGAATGCGCTTTACGCATACAAGGGTCAGGTCACCTCGCCCGGGCAACTGGCCGAACAGGCCTGCGAGATCGAAATCGACATTCTGGGCAAACCCATCGGGCGGCAGGATCAATATGCGGCGGCCTATGGCGGGGTGAACTACATTCGCTTCAATCCGGACCACACGGTTGATGTCGAACCTGTCCCATGTGATCCGTCCTTTCTGGATCAACTCGAAAAACACATCCTGCTGCTCTACACCGATCAGCAGCGCGACGCAGATGTCATCCTGAAAAAACAATCCGAAGGCTCTGCTGACAAGATGACCGTTTTGCGGGGCATGCGAGATCTTGCGGGCGAATTGCGCACCACCATGGGTGGTCAGGGCAACCTTGAGGACTTTGGCCGCATCCTGCATGAAGGCTGGTTACTCAAACGCTCGCTTGGGTTCGGGATTTCCAATGCCGGTGTCGATGAATGGTATAATGTCGCCCGCGCCAATGGGGCCATGGGGGGCAAGCTTCTGGGGGCCGGTGGCGGGGGTTTCCTGCTGGTGATGGCACCGCCCGAAAAGCACGATGCGATCCGTACGGCGTGCGGCAACCCGCGCGAACTGCCCTTCCGGATTGACCGACGCGGCAGCCGGGTGATCTTTATCTCGGACCGTTACGCGTTTTAAAGAGAGCGTATGAAAGTTCTAATCACAGGCGGCGCAGGCTTTATCGGCAGTCATACGGCCGATATGCTTCTGGCACGTGGCCACCAGGTGCGTGTGTTGGATATCCTGCAGCCACCCGTGCATCGGGGGGGCGAGAAACCGACCTACCTTGACCCCGAAATCGAGTTCATGATCGGGGACGTGCGCGAGGAAGCAGCTTTGCTTGCCGCCCTGCGGGGGGTCGATGCGGTCTATCATCTGGCAGCGTTTCAGGATTACCTGCCTGAATTCTCGCGCTTCTTTTCCACCAACGTGACGTCAACCGCCTTGATCTATGAGCTAATTGTGCGGGAAAGATTGCCTGTCCAGAAGGTGATTGTGGCCTCTTCGCAGGCCACATTGGGAGAGGGTCTATATCTTGATGCAGAAGGGCAGCGCGTGCTGCCGGGACTGCGTCCGGATGCACAATTGCGCCAGGGCACATGGGAGATCCAGCCCGGGCCGGGTCAGACCGGCCCCCTGACCTATCAGCCCACCGACGAGACCGTCGCCAACCCGATGAACTGTTATGGCACCTCCAAGATTGCCCAGGAAAATGCAGCCCTGAATCTGGGCAGGATGTATGATATCCCCACGGTCGCGATGCGTTATTCGATTGTGCAAGGCCCGCGCCAGAGCCTTTACAATGCCTATTCCGGGGCCTGTCGCATCTTTTCCCTCAGCTTTCATGCAGGCCGAAGCCCCGTGATCTACGAAGACGGCGGGCAGGTGCGAGATTTTGTGAATTATCTCGACGTTGTCGATGCCAATCTCAAGGTGCTTGAGGATGATCGCGCCAATGGCGAGATGTTCAATGTGGGTGGTGACAAGGCAATTACAGTTGCTGAATTTGCACGCACCGTGGCCCAGGTCTTTGGCCACAATGACTTTACCCCCGAGGCCAGCGGCAAATACCGTTTCGGCGACACACGGCACATCCTATCGGATGTCTCCAAGCTCAAGGCCCTGGGATGGGCACCGCAACGCAGCACACATGACAGTGTCAGCGCCTATCGCACCTGGATGGAGACGGAAGCCCCGACCGAGGATATCCTGGAACAATCCGATAAGATGATGGCCGCTCTTGGCGTTGTTAGGGATGTAACGACATGAGCACCCGCGCGCTGCTTCTGGCCGGCGGGCTTGGCACCCGGCTGCGTCCTATCACTGAAACGGTGCCCAAATGCCTGGTTCCCGTGGGCGGGCGCCCCATGTTGGACTACTGGATTGACGCGCTAGAACGCGCAGGCATTGCCGAGGCGCTGATCAACACGCACCACCTGCCGGACCCCGTGCGCGCCTATATGGACCACATCAATACAACCCGAACCGTGACCCTGACCGAAGTGTTCGAACCTGAATTGCTGGGCTCTGCCGGCACGGTCACCGCCAATCGCGCCTTTGCCGAAGGGGCCGACCAGATCGTGGTGATCTATGCCGATAACCTCAGCGACATCAGCCTTGGCGCTCTGGTCGACTTTCACCGCACCCATCCCGATTCGATGACAATGGCCCTGTTTCATACGCCCTACCCCGAAAAATGCGGAATTGCGGCGCTGGATGATCAGAACCTGATCACCGCGTTTGTGGAAAAACCCGAACATCCCCAAAGCGATCTGGCCAATGCGGGCCTTTATGTCCTTGATGCAGCCGCCTGGTGCGAGATTGCCGATATGAAAGCGTTTGATTTTGGCTTTGATGTGATCCCTGCCTTTGTAGGGCGGATGCGAGGGTACACCCATACAGGTTATCACCGCGACATTGGCACCCACGACAGCCTCGCACAGGCCGAAGTGGATGTGGCAGGGCTGTTTTCGTGACGCCGGCGGCATTTCTGGACCGCGATGGTACCATTATCGAACTGGTGCACCACCTGAACGACCCGGCTGATGTGCGGCTGATCCCCGGCGCTGGAGAGGCCATTGCAAAGCTGCGCACAGCCGGATGGCCCGTGGTGATCATCACCAACCAATCCGTCATAGGACGCGGCAAGCTGACCGAAGCCGGTCTTGATGACATACATGCCGAAATGCAGCGTCAACTGGCACAGCACGCGGCGCATGTGGATGGCATTTACTTCTGTCCGCTGGCCCCCACGATCAAAGATCCCACTGTGATCGAGAACAACATGCGCAAGCCCGGGCCCGGCATGCTGCATCAGGCGGCTGCTGACATGGATCTGGATCTGGCGGCCTCGTGGATGGTGGGCGACACGGTCTCTGACATGCTGGCAGGCCGAAACGCAGGCTGCCGTAGCCTGTTGGTCAGAACAGGCTATGGTGCCACTTATGCCCATGATATGGGGGCCGTGACACGCGACGCTCTCGATCTGGCAGAGGCCGCAGACATCATCTTGAACGAGGACGTATAATGAGAATTCTGATCACCGGAGGGGCTGGCTATGTTGGCAGCGCCTGCCTGCGATACGTGGCCAAACAGGGTCACGCGGTGATGGGCTATGACAATCTGGTTATGGGGCACCGGGATGCTGTGGATGGGCACCCGTTGGTCGTGGGCGATATCGCTGACACAGATCTGCTGATGCAAACCCTCAAGGATTTTGGGGCGGATGCCGTCATGCATTTTGCCGCGGCGACCTATGTGGGCGAAAGCGTTGAAAATCCTGAATACCACTATCGCAATAATGTGGGCGGCACGCTGTCTCTGCTCAATGCAATGCGGGGCGCCGGGGTCAGCCGGCTGCTGTTTTCGTCGACCTGCGCGACCTATGGCATGACGCAGTCGGACACCATGTCCGAAGCCACTCCCCAAGATCCGTTTTCGCCCTATGCCCGCACCAAGCTGGCGGTGGAATGGATGATCCGCGACTTTGCACATGCCTATGGCATGGGATTTACCCTGCTGCGCTATTTCAATGCCTCGGGCGGCGACGCCGATGGACGCCACGGCGAAGATCATCGGCCCGAAAACCATCTGATCCCGCTGGTGTTGGAGGTGGCTTTGGGCAAGCGGGACGACATCAAGATCTTTGGCGACGACTACCCCACGCCTGACGGCACCTGCATTCGCGACTACGTGCACATCCATGATCTGGCCGCAGCCCACCTGCTGGCCATCGAAGCCACCAAAGAAGGCACCGGCGAGGTGTTCAACATCGGGACAGGAAACGGCCAGTCCGTGATGGAAATCCTCAAGGCCTGCGAGGCTGTGACCGGAAAACCCATCCCCTATACTATTGCAGAACGTCGCCCAGGTGACCCTCCGCGTCTTGTGGCAGAGCCCGGCAAGCTGAAATCGCAACTGGGGTGGTCACCAAAGTACAATGATATCAAAGACACGATCGCGACGGCCTGGGCTTGGCATCAGGCCCATCCTGACGGGTACCCGGATCCATGAACCCAGTAGGGTCTGGGAAACAGTCCCGTGTCGAGATCGACAGGCAATTGTCCACAGATGCAGCTGTCGGTTCTGAACCGCGCGGAGATATCTACGGGCGCATCAAGGTGCACCCGGACCGCTTCAACCTGCGCAGTTTGCCAATGGAAGCAAAGGTTCTGGCCAAATCCTGGCTGCGCAATGACAGACCAAAAGCCTTCCTGATCTATGGCCGCCCGCGCTCTGGCACCACGTTGCTGGTACGCCTGCTGGATCAAGTGCCGCAGGTGCGCTGTGACGGAGAGTTGTTGCGCTGCTTTCTGGTTGATCCGGTCGGATTTCTGAACAGGCTGCCGCGGCGCGCAGGTGCAGATCTGGCAGCCTATGGCGTAAAGGTCATCTCTTATCACCTTCTAGAGGTGCAACGTGTCCGCCGCCCATTGGCCTTTTTCGACAAACTTGTGGCGCAAAACTATGCCATTTTGCACCTGACGCGCAGCACCTGGGATCAGACCCTGTCCCTGGCCAAAGCGCATGCCAGCGCTGTCTATTTCAGCAGCACCGATGCAAGACCTCAATCCTTTTCAATTGAACCTGGCCGGTTTCTGGATCTGTTGCGGTGGAATGAAAAAATGCTCGCCTATGAGCACCGTGTCATGGCCCACGTGCCGCACATGCATATTCACTACAATACAGACCTGAGGACATCTGACGCACAGCAACCGACCATTGATCGCGTTTGCGAGTATCTTGGTGTCACGTCCGCGCCCGTTGTTGCACGCTTCAAGCGCACTGGTGGAACGGATGGTCTGCACACTGTCGACAACATGGAAGAGGTCATACGCCATGTGCAGGGCAGCGATCTGGCTCATCTGGTGCCGGGCACACACGATTGAGACAGGGGCGTTTGCGGCAAGCGGGGGCACCAAATCTTCACGACACCTTTAATATCGACCAAGTGGAAAAAGGCAAAATGTGCCTGATAGACACAGCTCAAAATATCGACATGCTTGCAGATGCCGCCGCCAGAAAAGAATGGCAAACGCCTCAAGATGCTATTTAGAAAAGACATTATCCGCAATATGACAGACATACCTCCGGTCAGAAGGGTTCAAAATGGTTGCATCTAAGGTCTTTTGCCTGGGCTTTCAAAAAACCGGCACCACCAGTATGGCGGTCTTTTTCGAATCCATGGGGCTCCGCGTTGCCGGGTACAATAATTTTCGCGAGATGGAGAAAGGCGATATCTCCAGAGAACGCGTTCTGGAGCACGCGATCCACATCATGAAAGATCATGACTGTGCCCAAGACACACCCTGGTATGTCCTTTACAAAGAACTGGACGCGACCTTTCCGAACAGCAAATTCATACACGTTGTTCGCGACACGGAGTCTTGGATAAAAAGCGCCACAAGTCACTTTGAGCACTACCCCAAGAACTTTCACACCTGGATATATGGCTGCCCATATCCGCGCGGTCATGAACAGACCTGGATCGACACATATGAGCAGCACAACAGTGACGTGAAAGACTATTTCTCGGGCAGGCCGGATGACTACTTGTTTCTGCGGCTGGATGAGGTTGTCGGCCGTTCGAAAGAAATTGCGAGGTTTATTGGCTACGAAGGCCCGGTTCCGGAATGGCCACATGCCAATAAAAATGCAGAAAACACCAACAAGGGATTTTTGCAGCGTTTCGGACTCCGACGGCTGGTCAGGCGTTCGCGTTGATATCTCAAAGGCTCTATGTCCCTTTGAGCCGGTCTGCGCCAAACATCACTCTCAAAGCGGCCTGACGGTGATGTCATTATCCTTCAACACGACCGAAATGACGTGCCGGTGTCTTGGCCCGTGCATCAATTTCAGCAACAGCGCGGGCTTTGCCGACCCGCAGCGCGCGCCGCTGATATTGCCGGATAAAGCGGATCAGTTCTGGATCATCCAGTTGTCGCGCGCTCCGAAGCCAGGCGCCCAGATACCCTTGCAGCATCGCCAGACCTCCCAGCACATAGGGTGGCTCTGACATCCGAAAGAGACATGTGGCCAGATAGTAAAGCGGATCGGAGCCCATGAAATACTGCCCCCGGCCGTGACGACGACGCCCCTCATAAATCGACACCTGACTTGAGCCCATTGGGCGCAGATGTTCAAAACGCAAATCCGGCGCATCCCAACTCACCGCCCGCCATCCTTTGGCCCGCGCTTTATGGCAATCGATCGCATCCCACATGACCTCGCGCACCAATCCTTCGATATCCTCAAAGCACTCACGCCGATAGAATTTGGTCATTCCAGCCGACATCTCGTCACCGCGCCGTTCCGACACAAGCGCATCTCCGCGCCGCATATAAGGCTTGCCGGAACATGTCCCGATACTCGGATCCTCCTCCATCCGCGTCATGAGGGCTTCAAAATAGCCAGACGGCAAATCAAGATCGAGATCGAGCTTGCACAGATAGGAATAGTCTTCGAGCGTGACCGTCTCGAGCCCTGCGTAGAACGCCTCGATGACGCCCGGGCCCACAGCTCTGTGGCCGCGATCCGGTTTTGGCACAACACGGATCCAGTCGTGTCGGCTTGCATATTCGGCCAGAATATCCGGCGTTGCATCGGTTGATCCATCATCCACGATCACCCACAGGGCTGGCGGCACGCTTTGGGCGACGACGCTGTCAAGCGTGCAGCGCATATACTGGGCCTCGTTTCGGCATGGCGAAATAACAAGGTATCTGCGGGGTAATGTCATGCTGGCATCCAGGATATCTCTGATGTGTATGACGCACATAGCAAATGCGATGTCATATGTGACAAAAGACAGATTGCAAAATATGTAAAACCGTGCGGCGACGACCTTATGGGGCTTTCTTTCGTTTTGGCTGCACAATCTGTTTCACCCGATCTAGGTACGGATGGACCAGACCAAACCAGGCGCGCGCGGCTTGCGTGGTGGCATAATTGCTTTTGACGACCGGCAACGTCTTTTGCGAGTAGTGCGTTCCGAATGCAGACCGGTGCTGTTTGTGATCTCCATAAACCGAGAACTCAAAGCCAAGCTCGTCTTCAAAAGCCGCCATGCGATAGGGTGCGGAGCCCCGCAAAGGGTCGATTGCCAAAGTGTAGGCGATTGGTCCGGTCAGCCGCAAAACACCCATGCGGCCCACCCCTTGGGAAAATACATTGTATTGGTCAATCCCGCTCAGGACGGATGCGATGACAGCTTTGAGGAATGGATGCCGGGGGGCCGCAACAACAAACCATTGCACATATTCATAGCCCTTGATGTGTCGCAATTCTGCGTGGGCCGCAGGATGGTGTACGGCCTTGTTCGGTGAAAGATGTTTCAGATCATCCCACTGGCTGAGTATGAAAGCATCCTCCGCCCTCAGAACCTCCGACAAGGGCCGCCGCGCAACGGATTTGATATCCAGATAGACACCGCCCCGTGCATAGCACAGCAGATAGCGCAGCAGGTCGGCCCGCGCTGCATAATATTCAGGGTCAATCTTTCTATATACTGCAAGAATATCAGCGCCATAGACCTCACCGACAAAGGCTTCGCCAGCCTGTTGATCGTAGAACCGGTAGTCCCAGTCAGGATTAAGCCCGCGCAGGATGTCGATCCCGCTTATCACCTGGGTTGGCAGCTGTGACATTCCAGGAAAATAAATCTGGTGCAGAAGTCGCGGGATGCCACGCGATGGGGCGGTGTCCGAAGGCATCTGCTTGTCCAAAGTAGCCTGCCAAAAGGCTGTGCGCGTCGTCATATGGAAAACAACTACCTAAACATGGGAACGTCGTTCATGGCACAAAAAAAACAGGGGCGTGAACCGCCCCTGCTCTTCATCATAGTTTCAGATGTAAAACTAGGATTTATTCTTACGACGCCGTGCAATTGCAAAGGCACCCAAACCGCCAAGCATCAGCAGACCACCGGCCGGCAGCGGCACGGGGGATGGGGGTGGGTTATTGCCGCCACCGCCAACAGACAGGCTGACAACAAAGTCGTCGTGGTTGTCATCGGGTCCAGCACCACCGTCATCAAAGAACAGGAAAACTGTTTCGCCCGAGGTCGCACCGCCTTTGGTGATCCAAGCGTAGAAGTTCGCTTCTGTATCCGAGGAGTTGTCCGGGTTTGCACCGTTCTTCACTTCCTTGTTCGGATCCGAATTTTTGGTGTTTGAGAAGAGCGAGAAATCAACAATTCCGCCACCGCTTGCGAATGTATCGGTGCCCAGAGGCGTGAAGGCGTCCGAAGCAAACAATGCCCCAAGACCATCGGTTGTCGAGAAC
>JBCBAT010000047.1:0-10256 GCA_038532355.1 Pseudomonadota bacterium | reverse complement strand
CCCCCCCCGGGGGCGGGCGGGCCCGGTGTGCCGGTGGTCCGTGGCCGCTACGCGTAGCGGCCGCCTCCCACGTATGAATCACTCATCTGAGCGATGGATGGCGGATACAGGGGATGGGCGCCTTAATCAAGCGCTATAGCTGATGAATGGGCCGGGTCAGCACAGCCCGGCCGGAAGCATATCAGCTCTGTTTGGTGACCTGCGTGTATTCCAGTTCCACCGGCGTTTCGCGGCCGAAGATAGACACCGTGACCTTGAGGCGCTGGTTGTCTTCGTCCACTTCCTCGACCATGCCGTCGAAATCCTCGAACGGGCCGTCGTTGACCTTCACCTTTTCGCCCACATCGAAGCTGATCAGCAGCTTTGGCGCTTCTTCGCCTTCCTGCACGCGGTTGAGGATCGTGTTCACCTCAGCATCGCGCATGGGCATGGGGCGGCCTTGGGGGCCCAGGAAACCGGTGACTTTGTTGATGGAATTGATCAGGTGATAGCCTTGATCAGACATCTCCATATGCACCAGCACGTAACCGGGCATGAAGCGGCGTTCAGCGGTGACTTTCTTGCCGCGGCGCACCTCGATCACTTCCTCGGTGGGGACCAGAACCTCATCAATCTCGTCCTCAAGACCCTGATCCGTGACCGATTGCCGGATCTGTTCGGCGATCTTCTTCTCAAAGTTTGAGAGTACGCTGACCGAATACCACCGCTTTGCCATGTCTGACCCAGTTCCTTGCTGCCTGACCGGGGCGTCGCCCCGCCAGATGTTAAATCCACGTCCCAGATAAAAAACGGGCGCGCCACTTGGTGTTGCGCGCCATGTCTTGGGATTTGGATCACCTACCGCTGATCAGGGGTGAAATCAAGGCGATTTGTTAGCGTCGGCGTTCAGCCGAAGATGCCCAGCACCTGCTGCAGGCCACCGCGAATAAGCAGGTCCACCAGCGCAAAGAAAATCGCCGTCAGCGTGGCCATGATGAAGACCATAATCGTGGTCAGCGTCACCTCACGCCGTGTGGGCCACACCACCTTTGAGACTTCGGTGCGGACTTGTTGGATGAATTGTAGCGGGTTTGCCATATGCGGTTCCTTGGGGCGTTTGCGCCCGTGACTGTCTGCCTTGGAGCCGAGATACGCGCAGCGCTGGCCAAATTCAAGCCGCTTCACGCCAAACGCCGCCCCGAAGACGAGGCGGCGTTGCTGAAAATCTTCGGCTTACCCGCGTTGACGGGTGACCGGCTTGGAAAAGTCCGGCATCGCCAACCGATCCGCCAGCGCCCCCGGCAGGACATCGAGCACCTGTTCGATCACCCCGGCGGTTGCGTCCGCCACCTTGCGTACGCGTTCTGCCCGCTCAGGCGCGCGGTCTGCGTAGCGCAGCCAGGCCTTGTGCAACAGCCGTGCCAGAAACGGCACTTTCATCAAAAGCGTAAAGCCCACGAAAAGCATGACGCCGAGCAGTGCGAGGCCCATCATCTGAAGAGGCCAGATCATGCAAAGCACAGCACCGAAGGCAAGAACGCCAAACAGCTTGGCGCGGCGTTTCAGGCCTTGCGCCATCTTTTGCGCCTTGTCATGGCGCGGGTCCGGCGCGGGTTGTTCGGCCAAGGGTGGGAAGGCATCCTTGAGCACTTTTTTGACGATGGCATCGTCGCAAAGCTCAATCGGCGTTTCGGCCTGGGGCCGCGGCGCCTCGATCTCAGGGCCTATATCTTCCTGCGGGTTCGGCGCTTGCTGAACCGGGTCGGCGTCGCGCATCAAATGTTGCGACAGCGGTGTGGAAATCGGGTGCGACAGCAGCTTTGCGGCAGGTCGGGCCACAGGGTCTGGATCGGCGTTGACCGCTAATGGCGACACTTCGACAAGCTTTGCCTGCGGCGCGCAGGACGGCATCGCAGGCGCGCCCGTTTGCGCAGCGCGCGCGCCTTGTGCCGGCGACGCAGGCACATCCCCACCCATCAGCGAACGGACCAGATCATCGGCGTTGCTCTTGGCACGCTCGATATCTTCCGCGCTCTTGGGCGGTGGTTGCATTTCAAGCCCATCATGGGGCAGATGCGGGTTGGTCTTACCCGGCAGGTAGTGATTAAAAGACATGGCAGCCTCACGAAAAAGACCGTCGGGGCAAAGACCCCGGATACACAGAACGAACAGTTTGCCCCCACAGTCAGACAGCAGCGTCCGACCCAGCGAAGCCAAATACCGGGACGATTGTGGCAAGATTGTGGCGGACCCTGATTTCGCCACATTTAACCACGAACGCCGCTCTGGCTGTCTTTGCCAGATTAACAATTGAATAAAATTGTTCGTATTGTTCGCGGATCGCGGCGCGCCGGTCCGGCCAATTCCCCTGAAAAAACGCGATTCGGTCACATTGAACGCGTGGCGGGCCGAAAGGCACCTAGCGCGCGACACCCGCCTTTTGGTCAGTCGCGGGCGCCTGCGCCTCAGAACGGATCGCGGCGGGGTTCTCATAGATTTCCTTGACCACGGAAACCGGCCTGTCCTTGACCTCTTCCACCACCTGTTTGACGTAGATCCCGATCAATCCGGTGAAGACCGCATTCAGGCTAAAGAAAAACACAACCACCGCCATCAAGGATGACCACCCGTCCTGCGGCTGCCCCAAAAGGCCCAGCGACACCACGTAGATGCCATAGATCAGGCCCACGGCGGACAGCATCAGGCTGACATAGAACATCAGCAAAAGCGGGCGGCTGCTGAACGACGTGATCGCGTGCAGGAAAAGCCCAAAGCGGCGGCCAAGCGAATAAGTGGTGGCGGATGTGCTTGTCTTTTTGAAGGTAAACGGCGCTTGGGCATAGCCCACCAAAAGGGAGAGCGGCACAAAAACCGGGTTCTTGTCACGAAAAGACACCAACGATTTGACATAGCGACCCGTCATCAGCCGCAGGGTGGACACGTTGCGTGGCAGGTCCACTTCGCTGAGCGCGCTAAAGAGGGTGTAGAACAGCTCCCCCGATTTGCGTTCCAGAAACCCGCCTTTGCGCGCTTCTTGCACGCCGTAGAGGCAATCGACCGGGCTGTCGCGCATCACTTGGGCCATGTCGATCAGCAGTTCGGGCGGTTCTTCCAAGTCACTGTCGATCAGGAAAACGTAATCCCCGGTGGCCTGTTCCAGCCCTGCCAGCATCGCCCGATGATGGCCGAAATTCCGGCTCAGCTCCACCAGACGAACGCGCGGGTCTTGATCGACGATTTCGCGCACCAGATTAGCCGAGGCATCGGGGCTGCCGTCATCCACCACGATCAGGTCAGCCTCGAAGCCGGCCTTTTCGGCGGCGGCCAGGGCACGGGTTGTAAACTCCGCGATGGTGCCCGCTGATTTGTAGACCGTGGTGATGATGGACAATCCAGGCGTCATTCAGGTGCCTTTTGCCATGCGGGCACTGAACCACTCATCAACGGATCGGTACTCTTCCAGACCGTAGCCCAGGATCCGCTTCTGTGCGTCCGTAAAGTCCACATCCGGTCCGAGGGCGGAGGGGATATGCAACTGTTGGCGCAGCATCGGGATGGTGAAGACGTGGTTGATTGCGCGCCGATCCGCGGGCGAGGCGTTCTTGCCGCCTGCGTGATAGACCATGCAATCCAGCACAATGAAGGTGCCGCGTTTGACCGTGACCTGCTGTTCGGTCGCGTCCACCAGCCTGTCGGGCGGAAAGGCCTCCCGCTTGTGGGAGGCGGGGATCACACGCGTCGCGCCATTTTCCAGCGTGAAATCATCCAACGCAAAAAGCGCGTTGATCGCCAAGGGGCGGGAGGATGTGAAATGCTGATAGGGCAGATCGCGGTGGTACTTGGCCTGATGATATTCGCTGTTATTGGCGCGGTTGATCAGACCGTTTACCTGGTTGAGGATGTAGTAATTGCCCAACAGCCGCTCCAGCAGGCCATGCAGCGGGGCGTTGAACACGATATCCCAAAAGGCGGGCTCACTCTGCGGCAGAAGGCGCACCGTGTCGCCTTCATTGAGCTCATCCAGATCGGTGCCATTGGCCGTGGCGGAGGATTTGTAGGCAGTGGCGGCGGCATGAAACAGCTCTGAAAAGCGATCCATCTCAGCATCCGACAGACCCGCATCCACCGTTGTGTAGCCCAGAAGCCGGATCTGTTCTTCCTGAATGTCCAGATCGCTGTCGTCCGGGGCCACCATGGACACGCCGTAGGAGGGGGTTGATGTCATTGCGCTGCCTCATTCGATGTCAGATACGCGGGATGAAGAACATCCGGGCATGTGCCCCGAAACCGCGCCTCAACCGCGGGCCAACTGCGCTCATGCACGGCGGCCAAGATCGCTGTGGGGGTTGTCCGCAAAAACGCATCCGTGGTCAACACTGTCTTGCCTTTGTGGGTTTGCATCTGCGGCGTGTCGACGACAAAACACACCGCATCCTCGACCAGACCCGGCGCATAGGCGGCCAGCAGATCGGCATATTCCCCCACCCCGAAAATCGCATAGGGCTGTCCGTTCAACCGCGACTTGATCGCGTCTTCGGCCCCGCGCCAAACATCCAGAAACGCAGCACGGCGCGCGGATAAACCGGGCGTTCCTTTTGGTGCGAGAGATGGATCAGCGCCGGGTTTCAACAGCATCATCTGAAACCCTTGCAGCGGCCCCGTGAGCGCCTGCCGCGTCACACAATGGAGCCTCGCACGGTTGGCAAAGGCCGACAGGGAGCTTTGAGTGAAACTGGACACGTGATCGAAGAACAGAAGTTCGCTGCTGGGCGTTTCACCGTCCGGGCAGATGACAATCACCGCCCCCTCCGGCCGGATCACCTTGGCGCAGGTGTCCAGAAAGGCCTCAGGCGACAGGGTGTGTTCCACCACATTGACCGACAGGCACAGATCATAGGCGCCCAAATGGGTGGCCACGATATCTTCGGCAAAGCCCTGCTCAACACTCACGCCATCAGGCACGATTTTGGCGGCGAATGACGCAAGCTGAGCGCTTGGTTCTATCCCAAAGGCGGCATCGCTGCCCCATCGCCGTTTGAGCCACGCCAGCAAACTCCCCATGCCGCAGCCAAATTCCAGAAACCGGGTGGGCGCAGGAATGCCCGTTTGATCCAACAACCCAGCCAGCACTGCGCCATAGGCCGCCGCGCGCTGTTCTTCCGCGCGCTGGTCGTTTTGGCCAAGACTGTAATCGTCATCGTAAAACCCGCGCAGCGCGTCTTTGGTCAGCGGCATTTGGTGGAACCCGTGGCCACAGACCTCACAGGACATCTTGCTCAGAGATTTGCCCACGATCTGACCATCACTGATCATAGCGCGCGTGGCATGGGGCACCGGCAGAGGCGTTGCATCAGTGCTCTGGCAGGCGGGGCATGTGGTGGGATCAGGCACGGTCATCGCCACAGTCCTTAACCATGCCGTCAAATCCGGTAAAGCACTTACCGGCGGCAGGTCCGCGTCGCGATGTCGGTAAATTGGCAGGGGCAGCAGGGTTCGAACCCGCGACCTACGGTTTTGGAGACCGTCGCTCTACCAGCTGAGCTATACCCCTGCGGTGCGCGGAGGGTTACGGAATCGCGGGGCGAATATCAAGCCTTCAATGCGCGTCACTTCGCTGGTTTTTGCATCCTGTAGGCTTTGCGTTCCCCGGGGTTGGCGCGGATGGTTTTTATCAGGCGGCGCAAGGGGCGGTCGATGTCAAAACCCGACAGCTGGGATTTGGCGTCACGGATCGCGGCGATGATTTCGCCGTCGCGCATATTGTGCACGCTGAGGCGCTGCATCACATCCGCAGGCGGGGTCTTGATACAGAGGTAGGAGACCGAATAACGCGGCACGAACACCACGGGCCGGAAATACTCCGACAAGAGCGCCATTTGTGCTGCGATCCACGGCTGTTGCCACCAGAGCAGATCCTGCTGCACCACGATGGACCGACCCGGGATGAGATGGGGAAAGAAGGTCGCGCTCATCTGGTCCATGGTGGCGGCGGCTTTGGAGGCATCCATGACCAGCACCTCTATGGGGCCTGCGTCCCACGTCATCTCCTCGATCTGGCCTTTGTGCAGCTGGATGCCGTCGCCCCAAGGGGAAAGGAACAATTCCGCCAGTGGCAGCAGATCGTTTGGTACGCTGTCGGGCATCTGGGGCGGATCAAAGCGCGATTGGCTGGCGGGAGGAACGGCCCAGTATTTGGCGCAGCGTTCCTTGAAGCCTGGATAATCCTTCAGGCCGAATTTGTCGTATCCCACAACCACCTGCGCGCGGCCTGCCTGCGCCACGCCTTCGGCCAGACAGGCCGCAGACCCGCCCGCGAAGGACCCCAGATCGACAATCGCCCCCTGCCCTTGCGCCCAGTCTCGCCCCAGCCACACGTAATAGGACTGTTCCTTGACGTTCAGCATGGTGGGCACAAGGGCCGCCCGGCCCAGCGTATCCGCGGTGAACGCATCCCAGGCCGTATCGGCGAACACGTCGCCGCCCTCGGTTACATCCCCCGCGGTCAGCCCCAGTGATGTCCAGTCTTGCGCATTTGGTTTTGTGCCGGACATCGCGGGTTCCTGTTGGCTTGGTTTGCCGCATAGTGGGCAGAACCGCGCCGGGGCTCAAGCGCTTTCCCTAGAAGAGCGCATAGCCCATCTGGAACAGCCCGATCATCCCGACCGTGAAGACGACAGATCGAACGAACGGCAGGCCCGCCACATAGACCGCCATATAGGCCAAGCGGGACAGGACAAAGATCTGCGCGCCCAAGATCGCCATCGCCTGATCCGCGCCATCGACCACCAAAGCCAGCACGCCAAGCGTCAGAAAGATGGGCAGGTTTTCCATGAAGTTCTGCGCAGATTTCAGCGCGCGTGCGCGGTAGAGGCCATCTTCGGGCAGGCTGTCACGCGGCCCCATGTAAGCCACCGGCCCGATGCGCGCAAAGAGCATCCACCCCGCAAGGTAGATATTGATCAAATAGGCCCCGATCCCGGCCAGTATCCAGAACAGCATCGCTCACTCCTTTGCGTCTTGCCTGAAACAGAGCTAGGCTTTTGAAGGAATGATGCCAATTCCTTTGAAGGGAATACGTGGAATGAAATCTGCAAACATGTTCGGGCCTGCGCTGCGCGGTCTGCGGGAAGGCCTGGGGCTAAGCCAGCTGTCTTTTGCGGCAAAGTTGTCGAGCACGCAGCGGCATATCTCTTTCCTGGAAACCGGGCGATCCCGGATCACGTTGGACTTTCTACGACGGCTGGTGGTGGAACTGGATCTGAGCACAGCCCAGCGTAGCGCGCTGTTCGCGGCCTCGGGCTTTGCCAATCCTTATCCGATGCGCGCGTTGCGATCAGAAGAGATGACCGCAGCGCTTGATGTGATCGCACGGCGTGTGCTGGCCAATTGGCCGTTCCCCGCCTTTGCGCTGGATGAGGACTGGACTGTTTTGCGCGCCAATAAAGCCGCGCAACGGCTTTTCAGCGGCTTCGGAGCGGCATTCCAGGATGGGCAGATAAGCCTTCTGACGCTGATGCTGTCACCTGCCTTTCAAAGCGCCATGATCAATTGGGAGGACGCGAGCATTGGCTTTTACTTTCGTCTGCAACGCGCGGCCACGCGCGACAGTGATGTGAAAGAAGCCTTCGAAAGGGCCAAGCGTGAGGGGCTTTTCGATCACATCCCCACCCGCATCACCGGGGGGTCGGAAACGCCCGCCCTGATGCCCGCGCGCATGCGGCTGCCGGATGGGACGGAGCTGCAAATGACGCCCTTGGTGGGGCAGCTTGCGGCGGTACAGGACATTCGGCTGGAACAGGTCGAAATCGAATTCATGATCCCGATGGATGATGCGACGGAGACGTTCCTGGCTGCACTAAAATGAAAAGGTTCCCGCGCGCCACGCCCTTTGACGCGCAGCCGTAAGGTGGGGTTGAACCCCACCCTACATCTTTCGATGAGCATCTACGCTGGCGGGAGGATGGCGGCCATTTAGATCACGGCCGCCTCAAGCGCGGTCAAGTCTTGCCCACAGATCGCCGCCTCGTGGGTGAGAATCTGGTCAATGGGCCAGTGCCACCAAGCGATCTGCATCAGCCGCTGGGTCACCGCTGCGTCAAACCGCAGGCGCACCACGCGCCCGGGGTTGCCGACCACGACTGCAAAGGGCGGAACGTCGCCTGACACCACAGCCCCTGCCCCGATGATGGCCCCACTGCCGATCTGCGCGCCCGGCAGGATCAGCGCCCCGCGACCGAACCAAACGTCATGGCCCACGACAGTGCTCGGACCCGGGCCGGGGAGCGAGGGTCGGTCTGGCGTGATGCCCCCGTCGAAAATCGCGAACGGATAGGACGAAAACCCGTCATAGCGGTGATTGGCGGAGGCCGTGATGAACTGAACACCGTGGGCAATCTGGCAGAACTTGCCGATGGAAAGCCGCTCTGGCGCGGAAGGAAAGAGGTAGGGCGCGAGCATCTGCTCCCAGTTTTCCGGCGGCACATCGGCGCTCGCATAGGTGTAATCACCCACCTCAAAATGCGGGTGCTGGACCGCGTTTTTCAGGAAGACGGTGCCGGGATGGACGTCACCATTAGGCCAGATGATCGGGTTGCGTCGGTCGGGTGTGGGGAAAGGATGCGCCATGGGCGGGCTCTACCTTCATGGGCGCGCGAAACCAAGGGCAAAGGCGGTCTTGCTAAGCGGCTATGCAAGGATCAGCCGATGATCCTGAGGGGCGTCCAATAAAAAAGGCTGAGGGCATGCCTCAGCCTTTTTCGATGCGGTGTAAGCCGGGGTTAACCCCGGCCTACATTGTTTGATTACTCGATGATCTTGGCAACGACGCCCGACCCAACAGTCCGGCCACCTTCGCGGATGGCAAAGCGCAGGCCGTCTTCCATCGCGATCGGCGCGATCAGCTCGACCTCGAACTTCAGGTTGTCGCCCGGCATCACCATCTCGGTGCCCGACGGCAGCGTCACCGTGCCCGTCACGTCCGTCGTGCGGAAGTAGAACTGCGGGCGGTAGTTGGCGAAGAACGGCGTGTGACGGCCACCTTCATCCTTCGTCAGGATGTAGACCTCGGCCTCGAACTTCGTGTGCGGCGTGACAGATCCGGGCTTGCAGAGAACCTGCCCGCGCTCCACACCTTCACGGTCCACACCGCGCAAGAGCGCGCCGATGTTGTCGCCCGCCTCACCACGATCCAGCAGCTTGCGGAACATTTCCACGCCCGTGCAGGTCGTCTTGGACGTGTCCTTGATGCCGACGATTTCGATCTCGTCGCCCACGTTGATCACACCACGCTCGACACGACCGGTCACAACCGTACCACGACCGGAAATCGAGAACACGTCTTCGATCGGCATCAGGAACGGCTCATCCACGGCGCGCGGCGGCTGCGGGATGTATTCGTCGACCTGGGCCATCAGCTCAGCGATTTTTTCCTTGCCGATATTGTCGTCACGGTCTTCCAGAGCGGCAAGCGCGGAGCCTGCCACGATCGGAATGTCGTCGCCCGGGAAGTCGTACTCAGAGAGCAGCTCGCGGACTTCCATTTCCACCAGTTCCAGCAGTTCCTCATCGTCCACCTGGTCGACCTTGTTGAGGAAGACGACCAGCGCGGGCACACCCACCTGACGGGCCAGCAGAATGTGCTCGCGGGTCTGGGGCATGGGGCCGTCGGCTGCGTTCACCACCAGGATCGCACCGTCCATCTGGGCGGCACCGGTGATCATGTTCTTCACATAGTCGGCGTGGCCGGGGCAGTCGACATGCGCATAGTGACGCGCGTCAGTTTCATATTCCACGTGCGCGGTCGAGATGGTGATCCCGCGCGCCTTTTCCTCGGGGGCGGCGTCGATCTGATCATAGGCCTTGAACTCGCCAAACTGCTTCGTGATCGCAGCCGTCAATGTCGTCTTGCCGTGGTCCACGTGACCAATGGTCCCGATGTTCACATGCGGTTTCGAACGGTCAAACTTTTCCTTCGCCATATCTCAGAGCGCCCTTTGTTTTGCGGGCCATTTGGCCCTGTCCTATACACTGCGCGGGCATGTATTGGATGCGGCGCGGGAAATCAAGCGTTGTTGTGGGAAAGGGGCAAAACCGGTGTCGGTTTCACGTCGGTATTGCGTCGGTATCCGGTCGGTGCCGGTCAGGTTGCCGGTTCGGGAGCGTCAAGCGGGGCCTCGGCAGGCGTATCATCCGTTACTGGTGCAGGCGCGGGGGCGGTCAGGCCCGGCTGGAAGCGCGGGGTGCGTTTGGACTTCGCTGGGCGGCCATCTTCTTCGAAC
>JBCBAT010000046.1:0-12116 GCA_038532355.1 Pseudomonadota bacterium | reverse complement strand
CGCCACCGCCTGCCCCTCGGCAAGGCTCGCCGCCAAGGTCATTGCCCCATTCGCAGCCCCCGCCACGGCCATGCCAACAGGCAACACACCGCCCGGTACGAACGCGTTGATGTCTTCACGCCACTCGGGCCGTCCGCGCTGATGGCAGGTCAGATGCACGTTGGGGTTCCACCCGCCGGAGACGGCGACGGCATCGACGGGCAACGTCACGCCGCCGGTCGTCTCAACAGCTTTCACACCCTTACGGCCAATCGTGTTCACAATTCCCTGCCCGCGCAGATGCCGCGCGCCGGGCACATGCATCGGCGCATCCACATCGCGGCTGTCGATCACCGCGATCACCTCGACGCCCGCCGCCTGCAAATCCACCGCCGTTTGCCAGCCATCATCATTGTTCGTGAACACCGCCATCTGCTTGCCCGGCGCAACGCCAAAACGGTTCACATAAGTCCGCACCGCGCCTGCCAGCATGATGCCGGGGCGGTCATTATTGCCAAACGCGATGGGCCGTTCCGTCGACCCCGCCGCCAGCACCGCACGCTTGGAGTAGACCCGCCAGAGGATTTGACGCGGCTTACCTTCGCTGGTCTTCAAGTGGTCGGTGCAGCGTTCCAACGCGCCATAGATGCCGTGATCGTAAGCGCCATACACCGTCGTCCGCGTCATCACGCGCACATTGTCCATCGACACCAGTTCGGCCATCGTATTCGCGGCCCACGTGCTGCCCGCCTCGCCGCCGACCTCATGCACCTCGGAATTGAGCCGCCCACCCGGCAGGAAGTCTTCATCCGCCAGAATGACCCGCGCGCCCGACCGCGCCGCCGAAAGCGCCGCCATCAAGCCCGACGGCCCCGCGCCGATGACCAACAGATCGCAATGCAGGAAGCCTTTGTCATAGGTGTCGGGGTCATCCCGCATCGACAGGCTGCCAAGCCCCGCCGCTTTGCGAATGATCGGCTCATAGAGCTTTTCCCAGAACGCCTTGGGCCACATGAAGGTCTTGTAATAAAACCCCGCCGTCAGGAAGGGCGAGGCGAAATCCGTGATCGCCATCATGTCGAAACTGAGCGATCCGCGATGGTTTTGGGATTTGGCCAGAAGCCCGTCAAACAGCTCCGTCACCGTGGCGCGCGTGTTGGGTTCCTGCGCGGCCCCAGTGCGCAATTCCACCAGCGCGTTGGGTTCTTCTGAGCCTGCGGTCAGAATGCCGCGAGGCCGATGATATTTGAACGACCGCCCGACCAGAAGCTGCCCATTGGCCAGAAGCGCAGAGGCAAGCGTGTCGCCCGCGAACCCTTCCATCCGGATGTCGTTGAATTTGAAATTCAGCTTGGTGCCCCGGTCGATCAGACCACCCTTGACCCGATGTGCCCCGCTCATGTGTCACGCCCCCGCGCTATGGCCACATCGCGGGCCAATTCCACCTTGGTGATCTCATGGCTCAGCGTGTTGCGCGTGACGACCAGCCAGGAACGGTCGCCTTGTTCGTGATACCAAAGCTCTTGGTGTTCGCCCGCCGGGTTGTCGCGCAAGTAACCGTATTCGTGGAACTGTTCCGCGGCATCCTCGGCCTGCCAATCGGGCCGGTCGATCAAGCACGCATCGCCCAGATAAACAAACTCAGCAGCGTCACGCGGCCCGAGGAGAGGGTGTTCAATGATCATCTCCGCGTCTCCTCAGTGCAGGTTGGGCTGATTGCCCATGCCTTTTTCGTCGATGATGTGGCCGCGCTTGAACCGGTCGAGGCGCATCTCGGTCGCAACCTCATGGGGTTCGTCTGTCGCCAGCAAATGGGCGTAGCAATAGCCGGACGCGGGCGTGGCCTTGAACCCGCCATAGCACCAGCCGCCGTTGAAATAGAGGCCGTCAATATGGGTCTTGTCGATGAAGGGCGAGCCATCCATGGACATATCCATCACCCCGCCCCAGGACCGCAGCAGACGGGCGCGGCCAATCATCGGCATGATCGCCATTCCGCCTTCGCACACGTCCTCAACCACGGGCAAATTGCCCCGCTGTGCGTAGGTGTTGTAGCCGTCGATGTCGCCGCCAAAGACCAACCCGCCTTTGTCCGACTGGCTGACATAGAAATGCCCGGCGCCGAAGGTGATCACGCCGGGCAGAACGGGCTTTAGGCCTTCACTGACGAAAGCCTGCAACACGTGGCTTTCAATCGGCAAACGCATGCCCGCCATCGCCATCACCCGGCCGGATGATCCCGCAACACAGACGGCAACCTTCTTGGCGCGGATCGCCCCGCGCGAGGTTTGCACGCCTTTGCAAACGCCGTTTTCAATGTCGATACCCGTCACTTCGCAATTCTGAATGATATCCACGCCCTTGCGGTCGGCGCCACGCGCATAGCCCCACGCGACCGCGTCGTGCCGCGCCGTCCCCCCGCGCCGCTGGTAAAGTCCGCCCTTGATCGGGAAGCGCGCATTGTCGAAATCAAGAAAAGGCAGTTCGCGGCGCAGCTGCGCGGCATCGGCCAATTCTGCATCGGCACCCGCCAGGAACATGGCATTGGCGCGCCGCACGAAGGCGTCCCGCTGCCCGTCAGTGTGGAACAGGTTCAGGATCGACCGCTGCGACACCATCGAATTGTAGTTGGTGTCCTGCTCCAACCCTTCCCACAGTTTCATGGAAAATTCGTAGAAGGGCTCATTTCCCGGAAGCATGTAATTGGAGCGAATGATCGTCGTATTCCGCCCGATATTGCCCCCGCCAAGCCATCCCTTTTCCACCACCGCAACATTGCGGATGCCGAACTTGTTGGACAGGTAATAGGCGGTCGACAGGCCATGCCCGCCGCCGCCGACGATCACTATGTCATACTCTTCTTTCGGGTCAGGATCACGCCACGCGGGCGTCCAGCCTTTGTTGCCGGTCAAACCTTCTTTCAGGATGCGAAACGCGGAATATGTCATGGAATCCTCGGGGCTAGCTAAGCCGAAAATCGCAGAGCGCAGGCCGCTAGACTTTCCCAAAACAGTCACGTAGATGCCGCTAATGGACAATTTGGCCAATAATACCGGGCAAAAACGCCGGATCGGCATCCTGCCCATTGATGGTTTCGCGGCCATGTCCTTTGCCGCGCTCACAGAACCGATGCGCGCCGCCAACCTGCTGGCGCGGCGCAGGCTTTACGACACGGTCGTTTACTCAGTGACAGGCCATCCAGTGCAAAGTTCCGGGCCTGTGCTGGTCATGCCGAACGCGCGCGTGGGTGAGGATGATCGGCTGGACTACCTGTTTGTCGTGGCGGGCGGCGACCCGGCACGGTTCAATGACGCGGGCGTCACCGCCTGGCTGACCCGCCTCGACCGCGCGGGCATACCTTTGGGCGGCGTCTCCGGCGGGCCAGTGATCTTGGCGCGCGCCGGGTTGATGCAGAACCGCCGGATGACCGTGCATTGGGAACATGCCGCGAGCCTGGCAGAGGTATCGCCGCATCTTGTCATCGAACGCTCGCTATATGTTATTGACCGGGATCGTGTGACTTGCGCGGGTGGGTCGGCGCCGATGGACCTGATGCACGCGCTGATCACGCAGCATCACGGGACGGAATTCGCGCGGGAGGTCAGCGATTGGTTCATGCACACCGATATCCGCCCCTCCGGCGGGCCACAGCGGGCGGGGCTGT
This sequence comes from Pseudomonadota bacterium, assembly GCA_038532355.1. Taxonomy (GTDB): domain Bacteria; phylum Pseudomonadota; class Alphaproteobacteria; order Rhodobacterales; family Rhodobacteraceae; genus Roseovarius. The sequence goes on along the minus strand of JBCBAT010000046.1, from coordinate 8,473 downwards.
TGGATCGGGTCGGCAGCACCAATGCTGCGATCCTCGATGCCGTCGCGGCGATGGAGGCGCATGTGGCCGAACCCGTCACGTTGGAGCAATTGGCCGAGACGGCGGGCGTTTCGCCGCGACAATTGAATCGTCTCTTCACCGAAAAACTGGGCAAGCCGACGATGCGCTACTACCGCGAACTGAGGCTCGACAAGGCGCAGAGCTTGCTACGTGATTCACCGCTCAGCCTGACAGAGATCGCGCTGGCCACGGGGTTCGCCAATTCATCGCATTTCTCCCGCGCCTATGCGACAAGGTTCAGGCAACCGCCATCGTCCTATCGATAAGGAACTGCCCATGCACATTTTGGTTCTGCAACATGCACGCGCCGAACATCCCGGCGTGTTCCGCGATTTTCTGAAACGCGATGGGCACACCTGGGAAGCCGTTGAACTGGATGAAGGGGAACCCTTGCCGGGTCTTGAGGGCTATGACGCGCTGTGGGTGATGGGCGGGCCGATGGATGTGTGGCAAGAGGACCAGCATCCGTGGTTGAAGGACGAAAAGGCGATCATTCGGGAGGCCGTGCAGGAGCGCGCAATGCCGTTCCTGGGGCTTTGTCTGGGGCATCAATTGCTGGCCGAGGCTTTGGGTGGAAAAGTTGGGCCGTCCATCACGCCGGAGATCGGGGTTTTGGAGGTGAACATCACTGAGCCCGATCCGCTTTTCGCAGGGATGCCTGACACTCTGGAGTGCCTTCAATGGCATTCGGCCGAGGTGACGGAGATGCCGCAGGGCGCGCGCGTGCTCGCGTCATCGCCTGCTTGTGCGGTGCAGGCCATGGCGTGGAAGACCCATGCCTTTGCCTTGCAATTCCACATGGAGATCGAGGCCGATACCGTGGCCAATTGGGCCGAAATCCCGGAATACGCGGGGGCGCTCGACAAGGCGATGGGGAAAGGTGCCGTTGACCGGCTGGATGCGGAATGTGCCCAGCGGATGCACATGTTCAACGCGATGGCAGAGCAGCTTTACGACAACTGGATCAAGGCCACATCGCGTTAACCCTGCGCCCAATCCTCTGACTGCATCTCGCGCAGACGGCTGGCGGTGCGTTCGAATTCGAAACTGCCTGCGCCTTCGACATACAGGAATTCCGGCTCTGCCGCCGCCGAACAGATCAGGCGCACGCGCGCCTCGTAGAGCGCATCGATCAGGGTCACAAAACGTTTGGCCTCATTGAAGTTGTTGCGGCCCAGTTGCGGGATGTTATCGAGCACCAGCACCCGCGCGGCCTTGGACAGCGCGAGGTAATCGGCCGGGCCAAGGGGCTGACCGCAGAGATCATGAAATGAGGCACGCGCGACGCCGTTGTGAAAGGCCGGGATCAGCACTTCGCGCTTGTTGACGATCAGGGTATGAGGCGCCGCCTGACCATCTGACATATCCTGCCAGATCGCGTCCATCTGCGCCGTCGCGGCCGCATCATTTGGGGTGAAATAGCTTTGCGCGCCGGCAAGTCGGTTCTGGCGGTAATCCGTCTCACTGACCATTTCATGAACGACCATTTGGTCTTTCAACAGCTGGATGAAGGGCAGGAACAGCGCGCGGTTTAGGCCGTCTTTGTAAAGGTCATCCGGTACGCGGTTGGAGGTCGTGACCACCACGACACCGGCGGCAAACAGCGCCTCAAAAAGCCGCCCCACGATCATCGCGTCTGTGATGTCAGTGATTTGCATTTCGTCGAAGGCCAGAAGGCGTACGTTTTGGGCAACCTCGCGGGCCACGGGGGCCAGCGCATCGACCTCACCACGTTTGCGTGCGGCGTGCATGCCGGCGTGCATTTCCTGCATAAAGGCGTGGAAATGGACACGGCGATTGGGGACTGTGATCGTTTCCACGAACATGTCCATCAGCATGGATTTCCCGCGCCCGACACCGCCCCAGAGGTAGAGGCCCTTGGGCACCGCAGGCCCCGCGCTTTTGCGAAACCACCCGGTTTTGACGGGTCGGGTGAGGCCAGCAGCGATGCGGTCAAATTCCGGCAGTACGGCTTCTTGAGCGTCATCGCGCGTCAGAGTGCCGTCGGCGACCAAGGCCATGTATCTTTCGCTGGGCAAAGTCATCCAACCGCCATAGCCCGAGTAGCCGCAGGAGGAAAGCGCGGGGTCGCATAAGCATCGCTTACGTGAGGGATCACAAAATCCTGTTTGACGGAAGCTTGCGCGTGAGTACGCTGCGCAGGTCTTTCAAGGAATACGTCTTGCAAAAATCGCAATCCATCTTCACGCCGGTTCTGATCGCGGGCTGCGTGATCCTGATCGTATCTTTTGGCATCCGGTCAGCGTTCGGCCTTTTCCAGATCCCCATTGCGGAAGAGTTTGGCTGGCTGCGCGTGGAATATTCCATGGCGATCGCCATTCAGAACCTCGCCTGGGGGATCGGGCAGCCGATCTTTGGCGCCATTGCCGAAAAGATCGGGGACCGGAAGGCGATTGTGATGGGCGCACTGCTCTATGCGCTGGGGCTGGTCCTTTCGTCCTACGCGGTCACGCCGGGCGCGCATCAGGCGCTTTCCCTTTTGGTGGGCTTTGGAATTGCGGGCACCGGGTTCGGCGTCATTCTCGCCATCGTGGGCCGGGCCAGTTCGGATGAGAACCGCTCCATGAGCCTTGCCATCGCGTCGGCCTCGGGTTCCGGTGGGCAGATCCTGGGCCCACCCATTGCCGAGGCACTGTTGGCATCCATGCCATGGCAAAGCGTGTTCCTCGTCTTTGCCGTCGGCATCCTCGCTGTCCTGTTCCTAATGCCGTTGATGCGCAGCCCCACCCCCGCCAGCACGGCAGAGTTGGAAGAAAGCATGGGCGCGATCCTCACGAAGGCGTTCCGAGATCCAACCTACACGCTGATCTTTCTGGGCTTCTTCGCCTGCGGCTATCAAGTGGCCTTCATCAGCGCGCATTTCCCGGCCTTCATCACGGAGGTTTGCGGACCCATCATGCCGGGCGGGTTCCTGGACGGGATGGGCATTTCCACCACCTCCGCCCTCGGCGCGGTGTCGCTTGCGCTGATCGGTTTTGCCAATATCGGCGGCACGCTTTACGCGGGTTATCTGGGCAAACGGTACTCCAAAAAATACCTGCTGGCCGCGGTCTATGCGGGACGGACCGTCGTTGCATCGATCTTTATCCTGTTGCCCATGACGCCCACCAGCGTGATCATCTTCTCGGTCGCCATGGGGTCACTGTGGCTTGCCACCATCCCGCTCACCTCGGGCCTCATCGCGCATATTTACGGGATACGGTACATGGGCACGCTCTATGGGATCGTATTCCTGAGCCATCAATTGGGCAGTTTCCTGGGCGTGTGGCTGGGCGGGCGGCTTTATGACATCTACGGCAGCTACACGGCTGTGTGGTGGATCGGTGTGGCGATTGGTGCGTTTTCAGCGCTCATTCACCTGCCCATTCGGGAGCGGCCTTTGACGGCGCAAGCAGCCTAACCGACCGCTTGCGTGTCGAGGCCTTCTTCTGACAACCCTTCAAGCCGCGGCATCAGGCCCAGCAGTTCCTGCGTGTAGGGATGTTGTGGGTTGGCAAAAAGCGCCTCGGTCTCCTGCACCTCCACCAACCGGCCCTGTTTCATCACGCCCACGCGGTTGCACATCTGGCGCACCACCGGCAGGTCGTGAGAGATGAAGAGCATGGTGAGGCCCAGATGTTCCTGCAGGTCTTTGAGGATGTTCAGGATTTGCGCTTGAATGGACACATCCAGGGCGGATGTCGGTTCATCACAAATCAGGAACCGCGGCTGTGTGGCCAGCGCCCGGGCGATGGAAATACGCTGTCGCTGACCGCCCGAAAACTCATGCGGAAACTTCGTGGCCGCGTCTGAGGCGAGCCCCACCCGGTCCAACAATTCCCTTACGCGAGGGCCGACCTCAGTAGAGGGCAGAAGGTTGTGATGGCGCAGCGGTTCCGCCACGATGTCACCCACTTTCATACGCGGATTGAGCGATGAAAACGGATCCTGAAAAATCATCTGAATCTGGCGGCGATAGCGATCTAGGCCCGCTGAATCCATCTTTGTGACGTCTTCGCCATCAAACAGGATCGACCCGCCATCAACCTTGTAAAGCGTGCCGATCATGCGGGCCACGGTGGATTTGCCGGACCCGCTTTCGCCCACAAGGCCGAAGACCTCCCCATCCTTGATGTCGATGGAAAGCTCATCGACGGCGGTGAAGTACTCGCGCCGCGACGGAATGAGGGACGGCTTTTCGAGGAACTTCTTAGTGACGCCCTTCACCTCCAGAAGCGTACCCTCTTTCGACGGCGCGGGTTTTTTCCAGGATCGCGCCAGATCGGCAATTTTGAACTCCGTCACGCGCCCGCCATAGCCAATCAGCGGGAAGCGCTTCAGCTTCAGCGTGGGGCGCGGAACGGCCGCAATGAGGGACCGGGTGTATTCATGGCTTGGCGTGCCGAGGATGCGATCCGTGGGGCCGCTTTCCACGACGCGGCCATTATACATGACGGTGACCTGGTCGGTGGTGTCAGCGATGACGCCCATGTCGTGGGTGATGAGGATCACGCCCACTTGGCGTTCATCGGCGAGCTCTTTGATCAAGTCGAGCACCTGCGCCTGAACGGACACATCAAGCGCGGTTGTCGGTTCGTCAGCGACGATCACAGACGGCTCGGAACACAGCGCCAACGCAATCACCACGCGCTGCCGCATGCCGCCGGAAAACTGGTGGGGATACTGATCAAATCGCACGGACGGGTTTGGAATGGCGACCCGATCCAGAAGCGCAATGGCGCGCGCCTTGGCATCCGACGCCGACAACCCCAGATGCAGCTGGATCGTCTCCACCAATTGCTCCCCCACCGTGAACAGCGGGTTGAGCGAGGTCAGCGGATCCTGAAAGATCATCCCGATCTCTTTGCCCCGAATGCGGCGCTTTTCTTCATCGCTGAGTTGATCAATGCGCCGACCGTTCAGATGCACCTCACCGGTGTGAATGCGCGCGGGCGGGTCGAGCAAACCAATGACGGCATTGCCGGTCATAGATTTCCCGGCACCACTTTCCCCCACCACGCCGCGAATTTCACCGGGGTGGATGTCATAGCTGACCTCCTCCACCGGGCGGAACACACCGCGCCGCGTGGGGATTTCGACGGTCAGATTGCGGATGGATAGAACAGCATCGGTCATAGGGCGCGTAACTCCGGGCGTGACCTGATGACTATTTTCGATTGCGCGTTGAGTTACAAGGTGGACGTCCGGGCAATCTTTGCAAGCCGCGCGTCAAATCACCCGGATCACATCCTTGTCGATGGCCAGCATGTAACCCCGCCGCGCGATGTTCTTGACCAGCAATTCCGACATCATCTGGTTGCCCAACGTATCGCGCAACCGCTTGATCCGCGTGGCACCGGCGGCCTCTTCGCAATTCTCTTTCGTGCGTCCGGAAATCACCGCCTCAATCTCCGCGCCTGTGAGAACCTCATCATCCATGCGCGCCTCCGCCAGAACGGCCAGGGTTTCCATAGCGGCATCGGTCAGCTTGAAACCCATGTCATTTAGGTACACCGTCTTCTCATCGCGACTTATCAAAAGCGAACTGACCTGAATGCCAGACCGTTCAATCTGCGCCATCCGGCGGTTCAGCACCACGAGCATGGTCAGGAAGACAAGCGACGCAATCAGCAGCGCCGTGGCAAAAACCAGCAGCACGAAAATCGCGATGCGGTAGCTGACCAAGGTTTCCGAAAACGCGGTGCCGGACAGGGCCAGTATTTCAAGAAGCTTGATTTCCGCATCTGATGTCAGCGCGTCGTTTTCAACAAAGATCCGTTCCACCCGCATGTTGAATGCGTTGGCATCGGGCAGTTTGAGAAACAGGAAAAACGCCGTGATGGTCAGGATCGCCACGATCCCCACCACGCCGAGGATTACCACACGGCTTCCTGATTTCCGGGCATCTGCGGCGCTACCTTCCATCACGCGTTACCGTCCTTCATCCACTCACCGACAAAATCTTCAACAGGGTCAGGCCCTGCTGCGCCAGTTGCGCCCGCAGCTGTCGTTGCACCGTACCACGATCACAAGGGCCGGGTACTGTTGTCACATTATGGAACAAAGTCAGCGGATTATCGCGCTTGGCTTTGTATTCCACCGTACAAGCCGCATGGGCCGTGCCGGCCATAAGGGTCAGCGCGACGGCGAGGGTGAATATGGAAGGTATCCGTGTCATGGGCCAAACATGCTCTGACTGGTCGCGCTATTCAATATCCCGTGTGATCCAATGCGGCCCAGAACACCTGTTATCAGATAACAGTGAGGCGTTATTGCCTGTCATCAAAGGATGACCCACCTTTTTGGCATCACCAAAAGGCAGGCTGTCTGTCTTACATTTCCTGCGCCCCCCGGTGCCAAATTCCGAAAGGACACAATCATGTTGTTCAAAGGCTTCACGACATCCATGGCCGCAATCGCAATTGCGTTTGCCGGCCTCACCGCCACGCCGGCTAAGGCAGACAATGACACCGCGAAGATCATCGCAGGCGTCGCCGCATTGGCCATCATCGGCGCGGCCATTTCCGAGAACCGCAAGGATCGCCGCCATGTGACGCGGTACTACAACCGCCCGGCCTACAATCCCTATTACTACAACCACCACCAGCGGAAAGCCTATCGCAAGCACTACTACAACAACCAATACCGGCACCGCCATTACCACCACGGGCACAGCAACTGGCGCCACTAAAAGGCGCTATCCCCCGCGAGCAGTCGAAGAGGAAGGGCCCGGCCCTTCCTCTTTGCTTTTCGGGTCTGTTCATGCTTTGACGCCCTCATGCCCCGAACTGCATCCTCACCCGATTTTTCTTTCGAACAGGCCCTGGGCGCACGCGGATTTATTCGTGTTGCAGGCGTTGACGAAGTGGGGCGCGGGCCGCTGGCTGGGCCCGTCACAGCGGCGGCGGTTATTCTGGATCCCGCGCGCATTCCCGACGGCCTCAACGATTCCAAAAAACTGACCGCGCTGAAACGCGCCGCGCTGCACGATCAGATCATGGAGGTGGCTGAGGTGTCCGTCGCCCATGCCAGCGTTGAGGAGATTGATGAGATCAACATCCTCCGCGCCGCCCATCTTGCCATGACCCGCGCCATTGATGGCTTGCCCCACCCGCCCGATTACGCGCTGATCGATGGCAACATGATCCCTGATGAATTGCGCATTTCGGCAGAGGCCGTGATCAAGGGCGATGGCCGATCCGCCTCCATCGCGGCGGCCTCAATTGTGGCGAAAATTAGGCGCGATCGCATCATGATGGATTTGGCGCAACAGTATCCCGGCTACGGCTGGGAAACGAATGCCGGATACGGATCGAAAAAGCACATGGATGCGCTGGCAAATCTGGGCGTGACCCCACACCATAGACGTTCGTTTAAGCCTGTCCACAATATCTTGTATCAAGAAAAATCTGTAAGTCTCTGATTCAAAAAAGAATTTGACGGCGAATCAGCTTTGACTCATCTTTGGCCTCAACAACGCCAAGAGCGCAGAAGCGCCGGGACAGAGGCAGAATTGATGACCAAGACCAAGGCAGGGGGTGCGAAAGCGCTTCCTCTCAACCAGATTATTGCCGGTGATTGCATCGAGGTGATGCAGTCCTTGCCGGAACGCTCTGTCGATCTGATTTTCGCGGACCCACCCTATAACCTGCAACTGCGTGGCGATCTGCATCGTCCCGATAACAGCCAGGTGGACGCGGTGGATGACGCGTGGGATCAGTTTGCGTCTTTCGAGGCCTATGACCGCTTCACCAAAGACTGGCTGGCCGCCGCGCGTCGCCTTCTGAAACCCAATGGCGCGATTTGGGTCATTGGCTCCTACCACAACATCTTCCGCGTCGGTGCCGCGCTTCAAAACCAAGGCTTCTGGATCCTGAACGATGTGATCTGGCGCAAATCCAATCCGATGCCCAACTTCCGTGGCAAACGCCTCACGAACGCCCATGAGACGATGATCTGGGCCAGCAAGGAAGAAGGCGCGAAATACACCTTCAATTATGAGGCGCTGAAGGCGCTCAATGAAGGTATTCAGATGCGCTCTGACTGGGTGCTGCCGCTGTGCACAGGCCATGAACGGCTGAAGGATGAAAACGGTGACAAGGCCCATCCGACGCAAAAACCCGAAAGCCTGCTGCACCGGATCATTCTGGGGACAAGCAAACCGGGCGACGTGGTGCTGGATCCGTTCTTTGGCACAGGCACGACAGGTGCCGTGGCGAAGATGCTCGGCCGGGATTATATCGGGATCGAACAGGAAGACAGCTATCGCGCCGTCGCAGAAAAGCGGCTCAAGAAAGTCCGCAAGTTCGACAAGGAAGCGCTGGAGGTGACCGCCTCCAAACGCGCTGCCCCACGCGTGCCGTTTGGTCAACTGATCGAACGCGGTATGCTGCGCCCGGGCGAAGAGCTTTAT
>JBCBAT010000045.1:0-13147 GCA_038532355.1 Pseudomonadota bacterium | reverse complement strand
AGCGCTTCTTTCTGGCCGAACATCAGCTCCACATGCCAGCCGCGCACCAGCATCCGGTGCTGCGGCGACACACGCAGGTCACGCTCATTGCCCATCGCCCCTTTGCGGATCACGACCGGGGCCAGCGCGCCCGTGGCAGGCACAGAGGTGGAGCCGATCCAGCGGATCTTCTGGAAGCCATGGTCCATGGTGATGACCTCATCGCCTTCCTTGAGGTCCTCAATGGCCACCGAGCCACGCCGCGTCGCGATCTGCGTGCCGCGGACAAAGCAGGCGACGTTGGTGTTGTCGAAGGTCAGGTCCGACCCCGTCACCGCCGCACCACCGTTTTCGATGGTCAGGTCGATCTCACCAATGAACGCGCTCAGATTTTCGCCATTGATCCTACCGTCCAGACGCCCATCTGCAGCGTCCGCACGCAGCATGGAGAGCGGATCGTTGAACTGATTGGCCGGGTTCGTGGCGTTGGCATTGACCGCCGCCAGCGTGGTGTCGTTGTAGAACTCGGACAGATCCACGAAGTCGTTGTTGGTCTGATCGCCATCATTGATCGAGCCCGAGTTGCCCAGACCGAAGTCCACGATGGTGTCGGCACCGCTGTTGGCCTCTTCAATGAAGACATCATCGCCGATGCCACCTTCCAGCGTGTCGCGACCGCGACCACCATCGAGCGTATCGTCACCCTGGCCACCGATCAGGCTGTCAAAGCCCACGCCGCCGTCCAGATCATCGTCATCGATGCCGCCATCCAGCGTATCATCGCCGCCACCCCCGATCAGCGTGTCGTCATCGTCTTCACCGAAGATGAGGTCATTGCCGAGGCCACCGTCCAGCAGGTCACGCCCGTTTTCGGTGTCAGGATCGGGGCCGAACGGACCCGTGCCATCATTGGGGATATCCGCCCCATCCGGCACTGACGGCCCAAGACCACCGTAGATGGTGTCGTTGCCGCCACCACCCAGCACGGTGTCAGAGCCTTCGCCCGTGGTGATGAGGTCCGCGCCCGTGCCTGCATCCACAGAGTCATCGTCGATGCCACTGTCGATGGTGTCATTGCCTGCGCCGGAGATGATCGTGTCATCATCATCGCCCGTGGTGATAGAATCGTTGCCAGATCCGGTGGTGACAAGATCGCGGTCATCATCTTCATTCGTGTCCGCAGGCACCGGCGGGAATGGGCCGTAAGGCGCAAAGCCGAAGCCGTCACCGTTCTTGTCATCGGGCAATGCGTTTGTGCCGGAAGTGTCGATGACGTTGTCGCCTTCGAGGTCGGTCACGGTATCTGCACCGTCACCACCGTCGATGGTGTCATCGCCTTCGCCGCCATCGAGCACGTCATCACCTGCGCCACCGTCGATGTCGTCATTGCCATCGCCGCCAGACAGGGTGTCAGCGCCATCGCCACCATCCATGGTGTCATTCCCGGCACCCCCGTCGACATTTTCCGTGCCGTCAGAGCCGGTCACGCTGTCATCGCCACCGCCCAGTTGGAGGTTTTCAATCTCCTCGAAGGTCGTGGTGTCGGTGCCATCGGTGATCGTGCCCTTTTCGGGTGCGGTGAAGTCCACCACGAGGTCATCGTCGATGTCGGTCGTGTCGATGGTGTCGCCACCGTCATCTTCGTCCGTCTCACCGCCGGTGATCACATCATTGTCGATGCCGTCGCCTTCGTCATTGATGTCGATGACGTCATCGCCTGCGCCACCGTCGACCGTGTCGTCGCCCAGGCCGCTGTCGATGGTGTCATCACCACCATTGCCGAAGATCGTGTCATCCAGACCATCCGGCCCGTCGATGATGTCACCGCCCTGATCGGTGGGCGCGTTGCTGTCGTCATAGCCCGGGCCCATCAATTCATCAGACTCTTCGCCGTCGACCGCGCCGTCCGGCAGAACGCCAGCAACCGTGAAGTTGATCGTCTCGAAGTTTTCGAACGAGATGTCGCCGATTTGGCCGTCCTCATCGCCATCGGTGATCTGATAATCACCGGCAGGCTGCGCGCCGCCCAGAACATCACCGAGTGTCGGCTCACCGGCACCACCGAAGCTGACCACAGGCCCACCATCGGCGGGCGTGAATGTGCCCACAGCGTTGTTGTCGAGGCCCTGGATTTCCGTCGCAATGTCATCCACCGGGATCGGCGTTGTGAGGGTGATCACATCCGCCTCTGCCGGGGATTCGCCCGCCACGAAGTTTTCAAAGTCTTCCACGGTGTCGGTCGTGCCGTCATTCACACGCTCCACCGTGCCGTCACCATTGTCGTCCACGGTGACTTCGATGGTTTCACCCGAGTCATCGCGGTAGGTGTCGGTGCCGGCGCCGCCGTCGATGGTGTCCGCGCCGTCAGAGCTGAGGATCACGTCAGAGCCTGTGCCGCCTTCGATATCATCGTCGCCGTCACCACCGTCAATCGTATCGCTCTGCGACCCGCCGAGGATCGTGTCATCCCCGTCGCCGCCGTCGAGGCTATCCACGCCGGAACCACCGTCGATGCTGTCATCGCCATCGCCACCGTCAATGGTGTCGATGCCCTGATCGCCTTCCAGCGTGTCATTGCCATCGTCCCCGGACAGGCTGTCACCGCCAAGACCGCCGGTGATGCTGTCATTGTCGTCACCGCCCGCAAGCGTGTCGGATCCATCGCCGCCAGACATCACATCATCGCCTGCGCCGCCATCTACACTTTCCGTGTTGGCGTCAGAGCCGATCACAGTGTCGTCGCCGCCACCCAGCTGGATGTTTTCCACTTCCTCGAAGGTGGTGGTGTCAGTGCCGTCGGTGATCGTGCCTTCTTCGTTGCCGGTGAAGGTCACGGTCAGGTCGTCATCAATGTCGCCAGTGTCGATGGTGTCGCCGTCAGTTTCACCTGCTTCACCGCCGGTGATCACGTCATTGTCGATGCCATTGCCTTCTTCGTTGATGTCAAAGACGTCATCGCCCGACCCGCCATCGACGGTGTCATCGCCCAGGCCACTGTCGATGGTGTCATCACCGCCATTGCCTTCGATCACGTCATCAATGCCATCTGCGCCGTCGATGATGTCGCCACCCTGATTGGTGGGGGCGTTGCTGTCGTCATAGTCGGGGCCCATCAACTCGCCGGTTTCTTCGCCGTCCACGATGCCGATGCTGCCGGCCAGATCGCCAACCGTGATCTCGACATCCTGTTCATCGGTCAGGCCACCATCATCGGTGCCCACGACGGTCACGTCATAGACATTGTCGCCATCCGCATCGAGCGGGTTGTCAAAGTCAGGCGCGTTGATGAAGCTCAACTCACCGGTCACCGGGTCAATGTCAAAGAGCGCGGCATCATCGCCTGTCAGGCTGAACGTGACATTGTCGCCCGCATCCGGATCGGTCGCGTCAAAATCAGCGATCACACCGGATGCGCCTTCATCCACGGACACATCCCCAGGGCCGGTCACATCAGGGGCCTCGTTGACATCGGCCACGGTCACGGTGATCGGCTGCGTGTCGAAGAGACCGCCGGGATCGGTCGCGGTGACCTCAACCTCATACTGGTTGTCGCCATCCGCATCGCCCGGGTTCTCAAAATCAGGCGCGTTGATGAAATCAAGCTGGCCCGTGACCGGATCAATCTCAAAGAGCGCGGCATCATCGCCACCGGTGATGGAGAACATCACGCTGTCACCATCGGGATCGGATGCATCCACATCCTGCACATCGGTGGTGTTTTCGTCGATCGTCACGTCGGACGCGATCACGTCCGGCGCTTCGTTCTGCGGATCGGTCAGGATCGTTTCAATGCCGGAGAATGTCAGCACCTCACCGTTTTCAAAGGTCACGGTGCCCGCGCGCGCGCCGTCATCATTGGGGTCCACGTCATCGGCAATGGTCACCTGCCCTGCACCGCGCAGATCCAGCGTGTCATTGTCGGTGCTGTCATCGGGGCCATTGCCGCCATCGACCACATCGCCGTCGCCATCGGCGGCAGTGTCCACGATGAAGGTGTCGTTGCCATCCTGACCGAACATCACGTCGGCACCCGCGCCGCCGGTGATCACATCATCGCCCGGCACGCCCAGATCAGGCTGCGCGATGTCGAAGGTGATATCGGTGAAGTTAATGCCGGAATCGTTGCCACCGCTCATGGTGTGGATGACTTGCCAGCTGCCCACCGGGCCCGGGATCGTTACAACAACGGAATGGGCCGGATCGGTATCATCGACATAGTCATCATCAATGCTGGCCACCTGATCATTGCCCGCCACACCATCGGTGTCGGAGGCCGCCAGATCGGACCCCACATCAGATAGAACGACTTCAATCGGGTTGCCATCAGGATCAAAGGCGCGGATTTGCACGACACCGTCGCCATCCACGTCATTGACGCGGAACTGCACGTTTTCAAGCGGCACATCAGACGACCAGCCATAGGTCGCGCTGTCATCTTCATCCCGAATGATGGATTCGAAGCTTTCGGTCTCAGACACGGCGGCATCAAGCCCATCGGTGTTCTGATCGCCGACCTCGTATTCGCTTTCCACCGGGCCGGTTTCATTGATGATGGTGAAGGTGATATTGGCGCTGCCGGTGTCTTGCGTGAAATCAGACGCATCTGCGCCTTCCGCGAAATCAGGCGCTTCGCTCCATTCGAAAATGCCGCTTTCCACGGGGCCTGCATCCGGCGTGTCACCGTAGATCGTGTCATCGCCTGCCGCGCCATCAATGGTGTCGGACCCACCGTTGCCAAGGATCACGTCATCGCCATTGGTGATCATGTCACCGCCGCCATCGGTGGGTGCATTGGCATCGTCATAGCCAAGCTCCATCACCTCATCGAAGGCTTCCCCATCGACCACGCCATCGGGATCGGCAGGCTCAATACTGTCATACACGGCGACATAATCAATGGTGCCGTCGAAATTCTGGTCGTACTGGCCATCGCTGGCCTCACGCGCGCCGAATGTGAAAATCTCATCGTCATTGTCACCGATATCCAGCGTCAGACCGGTCATGGCCTTCGATTCCGTGAAGGTATCGCCGGTCGTGACATTGGTGATGGTGGTGGTGGCGCCGGTGGTTTCATCCCATTCGTACTTCACGTTGATCGTGTCGCCTGCGCTGAAGAAGTTGGGCGGCGTATCCAGGAACGCATCAATGCGCGTGCCAGCAGGGCCAATCGGGCAGTGCTGCACGATGACCTTGCCATCGCCCGTCACCCGGATGCCAAACCAGCCTTCGGTGTCCATGTCACCAAATTCACCACGGTTCACGATTGTGGCGTTGGACAGTGCCTCACCCGGGTTTGTGGTGAATTGCGTTTCCAGAATGCCACGGCCCAGGTCAAATTCGCTTTCCAGAGGGCCACCATTGTCGCCTTCGACGTCAAAACGATCATTGTCGCCGTCAAACACCGCGCGCCCGCCCGTGGCAGAGGCCCCGTTTTCAAACGTGCCGTCCTGCGCCAGACCATCGTCGAGCCCGGTGTCCCCGTTTGTGTTGCCATTGGCAAATTCCCAAAGACCAACAAGACCGGTCACACCACTCTGATCAAAACTCGACATAACATACCCTTTCAAAGATGGACGGATTCGCAGACCGAATCCCCCCTGACAGACAGATTTACGAATTGCTAACACTGGCGGGAGGCCAAGGGCAAACCAGTCATTCCGGATAATGAAATGACTATGGGTTTGTTTTCAATTCTGGAAACACTGCTTCCGAAATTCCCGCAATTTGCACAGATCATGCGGATTCCGTGGCAAAGCTTGGGCGCGGATATGTCAAAACCGCCGGGAAAACAGGTCTAATTCAATGATTTGATGGGCTTTTCGGCGGCCCGCGTCAGAAGCCCGAGGCCTTTTGCAACGCATCCATGTCGCAATACAGCACGTGACGCGCGCCGCGCATCTGCAAAATGCCCTCTTTGCGCAACTGCGTGATCTGTCGGCTGACGGTCTCAATAGTAAGCCCGATATGATCGGCGATATCGCCCCGCCCCAGTGGCAGGTCAAAGCCCCCACCGCCCTGACAGCCGTGATTGCGCATTTTGCGGGCCACATGCAGCAGAAAGGTCGCCACCCGTTCCCGCGCTGTCTTACGGCCCAAAAGCACCATCCAATCCCGCGCGAGTTGCAGCTCGCTCAGCGTGCGGTCCAGCAGTTTGCGTTCCAGCGCGGGATAGACGCCCAGCAACGCCTCAAACCCGTCGCGCGGGAAAATGCAAAGCTCCAGATCTGAAACAGCCTCGATCGTGTAAGGCTCCAGCGCCTGTCCGTCCCCCGGCCCCATGGGCCCGCCGATAAAATCGGACGGCAACAGCAACCCCACGATCTGCTGTCGCCCATCCTCCGCCCCGCGCATCAGCTTGGCGACGCCCTGAATGACATTGGCAAAGTCCCGCGCCGCGTCCCCTTCGAACACGTGCACCTGTCCCGGTGACAGGTGCTTGCGCCGTGACATCCGGTTCAGATCGGCAATCTCATCAGGCGACAGCGCTGAACACAGGCTGCTGTTGCGCACCGCACAGGTGGCGCAAACGGGTGGTTCGGCACCCTCATCAGGCGCGATGGATGAGGCGGTCGCGTTTGACATTGTGTCTCCGACCACAAGGCTAAGAAGCTTTGGAGACCTTGGCAAGATTTTCACACCCTCTGGGAAATTCGCGCGGCAAAGCCGCAAAATTGACCCAGATCAAATCATCGCCGCGCAAAACCGGGCAAAACCGATGCACGCCTGAAACGGGACAGGCCGCGCCAACCTATCGTCTGCAACTGCAAGCCCAAGCGCCAGCGCCGCACCCGTCAACAGGCCAGCCAACCACGACGGAAGTGAGCCGACCCATGACAGAAACCGCCGCCCCCAAAGCCCCCGCACCCGTGCCAGCCATACGGCAGATCACCACGCAGGATGTCTTTGCCGCCCTCCGCGCGGGTCTCAGCGATTTTCAACGCGCGCCCATGTTCGGCCTGTTTTTCGGGGCGGTGTTCTCCGTCTTTGGCGTGCTGATGGCGGCAATGCTGTTTTACGGATCGGCTGGCTACTGGGTGTTGCCGCTGACAGCCGGGTTTCCGCTGATCGGGCCATTTGCAGCCATCGGCCTTTACGAGGTGTCCCGCCGCCTGGCCAGTGATGAGCCGCTCAGCTGGGGCGCGATCCTGTCGGCGGGGTTCACATCCCGCAGCGGGCAATTGCCGTTCTTTGCGGTGGTGGCAGTCTTTTTCCTGCTGGTCTGGATTGTCATCGCCCGGGTGGTGTTCGCGGTGACTTTCGGCACGGCCTCCATGACCAATGTCATGACCTCGATTGAGGTCTACACCACGTTCGAGGGCCTCTCCATGCTGCTCATTGGCGGGGTCGTGGGCGCGGCCCTTGCGGGGCTTTTGTTTTCCATCACCGTGATTGGCGTGCCGATCCTGCTGGACCGCGACATCGACGTGGTGACCGCGATGATCACCAGCTTCAAGGCAACGGTCGAAAATCAGGGGCCGATGATGCTGTGGGGTCTGATCGTGGCCGGGGCCACCTTGGTGGCTGCCTTGCCGCTTTTCCTAGGCATGGTGCTGATCTTTCCGATGCTGGGTCATAGCGCCTGGCACCTCTACCGGGCCGTGATCGCGCCCTGACCGAAAAAACAACCTCCAAGTATCGGCACTTGATTCAGATCAAGGCAGACCGACGCCCGGACGGGCAAAACGAACACCAAGGGACACGGATTACAAAGGTGCTGCCATGTGGGATATCACAAAGCTCATTTTGCTTGGCTTGATCGCTCTTTTCGCCGCGCTGGCGGCGGATTGGGGGCATGACCTGGCCTACAAGGTTCATGCGCTTTTGATCATGGCCACCGCGTTTGGCCTTTTTGTCTGGATGCTGCGCCAGGTGGGCGACCCCAAGCCCGTTGCGCACACGGAACGCTACATGGACGGGCCGGTGCGCGCCGGTGTCATCGCCACAGCGCTCTGGGGCGTTGTGGGGTTCCTCGCCGGGGTGTTCATTGCCTTCCAGCTAGCCTTTCCCGAACTCAACTTCGACTGGGGCCAGCCCTACACCAATTTCGGACGGCTGCGCCCGCTGCATACATCGGCGGTGATTTTCGCCTTCGGGGGCAATGCGCTGATAATGTCGTCTTTCTACATTGTGCAGCGCACCTGCGGAACGCGGCTTTGGGGCGGGAACCTCGCGTGGTTCGTGTTCTGGGGATACAATTTCTTCATCGTGCTGGCCGCCACCGGGTATCTGCTGGGCGCCACGCAATCCAAGGAATATGCAGAACCGGAATGGTATGTGGACCTGTGGCTGACGGTGGTCTGGGTGTGCTTCCTGCTGGTCTACCTAGGCACGATCATGCAGCGCAAGGAACGCCATATCTACGTGGCGAACTGGTTCCTGCTGGCCTTCATTATCACCGTGGCCATGCTGCATGTGGTCAACAATATCTCAATCCCTGTGTCGGTCTTCGGGTCCAAATCCGTGCAGGTCTTTGCGGGCGTGCAGGATGCGATGGTGCAATGGTGGTATGGCCATAACGCGGTGGGCTTCTTCCTGACCGCGGGGTTCCTTGGCATGATGTACTATTTCGTACCCAAACAGGCGGGCCGCCCGGTCTACAGCTACAAGCTGTCAATCGTGCATTTCTGGGCGCTCATATTCCTCTATATCTGGGCCGGCCCTCACCACCTGCATTACACGGCTCTCCCCGACTGGGCGTCCACGCTTGGCATGGTCTTTTCGATCATCCTGTGGATGCCCAGCTGGGGCGGTATGATCAACGGCCTGATGACGCTGCAAGGCGCGTGGGACAAGATCCGCACCGATCCCATCATCCGGATGTTCGTGATCTCCCTCGCCTTCTACGGCATGTCGACCTTTGAAGGGCCGATGATGTCGATCCGCGCGGTCAATAGCCTTAGCCACTACACCGACTGGACCATCGGGCACGTGCATTCCGGCGCGCTTGGCTGGAACGGCATGATCACCTTCGGCGCGCTCTACTTCCTGACACCGCGCCTGTGGGGTCGCGCGCAGATGCATTCCATGGCCGCGATCAACTGGCACTTCTGGCTCGCCACCATCGGGATCGTCCTCTACGCGGCCTCGATGTGGGTCACGGGCATCATGGAAGGCCTGATGTGGCGTGAGGTGGATGCCAACGGCTTCCTCGTCAACAGCTTCGCCGACACCGTGGATGCCAAACTTCCCATGTACATCCTGCGCGGCCTGGGCGGGGCCATGTACCTCGCCGGTGCGCTGATCATGGGGTGGAACATGTGGATGACCATCCGCGCAGGTCAGCGTCGCCCCGCCACCGTCGGTGTACCAGCGGAATAAAGGGACCAAAACCATGGCAAAAAATCCCAAGATCACCGATCCCGAAAAGGATCCCAAGGTCGCGTTGGTCAGTGACTTTCCCGATGAAATCCCCAATGAGCTGCCGCACCAGTCGTGGTTCATCAACAAACACGCGATGCTGGAACGCAGCCCAACCCTGCTTTTGGGCCTCTCCCTCTTCGTCGTCTCCATCGGCGGGATCGTTGAGATTGCCCCCCTCTTCTATCTTGAAAATACCATTGAGGAGGTGGAAGGCGTGCGGCCCTATTCGCCGCTCGAACTGGCCGGGCGCGATATCTACATTCGCGAAGGTTGTTACGTCTGTCACAGCCAGATGATCCGACCCATGCGCGATGAGGTTGAACGCTATGGCCACTATTCGCTGGCGGCCGAGAGCAAATACGATCGCCCGTTCCAATGGGGGTCAAAACGCACCGGGCCGGATCTGGCCCGCGTCGGCGGGCGCTATTCCGATGCCTGGCATGTAGACCACTTCACCGACCCGCAATCGGTGGTGCCCGAAAGCGTGATGCCGAAGTACGAATTCCTGCTCTATGCGGAGCTAGAGACGGAGTACATCTCCGATCTTCTGGCCACGCACAAGCTGATCGGCACGCCCTACACCGACGAAATGGTGGATGAGGCCGAGACCGACATGCGCGACCAGGCTGACCCCGATGCCGATTGGGATGGCGTGGTGGAACGCTACCCCGGCGCGGTTGTGTCCAATTTCGATGGCCAGCCGCAGCTGACCGAGATGGATGCGCTTATCGCTTACATGCAAATGCTCGGCACGTTGGTGGATTTCTCCACCTTCACGCCGGACGAGAGCCGATAGGAGCGCGCCATGGAACTCTACACCCTCCTGCGCGCCTTCGCCGACAGCTGGTTCTTGTTGGCCATGACGCTCTTTTACCTGGGCGTGATCGTATGGGCCTTCCGGCCCAGCGCCCGAGCCACCCATGAAGAAATATCTCAGATCCCGCTGCGCGAGGATGATTTTGATGCCTTCACCGCGAACAAGGAGGCCGAGTGATGGCCGATCAAAACCGCCAAACCGATGACGTGACCGGGATCGACACGACAGGCCATGAATGGGACGGCATAAAGGAGCTCAACTCCCCCCTGCCCCGCTGGTGGTTGTGGTGTTTTTACCTGACCATCATCTGGGGCGTGGGCTACACCATCGCCTTCCCGGCCTGGCCATTGATCAACGGGGCGACCGAGGGGTTTCTGGGCTATTCCACGCGCGGCGAAGTGGCCGAAGATATCGCCCGCGTGGATGCCCAGAACGCAGATATCGGGTTGCGACTGGCCAGCGCGGACCTGTCAACCCTGTCCCGCGATGACCCGGCCTATCAATTCGGCGTCTCCGGCGGTGCGGCCGTCTTCCGCGCCCATTGTTCACAATGCCACGGCGCGGGGGCTGCGGGGGCGGTGGGTTATCCCAACCTGCTTGATGATGCGTGGCTCTGGGGCGGCACGCTGGCAGAGATTGAATACACCGTCACCCACGGCATCCGGAACGACCAAGACGACGACGCCCATTGGTCCGAAATGCCCGCCTTCGGCGACATTTTCTCGGAAGAAGAGATCGGCATGACCACGGATTACGTGCTGTCACTTTCGGGTCAAGATCATGATGCGGCGATGGCCGAACAGGGGGCCGTGCTCTTCGCTGAAAACTGCGCTTCCTGCCACGGCGATGCGGCTTTGGGCGACACCTCCATCGGTGCGCCGAACCTGGCGGATGCCATCTGGCTCTACGGTGGGACCCGCGCCGATATCGAATACTCCATCACCAATGCCCGCTTTGGCGTCATGCCCGCTTGGGGCCTGCGCCTGTCGGATGAGGATGTGAAAGCGGTCACGCTCTACATCCACCAGCTTGGAGGCGGTCAATGACATGGGCGCGCAATCGCATATCCAGGGGCGCGACGCGAAGCCCGTGACCGATCCCTCCCCTCCCAGCCTCTACGCCGCCAGAGAGCCGATCTTTCCCCGCGACGTGAAAGGCAAGTTCCGCCGCCTCAAATGGGCGATCATGGCGGTGACTTTGGGCATTTACTACATCACGCCCTGGATCCGCTGGGATCGCGGCCCCAACCTGCCGGATCAGGCGGTTCTGGTCGATCTGGCCAATCGGCGCTTCTACTGGTTCTGGATTGAGATTTGGCCGCATGAATTCTACTTCGTGGCTGGATTGCTGGTCATGGCGGGTTTGGGTCTTTTCCTTTTCACCTCTGCCCTGGGCCGTGTCTGGTGCGGCTATACATGCCCGCAAACTGTGTGGACCGACCTCTTTCTGCTGGTCGAACGGAAGGTCGAAGGCGACCGCAACAACCAGATCCGCCTGCTCAAATCCAAATGGACCCTGCGCAAGATCCGCCTGCGCATGACCAAATGGACACTCTGGCTGCTGATCGCCGTGGCCACCGGCGGCGCGTGGGTGTTCTATTTCGCCGACGCACCGACGCTACTCAATGATCTCTTCACCTTTCAAGCCGCCCCTGTCGCTTATTCCACCGTCGCCGTCCTGACCGCCACGACCTTCATCTTCGGCGGCTTCATGCGCGAACAGGTCTGCATCTACATGTGCCCCTGGCCACGCATTCAGGCGGTGATGATGGATGATGACACACTGACCGTGGCCTATCGCGACTGGCGGGGGGAACCGCGCGGAAAGGTACGCGCGGCAGAGGCCCCCAAGGGCGACTGCATCGATTGCATGGCCTGCGTCAATGTCTGCCCCATGGGCATCGACATCCGCGATGGGCAACAAATGGAATGCATCACCTGCGCGCTTTGCATTGATGCCTGTGATGAGATCATGGATAAAATCGGCAAGGATCGCGGGCTCATTGACTACCTCGCCCTGTCGGATGAACCCCGTGAACGCGCGGGTGAGAAACCCCGCTCTGCGTGGCACCACATCTTCCGCCTGCGCACGGTGCTCTACACCGCCGCGTGGTCGCTTTGCGGTCTTGTCCTGCTCTACGCGCTTTTCATCCGCCCTGCGATCGACATCACCGTCGCGCCCGTACGCAACCCGCAATTCGTGACGCTCTCCGACGGTGCCATCCGCAACGCCTATGACGTGCGGCTGCGCAACAAACATGGGGAGGCGCGGGCGTTCGAATTCCAACTGGTGGGCGACGCGTCCCTGTCCTTGCGGCTGGAAGGGCAGACCGATCTCAACACGATGGTCCCCGCCGATGACACGGCGCTGCAGCGCGTCTATGTAATCGCGCCCGCAGGCTCCGCCCCCGCGACAAGCGACCGTTCTGAGCTGCGCTTCTGGATCGAAGACATGGTCTCGGGTGAGCGGGCCTACAAAGACAGTCTATTCAACGGAAAGGGCACGCAATGAAGGACCGCACACTCACCGGCTGGCACGTGCTGGCCATGTTCTGCACGGGCTTTGGCATCGTAATAACGGTGAACATGATCCTCGCCTTTTCCGCCGTGCGCACCTTTCCGGGGTTGGAGGTGAAGAATTCCTACATCGCCAGCCAATTCTTTGATCGTGACCGAGCCGCGCAAGAGGCGCTTGGCTGGGAGGTCTCCGCCAATGTGGAGGATGATTTCTTGATCCTGCGCATCGACGACGCGCTCGGCCCCGTTGAACCCCAAATCACCCGCGCCACGCTCGGCCGCGCCACCCATGTGGGCGATGATCGCGAACTCAACTTCAAATTCGACGGCACCGCGCATGTTGCCGGCGCGGCAAGTCTCGCGCCGGGCAACTGGAACCTGCGCCTCGCTGCTGTCGCCGAAGATGGCACCCGCTTTCAACAGCGCATTATCCTGCGGGTGAAAAGATGAGCGTCACCGCCTGCCCCGGATGCGC
>JBCBAT010000044.1:0-15568 GCA_038532355.1 Pseudomonadota bacterium | reverse complement strand
GCGTTTTGCGTCGTCACAGCCGTGCAGAATTCTCCGTTCATGGCCGCAACAGACAGATCATGCACAAGCTCCGGGTCTGCGCCCGGTCTGAACCGAACGCAAGGCAATGAGGTCAGCAGCGCCAAGCCTGAATTGCGCTTGGCTTGACCGGCGACCACTAGTGGCGATCGAGGGTCTTTGCTGGCCAATCGGTGTTTGCCTCGCCCTTAGCGATGAGAAGAAGGGCAAGCCATCCGCTTTCGGGGTGAAAACGTATGTCAGACGAAAAGCCCAGGTCGCCGCCTGAATGACCGACGGTTTGGTCGTCGACCTCAATGCCCATCCCGTAGCCAACGCCCAAAGGATCGCGCAACAGTTCTGACATCATAGTGTCTGACAGCAGGGATCGGTCAAGAAACACTGCACGATAGAAATTTTCTAGGTCTTGCGCGGAGGCCAGCACGCCGCCATCGCCGAAGCCCGTGTTCTGATAGTAGGCGCGCACCTCTTCACCGTCCTCATGGCCAGACGGAAAATCCTGTGGCAGGGGGGCGTGGCCGAAAACAACTGCGTCTGACATGCCTGCTGGGCCGAACACCTCCGCTTCAATGAGGGTTGCGTAGGATTGTTCTGTCACCTTCTCTGCGATCATGCCAGCCAGCACGTAATTCGTGTTGGAATAGTCGAAATCGGTGCCCGCGCTGAACAGCGGCCTTTGATGGAAAGCGAACGTTACAGCGGCCTTGGGTGTGCGGATCGTCTGCGGATGATCCAGCGCGGCCTCCATGAAGTCATCTGTGAAATAGTCCGGCAGCCCGCTGGTCATGGTCAGGAGGTGCCGCAAGGTGATGCCCTTCAGACCGCCAAGGCCATCGGTGACGTCGGCAGGCAGATGTTGCCTGACGGGATCATCAAGCCCCAAAAGCCCCCTGTCGACCAAGCGAAGAAGGGCCACCGATGTCATTGTCTTGCCGACGGATGCGATGGCGAACGGGGTGGAAGACGTGGCCCCGCCTGTCGTTTCAATCGTCGAAAGGCCATTGAAGGATTGGTAGCGCACCGATGCCACCTCATCGCCAAGGGCCAGCGTTGGGAAGGCAAGTGCAAGAATGACAATTATGGTTTTCAGCATTGGCGCACCCGTTCACGTCCTGCGACGTTCCGTGGGCCGTGCAGGTGCCCAGCGCAAGTTTGGATTGCGCGCTTGCACAGTGCGGTGCTGCGGGCTTGGCGCAACGGGATTTACCCGCCCGCCTCCACAATTGCTTTGGCCAGTACAGGAACCGTTTGCGCGTTGAGGCCTGCCACGTTGATGCGGCTGTCGCCGACCATGTAGATGGCGTGTTTTTCGCGTAGAGCGTCTACCACGTCGGAGGACAGGCCCAAACGGGAGAACATGCCGCGATGTTGTGCGATGAAGCCGAAGCGGTCGGAACCCGTCAGGCGTTGCAGTTCGTCGGCGAGGCCCTGGCGCAGATCGAGCATGGAGAGACGCACGGTTTCCAATTCATTTTGCCAATCGGCCCGCAGCGCGTCATCATTCAACACCATCGTCACCATCCGCGCGCCGTGGTCGGGCGGGAAGGAATAATTCTGCCGGTTGAGGTGTTGCAGCGTGGCTTGGTTCAGCTTCGTGCGGGCATTGTCCTGACTGACGGCCAGCAGGAGGCCGGTGCGTTCGCGGTAGATGCCAAAGTTCTTGGAGCAGCTGGCGGCGATCAGGGTCTCGGGGCAGCCGGAGGCGACTGCGCGGGTGGCTTTGGCGTCAGCCTCAAGCCCGTCGCCGAAGCCTTGGTAGGCGATGTCGATCATCGGGATCGCGCCTTTGGCGTTCATCAGGTCGATCACTTCGCCGAATTGGGTGAGGTTGAGGTTGGCACCTGTTGGGTTGTGGCAGCAACCATGGAGGAGGACGACGTCGCCTGCCTTCACCTGCTGAAGGTCCTCCATCATCGCCGCGAAATCGACGGCGCGGGTGTCTTCATCGAAGTAGCGGTAGAGAACGGTTTCGATTTCCAAATGGCGCAGGATCGAAAGGTGGTTGGGCCATGTTGGGTCAGAGACGAAAATGCGCGCCTCTGGGTTGGCCATTTGGATGAGTTCAAAAGCCTGACGCACCGCGCCTGTGCCACCCGGAGTGGCCACGGCGGCGACCGCCTCGCGCGGGACGGCATCGCCCAGAACCAGCCCAATCATCGCGTCTGCGAAAGCCGGGTCGCCGGCAAGGCCCGTGTAGGCTTTGGTCGCTTCCTCTTCCCACCACATCTGTTCGGCCTTTTTGACCGCGCCCATGATCGGGGTCAGCCCTTCGGCGTTTTTGTAGACACCGACGCCCAGGTCGATTTTGTCGGCGCGCGTGTCTTCGCGGTACATCGCCATCAGGGCGAGGATTTTGTCAGCGGGTTGGGTTTTCAGGTTTGCAAACATCAGGCGTCTCCGGTGGCGACGGGTACGGTGGGGAAGGCACCCCATTCGGCCCATGATCCGTCATAAAGAGCGTGGTCGGTTTTACCGATCCGTGTGAGGGCGAGGTTGATGACCGCCGCCGTCACGCCGGACCCGCAGGAGGTGATGACGGGCTTTGTGAGATCGGCGTTGGCGGCGTCGAACACGGCGCGCAGATCGTCGGGGGACTTCATCGTGTGATCGTCGTTCAGCAGCGTCTCATAATGCACGTTTTTCGAATTCGGGATGTGGCCCGCGCGCAGGCCTTCGCGCGGCTCTGGCGCGTCACCGCGAAACCGGGCCGGGGCGCGGGCGTCAAGGATTTCATAGTCGCCGAGTTTGGAGGCAGACGAGACTTGCGTGACGTCCTTCACCATATGCGCCTGCCGCCGCACGGTCATGTGGCGGTCGCGGATGATGGGGGGGATGTCTTCCGTCGGGTGGCCTTCTGCGACCCATTTGGGCAGGCCGCCATCCAGCACTGCGATATTGTCCTGGCCCATCAGTTTGAAGAGCCACCAGACACGCGCGGCAGAAAACAAACCATGCCCATCATAGACCACCACTTGATGCCCATCACCCACGCCAAGGGCGCGCATGCGGGACATGAATTTTTCCACCGGCGGCACCATGTGCGGCAGATCAGAGCGGTGATCCGAGACATCATCGATATCGAAAAACCGCGCGCCGGGAATGTGGGCGGCCTCATATTCCGCCCGCGCATCGCGATCCGTTCCCGGCAGGAACGATGTGCCATCCAGGATGCGCAGATCCGGATCCTTCAGATGCGTGGCAAGCCATGCTGTGGACACAAGGGTTTTGGGATCGTCATTTGCCATGGGAAGCCCCCGAGGGTGTTGCCGGATCTAGGTACTACCAGACGTGGGGGTGGGCAAGCGTTGCCGCCGGTAAAATCGCGGCGACCCTATTCGGCGGCAAGAGGCAGGACATTTGGCGGCATGTACCCATCGCGGGTCTGCGGTGTCTTGATGCCCAGCACCTTGCCCGCGATTTGGGTGCGCAGGATTTGGGCGGTGCCGCCACCGATGGTGAACATGCGCACGTCGCGATACATCCGTTCCAGCGGTTCCTGATCGCCATAACCGCGCGCGCCGAACATTTGCAGCGCGTCGCTGACCACCTTGATCGCCATTTCAGACGCAAAGAGTTTCGCCCGGGCGGCCTTGGTCATATCGGGGAATAGATCGCCGGAGGTGGCGGCATCGCGCAGCATCAGACGCGCGGCGGTCACTTGCGTGTCCATATCGGCGACCATCCATTGCAGGCCTTGGAATTCGGCCAAGGGGCGGCCGAACTGATGACGTTCATTAAGGTAGGCCGTCGCCCGTTCCAGCGCGCCGGCAGCCAAGCCAAGCGCCACGGTGCCCGCGCCCACGCGCTGGGAGTTGTAGGCATTCATCAGATCGGCAAAACCACGCGCCGGGCCCGAGGGAGGCATCAGGCGCCAGTCTTGACCGATTTCGAGGTTCTCGAAGTGAAGCTCCGCCTCTGGCATGCCGCACAGGCCCATTGTGTGTTCGCGCCGCGTGATGGTGTAGCCCTGTGGGGGGGTCTTTGGATCGACATGCAGGATGAAGGCTCCAATGCCCTGATCCCGGCCATCCTCGGCGATGACGCGCGCGAAAATCAGGTGCAGCTTTGATACCCCGCCGCCCGTGATCCAATGTTTGCATCCATTAAGGATGTATGTATCCCCCCGCTTTTGCGCGGTGGTTTGCATATGCGTGGCGGCACTTCCGGCGTCCGGTTCGGTAATGCAAATCGCCGGTTTGTCGCCGGCCAGAACGATGGGTGCGCAGAAGCGTTTCTGCGCCTCGGTCCCGTAGGCCATGACGGCGCTGATCCCGCCCATATTCGCCTCAACCAGAATGCGCGCGTTCAGCGTGCAGGCCTTCGCGATTTCCTCAATCACTTCGACCATGTCGAGATAGCTGGCCCCCTGCCCGCCATATGCCTGCGGGATCGTCATGCCCATGAGGCCCGCATCTGCCATGGCCTGCACATTGGGCCACGGATAGCTGCGGGTTTTGTCCCACGTGGCGGCGGTGTCTGCGAAACCTGGGGCCAGATCTTTGGCGCGGCTGAGGAACGATTGGTGCATTGGATATCTTCTCACGGTTTCGTGAAGCATATCCGGCCATTAATTTCATAACAAACGAATTTGATTGTATATCAAATTCAGATATCATGAAGTCATGCAAACCCGTGCGCTTCATACGCTTGTTCAACTGTCCAAGACCGGATCCTTCACAAAGGCGGCGGAGGAGCTGAACATGACACTCTCCGCCTTGTCGATGCAGATGAAAGCGCTGGAAGGTGAATTGGGTGTGGACCTCTTTGATCGCAGCGTGCGGCCCCCCAAACTGACCCCTCTGGCACGGTCTATTGTGGCGGAAGCCGCCGTGGTGCTGCAGCGGGAGGCGCGGATTATCGATCTTTGCAAACCCAGGGAAGATATCGTGGGGCGGTACCGGATGGGGTTTGTCACCACCGCCGCAGTGCGGCTTTTGCCGGGTTTCGTTAAAACGGCGCAGACGGCTGCGCCCCGCGCGGAGTTTGAATTTGAAACGGGTCTGTCCAAAACGTTGCAAGACAAGGTGGTCAGCGGGCAATTGGATGCGGCCGTGGTGACGGATGCTGACGGCTTGCCTGACGGTGTCGACTCTGTGGAATTGCGGCAGGAGCCATTTGTCTTTGCAGCCAGTGACAGCATTCTCTCAGGTGGCTTGCCCGGGTTGATCGCCCGGCACCGGTTTTTCCACTTCATGCCCGATACCGGGATCGGCAAACTGATCGCGCAGGAGATGGAAAGCTTCACCCGTCCCGACGGGGCCAAGACCGTGGTTCTTGATAGTCTTGAGGCGATCATGGAATGCGTGGCCGAGGGGCTTGGTTTTACCTTGCTGCCTGTGCCGGATGTGGAAAGGCTGCTGGCCAAGGATGTACGAATGATCGAGGGCCCGACGACATGCACGCGCAGGCTTGCCCTCATCGCGCCGAGCGGGAGTGCATTGGCCAAGCGGTTGCCCATGCTGGCACGTGTGTTCAATGTGGTGGTTTAGCGCCGCATTTTCTTGGAAGAAAATGCAAAAGAAAATTCGAATTTTCTTCGCAGAATTTTTGAAAAATTCTGTTGCGCCTGTGGTTAGCTATGCTCTTTCAACAGCCGTTGTTTCTGGCGGTTCCAGTCGCGCTTGGCCTGGGTTTCGCGCTTGTCGTGAGATTTCTTGCCCTTCGCGATCCCGATCTTCATTTTCGCGATGCCACGGTGGTTGAAGTACAAAACCAGCGGCACCAGTGTCATGCCCTTGCGCTGTGTATCGTTCCACAGTGCGGACAATTCTTTTTTAGACACCAGCAATTTGCGCCGCCTGCGTTCCTCATGACCGAAGGTTTTCGCTTGTTCATAAGGCGCGATGTAGGAGTTCACGAGCCACAACTCCCCATCTTCCACCGCGGCGTAGCTTTCAGCGATGTTGGCGGAATTCACCCGCAGGCTTTTCACCTCGGACCCTTCAAGGATCATACCGCATTCAATGTCATCGTCGATGGCATAGTCGAACCGCGCCTTACGGTTCTCGGCGATGACCTTGTAATTTGGATTGTCCTTTGGCTTGGCCATGTTCATTTTCCGTTTGTCAGAACGACTGACATAAGCACTTTGATCGCGTCTGAAAAGCGTCAAAGCGCGCTTGGATGGCCTCTGCCTGATCCTGCCGGTGCTGCGCTGCGGCGTATAAATTCCTTGCCACATGTCCGGTTTGCAGCCCAAAGTTGTCTTAATCCGCGTGTCTTGCGCGGGGCATGCGCCCAAAAAATCGGGCCAAAAACGGGACATATCTATGACAGATGCAACAAACCAATCGGAGGTGGATTCCGCCCAGTCGGATCCGGATTTCCAAACCGATTTCGAACTGGGCCAGGACAATATCCGTCCGTTTGGCCTTGATATTCACAACCCGGTCTTCGTGATCTCAGCCGTGCTGATCTCCGCCTTTGTCGCGGTCGCGCTTTTCAATCAGGAAGCGGCGGCGAACTTCTTTGGCTGGTTGCGGCCTTGGCTGACCAGCACGTTTGACTGGTTCCTCGTGCTGTCCGTGAACGCGATGCTGATCTTCTGCCTCGCATTGATCGTGCTGCCGGTGGGATCGGTGCGGATTGGCGGTAAGGATGCCAAGCCGGATTATTCCTACGCGGGCTGGATCGCAATGATGTTCGCGGCCGGTATCGGCATTGGCCTGCTGTTCTTCGGCGTGCTGGAGCCGACCTACTATAACTTCTCCGAAGGCGGCAATGCGAGCCCGCTGGGGATTGATGCCACGCAACCCGGCAATGAATATGTTGGTATCGTCGGCACCATTCACCACTGGGGTCTGGAAGGCTGGTGCGTCTATGCGCTTGTCGGTCTGACGCTGGCGATCTTTGCCTATAACAAGGGCATGCCGATGACGCTGCGGTCAGCGTTCTACCCGATCCTGGGTGACCGGATTTGGGGCTGGTGGGGTCACGCGATTGACACGCTGGCCGTGTTCGCGACGCTCTTTGGTCTGACCACATCGCTGGGCCTTGGTGCGCAGCAGGTTGCATTCGGTCTGAACGAAGTGTTCGGCATTGAAACCACCAACACCGTGGTTGTCATGCTGATCGTGGGCATCACGGCGGTGGCGCTTGTCTCTGTCTGCCTTGGCATGGATGCGGGTGTGAAGCGGCTGTCTGAGATCAACATGATCATGGCCGTGGGCCTTTTCCTTTTCGTCTTCTTCGTGACCGGTGCGGTGGATGCGATCACGCGCTACTTCTCCGTCATGGTGGATTACGTGGTGATGCTGCCTGCGCTGTCGAACCCGTTCGGGCGGGAAGACACCAGCTACTTCCACGGTTGGACGACCTTCTACTGGGCCTGGTGGATCGCATGGTCGCCGTTTGTGGGCATGTTCATCGCCCGCATTTCCAGGGGCCGTACCGTGCGTGAATTCGTGCTGTGTGCCCTGATCGCACCAACGCTCGTTTGCGCGCTCTGGATGTCGACCTTTGGCGGTGCTGCCATCGACATGCTGAACGCAGGTGGTGCCGAAGGTGTGAAGGCGACTGTGATCGACAGCTACAAGCCTGAGGGCGCCCTGTTCGGGTTCCTCAAGGAGCTGCCGCTCTACTCCATCATCTCGCCCATCGCGCTGGTGCTGATCGTGATCTTCTTTGTCACGTCCTCGGACTCCGGCTCGCTTGTGATTGATACGATCACGGCAGGCGGCAAGATGGACGCGCCGGTGGCGCAGCGGATTTTCTGGTGCACGTTGGAAGGTCTGGTGGCGATTGCGCTTCTGCTGGGTGGCGGTTTGGCTGCCTTGCAGGGCGCGGCGGTGTCGACCGGTATCCCCTTCACCCTGGTGCTTCTGGGGATGATGTACTGCGTCTACATCGCGCTGAAATCTGAGCGCGCGAAGATGTAAGCTACGGCTGATGAAACGGAGAACGCCCGCTCTGGTTTGAGCGGGCGTTTTCGTTTCCGGGGCCAACGCATTCTTTAAAAGAATGCGGTCGAAGTCTTTCAAAGACTTCTCGGGCTTTGCACTAGGTGTCCGGGTCGAGCTTTGCACCCAAGGCACCCGCGACCAGACTTTGGAAGTGATGCACCGCGTGTTCGCTGAGTTCTGTCAGGCCTTCATCCACCA
Organism: Pseudomonadota bacterium; assembly: GCA_038532355.1. Classification (GTDB taxonomy): domain Bacteria; phylum Pseudomonadota; class Alphaproteobacteria; order Rhodobacterales; family Rhodobacteraceae; genus Roseovarius. Next base: position 7,451 of record JBCBAT010000044.1, on the reverse strand, counting down.
CGAACCGGCCTTGGTTATAGCCCGATGATTTCAGCCCCTTCTGCACGCTTTCGCAAAGGCCAATATCTTCGGGTTGCAGCACGTCCTTTTGGTAGTCGATCGCATCGCGCAGTTGATCGGTGACCACGCCATCCTTCACGAACCAATCCTGATATTCCACGCATTGTTCCGGGGCGGTGGGGTTCATTTGAAGGACGGACAGATTTGCCTCCCCCGGATAGGCCCAGATGGTGAAATTGGGCCAGACGAACCACCCGGCATAGCCGAACTCCACCTCTCCGGGTTGGAAAGAAAATGCCTTGCTGTTGAGGGTCTTCGGGTTGCCTGCGCATTGGCTGGAATAGAGCCCGCAGGTGATGGTGCGGTAGCTGTCCATATCCACCAGATCGACGAAATCCTGATGCGCAGGCGCGCAGTGATAGCATTCGAGGAAATTGTCGACGAGGACCTTCCAGTTGGCCTCCACATCATAGGTGTCGCGCTGGGCGAATTTCAGATCATCAACAGACGGCACGTATTTGCGGATTTCGTTTTCCAGCTCGCCCATCTGTTCGGCGAAGGGCGCGGCCCCGGGATCGAGATTGATCAGCACAAGGCCGCAGAACACCTCGACCTTCACAGGCTTGAGGGAGAACTCTTCCTTGCGGAACCCCTTCACGTTCTCCGTGTTACGCGCGGATTTGAGCGTGCCGTCGAAATCGAAGGCCCAAGCGTGATAGGGGCAGGTGATGATGTTCTTGCGGCCTGTCCCACTGACCAATTCGTGCCCGCGATGAGGGCAGACATTGTAGAACGCGTTCAGTTCTCCGGTGCGGCTGAGCGCGACGAAGACGTTTTGTTCGTGGATGCGGACGGTGATGAATTCACCAGGCTGGGCCACTTGGCTGACATGGCCGGCGTAGAACCACGACTTGGCGAAGATGGCGGATTTCTCGGCCTCCCATATGGAGGGGTCATGATAAAACCGCGCGGGCAGGGTGTAGGATGTCTTTGGATCCGCCCGAAACGGCGCGTCTCCGGGCATGAGGTTTAAGGCTGGTAGGTTCACTGGCGCTCTCCCTGATTCTTGGAGGGATGGTAGCGTAGAATGAGGCCACCTGTCTCACTCGGGGCTATTGGCGCGGAATCAAGGCGCCCCGCGCCGCCGCGCCTTCGTCAGGCCCCGCCCAGGGCCTGGCGAAGTGTTGACGTCAGTGCGTCGCTGGTACGCACGGCGGTATGTCACCATAAAGCGCTCTCGCTTGAGGTCGGGATCGCCAGACCGGGGCCTGACGAAGGCGCTATGGTGGTCTGAAACGAAAAACGCCCACCCAAGGGGGCAGGCGTTTGAAAATCTTTGTTTGGGATGCGCCTTAACGACGAATGCCCAACCGCTTGATCAGGTCCTGATAGCGGGCCTCTTCCTTACCTTTCAGGTAGTCCAGCAGCTTACGACGCTGGGCGACCATCTTCAGAAGGCCACGGCGACCGTGGTTGTCCTTCTTGTGGGTCTTGAAGTGTTCCGTCAGGGTCGTGATACGCGACGTCAGAATGGCCACCTGTACCTCAGGCGAACCGGTGTCGCCTTCCTTGGTGGCGTATTCCTTCATCAGGCGGTCTTTTTCTTCAGCAGTGATCGACATCGGGGTCTCCTTTTAATCAAGGGTGAAGGGCACAAGCCGGGATGTCGTCCAGCAAAGTCCTATGGGAGAGCCTGCCCCAATGGGCAGAAGGCCTGCGTATAGGCCCTATCTGGTCAAATGGGAAGGGGGATTTTGCAATGGCCACGACACCGCATGGCGGACAGGAACGCGGCGCAGTTTAAGCCGCGCTCTGCTCCACCAAGGTGATATCAGCGGCGGTCACAGGTGTCGCGCTGTGAACCTGCGCGATCAGTTGGCCATCGGCCATGACGCTGTAAAGATCACTGTTCTGGCTGTCCTGTTCAAAGGTCAGCTCCGGTTCCTCAGTGCCCTGATCATACAGGACGACCAGCGTATCCTCAGCCGATTGGTAATCCATCACTTCCGCCGGGCCACCCGCGGCGTTCCAATCGCCAAACTGGATCACATCGGCGCCATCGCCTGCGGTGACGATATCATTTGCGCCTGCCGTGATCGTGTCATCACCCACACCGCCATTGAGATAATCCTTGTCGCCATCATCTTCGCCCGTGTCCGACAGGCCATGCAGAATGTCGTCACCCAGGCTACCGAAAAGCGAATCCTCCCCGTCACCGCCGCGCATCACGTCATCGCCGTGGTAGCCGTGCAGTGCGTCATCCCCTTCGCCGCCTTCCAGCGTGTCGCCGCCTTGACCGCCTTGCAGGCTATCGTCGCCGATGCCGCCATCCAACAGGTCATCGCCAAATCCACCGGCCAAGGTATCCGCTCCTTCATCGCCGGACAGCAAATCATCGCCATCCTGGCCTTCCAGAACGTCGGCCCCTGCGCCGCCGGACAGGATGTCATTGCCGCCACCGCCTTCGATCAGGTCAACGCCGCCATTGCCGTTGATGATGTCGTCACCACCATATCCCAGCAGGAATTCATTGCCCTCTTCGCCTTCGATCACGTCGCCAACAACGCCGCCAACCTGGGTTCCGTAATCTTCACTGATGTCCCCGACCTGCTCGACCGTGTCGTCAACAAGGCCCGTGACCTCATCAACGAGACCACCAGTTTCTTCGGCAGTTTCATCGGTCGCGTCCGACAGGGTGTCACCAATGCCACCGGTCAGGCCCTCCACGGTCGGATCCTGCACAGACGGGCCGGGCAATTCCTCCGTTGCGTCCCTCAGGGCCTCTTCGACCGGGTCAATCGCGTCAGTCAGATCGTCGCCATTTCCGGCATCAGCTTCTATTTCAGGAAGGGCGTTTGCAGCGTCAGGCGTGTCTGCCACGCTGTCTTCGCGCATGGGATCTTCGTCATCAGGGATCAAACTGCCCAGATCGGTGATTTCATCGGATGCGACGCTGCCATCTTCGACGCCCTGTTCCTCAGGCATCGGCATGTCGTCGTCTTCATCGCCCAAAAGGACTGTCGTGCCGACAGCCATCAGACCCATCAATCCCATCATAAACAGCATAGCGTTTTCCCACACGCCCCCGCACTGTTATGCCCAATCGCCCTGTTTCCGGTCAAAGGTTTCCATAAAGTAAGGTTAACGGCCACAGGCCGCGTGGGTCAGCGCCCGTGCGGCACAACCTCATATCCCGGTTCCTCGGGTTCATCATCGGTCATTTCCGGGGGGAAGCCGGGGGCGCGGACATCAAGGCCCGTCGCCTCTTCCAGCCGCTTGATGATGTTGGGCGACAGCTCCCGCTCACCGAAACGCGCGATGCCGTCCTCGAAGATCTTGATCATCAGAGGGTTCATTTCCAGCGGCACCCCGGCCCGGTCGGCGACCTCTTGGAAAAGGCCGATATCCTTGCGCACCAGATCCATCGTGAAGGAGATATCGCGGCTGCCATTCAGGATAACCTGACTTTCGGTTTCATGCACGAAAGAGGTGCCAGAACTGATCTTAATCGCCTCATACGCGGTGCCCATGTCCATCCCCGCCGCCTTGCAGGTGACAAGCGCCTCGGCACAGGTGATCAGGTTCGCCGTGGCCAGGTAGTTGGTGACGACCTTCAGCACAGACGCCGATCCCAGATCGCCGGTGTGCAAAATGCGCCGCCCCATCTTGGTGAGCAAGGGCAGGATCATCTCAAACGTCGCCCGATCACAGCCCGCGAAGATGGAGATATTGCCGGTATCCGCCCGGTGGCACCCGCCCGAAACCGGGCAATCCACCGCCGCGCCACCTTTCGCGATTACCTCAGCGCCCAGTCGCTTCACCTCCGCCTCATCCGTGGTGGACATCTCCATCCAGATTTTACCGGTGGTGACAAACGGCAGCATCTCCTGCATCACGGCATCGGAGGTGGCAGGCGACGGCAGACAGGTGATCACTGCATCGCAGGCCTGCATCAGCGCCGCCGGATTGCCACCCGCATTTGCGCCGCGTTTGACAAAGCCCTCGACCAAACTGGCATCCAGATCATGAACGCTCAGATCAATTCCGTTGCGCAAGAGAGACCCGCTCAACTTGCCGCCCACATTACCCAGACCGATAAACCCGACTTTCATGGCAACCTCCCCCGCCGTTTGACCCATTTCGACACAGCTCGTGAAATTGTAAATGGGGAAAATCCGTGCAATCGCAGGGGGCGCTGCCACCACCGTTGAAACCCTTGGTTTCAACGCCTCCCCCGGAGTATTTTTAGCCCAAAAGAAGCCGCATAAAGCGCTCCACTGCCTTCTTTTGGGCCACGAATACTCAGATCTGGAACTGGATCGCGCGCGCAGCGGTCTTAGTGACGGCGCAGAGTATCACCATAACTGATCTTGGGTTCCAGAACGATGCGCTCGGACGTGCCTTCACCCTCGGCGGCCACGCGGCGAGAGATAATTTCCGCAGCCGTTTTGCCGATCTCATACCGGCAGCTGTCCATCGAGGCGAGTTCGCGCGGCAGGCCCTTGAGCAGGTTCAAGCCGTTGAAACCCGCAAGACCCATCTGCGCGGGAATGTCGTAGCCTTGCTCCAGCATGTAAAGCAGCCCGCCCGCGCCGATCAGGTCATTGGAGTAGTAGATGAAATCCAGATCGGGGGACCGGTCCAGCACCGTCTTGGTCATCTCCCGCCCTTTCACGAGGGCAGACCCGCCAGAATAAAACTCCCGATCCTCGATTTCGACACCGGCCTTTGCCAGCACCTCGGTAAAGCCTTCCAGCCGCTTACGGGCGCGATGATCAGTCGACATCTTTGTGCCCAGGAAGGCGATATGTTCATAGCCATCCTTCAGGATCGCCTGCGCCATCGCCTCCCCCGCGCGGCGGTGGGAAATGCCAACGACGGAATCGACGGGCGTGCCATCGGTGTCCATGATCTCCACCACAGGAATGCCGGAGGCCGACAGCATGGCGCGGCTCGCCTCGGAATGCTCAATCCCTGCGATGATCACGCCCGATGGCCGCCAGGACAGCATCTCATAGAGCACACGCTCTTCCTTGTCGCGGCTGTAGCCGGTGACGCCCACAACAGGCTGCAGCCCGGTTTCTTCCAGCGTGTCGGAAATGCCGGACATCACCTCAGGGAACACCATGTTGGACATCGACGGGATGACCACGGCCACAAGGTTCACCCGCTGGCTGGCCAGTGCACCCGCGATCTTGTTGGGCACGTAGCCCAGCGTTTTCGCCGCCTCCAGCACCCGGGCGCGGGTGGCGTCTGAGACATCCCCGCGATTGCGCAAAACCCGGCTCACGGTCATCTCCGACACGCCAGAGGCTTCGGAGACGTCGCGCAAAGTCAGGGTGCGGTTGCGTTGGGTGTTCAAATTCGTGATCCTGTTCCGTCTGCGCATTTGTGTTACCGCAATCATTGGGGGTCGCGCAACAAAATGCTGGCACAGTTCGTGGTTGCCTAGCGGCATATGCGATGCCAAGACGGATGTGCGCGGCCCCGTGGCTCAACTGGATAGAGCAGCCCCCTCCTAAGGGGCAGGTTGCAGGTTCGAATCCTGCCGGGGTCGCCAAAACCACCTGAAAAATATGACTTATTTGCAAGGGGTTCTGCAGAAGCGTGCAGAAACGCCCGTTTCGTTTTCCGCCGAATTTCCCGAAAACGACCGAAATCTCGTACAAAACCTGTACAAAATTCGCACGTCCGTGCGGTTCTTGGGGCGTTCTCATGAGCTGGCGTGTGGCAAACGCTTGTGCAGAGCGGAAGTTCGGGAGTGCGACGCGCAAGCAGATAATCATGTTCTTGGCGGATAAGGCGTCTGACGATGGCTCGGGTATCTGGTGTTCGAAAGGGACCATCCAGCGGCACACCGAGCTGGGCGAGACGACCGTCAAGCGGACGATCCGGGACTTCTTGAAAGAAGGAATTCTGGTCGAGATAGGCGCGCGCGGGTGCAAGAATGGATTCACGGTCGTTTACCGGATCGATCTCGCCCGGATCGAGGCGCTGGAACTCACCGCCGAACCCGATATCGAGACGGGGGCCACAGTGGACCCCGTCCAGACTGGACCCGGAACGGGGGCCACAGTGGCCGGGGTACCGGGGTCACCACGGCCCCCAAACCACCCTAAAACCATCCATAAACCACCTACGCGCAAGCGCGTGGCGGCGGAGGATAAAGAAGCTGAGAAGATTCTGGCGGCCTATCCACCTGACCGTCTGCGCGGGAAGGCTAACAGTCTGGAGCGGATCAGAGAGACCTTGGATGCAGGGACCGAGGTCGAAGACTTGCTGCAGGCCGTGAAGGCCTATGCAATCGAGAGCGCAGGCTTCACTCGGTCCAAGGTTTGTTTCTCGGACAACTGGTTCAGGTCTGGACGCTGGCGTGCCTATGTCGAGGACATTGCCAAGAACCGGGAAGAGACGAAGGCCAAGGAAGCAGAGATGCTGGCAGGCTTGGCGAACTGGGTGACAGACAAGCACCCCCTCTGCCGCCACATCACACCCGGCCAGATCGACGCGCTCCTTGCCGCAGAGCTTGTGACACAGGCCCAAATTCAGGCGGCAGGCCTCAGAGCATGACCAGCACCGGACCGACCGAAGCGGAAACAGCAAGGCGACCCATGTCATACGGCTGCGCCGATGACACGGGACCTTGCGAGGGGCGGCATGCCTCCCCTTCGAACCCCACCGGCGCGGGCAAAGCCCCCGCCAAAGAGCCGCTGACCGAGACCTTCGTCTTCCGCTGCACCGCGTCCGAGAAGGCCCAGTTGCGCGCCAAAGCTGAAGCCGCTGGCCTGCCTGCCTCGACGTTGCTGCGTGAGGCGCTTGGCCTGACTGAGGCGCGCCGCCGCAAGCCGATCCCCCGCGTTGATCCAGCGCTCGTGCTGGCGGTTGGGCGCATCGGCGGCAATCTCAACCAGATTGCTCGCTGGCTCAATCACGCCCTGAAGGTCGGGCGCACGGACCTCGACACGCTCACCGTCGCGCGCCGCCTTGTGGTGATCGAACACCAGCTCGCCACGCTCCTCGATGAGGCGCGGCGGTGCTGATCAAGTTCTTCCCCAACGGCAAAGGCGCGGGCGCGGGGCCTGTCGGCTACCTCGTAGCCGAACGCGTGCTGGCTTACGACGGGAACCGCGACCTGATCCGCGATGCCGACGGCCAGCCCAAGACCGTCACCCGCGACCCGTCACCCGAGGTCTTGCGCGGCAACCCCGAGCGCACTGAAGCCCTCATCGACGCAAGCCGCCACCAGTGGACTTACCGCGCGGGCGTGATCAGCTTCGCGGGCACCGACGACCCGACCGAGGAGCAGCAGGTCGAGGTCATGGACGGGTTCGAGCGGCTGGCCTTCGCGGGGCTGGACCCTGAGCAATATGAGGTACTCTGGGTCCGCCATCGCCACGAAGGCCGGGTTGAGCTGCATTTCTGCACCCCGCGCCTGGAGCTGACAACGGGCA
>JBCBAT010000043.1:0-15859 GCA_038532355.1 Pseudomonadota bacterium | reverse complement strand
ACGTCATTGATGAGGCCGAGGCCGCGATCAAATCGCTCGCCAAGAAAGCCGCCGCCAAGGAACTGGAAGCGCTTTTGCGCCAGCGCATGGGGTGGGACACCGCCAAGCACCGGCTTGAGGAATTCAACGCCCGCGTGGAAGACCCCAACCTGTGGGATGACCCGGCCAAAGCGCAGAAACTGATGCGCGAACGCCAGTCGCTGGTGGATGCCATCGACACCCATGACGGCATCAAGCGCGACATGTCGGACAATATCGAACTCATTGAATTGGGGGAGATGGAAGAGGACCAGGACGTCATTGATGAGGCCGAGGCCGCGATCAAATCGCTCGCCAAGAAAGCCGCCGCCAAGGAACTGGAAGCGCTTTTGAACGGGGAGGCAGATGCCAATGACACCTTCCTTGAGATCAACGCAGGCGCGGGCGGTACGGAAAGCTGTGATTGGGCGTCTATGCTGGCGCGGATGTATGTTCGCTGGGCGGAAGCGCATGGCTACACCGTAGAGCTTCAATCCGAAAGCGGTGGCGACGAAGCCGGGATCAAATCGGCCGCCTACAAGATCAGCGGCCACAACGCCTATGGCTGGTTGAAATCAGAGTCGGGCGTGCACCGGCTTGTCCGGATTTCGCCCTTCGATAGTGCCGCCAAACGGCACACGTCATTTTCGTCGGTCTGGGTCTATCCGGTGGTCGACGACAATATCGAAATTGAAGTGAACCCCTCTGACATCCGTGTCGATACGTACCGATCGTCAGGTGCCGGCGGGCAGCACGTCAACAAAACCGATTCCGCCGTGCGCATCACCCACCATCCAACGGGGATCGTGGTGACCAGTTCGGAAAAATCCCAGCACCAGAACCGCGACATCGCCATGAAAGCGCTGAAATCGCGGCTGTATCAGTTGGAGCTGGACAAGCGGAATGAGGCGATTGCCGAGGCCCATGCGGGCAAGGGCGACGCAGGCTGGGGCAACCAGATCCGGTCTTACGTCTTGCAACCCTACCAGATGGTCAAAGACCTGCGCACGAATGTGGAGACGTCTGACACCAAGGGTGTGCTGGATGGCGATCTGGACCAATTCATGGCCGCGACCCTGGCCATGGATGTCAGCGGCAAAAGCCGGGCTGAGGCACAGGGTGAGGATCTCTAATCCGCAGCCACTGGAACAAGGGGGGCTAGCCCCCCACGGCGAAACCGTGGGTTTCACCGCTCCCCCCAGGATACTTTTAGCCAGAAGAACGGCGCGCGCGTGATGGAGCAAGATTTTCTGTCGTTCAGTGCACGGCGCCAAGTTGCTATGACGCGCGCGGGCCATGTTCGGGTCGAAACCTTGATGGAGGCCGTGCTGGACCGTGTCGCGGCCACAAATCCTGCGATCAACGCGGTTGTGTCAATGCGGGCGGCAGACGCGCTTCTGGAGGAGGCGCGCGCGGTTGACAAAGCGGGCCCCAAAGGTGCGCTGGCCGGGTTGCCCACGGCGATCAAGGATCTGCACGACGCGCGCGGCATGGTGAATTCCCAAGGGTCCCCGATTCTTGCAAGCGATGTGTCAGACGTGGATGACCCGCATGTGGCGCGGATGCGGGCGGCGGGCGCGATGTTCATCGGCAAGACCAACGTGCCGGAATTCGGCCTTGGATCGCACAGCTACAATCCCGTTTTCGGGGTGACGGCCAATCCTTATGCGACAGACCTAAGCGCCGGCGGCTCCTCCGGCGGGGCGGCGGCGGCATTGGCAACCGGCATGATGGCGCTGGCGGATGGATCCGATATGATGGGCAGCCTGCGCAACCCGGCAGGGTGGTGCAATGTCTACGGGATGCGCCCCAGCCACGGTCTGGTGCCCGGGACCGCAGGCGGGGATCTTTACCTGCACAAGCTCTCCACCCGCGGCCCGATGGCGCGCGATCCTGAAGATCTTGCGCTGTTTCTGGGCGTCATGTCGGGGTCCCTCGCCTTTGACGATCCGAAGCCGCGCATCGATGGTTTGCGCATCGGCTGGCTGGCTGATTGGGGCGGCGCCTTGGCGATGGAGACCGGCATTCTAAGCCTGTGTGAGGATGCGCTTGGCGCGATGGACGGGCAGGGCGCAACCGTGCGCGCCGTACCCCCACCCATTACGCGGGATGTGCTGTGGGAGGCGTGGACGACCCTGCGCTCTTGCACCATCGCCGCTGAATCCCGCGCGCTTTACGAGGATCCCGCCACACGCGCGCAACTCAAACCCGAAGCAGTGTGGGAGATTGAGCGCGGCCTTTCGATGTCGGCCATGGATGTGCACGCGGCCAGCGACAAACGATCAGACTGGTATCGCGCGGCCATGACGCTCTTTGAAAACTTCGACCTGCTGGCCCTGCCAAGCGCGCAGGTCTGGCCGTTTCCGAAAGACTGGCACTGGCCTGACGCCATCGAAGGGCAGGTGATGGACAGCTATCATCGCTGGATGGAGGGCGTGATCCCGGCCAGCCTGTTGGGCCTGCCGGCCATTTGCGTGCCTGCGGGCTTTGGGGATCAGGGCCTGCCCATAGGGCTGCAACTCATCGGTCCACCTGGGGCGGATCGCCAGGTGCTGGAGGCCGCATTGGCCTATCACCGGGCGACCGAATGGCCACAACGCCGCCCCGCACAGCCAAGCGCGTAAGTTTCGCCAAAGCGAAGGCGCAGATGACCCTTTGATTGCAGGGCAGATCGCCTATACCCGTCAGGGATGTTAAGCGTTTTGGGGGTTTTGCTGTGAAAAAATTGCAAATGGCGGGATGCGCCGCGATCTTTGGACTGTGCGCGTTGATCGCAAATGGTCCCGTATCCGCACAATCAGGTCACAGCACGGCCATGGCCCCGGGCGCGCAGATCGTGGAATACACGTTCAAACCCTATGGCGCGATCCAACTGGCGGCGATGATCAAGAACATCGGGGGCAAAACGGCTGTCTGCGGCATGTGGGCCGAAACGGAACGCCTGCAGGCCCATATCCGGGCAGGCAACCTGCACCGTCGCATCCGCACCACGACATCGGTGGACCTTGGCAATCGCCGCCCGATCACAGGGTTGGGGTTCATGAAGCAAGTTACGGCGGAAGATTTCAAGGCTGGCACGCAGGTGCCCTGTCGCGTGACAAATGTGCCGTGGGAAGCAGGATTTGCCCGCCAGAAGATCGAATTCGCCGCCCCGCGCCTGCGCTCACGCAGCTGATCAGGGCGCGCGCTCTGCCGCTTTGGCGGCATCCCACAGACGGTCCATTTCTTCCAACGTAGACTGATCCGGGCGGCGGTTCTCTTCGGCAAGTGCGGTCTCAATCGCCTCGAACCGGCGGGTGAATTTCGCATTGGCGCGGCGCAACGCCACTTCCGGGTCGACCTTCATGTGACGCGCCAGGTTGGCCATGACGAACAGCAGATCGCCCATTTCCTCTTCGACCTTGTCGTGGGGCAGGGTTTGCGCCGCCTCCGTCAGTTCCGCCGCCTCTTCTTCGATCTTGGCCAGCACATGGCTGGCATCTGGCCAATCAAACCCCACTCGGGCCGCACGCTTTTGCAGTTTGACCGCGCGCATCAAGGCCGGCAGGCCAAGCGCCACGCCGTCCAGCACGCCGGTTTGCGCCTTCGCGGCCCGTTCGGCGGCCTTCACGCTTTCCCAGTCGCGGGTCTGTTGTTCAGCGGATTTATCGCGGCTCTCGCTTCCGAACACATGCGGATGACGCGCGACCATCTTGTCAGAGATCTGATCGGCCACGGCGTGGAAATCAAACAGCCCGCGATCCTCGGCGATTTGCGCGTGGAACACGGTTTGCAACAGCAGATCGCCCAGCTCATCCTTCAACTCACCCCAGGCTTCGCGTTCAATTGCATCGGCGACTTCATAGGCCTCTTCAATCGTGTAGGGCGCGATGGTGGCGAAATCCTGTTCGATATCCCATGGGCAACCCGTGTCAGGATCGCGCAGGCGGCGCATGATTTCCAGAAGGCGGGGCAAGCCACCGGAAGGGTTGTGAATGAGGGCATCGTCAGGCATGCATGAACCCTGACCTTTGACGCCGGAGGAGTCCAGACATGGCCGTGATAAACCGGATTGCAGGCTTTGCCGATGACATGGCGGGCTGGCGGCGCGATCTGCACCGACGCCCGGAACTGGGGCTCTCTTGTCATGAAACGGCCGGCTACGTGGTCGAGCGCCTGAAGGAATTTGGCATCACGCAGATTGAAACGGGCATCGCCGAAAGCGGTGTTGTGGCCGTGATCGAAGGTCGTGTGCCGGGCGACCGCGTGACAGGGCTGCGCGCGGATATGGACGCGCTGCCGATTGAGGAAGCGACAGGCGCGGAATATGCCTCAGAGGTGCCGGGCGTGATGCATGCCTGTGGGCATGACGGGCATACCGCGATGCTGTTGGGCGCGGCGAAATACCTTGCCGAGACGCGCAATTTCGCAGGCCGTGCCGTGCTGATCTTTCAGCCCGCCGAAGAAGGCCCCGGCGGTGGCAAGCTGATGGTGGAAGAGGGCGCGCTCGATCGCTACGGCGTGGAGGAGGTCTATGCCCTGCACACGCTGCCCGGGCAGCCCTTGGGCAGTTTTCACACCTGCGCGGGGCCGATCATGGCAGCCGTGGATACGTTCCATATTGATATCACGGGGCAGGGCGGGCACGCGGCCTATCCTCATGAAACCCGCGATCCCGTGATTGCCGCCGCCAGCATCACGCAAGCTCTGCAAAGCATCGTCAGCCGCAATCACGCGCCGATGCAGGAACTGGTCGTGTCGGTCACGCAAATCCACACGGGATCGGCAGAAAACATCGTGCCGGAGCAGGCCTATGTGGGCGGCACGATCCGAACCTTTGATGGGGGCGTCCAGCAGATGGTGTGGCGGCGCATGGAAGAGATCGTGGCAGGCCAAGCCGCCTCTTTCGGGGTGGAGGCCGTGTTGCGCATTGACGAAGGCTACCCCGCCACGGTCAATGACGCCGCGCGTATGGAGTTCGCCGCCGATGTCGCGCGGGAGGTGGCCCATGACGGCCATGTGGTCACGGACCGCGAACAGGAAATGGGTGCTGAGGACTTCGCCTATATGCTGAATGCGCGCCCCGGGGCCTATCTGTTTCTGGGCCAGGGCGAAGGGCCTAACCTGCACAATGCAGGGTTTGATTTCAATGATGAGGTCGCCCCAATTGGGGCGTCCTTTTTCGCCCGCATTGTAGAACGTGGGCAGGCTGTTTGAACACAGGCGCGCCCTGCCTGTAAGGACTTGAAGGAGGGTCACATGGGTTTGGAAGACGCACAAAATGAGGTCGACCTGGCGTTTAATCGCAAGGATCGCAACGGGCTTGCCTATGAAAACGCCTTTGGCGGGGCCACGTCGTTTTTGCGCCGTCGCTACACCAAGGATCTCAGCGGCGTGGATGTGGCCATCACCGGCGTGCCTTTTGATCAGGCCGTGACCAATCGCACCGGCACCCGCATGGGCCCCCGCGCGATACGGGAGGCCAGCACGCTTCAGCCCTTCGATCCGCCCTATGGTTGGGATGATATGAGCCCGCTCGATGAGTTCGACATCATCGATTACGGCGATCTGGCCTTTGATTATGCCAAGGTCAGCGACTTCCCGGACCGGCTCACCGATCACATCCGCACCATTCTGGTCCGCGGCGCGGCGAGCGTCACGCTGGGCGGCGATCACTATATCAGTTTCCCTATCCTCAAGGCCTATGCGGAGAAATACGGGCCCATTTCGCTTGTGCAGGTGGATGCCCATACCGACACTTGGCCAGACGACGATATGGACCGGATCGATCACGGCACGATGTTCTACAAGGCCGTGAAGATGGGGCTGATTGACGTGAAAACCTCAGTGCAGGTGGGCATCCGCACCCATAACGCCGACACATTGGGGATCACGATCATCGACGCCCGTGAAGTGCATGAAACCGGCGCGGCGGCGGTGGCGGAAAAGGTGCGCGGGATCGTGGGGGATAATCCGGTCTATCTCAGCTTTGATATTGACGGGCTCGATCCGGCCTATGCTCCGGGGACGGGCACGCCGGTTTGGGGTGGCCTCAGTTCCGGGCAGGCGGCGATCTTCCTGCGCGATCTTGCAGGGATCAACATGGTGGGCGGTGATATTGTGGAAGTCAGCCCGTCTTATGATCCTACAGGCGCGACGGCTGTGGCGGCAGCGCATGTGGGTATGGAATTGCTGTGCCTGTGGGGCTGGACCCGGCGGAAGGCGTGAGTGCTGACAAAGTGGTTTCGACTGGCCCCGGTCTGGCGATACCGACCTCTGAACTGCAGCGCTTTATCCATGAGTTCTCGGACTCCGCGCGAGCAAAGCTCTGCAGTTGCCATTTCGCCAGGCCCTGGGTGGGGCCACCCTCTCAGCGATTGCAAGCAATCGCCTGCCGGGCAACGGGCGAAGGCGCGGCGGGCTAGCGCCCTTGATTCCGCGCCAACCCGCATCACGTAAGGCCTTGGAACAACACCGAGCAGACCAAGTCACATGCGCATATTCCTGATACTTCTCCTTGCTGCCCTCATTGGCGTCGGCCTTTATGTCCGCCTCGCACCCAGTGATCCGGCGCGCTGGCATGCCATGCCGGATGAGATGGACAATATGGATATGGGGGATGGCGCCAAACGCGTCATTGCCGCGCAAGAGGGCGATCTGGCCCGGCTGCATGCCATCGCGCTCTCCACCCCGCGCACCACGGCCTTGGCCGGATCCGTGGATGAGGGGATGATCACCTATGTGACCCGGTCCCGCGTGTTCGGCTTTCCCGATTACACCACGGTCACCAAAGACGCGGACACCATGAAAATTCACGCGCGCTTGCGGTTTGGCAAGTTTGACATGGGCGTCAATGCCGCCCGGGTCGATGGCTGGATTGCGGAGCTTGAGCGCTCAGGAGGATAGGCAGCCGTCGCTCACTTCCCGCCACATGGGGTTGTTGAGTGACATCTGGCATTGCGCCGTGAATGATCTGCCACCCACGTAGAGGCAGACCATTTCCCCCAACTCCACCCGTTCACCCGTGGAATTGGTGCAATAGCAATCGACAGTTTTGGCCTGTGCGCCAATCGACGTCACAGCCAGCGTAAGGGAAATCAAAAAAGCACGTGTCATAAGCTTTCTATAGCAAATTTCGGCCTCTTGACCAAGCCTTCTGAAATTGGGACACCCGGCCCATGGTGCCCTTGGACAAACTCAACGAAATCACCCGCAGGTTCGAATTCATCGAAGCGCAAATGGCGGAAGGGGGCTGGGATATCGCGCAGCTGGGCCGTGAATACGCAGAACTGCGCCCGGTGGTTGAGGAAATCCGCGCCTATACCCAGGCACTTGATGATCTGGATGCGGCCACCGCGATGCTGGATGACCCCGAAATGCGCGAACTGGCCGAGGAAGAGCGCGCAGGGCTTACCGCGCAATTGCCGGGGATGGAGGCCGCGCTGCAACTGGCGCTTTTGCCTAAAGATGAGGCCGATGCCCGCCCCGCAATCCTCGAAATCCGCCCCGGCACCGGGGGGGAGGAGGCCGCGCTTTTCGCCGGTGATCTTTTGCGCATGTACCAACGCTACGCAGAGGCGCGTGGTTGGAAGTTTGAGATCATCGAAGAAAGCGCCACGGAACTGGGCGGCATCAAGGAGGTCGTGGCGGCCATCCGCGGTGACGCCGTCTTTGCCCGGATGAAATACGAAAGCGGCGTGCACCGGGTGCAGCGCGTGCCGGAAACTGAAAGCGGCGGGCGCATCCACACCTCTGCTGCCACCGTCGCAGTGCTGCCAGAGGCGGAAGATGTCGATATTCAAATTGACGCATCCGATCTGCGCATCGACACCATGCGCGCCTCTGGCGCGGGCGGACAGCACGTGAACACCACCGACAGTGCGGTGCGCATCACCCATATCCCAACCGGGCTGGTGGTGACCTCTTCTGAAAAATCCCAGCATCGCAACCGTGAAATCGCCATGCAGGTCCTGAAGACCCGGCTATACGATCTTGAACGCCAGCGCGCCCATGATGAACGGTCCGAGACACGCGCGGCACAGGTGGGGTCGGGCGACCGGTCAGAACGCATCCGCACCTATAATTTCCCCCAAGGCCGCATGACCGATCACCGCGTTGGCCTCACGCTCTACAAGCTGGATGCGATCATCGCCGGTGATCTGGATGAATTGATTGACGCGCTCATTTCCGATGCCCAAGCCACGCTTTTGGCGGAGATGGAGGGGTGAGCCGCTCCATTGGTGAGGCGCTTGTCGATTTGCGCGGGCGGCTGACGGCAGCTGGCATCGAAAACCCCGCGCGAGAGGCGCGCCTGATCATGGCCGCCGCCCTTGGCGTGGGCCAGAACCGCGTCAGCCTGATGCAGCCCGATCCGGTGCCTGAGCCTGCCGAGGATCAGTTGGCCGCCATGACCGCGCGCCGCTGCGGGCGCGAACCGCTGTCGCATATTTTGGGGCTGCGCGCGTTTTACGAACATGAATTCCACGTCACCTGTGATGTGCTGGATCCCCGGCCTGAGACGGAAGTTCTGGTGCGCGCGGCCCTTGCGGTGCCCTTTGATCGCCTGCTGGATCTGGGCACAGGGTCGGGCTGCATCCTGCTGTCGCTGCTGGCGGCGCGGGATGGGGCGCGGGGCGAGGGCACTGATGTATCATCTGCGGCGCTGCGCGTGGCGCAACGCAATGCTGATCGGCTGGACCTGCGCGATCGCGCGCGCTTTGCGGTCTCAGACTGGTACGCGGATGTGGTGGGGCGGTTTGAGCTGATCGTCTCCAACCCGCCCTATATTGCCGCGGCCGATATGGCGGCTATTGACCCTGAACTGGCTTTTGAGCCGCGCGCGGCGCTCACGGATGAGGGCGATGGCCTCAGCGCCTATCGCGTCATTGCCGCCGGGGCGCGTGATCACCTCACGCCCGGTGGATGGCTGATGCTGGAAACCGGGTGGACCCAAGGCCCCCAGGTGGCCCGCCTGATGCAGGCGGCAGGATTTGCAGATGTCCGCATCCTGCCTGACCTTGATGGCCGCGACCGGGTTGTGCAGGGCCGCAACCCCACAGCCACAACGTGACATTCCGGCACGAAAAACGGCAAATTTCCCCGTATAATGCGTAAAATCACCTGTGCCCTCTTGTCACAGCCGCCTCGGCATGGTTACACAAGGGTATCAAGACGGTGGATGCCCTCGGATGATCTGGCGGGCGGTCCCTCTTGAAACCAGCCGCAGCTTAAAAGAACCGGTTATTTCAGACGCGCATGGGGCGCATCACGGATCAGGCGGCGCATTATCATAGGGCTGAAATCTGAATATGAGATCTTCCAAGTCACGGTCGCGGAATAAATCCAACCGCAACAACAGGTCCATGGGCAATGTGGTCAACCGCGTGTTCGACAGTTCCGGCCCTGAAGGCAAGGTGCGCGGCACCCCGCAGCAGATCATTGATAAATATAACCAATTGGCGCGGGATGCGCAGTTGGCGGGCGACCGGGTGAACGCGGAAAACTTTCAGCAACACGCCGAACACTACCTGCGCATGCTCAGCGTGGCGCAGAAGGAACAGGACGCCAAGCGCGAAGAACAGGAACGCCAGAACCGTGAACGTCAGGCCGAACGCGACCGCGAACGCGCCAAGCGTCAGGAACGCGAATCAAACGGCGGTGACATGGTTGACGATAGCCCGAATGACGGAACCGGCGACCAGCCGGTGATCGGCTCCCATGATGACAGCGGTCTTGTGGAAACGCCGGAAGCGTCGCTTGACAAGTCCCATGACAAACCCAAACGTCAGCGCAAACCCCGCAAACCCCGCGATGATCAGGCAAGCGTCAGCGAGCCGTCCTCTGACACGGATGGCGACACAAACCCCCAAGCGGCTGAATAAGCGGGGCCGCCCGCAAGGGCGGACAAGCACCCCGGCCAACAGCGAGGCAACCCGTCAGGGTTGACGCGCGGCCAGTTCCCGCGCCAGCGCGCAAAACCCCTCCAATGGCACCACCTCAGCCCGGTCCGTGGGTGCAATGCCCGCGGCATGCAGCAGCCCTTCAACATCCGGGCACAGCCCTTTCAACGCCGCGCGCAGCATCTTGCGCCGTTGGTTGAAGGCTTTGGCCACCACCTTTTCCAACACTGCCGCATCCGCTTCAAACCGGGGCGCGGGCAGGGCCGTCAGATGCACCACTGCGCTTGACACCTTGGGGGGTGGTGAAAACGCCTCAGGCGGCAGGTTCATCGCAATGCGCGCGTCACACCGCCATTGCGCCAGCACTGCCAGCCGCCCATAAGCCTTTGATCCGGGCGCGGCCACGATCCGGTCTGCCACCTCGCGCTGAAACATCAGCGTCAGGCTCTCCCACACCGGCGGCCACTGCGTCGGCGTCAACCACCGCACCAGCAATTCCGTGCCCACATTGTAAGGCAGGTTCGCCACCACGCGGATGGGCGGGGTCAAATGGTCCAGCGGGTTGACTGCCAAGGCATCGCCCTCAATCACCTCTAACTGTCCGGGATAAGCCTCCGCAACCTCTGCAAGCGCAGGCAAACACCGCGCGTCCTTTTCCACCGCCAGCACGCGGCGTGCCCCCTCTGATAGCAACCCGCGCGTCAGCCCGCCGGGGCCGGGGCCCACCTCCAGCACATCTACGCCGGTCAAGTCGCCAGCTTGCCGCGCGATCTTAGCCGTCAGGTTCAGATCGAGCAGAAAATTCTGGCCCAGGGATTTGCGCGCCGCCAGGCCGTGGGTTGCAATCACCTCGCGCAGCGGGGGCAGGGGATCTGGCCCGCTCACGCCCGTGCAACCGCCATGCGGGCAGCCAGGCGCAGCGCTTCAATGGTCGATGTGGGGTTTGCAAGACCTTTGCCCGCGATATCAAGCGCGGTGCCATGATCAGGCGAGGTGCGCACAAATGGCAGGCCAAGCGTCACATTCACGCCGCGGTCAAAATCCAGCGTCTTGATCGGGATAAGCGCCTGATCGTGGTACATCGCAACCGCCGCGTCATAGCCCGCCCGGGCGGCGGCATGAAACATGGTATCGGCAGACGCAGGCCCCGTCAGGTCAAACCCCTCACCCCGCAGCCGTTCCAACAGCGGCGCGATCCAGCGGATTTCCTCATCCCCCATATTGCCGCCTTCACCCGCATGGGGGTTGAGCCCCGCCACCGCCAGCCGGGGTGCCTCAATCCCGAAATCGCGGATGAGCGCGGCATGGGTGATGCGGATCGTCGTCTCCAGCCCTTCAGGCGTCAGCGCGTCCGCGACGGCGCTCAGCGGGATGTGGATGGTGGCGGGCGCCACGCGCAGCGCGTCACTGGCCAGCATCATCACCACGTCCTCCACACCCGCAAGCGCCGCGAGGTATTCGGTGTGGCCAGGATATGCAAACCCCGCCCCGTCCTGCAGGGCCTTTTTGTGGATAGGCGCGGTGCAGAGCGCGCTGGCCGCGCCCGATTGCACCAGGTCCACGCCCAGGGCGATGGCGTCAATCACTGTGGCTGCATGGGATGGATTGGGTTCCCCGGGCGTCAACGCGCCGGTGAAGGCCAAGGGTAGAACGGGCAGGGCGCTCAGCATGGCCGCTTGGGCCTCAGCCGGGTCTGCGATCACCGCAACGGGGGTGCCGGGCGGAAGATGTGCCGGATCACCGATCCAGAAAAACGTCATGTCTTCGCGCAACGCGTTCCATGCGGCCACGGCCAGTTCAGGGCCGATGCCCGCCGGTTCGCCACAGGTCAGCGCAATCGGCCCAATCGGCCCAATCGGCCCAATCGGCGCAGTCGTGGACATCAATCCCCGATGATCCGCGCCTCGGCCTTCAGCCGCGCCAGATACCCGTCGCCATAGGATTGCAAGCGCGAGCTTTGCACGAAATTCGTCAACTCTTCGAGCGACGGGCCGTCTTCACCGCCTTCGGTCTGCGGCGTGCGTTCGCACAGCATCAGAAACATCAGGGTTTGCCCGCTGGATCGTGTGAGCGCGGTTGACACCTCACCGGGGTCAAGCTGCGCCAATTGCAGCGCGATGTCTTGCGGGATTTCGCGGGGCGCCTGTTCCAATACGTCCAGCACGCTGACAGGTTGGCCCTGGGCCACGCCATAAAGATCGTCACAGGTGTTGATGCTGTCCTCGATCCGCTGCGCCTGAGTCAACGCCTCCTCAGACCGCCCGCCGGGGATGAAATAGGTGGCATATTTGATCGACGCATAGGTGGGTTCGCGTGCGGCACTTTCGGCAATATCGCGCATTTGCAGCAAGATGATCGCCTGTTCGGTGGTGATGGGCTGCGTCACCTCACCGGGGGACAGATCCAGCACGATGGGCCGCAACTGCGGTGGCAAATCGGTGATGGATGTCCAATCCATCCGTCCGCCCGTGGGCCCGGAAGGGGAGGCAGAGAACCGCCGCGCGGCCACTTCGAAATCCCGCTGGTTGTCAATCTGCGACAGGCGTTCGGCGCGTTGCAGTACGGTCTCAAGCTGACCTTGCGGGATCGGCAACACAATCTCGGACAATAGCACCCGGACAGAGCCTGATCCCGACAGTGCCAGACGCGCGCGATCCACGTCATCCTCATCAACGTCCACCTGGGATGAAAAGCGCGCCGTCACGACCTCGCGCCAGGTGATGCCCACGCGGATATAGTCCCGAAAGGTGCCTTCCTCGACCCCGGCATCCGCGAGGGAGTTCAACATATCGTCCAGCTCAAGATTGGCGCGCCCGGCAAACTCTTCCATCGCGGCCAACAGTGCGGCTTCGCTGACTTCAAACCCGATTTGTTCGGCTTCCTGCATTTTCAGGCGATCTTCGATCAACTGCTCCCGTGCGGTGGAGACCGGCTCCCCCGGTGCGCGGAACAGGGTCAAAAGCCGCGCGCGCTGATCAATCTCGTAGCGGGTGATGGCCTTTTCATTGACCTTGATCACAGGCTCAAACAGGTTCTGAGCCGCCGCCGGGGGCGCGCCCGTCAGAAACGTGGCCGCGATCAGAATGCAGGTGAGAAATGCCAAACGCATGTGCCTAAAAGCCTCTCTGGTGATGTCGTGCCCGTCACGTGTGTCGTTATGTGTGCGGGCTTTAGTTGGAACAAGACCGCGCATAGCTGCGATCCACGGTCTTGGCCGAAAAGCCCCTCAGCCCCACGGTTAAGCTGATATCGGTGGAGGGTTCAAGGACGTTTGACGCGGTAAAGCGGCGCGACGCCGACAGCGACACATCCACACATTCATTGGTATAGGTCAGGCCCAGACCCGCGCTGACCGACCGATCCGTGGCCACGTCGTAACGCCAATCGGCGCTGCCCGTCCAATGGCGTGACAACCGGTAGGAGGCATCAAAGGCCCATTCTGAAATCGTCGCCGCGCGGTTTTCCACCAGGTCGCGGCCCAGCCAGATATAGGTTGCTGTCAGCTGTGTGTCGTCGTTTTGCCAACTGGCGCGCGCCTCGGCCTTGGTGGTGTCGGCGGCATCATCAAAAAGCCCGCGCGCCGTCAGGATTAGCCCGTTGTCACTTTTCAACTGGCCCGCCAGCAACAGGTCAGACACCTTGGAATTAAGGCCCGAAGAGTGCGAAAAGCTGTTCGTTCCGTTGAATTCCAGCTGATCTTCATCGCGAATAAGTTGCCCCACCGCCAGCGAACTTTGCCAGCCGCTGGTCATAAACCGCGTCCACTGCACCCCGTATGAGGCTTGCAAGCCGCGCTCCCGCCGGTCTGGCGCCACGAAGCGGGAGGTGGAGAAAAGGTTGCCCTCATCAAACTCAATCCGCGTGTTTTCGTCATTGGGGATGAAGGCGTTGTCACCGCCCACCCATGCGACCTGCGCAATGGGTTCAATCACATCCGTGCCCGCCGCGCCCGACCGCACCAGAGGCAGGCGCAACTCCAGCGCCACGGACGGGGTCACTTCATTGTGTTCGCTGAGAGATGTGGTGCCCGCCTGTTCGATCCAGAATTGGTCAAAGGCCAGCCCCGCCCGCGCTTGCGTCAGGATACCGCCGGGCATGGTCCAGTTGTGCAGATACTGCGTTTCCAGCGTGAACCGCGTGATGTCGCGCCCATCGGCGAATGTATCCGCATCCGGGCCATCCGTGGCCAGATCGGAACTGCGATAATGTGTCTGCGCTTCTGTCCCCACGCGAAATTCGCCACTGGTCCAGGACGGCAGAAAGCGTTGTTCGTATTGTGACGTCACAACCACCGTGGGCAGGGTCGAATTGGCCTCCCCCGTGCGCAAGCTCTTGTAATGGGTGACGGCCCCGCGCGCGTATGTGAGGCGAGAGGCCAATTCCAACTCAATCTCGCTGTCGAGCCGGGTTTTGTCGGAATAGCCATAGTCGAGCAAATAGGTGTCATCATTGACCAACTCGACGTCGAACTTCAGGTTCAGATCACGGCCGAGATCAAATTCGCCTTCGCCGAAAAGATATGTCCGATGTTCGCGATCGGCTGAGACCACATCATCGTCACTGACCGCGCCGTTGAATTCGATGTTGCCGTTCCGAAACGCCTGCCGGTAACGGTATTCCAGTGTTCGGGTGTCCGTAGTCAGGAAAGGGGTCAGCGTCAGGTCCCGATGATCGCCGATGCGGATGAAATACGGCACCCGTGCGCCAAACCCCAGAAGTGACGAATTCACCAGCGACGGCACCAGAAAACCGGTGGCGCGTTCCAGCGTCGGATCGGGCAGGCGCAGCCGCGGCAGGTACAAAACAGGCGTGTCCCACACGCGCAACTGCGCATTTTCAAAGTAAAGCTGCTGTTTCAGCTGATCATGGATCACCCGCTCAGCCCGGATCTGCCAAATGGGGGGGCCGTTGTTTTCGCACACCCGGCAGGATGTAACCGTGGCCTTGTGCAGCACGTTGTAACGGCCCGAGGCGCGTTGCAGCTCATAGGCGGCCATTTGCACGTGATCGCCCATCACGAGCCGCGCGCCGCGCAGAATGCCGTTCTCCATCTCCTGATCAATCTCGGCAGAGGAGGCGAGGATCAGCGTCTCATCCCCTTCCTGAATGACGATAGGCCCCGTCAGGATCAACCGGTCAGAGGCGCGGTCATAGACTATCCCCTCAGCCTGCAAGCGCCGCCCGTTATAGATGGCCTCCACATTGCCCGTGGCCACCAGCCGTTCATTGCCGTCGACGTAAACATCATCGGCGACCAATACGGCCGGATGCGGCGGCTCCTGCGCGGGGAGGGGCTCGGCAATGACAATTGCCAGCAGCCACAGGGATATGCGCAACAAACCCCTCATCCGTCTTCCATGTGCAACACGATGCCCGTGGCCAGCAGGAAGAAGGCCACGGGAGGCGCCCAGGCCGCGAGGGCCACGGGGATTTCACCATTCTCACCCAGGATTTGCGCCAGGTTGCGCACGTAATGAAGGCCAAAGCCCAGCAACACTGCCGTCAGCACCGACAGCCCGGTATTAGACAGTCGCGCAGGCCGCATGGTGAAGGCCGCCGCCACCATCACCAGCGACATCAGAAACAGCGGACGCGCAAGCTCCATTTGGTACCACATGTCATAACGCCGGGCGGAAAACCCAGCCTGTTCCAACTGCGTGATAAATTCTCGCAGCCCCCAGATTGGAATATACTCAGGCTTGCCGAAACTGTCGACAATGCGGTCCTGCGTCAGGTCCGATTGCAGGCGCAACTGATCCATCTGTTGCGCCGTGGCCTCAGCAATGTTGCCGCGCTGCAAATCCCACAGCTTCACATCGTACAAAACCCACTCTCCGTCGCGCAATCGCGCGGCCTGAGCGCGGATGCGCCGGTCGGGGCTGCCATCGGTGTTGAATTCCAGAAACGTAGTGTCAAACAGGCCAGACCGTCATCCATGCAGAGCGGGCCAGTTCGGACGTGTC
>JBCBAT010000042.1:0-21701 GCA_038532355.1 Pseudomonadota bacterium | reverse complement strand
TTCCCACAATCCCGACTTCCTGTGACCTTCATCATCTATGACCTCACTTTTCCTTATCTTATCAAAAAATATTAAAAGAACGAAGACTTGCGGAGGTCGGCTTTGTCCGCAAAGCCGACCATGGGATATCGTTCTAACCTGCGCCGTAAAAAACCTTATTTGCACCCTGGAACCAGCGCGCCTACCTATAGGCGGAGAACACACAGACCGAGGGACCCCATGTTGCGCACCGTATCGTTTTTGTTCATGTCATTGCTGCCCGGCGCGGCGGTGGCGCTGTGTGAAGGCCAAGACCTGATCGACATCATGGACGCCGACGCGCGCACAGCCCTTCAGGCAGAGGCCGACGCCATGCCCTACCCACAAGGCCTTTACTGGCAGGCCACGCGCGGGGATCAGACCATCACCATGTTTGGCACCTACCACTTCCCCCACGCACAAACGGACGCCCATCTGGATCTGGTCAAACCCGATATCGACGCCGCCGATACCGTCTTCCTTGAGATGTCGCAACAAGAGCAGCAGAATTTCCAAAACGCCATCGCCCGCGACCCCGGGATCATGTTCATCACCGAAGGCCCCACCCTGCCCGATCTTCTGGGCGAAGAGGATTGGGCCAAGTTCAAATCCGAGATGGAAACCCGCGGCTTTCCCGGCATCATGGCCTCTCGCCTCAAACCTCTCTGGGCCGCGATGATGCTGGGCATCGGCCCGTGTGAGGCGCAGAACGGCGCGATGGAGGGTGACGGGATCGACGCGCTGGTCGGTCAGTATTCTGACAGCATCGGTACGCCCAGCCGGTCCCTCGAAGATTTCAAATCCGTCCTCGGCATGCTGGATGGTCAACCGATGGAGGATCAACTGGACATGATCCGCCTCACCCTCGACGTGCCGCTTGATCCCAATGACATGTCCTACACGATCCGCGAACGCTACCTCGACGAAGAGATCGCGCTCACCTGGCAATTCGCCAAGGCCATTTCGCTGCAATATGGCGGCCCCACGGCGGCCGAAGATTTCGCGTTTCTGGAAGAAGCCATTCTGGTGGCCCGCAATGAGGAATGGGTGGACTTGCTGGCAAGTCTGGAGGACAACACCATCTTCGCCGCCTTCGGCGCGGGCCACCTGCCCGGCACCTTCGGCGTGCTCTACCTTCTGGAACAGGAAGGCTACACGATCACGCGTCTGCCGGTGCCTCTCCCGAACTGAGAAACGCGCGCCCTTCATCTGTCAGGTCATAAACCCCCCGCTCCACCCGGCAAAACCAACCATAGTGATTGTCCGCCATCATCCGCGTGGCATGAATGACGCCCGTATCTTTCTTCGCCGCCGCCCCTGAGCACGGTCCGTTCTGGCCGAGGAACACGGCCACCCGCACCGCATCCTGCCGGTACGCCGTGACAATCTTGCCCCGCGTCCCGCCCGCATTCGGGTCACCCTCCCGCCGGGCAAACTCACTCAGCAACCTGTCGCGTTTGCGCTTGGATTTGCGCGGCTGAAATGGCGCCGGATCGCAATGCACCTGCACCTCGCCCTTATCGAGCCTGACACTCAGCACCCCCAACCCCAACCGCTTGCAGAGCCCAATATTGCCCTTGAACGCCCGCCACCCGGCCTTGCCCGCCCAGCGCGGCACGGCCACGTAGACGGTATCCGTCACCGCCTGCCTTGCCACCGCCTGCTGCAAAAGCGTCAGCGAAAACCCCGTCTTCAACTCGACAATCAGCGGCTCGTCGCCAAGGCGTCTCGCAACCACGTCGGCTGCACCTACTTCCGCTTTCACCTCATAGCCCAGCCCCTCAAGCCAGGCCTTCACCGGCGCATAAAGATCGGTCTCAACCATCACGTCTTTCGGAAATGCCCACCATAGCCACCGCCCAGCGGCCCCGACGGAAACGCCCCTTCGTCGCGATACCGCTCATGGCACCGCTTCAACGCTTGTGGGTCCAACACCACCCCCAAGCCCGGCCCCTCCGGCACCGCCACATGCCCGTCCTTGGCACAAAACGGTCCACCCTCAATCACGTCATCGGCGTACCACCGGAACAGCGTCTGGCTCGCCCCCCGCACATGCTCCAACGCCGCCGACAGCTGAAGATAGGCCGCACTCGCCACGCCCGTCTCTCCACTGTGAAACCGAAACCCCACATCGAACGCGGCACAAGACTGAATAAACTGCACCGCCCCCACGATCCCACCCAACTCATTGATATTGGTCACAATCGCATCCGGCGCGCAAAGCTCCACCGCGCGGCGCAAATCAATCCGATGGCTCGACAGCCCCGCCTCCGTCACCCCGCGCAGCGCTGCCATCTCCTCATAGCTTTCCACGGGTTCCTCAAACCACGCCACATCATACGGCCTGAGCGACTTAATCGCCCGCCGCGCCGTGGGCAGCGTCCACGCCCCATTGGCATCGAGCCGCAACTCCCGGTTCCCAATCGCCGCGCGCACTTCCCGCACCATCTCAAGCTCAACGCCCAAATCATGGGTGGCCAGTTTGCCTTCAAACACCTGCGCCCCATGCTGCTCCACCATATGCGCACAAAACCGCGCCACCTCCACCGGGCTCGCCTCCCCCGGATGGTCAGCGCCGGGATCGCGAAAGGCAAAATACTCTGTCAGCGCAATCCGGTCCCGCACTTTGCCGCCCAGCAAATGCCAAAGCGGCACGCCCTCGGTCTTCCCCCGCGCATCCCACATCGCCATCTCAAGCCCTGCAAAGGCTCGCCGCCGCGCCAGCAGATTGTCCCACGGGCTATAGGCCATCCCCGGCACGCAAAGCCGCCGCGCATCCTCCACCAGCCGAATGTCGCGCCCGATCAACCGCTCCCCCATCGCCTCAACATCTGCTGCGCGATCTCCATCGGCACATTCACCCAGCCCCACGACACCATCTTCGGTCTCAACCTCAATCACCGTCTTGGTCAGCGACGCAATCGCGCCATAGCTGAACCGATAGGGCGCAACGAAGGGGATATTGACGGGCGTGGCTTTGATGGATCGGATCAACATGGGCGCGACGTTAACCGACCTTACACAATCGCAAAAGGGTCTGGCTCGGCCCTAGTGACAACCCCATCCCACCCCCCTATAAGGCCCGCAAAATCCAGACACACATGCAAGAGGCACCGCCCCAATGACCACCCTCGTCTTCGGCCACAAATCCCCCGACACCGACAGCACCGGCTCCCCCATTCTCTGGGCGTGGTACATCAACGAAGTGCTGGGCGGCGATGCCGAAGCTGTGCTGCTGGGTGAACCCAATACTGAGGCCGCCTTCATGCTGACCCACTGGGACCTCCCAAAACCGCGCATCATCGATAGCGTCGCCGAAGGTCAGCCCTGCATCATCGTCGACACCAACAACCCCGCCGAACTGCCCGACGCCATCAACGCGGCAGACATCCAAGCCATCATCGACCACCACAAACTGGTCGGCGGGCTGGAAACCGCGGGCCCCATCGACATCACCATCCGCCCGCTGGCCTGCACCGCCACGATCATGATCGACCTCATGGGCGATGACGCCGCCAAGATGCCCGATTGGGCCAAGGGCACAGCGCTAAGCTGCATCCTGTCCGACACGCTCGAATTCCGCTCCCCCACCACGACGGATCACGACAAGGCACTGGCCGAAAAGCTGGCCTCCGAGCTCAATATCGACCTCAGCCGCTACGCCTCCCAAATGTTCGAGGCCAAATCCGACGTCTCCGCCTTCTCTGACGCAGAGCTCCTGCGCATGGACAGCAAGGAATACGGCGTGGGCGACACCAAATTCCGCGTCTCCGTTCTGGAAACCACCGCCCCCGACGTGGTGCTGTCGCGCAAGGACAGCCTGATGGCCTCCATGACCGATGTCGCCTCAGAGGACGGCGTCGATCAGGTGCTGCTCTTCGTGGTCGATATCCTCAACGAAGAAGCGACGCTCTTGGTCCCCAACGATCTGGTCAAAACCGTCGCAGAAAAATCCTTCGGCGCGTCCGTCGATGGCGACCACGTCGTCCTCCCCGGCATCATGAGCCGCAAGAAACAGATCATCCCCAACCTCGCGGTCTAAAGCGCCTTCGTCAGGCCCCATTGCGCAACGCGCGCTGCGTTAACACGCGGCGCGCAGGCCTGTGTACCGATGTAATACCGACGCGATACCGACGTAAAACCGACGTAATACCGATCGCCAAACCCCTTGTTTCCAAGGCCGTTAACCTTTGTCCGGCTCAAACTCCAGAATATCGCCTGGCTGACAGTCCAATTCGGTACAAATCGCCTCCAGCGTATTGAACCGAACGCCCCTGACCTTGCCGGATTTCAGCAGCGACAGGTTTTGTTCCGCAATCCCGATTTTCGCGGCCAGATCACGCGATGTCATCTTCCGCCGCGCCAGCATCACGTCCAGCCGCACGATGATGGCCATGTCACACCATCTCCCGATGATCGCGCCACAGCTCCGCACCCAGCGTCAACGCCCGCGCCATGCACGCCGTGATCAGCGCCGACAGCGCGATCGTCAGCTGCTCTGAATTCAACGCGATGCTCAATTCCCGCTGGCCTTCCGGCATGTGCCATGTCCCGACCACAGAAATGATCATAGGCGATATCAGCGCCCAACCCAGCATGGCCCAGAACCACGTGGACAGCTGCCCGGCATGGCGCGCCGCTTCATCGGTTTCGCCCTCCGCCAACTGCCCGAACACCCGGGCCGCCAGCACGAAAACCACCACCCAGAACACCACGCCGAGGCAGGCCGCAGCCAGCAACCCGACATTCTGCCAAAGCGCCCGTGTCGCCGGTTCATACCCGACCCAATCCGCCAGCGTGTCGCCAAGGCCCGCCGGGTCAACGAACGCTGCACTCACCAGAAACAAAAGGATCGCGACATGTAATAGCGCCACCGCCAGCAGCACCTGCCGCAACCGCCCCGCCGCCTTCGACACACCTTGCGTATTGATCACCATGTCCTGCGCCCCTTCTGTCAAAGCCATCTTCCGATATTTCATGTTTTACATTAAACTTTATATTCGAATCATGCAATGAGAGTCTCTGAAATGCTGCGAAACACTTTGAAATCCATCGCCCTGACCCTGTTGATCCTGCTGTCCCTGATCGCCTGCGCCTCAGTCACCCCCGCCGGGTTGATCGCCGCCAGCCGCCTTGATCCGCTGGACAGTGACGCCCGCAAAATCGCTGTCGCGCTTGGTGTGCCGGATCGGCTGCAACTGTCCGATGGTGACGCCCAGTTTCAAATCTCCTACCTCTCGGACGGTGACAGCATCGTGGAAACCGTGCCTCTGCAAGTCAGACCCGCATCAGCCCAGGGTCCCGCCGCAGCCGATCCCAGACAGATTGTCTATCTTGCTGATTTTTCGCCGGAAAATGCTGCACGCATCTCATCCGCCCAGTCCCGCATCAAAGCCCTGAAAGCGGCGGGTGTCGATGGGGAGGGCAGCATCAGCATCTCTGTCACGGGCGGCTGCGTGGCCGGGGATCCGTTGATGGAACTGCCGGTCACCACATGGCTGCGCACCGATCCTGACCGCGACTTCGTGCGTCTGACCCGTACGCAGGACATGTTGCAAACACTTCCCCCGGCGCAAGCACATGCACTGACAGAGGATCTGCGCCTTTGCCCCTGACAACTCTCACCCGTGCCGCATCAGCGCGTCATGCACCAGCGTGTGGAAATGATACACCGCGTGCTCACTTTCCGAACTGCGCTCCGCGTCGATCATGTAGCGTCCTTGATCATAGCCAAAGGATTTCAGCCCCTGCTGCACCGTGATGTTCAGCTCCACATCCTCCGGCCCGAGGCTTCCGTTCATCCACTCTTTGCAGGCGGCCGTGATCTTTGTTTCCGGCCGCTGGGGCGAATAATACTGAAACGTCACCCGCGTCTCCTCCGGCCCTGTCGGGATGATCAGGAAGGTCGACACCAGATCGGTATAGGGCACCGTGTAAAGGCAGGTCGCGGGAAAGAGCCACCAATTCATATAGGTCTCTGTCTGGTAGGGCTCATCGTTCAGCGGCACACCAAACATCTCATTCAGGCCCTCCTTGATCGGCCCACCCAGCGTCCACCAATTGCCACGGCAAATCGGTAAATCCCTCTTAAAATCAAGGAAATCCGCCAATTCCTTGTGACACGGCCCCGACAGCATGACGTGGTAGGATTCAATCGCATTATCCACGATCACCTTCCAGTTCGCGGGGATGATCACCTCTTCTTCGCTGTCCAGAACCATGTCCGCCATGTCGGGGCAAAGATCCATCAGGAATGCCTCCGCCCCCGGAAAGAGCACCTCCATATCCTCGGCGTCCTTGTCGAGGTTCACATAGGCAAAGCCCGCGAATTCCTGCACCCGCACCGGGCTCAGCCCGACTTTCCTGCCGTCAAACCCGGCCATCCGCTCCGTCCTGGGCGCCCCGCGCAGCGCGCCATCCAGCCCATAAAGCCACGCGTGATAGGCGCATTTGAACGCCTTCACATGCCCGCGCGGTTCGGTCACCAGCCGGTTGCCACGATGCATGCAAACATTGTGAAACGCCCGCAACACGCCGTCGCGCCCGCGCACGACGATAACGCTTTGTTCAAAGATATCGACTTTGATGAACTTGCCGGGTTCTGCGACCTCCCCTAGATGACCAGCGACATGCCAGGCCCGATAAAAGATCGCGTGCTTTTCTGCTTCAAAGATCGCCGGGTCATAGAAATACCGCGACGGCAGGGTATACGCGCCTTCCAGATCGCGGTTGGGCCACGCATAGCGGGTTTCGTTCATCAGGGCCTTCCGGGTCGGTGGGTATGGCCGTCAGTCTATGAAGATGCGCTTTTCGGTCAAGCCTGCGGATTTTTAGGACAAATTCAAAATCTGGGTTAAGCTGAACCCGAATTTATTCACAAAAGAGATATCCCAATGATCACCCGTCGTTTTGCGCTGACCGCTCTGCCATTTGCCGCTTTTACCGCCACCATGGCCAACACCGCCCATGCCCATGATGATGCCCTCCTCCGGGTCGGCGGGCTTTACACAGCCTACGGCATGAACGCCGATGGCTCCAAGTATCAAGGGCAGGTGGAGGTGTCCCAGTTCGGCACCACGGTGGAGCTTTACTGGAAAGTCGGCAACCAGCAATACTCGGGGCGCGGGGTGCTGCAAGGGTCCGTGATGACCGTGGATTGGGGGGCCTCAACGCCCGTGATCTACGTGGTCGTGGGCATTGAACTGCACGGCACATGGGATGGTGGCAGCGCGTTGGAACGGCTTGTGCCCCGGTAACGTGGATCAGGATTTGCGCAGCTTTTCCAACACCTTGCGCGCGGCGAGTGTCGGCGTCATCTGACCACTCGCCACCTCAGCCCCCGCCGCGTCCATGGCCTTGCGCATCCCTGGGCTTTGCAATTCAGCCAGCAGACCATCGCGCACCTCCTGTTCAAACCAGTATTGCGCCTGTGCCGCACGGCGGCCGTCAAAATGGCCTGCGTCGCGGCGCCACTCCACAAGCGTCGTCATCTCATCCCACGCGGTGGACAGCCCGTCTTCGTGCAAGGCAGAGACCATCATCGCCTTGGGGAATCCTTCCGGATCCTGAGGCCGTTTGCGCAGCAATCGCAGCGCGCCGGTATAATCCGAACAGGTCCGCGTCGCCGCCGGTTTGAGATCCCCATCGGCCTTGTTGATCAGGATCATATCGGCCATTTCCATGATCCCACGCTTGACGCCCTGCAACTCATCCCCACCCGCCGGGGCCAGCAAAAGGATAAACAAATCAGACATTTCCGCGACGACCGTCTCGGATTGGCCCACGCCCACCGTCTCGATCAGGACCACGTCAAAGCCCGCCGCCTCACAGACCGTCACAGCCTCTCGCGTGCGCCGGGCGACACCGCCCAAATGGGACTGGCTCGGCGACGGGCGGATATAGGCCAGCGGGTCACGGCTCAAGCGATCCATCCGCGTCTTATCACCCAGGATCGACCCACCCGACCGCGCGCTCGACGGGTCCACCGCCAGCACCGCCACCCGCAGCCCCTTACCGGTCAGCATCGTGCCAAAGCTTTCGATGAATGTGGATTTCCCCACCCCTGGCGTGCCAGACAGCCCTACGCGAATGGCCTGCCCCTGCCCTGCAAGCCCCGCGATCAATTCACCCGCCTGCGCCTGATGATCGGCACGCCCGCTTTCCACCAAGGTGATCGCGCGGGCCAAAGCGCGACGCTCCCCCTTGATAATTTTCTCGCGAAGCTGTGCAATGTCCATGTAAGCGGCTCAAGTTTTGGGTCGGCGGGTGTTTTGCCCCGTCAGACCAGACCTGTCCAGAGGCCGCAAGGGGGAAGGGACACACCCGTGCTATATATTTTAAGACGCCTTTCGCTGGCCGTATTGATCGCCTCGACCACGCTGCCTGCTTGGGCCGAACAATCCTCCATGAGTTTCGACGTGCGCCTTCTGGGCGCGCGTGTGGGGATATTTTCCATCGCCGCGAACACATCCGGGTCAGGCTATGCCGCGCGGTCAAAATTCACCACCGTGGGCCTTGTAGGCGCGCTGAAAAAGATGGAGGCGGATGTGACCGTGCAAGGCCGTGTCTCTGGCGGGCGGATGCTGCCGGTGAGTTACGTTGAGGCGATTGACGACGGCACGCGGGTCACGGATGTGGTGGTCAAATTCGCCCCCGGCACGCCGCATCTGGTGTCGGGCGATACTGGCAGCAGCGCGCCACCTGCAAAAGGCGCGGCGCTGAATTCAGCCATTGATCCGCTGACAGGCGTCTTCATCCTGCTGCGCGATCAAGCGGCAGAGACCGTCACCTGCAATTTCGCCGCCAACATCTATGACGGGCACCGATTGGCCCATATCAAGCTGACCCGGGCGGAGCTGCGCAACAACGGCAAGACTTGCCATGGCACCTATCAACGGGTCGATGGCTATTCCAGCAGCGAACGCCGCAGCCGTGTGCTCCCGCTGGCGATTGATTACGTGGCCCATGGGGCCAGCTTGCGCGCCGATCAGATCCGGGTCGATACGCGCTATGGCCCGGCGGTGGTCAAGCGGCGGTGACGCTGCCGGTTGAAGAGGTCATTCCGGAGGTTCTGGCCGCCCTGCGCGACCCGGGCCGCGCCGTTTTGCAGGCCCCGCCGGGTGCTGGCAAAACGACGATGGTGCCTCTGGCGATGCTGGAGGCTGGGCTGTGCGAGGGCCGCATCCTGATGCTGGAACCCCGCCGTCTTGCCGCCCGCGCCGCTGCGGAGCGCATGGCGACATTGTTGGGTGAAGCGGTGGGCGAGCGCGTCGGCTACCGCATCCGGGGGGAGGCGAAATCCGGCAAAGCCACGCGGATTGAAGTGGTCACCGAGGGCATCCTGACCCGCATGATTCAAAGCGATCCGGAACTCACGGGCGTGGGTGCCGTGATCTTTGATGAATTCCACGAACGGTCCCTCAATGCCGATCTCGGCCTCGCGCTCTGCCTCGAAATCGCTGGCGCGTTGCGCGATGATCTCAAACTGCTCGCCATGTCCGCCACGCTGGATGCAGGCCCGGTGGCAGAGCTGATGACAGCGCCGGTGATCACCGCCCAAGGCCGCAGCTTCCCGGTGGAGATACGCCATCTAGATAAACCCGTTCGCAAGGACACCCGCTTTGACGCCTCGATCGCCGGGCTGGTCCAACAGGCGATGCAGGAAACCACAGGCGGCGTGCTTGTCTTCCTGCCTGGCGAAGGGGACATCCGCCGCGTGGGCGACCGGTTGCGCAGCGTCTTGCCAAAAAACACCCATCTCCGCCCGCTCTACGGCGCGCTGCCGTTCAAGGACCAACGCGCCGCGATCACGCCCATGAAGGATGGACGCAAGGTGGTCCTCGCCACCTCCATCGCAGAAACGTCGCTCACCATCGAAGACATCCGCGTGGTGGTCGATGGCGGACGCGCGCGTCGGTCGCGGTTTGACCCAAGCTCCGGCATGGCGCGGCTGGTCACCGAACCCGTCACCCGAGCGGAAGCAGAACAGCGCGCGGGCCGCGCGGGGCGTGTCGCGGAAGGCATCTGTTACCGCCACTGGACCCGAGGTCAGGAAGGCGCATTGGCCGCCTACCCCCCGGCAGAAATTGAGGCAGCTGACCTTACGGGCTTTGCCCTGGAACTGGCGCTTTGGGGCGCGGGGCCAGAGGATTTGCCCCTGCTGACTCCGCCCAACCCCGGCAGCTATGCAGAAGCGGTGGAGCTGCTGCGCCTTCTGGGCGCGCTGGACGAGGACGGGCGCATCACGGACCACGGCAAGGCGCTGGCGAAACTGCCTGTGCACCCCCGTTTGGCCCATATGCTCGCCACCGCTGGCCCCAAAGCCGCCAAGCTGGCCGCCCTCCTCTCTGACCGCGACCCCCTGCGCGGCACGGATGTGGACATCACCCTGCGCCTGCGTGCGCTTCAGGATCAAAAAACCTCCGCGCTCTCCCGCATCCGGGAAGAGGCGAAGCGTCTGGCCCGCCTCACTGGCGGCCTTTGCGCGCGGGACATCAGCCCGGGCGGCATGGCCGCACTCGCCTACCCCGACCGCATCGGGCTGCGCCGCAAAGGCGACGCGCCGCGCTACGTGTTGTCCGGGGGCAAAGGCGCCGTTCTGCCGGATGGCGACCCGATGGGCGGCACACGTTTGATCGTAGCCACGGACCTCGATGGCGACCGGCGAGAGGCGCGGGTGCGGCAGGCCATCCAACTTGATGAGGCTGAGCTGCGCGCGCTTTTCGGAAATCACATCACATGGCACGACATCTGCCACTGGGACAAGCGAGAGCGCC
The DNA here is from genome assembly GCA_038532355.1 of Pseudomonadota bacterium. Taxonomy (GTDB): domain Bacteria; phylum Pseudomonadota; class Alphaproteobacteria; order Rhodobacterales; family Rhodobacteraceae; genus Roseovarius. Next base: position 10,908 of record JBCBAT010000042.1, on the reverse strand, counting down.
GCGTGATCGCACGACGTCAGGAACAATTCGGCGCGCTAGTACTGGAAGATCGCATTTGGAAAGACGCGCCAGAAGACGCGGTTGCGCGCGCCATGCTGGATGGCATCCGCGATATGGGCCTCAAATGGTCCAAGCCCGCGCGCCTTTTCGCGGCCCGGTCGCGGGTGGTGGAGGGCATGCCGGATGTGAGTGATGAGGTGTTGCTGGACACGTTGGAGGACTGGCTTCTGCCCTATCTCAAGGGTGTCAAAACCGGCGAAGACTGGATGCGGTTCGATATCCACGACGCCCTGCGCGCGCGGCTTTCGTGGGACCAGCTGACCCGGCTGGATACTGAGGCCCCGCCCAGTTTCACCACGCCCTTGGGCCGCAAGATCGCCATCGACTACGCGCCCGAGACCCCCGAAATCCAACTCCGGCTGCAAGAGATGTTTGGCCAGACCAGCCACCCGATGGTGGGCAAGACACCCTTGCGCGTGACACTTCTGTCGCCTGCCGGGCGGCCGTTGCAAACCACGCAAGACCTGCCGGGGTTCTGGGCATCCTCCTACTCGGACGTCCGCAAAGACATGCGCGGGCGCTATCCCAAACACCCCTGGCCCGAAGACCCCACCGTCGCCGACCCAACCTTGCGCGTCAAACGCCGCAGCTAACGACGGCGGCGCTTCAACCGTTCATGGGCCGCGCGCGTGCCATCATGGAAGGTGCCAAACCACTTGTCCCAGGGCATTTCCAGATTGCCGTAATTCACCTCGAAATAGCGGTGATGCATCTGGTGATGGAACGTCCCCAGCGCGAGGCTTTTTTTGTCCTTCACCAGCATGCTTTCAAACCCGGTGTGGGATGTGGCCGCCGTCAGCGCCTGATGCTGCATATGGAATAGCACGTGCACGATCCCGCCCGGCACGACCAGATGGATCAGGATCGAACTGAAGAACAGCACGTGTTCCACCGGGTGCATCGACAGGCCAGACCACGGCCCAACATTGATGTTTCGATGATGCAGGGAATGGGCAATCCGATAGAGCGGCCCCCAATGCAGCGCCCGGTGGATCCAGTAGAAATGGAAGGAAATCCAAACCGGCGTAAGGAAGAACAGCGCCACGAACCAGATGGGATTATCGGACCAGATCAGAACCGGCGCATACCCGTTTCCCATGGCCCAGAACATGAGCACCTCAAACGCGGTCCACACGCCCACGCCGCTGCTGAGCGTCCAGAACGCATTGTCCCGCACCTGCCCGCCGAAGGTGAAATGCTTGGCCTCGACCGCCAGATCGCGCGGATCGTATTTTAGGTCTTTGCCCTGCCGCTTCGCCCCGTGAAAAAACCAATGCAGCCCTCCCGCCACGAGGATCATCAGCGCCATGTTCCGCAGCCAAATCAGCGCGATCCAATCAAACGACAGCGTCTGAGTGGTCTCAAGCGACGGCTGCAGCCACATCCAGCAGATCAGCGCAAGCAGCGTGAGAATCGAATTCTCCGCCATCCGAAACCAGCGCGCAGCGATCCACCCGGCCATCCGCGCCGGATTGGGCGGCCATGAAAAGAACGGCGACACCTGAATGGGCACCTGCGGCACGTGATGCCATCCGGGCAGTTTGTCTTTTGGCTCACTGGCGTCTGACACTCGACTTTCCTCGCCCTCTAATCCCACCAAGGTCCGTGGTGTTTTCCCGTCTCATTCAACCGTTCAAACCCGTGATGGCCAAAGAAATCCCGCTGCGCCTGAATAACATTCGCGGTGCCCGTGCCCTGACGCAGGACGTCCATGAATTGCAGCGCGGAGGCGAGCACCGGCACGGCATGCCCACCCGCAACGGCCTCGCCCACGGTTTTGCGCAAACCGCTGAGGCCGCGGGTCAGTTTCTCGGAAAACACAGGCGACAGGATCAGCTGCCCGTGGGGAAGATCGCCTCGGAACGCGTCCGATATGTCATCAAGCAGCGCGGAGCGAATGATACAGCCCGCGCGCCAGACTTCCGCCACGCGAGCATGGTCGAGCGACCAGTCATAAAGCTCTGACGCGGCGGCCAGAATGCGAAACCCCTGCGCATAGCCAAGGATGCGCGCGGCCATCATCGCGTCTTCCAGCGTCTTCGCGTCCAAATCCAGCTTGGCGCGTTCGCCGCCGAAGCGGGCCTCCATGGCAACACGCGTCTCTTTCTCCGACGACCAACTGCGCGCGCCCACGGCGGCCTCGATCATATTGGCGGCTTGGCCCATGCGGACGGCCTCCACCACCGTCCAGCGGCCTGTGCCTTTTTGACCGGCAGCGTCGCGGATCACATCGATCATGGGTTGGTCAGTGACCGGGTCGGTGTAGCCCAGCACCTTGCCGGTGATTTCCACAAGATAGGATTTGAGCGGGCCTTGATCCCATTCGGTGAAGAGGTCGCCGATCTTGGCGGGCTCCCACCCGGCGCCAAAGCGCAGCAGGCTGTAGATTTCGGCCAGCATCTGCATATCGGCGTATTCGATCCCGTTATGCACGGTCTTCACGAAATGCCCTGCGCCATCCGGGCCAAGATGGTCTACGCACGGATCCCCTTCATGTGTGGCCGCGATGGCGCGCAGGATCGGGCGCAGCTGTTGCCAACTGTGATCCGACCCACCCACCATCATCGACGGCCCGTGCCGCGCGCCACTTTCGCCGCCCGACACGCCCATGCCGACGAAGTGCAGGTCTTTCTCTGCCAGTTTCGCCGTGCGTGCGCGGGTCAGGTGAAAATCGGCATTGCCGCCATCGATGATCGTATCGCCCGGCTCCAGCAGCGGGGTGATCGCGTCGATCATCATGTCCATCGGCTTGCCAGATGGGATCATGAAGAGGATCACGCGCGGGGTTTTAAGGCCCGCCACGAATTCGCCCAGCGTGTCATGGGCGGTGAGGTTGCGGGTCAGGTCGCCCGCCTCGGCCATGAAATCGGCGATCCAGTCCAGCTCCCGATTGGTGACAGCGACAGAGATGTCGTGGTCCGCCATGTTGAGCGCCAGCGCGCTGCCCATGGTGCCCAAGCCGTAGACGCCGATCTGTGCTGTCATGGTCGCGTGCCCTGTTGTCTCATCCGGGTTCACCCTAGGACGATTGGCAGGGCGGCGTCATCCTTCTTTTGTGACGCGGCCCTTGGTCAGACGCCAAGACACCAACGCATGATCGCCTTTTGGGCGTGCAGGCGGTTTTCGGCCTCATCGAAAATCACGGAATGCGGGCCGTCCATCACCGCGCTGGTGGCTTCCTCTTCGCGGTGGGCAGGCAGGCAATGCATGAAGAGCGCATCGGGTTTGGCATGGGCCATCAGCGCCTCATTCACCTGGTAGCCGCGCAGCATGTTGTGGCGGCGTTCCTTGGTGGATTGGCTGTCATGCATGGAGACCCATGTGTCAGTGACCACGAGGTCCGCACCTTCCACAGCCTTGAAAGCATCCCGTTCGATGGTCACGCGGCTGCCGGACTTGCGGGCAAGGCCCACGAATTCATCCTCGGGGTCCAGTTGTTTAGGGCCAGTGAAGGTAAAGTCGAACCCGAGCTGCCCCGCCGCATGCAGGAACGAGGAACAGACATTGTTGCCGTCGCCCGACCAAACGACTTTCTTGCCCGCAATGGGGCCGCGATGTTCTTCATAGGTCATCACGTCGGCCATGATCTGGCAGGGATGGGTGCGGTCGGTGAGGCCGTTGATGACAGGCACATCGGCATATTCGGCCATGTCGAGCAGGACGGATTCGTCAAACGTACGGATCATGATCAGGTCGACATAGCGGCTGAGCACACGGGCCGTGTCCGCGATGGATTCCCCGTGGCCAAGTTGCATTTCCGCGCCCGACAGAAGCATCGTCTGCCCACCCATCTGCCGCACGCCCACATCGAAGCTGACGCGCGTACGGGTGGAGGGTTTTTCGAAGATGAGCGCGACCATCCGGCCATCCAGCGGGCAGTCATCATCCGGCGCGCCGCGGGGGCGGCCCTGACGGGCGGACTTCATGGATTGGGCGTTGTCGAGGATCGACCGCAGGTCAGAAGGATCGGTTTTGTGGATATCTAGGAAATGGGTCATGGGTTTTGCTTTGTTCGTAGAGCCGGAGTGGGGGCCAGCCCCCACACCCCCGGGATATTTGTGGCAAGAAGAAAGGCTACGCAGGTTCAGATGTCAGGTGTTGCGCGACAGCAGATACGGCGGCGTCGAGGCGGGTGATGGCTTCTGCGATTTCGTCATCTGTGATTGTGAGCGGCGGCAGAAGGCGGACGACATTATCGGCGGCGGGCACCGTGGCAACGAGCGCGTCATAGCCTGCCTGAACAAGGTCCGCGTTGGGCGCTTTGCATTTGAGGCCGAGCATGAGGCCCTGGCCGCGAACGCTTTCCAACACGTCAGGGTGCGACGCGACAAGCGCTTCCAGCTTTTGGCGCAGAAGGCCGGATTTTCGGTTCACCTCCGCCAGAAAAGCGTCATCTGCCACATGATCCATCACCGCATTGCCCACCGCACAGCCCAACGGGTTGCCGCCATAAGTGGAGCCATGGGTGCCAGCGGTCATGCCTGAGGCAGCTTTTTCCGTGGCCAGAACGCAACCCAGAGGGAAGCCCCCGCCGATGCCTTTGGCGACCATCATAATGTCGGGTGCAACGCCCGCCCATTCATGGGCAAAGAGGCGCCCGGTGCGACCGACGCCGCACTGCACCTCATCAAGGATCAGCAAAATGTCATGGTCATCGCAGAGCGCGCGCAGCCCCTTCAGGCACGCATCCGGCAGGGGTCGGATGCCGCCCTCCCCTTGCACGGGTTCGACAATGATCGCCGCAGTGGTGTCTGTGACAGCGGCCTTCAGCGCATCGTGGTCGCCCCACGGCAAATGCGTGAAGCCGGGCAGGAGCGGGCCGAAGCCATGGGTCATTTTCTCAGACCCGGCGGCTGCGATACCGGCGGAGGACCGGCCATGGAATGATCCTTCAAATGCGATGATATTCACGCGCTCCGGCTGGTCTTTGTCGTGCCAAAATTTGCGCGCCATCTTCACCGCCAGTTCACAGCTTTCCGTGCCGGAATTGGTGAAGAACACCGTGTCAGCGAAAGTGTGCGCCACAAGCTTGTCGGCCAGCGTCTGTTGCTGGGGGATATGGTAGAGGTTCGAGGTGTGCCAAAGCGCACCCGCCTGTTCGGTCAGCGCCGCCACCAGCGCGGGATGGGCATGGCCTAGCGCATTAACCGCAATCCCCGCACCGAGATCCAGAAATCGGCGCCCGTCCGCCTCAATCAGCCAGCTGCCTTCGCCTTTGACGAAGGAAAGCGGTGCGCGATTATAGGTCGGCAGGACGGAAGCGATCATATCGGTGATCCTTTGAAAGAAAGCCCATTAGGTGCCAAAGGCGGGCGGGCGTGTCAATTGTAAGGGGGGTGCGCATTGCGCGCGGGTGATCAGAGGCGCAGGTTAGGCGCGTCGACGTCGAAGCGTGTATGTGTGACGGTTGATCATGTGGCGCACTTAGAGGGTTTCCTGCCTCGGGGGAAGAGAAATCTCATTGCCGCAAGGACAGGATGCCCGCCACAACGATCAGGGCAATGCCACCCAGTGTGACCGCGTCAGGGATTTCTGACAGCAGAACCGCACCCCAGACCACCGCAAACCCCACATAGGCAAAATCGAAAACACCCACCGTGGCGGGCGGCGCGTTTTGATAGGCGATGGCCGCGCCCACACTGCCCAGAAGGATGGCCGCGGCGAGTATGGCCATAGACAGCCACTCCGCCTGACCCATGGGCGACCAGGGCCCGAGCATGAAGCCTGTTGGTTGGCCAAGGCCAAGGATGGCAATGCCAAGCGCCGCGACCACGCCGACCAAAATGAACCCCGCGTTCAGGCTTGCGGCCAAAATGATGGGATGCGCGGCGCGGCATTTGGTGCGGGTCAGGATCATGGCCAACGCATAGAGCACGGCAGACAAAAGCGGCAGAAGCGCGAAAATATTGAAATCCCCCGCGCGGGGACGAAGGATCAGCATGACACCTGCAAACCCCAGTGCCACGGCAACCCAGCCCGGCGGGCGGATCGGATCCCCAATCAGAAGCGCGGAAAACAGCGTGATGAAAATGGGCAGCGTATAGTAGGCCGCCGCCGCCACGGCGATATCAAGATGGGGCAGCGCCAGGTAATAGGCGATCCACATGGCCACCATCATCAGGCTGCGCAGCGTGGTCCAGCCCAGCGCCGGAGGGTGCCTCAAGGCAGACGGCGCACGCCACGCCAGATAGGCCAATAGCAAAGGCAGCACGATCAGCGACCGGATCACGAAAATCTGCCAGATCACGAACTCCCCGCTGGTGAATTTGATCAACGCATCGCCCAACGACAGCCCCAGGACCGACAGCAGGATTACGGAAATCGCCAGAGGCAGGTTATCAGAGCGTGTTTTGTGCATCGGCGCGACCCTAGAGAGGTTAACGCGGGCTGCCAATGGCGCTTGCGTGGGCCTTCCTGACAAGGCAAGGGGGAGGCATGACCCCTCGCGCCCAGAACCCTGCCCTCGCGGCCAGTCTGACCTTGATGGCTGCAGGCTTCGTGGCGGGGACCACGCTTTTGGCCAAAGCGCTTGGCACAGGGGCCTTGGGCGGATTTGACCTTGGGCCGCCCTTGCATCCTTTGCAGATCAGCCATGGGCGGTTTGTGTTTGCGTTGCTGGCGATCCTTGGGTTTTTTGCCATCGCGCGGCCCGCGCTCAAGCGACCCAACTTGCCGCTGCACGCCGCCCGCTCCGGTTTGGGGTGGGGCGGGGTGACACTGATGTTTGCGGCTGCGGCCTTCATTCCGCTGTCGGACGCCACGGCGATCAGTTTTCTCAACCCCGTTTTTGCGATGCTGCTGGCCATTCCGCTGCTTGGCGAACGGGTAGGACGGGTGCGATGGAGCGCGGCCCTGATTGCATTGGCGGGCGCTGTGATCCTGATCCGGCCCGGGGCCGACGCCATTGAGTTGGGCGCGCTTCTGGCGCTTGGCGCAGCGGTGGTGCTTGGGGCGGAGGTGATCTTGATCAAGCAGTTGGCCGGGCGGGAAAACCCGTCGCAGATATTGCTGATCAACAACGCGATTGGCGTCTGCCTGGCCACGACCGCGGCAAGCTTTGTCTGGGTCTGGCCCACGGGCGCGCAATGGGCCGCCCTGGCCGGAATCGGATTTCTGATGGCCGCCGCGCAAGCCTGTTTCGTCAACGCCATGGCCCGCGCCGATGCCAGTTTTGTTGCCCCCTTTTTCTATGCCACCTTGGTCTTTGCTGCCGTTTATGACGGGGTGATTTTCGGCGTCAGGCCCGATGCAATTTCGGTGGTCGGGGCCGCAGTCATCCTGCTGGGCGCGGGGCTTTTGGCTTGGCGCGAAGGCCGATTGAAGGAAAAGACGTGATGTTTGCAGATTTCGTGCGACCGATGCAGCCAGGGGAGGAAGATGCGGTCGACGCATTGCTGAAGACCAGCTTTCAGGGCGATGCGGAGGCCGGTCTGGTGCAGGCCTTGCGCAAAGCAGGCGATATGGCGGGCGAAATGGTGTTGCCGATGGGCGGTGAGATCATTGGCTATTATGCACTGTCGGCCATGCGTTCTCCCGCAAGCTGGCTCGCTCTTGCGCCGATCGCGATACATCCCGATCACCAGGGCCGGGGCCATGGGCGGCGGATGCTGGGGCAGCTGAGCGCATGGGCCAAAGCCAGCGGGCAATGGGTTGTGGTGCTGGGCGAACCTGCGTTTTACACGCGCGCCGGATTTGACTTGGGGCGCGCGGCAAAGCTCACCTCCCCCTACCCGATCACGCATACGTTGCTGGCGGGCCCGGGCGAGGATGTGCCAAAGATGGCGCTGCAATACCCTAAAGCGTTCTGATGCCGCTTATCCTTTTGACCACCCTTACGATGATCGCTTTTGCGTCCAATTCCCTGCTGAACCGCATGGCGCTGGCGGGCGGGCATATTGGGGCGGCGGAATTTGGCACAATTCGGTTGGTGGCAGGCGCGGTCATGCTTGGTCTGCTTTGCGTTCTCCTGCGCGGTGGCATTCAATTGCGCGGGCCCGGACGGGCCGCGGGCGTGCTGGCGCTGCTGCTTTACATGTATGCGTTTTCCACCGCCTATGATGCGCTGGATGCAGGGCTGGGGGCGCTGATCCTCTTTGGTGTGGTGCAGATCACGATGTTTGCAGGCGGGCTCTGGGCGGGCGAGGGGATGCCCCTGCGACGTTGGATTGGTGCCGCTATGGCGATGGCGGGGCTGGCTTGGCTCTTGTGGCCCGTGGAAGGCAGTGGACAGGTCAGCGCGCTGCACGGGCTTTTAATGGCGTTGGCCGGGTTCGGTTGGGGGATCTATTCGCTGGCCGGGCGGCTGTCGAAAGACGCGCTTCAGGCCACCGCGGCCAATTTCATTCTGGCCGTACCCTTGGGCGCGCTGATCGGGTTTGCCTTGCCCGGAGAGGCGTTGGCCATTGCGCCCACGGGCCTCTGGCTGGCCATCCTATGCGGGGCGATCACCTCGGGCGTGGGATACGCCATGTGGTACCAGGTGCTGCCGCAGTTGCAGGCCTCCGTCGCGGCCGTGGCGCAACTGACAGTGCCGGTGATCGCGATGCTGGGCGGCGTGGTTTTGCTCGGAGAGGTGCTGTCACTTCAGGCGCTTCTGGCATCGGCCCTGGTTCTGGGCGGCGTGGCGGTTTCTGTGCTCAGATAGGGCGGCGTTTTCTTCGAAGAAAACGCACAAGAAAATTCGAATTTTCTTGTGCAGAATTTTGCAAAATTCTGCGGTCCCTTACGCCAAAAACCTGTCTCCCGCCTCACCGCGCATATATGTCACCCGACCACCCGCGATGGTCACGCAAATGTCCCGTGTCTGAGGATCAATCACCACCAAATCGGCGCGCTGCCCGGGGTCAAGACGGCCCCGATCCTCAAGCCCCAAAACACGCGCGGGCCCTTCCGAGATCATCCGCCACGCCCCGGCCAGATCGCACACACCGCTATCTGCCAGCAAAAACGCCGCGCGCCGCAAGGACGGGTAGTGATAATCCGACGCCAGAGCATCCACATGGCCCATGGTGACCACATCCACTGCGCTCACATTGCCCTTATGCGATGCACCCCGCACAAGATTGGGCGACCCCATGATCACCACATCGCCCATGCTTTTCGCGGCCTCTGCCGTGTCGATGGTTTCAGGAAACTCGCAGATATGCGCCCCCAGATCGTGCCACCACTGGCGTTGCTCAGGCGTGTTTTCATCATGACTGCCCATGCGCACACCCAACGCGGCCAGTTTCGGCGCCAATGCGTTCAACGCCCCCGGCACCTGATCGCTTGCGGCATGCATGGCGTTCATGCGTTCCAGATTTTTTTCCGGATTGAACCCGGCCTTCAGCGATTTGCCCACATGGCCGGGCGGCGTTTTGCCCTTGGCAAGCGGTTCGTGGGGAAGATGGTCATTGAAAACCACGAAGGGGATGCCGAAGCGATCCACCAACTCAAGAACCGCATCGTAGTCCTCCAGCATATGGGTTTCAAACCTGAGCTGCGTCACAAGCGTGGTGTCAACGCGGGGGCGCACCTCTTCAAGTGCTTCAAAGACCTGACGCGCGAACTCCGGCCCGCGCATGCCGCCTTCCCAGCTGTAAAACTGCGCCAACGTGCCGGTGGTGATGCCGTTAGAGGCAAGTTCTGCCTCGGTGGCCATCAGCCCCAGATCAAGGCTCTTCATCGCGCCGCGACGGGGCGCGAGGTGTTTTTCGAATGCATCCCCATGCACATCTACGATACCGGGCAGGATCCAGAACCCGCTCAGATCAATCTCTCGCCCCGCGCAACCGTCAACAATCGCACTGCCTTCCAGATGAAGGGGCGTGTCCGTCAGGCCAGAAGATGTGAGAACCTGCGCGCCGCAAAGGCGCATTGCCACGGTCATAGGTCTGTCATTCGTTCGTTTCTCCAAACAGGATATCGCCGATATCAAGGTCGTGATCGAAGGCGCCTGTTTGAAGGAAGCGGATGGTCTGTGCAATGACCACGGGGTTGTTCATCATGAACGTGTGGCTGACGGGCAATTCGATGTGATCGGCCATGCCATCCACCCGGGTGGAGGCGACAGAGACCTTCCCGTCATCCGGCCCGTCGATGATGTGCGAATAGATGGGGTTCAACGTCCGATTGCCCGCGATCACGCCCAGTTCGAAATCCACCTCCGGCAAGGACGCGGGCACGCCATCTTCGCCGGTTTCAAGCTGCGCACCGGCGGGGCCGTTTATCCATTCAAAGACCTCGATCCAGCCCAGTTCATCCACCAACTGCGTGCCTTGGTTGGGCGGCCCGAGCATGACCACGCGACCCAACCGGTCGGGGCGATTGTCCACAAACCAGTGGCGCAGCAAAATGCCTCCCATGGAATGGGTCACGAAATGAATGGTCCTATCACCACAGGTTCGCACGGCATCCGGCAAGGTGACCTCCGCCAACTCCGCGATCCGCGCATCTGTTGATGGATAATCGGCCCCGAACGCGCGGTAGCCTTCCAGCTCCAGCGTCTCTTCCATCACGACCAATGACGCCTCTGTCCGCGCCAATCCGTGCAGCAGCACGACGCAATCCTCCGCCCAGGCAGGCCAAGGCAAGATCATCAGAAGGGGCGCAATGATCCGTCGCATGGGGTTGAGATAGGCGCAAAACCCTCGCTAAAACAGGTGTGACGTGGCGTTGGGGGTTAAAACATGCGTTTGGCAGTGCGCGCGGTTATTTTGCAGGCAAATCGGCTTTTGCTGGTGAATGCCTATCCTGGCGATCAAAGCGATTTGTGGTGCGCGCCGGGCGGCGGGGTGGAGCCGCATGCCTCTTTGCCTGACAACCTCAATCGTCAGACCTGTTTCTTCGAAAACCTCGCGTTTTAGGTTG
>JBCBAT010000041.1:0-21712 GCA_038532355.1 Pseudomonadota bacterium | reverse complement strand
GGCGCGGCGGGCTGCGCCCTTGATTCCGCGCCCCTCTCCGCTGTCATCAATTCGCACATCCCGAACATTCTCCCCAAAAAAATTCAATTTCAAGAAGTATCCTTCTGTGGCAGGCTCAGTGCACCTCGACAAACAGGAGCCCGCCATGAAGTTCCACCTCGCCATCAACCTCGAACGGATGGATCCCACTACCGATATGAAAGCCGTGCGCGATCACACGCTGGACATGGTCAAAATGGCCGATGCCGCGGGCTTTGAGATTGCCTGGGCTGCCGAACATCACGCGCTTGAGATGACCATCGCGCCCAACCCGTTTCAACTGCTCACATGGTGGGGCGAACACGCCAAGCGGATCCGGCTGGGCGTGGGCGTGGTGAACGCCGCGTACTGGCACCCGATCAATCTGGCTGGTGAGGCGGCGATGCTGGACCTGCTGAGCGACGGACGGCTGGAATTCGGTATCGGATCAGGGGCTTACCAGCGGGAGTTCGACCGCATGAAACCCGGCCTCGATCAACGCGACAGCTGGCGCTATATGCAGGAAAGCCTGCCCGTGGTGCAAAAACTTTGGGAAGGCGATGTCGCCCATGACGGCGAATTCTGGCAATTCCCCACCGCCACATCCTGCCCCAAGCCCGTGCAAAAAGACGTCCCCGTCTGGGTCGCCGCCCGTGCGCCGGTTACGTTTGACTACGCAGTCGAACATGGCTGCGATATCCTCAGCTGGCCGCTCACCATGCCTATGTCGGAGGTTGAAACCTACCGCCGCCGCCTGGATGAGGCGGTGGAGAAGGCAGGCAAACCCTTCACTGGGCGTTGGGCCGTGATGCGCCACACGGCGGTCTACGAGAATGAAAATGACCGGTCCGAGGCGATGCGCTCCATCCGCCATGTGCTGGGCCAATTCGGCAACCTGATGATGCAAAAAGGAAGCGTAAACAATGGTTTCCCCGAACAAGTGCCACTGGCCGATCTGGATGGCAACGCCCGCGTGGATCCAGAGATGTTGGAGGAAAACCTGATGTTCGGCACACCGACCCAAGTGATCGAAAAGCTGGAAGCGCATCGCGCCTACGGGGCCGATGCGTTTGTCTACTACGCCTCCATGGGGATGGACATGGCGCAGCAGAAACGCTCGCTCCAGCTTTTCATCGACAAGGTGATGCCAGCCTTTGCCGAGAAAGAGCTCGCCCATGTCTGAGCCGGAAATTCGCCGCACCCTTCTGCACGTTCAAGATACGTTCAAGGAAGCCTTCAAAGCCGTTGAAATTCCTACGAAATTGGTCGCCGCGATGGCGATCATCCGCAACCCGTGGTTCGGGCTTGGCCATGTGGAAAACCTGCGCCCTGAGATCCAGAGCCACGGGCCGGTGCTGGGCAAATTGCTGACTGATATGGTGCTGGAGGCCACGGGCGGTGCGGTGGAAGGCTATGGCAAGGCGTCTCTCACCGGCATGGGCGGCGAAAACGAACACGGGCAAGCGCTGACCCACACGCTCTGGTTCGGCAATCAATACCGGGAGGCCGTGGGCGCCAAAAGCTACCTGGTCTTCGCCAACACGCGGGGCGGGGCAGGCACATCGCTGGTGATCCCGTTGATGGACAAGCATGACGGCGGCAAGCGGTCCCACTACCAGACGATCCACCTCGCCGTGCCCGACGCCCCGGCGGAGGATGAGATTATCCTGGCCCTTGGCGCGTCGTTGGGCGGGCATCCCAACCACCGGATCGGGGATCGCTATCAGGATCTCAAGGAAATGGGCCACGACGTGGACAACCCGGCGGGCGTCTGAAAGAGCGGCTTTGGCAGGCCCCGGTCTGGCGATCCTTGTCTAAAGCGAGGGCGCTTTATGGTGACGTACCGCTGTGGGATTGAGAGAAGGGCTGCAGCTACAATTTCGTCAGGCCCTGGGTGGGGCCTGACGAAGGCGCGGCGGGCTTGCGCCCTTGATTCCGCGCCGGGCGCTTAAATAAAAAACGCCGCCCATAAAGAGCGGCGTTTTATATTCACTTAAAAGAAGCGTTAGCCCTTCGCGGCTTCCACCGGCTTCGGCTCCGGCGCTTTTGCAGGCGCAACAGCGGCGGCCGCCTTGGCCTTCGCGTTCAGCGGATCATCCTGACGCTGCACGGAGCCTTCGAAATGGGCGCCCGATTCAATCGCGATGGTTTTGTGGATGATGTCACCCTCGACCCGCGCCGTGGATGTCAGGCGCACCTTCAGCCCGCGCACGCGGCCCACGATGCGGCCATTGACCACGACGTCATCGGCCATCACCTCACCTTTCACGGTGGCGCTTTCACCGACCGTCAGAAGATGGGCGCGGATATCGCCTTCCACGGTGCCTTCGATCTGGATGTCACCGGTCGTCTTGATGTTGCCGCTGATATGCAGGTCCGAAGACAGCACCGACGCAGGCGGTTTTGCCTTGGGCGCGGTTGCGCGGAAATCCGCCGCACCCATGTCGGTGCTGGGCTTTTCAGCCGCTGCCGGGGGCATCGCAGGTTTGGCCGCCGGTTCAGGTTTCGGGGCGGGGTCGTTGATTTTGCTCTTAGAAAACATTTCTCGCAGCCTTGATGTAGATCATGGGGTTGATAGCCTTTTTACCAACACGGATTTCGTAGTGAAGGTGCGTGCCGGTAGACCGTCCAGTGTTCCCCATATCACCAATCCGATCCCCGCGCGAGACCCTTTGACCTTCACGAACCCGTATGCGCGACAAATGGGCGTAGCGGGTTTCAATGCCAAACTCATGCTGGATGGTCACCATACGACCATATCCGCCCTTCCATTCGGCTTCCGTCACAATGCCATCGGCCGTGGCATAAATGGGGGAGCCATGCTTGCCGGCAAAATCCGTGCCGCTATGCATCCGGCCCCAGCGCATCCCGAAGCCGGAGGTGTAGCGGAACGACCCTTTCACCGGCATCGCAAAGGGCGCCTGCTGCGCCGCAATGCGGTAAATGTTGAGGCGGTCGAGCTCATCAATCACGCGGTTCGCGCGCAATGCATCCACTGACAATTCCGCCCCACGGGTGGAAAAGGACAGCGGCGTCAGCGGCCCGCCTTGCCCGGAATAGCCACGGCGCACCGCATCCAGCATATCATCGGTGTTCAGACCTGCCGCACTGAACATCTTGTCCAGCGGTTCCACGGAAATGGTCAGCGCATCTTCCAACTGGCGGAAGATCGCATCGTTTTCATCGCGCATCAGCTGAATGGTCGTCTGCATTTCTTCAGCGTCCAGAAACGCCTGCTGCGCATCCAGTTCAATCTGATCGCGCTGGCGGGCGGTTTCTTCCAAGGCCGCCGTCAGCAAATCACGAATGGGATCGCCCGATGTGCTGCCCGCTGAAAGGGAGGCGACAGCCCCCTCATTCGCGCCCGCCGATTCCAACGCCTGTGCCAAAGCCTGCGCGCCATCGCGTTCCTTGATGGTGCGGCGCAGGGTGGATTGGATCACGTCAATGCCGGTTTCCAGCTCCTTGCGGCGAATTTCCGAGGTCAGCAGTTCCGACTGCATGGCGGAGATCTGTTCAAGCGCGGTGTTGAACCGTTCCTGCGCCGCTGCGGCCTCAGCCGCGCGGGTGTTGCGCTCTTCCTCAAGGGAATTCAGCCGTTGTTCATAGGTGCTTTGATCCCGCTTGGCCTGTTCGCGGAAATTGCCCGACCCGATGCTGTCCATCAGCAGGATCGCCGTGGCAATGATCGTCCAGGCCACAAGACCGGTCGTGCCCACAAAGGCAATCAACTGCGTTTCCGATTTCAGGCGGATGAAACGGGTGTCGGTGTCCGAGCGCAGAAAAACCCGTCGCTCAGGGAAATACTTCTCCAGAAAGGAGTGAAATTTGATCGCGATAAGTGAGCGCACGAGCCCCCGTTCCCCATTGTCTGCCGTCAGTATCCTCAAGCCGCTTTATGGCCCTTGTGGGCTCTCGCTGGCGGCGCGTGAGCGTTTGATTACAAAAGGCAGGTTAATGGGGCAAGGGATTTGACCATTTTTCAGGCATTTATAAGCGTGTTGTGGCCGCAATGGCGGAAAATTGCCGATCCGAACGGTGTCAGGATGCGCCGTCGCATCTTTGACATGATCCGGTATCCCACCTGGAAACACTGTGTTCGGAAAGCGCGGCCAATCAAGGGCCGCGCTCAGGGAGTTACATCGCTTGCACCGCCTCCAGCACGGCCTCGGCATGCCCCGGCACTTTGACCTTGGGCCAGACCTGCACAACCTTGCCCGACCCGTCGATCAGCACGGTTGTCCGCTCAATCCCCATATAGGTCTTGCCGTACATCTTCTTTTCTTTCCACACGCCATAAGCCTCGCAAATCTCGCTTTCCGCGTCCGACAACAGCGGAATGCCCAGCCCGTGCTTGGCCACGAATTTGTCATGCTTGGCGACCGTGTCCTTGGAGATGCCAAACACCTTCACGCCTGCATCCTCAAACGCGCCTGCATTGTCGGTAAAGGCAATCGCCTCCTTGGTGCAGCCGGATGTGTCATCCTTGGGATAGAAGAACAAAACCACCGGGGCAGGGCGCAAGGAAGACAGCGTGACATCCTCACCGCCATCGCGCGGCAAGGTGAAATCAGGGGCGTCGTGACCGGGTTCAAGCATCTGTGTTCTCCGTTTGTGAATTTTCGTGTTTCAAATTAGGACGCGGCACACCAAAATAAACGGGTTCAACGATTTAACATGAAACCGCGCGCAAATCTTGACTGAGACACCAGAGCAGACAGCACCCAAACCGCGCAAATCGCGGCTGAAACGGGCGGCCATTTGGCTGACCGGGTCCGTGGTTGCGCTGTGCGCGGCGGCGGCCATTGGGCTGATGTCCTTGGTGGGCACCCGCGTGGCGCTGCCCGAATGGGCGCGCGCGCAAATCTCAGAGCTGATCAATGCCGATATTGACGGCATGTCGCTGGCTTTCGGCGATCTGTCCATCCTTGTCGAAGACAACTGGATGCCGCAGTTGTCGATGCAGGACGTGGTGCTGACCGATGAGGTCGGCGTGCCGCTCGTGCAATTGTCCGACGTGCAAACCACCACCGGCTTGGGCGGCATCTGGGAAGGGGAGCTGCGCCCCTCCACCATCCGTCTGGCGGGCATTCAACTTTTGGTGCGTCGCGATGTGGATGGTCAGATCAACTTCCAACTGGGCGGTGCTGGCAATGCAGGCGGTGATGACCGCGTGGCAGGGCTTGATGGGTTCATCGACTGGATGGATCGGTTTGCCACGCGCGACCGCTACGCGCTGCTCAGCCGTGTCAGCGCCGAAAATCTGACCTTGCGCTACGAAGACGCCCGCGCGGGGCAGGCCTGGAACGTCGACGGCGGACAAATCGAATTCACCCGCGACGGCAATTCACTGGTCATGAACGCCGATCTCACGCTTTTGGGCAACCGCGCCTTTGCCACGACGCTCGCCATGGTCATGCGCAGCGACATCGGCAGTGGCGCCACCGATATGACCTTCACCTTTGAAGACATGCCCGCGCAGGATATCGCCGGCCAATCCCCCGCGCTCAGCTGGCTTGAGGCGCTTGATGCGCCCATTTCCGGCGGGCTGTCTGTGCAGGTGGATGAAGACGGGCAATTGGGTCCGCTTGCGGCTAGCCTTGATATCGCGGCAGGCACGCTGCGGCCAAATGACACCGCGCGCCCCATCGCCTTTGATCACGCGGGCGCGCAGCTCAAATACAACCCCGCCACGTCGATCATGACGTTTGAACGGCTCGCTGTCGCCAGCCAGTGGATCACAACGGAAATTCAGGGCCAAACCCGGCTTCAGGGGATGGAGGATGGTTGGCCCGACGCGCTCGTGTCGCAATTCCATGCCTCCACCTTTCAGGCCAATCCCTTCAGCATCTACGACACAGCAATAGCCCTCGATGATGCGCGCCTTGATATGCGCCTCACCCTTGATCCCTTCACCGTGGAATTGGGGGAGTTGGCCATCACCGATCAAGGCCGCCACATCCACGCCACCGCCGATATCGCCGCGCAGGAGGATGGCTGGACAGTCGACGCCACCGCGCTGATCCCCCAGATCGCCCCCGACCGGTTGCTTGAGCTGTGGCCCGAAGCCCTGGAGCCAAAAACCCGCAACTGGATCACCGACAATGTGCGTGATGTTGACCTCAAGAACATCCAAGTCGCATTCGACATGGCACCCGAAGGGAAGCCCGATTTTTACCTCGGCTTTGATTTCGAAAACCTCAATTCGCAATTCATCAAGAACGTGCCCATCATCCAGAACGGGCGCGGCACGGCGTCCATTCAAGGCATCCAGTTTGCCATTGCCGCCCATGAAGGCGTGGTGATCCCGCCTCAGGGCGGTGAAATCGACATTTCCGGCTCCACCTTCGTGATCAAGGACATCGTGACCCGTGGCGGCGAGGGGGAGGTGCAGTTGCGCACCGACAGCTCCGTCACCGCTGCGCTCTCACTGCTGAACGCCGGGCCGTTCGGGTTTATCGACAAGGCCGGGCAATCCGTCACCGTCGCCGATGGCCGCGCGCGGCTGTCGGGGCAACTGAACTTCCCGGTGATCGACAGCCTGACCACCGATGGCGTGGATTTCACCATGACAGGCGAAGTCACCGACGTGCGCAGCGACCAACTGGTGCCGGGCCGGGTGCTGACCTCCGATAGCATCACCGTGAACGCGACCCCCGATGAACTGCAACTGGGCGGGCCGGGACAAGTGGGGCAGGTGCCCTTTGACGGGCTCTACACCATGCCGCTCACCGCAGGCAGCAATGGGCGCGCGTCTGTCTCGGGCTGGATCGAATTGTCGGAACGCTTCATGTCAGAATTCAACATTGGCCTGCCCCCGGGCAGCGTCGGTGGCGCGACGCGTGGCGCGGTCACGCTGGATCTGGAACGCGACACCGCGCCGACATTTTCGCTCACCTCCGATCTCGACGGGCTGTCGCTGGCCCTTGTGCCGCTCGATTGGTCCATCAGCGAAGGACAAACCGGCGACTTGGCCGTCTCTGGCACGCTGGGTCAGCCGCCCTCGATTGACAGCCTCTCGCTGGATGCAGGTGGTCTGCGCGCCACCGGGTCCGTGACGCTGGAACTCGATGGGCAGTTGCAGCAGGCCAATTTCTCTCGCGTGCGGCTGGGCAACTGGATCGACGCGCCGGTGGATCTGGTGGGGCTTGGCCCGGGCAAGGCCCCGCTCATTCGCGTGGCAGGCGGCACCGTGGATTTGCGCCAGACCTCGCTCACCAAGAAACAGGGCAGGGCGGGTCAGGGCGGCGGGCCGGTCTCCCTGCGCCTCGATAACCTGCAAATCGCCGACACCATCGCGCTCGCCGATTTCAACGCTGAACTGAACACTGCGCGCGGTGTGTCCGGCACCTTCACCGGCAAGATCAATGGCGGCACCGCCGTGCAAGGCCGCATCATCCCGCAATCAGGCGGCAGCGCGTTCCAGATCACCTCGCAGGATGCAGGCGGCGTGCTGGCCTCTGCCAACCTGCTGAAACAGGCGCGCGACGGGCAGATGGAACTGGTGCTTGTGCCCGGCCAAGGCGACGGCGTCTATGAAGGTCAGATCACCGCCAGCAAATTGCGCGTCAAGGACATGCCCACCATGGCCGCGCTTCTCAATGCCATCAGCCTTATCGGCATTCTCGATCAGATGAACGGGGACGGGATCCATTTCTCCAACGTCAATGGCCGCTTTCAACTGGCCCCCGACCGCGTCACGATTTATGAGGTCGCCGCCGTTGGGGCATCCATGGGGATTTCGATGGAAGGCTATTACTACAGCGATCGCAAATGGCTGGATCTCGATGGGGTGATCTCGCCGGTCTACGCGCTCAACCTGGGGGGCTGGTTTGGCCGTCCCGGTGAAGGGCTGATCGGGTTTGGCTATGACGTAGAAGGCCTGGCCAGCAACCCGCAGGTGGAGGTAGACCCCCTGTCGATCCTGACGCCGGGCATGTTCCGCGATCTCTTCCGCGGCCCGCCCCCGGCCAAACCCGGTGCGGCCACGCGCGACACCACCACGACCGAGGCCCCCACCAACCAAAATTCCGGCGAACAGACGGACCGCTGATGCAGCTCAGTGATTTCGACTTCGAGCTGCCCGAGCGATTGATCGCCACGCGCCCCGCGCGCCCCCGCACCTCTGCCCGGCTGCTGGTGGCAGAAGGTGCCGCGATAACCGACGCGGTCGTCTCCGACATCACGCAATTTCTGCGCCCAGGTGACCGGCTTGTGCTCAACGACACCCGCGTCATCCCCGCGCGCCTCTCGGGCCTGCGCCACCGGGGGGAGGCGACGGCCAAGATCGAGGTGACGCTGCTCGACACCACGCCCGACGGCGATTGGCGCGCCATGGTCAAACCTTTGAAGAAACTCAAGGACGGCGAAGAGGTGGTGTTTGAGGCAGGCCTGCGCGCCACCTGCATGGGCCGCGCCGATGGGCAGGGCATTCTGCGCTTCAATCTCACAGGCGATGCCTTCGATGCCGCGCTCAATGCTGCAGGCGCGATGCCGCTGCCGCCCTACATTGCCACCCGCCGGGCCGCCGATGCGCAGGACCGCGAAGACTACCAAACCGTCTGGGCCGCCCGCCCTGGTGCCGTCGCTGCCCCCACCGCCTCGCTGCATTTCGACGATGCGTTGCTCACCCAGGTCGCCGATCACGGCGTCGACTTCACCCATGTCACGCTGCATGTGGGGGCCGGGACGTTCCTGCCCGTGAAAGTAGACGACGTCACCACCCACAAAATGCACGCCGAATGGGGCGAGGTCACGGACGAGGCCGCCGCCCAAATCCGCGCCACCAAAGCCGCCGGCGGCCGCGTCATCCCCGTGGGCACCACCGCCCTGCGCCTCATCGAAAGCGCGGGCTGCTCGGGCGACATCACCCCTTGGAAGGGCGAGACGGACATTTTCATCTACCCGGGCTTTCAGTTCCATATCGCGGATGCGCTCATGACCAATTTTCACCTGCCCAAATCCACCCTGATGATGCTCGTCTCCGCGCTGATGGGCCAGGACAGGATCCGCCACATCTACGACCACGCCGTCGCACATGACTACCGCTTCTTCTCCTACGGTGATGCCTCGCTTCTCATTCCCGGCTGACCCATCCGCCTGCCGTTCTTCTTGCCATAAATATCCCCGCCGGAGGCATAATAGTCCTTTCTCTGACCTCGCCGCCCAGAAACGACGCTGAGAGGTCGAAAAAACCCACGACAAACCAGCCCGACTCAGGCAAGACGCGGCCAACATTTGTCGGAGCCTCACCATGTTCATCGTTCTCAAAAACGCCTGGGCGCTGCTTCTGGGCATGATGCTTTTGCAGGTCGGCAACGGGATGCAGGCCACGCTGCTGGGCATTCGCGGCGAAATCGAAGGCTTCTCCACCGCGTCCATGTCGGTGATCATGTCGGCCTATTTCGTGGGCTTCCTCTTCGGCTCACGCCTTGCGCCAGAGCTTTTGCGCCGTGTGGGCCATGTGCGCGTCTTCGCAGCCCTTGCCTCGCTCATTTCGGCGGTGATGATCATGTATCCCTGGCTCACCGATCCCTATGCGTGGATGGCCGGGCGTGTGCTGGTGGGGTTCGCGTTTTCCGGCGTCTACGTCACCGCCGAAAGCTGGCTCAATGACAGCACCGACAATGAAAACCGTGGCAAGGCGCTGGCGCTTTACATGATCATGCAAATGGTGGGGATCGTGTCCGCTCAGGCGCTTTTGGTGCTGGCAGATCCTGGCGGGTTCATCCTGTTCATCATCCCCTCCGTCCTGATTTCCCTGTCCTTCACGCCGATCCTCTTGTCCGTCAGCCCCGTGCCCGCCCATGACGTCGCCAAACCCCTGACCTTGCTGGAAATATGGCGTGCCTCGCCCTTGGGCTGCGTGGGCATGTTCCTTCTGGGCGGCATCTTTTCCGCGCAGTTCGGCATGGCGGCGGTCTATGGCACGCAGGCGGGGCTGTCGGTGGGGGAAATCTCCACCTTCGTGTCGGCCTTCTTCGTGGGCGCGCTGGTGCTGCAATATCCCATCGGCTGGCTGTCGGACCGATTGGATCGTCGCCTCGTTATCATGGCCACCTCCGCGCTTCTGGGCGGGGCCGCGTTTCTGGGCGCCGTGTCAGGCGGGTCGTTCTGGGCCGTGACGGCGGCAGCGCTCATCGTGGGGGGCATGTCCAACCCGCTTTATTCGCTGCTTCTCGCTTACGTGAATGACTACCTGGATCACGATGCGATGGCAGGCGCGGCCGGTGGCATGGTCTTCATCAACGGGCTGGGGGCCGTGTCTGGCCCGCTGGTCATTGGCTGGATCATGACCGTCTTGGGCGCGCCCGGGTTTTTCATTTTCATCGCGGCCCTGGGCGGCGTGCTGACAGCCTACGCCGCCTTCCGCATGACCGTCCGCGCGGCACCTTCTGCCGATGACACCGACAGCTATGCGATCGTCACCATGTCATCGTCCCCCGCCGCCGTCACCATCGCGACGGAATACGCCATCGACACCGCGCAAGAGGACGAAACCGGCGAAAATCCGCGCGTGGCCTGACCCACATGGGATCACGGAGTGTTGCCCCTGTTGCAATATTTTACTGTTCACATAGGTCAGAGCATGCTTACCGTTAGGTAAAGGTTTTGTAACGAATACAGGGGAATGGGACATGACCACACCGCAAGAGGTGTTGGAATTCTGGCTTGATGAGGTCGGGCCAGCAGGATGGTACAAACAATCCGACGCACTGGACGCCACCATACGGGATCGTTTCGGCCCCGCGTTGCAAAGCGCGTCCGAGGGCACATATGGCCTCTGGCTCACCTATCCCACGGGGGTGCTGGCCTACATCATCCTGATGGATCAATTCCCCCGCAACATGTTCCGCGGTGAGGCACGCAGCTTTGCCACCGACACACACGGGCTCGCCGCCGCCAAGATGGCCATTCATCACGGGTGGGACAAACGCATCGACACGCCTGCACGGCAGTTTTTCTACCTGCCGCTGATGCATTCAGAGAACCTGTGCGATCAGGAACGGTGCATCCGCCTGATGCTGGACCGCATGCCTGACGTCGAAGACAATCTGCTGCACGCCCGCGCCCACCGCGAAGTGATCCGCCAATTCGGTCGCTTCCCTTACCGCAACGAGGCCCTGTCCCGCTGTAGCACCGGGCCGGAAAAGCACTATCTGGATCAGGGCGGGTACGGCGCGACACTGCGCGATTTACAAAAGGCAGACGCGGCATAACGCATCGATATGCGACTCCCGCGTTGAGGTCCATTTCAAGATAGTTTAATATCAAACTATCTTTTTGAAGCGCGTGCAGCGGAGACCGATCATGGCAGCCCAGAACTTCGACGTAATCGTAATTGGCGCAGGCCCGGGGGGCTATGTGGCCGCCATCCGTGCCTCGCAATTGGGTCTCAAGGTCTGCGTGGTGGAGCGTGAACACATGGGCGGGATCTGCCTCAACTGGGGCTGCATCCCCACCAAGGCCATGTTGCGCAGCGCCGAGGTGTTCCACCTGATGCACCGCGCCAAGGAATTCGGCCTGTCGGCGACTGGCATCGACTATGATCTCGACGCGGTGGTCAAACGCTCCCGCGACGTGTCGAAACAGCTTAATTCCGGCGTGGGCCACCTGCTGAAGAAAAACAAGGTCACCGCCATCATGGGGGAGGCCAAGCTGGCTGGCAAAGACAAGGTTTCCGTCAAAACCGAGAAGGGCAGTGAAGACCTGACCGCCAAGAACATCATCCTCGCCACCGGTGCCCGCGCGCGCGAATTGCCAGGGTTGGAGGCTGATGGCGATCTGGTCTGGACGTATAAACACGCCCTCATGCCGCCGCGGATGCCTTCGAGGCTGCTGGTCATCGGGTCCGGTGCCATCGGGATTGAATTCGCCAGCTTCTACAACACGCTGGGGGCTGACACGACCGTGGTCGAAGTGATGGAACGCATCCTGCCTGTGGAAGACGCCGAAATCTCCGCCTTCGCCAAGAAGGCTTTCGAAAAGCAAGGCATGAAAATCATGGAAAAATCCATGGTCAAACAGCTTGATCGCGGCAAAGGCAAAGTCACCGCCCATATCGAAACCGGCGGCAAGGTTGAAAAGCACGATTTCGACACCGTCATCTCCGCCGTGGGGATCACTGGCAACGTCGAAAACCTCGGCCTCGAAGACGCTGGCGTCAAGGTGGATCGCGGTCACGTGGTCACCGACCCGATGTGCCGCACGGGCGTCGACGGCCTTTATGCCATTGGTGACATCGCTGGTGCGCCCTGGCTTGCCCATAAGGCCAGCCATGAAGGCGTCATGGTGGCCGAACTCATCGCGGGCGGCCACCCTCACGCCGTCGACCCGGCCAGCATTGCCGGCTGCACCTATTGCCACCCGCAGGTCGCCAGCGTCGGCCTGACAGAGGCGAAGGCGAAAGAGCAGGGGATCAAGGTCAAGATCGGCCGCTTCCCTTTCATCGGCAACGGCAAAGCCATCGCGCTTGGCGAGGCCGAAGGCATGATCAAAACCATCTTTGACGCCAAAACCGGCGAACTGCTGGGCGCGCACATGGTCGGCGCAGAAGTGACCGAACTGATCCAAGGATACGTGGTCGGTCGCCAGTTGGAAACGACCGAGGAAGACCTGATGAACACCGTCTTCCCGCATCCGACGCTCAGCGAGATGATGCATGAAAGCGTCCTCGACGCGTATGGTCAGGTGATCCATATGTGATCTTGCGATCTGAGGCTGGTCGCGGCAACACTACGCCATGGCCAGCCTCAACCGCATCATCATGCAACGCAAATCCCGCCGGATGCTGCAACGCCTCGATTTGGCGGGGATGGATGCGGCGGAAATCTCCGGCAAACACGGTGGCCGGTTCGATTTCAAATCCTACCAGGTCTTCCGCTACCCAAAGTATGACATCTGCGCAGGTGCGTTCACGGATGCGGACGGGGCGGTGCAGCAATTCGACATCATCCTGGCCAATCAGGTTTGGGAACATCTCGACCGACCCTATACCGCCACCCGCCACGTCCTCGAAATGCTCCGCCCCGGCGGCTATTTCTGGATCGCCGTGCCATTCTTCATTCCCTACCACGGCGCGCCCATCGATTGTTCCCGCTGGTCCGCGCGCGGCCTCAAGAACCTTCTAATAGAAGCAGGCTTCGAGCGCGAAAACATCACCGCAGCCCAATGGGGCAACCGCCACTGCGCCAAGCGCAACCTCGAAGACGACTGGCCACCGGTCTACGACCCCGACATTGACGACCTCACCAACGAAGAAGATTTCCCACTGGTCTCTTGGGCGTTGGCGCAAAAATCCGATCAGTAGCCCGGGCGCGGAATCAAGGGCGCTAGCCCGCCGCGCCTTCGTCAGGCCCCACCCAGGGCTTGGCGAAATGTCGACGCCCGCGCATCGCACAATTCCACAGCGGGGCTTCACCATAAAGCGCCCTCGCTTGAGATCGGGTTCGCCAGCCCGGGGCCTGCCAAAGCCACTCTTTCCGCGCACATACACAACACCGACGCAATACCGACGTCATACCGCCGCGATACCGACATGCCGTTTAACCGGGCAACCCATGACATTTCCCGTCAGTTGTTCATACTTTGTTCACATTTTTGTCTTGGATAAAAACAACGACTCCTCTATCTCCAAATGAAAGGTGACTGGGGGTCCCATGGCCGAGCTGAAAAACATCGAAGTCCGCGGCGCGCGGGAACATAATCTCAAGGGAATCGACGTCGATATCCCCCGAAATGAGCTTGTGGTGATCACCGGCCTCTCTGGCTCCGGCAAATCTTCTCTCGCGTTCGACACGATCTACGCCGAAGGCCAGCGCCGCTATGTCGAAAGCCTCTCGGCCTATGCCCGCCAATTCCTTGATATGATGGAGAAACCTGACGTCGATCACATCTCCGGCCTCAGCCCGGCGATCTCCATCGAGCAGAAAACCACGTCGAAAAACCCCCGCTCCACCGTCGGCACGGTGACGGAGATTTACGACTATCTCCGCCTCCTCTTCGCCCGAGTTGGCACGCCCTATTCTCCGGCCACTGGCCTGCCCATTGAAGCCCAGCAGGTCCAAGACATGGTCGACCGTGTCATGACCATGGAAGAGGGCACGCGCGCCTTCCTTCTGGCCCCCATCGTGCGCGACCGCAAAGGCGAATACCGAAAGGAATTCATGGAGTTACGCAAGCAGGGCTTCCAACGCGTCAAGGTCGATGGCGAATTCCATGAACTGGATGAGCCCCCCACGCTCGACAAGAAATTCCGCCATGACATCGACGTGGTGGTCGACCGTCTGGTCGTCAAAGTGGGTCTGGAAACCCGCCTCGCCGACAGTTTCCGCACGGCCCTCGACCTCGCCGACGGCATCGCGATTCTGGAAACCGCACCCAAGGAGGGCGACCCGGAACGCATGACGTTTTCGGAAAATTTTGCCTGCCCCGTCAGCGGCTTCACCATCCCCGAGATTGAACCGCGCCTCTTCTCCTTCAACGCCCCCTTCGGCGCATGCCCCGATTGCGACGGGCTGGGCGTGGAACTCTATTTCGACGAACGCCTCGTCGTGCCCGAAGAGACCCTCAAAATCGCCGATGGCGCGCTGGCGCCGTGGCGCAAAGGCAAGTCGCCCTACTTCCTGCAAACCATTGAAGCCATTGCGAAACACTACGAATTTGACCAGAACAGCCGGTGGAAGGACCTCGACGCGCATGTGAAACAGGTCTTCCTTTACGGCTCCGGTAATGAAGAGATCCCGTTCCGCTACGACGAAGGCGGTCGCGTCTATCAGGTGACGCGGTCTTTCGAGGGCGTCATCCCAAACATGGAACGCCGCTACCGCGAAACAGACAGCAACTGGATCCGCGAAGAATTCGAGCGTTATCAAAACAATAGAAAGTGCGGTTCATGTGGTGGCTACCGCCTGCGGGAAGAGGCGCTGGCCGTCAAAATCGCCGGATTGCACGTGGGTCACGTGGTCGAAATGTCGATCCGGGAGGCCTATGACTGGTGCGAAAGCGTGCCGGAGCAATTGACCGCGCAGAAGAACGAAATCGCCCGCGCGATCCTCAAGGAAATCCGCGAACGGCTTGGTTTCCTGAACAATGTTGGCCTTGAGTACCTGACGCTATCCCGCAGTGCAGGCACGCTTTCCGGTGGCGAAAGCCAGCGCATTCGCCTCGCCAGTCAAATCGGGTCTGGCCTCACCGGCGTGCTCTATGTCCTCGATGAACCCTCCATCGGCCTGCACCAGCGCGACAACGGACGGCTGCTGACAACGCTGCAAAACTTGCGCGACCAAGGCAATACCGTGATCGTTGTCGAACATGATGAAGAGGCGATCCGCACCGCAGATTACGTCTTCGATATCGGCCCGGGTGCCGGCGTGCATGGCGGTCAGGTGGTCAGCCATGGCACGCCGGATGTTGTGGCGAGCGATGCGAATTCCGTGACCGGCCAATACCTGTCCGGCACCCGCGAAATTGCCGTGCCAGCGGAGCGTCGCAAGGGTAAGGGAAAAGGAAAATCTATCAAGGTTGTCAAGGCGGTAGGGAACAATCTTAAATCCGTCGACGCGGAATTCCCCTTGGGCAAATTCGTCTGCGTCACCGGCGTGTCCGGCGGCGGAAAATCCACGCTGACGATTGAGACGCTGTTCAAAACCGCCTCCATGCGTCTCAACGGCGCGCGTCAGACGCCTGCGCCGTGTGAAACGATCAAAGGGCTGGAGCTTCTCGACAAAGTCATCGACATTGACCAACGCCCCATCGGCCGCACGCCCCGGTCGAACCCCGCCACCTATACTGGCGCCTTCACGCCAATCCGCGATTGGTTCGCGGGCTTGCCGGAAGCGAAGGCGCGCGGGTACAAGCCCGGGCGCTTTTCCTTCAACGTCAAAGGCGGGCGGTGTGAGGCCTGCCAGGGCGACGGTGTGATCAAGATTGAGATGCACTTCCTGCCGGACGTGTACGTCACTTGCGAGACCTGCGAGGGCAAACGCTACAACCGCGAAACGCTGGAAATTCTGTTCAAAGGCAAAAGCATAGCCGACGTTCTTGATATGACGGTCGAAGACGCGCAGGAGTTTTTCAAGGCCGTCCCGTCGATCCGCGAAAAGATGGACGCGCTGATGCGTGTGGGGCTGGGCTACATCAAGGTGGGCCAACAGGCGACCACGCTCTCGGGCGGGGAAGCGCAGCGCGTGAAATTGTCCAAGGAACTGGCCAAACGCTCCACGGGCCGGACGCTCTATATCCTGGATGAACCCACCACGGGTCTGCACTTTGAAGACGTTAAGAAACTGCTCGAAGTGCTTCATGAGCTTGTGGAAAATGGCAACACGGTTATCGTCATTGAACACAATCTCGACGTCGTCAAAACCGCCGACTGGATCATCGATATCGGCCCCGAAGGCGGCGATGGCGGGGGGGAGATCGTGGCCGTGGGCACGCCCGAGGATGTGGCAGAAGAGCCGCGCAGCCACACAGGCCGCTACCTCAAGGACATGCTGTCGGCGCGCAAGGTTGCGGCGGAATAACAGCCCCCTTGCGCAAATCGCGACAGATTTGTAAGACGCGCATCACGGGTCGTTAGCTCAGTTGGTAGAGCGCTTCGTTTACACCGAAGATGTCGGGAGTTCGAGCCTCTCACGACCCACCATTTTACACGTTAATTGAACATCTTAGCGTGCCTGCGACACACCCGGTTCAATATCCACCGGTGGACAGGTGTTACACGCCAAGATATGAACACTCAGGCACACGCAGAGCAAGCCAACCGGTCAGCCATGCATCTCCAAAAAAAGGGATGAAGCAATGGTGAAATGGATCGGGGCATGGATGGCCTGCATCGCGTTGGCACAGCTGGCAGCAGCGGATGCACCCGAACGCATCGTATCGGCGGGCGGCGATATCTCAGAAATTCTGTTTGAACTTGGGGTGGGCGACAAAGTCGTCGCCGTGGACACCACGACAGCCTTTCCTGCAGCGACTGAGGATCTGCCGCGCATCGGATATGTAAGGGGCCTGTCGGCAGAAGGCGTGCTGTCCATGGGCGCGGATCTTCTGATCGGATCGCATGATATGGGGCCGCCTGCGGTGATGGACAATCTTGAAGCCGCCGGCATGACAGTTGCTTTCGCGCCCGAAGGGATCGGCGCGGATCGCTATGCCGACAAGGTCCGTTTCGTGGCAGATGCTGTGAACAAAGAGGCCCGCGGGGCCGAGATGATCACCCAGTATGACGCCCAGCTGGCCGATATCGCCACCCGTGTGGCTGCGCTCAACCGCAAGCCCAGAACGCTTTTGATCCTGTCCTTGGTGGATGGCGCGCCGATGGCCGCGGGCCGTGGCACCACAGGCGATGACATGGTGGGCATCGTCGGCGGGGACAATGTTGCGGAATTCAGCGGGTGGAAACCCATGACCCCCGAAGCGGTCGTCGCAGCCGCGCCAGAGATCATCTTTCTGTCATCCTTCCACGTGGACGGGGCCGGGGGCACGGGCGCCATCATGGATCTGGCCCCGATCAAGGTGACGCCTGCGGGGATCAACGGCAATTTCGTCGTCGTCAACAGCCAGAAGATGCTGCAATTCGGGCCACGCTCCCCCGAGGCAATGGATCAGATGCTCAGCGCCATTGAGGCGCTGGTGGCAGAGTGACGCCGTGACGGCCCTCGACGCAGCACATCGCCCTTTTGCTATGGGCAAGCTTGTGGCCGTCTATATCGGCCTCATCGCGCTATTGGCGGTGGCCATGTTCTGCGCGCTGACGATCGGCCCGGTGTCGATGACATTTGCAGAACTGTGGGATGCCTTCACGGGGCAGGGTACGCTGGCCTCGGAAACCATCCTGATGGATATACGTGCGCCACGCATGCTGCTTGGCATCATGGTCGGCGGGTCGCTGGCGATTTCCGGGGCTTGTATGCAGGGACTGTTGCGCAATCCGCTGGCTGATCCCGGCTTGATCGGCATCACGGCCGGGGCATCACTGGCGGTCGTCTTCGTCATCGTTCTTGGCGCGACATGGATCCCGCTTTTGCCCAATGCTTTGCAGGCAGCAGTCATCCCGGTGGCCGCGTTTCTGGGCGGCATGGCGGTGACGTTCCTGGTGCTGGGCACCGCCCGGATCGGGGGGCAATTTTCCGTGGCACGCCTGATTCTGGTGGGGGTGGCCATCACGGCCATCTCCGGGTCGATGATCGGGGTGTTGATCCTGATGTCAAACGATCAGCAACTGCGCGAGCTGACCTTTTGGACGATGGGCAGCCTGGCGCGCAGCAATTGGAACACTGTGACCATTTCCTGCGTGATCATGGTCCTCTCCAGCCTGCTTCTGCTGCGGTACCGCCGCGAATTGGACATCATGCAACTGGGCGAACGGGCGGCCTTTCACGCGGGCGTGGATGTCCCGCGCATCAAGTTCCAGATTTGCGCGCTGGTGGCGATTGCTGTGGGCGCGGGCGTGTCTGCGGCGGGCCCCATCGGGTTCGTGGGCCTTGTGGCACCGCATATGACCCGGCTGTTTATCCGGGCCAGCCACCTTGTTGTGCTGCCGGTTTCTGCGCTGGTGGGGGCCAATATCCTGCTTTTTGCCGATCTCTTCGTGCGCAACGCGATCCCGCCATCGGAAATCCCCATCGGCATCGCCACATCGCTTCTGGGCGGGCCGTTTTTCCTTTGGCTCTTGTTGCGAAACCGGCGGCTATGATCGAGGGCACATCCATCCACTTAGCGCTTGGGGGCAAGCCGATCCTCAGGGGCGTGTCAGTGCATCTGCACCCGGGGGAGCTTGTGGCCGTGTGTGGGCCCAACGGGGCGGGGAAATCCACGCTTCTGGGCGCTTTGGCGGGCGAACATGCCTCTTGCGCAGATGCGGTGCGTTATGACGGTCGCACGGTCAAAAGCCTCACTGCGCAAGAGCTTTCGCAGCGCCGCGTCGTGTTGGAACAAACCCCCACATTGTCCGCTGAATTCACCTTGATGGAATTGGTCGAATTAGGCGTGCCCATTGGCATCGCACCCGATCATATGGCCGCCCTGACCGCGCCCGTGCTGTCCACGCTGGGCCTTGGGGCCTTGGCAGATCGCTACGTGTCCGAACTGTCGGGCGGTCAGCGACACAAGGCCCATCTGGCCCGCGTTCTGACGCAATTGCACGGCAACCGGCAACTGGGCCATGACTGTCACCTGTTTCTGGATGAACCGACAGCCAGCCTTGATATCGGCCAGCAAGCAAAGGTGCTGATGGCCACGCAGGATCTTGCGCGCGACGGGGTGGGCATTTTTGTCGTGCTGCATGATCTTAACCTTGCAGCGGCCTATGCCGACCGGGTGATCCTGATGCGCGAGGGCCAAGTGATGTATTCAGACGCGCCCGCCGCCGTCCTTACGGAGGCACGCCTGTCAGAGGCTTATGACACCCCCATCATGGTGGAGGTCGCCTCCTCTGGTCAGACAATCATTCAGCCGCGCCTGTAGCGCCTCGAACCTCAAAATCTTTGCGGATTTGCCATAGGCCCGAAAAAAGCCACGCGTTTGAGTGCGGAGAGGCAAAGACTGGCTTTGCCTGCCCGACTGTTTCCCGATAGGAAACAGTGAGCATAGCAAGGGTAAGGTACGAAGACGCGCATGGTACGGTCGCTTGATCTGATCAAGGTGGGGGGCGAATGCCTGGGCGCGTTGGCGGAATCGGGTCTTGAGGTCGATATGATCTCAGACTTTGAGGCTGCCGAACGCATTGTTATGTCCATGGGCAAAAACGAAATGACGGCCAAGCTGTCGGGCCGCCACAATGATTTCACCGAAGAAAGCGGGTTCTGGCTCTTCTTGAAAGAACAGGGCGAATACGTGACCGGGATCGCCACGCGCTATGACGTGGTCGGCCGCGAAAGCATGGCCGATTACATGATCCGCACCATGCGACGGCATTACCCCAATCCCACCGGTGAGGCGCTTTTGGATTTCACCTCTGACCTGCCGCCCGGCTTCCATGGGCGCATGGCCTATATTGGGGAGCTGTTTGTCCGCCCTCAACGCCGCGGCAGCCGCCAGAAACTGCGCTATTTGATGTTTCTGTTACACAGCTGCATTGCCACCAAGTGGCAGGTGGATTGGATCTACGCCATGATGCGCGACCGCGATGTGAAGGCGGGGTTTGCCACCAATTATGGGTTCACCACGCAATTGCCCGGTGTCGCGCGTTGGGCGCGGCCGGTGCCGCCGGGGCGGGACGATTCGGAATGGCTGGTGGCGATCTCAGCGGCGCATCTCAGCCATATGATGCAGCACTATGCCGGCTCACTCGAGCGCTTGTGAATAGTTGAGCACATAGGCATTGCCGTCACTGTCCCGAACGGGCAGCAACAGACGCTTGTAGGAAAATCGCAGCGGAAAGGTGTGCCCGGGCAGCTCCACGTCGATCTCTTCAATGCTGAGCCGCGGCTCACCCTTTGACGTCTCCACATGGCTTAGCCGCACGCGTTCCACCAGTTCCCCGTCAAAGGTCCTGAGCAGGCTGCGCAGGTGATCGGCGGATTGCACGCCAAAGCTTTGCGCGGCTAGCGAATTATACCCCACGCGGTAGGGTTCGGGCAGGGTGCTATCCACATCCGGCGTGATGTACAGATCCACATGTTCCGACAGCTTGTCGAAATTGTGCAGCAGCCCGTTTTGCTGATGCCACCATGTCAGCACGTCATCCAGAAGCGGCTTCACCCCACGGCGGGACAGTTTGCGGTAGGTTTCCCGCGTCACCGCCGTCAGGATCTTTTCGGCCTGGGCAGAGACCACATGCTGGTCCAAGTCATCGCTGAACAGCGTCACCTCATCAGTCAGCCCCGCAATCTGGTTCGGGCTCAGCCCGAGGGCTGCACAAATCTTGACGACATTGGAAAAGCCCGGGTCACTTTTTGTGGCCAGAAGGTTGGAAATATACCGTTCTCCCTGGCCAATCTGGAGCGACAAGGATTTGAAATCATAGTCTGATTTCAGGATCTCGGATTTGAGGCGGTCGTGAAAATCTGGCATGGATGGTCCTAAATTGCGGATCACTGATCCCTTATATTGACTTTTATCTGAAATCGTCAAATACCTAAGCCGCGTCTTGAGTTTTGGTGAGGAAATGAGCGTGAGTGACCTGACGCCGGATGGCGATCTTTTCAGCGATGCTAGGGTTGCCATCCGATCCTTTCTCTCAAGCAATCCCAACGGTTTGTCTGATGCCGAACAATCCGTTTTGCACGATTGGGCGGTCAATTGCGGCGATCCGGCCAATTCCGTGCGGCTGCTGCGCCTGATGCATGTTCTGTCCGCTGGACGGTAACAGTTTCCGAAAAAAAGGACTGAAGGATGGGCGGCCGGTGGCGCAGGCCTTGACCACGTCTGCGCGGTGATCGCGGAAGCAAATCCAGAAAAATTTTGTTTGGCAACGATTTGGCCCATTGGGGTGCTTGACGCAGGGCGGGCAGACGCATATGACACGCCTCACGCCATGGTTTGCATGGCTTGCAGTGGGCGGTTGTAGCTCAGTTGGTTAGAGTACCGGCCTGTCACGCCGGGGGTCGCGGGTTCGAGCCCCGTCAACCGCGCCACTGCTTACCTTGGGTTCTGGGGATACAGGACCATGATGCGCGGTTGTAGCTCAGTTGGTTAGAGTACCGGCCTGTCACGCCGGGGGTCGCGGGTTCGAGCCCCGTCAACCGCGCCA
>JBCBAT010000040.1:0-21715 GCA_038532355.1 Pseudomonadota bacterium | reverse complement strand
CGTGATGTGGTGACGTTGAAATCGCTGGAGAATGCTGCACGCGTGGTTGCTTGTACCGGCGGCTCGACCAATGCGGGGGTCAGTTTACGGCCAACACCATGGCGTGCGTCAGCGAGGCGATTGGCCTCGCGCTGCCGAATTCTTCTGGCGCGCCGGCACCTTATGAGAGCCGCGATGCCTATGGCACGGCCTCGGGCGAGGCGGTGATGAGCCTGCTGGAAAAGAACATCCGGGCGCGTGATGTGGTGACGTTGAAATCGCTGGAGAATGCTGCACGCGTGGTTGCTTGTACCGGCGGCTCGACCAATGCGGGCCTTCACCTCCCCGCAATTGCCCATGAGGCGGGATTGGAGTTTTTCCTCGATGATGTCTGCGAGATTTTCAAGGACACCCCGTATTTCGTCGATCTGAAACCCGGTGGGCAGTATGTGGCGAAGGACCTCTATGAAGTCGGCGGGGTTCCTGTGGTCATGCGCGAGCTGCGCAAGGCGGGGCTCATTCATGAGGAATGCATCACCGCGACGGGCCGCACCATTGGTGAAGAGCTGGATTTGGTGGAGCGCGAAGCCGATGGAAAAGTGATCTATCCCATTGAAACGCCGATCACACGGACCGGCGGTGTGGTTGGCCTGAAGGGCAATCTGGCCCCGCAAGGTGCCATTGTGAAGGTCGCGGGCATGAGCGAGGAAGAGCAGGTCTTCACCGGCCCTGCGCGCGTTTTTGAATGCGAAGAGGATGCCTTTGAGGCCGTGAAACAGCGCGCCTACAAGGAAGGTGAAGTGCTGGTTATCCGCAACGAAGGCCCCTCCGGCGGCCCTGGCATGCGAGAAATGCTGGCGACGACCGCGGCGCTGTCCGGTCAGGGTATGGGCAAGAAAGTGGCGCTCATCACCGATGGCCGGTTTTCCGGTGCGACGCGCGGGTTCTGCGTGGGTCATGTGGGGCCGGAAGCGGCGCATTGCGGGCCGATTGGCCTGTTGCAGGATGGCGATGTGATTACGATCAACGCGATCACAGGTGAGCTGAGCGTCGATCTGACGGACGAAGAGCTGGCGACGCGCAAGGAAAACTGGGCGGGCCCGAAAGAGACGATCTACGCCTCCGGTGCCCTGTGGAAATTCGCGCAGCTGGTGCAGGAAACCTACAAAGGCGCGGTCACCCATCCCGGTGGTCAGGCGGAGCGGCACGTCTACATGGACATCTGACATGTCAGTGCGGGGGGCATTGGCATTGATGCTCATGGTCAGCCTGTCGGGCTGCCTTGGGTCGGGCTTTGGCGCCGGTGAGGATGTGCAGCGCGATGTGCTGCGGACCACCACGCTGTATGAGGGCGATGTGGTGGTCGTCGGACCGCCCGGCTATTGCATCGATAAAAAGTCGATGCGCAAGCGCAAGACCCAAGGCTTCGTGATCCTGGCCAGTTGTGAGGCGCTCAGCGGTGTGCGCGGGCAAGAGGTGGAGCCGGTGATCATGACCCTCACCGTTCTACCGGGGGAGGCTGGTGCCGTGCGCCCCTCATCGGATGAGGTCGCAGCCTCCATGCCCGATCTGCAAGTCATCGATCAGCGCGATCTGAATGAATTGAGCCTGGTGCATTTCGCGAGCGGCGGCAATGCCGCGTTCCAAGGCAAGGACCCTCGGCATTGGCGCGGGGCCTTGGCGATCAACGGGCATCTGATCGGCCTGGCGCTTTACGCGCGGAAAGGCAGCCCTGCGGCGGGCGAGGCAGGGCAAAACCTGTTGCTGGCTTTGGCGCAAAATACGAAAGCCAACAGCCCGGTTCGCCCTCAGATTGCACCCGGCGCGGAGGATCAAAGCGGCACAAGCCCGCCGGGATCGCTGAGCGCGCTTTTGGGTGGATTGTTTCCGGATTCAAGTTAATGCTATGGCAATCTGGCCGGGTGCAAACTGCGCCAGTGGTCACCAAACGGCGCAGCGAAGAACGGAATCCATGGCAGTAGAATTCAGGAGCGGCATTCTGGATCGGGTGGTGAAGCGCCGCGCGTGGAAGCGCTGGAGCTTTCTGTCGCGCAATGCCCATGATCTGACGCTGGATACCCTGCAGCGAGAACGCAGTGGCGCGCGGAAATTACGCTTTCATCTCAATGAGATCATTGCGGCTGCTGATCACCGCCTTGCACTGCCGGTCATTGGATCGAACTCTTTCCAAAAGCCCCATGGCACTGATTGGTCCTGGCGCCCAAACCTGTGGCGCAACCCTTTGGATGTGCCGGGCCTGTCTTCGGCGCAAAGCAACACGGCCCTTGGCGAAGATGTGGTATTGTTTCACGATTGCGAACGATCAGAGCTGACCTTGCGCCAGATCCGCAACCTGCGCGCGGCGGATTTGGCCCCTTTTGGGCTGCGCATGGACGTGTTCAATTTTGACGGATCGTTTCTGTCGCTTGTGCTCGATCTGCCGCAGGACGCGATGCGCGATATCACGCGTCGCCATCTTGTGCGGCTCGACACGATTGTAGAGCTGGAAAAACCGTTGGAGATTTTCATCCGCCTCAACATCAAGCACGGGCCAAACACGGAACAATTGGTCCGCGAATTGCCGCTGCATGAAGAACAGTTGATGGTGGAGTTCGATCTGGCCTATTCCAAGATCAATGAAAAACGGGTGGAGCGGGCATGGATCGATCTGATCTTTGAAAACCCGCAGATGAGCCAGGTGACGATCCGCGACCTAACCATGAGCCGCCGCCCGCGCACTGAATTCTGAAGGATAAACTCATGAGCGATCTGACCCTGACCAAGACGCGCCTGATCGAAGGGGTGTGGGAAGGCGCGCTGTACCGAGACAAAAGCGGCGGGTCCGTGCCAAAGATCGAAGTGACCTGGGCCATGGAACAGGTCGAAGGCGTGACGGTGGACCCTCTGGACAATGGAACTGGATGGGCTTTGCGCGTGCCGGTGCCGGCGCGCGCCATCACCGACGGGGTGCAGACATTTCTGATCAATGATGCAGAGGGCGGAACGGTTCTGGGCCAGTTCTGCATCGTGGCGGGCGAAGAGCTGAGCTATGACATCCGGGCGGAGGTGACATTGCTGCGTGAGGAGTTGGACATGCTCAAACGTGCCTTCCGCCGCCATTGCCTTGAGACGATGTGATGCGGCGTCTGGTTGCCGCCCTGATCTGTGTGCTGGCCGTGGGATGCGGCCGCGCGGAAGAACCTGCACAACAGGATTTCGCACTCTTCCCCAATGAAACGCCTGAGTTGCGGGTTCTGGTCAACAAATATGCGGATTTCTACGACGTGCCCCGGATGCTGGTGCACAAGGTGATCCAACGGGAAAGCGATTATCGCCCGCGCGCCCGCAACGGCCCTTATTACGGGATGATGCAGATCTTGCCCGCGACGGCGCGGGGGATGGGCTTTCAAGGCAAGAATGAAGATTTGCTGGATGCGGAGGTCAACCTGACCTGGGCCGTGAAATATCTGCGTGGCGCGTGGCTGGTGTCGGACGGGGATATGGACAGGGCGGTGATGTGGTACGCGCGTGGCTATTACTACGAGGCGCGGAATCGGTGTTTGCTTGTGGAAACGGGGCTGCTGGATCGCGAAATTGCCCGGCACTGCCGCACCTGATGATCGGCAGACCACAAATTTTTTGCAAAAAAATTTGCCGCCAACGTTGGCGGCATTTTTTTGGAAAAAATGCACAAGAAAATTTGAAATTTTCTTGGATCCCGGCGTAGGGGTTCAGTTGTCTTTTGTCAGTTTTACGACCGTGGTTTCGGGTTCGGGCGCCAGTTCTTCAAAGTCAAAATTATCAAGGCGCTTGGCCCGTCGCCCGGCTTTGTCTGCAGATATCTTGATATCCGCGATGTCCTTGGAGGCCTGGTTGAAATGCCGGTCAAGGTTTTCCACCCGCGTCCCCAGCCGGTCCACATCCGCGAAAAGCTTGCCCAGTTCCGTGCGGATCGCGCCCGCCTGTTCGCGCATACGGGCATCCTTTAAGATCGCGCGCATGGTGTTGAGCGTGGCCATGCAGGTGGTGGGCGACACGATCCACACCCGGGCGCCAAACCCTTCGCGCACCAGTTCGGGGAAGTTTGCATGCAATTCGGCATAGACGGCCTCGGACGGCAAAAACATCAGCGCGCCATCGGCGGTTTCGCCGTCTAGGATGTATTTCTCAGAGATATCCTTGATGTGCTTTTTGACTGATGCGCGAAGGAACTTGGCGGCCTCGTTCACTTCCCAATCCGTGGTCGCGCGGCGCAGCGCCTCATAGGCTTCCAGCGGAAATTTACTGTCGATGCAGATAGGGCCCGGTGGGTTGGGCAGATGGATCAGGCAATCGGCGCGTTTGCCGTTCGAGAGCGTATGCTGCATCGAATAGCTGTCCGACGGCAGCGCCTTGGAGACGATGTCGGTCAGTTGGATTTCGCCGAACGCGCCGCGGGTTTGCTTGTTGCTGAGGATGTCTTGCAGGCTCAGCACATCGCCGGACAGTTTGGTGATGTTTTCCTGCGCTTTGTCGATGGCGGTCAGGCGTTGTTGCAATTCACCCAGGGACTGGGCTGTGCGGCGCGAAGACCCATGAAGGTTTTCATTCATCTGTTCCTGCACCTGCGCCAGGCGGCGTTCCATCAGTTGCAACATGCTGGCCTGCGATTGGGCTTGGGCCTCGGAGACATGGTTGAGACCACCGGCCAGTTGGTTTTGGCCATCGCTCAACCCCTGCACGCGTGCGGTGAGGTCGTTCATCTGGTGGATGATGGGTTCCGCCATGCGGGCAGAACGGGCCGCAGAGCGGTTGGTGCTGATCACGAGCCACAGGATCAGCAGAAGAACAGCCGCTGCGATGAGGGCGGCGAGGACCAGCGGGTCGCTGAGGTCGAGGGTCAGGGAACCGATCTCAATCATGTGCGGTCGAAGAGCTTTTCGATGTCGGAGAGTTTGAGTTCGATATAGGTAGGCCGCCCGTGGTTGCATTGGCCGGAATGGGGCGTGGCCTCCATTTGGCGCAGGAGCGCGTTCATTTCCTCGGCGGACATGCGGCGGCCAGAGCGGATGGACCCGTGGCAGGCGATGCGGGAGAGGATGGCCTCAATCTTCGTGCGAATGGTGGCGCTTTCGCCTTGGTCTTGAAGTTCATCAAGCACGTCACGGAGGATAGCGGAGGCATCGACGGGCCCGAGGATGGCCGGCGTTTCGCGCACGGCGATGGAGCCGGGACCGAAGGATTCGATGGTGAAGCCGAGGTCGTGAAGCGCATCAGCTTCGTCCAGTAGGCGGGCGGCGTCACTCTCGCTTAGCTCTACGATGTCGGGGATCAGAAGGGCTTGGGCCGCGACGCCGTTTTCTGCCACTTGCGATTTAAGG
Organism: Pseudomonadota bacterium; assembly: GCA_038532355.1. GTDB lineage: Bacteria > Pseudomonadota > Alphaproteobacteria > Rhodobacterales > Rhodobacteraceae > Roseovarius. Next base: position 16,376 of record JBCBAT010000040.1, on the reverse strand, counting down.
TCTTCGTAGACGAGGCGTTCATGGGCGGCGTGTTGGTCGACGATGACCATGCCGTCGTCGGTCTGGGCGAAGATGTAGTTTTCATGCATCTGGGCGCGGGCCGCGCCCAAAGGTTGGTGCGTGTCTTTAACAGGCTGCTCTTCGCTTTCTTGCGGGCGTGCCTCGCCGGGGATGGGTTCGACCCGGGCGCTGTAGGCTCCTTGAAGTTCCGCGAAACCTGTGGGGCGTGAAGCGCGATCCATTTGGTAGATGCGGGGGGCTGCGGGTTCGGGGCGCATCGCACCCAGTGCTGCATCTGCAACCGTGGAAGAGGCGCGGTGGCCTGCCTCAGCGAGCGCATGGCGCAGGCCGGAGACGATGAGGCCGCGTACGAGGGCGGGATCGCGGAAGCGGACTTCGGATTTGGCGGGGTGGACGTTGACGTCAACCAGTTTGGGGTCGCAATCAATAAACAAGGCCGCCGCCGGGTGGCGATCGCGGGATAGGTAGTCGCGATACGCTCCTCGCAGCGCGCCGTAGAGCATCTTGTCCCGCACGGGGCGGCCATTGACAAAGAGGTACTGCGCGATGGCAGATCCACGGGAATAGGTGGGTAGGGCGGCGTAGCCTGTCATGTGGAAACCCTCTCTATCGGCGTCGAGAGGGATGGCGTTTTCCGCGAACTGCGCGCCGAGCACGCGGGAGAGGCGGCCGCGGAGGGCGTCGAACATATCGCCCGTTTCCGCGTCAGCGCGGAAGATGACGCGGCCTTCACCGCCATCGGTCACGTCGCGCAGGGTGAAGCCGATGAAGGGCTCCGCCATGGCGAGGCGCTTGACCACGTCGCCGATGGCCTGTGCCTCTGCCCGGTCGGAGCGCATGAATTTCAGGCGTGCGGGCGTGGCGTAGAACAGGTCCTTCAGCGTGACGATGGTGCCTGCGTTCAGGGCGGCGGGTTTGACTGCGCTATGCTGGCTGCCGGAGACAGTGACTTCGGCACCGTCGTGGCCGCCCGCGCGGGTGGTGATGGTCAGGCGACCCACCGCGCCCAGCGACGGCAGCGCCTCCCCTCGGAAGCCGAAGCTTTGAATGTTGAGCAGGTCCGTGCCGTCGATTTTGGAGGTGGCGTGGCGGCTGAGCGCGAGGGGCAGATCAGCGGCAGACATACCGCAGCCGTCATCGGTGACGCGGATGAGGCTCTTGCCCCCGGCGGCATATGCCACCTCAATCCGGCGCGCGCCTGCGTCGATGGCGTTTTCCACCAGTTCCTTGACCGCTGAGGCCGGGCGTTCCACCACTTCGCCCGCCGCAATGCGGTTGATCGCGGCTTCATCCAACTGGCGGATGACGGGTGCAGATTGGCCTATATTGGGGGTCATTTCATTCATACTACTAAAGGTAGCATGTGGGCGCGCGATTCGAAACGGGGGAATGTTGGCGCGGAATCAAGGCCCTTGGGCCGCCGCGCCTTCGTCAGGCTCCACCCAGGGCCTGGCGAATTGGTGACGTTGGCGCATCGCTCCAACAAACAGCGGTACGTTAAGATAAAGCGCCTTCGCTTGAGATCGGGATCGCCAGACCGGGGCCTGCCGAAGGCGCTATTTTGCACGCAATCACACAAAAAACCCCCGAGCCGAGGCCCGGGGGTCAGTCACTCCAGGAAGGAAATTAGGAGCTTATGATTTGGAGAATTCCGGGTACGCTTCCATGCCCAGCTCGGAGACGTCGAGACCGTTCATCTCTGCCTCTTCGCTGACGCGGATGCCGACCACGGCCTTCAGGATGAACCAGACAATCAGGGACATCACGAAGGTGGCACCGATGATGGCGACCATGCCCAGAACCTGGGTGCCCACAGCTGCGTCACCGTAGAAGATGACCGCGAAGGTGCCCCAGATGCCCGCGAAACCGTGCACCGGAATGGCACCGACCACGTCGTCGATCTTCAGCTTGTCGAGCATCGGAACCGTCAGAACCACGATCACACCACCGATGGCGCCGATCCACATGGCACCGAACAGGGTGGGTGCCAGAGGCTCAGCCGTAATGGACACGAGACCCGCCAGCGCACCGTTCAGGATCATCGTGAGGTCCGGCTTTTTGTAGAGGACCTGCGTCAGGATCAGCGCCGCCACAGCACCGGAGGCCGCAGCCATGTTGGTGTTGGAGAAGATGCGCGACACGTCGGCCACATCCCCCACGGAGCCCATGGCCAGCTGAGAGCCGCCGTTGAAGCCAAACCAACCCAACCACAGGATGAACATACCCAGTGTGGCCATCGGCAGGTTGGAGCCCGGCATCGGTGTGACCTTGCCATCTTTGCCGTACTTGCCCAGACGTGGACCCAGTACAATCGCACCAGCCAGGGCCGCCGCCGCACCACAAGCGTGCACAACGGTGGAGCCTGCGAAGTCGGAGAAGCCTGCCTCGGACAGCCAGCCGCCACCCCACTGCCAGGAGGCTGTGAGCGGGTAGATGAAGCCTGTCAGAATGGCCGCAAAGATCAGGAAGGGCCACAGCTTGATGCGTTCGGCCAAAGCACCGGACACGATGGACGCGGTGGCGGCACAGAACATAAGCTGGAAGATGTAGTCAGAGCCGGTGGAGGCGTAGGATGCATCATCCGCGCCCGCCAGATCGACGCCAACCGCTTCCAGCACACCCACGGATGGAAAGAGTGCGGAGAAGTAGCCTTCGATCGCCCAATCCCCCAGCGGGTACATCAGGTTGTAGCCGATGAGCCAATACATGATCGCGGCAATGGAGAAGAGCGCCACGTTTTTGGTCATCTGCATGCTGGCGTTCTTGGAGCGGACAAGCCCGCCTTCCAGCATCGCAAAGCCTGCAGCCATGAAGAAGACCAGGAAGCCGCCGATCAGGAAGAGCAGCGAGTTCATGATCCATACGAATTCGTCGGAGGCCACCATGGCCACCTCTTCGCCATCTTGGGCGAATCCCAGAGCCGGCAGCGTCGCTGCGGCAAACAGGGTTGAGAGAAGTAGTTTCTTGTTCATCAGACGTAACCCTTTGTCTTGATCGCCTTACAGCGCGTCTTCGTTTGTTTCGCCGGTGCGCACGCGCGTGGCCTGTTCAAGATCCATGACGAAAATCTTGCCGTCCCCAATCTTGCCGGTGCGGGCCGTCGACGTGATCGTTTCGACCACTTGATCGGCGACGCCATCAGCGACTGCGATTTCCAGCTTGATTTTCGGAACGAAATTCACGGCGTATTCCGCGCCGCGGTAGATTTCTGTGTGGCCCGACTGTGCGCCGAAGCCTTTGATCTCGGTCACCATCATGCCGCGCACGCCGATATTGGTCAGCGCTTCGCGGACATCTTCAAGCTTGAATGGCTTGATGGTTGCTACGATGAGTTTCACTAGACACCCCTTTTCGAATTGGTCCCTGCGCGGTTCAATGCGCGTGGGATTGCAGTGGCGAAAAGACCCAAAGGACACGCGGGCGTGAAGGCGTGCCGGGCCGCGAGGCGTGGTGTTCAAAGGGTTAATGATTAAAAAATATGCACAATACAAAGAATGCACATATTTTAGTCAGTTAGAAAATCGCGATAGGGGGTCAACTTTCTGCGAATCGCGTTTAAGTTGGCACAAAACAAAGAGCAGCTTTCACTCGAGGTCTTGATGAGCACGTCAGGTGGCAAAAAACCACGGCTGGTGGCCGACAAACGGCGCAAGGCCTCTGCGAAGAAAGGCGGAGGCTGGACCTTGTTTGGCCGCGGCGGATCAAAATCCACGCCGCGCAAATCGGCGGCCAAAAAGACGGTCAATAAAAAAACAGCCTCCAGAAAGCCGGCGGCGCGAAAGCCGTCCGGGTCATCCAAGGGCCGCATTCGCGTGGCGTTGGGCCGCATGTTTGGATTTGTGGCGCGCCTGATCTGGGTGGTGTCCTGGCGCGTGACGGCGGTGGCGACCGTGATTGTCGCGGGTGCTGTGTTCTACACCTATATCTCGCTGCCCGAGGTGCGCGATCTGCTCGATGGACGCGCGCGCGGATCAGTGACGTTGATGGACCGGGAAGGGGAGGTTTTTGCCTGGCGCGGAGATCAGTTTGGCGGGGTCGTGACGGCTGAAAACGTCAGCCCGCATCTCAAGAACGCGGTCGTGGCAACCGAAGACAAACGCTTTTACCGTCATGTCGGGATCAGCCCGCGGGGTGTGGCCAGCGCCATTCGCATCAACCTGCGCGAAGGCCGCGGCCCGCTGTCGGGCCATGGCGGGTCCACCATCACGCAGCAGACTGCAAAACTTCTGTGTTTGGGCGTGGAATACGATCAGGACGTTTGGGAAAGTGAAGCTGATTACGTGCGCGATTGCCGTCGCGGATCGCTGGGGCGTAAGGCGAAAGAGGCGATCTATGCGCTGGCGATGGAGGCCAAGTATTCCAAAGATGAGATCCTGTCGATCTACCTTAACCGCGCCTATATGGGTGCGGGTGCCTATGGGGCGGAAGCCGCGGCGCAACGCTATTTCGGCAAACCCGCCGCTGCGGTCACCGCGCAGGAAAGCGCGATGCTGGCCGGACTTCTGACCGCGCCCACGCGGCTTGCGCCCACCAGCAACCTGGAACGGTCACAGGCGCGCGCGGCCACGATCCTGCGGCTGATGGAAGAACAAGGCTATCTGACCGCCGAAGAACGCAAACGCGCGGATGCAAACCCGGCCACATTGTCAGAGGCGGCGAAAGCGCAGACCGGTGGGTACTTTGCCGATTGGGTGATGGAGTCAGGCCCGGATTTTTTCACCCGCGACACGACCGAGGATGTGATTATCCGCACCACGCTGGATCAACGCATTCAGCGCGCCGCGGAAGAGGCCCTGGCCTATATTTTCGAAGAGAAAGTCCGAGAAGGCTCTGAGGCGCAGGCGGCCATTGTCGTGATGTCGGCAGATGGTGCGGTGCGGGCCATGGTTGGCGGGCGCGAAAGCAAAGTTGTGGGCGGGTTCAACCGCGCCACAATGGCGAACCGTCAGACGGGGTCGGCCTTCAAGCCGTTTGTTTATGCCACCGCGCTTGAGTTGGGTTACGGCCCCAACGCCACGGTGGTGGATGAACCTTATTGTCAGGACATCCCTGGATCGGGCCGCTGGTGCCCGGAAAACTATGACAAGAAGTATCGTGGGCGCGTCACGCTAACGGAAGCCCTGAAGGTGTCGGCCAACATCCCGGCGGTGAAAGTGTCAGAGGCTGTGGGCCGTGATCTGGTGCGCAAGGTGGCAGAAGATTTCGGCATCCGCAGTGATTTGGCCGATAGCCCGTCGCTGGCTCTGGGCGCGTCCGAGAGCACATTGCTTGAGATGACGGGCGCCTATGCCGGGATTCTGAATGGGGGGTCATCGGTGACGCCTTATGGTTTGGAAGAACTGACACTGCTGGGCGAAGACACGCCCCTGATGGGCACGGCGGGCGGTATCGGAGAGCGCGTGATCCGTGAAGAGGCCGCGCGCCAACTGACCTGGATGATGTACAAGGTGGTGGCCGAAGGCACCGCGCGGCGTGCCCGGCTGGATGGCTGGGAAGTGGCGGGCAAAACCGGCACCACACAGGCCGCGCGCGATGCGTGGTTCATCGGCTTTACTGCGGATTACGTGACCGGTGTCTGGATGGGCTACGATGACAACAGCCCCCTGCAACAGGTGACGGGCGGGAGCCTGCCCACGGATATCTGGCGCGAAACAATGGTGCGGGTGAATGACGGGCTGACAGCTCGCCCGCTGCCCATGTCACGGGGTATCCGCGAACAGGTTGTCGAAGATATGACCCCGCGCCAGCCGCAGCCCCGTCGGGAAACAGCGGTGGAACGTATCCTGCGCGACATCCTCGGGCGCTGACCATCGAACGACGCACCCAAAATTTTTTCAAAAATTTTGCCGCCAACGTTGGCGGCATTTTTTTGCAAAAAAAATGCATACGAATTTTGGTGAAAATTCGTGGGTGCTCTGGTCTCCGACGACGGTGCGCTATGTCCGGCATATGAGAGCGCTGTTGCAACGGGTCTCTGAGGCCTCGGTTCATGTAGACAACGAATTGATCGGCAAAACCGGACCGGGTTTGTTGATCCTTGTCTGCGCCATGCAGGGCGATGATGAGACGAAGGCCGATCACCTCGCCGCCAAGGTCGCCAAGCTGCGCATTTTTCAAGATGATGCGGGCAAAATGAACCGCTCGGTTCTCGACACGGGCGGCGGCGCGTTGGTGATCAGTCAGTTTACCCTGGCCGCTGATACCTCTCGCGGCAACAGGCCTGGCTTTTCCACTGCGGCCGCGCCAGAGGAGGGTGAGCGGCTGTACCTGCGGTTTGCCGAAGCGCTCAGCGCGCAGGGGATACCTGTGGCGACGGGTCAGTTTGGGGCGGATATGAAGGTTCACCTGATCAATGACGGCCCTGTCACCATTTGGGTTGAGACATAATGCAGCGTTTCCAAGGCTTTGTTTCCCAAAGGAATCGGTTAGGTTTGTGCCATGCCCTATGAATGGTCATCATCTGACGCATCACCCGACACGGTGCAAACGCTGCACCTTTGGCCGCACAGGTCCCTGTCGCGGCGGGGGTTTGCAGGGTTTATCCTGATCACCTCGGCCATGATCTCTGTGCCGCTCTTTCCGCTTTTGGGCAGTGTGGTGCTGTGGGGTGTGCTGCCGTTTCTGATCCTGTCCGTCGCGGGCATCTGGTTCGCCTTGGAACGATCTTATCGCGATGGGCGGCTGCATGAAGAACTGACCATCGACGCTCATGAAATTCACTTGACCCGCACCAGCCCCAATGGGCGGCTGCAGGAATGGGAATGTGAAAGCTACTGGGCCAAGGCGCAGATGCATGAAACCGGCGGGCCGGTGCGCAACTACGTCACGCTCTCTGGCAAAGGCCGGGAGGTGGAGATCGGGGCGTTTTTGTCCGAGGACGAGCGCGTGTCGTTGTTTGGCGAACTCTCAGACGCGCTCGTCAAGATTTCCCGGCGCTGATCAGGCCGAAAGCTTTTCTTTCACCTTCGGCCCCACCGCGCCGAAATCCATTTGCCCGGTGTAGTCGGCTTTCAACTGGCCCATGACCTTGCCCATATCGCGGATCGATGTCGCGCCGCTGGCAGAAATCGCGGCCTCGATGGCCTCGGCCACCTCGTCTTCGGTCAGCTGACGGGGCAGGAATTCCGCGATTATGGAAATTTCCTGCTTCTCTCGCTCCGCCAAATCGACGCGCCCGCCTTCTTCGTAGGCGCGCAGCGATTCCTGGCGTTGCTTGGTCATCTTGCCCAGAAGCGCAAGGATCTCATCATCGCTCATCTCCGCGGGCAAGCCTTCGCCACGGCGCTCAATACCCTTGTCCTTGATCACCGCGTTGATCAGGCGCAGCGTGCCAAGGCGCAATTTGTCCTTGTCTTTCATGGCGCGTTTGAGGGCGTCGTTGATGCGATCGGTGAGGGACATATGCCTGCTCTCTTGCTGCTTCGATTGAGGCGCGTTGCCTAGCTGATAGATGGTAAGGAGGCAAGCGCATGCAAGACCTCATATTGCCCCTTGACCCCCCGCCTGCGTCTGCATACACCTCCGACAATTTGCCGATCAGACCCTGCTGACCTGACCCAAAAAACAGAGAGCTGCCCCATGCCCATCATGACCCCGTTGCGCCCCACCGCATGTCTTGCGCTGGCGGATGGGTCGTTGTTCTACGGCCAAGGGTTCGGTGCCACGGGGCAAGTCACGGCAGAGCTGTGCTTTAACACCGCGATGACCGGCTATCAGGAGATCATGACCGATCCGTCCTATGCCGGGCAGGTCGTGACCTTCACATTCCCCCATGTCGGAAATGTCGGTGTGAACCCCGATGATGATGAAACCGCCGATCCGGTTGCGGAAGGCATGGTGGTGAAATGGGACCCCACAGAGCCCAGCAATTGGCGCGCCACAGAACGGCTGGCTGATTGGCTGGCGCGGCGGGGACGGGTGGCGATTGGTGGGATTGATACGAGGCGTTTGACCCGCGCCATACGGCAGCAGGGCGCGCCGCATGTGGCGCTGGCCCATGATCCGGATGGCAATTTTGACGTTGAAGCGCTGATCGCCGCCGCACGCGGCTTCGTCGGGCTGGAGGGGCTCGACCTCGCCAAGGATGTCACATGCGCGCAATCCTATCGCTGGGATGAAATGCGCTGGGCCTGGCCCGAAGGCTATACGCGTCAAACGGATCCCAAGCACAAGGTCGTGGCCGTGGATTACGGCGCCAAGCGCAACATCCTGCGTTGCCTTGCCAGCGCGGGCTGTGATGTCACCGTCCTGCCCGCCACCGCTACGGCGGAGGAGGTGCTGGCCCATGATCCTGATGGTGTCTTCCTGTCCAACGGTCCGGGCGATCCGGCGGCCACCGGTGAATATGCCGTGCCGATGATCCAGGGTGTGTTGGAACGCGACATCCCCGTCTTTGGTATCTGCCTTGGTCACCAGATGCTGGCCTTGGCGCTGGGGGGTGACACGGTCAAGATGAACCACGGCCATCACGGGGCGAACCACCCGGTCAAAGAGGTGGAAACCGGCAAGGTGGAAATCACATCAATGAATCACGGTTTTGCCGTCGACAGCCAGAGCCTGCCCAAAGGCGTGGTGGAGACGCATGTGTCGCTTTTTGATGGATCAAACTGCGGCATCCGCTTGGTCGATAAACCGGTCTTCTCGGTCCAGCACCACCCCGAAGCAAGCCCCGGTCCGCAAGACAGTTTTTACCTTTTTGAACGCTTCGCGGCCTCGATGGCGGCAGCCGGAAAGTAAACACAGACAGGTGTTTGTGGCCTTTGTTAACGCAACCTTAACCTTCGTTAACGGCTTGATTGTTAACCACTAATTTACACTTCTTTAACCTTACGGATTCTATTCTGGCGGTAACGCGCGCAGAACAGGATACTCGTTATGGGAATAACGGAATTGCGTCAGCTTGGACAAGCTGACCCCGGCATGGATGTCGCTCCGCAAGGTGGTCAGGCTCGCCGCGCCTTGGATTTGGTGCGCCACGGGGCCAGCACCGCCGAAGATGTGGCCCATGCCCGCACTGTTCAGCGCAATTGCAAAGCCTCGCTTGATCGGATCCTGCTGACCGAAGGATTGGCCAGCCGGAAGGATCTTCTGGATGCCCATGCCAAGTCTTGCAAATCGCGGCAGGTGACCGCGCAGGAGTTGGAAGAGCTGTTCTACCTCGAAACAGACCTGGCCGCGCCTTTGCTTTTGACCCACGCCGTGATGCCCGTGCTGGATCGTGATGGCTTGCCTGCCTTGGTGGTTGAGGACCCATCCGTGTTGACCCAGTTGGCCAATATGTTGCCTGCGGAACTCAACCGCGCGCGCATTCTTCTGGCACCGCGCGAAGTGATCCAGACCCGGATCGCCGCGCTGCACCGCCGCTACCTGACGGAGGCCGCCTGCACCCGTGTGCCGGACTCCGAAAGCTGCCGCACATGGAGCCGCGCGCGCGCCGTGCGGCTGACGGTCATCGCCGCGGCGCTGATGGCCCTGATCGCCGTGACATGGGCCTTTCCCAGCCAGGTGTTCGCGGTCTTTGCGATCTGGGCCATTTTCACGCTGTTCGTGTCCGCCATATTCAAGACAGTGGCATTCGTTGCCCATAAAACCGTGGCACCTGATCGTGAGGCGTTTCAAAGCGTGCGGGGGGATCCGCTGCCCAAAGTGTCCATCCTGGTGCCGCTTTATAAGGAAACTGAAGTGCTGCATGCGCTGGTGGCGCGGCTCAATCGCCTTACCTATCCCAAATGCCTGCTGGATGTGCTTTTGGTGATTGAAGAAGCCGATGAAACGACCCGCGATATGTTGGCCACCATTGACCTGCCGCCGTGGATCCGTGCCGTTGTTGTGCCCGATGGCCAGCCTCGCACCAAACCCCGCGCGATGAACTACGCGCTGGATTTCTGTGAAGGGGATATCATCGGCGTCTACGATGCCGAGGACGCACCAGAGCCCGATCAAATCACCCAAGTCGCCCGCCGGTTTCAGGCCCTGCCGCCAGAGGTGGCCTGCATTCAGGGTGTGCTGGACTACTACAACCCGCGCCAGAACTGGCTGTCGCGTTGTTTTACCATTGAATATGCCACATGGTTTCGCGTGATCATGCCCGGTGTGGCGCAGTTGGGCTGGGCCATACCTCTTGGCGGCACCACGCTGTTTTTCCGCCGCAACGTGCTGGAACATCTGGGCGGATGGGATGCTCACAATGTGACGGAAGATGCCGATCTGGGCTTTCGCCTCGCGCGTCACGGATACCGCACGGAAATGCTCGCCACCGTGACGGAGGAGGAGGCCAATTGCCGCCCTTGGGCCTGGATCAGGCAGCGGTCCCGCTGGCTGAAAGGATACATGACCACCTATATCGTGCATATGCGACGGCCAGGCCGGTTGTTGCGCCAATTGGGGCTTTGGAAATTCATCGGGTTTCAGGCCCATTTCCTGACCGCGCTGTCGCAGTTTTTTCTGGCACCTGTGCTGTGGTCTTTCTGGCTGGTGCTCTTTGGCTTGCCCCACCCGCTGGATCCGTTTTTGACGCGCGAGGTGATGATCGCGTTGGGCACGGCGTTCCTGGTGATCGAGATGCTCAACCTGGCGCTATACGCCAGTGCCGTTGCGGGGCGCCGTCATCGCCATCTTCTGGCCTGGACGCCGACGATGCATTTCTACAATCCACTGGGCGCGATCGCGGCCTACAAGGCGCTGTATGAATTGGTGATGAAACCCTATTTCTGGGACAAGACGCAGCATGGTCTGGCCAAGATCACGCCGGAACGCCGCGCCCGTTTGGCGGGGCTTGGTCCAAGCGGCTAGATGGTGCTTTCCACTTCACCGGAATCCAGCTTCAGCCGCGTGACGAACGCTTTTGATATGTGAGAGCGCAGCGCTTCTGACGCGGCTGCCACATCGCCTGCCTCAATCGCGGACACGATGGTTTGGTGTTCTGACAGCGCATCTTCATCCCGCCCTACAGCCGCCAGCGACGTGGTGGCCATCAGCGCCATAGACCGATGCACCAGATCCAGCTGCTGCACTAGAAAACGGTTGTGAGAGCTAAGGTGGATTTGCTTGTGAAAGCGCCGATTGGCGCGGGCCATGGCCTGCGGTTTGCCTATTAGCTTGTGATCATCGGTGACCATATCCTGCAACACGCGCACTTCTTCGGGGGAGGCATGGCGCGCGGCTAGCCCGGCGGCGAGGCCCTCCAATTCCGCGCGCACGACATAAAGCTCCGCCAACTGGTTGTGATCCAGTGAGGCCACAATCAGGCTGCGCCCATCGCGGGTCAGGAGGCTTTGGGTTTCAAGCCGCTGAAGCGCCTCCCGGATGGGTGTGCGCGAGACGCCGAACCGATCCGCCAGATCGCTTTCCACCAGCCTGTCACCGGGCCGAAAATCCCCGCCATCAATCGCCTCAAGGATCAGTGTGTAGGCGTCTTTGTTCATCGGGCCAAACCTTTGCATGTCCTATGGCGCTGGGGTGACTGTAACCCTTTTGCGACAAAGCGCCATAGTTAACCAATGGGGCCTATCCAATCGGGCCCGGCCTGCGCTCTTCGCTGAGCAGCACGTTGGCCTCCACGTCGCCCACGCCGGGCAGCATCATGATCCGCCGCCTCAGCACCCGTTCAAAATCCGAGATATCGCGCGCCACGACCCGCAGACGATAATCATAAAGCCCGAGGATGTGTTCGACCGTCTGCACTTCGGGGATGGCCGACACGGCGCGTTCAAAATCGGCGATGCTGACCCGGCCCTTGGTGGCCAGCTTCACCCCCAGAAAGACCGTGACACCAAAGCCCAACGCCTCCGCATCCAGATCAAGGCGTTGGCCTTTGATCACGCCTGCCTCCCGCAGTCGTTGGATGCGCCGCCATGTGGCGGGTTGCGACAGGCCCAGCTTGCGGCCCAAAGCGCTCGCCGTTTGGCTGGCATCCTCTACCAACAAGCGCAGCAGGGCGCGGTCGGTCGTATCAAGCTCCATCATAGCGGCAGCACCTCGTCGCTTTTGATCCGCGCCACATGCATCAAGGCCTCGATATCCGCGATATGGGGCAGGGCGAGGATCCCGCTGCGATAGATCTCCTGGTAATGCGCCATGTCCCGGGCGATGATGGACAAGCGCACGTCGACACGGCCCAGGAAAGTCTGGATTTCCACAACCTCAGCCACCTCGCGCGCGGCCATCAGGAATTCGTCAAAAGCACGCGGCGCGGATTTTTCCAATGTCACGCGCAGCGACACCTCCACCTCATAACCCAACGCGCGCCAGTCAATGACGGCCCGGTTGGCGCGGATGATGCCCGCCTCCCGCAACCGGTCCAGCCGCCGCGCGCAGGTGCCTGTGGTCAGCCCGGCTTGCTCCGCCAGTTCCGCCACCGCCATCTGAGGCGCGTATTGATACTGCCGCAACAGCCGCCTGTCTGCGTCATCAAGCATGAAAAATCCACAACAGCTTCTTTCTGGCTATAAATACTCAAATCAAACCTCAAAAAAAGCGCAAAATGTCGGTCTGATCGCGGGAATCGCCATATGATCCACGCCAAATCAACCCGTAAGGAGACAAATCATGCGCGTTTACTACGACCGCGATTGCGACATCAACATGATCAAGGACATGAACGTGGCCATTCTGGGCTACGGCAGCCAGGGCCACGCCCATGCGCTGAACCTGCGCGACAGCGGCGCCAAGAACGTGGTTGTCGCGCTGCGCGAAGGCTCGCCTTCCGCCAAGAAAGCCGAAGGCGAAGGCCTGAAAGTCATGGGCATCGCCGAGGCCGCCGCCTGGTGCGACCTGATCATGTTCACCATGCCCGATGAATTGCAGGCGGAGACGTACAAGACGTACGTTCATGACAACCTGCGCGACGGCGCGGCGATGGCGTTCGCCCACGGCCTCAACGTGCATTTTGGCCTGATCGAGCCCAAAGACACCGTCGACGTGATCATGATGGCCCCCAAAGGCCCGGGCCACACCGTGCGCGGTGAATATGCCAAGGGTGGCGGCGTGCCTTGCCTTGTGGCCGTGAACAACGACGCCTCCGGCCGCGCGCTGGAAATCGGTTTGTCCTATTGCTCTGCCATCGGTGGCGGCCGGTCGGGTATCATTGAAACCAACTTTCGCGAAGAATGCGAAACCGACCTCTTCGGTGAACAAGCCGTGCTCTGCGGTGGTCTGGTGGAGCTGATCCGTATGGGTTTTGAGACGCTGGTGGAAGCGGGCTACGCGCCCGAGATGGCGTACTTTGAATGCCTGCACGAGGTGAAGCTGATCGTTGACCTGATCTACGAAGGCGGCATCGCGAATATGAACTACTCCATCTCCAACACGGCGGAATATGGTGAGTATGTCTCCGGCCCCCGCGTTCTGCCCTACGACCAGACGAAGGCAGAGATGAAGGCCATCCTGCGCGACATCCAGACCGGCAAATTCGTGCGTGACTTCATGCAGGAAAACGCCGTGGGTCAGCCCTTCTTCAAAGGCACGCGCCGCATGAATGACGCGCATCAGATCGAAGAAGTGGGTGAAAAACTGCGCGCCATGATGCCGTGGATTTCGGCCGGAAAACTGGTCGATCAGGAAAAGAACTGATCCGCGCTTGCCACGCCCTAAGCGATGGTATCTAGAGACGGGGCGCCTTCACCGGGCGCCCTTTTTCCTTTGAAGGCAAGACCATGACCGACATCGCCCCCATCAACTGGCTGCGCATTTCCGCGCTGGGCGTGATCTGGGGCGCGGCGTTCATGTCGACCACCGTGGCGCTTGAAGGCACCGGGCCGCTGACCTTGGTGGCGGTGCGATTGTGCCTTGGCGCAGTGCTTCTTCTGACGATCAATCTTGCGCGGGGCAAATCCGTGCCGTCCTTTCGGGCACCTGCCGCCGGGCGGCTTTGGATGTTTATCTTTGCCATGGCGATGCTGTCGAACGCCGTGCCCTTTGCGTTTCTCAGCTGGGGACAGCAATTCGTCGCCTCGGGCTTTGCCGGGGTCTGCATGGCGGTCGTGCCGCTTTTCACCCTGCCGCTTGCGCATTTTCTTGTGGCGGGGGAGCGGATGACCTTGCGCCGCGTGGTGGGATTTGGGCTGGGCACCGTTGGGGTGTTCGTTCTGATTGGTCCCGGGGCATTTGCCAGCACCGGCGCAGATTTCGAATTGCTGGCCCGGCTGGCCTGCGTGGGCGCGGCGGCCTGTTACGCGATGGGGTCAATCTGTACCCGGCTCAGCCCCAAAACGGATCTTCTGGAACTGGCCGCCGCGACGCTGACGGTGGCGGCACTGATCTTCACACCATACGCGCTTTACACCGAAGGCTGGCCTGCATGGCCCGAAGGCCGCAGCCTGTGGGCGCTGATTTACCTCGGGCTCCTGCCGACGGGGATCGCGCAGATCATCCTCATTCAGGTGATCAAGGATGCGGGGCCAGTGTTCATGGGGCTGGTCAACTACATGGTGCCCGTGTGGTCGGTGATCTTCGGCATCACAATCCTGTCCGAGCCGTTGCCCCCCAGCCTGCTTCTGGCCATGGCGCTGATCCTGTCGGGCGTTGGCATCAGCCAGTATGGCCCGCTCAAACGCCTGTTCACCAGGTCGGCCTGACCCTTAATTTCCCCCTTTGCCCTTGACCTTCCCCCGCCCCGGCTTTCATTAGAGGGAAGACGGACCTGCATGAAAAAGGAGCCCTACGCATGGCTTTCGAACTTCCCGACCTTCCCTACGCCCATGACGCACTTGCCGGCCACGGCATGTCCAAAGAAACGCTGGAATACCACCACGACATCCACCACAAGGCCTATGTCGACAACGGCAACAAGCTGATCGAAGGCACAGAGTGGGACGGCAAGTCGATGGAAGACATCATCACCGGCACCTATGACAGCTCTGCCGTGGCACAAAACGGCATCTTCAACAACATCTCCCAGCTGTGGAACCACAACCAGTTCTGGGAAATGATGGCGCCGGGTGGCACGGGCATGCCCGGCGAACTGGAGGCGGCCATCAAAGAGAGCTTTGGCACCTTTGATGAGTTCAAATCCCAATTCGCAGCCGCAGGTGCGGGCCAGTTCGGTTCCGGCTGGGCATGGCTGGTGAAGGACTCCGATGGCGGCCTCAAGGTGACCAAGACGGAAAACGGCGTGAACCCGCTCTGCTTTGGTCAGACGGCGCTTCTGGGCTGCGATGTGTGGGAACATTCCTACTACATTGATTTCCGCAACAAGCGCCCGGCCTATCTGGATAACTTCCTCAGCAATCTGGTGAACTGGGAAAACGTCGCCTCGCGGATGTAAGGCGCACGCTCATATCGCGTTCAGGAACCCCGCCATGCGCGGGGTTCTTTTGTTAAAGGCAGACCCATGCAGAACACCAAGGGCATCTTGCTGATGATCTTCGCCATGGCGGGGTTCACGATTGAGGACATGCTGATCAAGCAGATGTCCACCCTGTGGTCTGTGGGGCAGGTGTTGTTGTTTCTGGGTGCGGGCGCATCGCTTCTGATGGCGGCCGTGACGGTGGCAAGTGGTCAAAGCCTCGTGTCGCGCAAATCATGGGGCGCATGGCCGCTCTGGCGCATGTTGGCCGAAGCGTCAGCCGCCATATCGCTGACCACCGCGCTCTCCCTCGTGGATTTCGCGACCTTCGCAGCGGTGTTCCAAGTCACGCCCCTGGTCATCATCATGGGGGCTGCGATCTTTTTGGGCGAAGAGGTGGGATGGCGCCGCTGGACGGCCGTTATCATCGGGTTCCTGGGGGTTTTGATGATCATCCGTCCTGGGTTTGACGGCTTTGATCCCAACGCGCTTTTCGTGCTGGTCACCGTCCTGTCCATCACCGCGCGGGATCTGATCACTAGGCGGATGGACCTCGACATTCCGACCAACATTCTAGCCTTGCAGGGTTTTGTGATCTTGATCCCGGCGGGTGCCGCCGTCCTTCTGATCTCCGGCGCGTCCATGGCGGAGGTGACCGCGCCCTCGGGTGTGTGGCTTGGCGGGGCGATCCTGTCAGGCTCGGTGGCATACTACGCGCTGATCACGTCCACCCGGATTGCCCCGTCTGCGGTGATCACCCCATTCCGGTACACCCGGCTACTGTTTTCCCTGCTGGTGGCCGTGATTGTCTTCCGCGAACGCCCCGATGCCCTGACGCTTTGCGGCGCGGGTCTGATCCTGGCCACGGGGCTCTACACGTTTTTCCGTGAACGCAAACTTGCGCGACAGCCGCCCCACTAAACGCCAAGGGAAATCCCTCTTGTTCCCGCCTGCGCGTCCAGATAAACGAGCAGGTGGAGACGTGGCCGAGTGGTCGAAGGCGCTCCCCTGCTAAGGGAGTAGACGGGAAACCGTCTCGAGGGTTCGAATCCCTTCGTCTCCGCCACCATAC
>JBCBAT010000039.1:0-22597 GCA_038532355.1 Pseudomonadota bacterium | reverse complement strand
CGGTGCATTTGCGCCTGACCAGCAATGACACCGGCTTCGGAGAGCCCGGGCCGCCATCGACCGACACGATCTCAACCCGCAAACCGGGGATCTGCTCGGCGGCGGCCTGAATTTCATCCAAGGTCCGGCGGCCATCCGCCTCAGAGGCGGTGACGGAGCGCTGCACCTCATAATCCAGCAGCGGAATGGTGAACCATGTCTCCGTTTGTTGCGGGCGGTCTTCCCAGCGCACCAGTTCGAACTGCACCTGCCCGATGGTGTCAATGGGCGGTTCCATCCCACCGGTGTTGTTGTTGAGCCCGCCATCACCGGCAAAGGCAAAGACGCCATCCACATTGGGATGGGCCAGCACGACCTCTTCCACTTGCCGGACCAGATGATCTTGTTGTTCAATCGACAGGTTGCCGCGTGCCAGCACATAGGCCAGCGCGTTCTCCGGCTCGCTTTCGACGAAAAACTCCACACCTCGGTTGTTGTTGGAGAAATACATTGCCACCGAGCCGACAAAGACAAACACCGCACAGATCGCCAGCACAGGCGCGATGGGGTTGGCCGCGATCAGGTGGATGAAACGGCCAAAGGGTGTGCGTTGGTGGCCTGTCTGGATTTTTTCAGGCCGCGCAGGCAGAACGCGTGCGCTTAGCCCACCCACAAACAGCCCCACACGTTTGAACACCGCCATCAGCGCGACCAGCGCCGTGATCGCGCCCGCAATGGCAAGCCCGGCAAAGGCCACGGCGCCCAGGATCATGGCAAAAACGAAGATCAGCGTGGGGATGACAGAGCCAAGAATGTTCACACTGTCCATCGCGGCAAATCGCCCGCTGACCCCGCCCAGAAGCGCGGGCACAACCGCCCCGCCCAGGCCCAGGGCCAGAACCGCCAGCCCGAAGGCCGCCAGATGCCACAGCCAATAGCCTTCGGCCAGTGCAGTGATCCGTTGGCCCAGCCAGCGTTCCAACCGGCCCGTCACGCCGCCCATCACAGGCAGGTACACCAACGCCACAAGAAGCGACGCCGACAGCACGAAGATCAGCGTGAAGGGCAACATTTTCATAAACTGCCCCGGCACACCCGGCCAGAACAGCATGGGCAGGAAGGCACACAGCGTCGTGGCAGTAGAGCTGACCACCGGCCAAAACATCCGCTTGGCGGCACTCACGTAAGCCTTCATCGCGCCTTCGCCCTCGGCGATTTTCTTATCGGCGTATTCCACGACCACAATGGCCCCGTCGACCAACATCCCCACAGCGAGGATCAGCCCAAACATCACGATGTTGGACACCGCCACGCCCATCAGTGCCAGCAGAGCAAAGCACAGAAGGAACGAGGTCGGGATCGCAAAGCCCACCAGCAACGCAGGTCGAATGCCCAGCACGGCCAGTGTCACGATCATCACCAGCGCAATCGCCGTCAGAACCGACCCTTCCAACTGTCGCACCATGCTGTCGATCACGCGGGACTGATCGATTGAGGTGTCCAGCGTCACCGCAACCTTCAGCGGGTCGGGCCATTCGGTTTCCGCTTCTGCAATGGTTTCTTTAACCAGTGCGGCGGTATCGATGATGTTGAAGCCTTTGCGTTTGACGACCTGCAGCGCGATGGTCTGTTCCCCATCAAACCGCGCGGTACCCGTGACATCTTCAAAGGTCAGGTTGATCCGCGCCAGATCGCCCAGCGTCACCACCCGGTCGCCATTGGTCTTGATCGGCAGGGCATAGATATCGGCGGTGGATTTGAACGAGCTTTCGATCTTCACCGCGAAACTGCCGCTTTGCCCGTCCACGTCACCTGCGGGGATCAGCACGTTGTTGTTCTGAACCGCGTTGATCAATTCACCTGCGGTGACGTTGTAGGCCTCAAGCGCGAGGGGATCGAGGAGGATTTCCACCATCTCTTCGCGGTCGCCCGCGATGCCCGCTTCCAACACGGCATCGAGGCTTTCCAATTCATCCTGCAATTCCCGCGCCAGCCGCGCCATGGTGCGTTCGGGCACATCGCCCGACAGCGTGACGATGATCATCGGGAAAGTGCTGAAATTCAGCTCTTCTAGGGTATAGGTCTCTGCCCCGTCGGGAAATTCCGCCTCTGCCTTGATCATCGCATCGCGGACATCGGCCATGATCGCCTGCTTGTCCCAGCCAAATTCAAATTCCAGCGCGACACCGGCATAGTTGGCGGCCGCCGTGCCCCACATGGTCTTGAGCCCGTCCAGATCGGCCAGTTCGGTTTCCATGACCTTGACCAGCTGATCTTCGCTGTCTTCGGCCGAAATGCCCGGATAGACGACCGACACGAAGAGGGCTGGGATCTCAATATCCGGCTCACCCTCTTTGGGAAGATTCACGTAGGACAGCGACCCGGCCAGGATCGACAGCACGATAAAGGCCAGAACCATCCGCGCCCGGGACGCGGCCCAGTCGACGATACCAGTCACTGGCTCACCTCCTGCAGGTGGGGATCGACCCGGGCGCCGGATTTGACAAATTCCTGCCCGATCACAATCACTTGCGCCTCATCCGGCAGGCCAGAAAGCCACAGCCCGGTGGGCGTGTCACGCACCAGATTCACCGGCGCAAAGCCCACGATATTGTCGGCATCCACCGTGCGCACGCCCAGTTCCCCGGCCTCATTGAGCGTGAGCGCTGAGCCCGGCAACAGATGGGCCAACGTGCCTTCGGCCTGAACCGAAATCAGCGCGGTCTGTCCATCGCGGATTGACAGATCAGCGTTGGGGACTTCCACCTCCACCCGGAAAGTGCGTGTCACCTCATCAGCGGCGCGAGAGATAAAGACGACCTCCCCCTCCACCGCCTCACCCGAGGCCAGTTTGCCGGTGGCCATGGCCCCGATGCTGACCTGAGATACCTGCGTTTCGGGCACGAACCCCACCAGCATCATCGGATCAAGCTGAATGACCGTGGCGCACAGATTGCCCTCTTGCAGCAAGGTGCCCAACTCGGCGCTGTCACTTTCCAGAAGACCGTCAAACGGGGCTGTGATGCGCAGACGTTCAATTTCCTTCGCTGCGCTATCCACCTGGGCCTGCGCGCTTTGGCGACCCGCGCGGGCGGCTTCAATCCCTGCCGCCACGCTTTCAAGGCCCGATTGCGCCGCCTTCAACCCGGCCTCGGCGCTGACAACGGCGGCCTCTGCCCCGCGTACGGCGGCCTCGGTTGCGGCCACGCGGGTGGTGGAGGCAAAGCCGCTTGTGGATAGCTGGGCTGCGGCATTTGCGTTGATTTCCGCCTCCGCCAAGCGCGATTGCGCCTCTGTTACGCGGGCTTCTGCCTCGGTCACGCGGGCTTCAGCCTCTGGCACGCGGGCCTCGGCCTCTGGCAGGCGCGCCACGGATTCGGCCAGTTGCGCCTTGGCCTCCGCCAGAAGGGATTGGCGCACGCCGGGGTCCAATTCGCAAATCAGCTGCCCTTTTTCCACAAACACACCCTTGCGCAAGGGATCAGAAATCACCTGCCCCATCGTTTCCGCCCGCAATTCAACTTCGCGATGGGCTTCTGTCTGCCCGCGCATTTGCACGGTTTGGTCCAATTGACGCGCCAGGGAGTTTACGACCACCACGCGCACCAGCCCGGATGTGTCCTCAGCGCCTCCTGCTACGTCTTGTGGATCGGCGCTGTCTTCGGCCTGAACTGTGTCGCGCTGAAACACCAGCACGTAAATCAACGCTGTCACCACAAGGGCCACCAGAATAGGGAACACGCGCATCAGGTATCTTTCTATTTTAGGCGGGTCATCGTCATGTAAGACCGAGCCGACGCTCTTGCTAGCGTGTGACGTGAAATGCGCGGCGCGATGTCCCGTTTCCATTACGCCTGCGGTTGTGCAATTGCAAGGCCATCACCGGCATGCTGACCCCTTGGCACCGCGACGTCAAAGCGGTATGAGACGCGCAGATTTTCGGGCTGTTGTCGCCTTTGGCGACATAGGACGATCCAGACAGAATGAGCGATTGAGCATGAGCGACACTGACAGTTTCATCGAAGAGGTGACCGAAGAGGTCCGCCGCGAAAAGCTGTTCAAATTGGTGCGCCGCTACGGTTGGATCGCTGTTTTGCTCGTTGTTTTGCTGGTCGGCGGGGCCACGTGGTTTGAACTGCGCAAGGCTGCGGCCCAAAATGAGGCGCAAGCCTTCGGGGATGCAATCCTGTCTGCGCTCAGCGCGGAAGACCGTGCAGAACGCGCCGATGGGTTGACCACGATTGAGGCCCCCACCCCCGGCGCTGACGCAATGCTGACATTGCTGACCGCGGCAGAGTTGGGTGCGGAAAACCCCGCGGAGGCGGCGCAAAATCTGCTGACACTTTCTGACAGGTCGGACATCCCGCAGATCTACCGGTCTGTCGCCACGCTCAAGGCCGTGATGATCCCAGGTAGCGGGCTTGACCCGCAAGAGCGGCGCGCGCGGCTTGAGGCCCTGGAACAGACAGGGGGCATGATGCGTATTATGGCAGGCGAACAGATCGCCATGCTGGAGATCGAAGAAGGCAACACAGAGGCGGCAATTTCGCGCCTGCAAGCGCTTTTTGAAGATGCCGAAAGCTCTGAGGGCTTGCGCGAACGTGCGCGGGGCGTGATTGTGGCTTTGGGCGGCGAAGTGCCGGAATAATCCAAGGCCGTGATGCGCCAAAGCGCGTAAAATGAGCAGTTTGTAGGAGCCAAGATCGTGACAACCCATGCCAGAACACCCGGTTTCAGACCTGCCTTGCTTGGTTTTGGCCTTGCGGCGGTGCTCGTGCTTTCGGCTTGCGAAAAGAAGGAAGCGGTTCTGACGGGCGAACGCGAAGGCGTGCGGGCTATCCTCGATGACAACGGCGCAGACGCGCTGGCCTCGACCCAGGCGCCTGAGGCCGCCCCCCCGCTGAACTTGCCCGCAACCCGCGCCAACACGTCCTGGACGCAATCCATTGCCACGCCGCAGACCCGCACATCGCACCCATCGCTGGGCTCGGCCCCCTCGCTGATCTGGTCGGTTGATATCGGGGAAGGCGATGGCAAGCGCAACCGGATCACCGCCGATCCCCTTGTGGCAGGCGGGCGCGTCTTCACGCTGGATGCGACCGCACAGGTGACCGCCGTGTCGACGGCAGGCGAGGTGATCTGGACGCGCGATCTGACCCCGCCCAATGACAACCGCGGCGATGGCAGCGGCGGCGGCATGGCGTACAACGACGGCGTTCTGTTTGTATCCTCGGGCTTTGGCCGCCTGACCGCGCTCAATGCCGGCACCGGACAGGAAATCTGGCAACAGAACCTGCGCACGACCGGCACCGGCGCACCGACCGTCTTTGGCGGGCTTGTGTATCTGGTGTCAGGCGATGAGGTGGGCTGGGCCATTGATGCCAAGAATGGCCGCGTGCGTTGGCAAATCGCCGGCACGCCCAACCGCAACAACGTGCTGGGTGCACCGTCCCCTGCCGTGTCGGGCAAATACGTCGTTTTCGCCTTTGGTTCGGGTGAGGTGCAGGGCGCGTTCCGCCAGGGTGGTTTGCGCCGCTGGGATGCGCAAGTGGCAGGCAGCCGGGGCGGGTTTTCCACCGGGTCCGTGGCCGATATCACCTCTGACCCCGTGATTGACGGGGGTCGCATTTACGTGGGCAGCCACGCAGGCCGCACCGTGGCGCTTGATCTGGAAAACGGCGAACGGCTTTGGACGGCGCCCGATGGTCCGCTGAACCCGGTCTGGCCTGCGGGCAATTCGATCTTCATGATCTCGGATCGCAACGAACTTCTGCGCCTGTCGGCCAGCGATGGCAGCCGCCTTTGGGGCAAGCCTTTGCCGCTGTTCACGTCCGCCAAGCCCAAGCGGCAGAACAGGATCTTTGCTCATCACGGGCCGATCGTAGCGGGCGGGCGCCTGATCGTGGTGTCCAATGACGGGCAGATGCGCACGTTTAATCCCCAAAACGGTCAGTTGCTGAGCCAGCGGCCGTTGCCCGATGGGGCCACCACGAACCCGGTCGTGGCGGGCAACACGCTTTATATCGTGTCCACCAAGGGCCAGTTGATGGCTTTCCGCTGACGCAAAACTGCGCTAAACGCGCCGCTATTCGCTGCGGAGCATCTGATGTCTTTTTCCCTCGCCATCGTGGGGCGGCCCAATGTGGGCAAATCCACGCTGTTTAATCGCCTTGTGGGCAAGCGCCTCGCGATGGTCGATGACCAGCCGGGTGTGACGCGCGATCTGCGCGAAGGCGAGGCACGGCTGGGCGATCTGCGCTTCACCGTGATCGACACCGCGGGGTTGGAGGAAGCCACGGATCAGTCCCTGGAAGGCCGCATGCGTCGGTTGACCGAACGCGCGGTGGACATGGCCGATATCTGCCTTTTCATGATCGACGCCCGCACAGGCGTCACGCCCACAGACCAGATGTTTGCAGAGATCCTGCGCAAACGCGCCGATCACGTTTTTATCGCCGCCAACAAGGCCGAAGGCAACGCCGCCGACGCGGGCGTGATTGAGGCCTATTCGCTGGGCTTGGGTGAACCGGTGCGCATGTCTGCCGAACATGGCGAGGGGTTGAATGATCTTTATTCCCTGCTGATGCCCCTGGCCGATGACTACAAAGACCGCGCAGAGGCAGAGGCCCCGCAGGTTGATGTCACCGTCGAGGATGACGACGCCGAATACCGTCAGCCCACCGCCGCGCGGCCCTTGCAGATCGCCGTCGTGGGCCGCCCCAATGCCGGCAAATCCACCCTTGTGAACCAAATCCTGGGCGAGGATCGCCTGCTGACAGGCCCCGAGGCCGGGATCACGCGGGATGCCATTTCGCTGCAACTCGACTGGGCGGGCCTGCCAGTGCGCATCTTCGACACGGCGGGCATTCGCAAGAAAGCCAAAGTGCAGGAAAAGGTCGAAAAGCTGTCCGTCGCCGATGGCCTGCGCGCGGTGAAGTTTGCCGAGGTCGTGGTCGTGCTGCTCGATGCCGCGATCCCGTTTGAACAACAGGACCTGCGCATCGCGGACCTGGCCGAACGGGAAGGCCGCGCCGTGGTCGTGGCCGTGAACAAATGGGACATCGAACAGGAAAAACAGGAAAAACTGCGCGACCTCAAGGAGGCATTTGCCCGCCTTCTGCCCCAACTGCGCGGCGCGCCCCTGATCACCGTGTCGGCCAAAACGGGCCGTGGCCTTGACCGTCTGCGCGCCGCCGTCGAAGACGCCTATCGCGTCTGGAACACCCGCGTCAGCACCGCGCGTCTTAACAGGTGGCTCACGGGCATGCTGGAGGCGCACCCGCCCCCTGCCCCTGGCGGGCGTCGCATCAAACTGCGCTACATGACCCAGGCCAAGACGCGCCCCCCGGGCTTCGTGGTGATGTGTTCGAACCCCGACAAACTGTCGGAAAGCTATTCGCGCTACCTGGTCAACGGGCTCAGGGATGATTTTGAGATGCCCGGCACACCCATTCGGCTGCACATGCGGTCGCAGGCGGATAAAAACCCCTATAAAGGCAAGAAGAAATCCACACCGTCGCGGCTGCGCAAACATATCGGCAAGCCTGTGGCCCCCAAGCGGTGAACTTGCGCCCGTGACTGACGACACCCCGCGACTGGAGATCAAGAACCTGACCCGCCACTATGGCGGGCGTGTGGCCGTGGAGGATGTATCGCTGTCCGTGGCCCCCGGTGAGGTGACGTGTCTTCTGGGGCCATCAGGTTGCGGCAAATCCACGACGCTGCGCATGGTGGCAGGCGTGGAAATGCAGGACAGCGGTGAGATTTACGTGGATGGCACGCTGATTTGCGACACGGTCACACGACTGCCGCCAGAGGAACGCCGCATTGGCCTCATGTTTCAGGATTTCGCGCTGTTTCCCCACTTGCGTGTGCGCGACAATGTGGGCTTCGGCCTCACTGGCCCCTCCGCTGACCGCCGTGCGCGGGTGCAAGAGCTTTTGACCCGCGTGGGCCTTGACCATTACGTGGGCGCCTATCCTCATGAACTGTCAGGCGGCGAACAGCAACGCGTGGCATTGGCCCGCGCGCTGGCGCCCCGGCCCAGCATCATGTTGATGGATGAACCTTTTTCAGGGCTCGACAATCGCTTGCGTGACGGCATCCGGGATGAAACGCTGGCCATTCTGCGCGCGGAAGGCACCGCCGTGCTGCTGGTCACCCATGAACCGGAAGAGGCGATGCGCATGGCCGATCACATTGCGCTGATGCGCGCAGGCCGCATCGTGCAACAAGGCACCCCTTATCAGCTTTATACGAACCCCGTGGATCGCAACGCAGTGGCGTTTTTCAGCGATGTGAATGTGGTGACGGGCCGGGTGAAAAACAGCAAGGTCGAAACCCCCTTTGGCCGGTTTGACACAAGCCCCATGGCCGAAGGGGCGCAAGTGGAGGTGATCATCCGCCCCCAGCATGTGCGGGTGGATTTCTACCGCGATGGCAACGGCCCCAGCCCCACTGACACCCATGGCACGGGCGTTTTGGCCTCGCTGACGCGCGCGCGCTACATGGGTGGTCACAGCCTGCTGGAGTTGCGCCTTGAGCATGGCAATGACCTCTTCCGCGCCACGCTGCCCGGTGCAGTGATGCCGACACCGGGCACGAAATTCTGGCTCACCCTGCCCCGCGCACGCTGTTTCATCTTCCCTGCCACGTGATCTTCAACGCTGCGTAAACCTTGTCTCAGGGGCAAATGAACCGCAAACTGCGGGCGGAGGATCTGCGGGAGGGCAGGCATGAAGTTTTCAAGCACCGAGGACGCGCGCCGCGTGGAACGCGAAATGCCGTGGGAGGATCGCGACACGCCCAGCACGCTCTACCAGATGCTGCGGCAGGTGACGGACCGCCATCCGGGTCACAACGCGATGACGTTTCAGCTGACCTCTGGCGCGGGCGACGCGGCGCAAACGCTCAGCTGGCAACAGTTTCACGATCAGGTCTGTCAGGCGGCGAACCTCTTTCGGTCCTTGGGCGTCGAGGAAAACGATGTGGTGGCTTGTATCCTGCCCAACTGCCTTGAAACGGCCGTGGCGATGGTGGGCGGTATGGTGGCGGGCATTGCCAACCCGATCAACCCGCTGCTGGAGGCGGATCAGATCAGCGCCATTTTGCGCGAAACAAACGCAAGCGTTGTCGTTACGCTGCGCGCCTTCCCCAAGACCGATATCGCGCAAAAAACAGCGCAGGCCGTGGCCGATGCGCCCAACGTAAAAACGGTGCTGGAGATTGATCTCAATCGCTACCTGTCCCCGCCCAAATCCTGGATTGTCCGGTTCCTCAGGCCCAAGATGGACGTGGCGCACAGCGCGCGGGTTTTGGATTTCAACACGGCGATGGCAGGGCACGGCACGTCGCTTGCTTTTGCCGACAGCGCGGGCGATCGCGTGGCCGCGTATTTCCACACAGGCGGCACCACGGGGATGCCAAAGGTCGCCCAACACCGCTATTCCGGCATGGTCTACAATGGCTGGCTGGGCCATGAATTGCTGTTCTCTGAGGAAGACAACGTCATGTGCCCGCTGCCGCTCTTTCACGTGTTTGCCTGCCATGTGATCCTCATGTCGATGATCAAATCGGGGGCGCATGTCGTCTTTCCCACCCCGGCGGGCTATCGCGGCGATGGGGTGTTCGACAATTTCTGGAAGCTGCTGGAACGCTGGAAGATCAGTTTCGTGATCACTGTGCCCACGGCTGTGTCTGCCCTGATGCAGCGGCCCGTGGACGCCGATATCTCTTCGGTGCACAACGCGTTTTCCGGATCGGCGCCTATGCCGCTGGAGCTTTTCAACCGCTTTGAAGGCGCGACAGGCATGGCCGTGATCGAAGGCTACGGGCTGACAGAGGCCACATGCCTTGTGTCCTGCAACCCGCCCACAGGCGAAAAGAAAGTGGGATCGGTGGGCGTGCCGTTTCCCTACACGGATATCAAAATCATGATTGATGGCGATGACGGCCCGGTGGAGGCAGGCGTGGACGAGGTTGGGGAGATCTGCATTTCCAACCCCGGGGTTTATGCGGGCAACACCTACACCGAGGCGGTCAAGAACGCAGATCTTTATCACTTCGGCACCCATCTGCGCACGGGCGATCTGGGGCGCGTTGATGGGGATGGATACCTGTTCATCACCGGGCGCGCGAAAGACCTGATCATCCGCGGTGGCCACAACATTGACCCCGCAGAGATTGAAGAGGCGTTGATGGCCCATCCTGCCGTGGCCATGGCAGGCGCCATCGGACAGCCCGATGCCTATGCCGGGGAAATCCCCTGCGTCTACGTGGAACTGGTGGATGGCGCGACGGCTGAGCCGGGCGATCTGATGGACCATTGCAAGGCCCACGTGCGCGAACGCGCCGCCTGGCCCAAACATGTGGAAGTGCTGGAAGAATTGCCAAAGACAGCCGTGGGCAAGGTGTTCAAGCCCGATCTGCGCAAGCGGGCGATCACGCGCGTCTACAATGGCGCGCTGCAAGAGGCCGGCATGAAAACCCGCGTGGTGGAGGTGATCGACAGCAAGAAACGCGGCCTCGTGGCTCGGATCGAACGCGCCGAAGAACTGGATGGCGAGCGCATCTCAGGCGTGCTGGGCACCTTTACGCGGCCTTGGGAGTGGGCGGAGTGACGTAACAGGGACCCGAAATCTTTAAAAGATTTCGTCCGCATTCTTTTAAAGAATGCGCGCCTGTCAGGATCCCGTTTGCGCGGCATCCAGCACCGGTCGAATTGTCTCTGTCAGCACCCGCTGTGTCACAGGCCCTGGAAAGCGCAGCAGCACTTTGCCGTCGCCGTCAATCACATAGGTTTCCGGCACACCGTAGACGCCCCAGTCAAGCGCCATGCGCCCCGATGCATCCGCGCCAATGGCCACGTAAGGGTCGCCCAATTCCTCAAGAAAGCCCGCCGCATTGCCCGGCTCATCCTTGTAATTGACGCCGTAGACGGGCACGCCTTCCTCGGCCAGTTGCATCAGCGTGGGATGCTCCACCCGGCAGGGCGCGCACCAGCTGGCCCAGTAGTTGAGGATTTTCACGCCCCCTTCGCGCAGCTGCGCATCCGTGAAAGGCTCAAACCCTGCCAATTCGGTCACCGTGACAGGCGGCGCGGCGCGGCCTTCCATCTGCGAGGGCAGCGCATCGGGATCATCGCGCTGCAAGCCGATAAAAAACATCAGCGCAAGGCCCGCAAACAGCAGCGGCGGGGCAAGCATCAAGGGGGATATTTTAGCCATTGGACTTGTGCCGCGCCTCCAACGCCTCAAGCTCTGCGCGCACGCGGCGGGACCGCCAAAAGCTTAGGCCAACAATGCCCAAGAGCAGCACGAGGCTGACGGCATAAGCGCTCAGCACCGCGTCGGCGTATTTACCCAGATCCGGCATCACGCCCTCCTTTCCCGCGCCAGAAGCGCCTTGGCCCGGCGCGCGTGAATTTCGGTGCGCGTGCGCAAAAGCACCAGCGCGATGAACAGCAGCACAAACCCCGCAATGCACACAAGAAGCGGGATGTAGAACACATCCGCCACGTTTTCCTCCTTATCGAGGCTCAGCGATGCCCCCTGATGCAGGCCCTGGTTCCAGAAATTCACCGCATAGCGGCTAAGAAGCGCAAACACGCTTCCCACCAGGCATAGGATGGATGTCAGATCAGCCGCTGTTTCATCATTCTCAATCGCAGCCCAAAGTGCTGCGTAGCCCAGATAGAACAGGAACAGGATCAAAAACGAGGTGAGCCGCGGATCCCACGCCCACCACGTACCCCACATCGGTTGGCCCCAAATGGCCCCGGTGAAAAGTGCAATTAATGTCATTGCAATGCCCACGGGCGCGGCCGCGCGCGCCGCCAATGCGCTGACATGATGGCGGCGGATCACCCAGACGAGCGAGGCCACCAGCATCATCACCCAGGCATTGATCGCCATCATCGCGCTTGGCACGTGCAGGTAGATGATCTTGACGGTGCTGCCTTGGCGAAAATCATCGGGCGTGAAGAAAAATCCCCAGACCAACCCCACGACAAGGCAGATGCCCGCCCCCCATGCAAAGAAAGGCAGCACCCGATCCGTCGTGTCCACGAAGGTGCGGGGGTTTGCGTATTCCCAAATAGAACTGCGGTCAGCCATGCGTGGTCCTATCTCAAGTTCGCCCTTAGTACCGCAGCCGATGCAAAAGGCAAAAGTGCTATGACGCCACAGGTGATGCCCGCCAGCATGAGCATCGGTGTCTGATAGTCTTGCCCATCGGCGGCCCGGCGGGCCATCTCTGCCCCGAAGATCAAGGTAGGCACGTAAAGCGGCAAAACCAAGAGTGACAACAGCAACCCCCCGCGTTTCAGCCCCACGGTGAGTGCTGCACCGAATGTGCCGATGACGCTGAGCGCCGGACTGCCCAGCGCGAGCGAGGCGCATAATGGCCCAAGCCCCTGCCCCGGCAGGTTGAGCATCAGCGCAAAAAGCGGCGTGGCGAGGATCAGCGGCAGGCCTGTGGTGATCCAATGGGCCAGCGTCTTGACCATGGCCACGGCCTCAAGCGGCATGGGCGATGTGGCAAGCAGGTCGAGGCTGCCATCCTCCCAATCCAGCGCAAAAATCCGGTCCAGCGACAGAAGGCAAGCCAAGAGCGCGCCAAGCCAGAGCATCCCGGGCGCAATGGCGGCGAGGCGGTCGCTGTTTGGGCCTACGCTGAGCGGGACGAGCACAACCACGATCAGAAAGAATGCCAGCGCGAGGCCGAACCCACCGCCTGCGCGGATCGCCAGCCGCAAATCTCGCATCAGAAGCTGGATCACAGGAACGCCTCATCAAAGGCACCAGTCACATCGGCGGATGTCGCAAAGGGCGACAGCTCCAGCGTGTCGGCGCGCCCCGTCAGCAGATCGATATGCGTGGCCGCCAACACCGCGCCGCCTTGGCCCAGATGGGCGTCAATGGCCCCCTCCAACATGGTCACGGCATCCGCATCAAGCGAGACGGTGGGTTCATCCAGCAGCCAGATTTTTCGGTTCGTCACCGCCAGGCGCGCCAGCCCCAAGCGGCGTTTTTGCCCCGCCGATAGCTGCCCTGCCGCACGGTCCCGCAACGGGCCCAGCGCGAAGGTTTTGATCGCTGCCTCCACATCCCCGCCGCCGAAGACAGCCGCCCAGAAGGACAGGTTCTCCGCCACCGTCAGCGTGGCTTTGACCCCGTCCAGATGGGCCGCATAGGCGATGTGATCGGGTGCCACGTCAATATCCCCACGCAAAGGGGGTTGCAGCCCCGCAAGCGTGCGCAACAGCGTGGTTTTTCCGATGCCGTTGGGGCCGCGTAGCAGGGTGGCCTGACCCGCGGCCAGTTCGAAGGAAAGCCCTGCAAGGACCTTCAAACCGCCACGGGCGACGGAAAGGTCTGTGATGGTCATCAACATGACGCAAGGATTAGCCCAAAGGGGGTAGCGGGGGAAGGGAGACCGCTCACGCCCAGATGGGCAAGCCGCTGATCACCGCCAGCGCAATCACGGCATAGGCCACGTTGCGATAGGTTTTTTCATAGTCAGGTCGGAACAGGCGCTGACCCAGAAGCGTGGTTGTGGCGTAGGGGATCGACAAGATGCAGGCCAGCGCCAGAAGATCCCAGCGCACCGCCCCTTGCCAGATCAGGTTGGCAATCAGCACCACATCCAAAGCGGCCAGAAAGAGGATCGTATTGGCCCGCACCGATTGGGCCACCGCTTGCCCCGCGAGGTAGAACAGGATCACCACTGGGCCGGTCAGCCCCGTCAGCCCGCCGATCACCCCTGCTGCCGCGCCGATGCCTAGGATCGTGGGCATGTTCACTACCCCGCTGTAGCGCCAGCCCGCGATGAGCGCGGCCAGCATCCCACCCGCAACACCCGCGATGATCCAGCGAATGGTGATCGGATCCAGCAGATCCAGCAGCCACAATCCCAGCGGCACAGTCAGCAGCGCAGCCGCGACCAGCATCCCCACCTCGCCCCGGCTGCCCTGTCGCCACGCGCGGGGCAGGATCACGGCGTTGGACGCGATGCCCGTGAGTGCGATCACCACGATGACTTGCTTGGGATCAAGGAATATATTGGCCACCGGCACGAAAATGAGCGCCGTGCCAAAGCCCGAAAACCCACGCACCAGCCCGGCCACCCCAATCGCCAGCATCAGCCAAATCAGCCCCGGCGTGGCCAGAGCCGTGGTCAGTGCCTCAGGCATCTACGTTGGCAAACTGTGTTCCGGCGGATTTGTCGGGCTTCGACCAGTCGCGCTTCACCCCAAGCCACAAGAGCACGCAAGAGGCCACGAAGACCGATGAATAGGTCCCCACGATCACGCCCCAAATCATCGCAAAGACGAACCCACGGATCACATCACCGCCCAAGATGAACAGCGCAAAGAGCGCGAGCAGCGTGGTGACAGAGGTCATGACCGTCCGGCTGAGCGTTTCGTTGATGGAGATGTTGAGCACCTCAGAGAGCGGCTTTTTCTTGTACTTGCGCAGGTTCTCCCGCACCCGGTCAAAAACGACCACGGTGTCGTTGAGCGAGTAGCCCACAATGGTCAGAAGGGCCGCGATGATGGCGAGGTCAAATTTGATCTGAAGCTCTGAGAAGATGCCGATGGTCAGCACCACGTCATGGACAAGCGCGGCCACCGCGCCCACGGCAAACTGCCATTCGAACCTGAGCCAGATGTATATCAGAACCGCGCCGATGGCCAAAAGCACCGCGATGGTGGCGGCCGTGATCAGCTCCCCCGACACTTTTGGACCGACGCTTTCAGTGGCCTCAAAAACGATATCGGGCACCACCTCTTGCAGCGCGGCCTCAATTGCGGCGACGGTTGCAGCAGATACGCTTTCTTCCCCATCCTGCGCTTGAATACGGATCATGGCCTTGTTGTCTTCCGGGCCGAAAGTGGGATCGAAAATCTCCGTGATCGACACATCGCCCAGCTCCAACTGCTGGATCGCATCACGGTAGACGCCAATGTCAATTTCCTGCGCACTTTGGGTGCGCACCGTGGTGCCACCCTTGAAGTCGATCCCAAAGTTGAGACCCTGTAGCGCGAAGGAGATCAGCGCGACGACGATGAAGACGCCCGAGAGGCCCAAGGACATCTTCCAGCGCTTGAAAAAGTCGATCTTCGTGTCCTGTTTCACCAACCTCAGCGCCCTGCCCTGCAGCACGGTTTTGGGGCGTTTGCGTTCGAACCACATCACGACCATCAGGCGGGTCACGAAGATCGCCGTGAAGACGGATGTGATGATACCAAGGCCCAAAGTGATGGCAAAGCCGCGCACCGGGCCGGAGCCCATGGCGAAGAGGATGAGCGCCGTGATGAAGGTGGTGATGTTGGCGTCGATGATCGCGCTCAGCGCTTTTTCATAGCCCAGTTGGATCGCGCGGGAGGCACCCTTCGCGGATCGCATTTCTTCTCGTATGCGCTCAAAAACCAGCACGTTGGCGTCCACTGCCATCCCGATGGTCAGAACGATGCCCGCGATGCCCGGAAGGGTCAGAGTGGCGCCGATGGCGCTCAACAATCCAAAGATCAGCGCCACGTTTATGATCAGCGCGATATTGGCGAAAATCCCAAAGAGGCCGTAGCTGAGGAACATGTAAACAAGCACCAGCGCGAAGGCCACGATACAGGCGATTTGACCAGCGGCGATACTGTCCGCGCCAAGCTCCGGCCCGATGGTGCGTTCTTCGAGGAACACCAGTTCAGCAGGCAGCGCACCGGCGCGCAGAAGCACGGCCAGGTTGGTGCTTTCCTCAACCGAGAAGTTGCCGGTTATGATCCCCGACCC
This sequence comes from Pseudomonadota bacterium, assembly GCA_038532355.1. Taxonomy (GTDB): domain Bacteria; phylum Pseudomonadota; class Alphaproteobacteria; order Rhodobacterales; family Rhodobacteraceae; genus Roseovarius. Next base: position 6,830 of record JBCBAT010000039.1, on the reverse strand, counting down.
GCCGGGAATATGGGATTGGATCACAGGCGCGCTGACCACCTCATCATCCAGCACAATCGCGAAGGGATTGCCGATGTTTTCCAGCGTGTAATCCCCGAAGGCCCTTGCGCCGGACGGGTTGAACCGGAAGGACACGGCAGGGCGTCCATTCTGGTCAAAATCGGGTTGGGCATCGACGAGGTCTTCGCCTGTCACCACGGGGGCACTTTCGACGATGTAGGAGATGCCCTGCTCATCAAGCGACGGCAGGATTTCATTGCCCGCGCCCGGTCGGTCGCTGGGATCGGATGTGCGGCCAATCACCGGGTTGAAAGTCAGCTGCGCGGTGGTGCCGATGATGGCCTTAAGCTCCGCCGCCGATCCGATGCCGGGGACCTGAATGAGGATCCGATCCGCGCCCTGACGCTGGATCGTAGGTTCGCGGGTGCCCACCTCATCAATCCTGCGGCGCACGATTTCCAGCGATTGGCGCACGGTGCGCTCATCCGTGGCGCGCTGTTCGGCCTCGCTGAGGCGGACAAGGATATCGGAGCCTTGCGTGGTGACGTCGATGTCGGTCGCGGCCACCTCTGTCAGGCTTGCCACAGGGCGGGCAAGACTGCGGACAAGACCGGCTGCGTAATTGATTTCATTGGGATTTTCGACCAAACGGACGCGCAGTTCGGATGGGTCGGACGGCTGCAACCGAATGGGGCCGATGCGGGCCCGTTCATCACGCAGAAGATCGCGAATTTCAGGCCACATGCCTTCAATGCGGGAGGCGTAGACATCCTCCACCTGCACTTCGGCCAGAAGATGCGCCCCGCCGCGCAGGTCGAGGCCTAGGTTCACAAGGCTAGAGGGCATCCAGCCTGGCCATTGTTCGACCAAGGCGCGGTTCTCGGCCGTGTCCTCGCCCAGCTCAATCGCCTGGGCGGCATCGTTGTGTTGTTCCACCGTGGTGTAGAACCCATTGGGGGAGGCCAGCAGCAGGCCCAGCACCACAAGGCCCCAGATCATGACGCGTTTCCACAGGGGGATCTGAAGCATTTATCTGTTCCCGTTCACAAGGTTACTGGGGGGTTATGGGCGTTTACTTGGCATCCGCCGGTTCGGTCTTCGACAGCACCTGCGCAATCGTGCCCCGCACGACGCGGACCTTGACGCCTGTGGCAATTTCCACCTCAATCTCGTCATCATCCTTGACCTTGGAGACCTTCCCGATGAGCCCGCCTTGCGTCACGACCTGATCGCCGCGGCGCAGCTGTTCGACCATCGCACGATGCTCTTTGAGCTTCTTTTGCTGGGGCCGGATCAACAGGAACCACATGATGGCGAAGATCAGAATGAGGGGGATAAACTGGCCAATGGCTTCCATGTCAGGGTCCTTGAGTGGGGGCGCGTTGGGGCGCTCTGAATTGGGCGGAACCTATGGTCTGCGCAGGGGTTTTGCAAGGTGGGAAAGGCGCGTCCAGGCCGTGTCTGTATCGCGTCGGTATCACGTCGGTATTGCGTCGGTATTTTTGCAGCTTGGAAGAGCCCATGACGGGATGGTGGATTTCAGTCCGACGCCTATGGGCATTCCAGACATATGCGCGATTTTTGCCCGCCGACATGCAGGTGCCGCGCAGGATCAGGCGATATGGATCATCGCAAACGGCACTTCCACCGGGCAGCGACCGCTGCTAGCGTCCGGGCATGGAACCGCAAACTGAAATTGTCATTCTCGGGTCGGCGGGTGGTGCCGCCTATGTCTATGACAGGGCCTGTTCTTCATCCTTCGTAATCTTGCGCGACGGTGAACCCGAATTGCTTTGCGATTTCGGCTTTGGCGTGATGTACGCATTGCAAGAGGCCGGACTTGAATTGCCGCCTGCCGCGATCATCACGCACAATCATTCGGACCATGCAGGTGAGTTGCCAGTGGTTTTACGCGTTGAGCAAGCGCGGGATCGGCTTTTGGGCATAGTGGCGCATCCACGCATTGAGGAACGGTTGAAAGTTCACAGATTGGCCGAACACGCGGCGCTGTTCCCACCCGAAACGCTGGCACGTTGGAAGACCGGATCACAGGTGCAGGAAGGTCGCTGGACCATTCGGTTTCACGAAGGGCGGCATTCCACGCCCTGTTTTGGCTTCACCCTTCATGAAGGTGGGCGCTGCCGGTTTGGGTACAGTTCCGATTCCACTGTTCATCCGCCGCTTTATGATGCCTTGGGAGAGGCGGATGTGGTGATTTTCAATGGGCGTGAGCAAGGGAATACCTACCATGCCGGGTTTGACGATCTTGCCCCCTATCTTAAGCCCGACCGCTACATCATTGGCCACGGTTTGTCTGAGACGCGCGCAGATCTGCCGCTGCTGTTTCCCGGCGACAGGATCCGGCTGCCATGAAGCCGGTCGGCCGCGCAGCAGGCACATTCCGCGCCATCATCAACGCCGTGCATTGGACATCCCCATATCGTTGGTTTGATGAGATCCTCAAACGCAATCAGATGGGTGCGCGAAAAGGCAATCAGGAAAGCGAACGCGAACTCTTCTGGCTGGATCGGCGGTATGTCTTCTCAGATGTCTATATTGTCGGATGGCTCGGCTTTTCGGTGGCCTTGTACCTGGCCCACCCGATGCTGCCGGGGTGGATTGCCGTGCCGATCGCTTTGCGGTGTCTTGGCATTCTGAACAAGGAACTGGGCGTCGTCCTGTTCGGGATCTGCAAGGTGACGGATGGCACCGATGTGTCTGCATCGGGTCGGGTGACCACGCTGGCCTTGGTCAACTACCTCACCGCGCTTTTCTGTTTTGCATCCCTGCACGCGTTGCTGGGAACCGTGGGGCACCTCCATTTTGACGAAGGCGCCATCCCCATTGCACCGTTGCTGCAAGCGATGCAGGTGCATTTTGCCCTCAGCCCAGCCTTTCCGCCCATGGATCGGATGGGTCACATCGTCGTGGCCGGTCAAAGCGTGTTCGTGTTTTTCTTTGCGACGCTGATCATTTCGCTTTTTGTGTCCCTCTTGAACCTGCGCAGCCGTGAGGACAGAGGGTGAGGCACACGGCCGGGGCGCGAGGCATGTCCTCGCCCGGTTCTGATCTCGCGCAGGTGTCTTTTCAACGGGTGCGTCGTCAGACATACCCCGACGCGCCACAGGTATGACAGCGCGCCGTCTTGATCCCGAAACAGGCCGTGCAGCGGGACATGATAGGATTGCCCTGCATGTCTCTGCGCAGCATCACCACGCCTTTGCCGCTACAGAATTGACAGGTGACGCGCCCGGTGCCTGCGCAGCGGTGGCATTGAAGGACGGGTCTGGGTTCGAGACTTGCGGTCTTTCTCGGTATATGCATGGCAGCGCCTCTTGCCCCCACTGACGAAAATATCCTCAAAATGGGACATCTTTGTGGCAGCTTGTGCCCTTGAGCGGTCTACACCTCTGGCACGAGTTGGGGCATAAGGCGGGCACGACTCGTGACCAAGCCAAAGAGGATAGCCCCATGCATGATATTCGTGCGATCCGTGAGAACCCTGCAGCGTTTGATGCAGCGATGGAGCGGCGGGGGATTGAAGAGGCGTCCTCGGGGATTTTGACGCTCGATGAAGACCGCCGGGCGACGATCCTGAAGGCGGAGACGGCGCAGGCGGAGCAGAACAAAGCCTCCAAGGAAGTTGGTGCCGCCAAGGGGCGCGGGGATGAGGCGGAGTTTGAGCGGCTGAGGGCGCTGGTGGCGGAGAAGAAGGCTGAGGTGGCGGCGATGCAGGCTGAGGCCAAGGCGTTGGATGAGAAGCTCACCGAGATGCTCTCGGCCCTGCCCAATATTCCGCTTGAGGGCGTGCCGGATGGGGCGGATGAGGCGGATAATGTGGAGGTGCGTCAGTGGGGCAGCCCGCGGAATTTCGCCTTTGACCCGGTGGAGCATTTCGAGATTGAGGGCGTCAAGGCGGGCATGGATTTTGAGACGGCGGCGAAGCTGAGCGGGTCAAGGTTTGTGGTGCTCTCCAAGGGCGTGGTGCGCATTCACCGGGCGTTGGCGCAGTTCATGATTGATACCCATGTGGAGGAGAACGGGCTAACGGAGGTCTGGACGCCGGTGCTGGTGCGGCCGGAGATGATGTATGGCACGGGGCAGTTGCCGAAATTCGGGGAAGATAGCTATGAGACCACCAATGGCTGGTGGCTGGTGCCGACCGCTGAGGTAACGCTGACCAATATCGTGAATGGGGAGATTGTGGAGGAGGCCTCCCTCCCCCGTCGCTATGTGGCCCATACGCAGTGTTTCCGGTCGGAAGCGGGGAGCGCGGGCAAGGACACGGCGGGCATGCTGCGCCAGCATCAGTTCGAGAAGGTGGAGATGGTGTCGGTGACGCATCCTGATTGGTCTGTGGAAGAGTTGGACAGGATGACGGGCTGCGCGCAGGGGATTTTGGAGAAGCTGGGGCTGGCCTATCGTACGGTTGTTTTGTGCGTGGGTGATATGGGGTTCGGCGCGCGGCGGACCCATGACATCGAGGTGTGGCTGCCGGGGCAGAATACGTATCGGGAGATTTCTTCCTGTTCCGTGTGTGGTGATTTCCAGGCGCGGCGGATGAATGCGAGGTTCAGGCCCGAGGGCGGCGGGAAGCCGGAGTTTGTCCATACGCTGAACGGGTCGGGGCTGGCCGTTGGGCGGTGTCTCATTGCGGTGCTGGAGAATGGGCAGCAGGAGGATGGCTCCGTGGCGTTGCCGGAGGTGCTGCATCCCTATCTCGGCGGCAAGACGCGGCTGGGGGCGGATGGGAGTTTGGTTTGAGATATGGAGTTAAGCCGTTCCGCCGTCTCTCTTCGCTTTTTTGGCGATGACCTAGAACCGGAGGACATTTCCCATCTGCTTGGAGCTGAGCCCCTGAAGTCTGAGCGAAAAGGGGATGAGATAGTTGGGCGTGTCACATCGCAAAAACGCTTTGCCCAAACCGGTGGTTGGAGATTAAGCGCAGAGCGCAGAGCACCGGGTGACTTAGACGTTCAAATCGCAGAGATCCTGGATCAGTTGACTGACGACACGGACGTTTGGAAAGACTTGACCAACAGGTTCCGAGCAGATGTTTTCTGCGGTCTATTCATGACGGAAAGTAACGAAGGTGTAAGTTTGTCGAACGCCACGCTTCAGGCATTGGCAACACGAGGGCTAGAAATAGACTTTGATATTTATGACGGAAGTGATCGTTAGGTTTTGCCAATCAACACGGCAACACGTCTAGCCGACCCGGCTTGTTCCCGAATTCGTTTTCAACTGCTGTGTTGAATGCATGCGTCTTCGTAGCTCCAGTGATCCTTATCTACATCCGACAGTAGAACACGCTTTACGTCAGACAGATGCAAAGCTGGGCGTACATCAACGGAAATTAGTTCAAAACCAAAGCTGGCATGTTCGAGGCTGCATCCCAACGCGGATAGACCCTGCGCGTTCTTGATGAAGTCTGATGTTCCTAAGCTGGCGGTATTCAAAAGCCGGAAGGTCGAATGCCCAGATCGACGAACGACCTTTGAGAAACGTGGCACCTCGTCATCGACCGAAACTTCGACCTCGTCTCCAACACTCAAGCCGTAGGCAAAGAAAGGAGAGTTCATAATACGGAAAGTGGTCTCTTTCATATACTCTGCCCAAAGGCTTTCAGTTTCGAATTCGTGCCATGTGTCGTCGCCTAATTCAATGAGCACCTTAACCAAATCAGCCATCAGTTTAGTTTCCCAAATTGCAGTCTTCAGCCTACGCCACCCTGCTATACAGAAACATGCCGTTTTGTAATACCAGAGCTTTTTCAGGTCGTATCTCGCGCGGAATCAAGGGCTTTAGCCCGCCGCGCGTTCGCCTGGCCCCACCCAGGGCCTGGCGAAATTGTAATTGCAGAGCTTAGCTCGGATAGAGTCCGGGAACCCATGGATAAAGCGCTGCTGTTCGTGGGGTTGGATCGCCAGACCGGGGCCAGGCGGGCGCGCTCTATTGTGCCTTACTGGGTGCAGCCTGGATTGACGTAGATCGTGGTTGTGTCGGCGGTTTTGGGGTGGCAACGTCGGGGTGTTATTGATCCTGCCTTGAGGTGTATGACGTGACCTTGATTGCTCGTATGTCTTTCCTGTTTTGCGCGGTCGGTCTGTCCGCCAGTGCGCAGACAGGTTTGCCTATCCCGAATGGCACTTACGCGGTGGACAGCAGCCTATGTGAGGCCACGGGCTTTACCGAGTTTCAGCAAGGTAGGCCCAGTGTCATTGAGGTGGAAGGCACGGCCTATTTTTACAATGAGGCCGCCTGTGAAATGCAGAACCTGCGGGTCTTCGGCGATGACATCATCTTTGATGCAAACTGTTCGACGGAAGGGGAAGCGTCGCTGGCGCGGGACATCTGGGTCAGGACGGGGGCGGAAAGTTTTCGGGCGGGGGTGCTCGAGTATCACAGATGCAGGGCCGCGGATGCGGCAAATGCCACGTCGCAAGATGGTCAGCTTGCGGTGACGGATGGCGACAGCGTCTACAGCCTGCAGATCAGCCTTTTGCGGCTTGGCTATGACCCGGGGCCTGCGGATGGGCAGATTGGGCAACGCACCATTTCGGCACTCAATATGTTTCAGCGCAGTGTTGGCATGGCCGTGACGCCGTATATCACTCTTGAGGCCGCAAAGCGGGCCACCGAGGAAGAGGCCAAGCGATTTGGTTGGGACATCGACAGTGCGGGTGGCAATGCGGAGATCGAGACGCAGGACCTGTTTGAAAATGATGTGGCAGCAGATCAAGCCAATGAACAAGCGGGAGTTCAGGGTGAGGCGCAGCCGGGCGCCCTGCCCGATGACCTGCCCCAAACCCTACGCTTTGCCATCAGCC
>JBCBAT010000038.1:0-22989 GCA_038532355.1 Pseudomonadota bacterium | reverse complement strand
TCTTCGATCTTGCTGTCGGTAAACGCGGTGCGGTAGATGATGTGCACCGGCACCGGATCGACCAGATCCACGCGCGTCTCCACACCGGTATCCAGCTTTGCGTGGAAGAAATCGACCGGATTGTCTTCCTGCGCGGCCAGCAATGCGTAGCCGAAATCGAACGGATCGGCCAAACGGATGCAGCCATGGCTATAGGCGCGCCGTTCGTGGGCAAATAGGTGCTTGGAGGGCGTGTCATGCAGGTAGATGTTGTATTTGTTGGGGAACATGTACTTCACCAGACCCAGCGCATTGCCCTTGGACGGCGGCTGCTTGAGGTCAAACGGGAAAGTCGACCCGTTATAGGCGTTGAAGTTCACCTGGCTGCGCGACACTTCGCGACCCTGCCAGTCATAAAGCTTCAGATGCCCCGCCGCACCCGGATTGGCCTGCATCTGCGGCAGGTAGGTGCCCACGGTGATCGACCGCGGCACGTTCCAGGTGGGGTTGATCACCATGTGATCCATCTCATCGGAAAATTCCGGGCTGCGACGGTCAGAGGTGTTGGCCCCGATGACGGAGCGTGTCTCAAAGGTGATGTCATCATTGTCGATGATGCGGGCAGAGAAATCGGTGAGGTTCACAAGGATGTGACGTTCGCCGCGGTCCTTGTTGAGCCACCGCTCCCGCTCCATCGCGACCATGACGGCACGCAGACGCGCCTCAGGTCCTTCATTGATCTGGCGCATTGTGGCCTGATCGGCGGTGCCATCCGGGTCCAGCCCGTGTGCGGCCTGGAAGACCTGCACGGCAGATTGGATGTTGCGGTCATAGGTCATGGTGGAGGACCGATCGAGATACCCCATCGCCACCAGACGATCGCGCAGCGCAACCACTTGGCCGCCGCTTTGACCGGGCGACAGCGCACCCGCAGGAACCGCCGGGCCCCAACCGCCTGCCTTGATCAGCTTTTCAAGACGCAGCTTTTCTTTCATCAGCCGGGCGTATTCGCCGGTTTGCGGCACGATGGACCGGAAGAAGGCACGCGGGCTGTCGCTTTCCATGATGCCCGTCAAATAAACGGTGGCACTGGAATAGACGCCGTTGCGCTTGATCTCATCACTCACCTGGCTGGGTTCCAACGCACCCGACTGCATGTCGCGGGCCAGCTGGATGAATGCCTTGGTCATGGCCAGTTCGGCCCGGGCGCGATCTTGCGGCGTGCGGATGTTGTCCAGCGCGCGCATCAGCCGGTCGGTGTTGTGGCGATCTTCCGGCAGACCGTGCATGCCAACGGTGGTCATCGCAGTAAACAGCGCAGAGCGGCGCGCCTTGTCCGCATCAGACGTGCCCGTCCAAACGCTTTCGAATTTCACAGAGCGGTAGAACGCGGCAATATCGCGATCACTGGCCGCCTCTTCTGCCACCGCCTGTTTGAACGCGGTGACCTGTGCCAGCGCGGGGTTGCCCGCCAGCAATGCAAATGCGCTGACAGCCATGGCAAGGCTCGCGCCTTTCAGGGTGGTTTTGAAATACTTCACAGATGGCAACATATGTCCCGTTCCCCTTTTGAATGTCCTGTATGTATGCGGCTACTCAACGCCACCATATACAGTCTGTCCAGTCACCTTTTAGTCATTCCGGCCCGGCCGTACAGTTCTGATTGGGGATGTAGTGAGCGCGCCACACACACCGAAATAGTTCCCCAAATCGGCCGCGCGCCGAGTTTTGCGCGGTTTTTCGCCCATTTGCCGCCTTAGGCGAAAGGAAGTGTAAACCAAGCCTTGGTACAACGTGACAGCTATGTAATAAAACGTGCATCGCTTTGGGGGGTCACCGGTTAGGCAGGTCGGGACTAGACAAACGCAAAAAGGCAAGCGACGGGACGGGCGCATAGAAGTATGACGAAAGACAAGACAAATAGCCTTTCAATGGGCATGAGCAGACGTGCGGTTCTCGCGGCATTCGCCGCCACGGCAGTGACCGCAGCACCAACATTTTCCAACGCAGCCGGGTTCCTTCGTGGATCGGGTGACATCCGCCGCATCTCCATGCGGTCGGTGCGCACCGGCGAAAGCATCGACACGATCTATTGGATCGAAGGCGAATACATTCGCGACGCCGTGAAAGAGATTGCGTATTTCATGCGCGACTGGCGCACGGATGACGTGCACAACATCGATCTGCGCACCGTGGATATCATGGCCGCGTCGCACAACATGCTGGACGTGTCAGAACCCTACACCCTGCTGTCGGGCTACCGCAGTCCCGCCACCAACGCGCTGCTCCGCAGTCGGTCGCGCGGCGTGGCGAAAAATTCCCGCCACATGCTGGGCCAAGCCGCTGATTTGCAGATGAAATCCCGGTCCGCCGGTCAGGTGTTCCGCGCGGCGAAAGCCTGCAAAGGCGGTGGCGTTGGCCGCTATTCCCGCAGCAACTTCGTACACATGGATTGTGGCCCGGTTCGCACCTGGGGCGGCTGACCAAAACCAACCCTTCGCTGTACATGTCCTGAAAATCTGTAAGAGCGCAGTCAGCCTGCGCTCAGCTTTTTCATGCGTGCCTCTTTCAACCGGGCAAAATCGTCGCCCGCGTGATAAGACGACCGCGTCAGCGGCGTGGCGGACACCATGGAAAACCCTTTTCCGAACGCTGCCTTTTCATAGGATTTGAACTCATCTGGATGCACATAGCGGTCCACCGCATGATGCTTTGGGGTGGGCTGCAGATACTGCCCGATGGTCAGGAAATCGATATCGGCGGCGCGCATGTCATCCATGACCTGTAACACCTCATGGCGCGCCTCGCCCAAGCCCACCATGATCCCCGACTTGGTGAAAATCGACGGATCAAGCTCCTTGACCTGTTGCAGGATGCGCAAGGAATGGAAATACCGCGCGCCGGGACGCACGCGGGTGTAAAGACCCGGCACCGTTTCCAGGTTGTGGTTGAACACATCCGGGCGCGCCTCCACCACCGTTTCCAGCGAACCGGGATCAGATTTGATGAAATCCGGCGTCAGGATCTCAATGGTTGTCTTGGGTGACCGATGCCGCACGGCGCGGATGGTCTGACTGAAATGCGACGCCCCACCGTCGCCCAAGTCATCGCGATCCACCGAGGTGATCACCACGTGATTCAGCCCCAGTTTTTGCACCGCATGGGCCACGCGACCCGGCTCAAACTGATCCAGCTCTCCGGGCTTGCCTGTTGCGATGTTGCAGAAGGTGCAACCGCGCGTGCAGATATCGCCCATGATCATCATGGTCGCGTGTCCCTGGCTCCAGCATTCACCGGCATTGGGGCACGCGGCCTCTTCGCAGACCGTGACCAATTGGTTGTCACGCATGATCTTGCGGGTTTCGAAATACCCCTCGGACGACGGCGCGCGCACGCGGATCCAATCGGGTTTCTTGGGTTGCGCGTTATCCGGACGATGTGCCTTTTCCGGATGGCGCTGCTCCGGTATCTTGAGGTCTCGCACGTTGCTAGGGTCCCTGCGAACGAATTTGAAATCTTTTACCAGCATAGTCCACTGAGGTGGGGAGTGCCAGTTCCCCGCAACGCGGCGTGTGTCCTGCGCGCCCGTTCGGGTCAAGATTAACGAGTATCCACCGCTCACCCTGCCGCGTCGCCCTTTACACATAGGACCGCGGCGACGGTTTTTCAGCCGACAAGCGCGCCGTCATCGCCCAGAGCGGCATAATGCCGCTTGAGCCGTTGCAGCGCGATGCGCAGCACGATTTTGCCAGACCGGGCCGACCAGCCCATGCGTTTTTCCGTCAGTTCCAGCCCCTCAAGGCAGCAGCAGCAGCGCAGCACCGCGTCGCCCAGGCCCGGGCCCAGATCCCGCAGCGCACCGATAAGCCGATCTTGCGCACGCGCGGCTTGCGGCCCCTTGGCCGGGGCATCTTGGGCCCGGCACAGGAACTGATCCCAGGTTTCGTCACGGCGGTTGGTCAACCCGGTCAGCACGAAATCTTCGTGCATCCGCTCCCCCACGCCCACCAGATCGGGGGCAAGAAACAGATTGCCATCCTTGTCCCGACGCCGCGCCAACAGGCTGAGCGGCGTTTCCATCGATTGAAAACGCGCCTGGCGGCGGTTGCTTTCGGGGTCATGACCCGCGCGCCCATGGCCGCGATCGTGCACGAACCCGGTCTGATCTTCCTGAAATCCCATCGCCTGCCCGGTGGATTTGCCCATCGCGCGCATCTCGGATTGCGCGAGGATCTTGCCCAACGCGGCCCGGCCCGTGGCGGTGATGCGGTATTTGAGCACCTTGCCGGGCGTATCGCAGACAATCCAGCCTTTGAAGGCCAGCGCCTCAGCCACCGACCGATCCAGCGTGGCGCGCCGCGTGGTGTCGCCGCCTTCGCTTTCGCGAACGATGACGGCCTTTTCCATATCGGCCACCACGGCCAGCACCGCTCCGGGGTCCGTCAGGTGACCCAACACGCGGCACGCTTCCCGTTTAAGTTGTTCTCCGGACAGGTCATCGGAGAAATCCGCCAACCCCTCGACCGTTTCATCGGTTTGCACCCGCCGACCCCAGCGTTGCAGCAGCAAATCGACCAAAACATCCTCGCGCCGCGCCTCGATGCTGCGCACCTGTCGCAGGATCGTTGAGGCATGCACGCCTGCGTTTCTGGCCAAGGCCCGCAACGACGTGCCGCCTTCCGTATGTGCAAGATAAGAATAGGTTTCCTTGGGAACCCAAGGGGGTATGCGTGCAGAAATGTCCTCCGGCGCGGTTACGTCAGACATAAGGAGGCCCTCCAGCCTAGCTTGGGATGTAGATCTGCAGATCCCGTTAATCCACAGACTTATCCACAGTGGGCGCCAATTGTTACCGGATCGTTAACTATCGGCCGTTCTGGTAAGATTGTTACCAATTTGTAAACAAAAGTGGACACCAACGCGCGCTGCAATTGTCAAACGCAACACACGCTTAAGTTGTTTTAAGCCTGATGCGTCAAAGACACGCTGGAGGTGACAATGACTGATCTTCTAACCATGCTGGCCGCACTGAAACGGCCCAAGACACTGATCCGGGCTGCACGAATCGGGATGCGGGATTATCGCCGCGATGCGACGTTGCGCCGGCTATTGGGGTTCAACCATCCCACGGACACCGCGCCCGTGGTTCTGGCCTTGATGGAGATGGAGGCGGAAATGAATGACAATCGGGAAGCCAACGCCGCCATCTATTCGCCCATGCGCCACGTGGATGTGATGATCGCCTTGATGAGCGAAGCCGACATTCTGCGCGCCGCCCGCGTGTGAATCCAACGCTCCGTCGCGGGAGCGTCCCGCATGTCATGGTTCTGACCAAACGCTCCCGTCCGGACGCGTCTCAGGTGAACGCATCGGGCATCGACGCTTTCTTGTCGGCCACATAGGCGTCAAGCGCCTCACGAACAGCCGGATCCATCGCCGGTTGCTGATAATTGGCCAGCATCTGCTTCATCTTGTCATTGGCGAGCGTCATGGAATCGCGCCCGCCTTCTTCGGCCCAGGTCTCAAAAGGCTTGTAATCCAGCACATTGGACCGCCAGAACGCGGATTTGAAATTCGCCTGCGTATGGGCGCAGCCCAGGTAGTGCCCGCCCGGCCCCACCTCACGAATGGCGTCCATCGCCTGACCGTTCTCATCCACCTCAACGCCCTTCGCCAGGTGATGCAGCACGCCCAACTGATCGGCATCCAGCACGAATTTTTCGAAAGACGACACAAGGCCCCCTTCCAGCCACCCGCAGGAATGCAGCATGAAGTTCACGCCCGCCAACAGCCCCATGTTGAGAGAATTGGACGTCTCATAAGCCGCCTGCGCATCGGGCAGTTTTGACCCTGTGAAGGACCCCGCAGACCGGTAAGGCAAGCCAAGACGCCGCGCCAATTGCCCCGCGCCATAGGTGATATGGCTGGCCTCGGGCGTGCCGAATGTTGGCGCGCCTGAATTCATATCAATGGACGTCACGAACGCCCCCATGATCACCGGCGCGCCCTTACGGCAAAGCTGGGAGTAGGAAATCCCCGCCAGCACCTCGGCCATCACCTGCGTCAGCGTGCCCGCCACGGACACCGGCGCCATGGCCCCGCCCACAATGAAGGGCGACACGATGCAGGCCTGGTTGTTCTGCGCATACACCTCCAACGCACCCATCATCACGTCGTCAAATGTCATGGGTGAGTTGATGTTGATGAGCGAGGTCATCACCGTGTTGTCCTGCACGAAGTCCTTACCAAAGAGGATCTCGCACATCTCAACCGAGTCCTGGGCGCGGGAGGGATCGGTCACCGACCCCATGAATGGCTTGTCGGAATAGATCATGTGGGCGCGCAGCATATCCAGATGGCGCTTGTTCACCGCCACATCCGTGGGCTCACAAACCGTGCCACCCGAATGGTGCAGCCATTTGGACATGTATCCCAGCTTCACGAATGTCTCAAAGTCTTCCATCGTGGCATAGCGGCGCCCGCCATCCATATCGCGGACGAAGGGCGGGCCATAGACCGGGGCCAGCACCAGATTGCGGCCGCCGATCACCACGTTGCGCTCAGGATTGCGGGCGTGTTGGGTGAATTCAGAAGGTGCAGTCTTGATCAGCTCCCGCGCCAGCCCGCGAGGGATATGCACCCGTTCGCCCTGCACATCCGCACCCGCCTCGCGCCAACGCTCCAACGCGGCGGGATTGTCTATGAAATTGACACCCACTTCTTCGAGGATCGTCTCGGCATTGGTCTCAATGATCTCAAGCGCCTCATCATTGAGGATCTCGAAATTGGGGATATTGCGCTCGATATACTTGGCGGTCTCGATCTTCACCGATGTCCGCTCCGCACGCCGGGCCGCCCCGCCGCCACCGCGTCCACGTCTGCGTGTCGCCCCATCCGCCATGACCAGTCCCCCGTTGGAATCTCTGAACTTGGTGCAGGTTTTACAGAGTTGCAAAGTCCCACTCCGGCGGGATTGCGGCGGTTGAGGCGGGAAAGCGACATTGCGACCGACAGAGCGCTTTCGTCAGGCCCCGGTCTGGCGACCCAAACCTCAAGCGAGGGCACTTTATCGTGACGTCCCGCTGTGGGGTTGAACGAGGCGCGGTCATCACAGTTTCGCCAGACCCTGGGTGGGGCCTGACGAAGGCGCGGCGGGCTGCGCCCTTGATTCCGCGCCGGTGCGCCTTGAAAGCAGACATGCGACGCGGTAGAGGCCAAATATGCCTCATGATACCACCCACGACCGCCTCCTCATCATCGATTTCGGCAGCCAAGTGACGCAGCTCATCGCGCGTCGCCTGCGTGAACTCAATGTTTATTGCGAAATCCATCCCTATCAGCAGGTCACCGACGCCTTTCTGGAGGGGTTCGCCCCCAAGGCTGTGATCTTTTCCGGCGGCCCCGACAGCGTGGTGCGAGAGGGCAGCCCCCGCCCGCCCGCGTCCGTCTTTACCATGGGCGTGCCGATCCTGGGCATTTGTTATGGCCAGCAGGTGATGATGCAGGAACTGGGCGGTGAGGTGCAGGGCGGAAAAATCTCCGGCGGTGGCGGCACAGCTGAATTTGGCCGCGCCTATGTCACGCCAGCGGGCGACAACCTTGATCTGCTGGACGGCTGGTTCACCGGGCAAGAGGCCCGCGAACAGGTCTGGATGAGCCATGGCGACCACGTCAGTCGCCTTGCCCCAGGGTTTGAAGTCTATGGCACCTCCCCCAACGCGCCCTTTGCCATCACCGCGGATGTGGCGCGGCACTTCTACGCCGTGCAATTCCACCCAGAAGTGCATCACACGCCCAACGGTGCGAAGCTTTATGAAAATTTCGTCCGCAAGGCGGGTTTCACCGGCGACTGGACCATGGGCGCCTATCGGGAAGAGGCCGTGGCCAAGATCCGCGAACAAGTGGGTGACAAACAGGTGATCTGCGGTCTCTCTGGCGGGGTCGACAGCTCGGTGGCCGCTGTTCTGATCCACGAGGCCATCGGCGACCAGCTCACATGTGTCTTCGTTGATCACGGTCTTCTGCGACAGGGCGAGGCCGAAGAGGTCGTGAGCATGTTTCGCGACAACTACAACATCCCACTGATCCACGCCGATGAAAGTGATCTGTTTCTCAATGCCTTGGAAGGTGAAGCTGATCCTGAAACGAAGCGCAAGACCATCGGCCGCCTTTTCATCGACGTGTTCCAGAAATACGCGAACGGGATCGAGGGCGCAGAATTCCTCGCCCAGGGCACGCTTTATCCGGATGTGATCGAAAGTGTGTCCTTCTCTGGCGGGCCATCCGTGACGATCAAATCCCACCACAATGTAGGTGGCCTGCCCGAGAAGATGGGCCTCAAACTGGTCGAACCCTTGCGCGAGCTTTTCAAAGACGAAGTCCGCGCATTGGGCCGCGAACTGGGCCTGCCGCAAAGCTTCATCGGCCGTCACCCCTTCCCGGGTCCCGGCCTCGCCATCCGCTGCCCGGGTGAGATCACGCGCGAAAAACTCGACATCCTGCGCCTCGCCGATGCCGTCTATATCGACCAGATCCGCAAACACGGACTTTACGATGACATCTGGCAGGCGTTTGTCGCCATCCTGCCCGTGCGCACCGTGGGTGTGATGGGCGACGGGCGCACCTATGATTATGCCTGCGCGCTGCGGGCGGTAACCTCAGTCGACGGCATGACGGCGGATTACTTCCCGTTCAGTCATGACTTCCTCGGTGAAACCGCAACGCGCATCATCAACGAGGTGCCGGGCATCAACCGCGTGACCTATGACATCACCTCCAAGCCCCCGGGCACGATCGAGTGGGAGTGAGCCGCGCACCTGGCCGGCATGAATTTTGCGCGGTAAGGCATTGAAATACCGCGCTGAAATCGATGGCCTGCGCGCCGTGGCCGTGGTGCCGGTTATCCTTTTCCATGCAGGTTTCGACACCTTCAGCGGCGGGTATGTGGGCGTCGACGTCTTCTTCGTGATCAGCGGCTACCTGATCACCACCATCCTTCTGGAGGACATGGAACGCGGGCGCTTCAGCCTGCTGAATTTCTACGAACGCCGCGCCCGCCGCATCCTGCCTGCGCTGTTTTTCGTCATGATCGCCTGCATCCCCTTCGCCTGGATGTGGATGCTGCCCGACCAGATGAAAGACTTCGCCAAAAGCCTCGTCGCGGTCAGCCTTTTTGCCTCAAACATCCTGTTTGCCCGTGAAAGCGGCTATTTCGCGCCCTTGGCCGAGGAAAAACCACTGCTCCACACCTGGAGCCTCGCTGTGGAAGAACAGTATTACCTGCTTTTCCCTGTCTTCCTCATCCTCGTTTGGCGCTTTGGGCGCAACCGGGTGTTCTGGACCATCGCGGCCCTTGCCGCGCTCAGCCTGCTGCTTGCCGAATGGGGCTGGCGGAATGAACCGCTGATCAATTTCTACTTCACGCCGTCGCGGGCGTGGGAACTCTTCGCAGGCTCTCTGGCCGCGTTCATCGTGCAACGTCGCGGGGTGCAGACGAACAATGTCCTGTCCTTGCTGGGCCTTTTGGCCATTGGCTTTGCCGTCTTAACCTATGATGGCACCGTCCCGTTCCCCAGTGTCTATGCCCTTGTCCCGATCATGGGGGTCGTTCTGCTGATCCTCTATGCCAGCGCGGACACATGGGCGGCCAGGCTGCTCAGCACGCGGGCCTTGGTTGGCGTGGGACTGATCAGCTATTCGGCGTATCTGTGGCATCAGCCTCTCTTTGCTTTCGCCCGCATCAAGGGCTTTCACAGCTCCGCCGTTCTGGGTGGGTTGGCCGTGGCTGCGATGTGTCTCGCAGTGCTGTCCTGGCGCTACGTCGAAC
This sequence comes from Pseudomonadota bacterium, assembly GCA_038532355.1. Lineage (GTDB taxonomy): Bacteria > Pseudomonadota > Alphaproteobacteria > Rhodobacterales > Rhodobacteraceae > Roseovarius. Next base: position 13,184 of record JBCBAT010000038.1, on the reverse strand, counting down.
AGCCCTTTCGGAACAAATCAAAAGTGTCCCGCACCAACATCTTCGCGTTGTCGGTGTCGGGATTGGTGGCGTTTTCCTTGCTGGGCTATGCGGGCCACCGGGCCGATGGGTTCAAATCGCGGCTGAGCGAGGACCAGGTGGCGTTTTTCAACCATTTCGAAAATGACCTGCCGGAGTGGCGCTATTTCATGCATCTGGGCCTGATTGAGAAATACTGGGCGGCCTGTAATTTCTACGACATCGAGGCCTTCCGCGCCGGGACCGCCACCACCATTCCGGTGAACCAGATTTCCCACGATTGCACCGCCGACACGCGGGATCAGGACCAATTGTTCATCTGGGGCGACAGCCACGCACAGCAATTCACCCACGGGATACGGGAAAGCTTCGGCGACAGTTTCGCCATCCGGCAAATCGCCTCCAGCGGTTGCAACCCAAAGATCGTGATGCAAGACAGCGCCACCGATTACTGCGCCAGATCGAACTTCAAGGCCATTTCCCATATCACTGAAACAAAACCGAAAATCGTGCTCGTCGCGCAGGCGCAAAATCATGACGTCGATCATTTTGACAGGCTGGTGGGCCACCTGCGCCAGCTTGGCGTATCCAAGGTCGTGATCATGGGGCCGACACCGCAATGGGACATTGATCTGCCCAAGATCCTGGTGCGCGATCTGGACGATGTGCCACGACGGCTTGCGATCTACAGGCGCTTGGAATCGCGCGAAACCAATGAAAACCTGCGCGACCGCTTTGGCGCGGATGATCGCGTGATCTTCGTAGATGTGATCGATGCGTTTTGCGACGATGCGGGCTGCCTTGTGTATTTTGGCGATGACGTGGCCGAAGGCATCACCAGCTGGGACTACGGACACCTGACGCCCATCGCGTCCGAATACGTGGCGCGCCGCATGGGATCCCGGCTGACGGACAGGGATGCGATCAAGAACTGACCGGCGCTCGCCCTGGGCAGTTTCGTGAAATCCAGTCTCTAACGCCCTCAAAGAAAACAGAATTTTATGAAAATTCTGACGCCAACGCCGGTGGCGCAGTCTTGAAAAGACTGCGGGGCACCGGACCTGCCGGAATGCCCTGTACTCCGACCCAATCGCGGCCTATCACTGGACAAGCACCAAGACCCGGACCACCCCATGACAGACGCCACCCGCCCCGACACGGCCAATATCCTGCAGGCCGCTGCCTGGATGATGGGCGCTGTGGTGTCGTTTTCATCCATGGCCGTGGGCGGGCGCAGCGTTAGCTTTGAGCTGGACACCTTTGAAATCATGATGTTTCGCAGCTTCGTGGGGTTCATCATCGTGTATGCGGTGGCCCGCAGCATCGGCACGCTGCATGAGGTCAAGCGCGACCGGCTGGGCCAGCATGCCATCCGCAACGTGTTCCATTTCACCGGCCAAAACCTGTGGTTTTACGCCCTCACCCTGATCCCGCTGGCGCAGGTTGTGGCGCTCGAATTCACCTCCCCACTGTGGGTGCTGATCCTGTCGCCACTGTTTCTGGGCGAACGCCTGACCCGCATCAAGGTGCTGGCGGCCATTGCAGGCTTCATCGGCGTGCTGATCGTGGCCCGCCCCAGCCCTGAGACGATCAACAGCGGAACCATCGCCGCCGCCCTCGCCGCCATCGGTTTTGCCGGCACGATGATCATGACCAAACGGCTGACGCGGACCCAATCGCTGACCTGCATCCTGTTCTGGATGACCGCCATGCAGGCGGTGTTCGGCATCATCTGTGCGGGCTATGACGGGGACATTGCCTTGCCCTCGCCCACATCGGTGCCCTGGCTGGTGCTGATCGGTTTGGCAGGTCTTTGCGCGCATTTTTGCCTGACCAAGGCGCTGACGCTGGCGCCTGCGACCGTGGTCGTCCCGGTGGATTTCCTGCGCCTGCCCGTGATCGCCATCATCGGGCTGACAGTATATGCCGAACCGCTGGATATCTTCGTGATCCTGGGTGCGGCGCTCATTTTCGGGGCGAATTACACCAATATCTGGGCCGAAACCCGCAGACCGGCGCGCTGAACGCAGCCTCATTTTTCAGGAAACACGAGGGCCGTGGCCCAAAGTGTCACATTTATGTGTCAGCGCGGGCCGGACTGGCCACACCCCGCCCATGTGACGTTGGGTCAAAGATTGACCGGTGCATTCGCCCAAAAGTAGTGTCGTTCAAATCTCGGAGGAGGACACACATGAAATATCTTACCACAGCCGCATTCGCGCTTGGCCTGACGGCCTCGAGCGCGTTCGCGGGCAGCGTCCAGCGCGCGACAGACCCATCACAAATCCTGTTTGAACGCGGCCAGAACTATTTGCAGTTCTCCGTGACGTATGCGGATGCAAATATCAGCGGCACCAACGCAGCCTTTGGTGGGGCACGCACCGGCGATATCGCCAACGCGTTCCTGTCCTACGGCGTCGGGTTCAAAATGGAGCTGAACGAAAAGCTGACATTTGCCGTCACAGGCCATAACCCCGTTGGTGCCGATGTGACCTACGCAATTGTCCCGGGCTTCCCGTTCGCGGGTTCCACGGCGGAAATTTCGTCAACGTCCCTGACAGGTTACCTGAAATACAAGATCACCGATCGGTTCAGCGTCTATGGCGGTGTGCGCGCCACAACCGTGGATGGCAACGTGAACCTTGGGCCGTTCACCGGCGTTGGCTACACCCTGAACGTGAGCCCCGATATCGGCTATGGCTACGTTCTGGGCGCGGCTTACACGATTGATGAAATCCTGATGAAAATCGCGCTGACCTACGAATCCAAGACAGAGCATGATTTCGTCGACAATGCCGGCACACCCTTCACGGTGGAAATTCCGCAAGCCATCACGCTGCACGCGCGCTCTGCGGTGTCTGAGCAGATGCTGGTTTTCGGGTCCATCCGCTGGCAGGAATGGTCTGAGTTCACTGTTGGCCCGAATGACTTCCTCGCCAACCCGCTCAACGTGCAGCGTCTGCCGATCGCCTTCGGCAACGGTGACTACACCACCTATGAGGTTGGTGTGGCCCGCCGCCTGACACAGAAATTCTCTGTCATTGGCACGTTCACTTATGAACCTGAAAACGACAAGGCCGTGGGCAACCTCGAAGGTCGTGATGGCTTCCTCGCCTATGGTCTGGCCGGTCGCTACTCCACACCGACCTACGACATCACGGCAGGCGTGCGCTACATCGACCTGGGGCCGTCCAACACGACGACAGTGAACACCCAGTTCGCCGACAATGACGCATGGGCCTTTGGTCTTCAGCTGGGCTACCGCTTCTAAACAAAGCACCAGACGACAGCTTAGAACCCCGCCTGCCCGTCAGGCGGGGTTTTTCATTGTTTGCATCCCGAAACCATGCGATCTACCACGGCCCAAACAAAGGTGCCCGCCATGATCTACGCAACCCCTGATGACTGGCTCAAGGCCCCCGCCAAGCGGGTGCTGTTTTACGGCATGTCGGGGCTGGGCAAGACGCATATCTCCAACATGCTGCGCGCGGGTGGGGATTGGTTTCACTATTCCATCGATTACCGCATCGGCACGCGTTACATGGGCGAGTTTATCGCCGATAATGCCAAGGCCGAGGCGATGAAAGTGCCGTTCCTGCGCGATCTGCTGATGACGGACTCGATCTATATCGGCTCCAACATCACGTTCGATAACCTCTCGCCGGTCTCCACCTATCTGGGCAAACCGGGCGATCCCGCGAAGGGCGGTGTGGAAATCGAAGAATTTCGCCGCCGTCAGGGCCAGTTCCGCCAGGCCGAAGAATACGCGCTGCATGACACCGGCTATTTCATCGAACGGGCAGAACGGCTGTATGGCTATCCGCATTTTATCTGCGACACCGGCGGGTCGATTTGTGAATGGGTGGATGGCGACGACCCCGATGATCCCATCCTGACCGATCTGGCCTCCCACTGCCTTCTGATCCGCATCGAAGGGACAGAGGCGCACACTCAGGAACTCATCCGCCGCTTCGACCGCGCGCCGAAGCCCATGTGCTATCAGCCGGAATTTCTGACGGACTGCTGGGATGCATATCTCTCTGAGACCGGTCAAACCGCGGCCCAAGTCGACCCTGACAGCTTCATCCGCTGGACCTATGCCCGCGCGCTGGCCCACCGCGCGCCGCGGTATGCGGCCATGGCGAAATGGGGGGTAAGCGTCACCGCCGATGAGGTCGGCACCGTGCAGACGCCTCACGATTTCGAGATGCTGGTGGCTCGCGCCCTTGAGCGGCGCATGAACCAGAATATGTAAAGCCGACTGGCGCCCGCGCCGCCCGAAAGAGACCCCCATGCCCATCAAGATCCCATCCGACCTGCCCGCCTATGCCGTGCTCACGCGCGAAGGCGTTATGGTCATGAGCGACGACGATGCGGCCCGCCAAGACATCCGTCCCCTGCGCATTGGGCTCGTGAACCTGATGCCCAAGAAAATCCAGACGGAAAACCAGTTCGCCCGCCTGATCGGGGCCACGCCTTTGCAGATCGAACTGTCGCTTATCCGCATGTCCGAACACCGCACGAAAAACACAGCGGCCGAGCACATGGAAAGCTTCTATCGCCCGTTTTCCGAGGTGAAAGCGACGGGTGAAAAATTCGACGGTCTCATCATCACCGGCGCACCCATTGAGCATCTGGCCTTCGAGGATGTCACCTATTGGAGCGAACTCTGCCAGCTGTTTGACTGGACCCGCACGCACGTGCATGCCACGCTGGGCGTCTGCTGGGGCGGGATGGCGATGATCAACTACCTGCACGGCGTGCCCAAACACATGCTGGATCACAAGGCGTTCGGCTGTTTCCGTCACCGCAACATGGCGCCTGCCTCACCCTACCTGCGCGGGTTTTCCGATGATTGCGTGATCCCCGTCAGCCGCTGGACCGAAATGCGCCAGCCAGAGATTGAAGCCGCCCCCGGCCTCACCACCCTGCTGAGTTCCGATGAGGTCGGCCCCTGCCTGGTGGAGGATCCCGCCAACCGAGCGCTCTACATCTTCAACCACCTGGAATATGACAGCGATACGCTCAAGCAGGAATATGACCGCGACGTGGCCCAAGGCACGCCGATCAACGTGCCGGGCAATTACTACCCCGGTGATGATCCCTCCCGCGCGCCGCAAAACCGCTGGCGATCGCACGCCCATCTGCTTTACGGCAATTGGGTGAATGAGATTTACCAGACAACGAATTTCGATCTCGATGCCATTGGTACTTAAAATCATCCTCATCACGGTCCTCACCCTGGCCCTGTTCTGGGGGTTGGTGCTATGGCTCGCCGCCCGCAACGAAGCGCGGTATGAGGCCGCCTACCCGCCCGAAGGCCAGTTCCTGACCGTGGATGGCCACCGCGTGCATTATGTCGTGATGGGAGAAGGGCCGGACTTGGTCCTCCTCCACGGCTCCTCCGGCTTGACCCGCGACATGACCTACCGCCTCGCCCCTGCGCTGGCAGATCGCTTTCGCGTCATCGTGTTTGACCGCCCCGGTCTTGGCTACAGTGACCCCATCACCCCGAATGGCACCAGCATTTCAGATCAAGCCGCCGTGCTGTCCGCTGCTGCCCGCCAATTGGGCGCGGAAAAGCCCTTGATCGCGGGTCATTCCTATGGCGGTGCGGTGGCGCTGGCCTGGGCGGTGAACCACCCTGACAATATCTCCGGCCTTGTCCCGCTCTCAGCGGCCTCCCACCCGTGGGACACCGGGCTGACACCCTATTACCAGGTGCTGTCCCACCCTATCGCGGGCCGCATCGTCATCCCCATGATCACCGCCTTCGTGGGCGAAGGCATCATCCAGGATCAGCTTGAGGCAGTGTTCGACCCCTTCCCCGTGCCCGAAGGCTACGCCGCCCATTTCGGCCCGGAAATGACCGTTCGCCGGGGCATGCTGCACGCCAATGCCCAGCAACGCCGAAACCTTCTGGCAGAGGTGATAGACCTCTCCCCGCGGTATTCCGAAATCACCGTGCCGGTTGAAATCCTGCACGGGGCCAATGACACTGCTGTGGGCCTCGGCATCCACTCCGCCCCCCTTCACAACAAGATCGACGGCTCTGTTCTCAATGTGCTGCCGGGTCAGGGCCACATGATCACGCACACCGCATCCGATGAGGTGATCGCCGCCATCGACCGTGTGGCGGAGCGTGCCGGCCTCCGGTGATCCCGCGCTGATTGCGCTTGCACGCCCACTCCCCCATAGTGGCGCGACTGTAAGGAGAAACCCATGGATCTGCCCTTCGACGGTGCCATCAGCGCGTTCTACAAAGACCCCGCACAACAGGATTTGCGCGACGCCATCGACGGGGCGGACAAAGACGATATCCTGTCTGACACCTACCCTCACGACGCGCGGATGAAGCGCAAAACCTATGAGGATGATCTGCACGCGCTGCAAATCGAACTGGTCAAACTACAGGCCTGGGCCAAGGAAACCGGCGCCCGCGTCGCGATGATTTTCGAAGGCCGTGATGCGGCGGGAAAAGGCGGCACGATCAAACGGTTCCGCGAATATCTTAATCCTCGCGGGGCGCGCGTCGTGGCGCTGTCAAAACCCTCTGACACTGAGGCCACCCAGTGGTATTTCCAACGCTACATTGACCACCTGCCAGCAGCTGGCGAACTCGTCTTCTTTGACCGTTCCTGGTACAATCGCGGCGTCGTTGAACATGTTTTCGGCTTCTGCGAACCCGCACAGCGCGAACATTTCTTCGCTCAGGTCCCTGATTTCGAAAAACTTCTGGCCGACGAAGGCATCCACCTTTTCAAATTCTGGCTCAACGTGGGCCGCGCCGAACAGCTGCGCCGCTTTCTGGGCCGCGAAAACGACCCGCTGAAGCAATGGAAACTCAGCTGGATCGACGTCGAAGGCTTGAAACGCTGGGACGCCTATACCGACGCCATCGGTGAAACCCTCACACGCAGCCATACCGACCACGCGCCATGGACCGTGATCCGCTCTGATGACAAACGCCGCGCGCGTCTTGAGGCGATCCGCCATGTCCTCACTGCGCTTGACTACACCCGCAAAACCCCAGCCAATCTTGGCACGCCTGACCCTCAGATCATCGGCGGGCCAGAGGTTTGGGATGCCTAAACGCGGCTACCACCACGGCAATCTGCGCCAGGCATTGGTCGAAGCCGCCCTCACCCTCATCGAGGCCAAAGGCCCCACCGGTTTCACCCTGTCAGAGGCCGCAAAACAGGCGGGCGTGACACCAGCCGCCGTCTACCGCCACTTCGACGGCCGCGAAGACCTGATCTCTGAGGCCGCCCGCCAAGGCTACGTCATTTTCGCCGATCTCATGCAATACGCCTATGACAAAGGCCAACCCTCCGCCATGGCCGCCTTCATGGCGACGGGCCGCGCTTATCTCGCCTTCGCCCGCCGCTATCCCGGCCACTATATCGCGATGTTCGAAAGCGGCATCTCGGTCAATCGCAACCCCGACCTCGCCGCGATATCGGCCCGCGCGCGATCCTTCCTCGAACGCGCCGCGACGGATCTCAGCCAACATATTCCGCCCGAAAAGCGCCCGCCGCCTGCGATGTTTTCAGCCCATGTCTGGGCCATGTCCCACGGCGTGGTCGAACTCTTCGCCCGCAACTCGCCGGGCACCCAAAGCCCGTTTTCCCCCGAAGACCTGCTGGAAAGCGGCATCGGCGTCTATCTCCGCGGCTTGGGTCTCCTGCCGCCAGACAGCTGACCCCAGCTCTAAAATTTGTAGGACAACCCGACACCCAGGCTCACCGGCGTGCTCTCATCCACAATGGGGCTATCGCTCACCGCATCGGGCAGAAAATCAGCCCGAATATTGCCAATCAATGTCAGCTTTTCACTGATGGGGCGTGCCGCGCCGACCGACACAAAGGGAATGAACACGTCGCCCGTGTCATAAGCCGGGCGACCAGCGATCACCTCATTCGCAAACACGCCCCACGTGTAATTCGCAAGATCTGAACTCTGATATTTTGTGCCAGCGCTGAACCTCAGACCCGTACCGCCAACGAACGTCGCATAGCCCAGTTCAAGCTCCACCTCCTGCCCATCATGTTCACCAGTGACCTCCTGGCGAACCGTCGTCTCGATGCTGACACCCTGGCCCAAGGCCACGTCAAGCCCAAGGAAGGCATCAATGGTGAAATCCCGGTCAATCCCGACCAACGCGCTGCCATCTGGATCTTCCAGCCCGGTAAATCGCGGCGACACACCGACCGAAAAGGTCAGCTGTTCGCTGCGGGCAAACGCATAGGAAATCCCTTGGAACCCAATGGAAAAAGGCCCTTTGCGGTATGAGATCAGGGGAAACCCGCCGAACCTGGTGTCCTCGCCCACATAAGGGCTGACACCAACGGTTGCGATCACACCGGCGCTGAAACCGTCCTGATTGGGCGCCCCTTGCGCATGGGCGCTCAACGGCATCAAAGCCTGAAGCGCCAAAGCGGAACATAAACCTGTCTTATGCATCGTGGTTTCCTCTATGCGGTCCTTGCGGACACACGCGCGACGCGCGCTTGGATTTGGCCAGAGCACAGGGCTACCAGACGTGTTTTCACGTCTCGAATGCTGCTAAAACAATGCAATCTTTGGTTGTGCCTGTAACACCCTGCCCGGTGCCTCTTTTTTGGGAATACGTGGCCTTAACAGACCGTATTGTCAAGCACAGGTTGTCATCTTTCGGCATCTGAGCGGCCCCACGCCCGCGCACACCCTGCCCCAAAAGAAAAAGCGCAGGCAAACCTGCGCTTTTCCAAATTCGTGTCGATCTTTGCGAAGCTTAACGCTTGGAGAACTGGAAGCTCCGGCGCGCCTTGCGCTTACCGTATTTCTTCCGTTCCACCACGCGGCTGTCGCGGGTCAGGAAGCCGGCCACCTTCAGCGCACCGCGCAAGGACGGGTCATAAAGCTGCAGCGCCTTGGAAATGCCGTGCTTCACCGCACCGGCCTGACCAGACAGGCCACCGCCCTTCACCGTTGCCATCACGTCAAACTGATCTTCGACACCGGCCACAGAAAACGGCTGGCGCAGGATCATCTGCAACACAGGCCGCGCGAAATACGCGTTCATCTCTTTGCCGTTCACTTCGACCTTGCCGGAGCCAGGCTTGATCCAGACACGGGCGACCGCGTCCTTCCGCTTGCCCGTCGCATAGGACCGGCCAAACTCATCGCGCACCGGATCCCGGTTCACCGCTTCTTCCACGACCGGGGCTTCGACGCCCTCAGCGACCGCTTCCAACCCTTCGAGGGATTTGATCTCTTCAGCCATCTATCACGCCCTCGTGTTCTTGGAATTCATGGATTTCACATCCAGCACGTCCGGCGATTGCGCCTCATGAGGATGTTCCGCGCCTGCGTAAACCCGTAGGTTCGTCATCTGGCGGCGGCTCAGGCGGTTGCCCGGCAGCATGCGCTTGACGGCCTGCATGACCACGCGCTCAGGATGCGCGCCTTCCAGGATCTGACCCGTGGTGCGGGATTTGATGCCGCCCGGGTAGCCCGTGTGCCAGTAATTGGGTTTGTTGCGTTTGTCGCCCGTCACCTGCACCTTTTCGGCGTTGATGACGATTACGTTGTCGCCCATATCCATGTTGGGCGTGAAGCTTGCCTTGTGCTTGCCGCGCAAGCGCATCGCGATGATCGACGCCAGACGACCCAGAACGACGCCCTCTGCGTCGATCAGGATCCACTTCTTGTCGATCTCCGCCGGAGTGGCAGAATAGGTTTTCATCTGTCTTACCTTCTGGGGTATCGTTGATCAGCGCTTTCTACAGTATGGTCGCGCGCAGTCAACACGTGTGAATGGCAATTAATTAAGAAAAAACAATGGTTTGTAATTTAGGTATTATTTTACCCCATATTTCTCTAATGATTTCGAGCGCCCAATGACGGCTTCACGGCGCGGAATCAAGGGCGCAAGCCCGCCGCGCCTTCGCCAGGCCGTCCCGGGGCCTGGCGAATTGTGTGGGCCAGCGCCCCGCTCACCCGCAGCCCGAGAACTCAATCATAAAGTGCTGCAACTCAATCGCCGGGTCGCCACGCCACGGCCTGTCAAAGCCGCTCTTAAAGTTCACACATGCTCCTAACGTTCACCGGCCCTCTCCTCGCCGCCCTCGCCCTCTTAGCGGCATCCACCGCCATCGGCATGATCCAAGTGGCCAAGATCATCCAGATCCGCGAAGCCAAACACGAACTCAAACAAGGCTCTGCCGGCTTCCTGCGCTCCATCTCAGGCTGGTCGGTGATCTTCATCTGGTTCGGATCGGTCTGGTTCGTCGCCACCATCATCGGCGATTGGGGCGCCACGGGTGACCTCGAAGGCGCCATCGACCGCGGCTGGATTCGCCTCCAGATCCTGCTGGAAATTCTCGCCGCCCTGGCGGAGAGCGATTGATGGTCTCCGCCGCCCCTCCCGCTGCGACGCAAAGCGCGCTGCAATGCCCAAAATGCGCGGGCCAAAGCGTGTTTGACCCCAATACCGGCGGTCTGACCTGTGGCAGCTGCGGCCATGTGCGCGACCTGGCCCACCCTGATGACGCACGCGCGCAGATCGAACACGGCTACGACCCTTCGAAGCCGGAAGACGAACCTGCCTCCCGCCCCGATACACTCGAACATCACTGCGCAACCTGCGGCGGACACGTGATTTTCACCGGTCAGCAACTCTCTGAGCAATGCCCCTATTGCGACGGCGCGGTCGTGCTGGTCCAACCCTTGCGCGGCTATGACACCATGGCCCTCATCCCGTTTGTCGTCGATGCCCCCGCCGCGCAAGTCTATGCGCAGGCCTGGGCCACATCCCGCATCGCCGCGCCCTCTGACTTGGCGGCACAAGTAGAACCCGCCCGCGTCGCAGGCCTTTACGCGCCATTCTGGACCTTCGATTCGCGCGAGGCTGTGCAATACTGGGCGAAATACAACACCGGATCGGGCGACAACAAACGCACGCACAGCATCTCCGGCGATATGACGGTCAATTTCGACGACCTTCTTGTGCCCGCCTCGCCCCATGTCACCCCGCTGATCCGCGATGGAATCCTGCACGAATTTCAACCGGATAAACTGCGAAGCTACCGCGCCGGATACCTTGCCGGTTTTGCGGCTGAGCGCCATCACATGACCGTGGCTGAGGGGTTGGAGGCCAACCGCGATGACAAACGCCTCCTCATCCGCAACCGCATCAAGCGCCACATCAATCGCTCCCGCGTGCATTCCATCACCTTCCGCACAGACACCACCGGCATCCACTACCGCCGCATCCTCCTGCCGGTCTGGATCCTGCATTACACTTACGCGGGCAAACCCTATAAAATCGTCGTCTCCGGCATCAACGGCCGCACCTTCGGCGAACGCCCGTTCTCCAAATGGAAACTGGCGGGCTACTCCGCCTTGATAAGCGCCGCGGTCATCGGCTTCGGCCTCTTCTGGGGGGCCGCGGGATGGCTTTGATATTGACAGATGGAACACTAAGACTGCGCCCATTTCAAGCAGAAGATTTTCATAATTTCAGTATCTTGCACGCCGATCCTGATGCAATGCATGATCTCGGTGGTCCAATCGAAAAATCAGATGCCGTCGCGAAACATAAATCTTATCTGACAGCATTCACGCTCTACGGATACAGCCGCTTTGCCGTCTTTGACGATACTCGTTTCGCCGGATACGTCGGCGTTATGCCGATCCGGAACCCCAATCACCCGCTGGGACGTCACAATGAAATCGGCTGGCGCATCATGCCGAAGTTCTGGGGAAAAAGCCTTGCCACAGGCGCAGCAAATCTGGCTCTCACAGACATTTTTGATCGCGTTGGGCTCGATCACGTGCTCGCCTACACATCCCCCGATAACCTGCGCTCACAAGCCGTCATGGCGCGTCTCGGCATGACACGCACGCCAGAGCTTGACTTCGAAGAACACTATCCGCCCGTGGGCATCTGGCAGGGGCTCACCTGGCGCATCACCGCCGAAGATCACCGCGCAGGCGGGATTGAATAGGTCATCGAAGCCCGCGCCACTGGATCGCTGCCCCCTTCCGAGAAGATCAGCACATCCCCAACCGCCAAAACACGGCCCAATTTCAGTAATTTACACCGTGCAATTAAATCCTTCCCACCCTCCGGCTTGCGCATGAAATCCACCGAAGACGAGGTCGTCACCGCCAACACCTCCGGCCCCGTCATCGCCATGACCGCCATGTAAACCGCCACATCCGCCAGCGCGAAGATCGACGGCCCCGACACCGTGCCGCCCGGGCGCAAATGCTGCTCGCCGACCTTGAGGCGCACGGTGATTTCCATCTCGCCAAGGCTTTCAATCGCAAACTGCCCAGCGACCTGGCCAAACACCTCATCAATCAGCGCCATCACCTCATCGGCGTTCAGTTTCAGCGCCATGCTTTCCCCCGTTAAAACTTCCGCGTAAAAGGGGACCACAGCAAGCATGGAGTGACAAGATGGCAATTCTGGAACGCACCGATCAGGACGGCATCGCGCATCTGCGCCTCAACGCGCCGGAACGCCTCAACGCGCTCTCCGACGCCATGCTGGCAGAGCTGCAATCCACCTTCGACGCGCTGTCGGATGATCGCTCCATCCGCGCCGTCATCCTGTCGGGCGAAGGCAAGGCCTTCTGCGCCGGTCACGACCTCAAGGAAATGACCCAAGGCCGCCAGGCAGAGGACGGCGGAAAAGCCTATTTCGCCGATCTCTTCACCCGCTGCGCCCGTGTGATGACATCAATCCGCACGCTGCCCCAACCCGTCATCGCCGCCCCCCATAGCATCGCCACCGCCGCCGGGTGCCAACTGGTTGCCTCCTGCGATCTGGCCGTCGCGGCCGAAGGCACGAAGTTCGGCGTGAACGGCGTCAATATTGGCCTGTTCTGCTCCACCCCCATGGTGGCTCTCAGCCGAAATATCCCGCGCAAACAAGCCTTTGAGATGCTTACAACGGGTGAGTTCATCGGCACCGACCGCGCGCGCGACCTGGGCCTCATCAATCGCGCTGTCCCTCATGACGACCTCGAAACGGCGGCCCGTGAACTTGCCGAAACCATAGCTTCCAAACTCGCTTCTGCGGTGAAAATCGGCAAGGAAGCCTTCTTCGGTGTCTTTGACCATCATGTTTTCGACCATCACGTCGCGGGTGTAGTCGTAAGCCGCATCAAGGCCCA
>JBCBAT010000037.1:0-23676 GCA_038532355.1 Pseudomonadota bacterium | reverse complement strand
GTACCGGCCTGTCACGCCGGGGGTCGCGGGTTCGAGCCCCGTCAACCGCGCCACCGCTGCTTTTTATCCGATCAGGTTGGTTTAACGTGGGTCCGATTTACGTCAGGGTTTGCTGGAAAAACCCCCTCAGCGCTTGGGCCGTCTCTGCCGGCGCCGTGTCAGGAAAGAAATGCCCGCCCGGCAGGCCCATCACCTTCATTTCGCTGCATTTATCGGCCCAGGCGGCCTCCATATCATACATCCGTCCCATCGCCCCATCTGCGCCGTAAAGCACCAGCGCAGGGCAGGGGATGCGCGCCCCTAGATCGGCGGCATCGTCGTCAAAATCATGGGCCAGCGTGGCACGGTAATCATTGCACATGCCCCGAATTGTCTCCGCATCGCGCCAGGATGCGCGATAGGCCTCCAGCTGTGCGGGCGTGAAATCCTCCAGCCGCGCGGCACCCCATCCCAGCAGGCAAGAGGTGAAATACGCATCCGGGTCCTCCTCGATCATGTTTTCCGGGAAGGGTTCGGGCTGAGCGAGGAAAAACCAATGGTAGTAGGCCTTTGCCACATCCCGGCGCAAAGGCTGTAGCAGCGTATGGGTGGGGACAATATCCATCACTGCCACGCGCGAGACCGCCTCCGGCGCATCCAGCACCAACCGGTGCGCCACCCGTCCGCCGCGATCATGGCCCGCCACGGCGAACTGTTCGACCCCCAGATGCGACATCAGCGCCATCTGATCCTGTGCCATCTTGCGAAAGCTGTAATCCGCCACATCGCCGGGTTTGCCGCTTAGCCCGTAGCCGCGCAGATCAGGGCAGATCACCCGAAAATCGCGCGCCAATTCCGGCCCGATCTCCGCCCACAGCGCGCGCGTTTGCGGAAAGCCGTGCAGCAATAACAAGGGCGGGCCATCACCACCCGCTGACCAGGCGATATCAATCCCGTTCAGAACATCAACATGGTCCGTGAAGCCGTTGATTTGCAACGCAATCAGCCCTGTGCCAACCGGTCCAGCACCCGCGCCCAGCTGCGCGTGCCCTTATGGAAGCTTTCGACATTGTACTTCTCATTGGGCGAATGGATCGCATCATCCTCCAGCCCAAAGCCGATCAACATGGAATCAAGCCCCAGGATATCGGTGAAAAACCGCGTCACCGGGATTGACCCGCCCATGGCCGAAAACACCGCCTCACGCCCCCATTCATCGGACAGCGCCTGACGGGCGTTTTCAAATTCTGGGCGGTTGGTGTTCATGACCGACGCAGGCGAGCCATCGAGATTGTTGTCCCACGTCACGCGCGCATCGGGCGGCAGGCGGTCCTCCACATGTTTGCGCAGCCTGTCACGCACCTTGTCAGGGTCCATCTGGCCCACGAGGCGGCAAGTTAGCTTACAATGCGCCTCCGCCGGGATCACCGTCTTGGTGCCAACCCCTTGATAGCCACCCCATAATCCGTTGATTTCCAATGTGGGCCGCGCCCATTGCTGCACCAGCGTGGAATAGCCTGCCTCCCCATGGGGCCGGGTCATGCCGACGGATGACAGGTAGTCATGTTCATCAAAGCCGCAGTTTTCCCACTGGCGCAGGATCTCGGCGGGCACCTCTTCCACGCCCTCATAAAACCCGTCCACCGCGACGCGCCCATCCTCATCATGGAAGGTGGCAATCAGGCGGGACATCTCTTTCAATGGGTTCAGCGCAGGCCCGCCGTAATGCCCTGAATGCAGGTCAATTTTCGGCCCGTGCAGGGTAAATTCATCTTTCACCATACCCCGCAATTGCGACGCAATCGACGGCACGCCCGGCGCCACCATCCCGGTGTCACAGACCAGCGCCAGATCGGCCGACAGCTCATCTTTATGCGCCTCCAGAAACGGGATCAGGGAGGGCGAGCCGGATTCCTCTTCCCCTTCAAAGAAAAACGTCATCTTGCAGGGCAGGGTGCCGGTTTCTTCCTTGTAGGCGCGGCAGGCCTCAATGAAGGTCATCAACTGGCCCTTATCATCCGCCGCCCCGCGCCCGCGGATCACTTTCCCACCGGGGCTGTCCTGTACTTCGGGTTCAAACGGCGCGGTATGCCAAAGGTCAATGGGATCAACGGGTTGCACGTCATAATGGCCGTAAAACAGCAGGTGCGGAGCAGGTCCATCCACATGCCCCACCACCATCGCACGTCCGGGTGTTTTGCGTGCCTCGGCAGTGACCCCGATGCTTTGCAGATCACGCACCAACCAATCGGCGGCCTTGTCGCAATCCGCATCAAAGGCGGGATCCGTGGAAATGGACGGGATGCGCATCAGCTCCATCAGGCGCTCCAGCGCGTGGGGCAGTTGGGCATCAATGCGGGACAAAACAGCGTCGAGGGACATGAGTATCTCCGGGAAGGGGTGGGCGTTGCCGGGCACCCTAAACCGGAGGTGCGATTGATCACAAGATTGAGTAGGCAGGAATGGTTTCATAAAGCAGGACGATGCTTATCAACCATTTGAAAAGGGGATGGATTTATCAATCCGCTCAAATCCGAACGGGCAAGCGCATCGAATGTCGGTTTGATCCATGTCAATGAAACGCCCCGTGGCGTTTTGTACCGTGTAGACTTAGAATGTTTCGAACTATATCTGGTGCAAGACCGATGCGACCCTGTCACATGCCGGATCGACCCAGACAAAGAACCCAGAACCGACCGGTTCAAGGAGAGACCAGGTGGATTACAACGCAAAGCTAGATCAAGCCATTGCGAAACTGCACGACGAAGGCCGTTACCGCACATTCATTGATATCGAACGTACAAGCGGCCATTTCCCTCACGCCACCTGGACCCGCCCCGATGGATCAGAGCAGCGCATCACTGTCTGGTGCGGCAATGATTATCTGGGCATGGGTCAGCACCCGGCTGTGCTCAAGGCCATGCATGACGCGTTGGAGGCGACAGGTGCAGGATCGGGCGGCACGCGCAACATCTCCGGCACGACCGTCTATCACAAACAGCTGGAGGCAGAGCTTGCCGATCTTCACGGCAAGGAAGCAGCGCTGCTTTTCACCTCCGCCTATATCGCCAATGACGCAACGCTCTCTACTCTCGCGAAGCTCTTTCCAGGGCTCACCATTTATTCTGATGCGCTGAACCACGCCTCCATGATCGAAGGCATCCGCCGCAATGGTGGGCAGAAGCGTATTTTCCGCCACAACGATCTGGATCACCTGCGCGAACTGCTTGAAGCCGATGATCCGGCCACGCCCAAACTGATTGCATTCGAATCCATCTACTCCATGGATGGGGATTTTGCCCCATTGGCTGCGATCTGCGATCTGGCCGATGAATTCGGAGCGCTCACCTACCTGGACGAGGTGCACGCCGTTGGCATGTATGGCCCTCGCGGGGCTGGTGTGGCCGAACGCGATGGCGTGATGCACCGCATCGACATTATCAACGGCACCTTGGCCAAAGCCTATGGCGTGATGGGCGGCTATATCGCGGCCAGTGCGAAAATGTGTGATGCCGTAAGGTCTTACGCGCCGGGCTTCATCTTCACAACGTCCCTTCCACCCGCCGTTGCGGCGGGCGCTGCGGCGTCGGTTGCCCATCTGAAAACCGATCAGGGCCTGCGCGACAAGCATCAGGAAGGCGCGCGCATCCTGAAAACCCGGCTCACCGCGCTTGGGCTGCCGCTGATCGACCATGGGAGCCATATTGTGCCGGTGATGGTGGGCGACCCGGTTCACACCAAAATCCTCAGCGATATGCTGCTGGATCGCTACTCGATCTACGTCCAGCCGATCAACTTCCCGACGGTTCCCCGCGGGACGGAGAGGTTGCGCTTCACCCCGTCGCCTGTTCACGGCCCGTTCGAGGTAGAAGCGCTGGTGCGCGCGCTGGATGCCTTATGGTCCCATTGCGCGCTGAATCGTGCCGATTTGACCGCCTAAATCCCCTGCCTGTGCAAAACTTCTTGTTTTGTGATAAACTCTTGTAAACAAAAGGACCCGAGCCGAATCAAGTGTCGGCCAATTACGGTTGGCTGAAACATGATTGGGGACGGTTCGGGGAAGAAAGGCAGGCACATGGTCCTTCGCCGCAAAAGGTCGAAGAACGTAGACATCGTGGAGGAGCCGCGCGGCTTCGACGCGTTTGATTTGCGTTTGGGTGATCTGATGCGCGGTGAACGGGCCACGATGGGCAAAAGCCTTCTGGACGTGGAACGCGAAATCCGCATTCGTGCGTCCTACATCGCCGCCATTGAAAACGCCGATCCCGATGCCTTTGACACGCCGGGCTTTATCCCTGGCTACGTACGCTCTTACGCGCGCTATCTGGGCATGGACCCGGATGAGGCGTTTGAGACGTTTTCCCGTGAATGTGGTTTTGCACTGGCCCATGGCATGTCCGCCGGGGCATCTTCGATCCGCAAGTCCGACAGCGTGGCCGACCGTGTCGTGTCGCGCAAAGACCCGATCATGGAACCCGCCACACCTTTCCTGCCCGCCCGCGAAAGCATGCTGAGCAGCGTTGAACCCGGCGCCATCGGATCAGCCGTCGTTTTGCTGGGCCTGATTGCGGGCATCGGCTTTGGCGGATGGACCGTGTTGAAAGAGGTGCAGCAGGTGCGCCTTGCACCTGTGGAAAACACCCCCACCGTGCTGACCGATCTTGACCCGCTTGATGGCGCGGTCATGGCCGAGGCGGGTGAAGTGGCCTCCGGTTTCCAACCGTCGAATTTCGGCACGTCTGAATCGCTGGATCGGGTCTACCGGCCCGAGGCGCTGGATGTGCCTGTGATCGTGGCCCGCGACGGCCCGATTGCCACGATTGATCCGTCCTCCGTGGGCACGCTAACCGCAGATGCGCCCGTGGCCGAACCGGTTGATCCGATTGAAGCTGCGATTGCGTCGGTTCTGTCGCGGTCTTCTGACGGAACGACCCCCACGCCGCAGGTTCTGGCCGATGCCAAACCACCCCTGCGCGTCGTGGCTGTGCGGCCTGCGTGGATCCGCGTGACCTCGGCTGAGGGCAACATCGTGTTCGAAGGCACGCTGAATGGCGGTGAAACCTATGAAGTGCCCGCTTTGGAAGAGGCCCCCAGCCTGCGCGTGGGCGAAAGCGGATCGGTTTATTTCCAGGTGGCCGATGCCCATTATGGCCCGGTCGGCCCGCAAGGCACGATCACGCGGAACGTGGCCCTGTCTGTGGACGCACTGACCGAACGCTATGACCTCGCCGATCTGAGCCAGGATGAAGACCTCTCCACCTACGTGGCAGAGCTTGAATTGAACGGGCAGTAAGACGAAAATTCGTTCAGGAAAATTCTGCGAGTTTTCTTCGGGTTAGCTTTTCACTCTCATCATGTCGGGATCATAGGGGCAGGGCGCAATCACGCGCGCTGCTGTCATGGTCCCGATGATGTCAATCTCGACCTCAGTCCCGATGTCAGAAACCTCCGGCTTTACAAAGGCATAGGCCAGGTTCTTGCCAACCCGATGCCCATAATCGCCAGACGTGACCGTGCCCACAACCGCGCCATCCACCATTACGGACGCACCCCCATGGGCCGGGGCCTCATGGCGCATCACCTCCAGCGTCACCAGCTTGCGCCTTGGCCCGTCGGCTCGCCGCGCCTCCAATGCCGCTTTGCCAACAAAATCCGGCTTGTTCATCCGCACAAAGCGCTCCAGCCCTGTCTCAAAGGGATCAAACTCCGTCAGGATGTCGGATTTCCAATGCAGAAACCCTTTCTCCATCCGCATCGACTCGACCGCTCGCGCGCCGAAAAGCTGCATCCCATGGGCCTCTCCGGCCTGTTTCAACGCCAGATAGGCCGCATAAAGCTGTGCATTGGGCACGTGAATTTCATAAGCCAATTCGCCTGAGAAACTGACGCCCATCACCACGGCCGGGGCAATGCCGATGAAAGCCTCCCGCACCGACAACCATGGAAAGGCTGAGGCCGACCAATCCGCCCGGCTGACCGTTTGCAATACATCGCGCGCTTTGGGACCGGCGAGAACAAGGATTGTGTGATCATTGGTCAGCGACCGGATCTCAACATCCTCATCCGCGCGCAGATGGCCGCGAAGCCAATCCATATCATGCCATTCCGCCGCCGCCGCAGAGCCGTACCACACGCGCCCGTCTGGCAGGTTGGCGACCGTGGCCTCCGCCTTCAACATGCCGTGGTGGTTCAGCAGATACCCCAGCCCAACGCGCCCCGCGCGCCTCGACACTGCGCCACAGATCATTCGGTCGAGGAAGTCATGCACATCCGCGCCGGTCAGTTCATAGCGATTGAACCCGTTCACCTCCGCCAGCCCAACGCGGTTTTGCACCGCGTCAACTTCCGCCTTCACCACGTCAAACACCTCGTTGAAGCGGAAGGAATGCGTCTCATGAAAATCCGGCGTCGGTTTGAAGAAATCCGCGCGTTCCCAACCGTTTACGACCGTGAATTCAGCCCCCTCAGCCGCCAGAATTGGCGTCAAAGGTGTCGTCTTCATGGGCCGCCCGGCCGGCCGATGTTCATGGGGGAAATGGAACCGGAATTCGTTCTGATAATCCTCAATCGCCTTCAGCGCGCATAGCTCCACATTGCCATGCCCCGTGAACCGACGGGGGTCGAGCACCCAAGTGTCATAACAGGCCTCCCCATGCACAATCTGTTGCGCCAAAAGCCAGCCATGCCCGCCGCCTTCGCCCAGCCCCGCGCGCAGCCCGATGATGCAAAACGCATTGCGCTTACCAGGGATCGGCCCAACCAGTGGCGCGCCGTCGATCGTGTAAGTGATCGGCCCGTTCACCACCGTATGGATGCCCACCTCCATCAGCGCAGGCATGCGAGCAAAGGCGCCTTCCAGAACATCTGTCACGCGGTCCAGATCATCGGGGCAGAGCGCATTGACGAAATTGGGGTCGATGCCATCCATCCCCCATGTGCGGCAATCCTGCTCATAGAAGCCCACCAGCAGCCCCTGTTTTTCCTGACGGCAATAGTAATCCGAAATCGGACACCGCAGCAGCGGCATCCGGTGGCCCGCGTCGATGATCTTCTGGATCGGCTCGGTCAGAAAATACTGATGTTCCATGGACATAACCGGATGATGCACCCCCATCATCGCGCCCACCTCATTCACGCGATAGCCGCAGGCATTCACCACCACCTCGCAGTCGATATCGCCCTTCTCGGTATGCACGGTCCACGTGTCATCTGCATGCTGTGTCAGCCGCGTCACCGGACAATTCCGATAGACCTCCGCCCCCGCCTTACGCGCTCGCCGCGCCAGCGCCTGACATAGCTGCGCGGGGTCAATATCCCCGTCCAAAGGATCCCAAAGCCCACCCACCAGATTGTCCGTGGAAATAAGCGGATGCCGGCGCGCACATTCCTCGGCATCAATCACCTCAAAATGCACATCCATGCCCCGCTTCATGGACGCGAAGTGGCGATAGCCATCCATTTGCGCCTCAGTGTTGGCCAGTCGGATGCCACCATCCCCGTGATGGTAGTTGATGGGATAGTCAGGATCGTCCGCCAATTCCTTGTAAAGATTGATGGAATGGGTCTTCAGCCCCACCATCGTCTGGTTCATCCCGAAATTCGTCACCTGCGCCGCCGAATGCCATGTGGTGCCTGAGGTCAGCTCATTACGCTCCACCAGAACCACATCGGTCCAGCCTTCCTGCGTGAGGTGATAGAGCGTCGAACAGCCCGCAATCCCGCCGCCGATCACAACGCATCTGGTTTGGGTTTTCATGAGGCGCACTCCGATCTGATTTCCATCACAGGGCGTGCCCAAGCCGCGCGGGTCAATGGCGGTGACAGGTACCACAAGTTATTCGTAATCTCATTTCGAATAAATTCACATAAAGCCAAGGCGGGTTGCCCTGGCGCGGGCAAGTTTGAAACAGCTTTATCATGACATCGAAACCACGCAGATCAGGTCGAAAGGAACGGCTGGCCAAAGCCGCCGCGCCGCCCGCCGTCAATCCGGCACCACCCGGACAGCGGGGCGGGGCCTTTCGCCCGTTATCTGAGCCGGATTTGCAGGCCATCTACGCCACGGCGCTGCGTCTGCTCGAACACCTCGGAATGGGTGAGGTGCCGGAACGGCTTTGGACTGTGCTAATCAAGGCGGGGGCAAAAGACCTCGGGCAAGGCCGCATCAGCCTGCCGCGCGACCTGGTGGAACGGGCCATCACGCTGGCCCCGAAAACATTCCCTCTGCACGGCCGCGATCCCGCCCGCACGATCCATGTGGGCGGCGATCACGTGCATTTCGGCACCGGCGGCGCGGCGGTTCAGACGTTGGACATGCAAACCGGTTTCTATCGCGCCTCCACTTTGGAAGATTTGCACAATTTCACCCGCCTGCAAGACGCGTTGACCAATATCAGTTGGTTCACCCGCTGCTGCATCGCGACCGACGTGGCGGGCGAATACGCGCTCGACGTGAACACGGCCTACGCGCTGCTGAAAAACACCACGAAACCCGTCGCCACGGCCTTTACGCTGGCAGACCACGTTGCCCCGCTGGTGGAGATGTTCGACATCGCCGCCGGGGCCCCGGGGGAATTCGCCAAACGCCCCTTCGTCAAAGCCCATATCAGCCCGGTCATTTCACCCATGCGCTTTGGCGAGGATGCCGTGGATGTCACCTTCGCCTGTCTTGACCACAACATCCCCGTCTCCTGCATCACAGCTGCGCAGGCGGGTGCGACCGCCCCGGCGACCTTGGCCGGGTTCCTGGCCCAATCGCTGGCCGAAACGCTTGCCAGCCTCGTCATGGTCAACGTGATCAAGCCCGGCCACCCCATGGTCTTTTCCAACTGGCCGCTGGTGATTGACCTGCGAACCGGCGCATTTGCGGGTGGCGGCGGGGAGATCGCAATCCTCAACGCCGCGTCTGCGCAGTTGTCAAACTGGCTGGGCCTGCCCTCGGGCGTGGCGGCCTCCATGACCGATGCCAAGGCGATTGACGCGCAATACGGGGTTGAAAAAGGCATGACGTCGCTCGCCGCGGCCTTGGCAGGCGCGAACCTGATCTATGAAAGCTCCGGCATGACAGCCTCTCTGCTGGGGGCGAGTTTCGAGGCATTCGTGCTGGATGATGAAATGCACTCCATGTCCTACCGCGCGCTCAGGGGCGTGGAGGTGACGCCGGAAAACCTCGGGTTCGAGGCCATTTGCGATGCCGTTCTTGGGGAGGGGCATTTTCTGGGCGGGGATCATACCATTGGCGCGATGGAGCGGGATTATTACTACCCGCTGCTTGCAGACCGTGACACGCCGCGCGCCTGGGAAGAAAAAGGCGCGCCCGATGCCTGGTCCATGGCGCGATTGCGCGCGCAGGACTTACTAGAGACGCACAAGCCTCAATACCTGACCCCGGACCAGGACCAGGCCATTCGGGACCGGTTTGAGATTTTGATCTGAGCGCGGGATGCATTTTCTTGAAAAGAAAATGCCCAAGAAAATTCGAATTTTCTTAGGCAAAATTTTGCAAAATTCTGCGCGCCGGTAGGGTAGAGTGGTCTCAAACCCTGTGAGAGAGACCTATGCCCAAACCCTTCACCGGCGGGTGCCTTTGCGGCGATATCAGGTTCGAAGCGGAAGGCCCACCCGACTTCCCGCACACCTGTTCTTGCACCATGTGCCAACGCCATTCCGGCGCGCTGACCGTGGCGTGGGTCGAATTTCCCAAGGACCGCGTCCGCTGGACCGGCCCGGGTGGCGTGCCAAGCCTCTGGCGATCCTCAGACAAATCCAGCCGCGCCTTTTGCCCCACCTGTGGCAGCACCATCGGTGCGGTGGATGATGCGCCCGTCATAGCCCTGGTCACCGGCATCTTCGACAAACCGGGTGCCGCGGCGCTGCGCCCGCAATCGCATTCCTACCGCTCACGCCGTCCGAAATGGTGGCATGTCTCCACCGAAGGCTGACTTTTCGCTGGAACTGCCCCCCATTTCGCGGTTTCCTTGAGGGGGAGGGAGGCCGACATGACATCATCCACCCCCGATTTCACCATCGGGATCGAAGAAGAATACCTGCTGGTGGATCGCGACAGCCTCGATCTGGCGGAAGCGCCTGAGGCGTTGATGCAGGCCTGTCAATCGGAACTGCAAGATCAGGTCGCGCCGGAATTCCTCAAATGCCAGATTGAGATTGGTACAAAGGTCTGCGCCGACATCCATGAGGCGCGCGAGGATCTCAAACGCTTGCGCAGTTGCGTCGCCAAACATGCCGCCATGTTCAACCTTGCCCCCATCGCCGCCTCCTGCCATCCGTTCTCGGATTGGCGCGATCAGGCCCATACCCCGAAAGAGCGGTATGAAAGCCTGCAATACGATCTGCAAGGCGTGGTGGAACGCATGCTCATTTGCGGGATGCATGTGCATGTGGGCATCGATGATCCTGACCGGCGCATCGATTTGATGACGCAAGCCATGTATTTCCTGCCCCATCTTCTGGCGCTCAGCTGTTCATCGCCCTTCTGGCAGGGGCGCGATACGGGGCTGCATTCCTACCGCCTGACGGTGTTTGACAACCTGCCGCGCACCGGGCTGCCGCCTGTCATGCACAGTTTTTCGGAATTCGAACGCTCCGTGAAAGTGCTGACCGATCTGGACCTCATCGAGGACAGCTCCAAGATTTGGTGGGATCTGCGCCCGTCCTCGAAATTTCCCACGCTTGAGACGCGGATTTGCGATGTGCAGCCCGCGCTTGAGGACACTCTGACGCTGGCCGCGCTCATCCAGGCGCTGACACGGATGCTCTATCGCTTGGCCAAGAAAAACCAACGCTGGCGCATCTATGACCGCTTTCTGGTGGATGAAAACCGCTGGCGGGCGCAGCGCTACGGCACTTCTAAGGGTCTGATTGATCTGGGCCGCCGGGACATCGTGCCGCTGCCCGATTTGATGGACGAAATGCTGGAGCTTTTGGCCGACGACGCGCAGGCCTGTGGCGCGATGGAAGAGGTGAGCCGCGTGCGCGAGATGGCGCAATCGACCAGTGCCGCGCGCCAGCGCGCCATCTATGAGGAGGGCAGGGCGATGGGCCAGCCCCGCGATGGGGCGTTGCGGCGCGTGGTGCAGCATCTTGTGGATGAGTTTCACCGTGATTTGTAAGGGTTTGCAAAAATCATGTCTTGCCATTGAACGCACCATGCGGTTGCGATAGCGAAAGCCCGCATTCGGCAAAGGAATACCCCCATGCGCATCGGTCTTTACCCTGGCACATTCGATCCCATCACCTTGGGCCACGCAGATATTATCCGCCGCGCGGCCACGCTGGTGGATCGCCTCGTGCTGGGCGTGGCGATCAACCGCGACAAGGGCCCGCTGTTTTCGCTTGAAGAACGCGTCGCGATGGTGGAGGCCGAAGCGGGCAAGATCATGGCAGGGATGGACACCGAATTGGTGGTGCATCCGTTTGAAAACCTGCTGATCGATTGCGCCCGCGATGTGGATGCCTCCATCATCATTCGTGGCCTGCGAGCGGTGGCGGACTTTGAATACGAATTTCAGATGGTTGGCATGAACCGCGCGCTCGATGACACGATTGAGACGGTGTTTTTGATGGCCGATGCCCATCATCAGGCCATTGCCTCCAAACTGGTGAAAGAGATCGCGCGGCTTGGCGGGGATGTCAGCAAATTCGTCACCGCCGATGTGCATCGCGCACTGCTGGACAAGTTCAAGGGCTGAGGCCCGCGGCGATCGCCTGCAATTTGATCAAATTTCATTACAGCGCTGGATTTGGCCGCCGAGACGTGGGAAAAGACAGGCCTGCTGACCTAAATGCCTCAACAGCCACCGGTAACGCCCATGCCCCATTCTCCTATCCGCATCGCCATAAACGGGTTTGGCCGCATCGGGCGCACGCTGTTGCGCGTGCTTTTGGCAGACACAGGACAGCAGGATTTTGAAATTGTGCTGATCAACGATATCGAACCGTTGGACACCTGCGCCTACCTCTTTGAATATGACAGCGTGTTTGGCCCATGGCCGGGGCAGGTTGACACTGGCCCCGGCGGCCTTGTTGTTGACGGTCTTACCATCCCGTTTCACGCCGAACCCGATCTGTCGCAGCTTGATCTGACTGGTGTTGATCTGGTGCTGGAATGCACCGGGATGGGCGGCACGCGGGCTGTTGCGGAACGGGGGCTTTTGGCGGGCGCCACGGCCGTTCTGGTC
Organism: Pseudomonadota bacterium; assembly: GCA_038532355.1. GTDB lineage: Bacteria > Pseudomonadota > Alphaproteobacteria > Rhodobacterales > Rhodobacteraceae > Roseovarius. The sequence continues at coordinate 11,500 of JBCBAT010000037.1, read as the reverse complement.
TCCGGCCCTGCGGCTGAGGCAGATATCACCATCGTCATGGGCGCCAATGAGGCCGATCTGCGCGATGAACGCATCGTGTCGAACGCCTCTTGCACCACCAACGCGCTTGCTCCTTTGGCGCGAGTTTTGGATGAGGCGTTTGGCATCGTCAGCGGGCAAATGACAACCGTGCATTGCTACACGGGCTCTCAGCCCACGGTGGATAAACCCCGCGCCGCGCCTGAACGCAGCCGGGCGGCGGCGCTGTCGATGGTGCCCACCACCACCAGCGCGCAACACCAGACAGGGCTTGTTCTGCCGCGCCTCAAGGGCCGGATAGAGGCACGCGCCATTCGCGTGCCCACCGCCAGCGTGTCGGCCATTGATCTGACGCTGCAAACCGAACGCGATGTCACGGAAAAGGCCGTCAACGCGGTTCTCCAAGAGGCAGCCGATGGATCAGAGGTGTTCGGCTGGACGCAAAAACCATTGGTCAGTTCCGACCTGCGCGCACGGCCCGAAAGCATCGTCATGGTGGGGCCGGAAACATCCGTCTCGACCGGCGGTTTGCTGCGGGTCTTCGGGTGGTATGACAATGAATGGGGCTTTTCCTGCCGCATGCTGGATATGGCGCGGCTGATGGCCCGCCGGTAGGCAGCTCAGGTGCGGATCATGGCCTTGATCATGGCGGCATGATCGGGCGTCGCGTTCACCGTGTCCTCGCACAGGGCGCGCACCTCATCCATCAACGCGTCCGGGTCCACGATCTTGTCAAACAGCCCCCAGGTCAGCGCGGTCTCCGTGTCGATCTTGGCGCCGCCCATCAGGATCATTTTCGCCCGTGCTGGCCCGATCAGCGCAGTCAGGCGCGGCGGGTCGGAGGGCTGCGGCAGAAACCCCAGCTTCATCACCGGGTAAAACGCCTTCGTCCCCGGCACAGCGATGCGCAGATCGCAGGCCAGCACCATACCCATCGCGCCCCCCGCCACCGTGCCGTTGAGCGCGGCAATGGTCAGGCAAGGCAGGGCCGCCAGCGTCTTCGACAACCGTTCCCACACGGGGCTGAGCGCAAGGCCCGCGCGCGCGGCCTCCAGATCGGCCCCGGCGGAGAAAACTTTGCCTGCACCGGTCAGCACCAACGCACGCGCGTCCACTGCTTCCTCGGCAATATCGGCAAGCTGGGTCAGCATCGCCTCGGTCAGGGAATTGGCCTTGTTGGGCCGATCGATCGTCGCGGTCCAGATCCCGCCATCCTTGTCCAGCGCGATCATATCAGGCCCACCTTGCAGCGAATGTCTTCATCGCGCAGGCTGATATCGCCGCCCAGATACCCATCCGACTCAGGCCCACACATCCACAAAAGCGCCCGCGCGGGCCAATCGGGTGGGATGTGATCGTCCCAGTCCAGTGCGGCCACGGGGTTCATGCCGCTTGATTTGATGTCGCGCTGCATTTGCGTGGCCACAGTGCCGGGCGACAGGCCCAGCACTCGAATGCCAGCGTCCCGGTTTTCCTTGTCTGCCGCGCGCGTCAGCATCAGCGCCCCGGCTTTGGAGCTGCAATAATGGCTCCACCCCTCTAGGGCGCTGGTGGCCGCGCCTGATGAAATGGTGATGATCGTCCCACCGCCTGCGGCCTTCATCACGGGCAGTGCTGCGTGCATGCCGTGAAAAACGCCCTTGAGATTGATATCAATCACCTGGCCCCAATCGCCGGGATCAAGGCGATCAAGATGCCCGATGGGGTCAATCACACCGGCATTGCCAATCAGCACATCCAGCCCACCAAACGCGCTCTGACACAAGGCCACCGCCGCGGCCACATCCTCATACCGGCTTACATCACAGGCGATGGCGCGGGCATTGGCTCCGATTTCTGCGGCAATCGCGTCAATCGCCTTGCGACTGCGCGCGGCCAACACCACATTGCCACCAGCGGCCGCAAATTCCCGTGCGGCAGCCTCCCCAATGCCGCGGCTTGCCCCGGTGATCAAAATGGTTTTGCCGGTCATGTCCATGGCGCACGTCCTTTCCCTATATTGCCGGGATCAAACAGACCTTGACCCTCGGATGACTTGGGCAGAAGCTACACATCAACGACAAAAACGGAAGGGTCGATCATGACTTACTTCAATTCCCCGAAAACATGGGCTGGGTCGGCTGCGGTCTGCCTTTTGGGCAGCACCGCGATGGCCGATATCACGGCTGAGGCCGTGTGGGAGGACTGGACCACGTACATGTCCGCCTCCGGCTATGAGATGACGGCCGATGAAAGCCGCGATGGGGATGATCTGGTTCTGACCAATATCGCGATGACCACGGTGATCCCGGAAGAAGATGTCACCGTCGCTGTCACCATGGCGGAGATGACGCTGACGGATAACGGCAATGGCACCGTGTCCATCATCTTCCCCGAAACACTGCCCATGACCGTGCGGGTGGAAGCCCCGGGCGAAGACCCTGTCGATGTCGCGGCCAGTTACACCACCACCGATTGGGCCGCTTTGGTCGCCGGGGATCCCGGCGATCTCACCTATACCTATTCGGCTTCGTCCATTGGTCTGACGGTGGACGAAATCACCGTGGATCAGGCCACGCTGCCCATGTCCGCCCTTGGCAAAGCAGAACTGAGCATTGCCGATCTGGCCGGGTCATCGCAGTCGAAATCCGGCCCGCTTTACGAAACCGCGCAGAAAATCACCACGGGCGCCATCAGCTACATCGTTGATGTCACTGATCCTGACAACGCAGAGGGGCGTCTGGTGGTGCAAGGCGGTGCCGAAGGGATGGACAGCGCCGCCGTTGCCGCGCTGCCTGAGGATGGCGATATGGCCGACATGGCCGCGATGATCGAACAGGGTTTTTCCGTGGATGGCGCGCTGTCGTTCATTGGCGGCTCGCTTGAAATGAATTTCAATGAACCCGGCAACATCTTCCAGATGAAAACCAAATCCGCCAGCAGTGAGCTGGGCGTGACCATGAATGCCGATGGTCTGGCCTATTCGCTGGCGGCCAAGGGGCAGGATATCTCTCTTGCGGGCACTGATATTCCGCTGCCCATTGAGATTTCTGCGCAGGACAGCGGCTTTGGCATCAAGATCCCGATCAGCGCGCGCGACGAATTGCAGCCGTTCTCGCTCGACGTGACGCTTGGCGATTTCGCCGTCTCTGAACTGATCTGGGGCTTGATTGATCCCACCGGCCAACTGCCCCGTGATCCTGCAACGCTGACCGTTGGGATGGTGGGCACGATGAAACTGCTGGTCGATATCCTCGATCCCGAAACCATGGCGGAGATGGAAACCGGCGACACCCAACCCGGTGAGCTGCATTCGCTGGACGTGACCGACCTCAAGGTCAGCGCCGCAGGTGCGGAACTGCTGGGTGATGGGTCGTTTACCTTCGACAATTCCGATCTGACCACCTTTGGCGGCATGCCGGCACCCACGGGCAAACTGGATCTGTCGCTGTCGGGCGGCAACGGGCTGCTCGACAAGCTGGTGAACATGGGGCTGATCCCCGAAGGCGATGCCGGGGGCGTGCGCATGATGATGGGGCTTTTTGCCGTGCCGGGCGATGCGCCCGACACTCTCAATTCCACGATCGAGGTGCAGGGCAACGGCCAGATCTTTGCCAACGGGCAACGCATTCAGTAAGTCTTTGACACTCCGAAGAAGGGGCCGCGCGATCCGCGGCCCTTTTTCTTTGGCTCAATTCGCGCCATCGGCTTGCAGGGTGTGGGGCGGCGGTCTACCTGTGGGCGCAACCAACACTCGCAGGCGATAACACCCCCATGACCACCTCACTGGAAGAACTGACAGACGCGCTGCTTCAGGCCGCGAAACGGGCAGGGGCAGATGACGCCGACGCCATTGCCCTGCGCGGCACATCCGTGCGCGTGGGTGTGCGGGCAGGCGCGCTGGAACAGGCCGAAAGTGCGGATGGCACCGATATTGGGCTGCGCGTTTTGATCGGGGGGCGACAGGCCTGCGTGTCGGCCTCTGACACCGCACAAAGCACGCTGGATACGCTGGCCGAACGGGCCTGCGCCATGGCCCGCGAAGCCCCGGTTGACCCCCATGTCGGTCTGGCAGAGCCCGGTCAGTTGGGCCGGGGCTGCGATGTGGCGACGCTTGATCTGAACGACCCCTCTGATGATCCCGCACCCGACGCCCTGCACCAGGCCGCTCTTGAGGTTGAAGCCGCGGCCCTCGCCGTCAAAGGCGTCACGCAGGTATCAAGCGCCGCCGCCAGCCACACGCGCCGGGACATTCATCTAGCCGCCACAAATGGCCTCTCCGAAGGATACACCCGGTCCGATCATTCGCTTTACGGTGTTGCCATCGCGGGTGAGGGGTCGGGCATGGAACGCGACAGCGACGGTGACAGCCGCATTCACCGCACTGACCTGCGCAGCGCACAGGATATCGGCGGGAGCGCGGGCGCGCGCGCCGTGGCGCTGCTGGACGCGCGCAAACCCAAAACGGGGGCATACCCCGTGCTTTATGACGAACGCGTGGCGGGGACGCTGATCAGCCACCTGCTGGGCGCCGCCAACGGGCAGGCCATCGCGCGCGGCGCATCCTGGTTGCGCGACAGGCTCGGCCAACAGGTTCTGCCCTACGGGATCGACCTGATCGAAGACCCCCATCGCGCCCGCGTCGCAGGCTCCCGCGCCTTTGACGGCGAAGGGTTGCCCACCGCGCGGCGCGCCATCGTGGAGGCGGGTGTCTTGCAAGGCTGGACCCTCGATCTGGCCACCGCGCGCAAGCTTGGCATGACGTCGACGGCCAACGCCATGCGCGGCACATCCAGCCCGCCAAGCCCCGGCAATGGCAATATCGCCCTGACCCAGGGCAGCCGCAGTCGCGACGACCTGATGCGCGACATGGGCACGGGGCTTTTGGTGACGTCGATGATCGGGGCCACGATCAACCCCAACACGGGCGATTATTCCCGTGGGGCATCGGGGTTCTGGATTGAAAACGGCGAAATCGCCTACCCGGTAAACGAATGCACCATCGCGGGCAGCCTGCCGGAGATGTTGCGCAGGTTGATCCCGGCCAATGATGCGCGCGGTCATCTCAGCCGCGTCATCCCCTCGCTCCTGATCGAAGGCATGACCCTTGCAGGATCGTGATCTTGCGCTTTTGATCAAGGCGGCGCGCGCCGCAGGTGACGTGGCGTGCCGCTATGCGCCCGATGCCACGAAAACCTGGGAAAAACCGGGCGGCGCCGGCCCGGTGACGGAGGCTGATCTGGCCGTCAACGACACGCTGCACGATATCCTGCAAACCGCGCGGCCCAGCTATGGCTGGCTGTCGGAAGAAAGCGAAGACACCCCCGACCGTCTCAACGCGCAGACCCTGTTCATCATCGATCCCATCGACGGCACCCGCAGCTTCATCGAAGGCTCCAACACCTGGGCGCATTCGCTGGCCGTGGTGCGCGACGGTGAGGTGACGGCGGCAGTGATCTATCTGCCCATGCGCGACCTGCTTTATGCCGCCGCCACGGGGCAGGGCGCCACCCTCAACGACGCCCCCATCACGCCGCGCCAGACCCAAAACCTGAACGCGGCGGAGGTCCTGTCCGTCAAACACAATTTCAAACCGGAATTCTGGCGCGCCACGCCCCCCGATCTGACCCGCGCCCACCGCCCATCGCTGGCCTACCGCATGGCGCTGGTGGCCGAAGGGCGCTTTGATGCGATGATCACTTTCCGCCCCAGCTGGGAATGGGATGTCGCCGCAGGAGACCTGATCCTGCGCGAAGCGGGCGCCGCCACCTCCGACCGCGCGGGCCAACCCTTGCGCTTCAACAACCCCATTCCGCAAACCTCCGGCATCCTCGCAGCCAACCCTTCGCTTCACGCACAAATCGCGACCCAATTGACCTTTGAAAGCTGAACAATGCCCCTAGGCGCCGGCTCTGCCGTTCTTTTTGCCATAAATATCCCGGGGGGTGACCGCCGTCTCGCAAACGCGACAGTGTCGCGTTTGAGGCGGGCACGGGCGAAGCCCAGGGTGGGGGCTGGCCCCCGCATCGTGATGTGATCACCCCACTCAAAGATAACCTCCTCGCGGCAGGGTTCATGACCGCCTCCATGGCGGCATTCACCTTCAATGACACGCTCATGAAGATGATGGCGGGGGATGTGCCGCTCTACCAATTGCTGTTCCTGCGCGGCATCATGACCACCACCATGGTGGCCCTTATCGCCTGGCGCATGGGAACCTTTGCCGCATCCATCCCGCCCCGCGACCGGCTGCTCATCTTCCTGCGCAGCCTTGCCGACACCGCGGCGGCGTTTTTCTTTCTCACCGCGCTTTTCAACATGCCGCTCGCCAATGTGACGGCAATCCTGCAGGCCCTGCCGCTGACCATCACGCTGGCCGCATGGACGTTTCTCGGCGAACCCATCGGGTGGCGGCGGTTCCTGGCGATCATGGTGGGGCTTGCGGGCGTGATGCTGATCATCCGCCCGGGCACCGACGATTTCACCATCTATTCCCTTTACGGCGTGGCGGCCGTGACCTGCGTAACGGCGCGCGATCTGCTGACCCGATCCATGAGCCGGGCCGTGCCGACCATGCTGGCCGTGTTCGCCAATTCCACCATGATCATGGTGGTCTTCGGCCTTCTCACGCTGCCTGGTGACTGGGTCGCGATGACGCCGCGCACATGGGGCATCACCACCGCCGCGTCGGTCTTCATCATCGGGGCCTACCTCTTTTCCATCCTCGTGATGCGGGTGGGCGATATCGCCTTTGTGGCGCCTTTTCGCTACACCGGCCTCATCTGGGCATTGGTCTTGGGCTATCTGGTCTTTGATGACTGGCCCGCACCGCTGACCCTTCTGGGTGCCGCCATCGTTGTGGCCAGCGGTCTTTTCACCCTCTACCGCGAAACACGCGCGATGAGGGCAAAATAGGCTTTACGCCCCGCCGCGTATCATCCGATATAGGCCCATGATCGACCTCAAAGACCTTGAATGCCTGGTGGCCCTGTCCCGCACGCGCCATTTTGCGCGCGCCGCGCAGGAATGCGGCCTATCGCAGCCTGCCTTTTCCATGCGCATCCGGCATCTGGAGGAAAATCTGAACACGGCCATCGTCAAACGTGGCAACCGCTTTCAGCAGCTTACGCCGGAAGGCGAAAAAGTGCTGGCCCATGCCCGCGACATCCTGGAACGCACCCGCAACCTGGAACGCGAAATTCGCGCCACGCGGGGGGAGGTGACAGGGTCGCTGGTCTTGGGTGTCGTGCCCACCGCCACCGCGGTGGCCGCCCAGCTGGCGATCAAGCTTCAGTCTGATCACACCGGGCTGCGCACCCGGATTATCACCACGTCATCGCTGGCCATCCAGCAAGGGATCGAAGACCGTCAGTTTGATGCGGGCCTCACCTATGCCAATGGCGTGTCGTCCGATCTGATGCATGTCGATCCTGTCTACAGCGAACACTACGTTCTGCTTGCCCCCAAAGCCCTTGTTGCGGACAAATCCGACACGATCTCGTGGGAGGACGCGGCCGAGCTTCCCCTGACCCTGCTGGAACCCTCCATGCAGAACCGCAAGATCGTTGATCGCGTGTTCCTCGATATTGGGGCGCGCCCACGGGTGATGTTTGATTCCAACGGCTTTAACGCCGCCATCGTGATCGCCAAACAAGGCATCGCCGCGACCATTGTTCCAAAAGTCCTGATCGAGGAATTGGGCGATGAGGGCGATATTCGCGTTCTGGATTTGGTGGAACCCATGGTCGAAAAAGACATTGCCCTTGTTGTGCCCCGACAGGCCAGCAAAACCATCATCACCAATGCGCTGCGAGAGGCCGTTGCAGGCGGTCTTTGAGGCGGCTGATGGCGCCTGCCGCGATCAGCAAAACAATATCTAACTGAAAGACTCAGGTACTATTGATAAGCCCTGCCTATCAATCCATCAGGAATGCCAATTTGAAACAAGGGGTTGGCCCTGCCATACGTTTGTACACAAACCCACGGCATATCGCGCATGAGACCGGAGGCAGCATGGCACTTGACGATCGAACAGGCGTCTGGAAACGAGGCAAAGGCAAAGGCCGCCACACCCCCAAGGGCCGCCAGTTGGAAGACCAGTCATGGGAGGAGGTCCGCGCGCTTCTGGGCACCCGCCCGCGCCGTCGTGACCTGCTCATTGAATTTCTGCACCTCATTCAGGACGCATACGGCCATCTGAGCGCGGCCCATCTGCGCGCTCTGGCCGAAGAGCTGCGCATCAGCATGGCCGAGGTCTATGAGGTCGCGACGTTTTACGCCCATTTCGACGTGGTCAAGGAAGACGACGCACCCCCGCCCGCGCTGACCATCCGGGTCTGTGATAGCCTGTCATGCGAACTGGCGGGTGCGGAACAGCTGAAAGCCGCGCTGGAAGACGGGCTGGCCCCCTCTCAGGTGCGTGTTCTGCGCGCGCCTTGCATGGGCCGGTGCGATACCGCGCCTGTTCTTGAGATCGGCCACAACCACATTGACCACGCCACGCCCGAAAAGGTGCAGACCGCGATCATGACGGGTGACACCCACGCCCACATCCCCGATTACGAAGACTTTGACGCTTACCGCACGAATGGCGGCTACGAAAAACTGTCAGAGCTGCGCGAGAACGGTGATTTCGACGCTGTACAGGATGAAATCCTCGCCTCTGGTCTGCGCGGCCTTGGTGGCGCGGGCTTCCCCTCGGGCCGCAAATGGGGCTTTGTTCGCGCCGAACCCGGCCCGCGTTATCTGGCCGTCAATGGCGACGAAGGCGAACCCGGCACGTTCAAAGACCGCTACTATCTCGAACGCACCCCGCATCTTTTCCTCGAAGGCATGCTGATCGCCGCTTGGGCGGTGGAGGCTGACACCTGCTTCATTTACATGCGCGATGAATATCCCGCCGTGCTGCATATCCTCGCCAAGGAAATCGCAGCGCTGGAAGAGGCGGGTATCGTGCCCGAAGGCTATATCGACCTGCGCCGCGGAGCAGGAGCTTATATTTGCGGCGAAGAAAGCGCGATGATCGAAAGCATCGAAGGCAAGCGGGGCATCCCGCGCCACCGGCCGCCTTTCGTGGCGCAAGTGGGCATCTTCAATCGCCCCACGCTCGTGAACAACATCGAAACCCTCTACTGGGTCGCCCGCGTGATGCGCGAGGGCAAAGAGATCCTTTCTTCGGTCGAAAAGAACGGCCGCACCGGCCTGCGCTCCTACTCCGTCTCTGGCCGCGTGAAGAACCCGGGCGTGCATCTGCTGCCTGCAGGCTCCACCATCACGGACATCATCGAGGCTGCGGGCGGCATGCTCGACGGTCACACGTTCAAAGCATACCAACCGGGTGGTCCGTCGGCGGGGCTCTTGCCCGCGACCATGGCCGACATCCCCATGGATTTCGACGTGCTGCAGGAATACGGCACCTTCATCGGCTCTGCCGCCATCGTGATCCTCTCTGACCACGACCGTGCCCGCGACGCCGCGCTCAATATGCTGAAGTTCTTTGAGGATGAAAGCTGCGGTCAATGCACCCCTTGCCGCGTCGGCTGCGAAAAGGCCGTGAAGCTGATGCAGGAAGACACATGGGATCAGGACCTGCTGACCGATCTCTGCCAGATTATGGGCGATGCCTCCATCTGCGGGCTGGGGCAGGCGGCCTCCAACCCCATCAAGCTGACCATGCAGCATTTCGGTGATGAAATCGGCGGCGACATTTCTGGAGATGCGTCATGAAAGACATCGCAGACACACAAACCGTCACCTTCACGCTGGATGGCGAAGAGGTCACCGTTCCTGATACCTACACAATCTGGGAAGCCGCCCATGGCCGTGGCCTGAAGATCCCGCATCTCTGCCACAAGCCCGCACCGGGCTACAAACCCGATGGCAATTGCCGCGCCTGCATGGTGGAGATTGAAGGCGAACGCGTGCTTGCGGCCTCCTGCATCCGTCCGGTGGCCGAGGGCATGGTGGTGAAAACCGACACTGAGCGCGCGACCAAGGCCCGTGAACTGGTCCTCGAAATGCTGGTCACCGATCAGCCCGATCGTGAGGTCGCACGCGACAAGTCCAGCCACCTCTGGGACATGGCTGATCTCAACGGTGTCTCGGAAAGCCGCTTTCCCAAACTCGAACAAGACCGCATTCCGCTGCTGGATGACAGCCACGTCGCCATGAGCGTGAACCTCGACGCCTGCATCCAATGCGGCCTTTGCGTGCGCGCCTGCCGCGATGTGCAGGTCAATGACGTGATCGGCATGGCCGGGCGTGGCCACGATGCCTACCCGACCTTCGATTTCGCCGATCCGATGGGTGAGAGCACCTGCGTCGCCTGCGGCGAATGCGTGCAGGCCTGCCCGACAGGCGCGCTGATGCCCTCTACCGTGGTCGATGAAAACCAGGTGGGCGACCGCTCTGATTACGACCGTGAAGTGGAAAGCGTCTGCGCCTTCTGCGGCGTCGGCTGCCAGATTTCGATCAAGGTCAAGGACAACAAGGTCAAATATGTCGAAGGCATCAATGGCCCCGCCAATGAAGGGCGGCTTTGCGTCAAGGGCCGCTTTGGCTACGACTACATCCACCACCAGCACCGCCTGACCAAACCGCTCATCCGCCGCGAAGACGCGCCCGCCAAGGGCCTCAATGTCGACCCCGGCAACTGGGATCAATTCTTCCGCGAAGCCACATGGGACGAAGCGCTCGATTTCGCCGCAAATGGCCTCAAGGGCCGTGGCCGCGAAGTCGCCGGGTTCGGGTCGGCCAAATGCACCAATGAAGAGGCGTATCTTTTCCAGAAGTTCATCCGTCAGGGCTTTGGCCACAACAACGTGGACCACTGCACGCGGCTCTGCCACGCCTCGTCGGTCTCCGCCCTCATTGAAAACGTTGGCTCTGGTGCGGTCACGGCGACCTTCAATGAGATCGAAAACGCCGATGTCGCGATTATCATCGGCGCCAACCCCATTGAAAACCACCCCGTCGCCGCCACGTACTTCAAGCAGTTCACCAAGCGCGGTGGCAAGCTCATTGTGATGGACCCGCGCGGTGTCGGCCTCAAGCGCTTTGCCACTCATATGCTGCAATTCAAGCCGGGTGCCGATGTTTCCATGCTCAACGCGATCATGCATGTGATCGTGGAAGAAGGCCTTTACGATCAACAATATATCGAAGCTTTCACCGAGAATTGGGAAGCCGAGAAAGAGCACCTCAAGCAATTCCCGCCAGAGAAGATGGAAAAGCTCTGCGGTATTCCCGCCGACACGCTCCGCGCCGTGGCCCGCGACTTCGCGACCGCGCAGGCGGGCATGATCTTCTGGGGCATGGGCGTCAGCCAGCACATCCACGGCACGGACAATTCCCGCTGCCTGATATCCCTTGCGCTCATGTGCGGCCATGTGGGCCGTCCGGGCACGGGCCTCCACCCGCTACGGGGTCAGAACAACGTGCAAGGTGCCTCTGACGCGGGCCTCATCCGGCAGGAACATCGGGATGAGGCCCGCGTCAGAGGCAC
>JBCBAT010000036.1:0-25382 GCA_038532355.1 Pseudomonadota bacterium | reverse complement strand
GCCCTGAGCGGTTCTCTGTCGGGAACAAGGTTGATGTGCGCGTGACCAATGTGGACGGCAAAACCCGCCGTCTGGGTCTGTCCATCAAGGCGCGTGAGATTGCCGAAGAAAAGGAAGCCGTGGAACAGTATGGCTCTTCCGACTCGGGCGCATCCTTGGGCGATATCCTTGGTGCCGCGCTGAAGGGCGACGAAGACAAGTAAGCCTTCATGCAGTGAAATTCGAAAAGGCCCCGGCGCAAAACCGGGGCCTTTTTTCGTGTCCCGTCATCCACCCTACAGCGTGTCTTTGGCAAGGTGCCGCAAGGGCCGCGAATCAACACGAAACGGGTGCCATCAACTTTGCGGTGTATTTGCCAGTCAGAGGCCCGTTTCCCGAAAATCCGGCCAGGGTGCGGAAAAAAACAGAGGATTTGGGGCAAAGATCGGCGGAATCGGGTGTTCACCGCGCTGCACGCCTATTTCCGTTTTTTCGATTTGTAACTATAGTTTACCAATTGATATGACGGTCAGAAGACCGCAGATAAGACCGATAATAACGACTGCCCGGGGGGATGCGAAATGATCAGGTCGGAGCTCATCCAGAAGATTGCTGATGAAAACCCGCATCTCTTTCAGCGCGATGTTGAACGGATTGTTAATACCATTTTCAATGAAATCACCGATGCGATGGCTTCGGGCAACCGGGTGGAGTTGCGCGGCTTCGGCGCGTTCTCTGTCAAGAAGCGCGATGCCCGCACCGGCCGCAACCCGCGCACCGGTGCATCGGTGGACGTGGAAGAAAAGCACGTGCCGTTTTTCAAAACCGGCAAACTGCTGCGTGACCGACTGAACGGGAAAGCCTAATGCGTTACATTCGCTACGCCATTCTGGCGTCGATTGCCGTGGTTCTGATTGTGATCGCCATGGCGAACAGGGGTATGGTGACCGTGCAGGCCCTGCCGACGGAACTGGCCCAAATCGTAGGAATGAATGCGGCGCAGGACCTGCCGCTGTTTGTCGTGATCTTTGCGGGCATCTTGGGCGGTCTGGTACTGGGCTTTGTCTGGGAATGGATCCGGGAAGCCAAGGAACGTGCCGCCGCAGCCCGCACCGCGCGTGAGATGGAGCGGATGCGCGCAGAGATCAAGCGGTTGAAGCAAAGCGGCAATGACAGCCAGGATGAAGTGCTGGCACTTCTCGATAAGGCCAGCTAGGGCGCTTTCGCGTTAGCCAAAAGTGCATCACTTTTCGCGTTCGAAGAGGCAGTGAAAAGCGATACCATTCTTCGCGAAAACGTTTTAAGCGTCCTTTCTATGTCATCTGTGAAAGTCAAAATCTGCGGGCTCACCGCGCCTGATCACGTGGCCGATGCGGTGGCCGCGGGGACGGATTATCTGGGGTTCAACTTCTTCCCCAAATCCCCGCGTTTTGTGAGTTTTGAGGACGCGGCGGCGCTGATGTCGGCGGTGCCAGAGCCTGTTCAAAACGTGGCGCTAGTGGTGAATTACACCGATGCGGATTTCGATGCGCTGCTGGGTGCCACCCGGCCTGACATCCTGCAACTGCACGGCTCAGAGCCGCCTGAACGGGTGGCGGAGGTTAAGACACGCTATGGTCTGCCGGTGATGAAAGCTTTCGGGATCGCGACAGCAGATGATCTGCCGCAGATTGATCGCTATGGCGCGGTGGCGGATTATCTGTTGATTGATGCCAAACCGCCCAAGGGCGCTGACCGCCCCGGCGGCAATGCGGTGACATTTGACTGGTCGCTTCTGGCCGGGCGGGCCATCCCCAAGCCGTGGTTGTTGGCCGGCGGGCTGGTGCGTGAAAACGTGGGTGAGGCCGTAGAGTTGACAGGTGCGACCCAGGTCGATGTATCCTCGGGCGTGGAAAGCGCGCCGGGGATCAAGGATGCCGCGCTCATGCGGGCCTTTATGGGGGCCGCCAAAAGGTAATTCGGGCGCTCGGCGCATCCTTTCCGATTTAGAAGGAAAGTTGATATGCGCATTATGTTTGCCATTGCATTGGCGGCAATTTTGATCGCCCCACTGCCTGCCCGTGCCGAAGGGTTTTACGCCAGCGAAAACTGCCAGGATATTCTGAGCCGCGCCAGCGACACCGATCGTCTGATGTTGGCGGCATGGGTGATTGGTTACCTCAACAAGCAGAATGGAAACGCAACACTGGTGCGTATAGACAATGCCCGCACGGTGCTGGGCAATGTAGCCCAGCAATGCGCCCGCACGCCGGATGCGACCCTGCTGGAGTTGGTGGAGGCCAGCACGCGCAGCTCCCCCGATATGCCTGGCACAGGGGCCCATGCGCGTCTCTTTCTCAATCAGTTTCTCAGTGCCCGTGCCGACCTTGCCGCCCTGACGGCCGCGATGCGCCCGACGGAGGCTGAGATCCGCGCCGTCTATGCGCCGCCGTTGGCCGACCGTTTGATCGGGCTTTATGCCCAGATGTTCCAGCCCGGTGTGGCCATTGGTCCGAACCCCGGGCAGACGGAGGTGCTGCTTTGGGGATCGACCACCGCAGATCTTCGCGCAGGTGCGCCGGTGTTGGCAGAATTCCCCGGCGGCTACAAAGAGGTGCGCGGCGCGATGCAGGGCGAATTCCCGATTTTCCGCTTCAAATTCGTGAAACCGGGCGAGCGCAGCGGCATGGCGTTTGACGGGCTCATTTACATCAATGACCGCTATGTGCTGATGCCAAAACCCTGGCGCGCCATGGAGTGAGCAGGCTGCGCGCACGCGGGGGCGACCCGCGGTCTCAGTCGGGCGCTTTGCACTGGAAACTCTGCCGCGAAGACCATATTCACTGGAGAACACAGCAAGGATCACGCGCCATGGATGACCTTTTCAATTCCTTCATGAACGGCCCCGACGAAAAGGGCCGGTTCGGCCAGTTCGGCGGCCGTTTTGTCTCTGAAACCCTAATGCCGCTTATTCTGGAGCTTGAGGCCCAGTATGAGCACGCCAAGACCGATCAAAGCTTCTGGGATGAGATGAACGATCTCTGGACCCATTATGTGGGCCGCCCCAGCCCTCTTTATTTCGCTGAAGGGCTGACGGATCATCTGGGCGGGGCGAAAATTTACCTCAAGCGTGATGAGCTGAACCACACCGGCGCCCATAAGATCAACAATGTGCTGGGTCAGATTCTGCTGGCGCGCCGCATGGGCAAAACGCGCATTATCGCGGAAACCGGCGCGGGGCAGCATGGTGTGGCGACGGCCACGGTCTGTGCCAAGTTTGGCCTCAAATGCGTGGTCTACATGGGCGCCCATGACGTAGAGCGGCAAAAGCCCAATGTGTTCCGCATGCGCCTTCTGGGGGCTGAAGTGATCCCGGTGACGTCGGGCCGTGGCACGCTCAAGGACGCCATGAACGACGCGCTGCGCGATTGGGTGACCAATGTGCGCGAGACGTTTTACTGCATTGGCACGGTGGCAGGCCCGCACCCTTACCCGGCCATGGTCCGCGATTTCCAGTCGATTATCGGCAAAGAAGCCCGCGAACAGATGATGGCCGCCGAAGGCCGTCTGCCCGACACGATCATCGCCGCGATTGGCGGTGGGTCGAACGCGATGGGGCTTTTTTATCCGTTCCTTGACGATGCAGACGTGAACATCATCGGGGTTGAGGCTGGCGGCAAGGGTGTGAATGCCAAGATGGAACACTGCGCGTCGCTGACCGGTGGCCGCCCGGGGGTGCTGCATGGCAACCGGACCTATCTGCTGCAGGATGATGATGGGCAGATCCTTGAAGGCTATTCGATTTCGGCGGGGTTGGATTATCCCGGCATCGGGCCGGAACACAGCTGGCTCCATGACATTGGACGCGCGCAATATGTATCCATCACTGACAAAGAGGCATTGGAGGCGTTCCAGCTGTCGTGTCAGACCGAAGGCATCATCCCTGCGTTGGAGCCGAGCCACGCGTTGGCCCATGTCACCAAGATTGCGCCGGACCTGCCTGCCGATCACATAATCTGCATGAACATGTGCGGGCGCGGGGACAAGGATATCTTCACCGTGGCGCGCCACCTGGGTTTTGATATGGAGGATGGGGAGTAGTCAGCTCCCAAGGCCTACATTTTTCGCTTTAACTGTTGTTTGATTGATGAGCGCCTTGGCGCGGGATCAAGGGTGTAGCCCGCCGCGCCTTCGCCTGGCCCCACCCAGGGCCTGGCGAGATGGCAACTGCAGGCCGTCGCTCGGACAGGGTCCGGGAACCCATGGATAAAGCTTCGCTGTTCACGGGTCAGGAACGCCAGGCCGGGGCCAGTCGACGGCGCTCTGTTTGGCACCAGTCGTAGGCTTTGTTACGCGAGTGACTTGTCACAGCGCTCGAATATGGTCGGGAAGATCCCTTGCGCTGATATGAGCTTCGCGCACCAGATGGTCGAAATGTTCAGTCATCGCCTGCACGCGTTCTGTGTCGCGAAACACCAGATAGCTTTGACCTAGGTAAAGCGCGGCCAGAAGCGGCCCGAAAATCGTCACCGGCGCCGAATAAAGGCGGCGGGCATCAAACAAGTAAAGCCGCATGCGGGGGTAAAGCTGTTCCGCCACCTCGATCAGATAGCGCGTCTGTTCAACCCGGGCGGCCTTGGGAAGGCCCGCATAATACCCATCCCCGCGGACAAAGCTGTGCACCTCATAGAGCGGCAGGGCAATCTCGTAATCTGATTGCGTCTGGCGCATCCAGCTGAGGCGATCCTCTGACGCGCCGATGGCCTGATCAATGCTGCGGCCCAGATGGGGGGCGTATTCCCATTCCAACACCGCGCGGGTCTTCAGCATATCTGGCAGCCCGGCGGGCACGTGGCGGATTTTGTAGCCTGCAGATTCCTGATGCCAGGCGAAGATCTGTTCATCGACCAGGGCGCGGGGGGCCTCGGTCAGCGACATGGCATTGGCCACGATATCGGCCGCCGTCTCGGGCCGGTCGGTCAGACCCAGAAGCCAATCGGCTGAGACCCCCAATTGCGCCGCGCATTCGCCCACCACCTGCGCATTGGGAAGCCGCGCGCCGTCGCCCTTGATCAGCTGCGAAATGGTGGACCGATCCACCCCGATGGCCCGGGCCAGCCCGCTTTGAGTGGTGCCCCGTTCGCCCATCGCTTCAGACAGGCGGGCGCGGAACAGGTCGGCGCGATCACGTTTGTCGGTTTTTTGGCTCATGTGATGACTTTTATCACCAATGCAGAGCAATGTTAACTGTATTGAGAATTCTTCACTGACATTTTCTGACGTAACACTTTTGTGAATGGGACAATTTCATAGGGGAATCATGGAAACGCGGACGCGAACCTGGGTGAAGGCGATTGTGTGGAACATCATCGGCTTTGGCGTCATGTGCCTTGTGGGCTTCATCATGACCGGCTCTGTCGCAGTGGGCGGGACGATGGCGATCATCAACACCATCGTCGGGCTGACCTGCTACGTCATTTATGAACGGATCTGGTCACGGGTGCAGTGGGGGCGGGCCCATGGGTGAGACGATGCGTGAGACGCGCCGTGCCGCCGTTGAATGGCCGACACTGGCCTTGTTGGTGGCCTGCTACGGGCTGTGGGCACTGGCGGTGTTCTGGCTTTCCACGATTTGGTTGCCGCTTGGCATCGCTGTCACCGCGCTGGCACTGGCGCAGCATTCATCGCTGACCCATGAGGCGTTGCATGGACATCCGTTTCGCAATCCTTACCTGAACGAAGCAACCGTGTTTCCCGCGCTTGGGCTGGGCGTGCCGTATCGTCGGTTTCGCGATCTGCATCTGGCGCATCACGTGGATTCCGTTCTGACCGACCCGTATGATGATCCTGAAACCAACTACCTCGATCCGCAAGTCTGGCACCGCTTGCCGCGCGTGGTGCAATACATTCTGATGCTCAACAACACGTTGGCGGGGCGGATGGTGTTCGGCCCCGCATTGGGCCAAATCGCAATGATGGAAGAAGACTTGCGGCTGATCCGAAATGGTGATCGCGATGTCGCGCTGGCGTGGGGGCTGCATCTGGCCGGTATTGTGCCTGTGATTGGGCTGGTCGTGGTGTCGCCAATGCCGATCTGGGCCTATCTGGTGGCGGCTTATGCCGCGTTTTCCATCGTCAAGATCCGTACGTTTCTGGAACATCAAGCCCATGAACGGGCCTCTGGCCGCACGGTTGTGATCGAAGATCGCGGGCCTTTGGCGCTGATTTTCCTCAACAACAACCTGCATGCTGTCCATCACATGCACCCGTCCGTGCCGTGGTACAGGCTGCCCGGGCTCTTCCGGCGCAACCGGGAAAAATACCTGGGCCGCAACGGGCATTACTACTACCGATCCTACCGCGATATCTTTGCGCGCCATTTTTTCCGCGCCAAGGACCCTGTGCCGCATCCGATCTATCAGCCGGTGCGCGAACCGGCGGAATAGCGCGCTGGCCTTCCGGGGCGGATCAAGGCACAGATGCCGGTTATGGAGACTTGGATCCTCATAGCCATTGCCGCCGCTGCGGTGCAGACGCTGCGTTTCATGCTGCAAAAATCCCTGTCGATGGGGCCATTGTCAGCGGCGGGCGCCACGGCGGCGCGGTTTTTCTATGGTGCGCCTTTTGCCTGCCTGCTGATCGCCGTGTATCTGGCGTGGCGCGGCGTCCCGGTGCCGGCGCTTAACACGACCTTCTGGACCTACGCAGCGATTGGTGGGCTGGCGCAGATATTGGCGACGCTCTTCGTTGTGCTGATCTTTGCGGAGCGCAACTTCGCCGTGGGCATCACCTTCAAGAAGACCGAGGTGATCCAGACCGCGATCGTGGGCTTTGTCGTCCTGGGCGATCGCGTCAGCTTGCCCGGGTTCGTGGCGATCCTGATCGGGCTTCTTGGCGTTCTTGTGCTGTCGGACCCGCCGAAAAGCGAACGGCGCGGATGGCGGCGCTTTGCCAACAGGGCGGCAGGGCTGGGGTTGGCCTCTGGCGCGTTTTTCGCTGTGTCCGCCGTGGGGTATCGCGGGGCCACGCTGGAAATTGATGTGGGCGATCCGTTCCTGCGCGGTGTGTTGACGGTGGCCGTGGTCACGGTGATGCAAAGTCTGGCCATGGCGCTGTGGTTGGCGCTGAGAGAGCGCGGAGAGATCGGCCGCATCTGGGCGGCGCGGCGCGCGGCGGTGTGGATCGGGATTACGTCCATGGCGGGGTCCGTGGGGTGGTTCACGGCCTTTGCACTGCAAAACGCGGCCTATGTGTTCGCCGTTGGACAGGTGGAGGTGATTTTCTCGCTTCTGGCCTCCGTTCTGTTTTTCAAGGAACGGGTGGCGGCGCGGGAAATCATCGGCATTGCTTTGCTGACGGCAAGCATTGTCGTGTTGGTGGTCTTGGGGTGATGCAGGCGCTAATCGCGTAAGGGCACACCGTAGACCCGCAAAAAATGGCTTTCTTCGTCGTCGTTTTTGAAAAACGGCACGGATGCGGGCGGGGCCGGATCGGCGGCGCGAGCCGAAATCTCCGCCAGAACCACTTCTGTGATAAAGGGCAGATCCAGCGCGCGGGCCTGGGCCAGCGGGACCCATTGCAGGTGCGATAACTCCTCTGACGCGGCGGAGAAATCATCCAGATCGCCCGCAATATGCGCGGCATCGACCAGGAAGAACCGCGCATCGAACCGACGTGGGCGCCCGGGCGGCGTGATGGCGCGGAAGACAAACTGCATCTGGTCAGCGGCGGGCATTAGGCCAAGGGCGGCGAAGGTGGCCCAGTCTTCCGCCGGGGTGCCGGGCCATGTGCCCGCGCGGCCTAGGGCGAGCCCGGTTTCTTCCCACAATTCACGGATGGCGGCGGCGGCCAGCGCGTTAGACAGATCCTCGACGCTGTCTTCGCGCAGCCGCGACATGCACAGATCGGACAGAGGTGACATCATTGGCACCGATCCGTCGCCCGGATCCACCGCGCCGCCGGGAAAGACGAATTTGTTGGGCATGAAGGCCGCATTGGCGCCCCGTTGCCCCATCAGGACATGGGGGTTTGTGGCGCGGTCGCGCAAAACAATCACCGTAGCGGCGTTTCGGATGGCCGTTTTATCGACGATGTCCATGGTGATCCCTGTCGTCCCCCGCGAAAGGGTCAGGGATCTTCCTTTTCGTCCCCGAACCCGTGCATTTGTCTGGCCCATTGGAAACCAATGATCGCCCCCTTCAGCCGGGGCAGAAGGTAAAGCGAAAGCCCGACACAGCCAACGGTGAAAATCGTGAACATGATCAGGGGTTCAGGCCGGAAGGTGGTGAAGACCACGTGCATCAAAGGGGCCATCAGGTGACCGACGAAAAGAATGGTCAAATAGGCGGGTCCGTCATCAGCGCGGTGATGGGTGAAATCCTGGCGGCACACGGTGCAGGTGTCGCGCACAGTGAGGTAGCCCGTGAACAGGGACTTTGCCCCGCATTTTGGGCAACATCGGCGAAAGCCGCGCATCATGGACGGCCACAGGGGCCGTTCCGTTCCCGCTTGTTCCACGTGGAGGTTTGTATCTGTTGACATCTGTCAGCCTTTCGAACAGCGCGTTCGTTTCCGTCCCGACACGTGCGGCATGACGGGTTTGCGCAGGCTTTGACAGGGTGCAAACTGTCCTTGCGTCGCGATGTCGCAAAATTTTCTGCGATATTGGCGACGGAAGCCTGATCCTTGCCCGTTTATCCCCTGCACAACGCAAAACGGGGCCAAATGACCCCGCACCATTGAGGAGTATGACGATGAACAACACGGCCCTGACACTTTGCCTGTCTGCCGCGATCTTGGCGGGCTTTGCCACCCACAGCGATGCCGCCGGTGAAAAGCGCGCGGGCCTCCCCTTTGAGGAGGTCGACGCCAATGCAGACGGGTTGCTGAGCCCTGAAGAATTGCAGGCATATCGCGATGCGCGTTTTGCGGCCGCCGATACCGATGGCAACGGAATGCTGAGCCGGGCAGAACTGGAAGCGCGCATGGACGGGGCGCAGGACCAGCGCCGCGCTAAACGCCTTGACCGGATGTTTGACCGCCGCGATGCCAATGCCGATGGCGAATTGAGCCAAGAAGAGATGAAATCGGACAAGGCCGACAAGATGTTTCAGCGGGCGGATGCCGATGGGGATGGCCTGATCTCCAAGGCGGAATTCGATGCCGCCCGTGCCGCGCGCGGGGGCAAGAAAGCCGATTGACCCAAAAGCTGGCCGGTCTGTCCTTTGGGGTGGACCGGCGGCCCGATTGGGGAAACAGTGTTGCCCGTGATGGGACCGGATATTTGACCCGCAATGACCATGCCTTTTGATGATCCCGAGGCCGCGCCGACAGAGGCGCTTTTGCGGCTTTATGCCAATGGTGACCGGGACGCGTCGCGCCTGCTGACAGCGCGTCTTTTGCCGCGGGTTCTGTCCCATGCCACACGCATGTTGGGCAACCGGGCGGAGGCCGAAGACGTGGCGCAAGAGGCCATGTTGCGGCTGTGGAAAATCGCGCCTGACTGGCGCATGGGCGAGGCGAAGGTCACGACCTGGCTTTACCGCGTGGTGGGCAATCTGTGCACTGACAGGCTGCGACGGCGCAGGGGCGTCGGCCTTGATCAGGTGCCAGAGCCCCAAGATGACACGGCCAGCCCGGCAGACAAGATGCAGGAAAAGGCGCGCGCAGATGCACTGCAAGCCGCGCTTTCACGGCTGCCCGGGCGGCAGGCGCAGGCGGTGATCCTGCGCCACATCGAAAATCTCGGCAATCCCGACATTGCCGAGATTATGGACATCAGCGTTGAGGCGGTCGAAAGTCTGATCGCCCGGGGAAAACGGGCGTTGACCGCCGACCTGACCCGACAGCGCGACGAACTAGGGATAAGCGAATGAGTGACGCGACCAAGAAACCCGATCCGCTTGATGCGGAATTTGCCGCCCTTGCAGCACAGGATACGCCCCCTCGGGATGATCTGATCGCACGGGTCATGGCGGATGCCGATGCGGTCCAGGCGGATTTCATGGCCCTTCCCGCCCCTGCGAAAAGGTCTGCGGGCCGGCGGTTCCTCGCGGTGATCGGGGGCTGGCCATCTTTGGCTGGCCTGGCGACGGCAGGCCTTGCCGGGGTGTGGATCGGTATGGCGCAACCCGCGCTTCTGGTCGCGGGGTCAGATGTGTTGCTGTCCGGGGATGCAAGTGGCGCGCTCAATGAACTGGATACCGGTTTTGGGTTGTCGCTTTTGGATGGGGGGCTGTGATGGCGAAGCAAACTGAAACACAGGTGGCGCCCACCCGTCTTTGGGTGCGTGTTCTTTTGGTCGTGTCCCTTGCGCTGAACCTTTTGGTGATTGGCGCTGTTGCGGGGTTTGCCATCAAGGGCGGCCCGATCAGGCACGCGGGTATGCCGCCCATGGCCGAGGGTGGATTTGGGCTGTTCACCCGCGCGCTCAGCAAGGAAGACCGCCGTGCAATTGGGCGCGAGATCCGTCAGAAAGGCCGTGAAAATGGCTGGGATCGGCAGGCCCAACGTCAAGCGATGCGGCGCATGTTGACCCTGTTGGAGGCCAGGCCCTTTGACGCGCAGGCCTTCAACACAGAAATGCAGACCGTGGTTGAGAGCGTGCAAGGCAGGTTGTCTGACGCCAGCGGCGCGCTTGTGGCCCGCCTGACGCAGATGTCGGATGCAGAGCGCGCATCTTATGCTGCCTCAATCAGAGAGATGATCGCACGCAAACGTCCATGATCACGGGTGCGGAGGATCACTCAGGCAGCTGTGCGAAACCTGACGGTGACTGTGTCCCGCCCCCCTGATTTCGAATCGTAGAGGGCCTTGTCCGCCTGTTCCATCAAAAGCTCGGGCGTCATGTCATGGGCCTTGCCCGCCTCTGCCATGGTGGCACCGATGCTGACGGTGACGCAAAGCGGCGTGTCTTCCCCCCGCACCAGAATGGGGGTTTCGCGCACCATCCGGCCCAGGCGGCCCCCAAGGGCGCGCAGATCAGTCAGGGAAATGCCGGGAACTGCGATCAGGAATTCCTCACCGCCGACACGGGCCAGCATCGCATCGCTGGGCAAGGCCGCGCGCATGATGTTGGCGATGCGGGTCAGAACCCGGTCGCCCGCTGCGTGGCCATAGGTGTCATTGACGGATTTGAAGTGATCGAGATCCGCGATCATCACCGCGCAGCTTTCGCGCCCCTCTTGCGCATCATCCAGCATGCGGTTGAGGAACATCTGCGCATAGCGGCGGTTGTGAAGGCCGGTCAACGGATCAAGCACCGCCGCCTGAAGCCCGTTTTCCAATTGCCCGCGCAGCGTGTCAGACCGTTTCTTGCGCGCCATATGCAGCGTCATGCGGAAAGCCAGTTCCCGAAAGGCAGACGGGCTGTTGTCGTCGCAAATATCCGGCATTTGCACCACGTCGCACGCCCCCATATCCAAGAGCTTCGCAGCCTCATCGGCGATGTGGGTTTCATCCAGTGCGATCAGGCGCAAATCCCGGGCGTTCGCCCCTGATTGCAAGGCTGCCAGGCTGCGCAGCCCCACCTGTTCATCCTGTTCGCCGATATGCAGCAGGGCAATATCAGGCCGGGCTGGGCCGATCATGACAGTTGCGGCCTCCGTATGGGTTACGGGCGTCAGGTCATAGCGGCAGAACATGGACAATTGCGCGCAAATCGTTTCGGCCACGTGAGGATCGGATGACAGAACGGCGGCGCGTTCCGGCCCTGAAAACCCGACCGGATCTTCGGAAAACCCAAGCGCGGCGGCGGTGTTGACATGCATGACCAGATCACCATCCAGCCGGCGCTGGCGTAAAAGCGCGCGCAACCGTGCAAATAGTTCATCTTCGTTCAAAGGATGGGCCATCACGTCCGCCACACCCGCTTGCAAGGCAGACAGCCGTGCCGCGGCGCTGTCTTGGGGCAATAGCATCATCACTGGCGGGGCGGGCGATGCGCACACGCGGTCCAGCCGTCTGATCAGATCGTCCACCTCCATATCCGGTAGATCCGAACCCATGATGATAACATCTGGCGTGTTTTCTGCGCATAGTTTCGTCGCATCGCGCGCGTTCGAGGCTTGCGTGACCATGTAGAAAGCGGCCGTCAACGTGGCCTTCAGTACAATCCTGTTGGTCGCGAGCGCGTCGACGATCAAGACATGTCCCGTCATGTATGATCACCTTTTCATCTTGCTCTTTCCGATGAGGCGACTATCCCTTTTAACGGTTAAGAAAACCTTTCTAGGAATTAACCATCGTGACCCTATCGCGAGATTCCGCCGAGAGCCTCGGTTTGCAGTGCTTGGCGTGGCTTCTGTCAGAGGACGATTTGCTGCCTGTGTTCATGGGGTCCACCGGTGTGTCAGAGGGCGACTTGCGCGAGAGGGCAACAGACCCTTCTTTTCTTGGCTCTGTGCTTGATTTTCTGCTGATGGATGATGCCTGGGTTCTGCGATTTTGCGAGGCGACAGACGTGGCGCCAGAGATGCCCATGCAGGCCCGTCAGGCGCTTCCCGGCGGGCAAAGCGTGCATTGGACATGAGCCAAAATAGTGAAGGCGCAGGTTATGAAGGTTGACGGGCTGATCTTCGACAAGGACGGGACGCTGTTTGATTACCACGCGACGTGGAGTGTCGCGATGGGCGATCTGATGGTAAACCTCGCCCAAGGCGACGAACATCTGCGCCAGCGCATGGCCGATGTGATGGATTTCGATCTGGCTGCGGGTCGGTTTCGGCCCACCAGCCCCATCATTGCCTGCACCAACCGCGAGGCGGCAGAGGTCATGGCCCGTGCCCTGCCGCACTGGGATGTGGACGCGCTGGAAATTCATCTGGAAGATTTCGCGATGGATGCGCCGCTGGCCCCGGCTGTGCCGCTGCCCCCGCTGATGCAGCGCTTCAAGGGGATGGGTCTGCGACTGGCGGTCATGACCAATGACAGCGAACGGGGTGCGCGTGCCAATTTGCGGCATGCCGGTGTGCATGGCGATTTCGACATGATCGTGGGCTTTGACAGTGGGCATGGCGCCAAACCCTTTCCTGACCCGCTTTTGGCGATTGCATCGCGTATTGGCATCAGGCCGGACCGTTGCGCCATGGTGGGTGACAGCACCCATGATCTGATCGCGGGCCGTGCGGCAGGGATGCCGACGATTGCCGTGCTGACCGGCGTGGCGGAGGCCGAAGAATTGCATCCATACGCCGATGTGGTCCTGCCCGATATAGGAGAGATCCCCGCGTGGCTGGAGGCGTGACGCGCGGGGCGGGCTTTGGCCTGCTGATTGCAGCACTTGGCACATTGGTTCTAACGCCGGATGCCATGCTGATGCGGCTGTCGCAGATGGATGGGTTCCAGATGACGGGCTGGCGCGGCTTCCTGATGGGGACTGTCATGCTGGGTGTCTGGGCCGCGACCAGCCGGGACAGGGCCGGGGATCTGCGCCAGATTAGCACGGGCATGGGCGCGGCGATCATCATCTGCCAGTTTTTCAACTCTTTGCTGTTCTGTCTGGGCATTGCGGCGGCCCCCGCGGCCATTGTGTTGATCGGCATTGCCGCCGTGCCGGTGTTTTCGGCGATGCTCAGCTGGCTCATCCTGCGAGAGGCGACCAGCGCACTGACATGGACGGCCACCGCCGCCGTCATGGTTGGGATTTTCATCGCCGTCACGGGGAAGGGGGCCGCGTTTGATGCGACCGCAGTGGTGGGCGTGCTCTTTGGGCTTGGGGTGGCGTTTGTCCTCGCGCTGAACTTCACGGTGCTGCGCGCCTATCCGCGCCTGTCTATCCTGCTGCTGATTGGCGTGGGCGCGATCCTGGCGGGTGTGAATGGGCTGATCGTGACCGGCCCGGCGCAGATGATGGTGGGGGAACCTTGGGCGATGATCACCACGGGTATCATCGTTCTGCCGCTGTCATTTTACCTTCTGTCGCTGGCCGCGCGCTATACCCACGCGGCCAATGTCAGCCTCTTGATGTTGATGGAAACCGTGCTGGGCCCCGTTTGGGTGTGGCTCGCGGTGGGGGAGGTGCCCAACGCGCGCATGATCCTGGGCGGGGCGATCGTGCTTGGATCGCTGGCGGTTTACCTTAGCCTGATCCGGCGGGCAGCAATGAACCGCGCGCGCCCATGACCCCGCGCGTTACATCGATGATGTCAAAGGCCAGGGAAACGGACATGGAAAAGACGAACGCATAGGTCAGTGGGCGACGCCAGTCGGTGATTGAAGCGCCACGCAGGGCCGCCATCAAGTAGATCATCAACGGCCCCCAGATCACGATATGCGACAGGCCAAGGATGCGGGAAAAGCCGTATTCCGCGTATAGCCAGTTCATCAAAAGGTAGTTCGCAACGAAGGCCGCGCCCACCACCAGCCCGTGGCTGCGTGAGGCGGGCTTGAACAGAAGGGCCACCAATGTGGCGATGTTGATGACGGCCAGCCATCCGACCCAGATTTGGATCCATGTGGCTTGGGTGGCGATGGCCTCAGAAAGGGACATGGCGCGGTTTACCGTTCGTCAGGGCGATTCAGGCTGAAAAGTTCGCGCACGGCGGTGTAATCGCGGTATCCCAACCGGGCCAATGGCGTGTAGCGGGTGATGTCGAACATGCCGTCGACCACGCAATCATCGCGCATATGTACACCCATCACTTCGCCGAACACGGTGAAATTGGCCTCCCCCGGAAGCTGCACGATCTGGGTCAGTTTGCATTCCAGAGAGGCCGGCGCGGCCGCCACACGGGAACAGGGGATGGTTTCACAGGATGCACGCTCCAACCCCGCATGGTCGAATTCATCCACGTCCCGGGGCCAGGGGCCAGAGCTGACATTCATCGCGTCCCGCATGGCGTATTCCACGATGTTGACGCAGAACACGCCGGTGTCGCGGATATTGGCCACGCTGTCCTTTGTGCCATCGCGGTCGGGCTTGGCAGAGGTTGAGGCAAACATCACCTGCGGCGGCACATAGGCCACGGCGTTGAAGAACGAATAGGGAGCGAGGTTTTCGGACCCATCCGACCCGCGCGTGGAAATCCAGCCGATGGGGCGGGGGGTGACGATGGCGTTGAAGGGGTTGTGGGGCAGGCCGTGGCCGTCTTCGGGGCGGTAGAACATGTGCAAGTCCCAAGCATTGCAGGTTTGTGCAAGGCTTAACGCCGTGCTACGCGGTTTGCCAGCCGTATTCAGGGACAAGTAAGGCAGAGCGGTGTTTGAACTCACCCCGGAAACTCGTGACGATTGGTGGGAGGTGGAAGCGCTCTATGATCTGGCCTTCGCCCCGGGGCGGGAGGCATTGTCGTCCTACCGATTGCGCGACGGTGTCGAGCGCATTGCCGATCTGAGCCTTGTGGCGCGGGACCCGGACGGCATTCTGGCCGGGGCCATCCGGTTCTGGCCGGTCCAGGTGGGTGACGCGCGTGTGCTGCTGTTGGGGCCTGTGGCCGTGCACCCGACGTATCAAGGCGAAGGATTGGGGGGGTATCTGATCCTCGACAGTCTGGACCGGGCGCGGGATCAGGGGTGGGAACGGGCGATGTTGGTGGGCGATGCGCCTTATTACAGCCGGTTTGGGTTTGAATTGCTGGAGGGCGTGCACATGCCGCCGCCCACCAACCCGGCGCGGGTTCTGGGCGTGAATTTGGTTGCAGATGCTTGGGATGGCGTTCAAGGCGATGTGACACGATCCAGGCTGTGAGCGCATTTTCTTTTAAAGAAAATGCCGCAGAAAATTCGAATTTTCTGATGCAGAATTTTGCAAAATTCTGTTCGCAGGCTCGTTCTGGGCGCTTTTTGTGCTTATGTTTGGGGTATGGAAGTTCTTGATCCAACTTTGCCGACGGATGCGATTGCGACCCGGCTTGATGCGCTGGCCGCGCGGTATGCCCGCGCTTCTGGCCCCGGTATTCAGCTTCTGAACCTTCTTGGCGGGCAAGCCGATAGCCTTCTGGAACAATTGCCGCAATCCGTGCGGGATATGCTGGGCGCGCGCACGGAAGATGCGCTGCGGCTTGCGATGCAGGCCGCGCATGGATCGCGCGGTGTGGTCGAAGGGCAGGCGGGTTGGATGACCCGGGCCTTGACCACGGCCATGGGCGCGGCGGGCGGTGTGGGTGGCTTGCCCACGGCATTGGCGGAATTGCCCGTGACAACAACCGTTTTGCTGCGCGCCATTCAGGATGTGGCGGTGGAACATGGGTTCGACCCGTCAGAGGAGGGCGTGCAATATGATTGCATTCAGGTTTTTGCCGCCGCCGGGCCGCTGGATCATGATGACGGGGCCGATCTGGGTTTTCTGGGCGCGCGTGTGACGGTCACGGGGACGGCGATGCAGAACCTGATTGCTGCGGTGGCACCTCGGTTGGCGACAGTGTTGGGTCAAAAACTGGCAGCGCAAACCGTGCCTATTCTGGGCGCTGCAGCGGGGGCGGCCACGAATTACACCTATACCAGCTACTATCAGCAGATGGCCCATGTGCATTTCGGCCTGCGTCGCCTGGCGATTGAAGCGGATCTGGACCGGGATGATTT
Source organism: Pseudomonadota bacterium (assembly GCA_038532355.1). Taxonomy (GTDB): domain Bacteria; phylum Pseudomonadota; class Alphaproteobacteria; order Rhodobacterales; family Rhodobacteraceae; genus Roseovarius. The sequence continues at coordinate 8,906 of JBCBAT010000036.1, read as the reverse complement.
GGCTGAGCGTTTCCGCCAGCGGATTGTGAAACCGCCCCTCAACCGGATGTAACCCGGTCGCGCTTACAGTGCGGCTTTTACAGCGCGGCGCAGGCTTTTGAGGATATCACGGCGCGGGGTGAACGTGCTGTCATAGGTGTCATATTCCGCCAGCGCGCTGATGATGATGCCGTTGGACACATCCGCCGTCATCCCTTCAGGCCACAGAAATTTGCGCCGCCGCTGACACAGCAGGATCATCTGCGTGCGCCAGCTGGTGTCCATCCAACCGCAAGCGCGGCTGAGTTCGACGCAGGTGGAGCCGGGTTCATCCAGAAGGGCGCAAACCGCTTCTGTTTCCCGTTCATCCAACGGCATTTCCTCAAAGGCGCGTGCGACACGTTCTTTTCGATCCAGAGACAGAATGTCCGATGGGGCCACATCCCTTGGTCGGTCGTGAATGACCAACGCAGGATCGAAGGGTTCTTTCTTCGGTTTGAAGAGCGAAAATACCATTGTCTGCCTCCTTCTGCCCGGCCCTGTTTTTGTTGTAGCGGTTGAGCCGTTGCGCATTCGCCCATGGGCGCCATCCAAACGGATGGAGCTTAAGGTTTGATTAAATTTATCAGAAAAATCGACTTATCCACAGGATTTCCCATGCTTTTCCCCATGGATTCCAGTGATTTACAGTGTTATGCGCCCAATTGAGCAGGTTATCCACAAGGTCTTGTGGATAACACGTCCGCAGCTACCCGGTCTTGCCGTGCCGGATTTGCCACTACGCTGAATAATCTGTCACAGCTTTTCGCGCATGTGATCCATCACAGGGCCGCGCACCGATTGCAGGCCACTGGCCCGCGCGCGGTGGATCACGTCGCTGAGCGCAACAAGATTGGTCCGGCGCAGAATGGATTTCACCGGCCCGATGGACGCAGGCCGCATCGACAATGTGCGCATCCCGATGGCGGCAAGGCACGCGGCCTCAATCGGGCGGCCCGCGTCCTCGCCACAAAAGCTGAGCGGCGTGCCAAGGGCTGCGCAGCGATCAACGATAGTTTCCAGAAAGGTCAGAAAGCTGACATTGAGCGTGTCATAGCGTTTGCGCACCAGTTCGTTTTCACGGTCAGCGGCGAAAAAGAACTGCTTGAGGTCATTGCCGCCGATCGACAGAAAATCCACCTCCTGGAACAGCGCATCCGGCGCGAAAGCAAGCGACGGGGTTTCCAACATCGCACCCACCTCAAGGCTTTCGGGCAGAGGGTGGCCCAGAATGCGTTCGCGTTCGATGGCCTTGTCGACCTCTTCTCGGGATCTTGTGAATTCTTCGCGCTGGGCCACGAAGGGAAACATGATGCTCAGCGGGCGACCCGCGGCGGCACGGATGATCGCCTGGGCCTGCATCCGCATCACGCCGGGTTTATCAAGCGCCACACGCACCGCCCGCCAGCCGAGCGCGGGGTTGGGTTCATCTACGGCGCGCATATAGGGCAGCACTTTGTCCGACCCGATATCCAGCGTGCGAAACACAACGCGTTTGCCTTTCGCCGCGTCCATCACACGGGCGTAGATATCACTCAGCTCTGATCGTTTGGGCATGTGGCTGTTGGTGAGAAACTGCAGCTCTGTACGGAACAGCCCGACACCTTCGGCACCTGAGCTGTCCAGCGACGGCAGGTCCGCCATCAGACCGGCATTCATATGCAGGGCAATCTGCGTGCCGCATTCCGTTTCCGCCGGCAGATCGCGGATGGAGGCATAGCGTTCCTGCGCCTTAGTTTGCATCGCCATTTTGTCACGAAAAGCGGTGACAATGCTGTCATCGGGGCGCAGATGTACGGTGCCTTGTTCGCCATCCACGAGGATCGGATCACCGTTCAGGGCCTCGGTTGTCACGCGGGAGGCATGCACGACCAGCGGAATGGCGAGCGCACGGGCCACGATGGTGGCGTGCGACCCGACGGAGCCTTCTTCCAGCACAATGCCCTTCAGTTTGCGGCCGTAATCCAGCAATTCCGCAGGGCCGATGTTGTTGGCCACCAGAATGGGCTTTTCCGGCATTTCCGCACCGGTTTCTTGGCCCTGACCGGTCAGGATGCGCAGCAGGCGGTTCGACAGATCATCCAGATCATGCAGTCGGTCACGCAAATAGACATCTGTGACCTTGGACATGCGCGCCCGCGCGGTGGATTGTTCCTTTTCCACCGCCGCTTCTGCCGACAGGCCAAGGGCGATGTCTTCCTCCATCCGGCGCATCCAGCCTTTGGAATTGGCAAACATGCGGTAGGCTTCCAGCACTTGCAGCTGTTCCTTGTCGCCTTTCGCGGCCGTCGACAGCATCCTGTCGACGCCGACGCGCAATTCCTCCACCGCCGTGGTCAGCCGTTCCATTTCGCTGGCAGGATCGTCGGCGATGAGGTTGGCCACAACAACGCGCGGTTCATGCAGCCAGACCTGACCTTCGGCGGCCCCTTCCTGCGCGCCAGTGCCCTCAAACAGCACGGGCTGCTGGTGGCGGGCGGACATGGCCGCCCCTTCGCCCACGAAGGCGCCCAGTTCCGTCATCTCGGCAAGGACCATGGCGACCACTTCGACCACGTCCACCTCTTCTTCCAGAAAGCTGCGGGCCTCTTTCGACTGCACGACCATCACGCCGAGCGTTTCCCCCAGCCGCTGAATGGGCACGCCGAGGAAGCTGTTATAGGCTTCTTCGCCGGTTTCCGGCATGTAGCGGAAGCCGCGCGTGCCCGGCGCGTTGTCGGTGTTGATGATCGTGCCCTTCTTGGCGATGCTGCCCACAAGGCCTTCGCCCAGCCGCATCCGGGTCTGGTGCACGGCCTCGGGGTTCAAGCCTTCCGTGGCGCACAGTTCCAGCGTGTCTTCATCGCGGAACAGGTAGATGGAGCAAACCTCAACATGCATCTCCTCGGCCATCAGGCTGGTGATGGCATCGAGGCGCGTCTGGCCGCCCCCCTCCTCCGACATCATGGTGCGCAGGCGGGACAACATCTGACGGCTGTTGGTTCTATGTGTTTCCGGCGTGTTCATGCCGTCACAAGGCCCGTCCTTCTGGCGGCGACCCCAAAGGAGATATCAGGCCGCGGTTTCCAGTCCGAAAGCATCATGCAGGGACTGAACGGCGAGTTCCATATATTTCCGGTCAACCAGCACGGAAATTTTTATCTCAGAGGTTGAAATGACCTTGATGTTGATCCCTTCATCGCTGAGCGTCTTGAACATCGTGGCCGCAACGCCTGACTGGCTGCGCATGCCGATCCCCACGGCAGAGATCTTGGCCACGTTCGTGTCGGCCAGCAAATCGTGGAAGTTGATATCGCCTTTGTCCTTAGCCTCCTGCATGGCCTTTTCGGCGCGCGCCACCTGATTGGTGGGACAGGAAAAGGTCATGTCGGTGCGGCCTTCCTCGGAGATGTTCTGGATGATCATGTCCACGTTCACGCCCGCGTCGCTGAGCGGGCCGAAGATGGCGGCGGCGATGCCGGGGCGGTCGGCGACAGACACAAGCGTCATTTTCGCTTCTTCGCGGGAATAGGCGATGCCGTTCACGACGTTGGATTCCATGATCTCTTCCTCCGCACAGACCAGCGTACCGGCCTCATCTGATTGTTCCTCAAAACTGCTGAGCACGCGCAGTTTCACATTGTAGCGCATGGCCAGTTCGACCGACCGGGTTTGCAGGACCTTGGCGCCGAGGCTGGCCAATTCCAGCATTTCCTCAAAGGCGATCTTGTCAAGCTTGCGCGCCTTGTCGGTGATGCGCGGGTCGGTGGTGTAGACGCCATCGACATCGGTGTAGATATCGCAGCGTTCGGCGTTGAAGGCGGCCGCGAAAGCCACCGCCGTGGTATCTGACCCGCCGCGCCCCAGCGTGGTGATCCGGCCTTCGGGGCTGACGCCTTGGAATCCAGCGACCACCGCCACGCGCATGCCTTCGCCGAACTTGGCCATGATGTTGTCGGGGGGGATATCTTCGATACGTGCCGAAGAATGGGCAGATGTCGTCTGCACCGGCACTTGCCAGCCCTGCCAGCTGCGCGCGGGCACGTCCATTTCCTGCAGTGTCAGCGCCATGAGGCCGGCGGTGACGTTCTCGCCCGAGGCCACCACGGCATCATATTCGCGCGCATCATAGAGCGGTGAGATTTCATCGACCCAGCCCACCAATTCATTGGTGCGCCCCGCCATGGCAGAGACAATGACGATCACGTCATAGCCTTTGGCCACTTCCACGCCCACGCGCTTTGCTGCGCGGCGGATACGGTCAATATTGGCCACCGAGGTGCCGCCGAATTTCATCACCAGAATGGGCATGGATCGTCTTTTCCCGTTAGTCGCAGGCGGTTTACTTGCCCTTTGACCCAAGGGCAATGCCTGAGCCACCGATCCCATGCTTCATCTTGCCAAAAATACTCGGGATCCCGGGCCGCCATCGGGGGCCGCTATACCCAGGATGAGAGCCGCGCTTTCAACACGCCCACGCTTTGGCGGATGTCATCGCTTATCTCGCCAGGCCGCGGGGTGTCGCGCAGCGTGCGCAGCAGATGAGGCGCGCGTTTCCTGCGCCGTGTCCAGCTGAGCCCGGCCAGCACGTCTTGGGCGGATTGGGGCAGATGATTGGGGATCTCGTGGCCATTGAGCGTCGCCCAAACCCCTGTCCAAAGCCGCCCAACTGTCCAGGGGTTGTACCCGCCCCCGCCCAGCACCATCAGGCGCGGCGCCATGCCCATCAGCGCGGCCACCACGGCCCAATGGGCGTTGTTGGACAAAGCCAGCTGTGACAGCGGATCTTCCTCCACCGCGTCCGCCCCGCATTGCAGCACGATGGCCTGCGGCTGAAAGGCTTGCACGGCAGGCAGGATCACCTCATCGCGGGCCAGGGCAAAGCCATCATCGCCCGTGCCTTTGGGCAGGGGAAGGTTGAAGGCGGACCCGCCTGCATCGTCTTCCAAGTGCCCCGCGAAAGGCCAGCGCGCGACCTCATGGGTGGAAATCATCCGCACGCGGGGGTCGCCTGCGAACGCCACTTCCACCCCGTCACAGTGATGGGCGTCGATATCGACATAGGCCACGCGGGTCAGCCCCTGCGCCAGAAGCCGCTTTATCCCCAGCACAGGGTCATTGAGGTAACAAAACCCGCCCGCATGATCGGGCATGCCGTGATGCGTGCCACCGCCGGGGTTGTAGACAATGCCGCCATCCGCAATCAGTTCCGCCGCCAGCATGGATCCCCCCGCCGCGGTGGCAGGCCTGCGGAACATCTCGGGAAAGATTGGATTGGATACCGTGCCCAGTTGATGGCGCGTGCGAGTGTCATGATCCACGGTTTGCGCGGCCTCTGCGGCTTCCAACGCGCGCACGTAATCCGGGGTATGAAATGACAGAAGCGCCTTAGGTCGGGCGCGCGGGCTTACCTGAAATTGCGATTTGGGCAGCCACCCAAGGCTGCGCGCCAGATCAGTGACCGTGGGCACGCGAGGGATCGACAGCGGGTGTTTCGGCCCATAGCTGGAGCCGCGATAAATCTCTGATCCGATATAGATAGGCCGCGTCATGCCCCTTCCATATCAGCGCCGCGGCACCACTGCACCCCGGCTTCTTTCTGGCCAAAAAATACTCATGATCCCGGCCTTCGTCCTACGTGATGTTTTTATTGATTGACGAGTCAATTAAAAATCTCCTACCTCGCCATAGGAAGGGACATGACGATGCCGAAAAAAGGAATGGAACCGCTGCGCCGTTCAGCCTTGGTGGAGGCGACGATCCATGAGATCGGAAAGCACGGCAGCCTTGACGTGACGGTCAGCCAGATCGCCAAGCGCGCAGGCATGTCCAGCGCGCTGGCGCATCATTACTTCGGCTCTAAGGATCAGATCTTCACCGCCGCGATGCGCCATATCCTGTCGCTCTACGGGGCCGAAGCGCGCGGCGCGCTGGTCATGGCGAAGACCCCGCGCGACCGCATCGAGGCGATCATCCGCGCCAGTTTCGCGCCCAGCCAGTTTCAATCTGCCACCGTGTCGGCCTGGCTCAATTTCTATGTGCAGGCGCAAACCTCGCCGCCTGCGCAACGCCTTCTCAACATTTATCAACGCCGCCTGCGGTCCAACCTGCGCCACGCCGTCCGCGCGGCAGGTGCGGGTGACGCGAAAACCACGCAGGACCTGACGCGGGGGCTGGCGGCGATGATCGACGGGCTTTACCTGCGTCAGACCCTGACCGAGACCCCGCTTGACGGGGACGAGGCGATTGCGCTGTTGATGACCTACGTGGACCGTGCGCTGGCCGACACCAAGGGGACGGCGCAATGATCACGGTTTATGGCCGCGCCACATCTTCGAACGTGCAATTGGTCATGTGGGCGTCTGCTGAGCTGGGTCTTAAGGTCACGCGGCTGGATTACGGTCATGTGCATGGTGGGCTCGACACGCCGGAATTTCTGGCCATGAACCCCCACGGCAAGGTGCCCGTGCTGCAGGACGGCGATCTGGTGATCTGGGAAAGTGCGGCGATACTGCGATACCTGTGCGCCGCTTATGGCCCGGGCACGCCGTTTTGGCCGTCTGACCCGGCCACGCGGGCGCGCAGTGATATGTGGGCCGAATGGGGCAAGACCACGCTGAGTGCCAGTTTCACCGTGCCCATTTTCTGGTCGCGCGTGCGCACGGCGGCCACGGCGCGTGATAAGGCCGCACTGACCCGCGCCGTGGCGGTGTTCAACACTCACATGGCACAACTGGGCCGGCAGGTAGAGGGCCGGACATTCGTCTGCGGTGACGACCTGACGACGGCGGATATCGTGATCGGCCATCTGCTGTTTCGCTGGTTCACCATGGACGTGGCGCGCGATCCGCAGCCCGCGGTTGAGGCCTATTACGCGCGCCTGACCCAGCGTGCCGCCTATCTGGATCACGTGATGGTGCCCTATGACAGCCTTCGGGCCGAGGGGGCATGATGGAAGCGGATTTTGTCATCGTCGGCGCGGGCAGTGCAGGCTGCGCCATGGCCTACCGGCTGGCAGAGGCCGGGCAATCGGTGCTGGTCATCGAACATGGCGGCACAGACGCCGGACCGCTGATCCAGATGCCGGGTGCGCTGAGCTTTCCCATGAACATGAAAATGTATGATTGGGGCTACAGCTCAGAACCCGAGCCGCATCTCAACAACCGCCGTCTGGCCTGCCCGCGTGGCAAGGTGATCGGCGGGTCGTCTTCGATCAACGGCATGGTCTATGTGCGCGGGCATGCGGGTGACTATGACCATTGGCGTGAGATGGGCGCGGATGGCTGGGGCTATGCCGATGTGCTGCCCTATTTCAAGCGCATGGAAAACTGGGACAGCGCGGGGCACGGGGGCGATGCGACTTGGCGTGGCTCAGACGGCCCGCTTCACGTGCAAAGGGGCGCGATGGCCAATCCTCTGACCCGCGCCTTTATCGAGGCTGGTGGGCAGGCGGGCTATGAGATCACCGCAGATTACAACGGCGAACAACAAGAAGGCTTCGCGCCCTTTGAGATGACGGTGCATAAGGGGCAGCGGTGGTCTGCGGCCAATGCCTATCTCAAGCCCGCGCTCAAGCGCGACAATTGCGATTTGGTGCGCGCTGAAGTCACCCGCGTTGTGATGACAGATGGGCGCGCCACAGGCGTTGAGACGACCAAGGGCATCATCCGCGCCCGGAGAGAGGTGATCCTTGCGGCATCCTCTATCAATTCCCCCAAGCTGCTGATGTTGTCGGGGATCGGCCCGGCCAAGCATCTGGCCGAGCACGGGATCGAGGTGGTGGCTGACCGCCCCGGCGTGGGATCAAACCTGCAAGACCATCTGGAACTCTACGTGCAGATGGCGGCAAGCCAGCCTGTGAGCCTCTTCAAATACTGGAATCTGCTGGGCAAGGCCTATGTGGGCGCGCGGTGGCTATTCACCAAGACGGGGCCGGGGGCGTCGAACCAGTTCGAAAGCTGCGGGTTTATCCGCTCGGACGCGGGTGTCGATTATCCCGATATCCAGTTCCATTTTCTGCCCATCGCTGTGCGCTATGACGGGCAGGCAGCGGCAGAGGGCCATGGCTTTCAGGCCCATACCGGGCCGATGCGATCACCCTCGCGCGGCACCGTGCGGTTGCGCAGCACCGATCCCAAAGACCATCCTGTCATTCGCTTCAACTACATGAGTGAAGAACAGGACTGGATCGATTTCCGGCGCTGCATTCGCCTGACACGAGAGATTTTTGCCCAGGACGCGTTCAAACCCTTTGCCCGCCACGAAATCCAACCCGGTGCGCAGTTTGAAACCGATGATGAGCTGGATGAAGTGATCCGCGAACATGCCGAAAGCGCCTATCACCCGTGCGGCACCTGCCGGATGGGGCGCGCCGATGACCCGCATGCGGTGGTCGACCCGGAAGGCCGCGTGATCGGGGTGGACGGGTTGCGCGTGGCCGATAGCAGCCTTTTCCCGCGCATCACCAACGGCAATCTGAACGCCCCCTCGATCATGGTGGGGGAGAAGATCTCAGACCACGTGTTGGGCCGGTCATTGCCACCAGACAACGCAGCACCTTGGTTTCATCCTGAGTGGCGGACGGCGCAGCGGTAGGATCGTCTGCGTTGCAAGCGGTGCGTTGCTGCCGCCGGCTGCGCCTTAACCCGCTAGAACGACAATCCAGTTTTCATGAACCCAGCCTTTCTTGCCGTCGGTCTGCAATTCGCGATCAGCCGGGATCGGGCTGCAATTCACATTCGCGGTGCCATAGGCGATGCCGATCCACTTGCCGCGCTGTTCAAAGAGCCAAACCTCATCTTCGTTCACCAATTCATCGATTTTGGCGAATTGCGTGCCGGGGCCGGACCGGACGGCGAGGAACCCATCGCCATCGGCCTTCAGCCCCGTGACCTTGCCATAGGCGCAGG
>JBCBAT010000035.1:0-29838 GCA_038532355.1 Pseudomonadota bacterium | reverse complement strand
GTTCCCCGTTCCAAGCTGTAGCCGTGGCACTGTTTTGCTTTGGCGTTTTCATCGCGGGTGTTGTGTATCTTTGGGCTTTCAAACGATGTGGCGGCATAGAGAATTGGTTGATCGCCCACTTCGTCGCCACGGTGGCATCAGGCATTGTCGCCGCAGTGTATTTCGTGATTTCTCTTTCATTGTTGGTGATCGCGATGTTGCTCGCAGGCTATGAGGTCTGATCTGGTAACCGACGCATTCTGATTGCCCACTTCGAAGGCCATCGACCGCGACAAAGTTTACCCAACGTCAACTTTTTCAACCCTCAGGCTTGTCACAGGTCCGTGAACGCGTCCTACTTGTCTGATTAGGGCAAAGGACATTGTTATGATTCGTAGAAGAGACTTCCTGAAACGGGGGGCCAGTTTTGCAGCGCTTCCCGTGATCAGTTCGGTGGCCGGATGTGCCGCCCCCGTCACATCCCCGCAATCCTACATCAATGGTGTCGTGGCGCAGGATCGGGTGTCGCCTGTGTTCCACTGGACCGACGTGATGCTGCAGGCCATTCGCAACCAAGCCGTAACGCCGCCCCCTGCCACGCGCGTTTTTGCCATGGCCCATGTGGCCGGCTTCAACGCGGTGAATGGCATTGAAGGCAAATATGTCCCCACGCTCAACACCGGCCCTGCGCCTGCGGGCGCGGATCCGGCGGCGGCTTATGGGGCGGCGGTGGCCACGGCGCTCAACGATGCGCTCAGGGCATCTTTCGCGCCGGATCTGTCGCGATACCTGTCGGACCTGCCTGACCACGGGGGCAAATCCGAAGGTGTGGCCTGGGGCCGATCGGTCGGGCACGCGCTGGCGGCGTCACGCTATCAGGACGGGTCAGAGCTGTCGCGGTCAGAGGAGTACCTTGGCCGCTATCCGCGCCGGGGCGACAACCTCAAATGGTCGCCCACCGGCCCGTTTTACCGCGCAGGGTCCCCCGGCCCGCGCTTTGGCACCTTCGCGCGCGGGTTGCTGCCCGGTTGGGGTGCTGTGCGTCCGTGGCAGATGAAATCAGCAGGGCAGTTCCTCGTGGTCGATTTCCCCGAAGAGCACACCAAGGAATTTGCCCGCCAGCTGGAAAAAATCCGCGTGCTCGGCGGCTCAAACAGCCCCATTCGCACCCCCGATCAACGCCAGATTGCGTTCTTCTGGGAGGATGGCCCTCGCGGCGTCACCCCGCCGGGCCATTGGCAGATCATCGCGATGGATATCCTGCAACGCCAGCACATGTCGCTGAATGATCAGGCCCATGCCTTCGCGATGCTCAGCTCTTCCCAGGCGGATGCGGCGATCACCACTTGGCATTCCAAATACGTCCACGATGTGGTGCGGCCCGAAACCTACATCCGCCAGCGCGCGACGGGGGCGAACTACAACCCGGGCTGGAACACGCTGATCCCGACGCCGGGCTTTCCAGCCTACACATCTGGCCACAGCTGCTTCAGCGCGGTGTCGGCGCGGATGATCTGCAACATCATCGGGCGCGACCGGATCCATTTCTCATCGGAAAGCCCCGATCTGGTGAACTGGCCGCGCGAACTGACGGGCGTGCGACGATCGTGGAACAGCCTCTGGGCGGCTGCGGAAGAGGGCGGTGCCAGCCGGGAATTCGGCGGCATCCACTGGGAGGAGGACAACACCCAGGGCCTCCGCGCGGGCAAAAAGCTCGCTGATTTCACCTTCCGCAAACTCAACAGAAAGCACGGCTGATATGACTTATGTTTCGACCTTCCGTGTTTTCAAAAACACGGGCCTCGCCATGGTGGCCGGCCTGGCCACCTTCCTTGCAACGGCTGACAGCGCGACCGCACAACAGCAATCGGGCCTTCTGGGCTATGATGATCTGTCCTTCTTTGAAGAAGGGCTGGCCACCGATCTGGGCGGCGCGACCTTGCGGTTCAACTTCCTGCTGGATCAGGCCTATATCGACAATCCTGCGCCCGGCGCGGATGACTGGAACACCACGCTTCAGTTTTCCACGGTGGTCGCGGGCGAATTGGGCAATGGCTGGTTCACCGGTGTGGCCTATACCGGCATTTTCGACACCGATGATGCGGGCGGCAATGATCGCCATCTCTATTCGGTCTTCGTGGATGCGCCTTGGGGGACGCTCAACGTGGGTCGTGTCACGGGACTTTTGGAAAACACCGTGGCGCGGCGCAACCGCGTGGGCAATGCCACGCTGTTTGCAGGCCGCGGCCTTGGCAGTTTGAATGAGACAGGGTTGCATTACGTCCGCGCCGTCAATGCCTATCAGATCCATTTTGCCGCCGATGAAGAAGGTGACGTGCAAGCGGGGCTTTTCTTTGAGGCCCCCATCGGCACCGGCGCGCATAGCTTTGGCGTGCGGGCCGGGACCGGCAAGGTGCAGCACCGGTCGCCCGCCGTGGGCACCGGCAGCATCGAAGAGGTCGCGGGCTTTTACGGCTACACGCTGGGGTCGCTCAGCGTCGGGGCGGAATTGGGGATGCAGGATGTCGCGCTGGATGGTGTGGCCAGCAGCATCGCGCAGACTTATGCCTCACTTGGCTCCAACTACAAGGTTGGCCGTACATCGCTGTCGGCAGAACTGGGGTGGAGCCGCTTTAACGGCACCACAAGCCGGGCTGCGGGCTTGGGCTTTCGCTATGACATCGCACGCGGGTTTTCGGGCAATCTGGGCCTGAACTACGTCGACGCGGGCGCCACAGATACTTGGCGTATCCCGGTGTCGATCCGTTACGAATTCTGATGCAAACCAATCTGGAAAAGGCCCCGCCCAACGCGGGGCCTTTTTCATGCCGCACTGCGGTTTGTGTATGCAGCGATGTCTTCGTCGCGGATCAGGTCTTGTTCCAGGATATGCCGGGCCACGCGTGCCTCATAGGCCTTCAGCACAGGGCGGGCCGTTGCAAAGGGTGACGGGGCGTAGGCGTCCGACAGGGAAGGATACAGCGCAGCCAACCGCGCGCGCCCTTGCGCCGTCAGCCACTTGCGTGAGGCGGGGCCGGGAAAAAACGTCTCCGTCTCCGCGCCCTCGGCATAGATGACATCATGACCATCGAGCATGATGTGGAAATACTCCACGATCTGGCGTTCCACCCGTTCAATCCCCGGAAGACCCACCAGATGACGGGCGCGCACGAACGCCTCTGAGGTTTCGAAATGCAGCTCCAGTTGCGGATCGCGCAGCAACATGGCGTGCTGCGGCGATACGGTGAGATCACGATAGGGCAGGCCATCCCCAAGCGCGCCGCGTGCAATCCGAACGGGCCACCGCTTTTGTATGGGCCGGAACAGGGCCTGATGATCGACCCAGACAATCCTGCGCGCGCCCCCGTGGGTCACGATCATATCGCCCACCTTCAACGTCTCCACTGCCCGCGGGCCCTTGGGCGTATCAATCAACGTGCCGCGTCCGAAACAGGGGATATCGGCATAGGGCGTGCCGCCGCCATCGTTCTTGAATTCGATGTCATAGGTGACGCCGGGGATCACCGGGCCGGTGGCGACGACCAGCTGCAAATCGCCTGCGTTTTCGCCTGGGCCCACGGCCACGAACAAAAGGTCAATCGCGGGGCCGCCGCCCTGAGGTGTTGCGGTCAGTGTAAATTCCACCTCAAGCACGGACCCGTCCGTCAGGGTTGTCGTCGTGCCATCCGCCGCCGTCACGGTTTCATCGCCCACAAGGAACTGGTTGAGCGCCCCCGGGTTCGGATCATCCTGAAACCCGTCATCAAATTCGGGATCATCATCATCGACCACGATGCTGAATTCCTGCGCCCCGGATGCAAGCTGTGCGGTGGCATTGCTGGGCAGGCTGAATGGCCCGTTTTGCGATGGATTGATTTGCCCGTTGTCGTTCAGGAAGGAAAAATCCTGAAACAACAATGCGGTAATCACTCCTCCGTTTGGCATGGCATTTCCCCCTTTTGGCGGTGCGCGGATGTCAGTGGCAGTGACATGTGACGCATGAGTTATGAGCAGACAGGCGCGCCGACCCGAATTGGCAGAGGCCGCGCACAACCTGAAGTTTATTCAAACTGGGGCGATTCGCAGTCCCTTGGGCGTAACGCTTTGTTCAAATTGCCGTTTTCCCGGGGAAACGACCAATACTGCATCGAACAACCGCAGGCGGCAGGCAGCAGGCCGCACCTGACAGAAGTGAGGTGGCCGCTTTCACCACGTCACTCAAAGCCAATAAAAAAAGGCCTTTGCGACGGGGTGGCCGGGGTGGCAGTTGAAAAATGACCTGAACCGCATCGTGGGTGATCTCGGGCCACCGGAGGCGGTGCGAAAAACCGCCCATTGCGCGCAAAATCAGGGGCTTGGGCAGATTTCCGCTTTGGCCAAACCCCGTGGCAGGCGCATTTCTGCGCATGCATCATGGCCGTAGGGTGCGGGTTCAAAACCAGCAGGTCGGCAAAGTTTTTGCTTCACATCGCGCCCAAATGCCGGTAACTGCCCGCTGTCCGGTGGTGTTGAGCCGCCGAACATAACGTCCAAGACGGTGGGTGCCATCATCCGATGCGCTTAATTCCCTGCCTGAGACGGGAAAGACATGATCCGTTTATGACTGCCTCAATGCGGGCGGTCCCGGCGATCTGGCACCCCCGTAAAAAGGACTGTAACCGCCGGTGCATCCGCACCGACGTAAATGAGCCGAGGGGAAACCCTCACAATTGGAGTGAAACTGTGGATAGAGCCCAGAAAGAGAAAGTGGTCGAGGAACTCGGCCAGATCTTCGAAAGCTCTGGCGTCGTCGTGGTCTCCCACTACGAGGGTCTGACAGTTGCTGAGATGCAGGATCTTCGGGCGCGCGCACGCGAGTCTGAGGCTTCCGTTCGTGTCGCCAAGAACAGGCTCGCCAAGATCGCCCTGGAAGGAAAGCCCTGCGCAAGCATCGCTGACTATCTCTCGGGTATGACCGTTCTCACCTTCTCCGAAGATCCTGTGGCAGCTGCCAAGGTCGCGGAAGGCTTCGCCAAGGACAACAAGAAGTTTGAAATTCTTGGTGGTGCGATGGGTGAAAACGCTCTGGATCGGTCCGGTGTGGAAGCCGTGTCGAAAATGCCGTCCCGCGATGAGCTTATTGCCTCCATCGTCGGCTGCATTGGCGCACCTGCATCCAACATCGCCGGTGCGATTGGCGCGCCCGCTTCGAACATCGCGAGCATTATCTCTACGGTCGAAGAGAAGGCCGCGTAAAGCAATCTGGATACCCTCGTTGGGTCGTCACCCGACGTTGGAACACATCATCTAAACGGAAAGAGCTGATAAAATGGCTGATCTGAAAAAACTCGCAGAAGAGATCGTGGGTCTCACGCTTCTCGAAGCACAAGAACTGAAAACCATCCTGAAGGATGAATACGGCATCGAGCCCGCCGCCGGTGGCGCGGTCATGATGGCCGGCCCTGCTGGCGGCGACGCCGGTGGCGCGGCTGCTGAAGAGCAGACAGAATTCGACGTCATCCTGAAGTCTGCTGGCGCCTCCAAGATCAACGTGATCAAGGAAGTCCGCGGCATCACCGGTCTTGGCCTCAAGGAAGCCAAGGAACTGGTCGAAGCCGGTGGCAAGGCCGTCAAAGAGCAGTGCTCCAAGGACGAAGCCGAAGAAATCAAAGGCAAGCTGGAAGCAGCTGGCGCGGAAGTCGAACTCAAGTAATCGACGCCTGCTTTGTATTCGGAAATGGCCGGGGTTTTTCCCGGCCATTTTCTTTTGCGGGTACGCTGCACGTCAACGCCCCCGTTTTGATCTGGCGCAAGGCCGATCAACTTTGATCATGCGACACTTTCTCAATCACGCTCAACCCAGTGAAGGAGGAAGACGATGTACACCAACATTCTCATACCCGTCGTGTTTGACGATGATCATGACACCGCCGGATCCATCAAAGCGGCGCAAAGTCTGGCCAGCCCTGATGCGGTGTTCACAATGCTGCACGTGCTGGATGCGATCCCCTACTACGCGCTTTATCAGGTTCCGGCGGAATTTCTGGAAGACGCCCAGGCGCAATCACAAGAAGATCTGAACAAACTGGCGGAGGAATTGCCCGGGGCAGCTACCGTTCTGACATCCGGCCATGCCGGGCGGCAGATCGTCAACAAAGCCATTGACATGGGATGCGATTGTATCATCGTGGCCTCCCACGTGCCGGGGTTTGAGGATATCTTCATCGGCTCTACGGCGGATTGGGTCGTGCGCCACGCCAAATGCGCGGTGCATGTGATCCGTTAGATTGGCCCCAAACCGAGTGCTTGAGCCCAGCAGCGGGTAATGTGGCCTAGGGCGCGCGGGCTTTCACGATAAACCCCACCTTCGCGCCGGAGCGCATATGCTGCCGGATCACGACGAAATTCAGGTCGTCGCCACCAAACACACTCAGCCTAGACGACCCGCCCGACGATAAAAGCTCCCGGTCATCTTCAATTTTGAAACGCACCGCATCTTGGCCGTCGATCGTCAGTGTGTAGTATCCCGTGCCGATCCATTGGGCGGGCCGGCCCTGACCCGTGGTACTGCCAATGGGCGCGCTGCGACGGCGCAGAAATTCCTCCTGATCGAAATGGGTCATGGTGACCGCATAGCGGCCGTCAAAGAACGCCTTTGCCACCCGTCCTGATCCGACCCGCGTGACCCTGTACTGGGCGTCCAGATTATGAAACGGCGCGCCCTTCCAATCATAATAAGTCAAATCCTGCGTCGCGACCCGCTTCCAGACACCGCCGTGGCGCATGACATGCAATTTTTCATTGATGCCCTGCGCCAGATCATTGCTGGGCAGCTCCGACCCCGAATAGGTCCGATAATGACTGCTTTCCTCAATCATCGCGATCAGCGCCTCAGTTGAGGTGAAGGCGACATCCATAATGGGCGCGCGCGGGGACAGGCCATCCGCCGTGATCTCGTAATACACATCAGGCGTCACCATGAACTGCCCCATCTGGAACACCTGCGGTGCCTCGGTGATATCGGCAATCACGTTACCTTCAGCGTTCACGAACAAAAGCCGATAGCTGCCCGTGTCATTGAACAAAATGAAATAGGTCACGCCCAGATCCGGGAGGGTATAATGCTCAAAGAGCGTGCCCATATCGCGCAAGGCCAAAACCTCCGCTTGAGGTGTCGATGTTACGTCGTTGAAATCAACGAATGCACCCGCATCAAACCCGTCCGGCGCCGCTGTTCGGGACGGCTGAAATAGGGGGCTTGGCGAACCGCCCAACACATCCCAGCCGCCAAGCAGCACGATCATCACGATGGCGGCGCACCCTAGCAGGACGTATCCAACAATCTTCATGCAATCTTTCTAAGCACCCTTGCGGGCACGAACAATACGCCACACGCGCAGGCGACGACCCGTAAAAATCGGGCAAGCCGCGCTTTGTCCTTGACCAACACCATGCACCTGCAGAATATCGCGGCTGATGGTTCCTGAGCGAGGTAAGACCCGCAAAGGATCAAAAGGGAACACGGTGCGGACCCAAATCCAATTCCGTGACTGCCCCCGCAACTGTAAGCGGTGAGCGACCCCGACAGAACACCACTGGGCCACGAGGCCCGGGAAGGTTCGGGGAAGCACTGACCCGCAAGTCAGGAGACCTGCCATCTCCGGTCAGCGCATGATGCGCGCCGCAGCCACCTGAAACCCTGGCGGGGCGCCAAGGGACGGAGCGCATACGATGGACCAATACGGCCCGACCAAAGCCCGACCCGACGCCGCGCGGAAATTGCGCGGAGGGCGCGATGCTTCTTGACCTGACACTGACACAACTGGATGTGGGCGACCTGCCCGCCAAACGCGCCGAAGAAATGGGCCAGCTGGGCTATATGCAATGGCTGGGCGCGTTGCCGGGGCGCACGCCTTACATTGATGCCGCCGCCCATGCCTATGGCCGCGCCAAACCCTTTGCCGCCCATTCCCCGGCGGTGGCAGTGTTTTGCGATCTGCTGCTTGCGTCCATGAAGGCCCCCCTGACGCCTCTCGATCTGCGCTTGCCCCCCCGTGCCCGTCGCGGCGGGGCAGAGGCGCGACGCGCGTCTCTTTGAACAAACATGCGGCGGTTTCCCCCCGAACGGATCGTCTGTCTGACAGAAGAGACGGTTGAGACGCTCTATCTGCTGGGTGAAGATCACCGCATCGTGGGTGTCTCTGGCTACGCCGTGCGCCCCAAACGCGTGCGGCAGGAAAAGCCGCGCGTGTCGGCCTTCACCTCTGCTGACATTCCCAAGATCATGGCGTTGGAACCGGATCTGGTGCTCACCTTCTCTGACCTGCAAGCCGATATCGCCGCTGACCTGCTGCGCGCCGGTGTGATGGTCGTGGGCTACAACCAGCGCGATGTGGCGGGCATCCTTGCCATGATCCGTCAACTGGGCGCGCTGGTGGGAGCAGGGGACAAGGCGGATAAGCTGGCAGATGGCTATGCCCGCCGGCTCGACCAGATCGCCGCTCGTGCCCCCCGTGGCCCGCGCGTTTACTTTGAAGAATGGGACGAGCCGATGATTTCGGGCATCAAATGGGTGTCCGAATTGGTCGAAATCGCGGGCGGTCGCGATGTGTTTCCGGATCACGCTGCCAAGGCCGCCGCCATGGACAGGGTCGTCACATCCGAGGATGTCATCAAGGCGCGCCCCGACGTGATCCTTGCCTCCTGGTGCGGCAAGAAAGTCCGCCCTGAAAAAATCAGCGCCCGCCCGGGATGGGATCAGATCCCCGCCGTGGCCCAGGGCCGCATCACGGAAATCAAATCCCCCCTCATCCTCCAACCCGGCCCGGCGGCGCTGACAGATGGTCTTGACGCCATCCTCGCCGCCCTGACCCCCAGTGAAGAGACACTCCCATGACCATCACAAGCCCTTGCACCGGCACTTGCAAACTGGATGAACCCACCGGGTGGTGCATCGGATGCGGCCGATCCGGTGATGAGATCGCCGTGTGGCGCGGCCTGCCGGACGATGCCCGTGATGAGGTTTGGGCGAAGATCCCGGACCGGCTGGGCGCGCTGGGTGTGACCTGCCGGCGGTTGCCGTGGTCCACGGACCAAATCCGCGACTTCGTGGTTCACTCCGTCGAAAAATCCCGGGGCACATGGGTCATGGGCGTGGTTGGCGCGGTGGCGGAATTCATGGTGCCCGCAGGTGCGGCGGCCCACGTGGACACAGATGGCGACACGATCATCGCGCACACCAAAAATGGTGCAATGCGGATGGTGATCGATGACGACATTCGCGCGCTCACCTTCGATCCGCCCGGCATGATGTCTCAACCGCGCGTGGTTCTTGCGGTGAAGCGGGAACGCGGGCGGGTGCCGGTCGCCCAAGGCGTGTCGGATCTGGGCGCGGATACCGGGCTGATGCCGGGGCAGGGGATGCGCCTTTTTGATCTGGGTCTGGGGCGCAAGGAAGCCCGGTTTTGCGTGCGCGTGGCGGATGGGCCTGTGCGGCAAGCCTTGCACGACGCAGAAGGTTTGCCCTTCGCGCAGGCCCTGCCGCAGATCGCCGCGCCGCTTTTGGCCAACAGCCCCACGCGCGTGGTGGACAGCGCGCTGGGCCGGATCGAAGTGGAGGGCAAGATCCCCGCGCAGGGCGATGCGGTCACGGCAGGCCCGCACACGCATCTTCTGCCCGATCACCTGGCAACCGACCGCGCGTTGCCCGTGGGCATGGATCTGCCCCGCGCCTATTTGCCCGGCGCGGTCTTCTACCCGACACCTTGAGCGTTGTGCTTCACGCCCCGAACGGCCTAGACTTGGGCGCGGAGGTATCCCATGCGCGCAGATCAGTCTCATGTCTTTCCACGGCACACCAAATCCAACCTGCCCACGGCTTTTGCAGGGGACGGGCCCTATTTGATCGACGCGGACGGCAAGCGCTACCTCGATTGCGGGGATGCGGCCGTGTCCTGCCTAGGCCATTCCAATGAGGCGGTGATCAAGGCGGTGCAGGATCAGGTCGGCAAGATCGCCTTTGCCCATTCGGGTTTCATGACCTCGGAACCGGCAGAAGAACTGGCCGAATTGCTGATCCAACATGCGCCTGGCAATCTGGACCGGGTCTATTTCGTCTCCGGCGGGTCAGAGGCCGCCGAAAGCGCCATCAAACTCGCGCGCCAGTATTTCATGGAAATCGGTGAGCCGGAGCGCCGCCATGTCATCGCGCGGCGGCAAAGCTATCACGGCAACACGCTGGGCGCGCTGTCCGCAGGCGGCAATGCATGGCGCCGCGCACAATTCGCGCCCATTCTGGTGGGCATGAGCCATATCGCACCCTGCTACGAATACGTGGATCGGCGCGAAGGTGAGAGCAGCTTTGACTACGGCCAGCGCGTGGCGGATGAGCTGGAGGCGGAAATCCAACGCCTCGGCCCGGAAACCGTGATGGCCTTCATGGCCGAACCGGTGGTGGGGGCCACGCTGGGCGCGGTGCCAGCGGTGGACGGGTATTACAAACGCATCCGCGACATCTGCGACCGCCACGGTGTGCTGTTGATCCTGGATGAGGTGATGTGCGGCATGGGCCGGACGGGCGATCTTTTTGCCTGTGACCATGACGGGATCGCGCCTGACATTCTGTGCATCGCCAAAGGCTTGGGCGCGGGGTATCAGCCGATTGGCGCCATGCTGTGCACCGATGCGATCTATGACGCCATTGCAAACGGGTCGGGGTTTTTCCAGCATGGCCACACCTATCTGGGCCACCCCGTGGCCACCGCCGCCGCCTTGGCCGTGATGCAGGAACTGACAGGCCGCAACCTGCCCGCGCGCGTGAAAGACATGGGCGCGCGGCTGATGCAAGCCCTGCGTGATGAACTCGGCCAGCACCCCCATGTGGGCGACATCCGTGGGCGCGGATTTTTCATCGGGCTGGAATTGGTGGAAGATCGCGAAACCAAAAACCCCTTTGACCCCGCGCGAGGGCTGGCAGCCAAGATCAAGAAAATCGCGGTCGATCACGGCCTGATCTGCTATCCGATGGCCGGCACGCGGGACGGGCGGCAAGGCGATCACGTATTGCTCGCTCCGCCCTTCATCCTGTCAGAGGATCAAATGGGGGAGCTGGTGGACAAGCTGTCGATGTCCATCAGGTCGGCATTGGAGACGTAGGTGCGTGGTGCCTTCGGTCGGGATATGAGTATTTTTAGCCAGAAAGAAGCCAAAGCTGCAACGTCTTCTTTTGGGCCACAAATACTCATGTCCAGATTCGCGGCCTTGGCGCGATGCCTCCCGCTTTAGTCAAGCGGTCCAAAAAGCGTGCGATACATCACCGAATAGACATCCGTGTTGTCCATAAGCGGCGTGATCAGGTCACTGTTCATTCCCGCACCTCGCACCAGAATACCACCCGCCACATCGCCGCGCCCGGTCCAGGCGATGCCGTAAAAATGCGTGTTGCCCGCCGCATCCGGCGCGGTTTCAAAGGCCGCGCCGCGCGGGCCTTCCACCCCGTGCAGAATGCCGCCGCCCCATGTCATCGGATCCACCGGGCCTTCGTTTTGCCGCGTCACTTGCAGCCCGCCCGCATCTGAATCCGCGGCCATGATGAGCAGCGTGTCGTCGCGCCCGTCCACGAAATCCAGCGCCACCCCCACGCCTGCATCGGCGCGCGACAAGGCCTCCAACGTGCCTGCCGCGTTCATGTTATTGGCCAGATTGTCTGTGCCCTCTTCCTCGATCACCGCCAAAAACCCGTCCGGGTCACGACTGATCAGGGTCAGCGCGACCTCCGTCATCTCAGCGAGGCTCGGCGCGGTGGGCAGGTAGGTCGGTTTGCCTTCGGCCAGATTACGCTCTCTGGGCTGGTCATTGAAGGTGTGATCATGGGCAAACACACCCAGCAGTTTGTCCGCACCCGCCAGATCAAGCGAGAGCAATTCCTCCCGCGTGTAGACCACGGTGTAGCCCGCGCGCGACGCCATCTCAATCAGGTTGAGCCCATCCTCACGCTCCCCCGGCCCGTGCCGCCCCTCCACGTTACGGGGCAACAAGAACCGTTCCCCACCCGCCATGATCACCTGCGCGCCCGATTGGATGACTTGCCGGGCAATATCATGGGTGTTGCGGCGGCTTTCGCTTGAGGCGACAAAGGCCGCCGTGCCCGGTTCCGCAATATGGCCTGTCTGCACAAGGGCCAGCGCCTTGCCTGCCGCCATCGCCTCCTCCGCGATAGAGAGCGGCTTGCCCGATCGCGCGATCAGCGGCGTGCGCCCGTCCATCCCGAAACTGTCGGCCTGAACCTTTTCCCCGTAGGCATGCACTGTTGCGCCGCCATGGGAGGTGCCGGTCACCCGATCCGTCATGTGGCCGGTGTAGACGCCCAACGCTGGCAGCCTGTCCCAGTTCAGCACACCGTCGGGCCCCACCACATGCATCCGCGCGGCCAACCAATGGTTCACGCCGGTCCCGTCAGGATGCAGGAAGATGACGTTGCCTGTCTCTTGGGCCTGCAGGGGGAAAGAGAGGCCCAGCATCATGGCCAGAACGCGAAAACTTGTCATGGTGCGGATCCTGTTTGGGTGGTTGAAGATGGCACCATCTAGCCGTCAGGCAGGGCGCCGTGTCAACGAACTGATCGGCGTGCCACGTGACCTGAGACCTCTGTCACAATCAAAGCGCATTTCAAGGCGTTCCACAGCAAGGATTTGCCCGGTTTCCAGGTGCGACCGTAAGTTTCGGCAAGCGGGTCGCTTTCTGTTTGGAAACCAAAGCAGGACGTTGTTACAAGGTAACATGTTCGCCGCTGTCCGTCATCCAATGGCCCACGTCCTGACCACGCTTGCCGTGCTTTTGGCGCTTGTGACCTTGGGGTTCGGACATGCCGCGCATGCCGGTCATGCATTCAGCCAAGCATCGCTTGATCCCTCGGCCCGCGCCTTTGTCGAGGCGGGCGGATCGCTGTCGGATGCATGCGGCGAAGACCACGGTCAAGACCTTGATCTGGCCGCCTGTCCGGTCTGTCAGTTGGTCAAAGCCTTTGACACGCCCGAGGCGGCCACGCAGGGCGTTTCGGTTGTGCTGCGTGCAGCCTCTGTCGAATGGCACCCACCTGCGACGCAGAGCATGCCGCCGAGGCCCCATCTAGGCCACAGCAGTCGGGCACCCCCGGCCACCTGATCCATTCCCAACTTGCCACCTGACGGCACACTGTCCTGCGGACAGGTCCATCGGAAGCTTTTGGCCCTCGGGCCGGACCCCAAATGCGTGCGCACCCAAAAGGGCACGCCTGTCTTCATGGAGGAAGATGAAATGACACACACCCTGACCCGCCGCCTCTTTGGTGGTCTGACTGCCGCGGCGCTGATGCTGCCGATCCCTGCCATGGCCGACCCTGTGACGGTTACAGACGTCCTCGGCCGTACCGTGGAATTGCCTGAACAGCCTGATCGCATCCTGCTGGGCTTTTATTTTGAAGACACGTTCGCCGTGGGCGGCCCTGATGTGTACGATCGCGTGGTGGGCATCTCGCGCGAAGCATGGGAAGGCTGGCGCAACCTGCAATGGCAATCCTATGTGGAGGCCGTGCCGCGCATTGCCGAGATTGCCGATGTGGGTGAGGTCGACGCGGGGACGTTCTCCCTTGAGGCCGCCATTGCCACGCAACCCGATGTCGCCATTCTGGCCGCCTGGCAATACAACGTGCTGGGCGATGCCGTAGGCCGTATGGAAGACGCGGGCATCCCGGTCGTCGTGCTCGACTACAACGCGCAGGAAGTGGAAAAGCACGTCGCCTCCACCATCGCGCTGGGGGCTATTCTGGGTGCGGAAGAGCGCGCGAAGGAACTGGCGGATAACTATGCCGCCGCCTATGCCGACACCATCGCCCGCGTGGCCAAGGCAGAAAGCAAACCGCGTGTCTACGTGGAGCTTGGCCGCAAAGGTGCCGAAGAGACGGACAATTCCTATGCGGGCACCATGTGGGGCAAGCTGGTGGATGCCGCCGGTGGCGAAAACATCGCCAATGGCCAGATCGAACGCTGGGGCGCGCTAAGCCCTGAATACGTCTTGGCGCAAAACCCGGAGGTCGTGTTCCTTGCCGGGTCCGGCTGGATGAGCCGCGACAAGGCCGTGATCCTCGGGCCCAATGTCGATGCATCGCTGACCCATGACCGCATGCAGCCCTATACGGGTCGTCCGGGCTGGGATCAGATCGACGCGGTAAAGAATGGCGAAATGCACGGGCTCTACCACGGTGGGGCGCGCACGCTTTATGACTTTGCGTTCTTCCAGTACATCGCCAAGCAGCTGCACCCAGAGCAGTTCGAGGACGTAGATCCTCAGGCCAATCTGGATGCGTTTTTTGCAGACTACATGCCGATCCAGTTCAACGGCACGTATATGACGCAGCTGAAGTGAGGCACGGGTGAGTGCCAATGACGGGGCGGCGCAAACGGTCGCCCCATCCTCCTATAGCCATCTCACGCTGCGCCGGGTCACCGCACTCAGCGTGGGCATGGCGCTTTTGCTGGCCTGCGTGTTGGGGGATATCCTGACGGGACCTGCGCTTTTGTCCGTGGGCGATACGGTTGCGGCGCTGTTCGGCGCGGAAAGCGCGTCTTCCATGACCACGGTGATCGTGTGGGATATCCGCCTG
This sequence comes from Pseudomonadota bacterium, assembly GCA_038532355.1. Taxonomy (GTDB): domain Bacteria; phylum Pseudomonadota; class Alphaproteobacteria; order Rhodobacterales; family Rhodobacteraceae; genus Roseovarius. The sequence goes on along the minus strand of JBCBAT010000035.1, from coordinate 15,242 downwards.
CCCATGACGCTGATGGCGCTGACGGTGGGGGCCGCGCTGGCCGTGGCGGGCGTGATCATGCAAACCATTCTGGGCAACCCGCTGGCCAGCCCCTACACGCTGGGCTTTTCCGCCGCCGCCGGGTTTGGGGCCGCAGTGGTTCTGCTCACCGGCATCTCGCTGCCCTTCTTGCCATGGCTTACCGTGCCCGCCGCGGCCTTCTGCGCGACGCTGGTGTCGGCGGCGTTGGTCTTCGGCCTGTCACGGGCGCGCGGCATGACGCCTGAGGTCATGATCCTTGCCGGCATCGCCACGCTGTTTCTGTTTCAATCGCTGCAATCCATGGTGCAATACCTTGCCTCGCCCGAGGTGTTGCAGGCGATTGTGTTCTGGCTCTTTGGGTCGCTTCTGAAGGCGTCGTGGGACAACCTGCCGATCACCGCGACCATCCTTGTCGTCTGCGTCGCCGCGATCCTGCCCGATGCCTGGCGGCTGACGGCGCTGCGCATGGGCGATGATCGTGCCGCGGCTGTGGGCATTAATGTGACGGGCCTGCGCGTGCGCATGTTCATCATCGTGGCGCTTCTGACCGCAGGCGCGGTGGCCTTCGTGGGCACCATCGGGTTCGTCGGCCTTGTCGCGCCTCATATTGCACGGGGGTTCGTGGGCGAAGATCAACGCTTCCTCCTGCCCATGGCCGCCATCGTTGGCGGCATCATCATGACGGGGTCCTCGATCCTGTCGAAAATCATATCCCCTGGCGGGGTCATCCCCATCGGCATCGTCACTGCCGTGCTCGGCGTGCCGTTCCTCTTCGGCCTGATCGTCTTGGGCAAAAGGAGGCATTGGTGAGCCTCGTCGCGGAAAACCTGTCCATCACTCATGGGTCTGTCACCGTCTTGCGGGATGTGAACCTTCAGCTGAGGGATGGCGAAATCACCGGGCTGATTGGCCCCAATGGTGTGGGGAAATCATCACTGCTCAAGGTGCTGGCGGGGTTGGCCAAGGGGTCTGGCACCGTGTCGCGCGAAGGGACGGCGCTGACCGAGGCACAACGGCGCGAGGTCGTTGCCTACATGCCCCAGGACAGCAGCGCAGGGTCATCGCTCACTCTCACAGAGGTCGTTCTGCTGGGCCGGCTTGGGTCGCTTGGTCTGCGCGTCCCACCCGCGCTCGTTGCGGGGGTAGAGGATATCCTGGCAGACTTTGGTTTGGGCGCGCTGTCTCATCGCACGCTGGATGCGGTCAGCGGCGGGCAAAGGCAGCTTACCTACCTGGCCCAGGCGCTGTTCCGAGAGCCGCGCATCCTGCTCTTGGATGAACCCACAGCGGCACTGGATTTGCGCCACCAGCTCTTGGTGTTTGACACGTTGAAACGCCTCGCCAAGGAAAAAAACATCGCCATCGCAGTGGCCGTGCATGATCTGTCTCTGGCCGCGCAATTCTGTGATCAGGTGATGTGCCTGTGCCATGGCACGCTGGATGCATCAGGCCCGCCGGAGGATGTTCTGACCACCGACCGCCTCGCGCGCGTTTACGGGATCGAGGCTGAAGTCACACGTGACAACAACCGTCTGCGCATCGCCGCCCTGCGCGCGATCTAGCCATCCGCGCCCGCAGAATTTTGCAAAATTCTGCACCAGAAAATTCGAATTTTCTGGTGCATTTTCTTTTTAAGAAAATGGTTACCTGCTCTGAAACGTCAGGCTGATCTCAACCGGCTCACCATTGGGCGGGCGCGGAAACGGGGCTGCCTGGCGCACATTGGCGGCGGCAGCAATGTTGATATTGGGCGACCCGCCGCTGCGAATGATCCGCACCCACCCCACCTGACCATTGGGCAGGATCTGGAACCGGATCACCGCGAACCCTTTTTCATTCTTGTAGACCCGCAGTGACCGGTTGAGCTTGACCAACACCTCACCCCGGTAATTCGTCTGCGTTGAATTCCCGGCAGAGCGTGCCGCCTCAAGGCTCGACCGCCCGTAGAGAGCGACATTGCCCGCCTGTGCCAGGATATCCAGCCCGCTTTGTTGCGAAGGTGCGGCACTTTCCACGCCGGATTGGTCCTGCGTCTCCCCTTCGCCGTTCTCAATGCCAAAGGCCTCATCAGTAGGCCGCGTCGGGGGACGGGGGGAACGTGTGACCGCCGCGATCTGCACCTCGCCATCCTCTACAGTTTCGATCTCGGGCGTTTCTTCCAGCGCCTCCGCAATGGCCTCGTCAATGGCGTCTGTCACCTCAGGCTCTGTCGCCTCGATGATCTCCTCTGCCTCCACGGCGGCTGTTTCGGGCGCGGCATCTGGCGCGCCCTCTGCTGTCAGCACCTCTGCGCCCTGCGCGGGCGGGGCCGTGGCTGTCACCTCTTCCGTGGGTTCAATCCGGCCGATATTCTGCGCCTCAGATCCGGTATCAGGCGCCTCCACATCCTGCGGGTTGTCTGAGGCCACCTGGATATCGTTGCTTTCATCAGGCACGATCACCTCTTGCGGTTCCACCTCCTCCACAGGCTCGGGCTCCGGCTCTTCGGGCTGCAATGCCTCTTCGGCGAAATCCTCAAAAGCGGCGGAATTGGCGGGTTCAGGCGCGCCTTCCTCACCCGCCTGCTCAACAGGATCAAACAGCACCACGATCCCCGTCATATGCGCCGTGAAGGAGATAACAACCGCCAACGCGGCCACAAGGATCGAGCTTCTGATCGGGTTTCTGATCAAGCGGGCGCCTGCCTCTGTGACGGCCCATGTGCCGGGTGCGGGCCGTTGGTGTGTGGTCGTTGCTCTTCTCACAGCGAGGTATTGGACACGCGCTGCGGTTTCAATGATACCTCACCGCGCGAAGCCAGCAAAGCAAGCGGTTTGGCGCGCATTGACACTCTTTTGATGATTCCGCGCCCTCAAAGCCCGCGCAAATACGCCGCCGCTTTGTTCAAATGCCCTTCCCGCGTGTCATCCGCCATGCGATCTGCCGTCCGGCACATCATCGCCCAGCGGGGATTGTTGCCCAGCCGGTCCTTATGCTTGAAGATAAACCGCCAATAGAGCCCATCCCACGTCTCAGCCCAATCGCCCTTTCCCCAATGGCTCATCTTGCGGACATAGTTGGACCCGGAAAAGTAAGGCTTCGTCGTGATCTGCCCCCCATCGGCGTGCTGGCTCATGGCATAGGTGTTGGGCACCATCACCCAATCATAGCTGTCGATGAACATCTCCATGAACCAGCGGTAGACCTCATCAGGATCAAATTCGCACAGGAACATGAAGCCCCCCAGCACCATCAGCCGTTCGATATGATGACAATAGCCCGTTTCCAGAATGCGCTTTATCGTGTCGTCGATGGGGTCAATGCCCGTGGTGCCGTCATAGAAGCTGGCCGGGATCTTGCGGCTGTGGCCCCAGTGATTGGTGGTGCGCATCTTCACATGCAGATCTTCATAGGTCGCACGCATGAATTCGCGCCAGCCGATGATTTGCCGGATGAACCCTTCCAGCGAATTGATCGGCACGTCTTGGCTCTCCGCATGTTCCAACGTGGCGTCCAAAATCTGGCGCGGCGTCAACAGCCCGACATTCAGCATCGGTGTCAGGACGCCGTGCCAAAGGAAGCTTTCGCCTTCCACGATGGCATCCTCATAAGGGCCAAAGGCATGCATCCGGTCCTGGAGAAACCTTTCCAGCCAATCGGCAGCGTCCTCGTGTGTCGTAGGATAGATCAGCTGATCCAGCGATCCGTAATTGTCGGCAAAATCTGCATTCACACTGTCCCGCGCGTCCAGATCGGGCTGCGACCGGTTGAGGATGGGCAGGTCGGGGATATCGCCCAGCAGCTTCTTGGGCACCTTCTTGCGATTGTCCTCATCAAAACTCCACTGCCCGCCCTGAGGGTCATCGCCCTCCATCATCACGTTGAGGCGTTTGCGCTGATACTTGTAATATTCGGCCATGAACCACCGCTTGCGGCCTTCCGACCACTCGGCGTTATCGCCTGCGGTGTTGATAAAGCCGGGCGTGTCATAGACCGACAGCGTCACGTCCGCGCCCTCCGCTGCCGCGCGCAACCGCTTCATTGCGGTGTGATCCACCGGGTCCGCCAGCGCAATCTTTGTCACCCCGTCTTCTGCCAACCCATTCACAACCCGGGTGATCATGCCTTTTTCGCGCCGGTGGCTGGCAATCTCCACCTCCAGACCATTGTTGCGCAGCCGATCGGCATATTGCGCCATCGTCGCCCGGTGCAGCCAAAGCTTTTGTTTGTGCATCACCATCGGATACTGCTGATCGCCGAAGAACAGCGGGTCCTCAACCAAAACCACCCGGTCGGGTTTGGCGGCGAGGGCAGGGTGATCTGCGAAAAGCTGATGGGGGAAAACAAGAAGGGCAGTGGTCAATTGAGACGTCCTTTCGGGTCGCGTGCCTGCCTCTAGCTAATCGGCTCGGGGCATTTGGCAATTCCACTCTGGACAGGGCGCGCGGGCGCATCATCTTGAGTGCTCCAGACAGGGGGGACCGAACTTGCCCGAGGGACACACCATTCACCGCGCCGCGCGGGATCATCGCGCCATGGTCGGCGGGCAGAAGATCGCCGCCATCTCGCCCCAAGGCCGCTTTGCCGAGGGCGCGGCAGAGATCGACGGCACGGTGTGTGAGGCCACGGGCGCCGTGGGCAAGCACCTGCTCTACCATTTCTCAAACGGCAAAACCCTGCACATCCATCTTGGGCTGGGCGGCTATTTCGTCTGCCACAAACAACCCGTCGATCCGCCGCGCGAGGTCACGCGCTGCCGGTTGGAAAGCGCCACGCATGCTATCGACATTATCGGCCCCAACACCTGCGAAATCCTGCCCACCGCTTCCATGCAGGAATTCACCCTGCGCTACGGCGCGGATCTTTTGGCCGATGAACCCGATCCAGACCGCGCCATCGCCGCCATCCGCAAAAGCCGCGCGCCCATTGCCCGGCTGTTGATGGATCAAAAAGTGATCTCCGGCATCGGCAATATCTACCGCGCGGAGATCCTGTTTCTGCGTGGGTTGAACCCCATGACACGCGGTGTCGATATCCCGGAAGAAGACCTGCGCGGCCTGTGGGATGAAATGCGCGCGCTTCTGCAATTGGGGGTGGAGAAAAACGCCATCATCACCAACCCCGATCTGGTGGAAACGGGCAAGGTCCACGGCGAACGCACCAACATCTTCGGCAAGGAAGATTGCCCCCGCTGCGACGACAAGATCGTCAAATCCAAGCTGAGCGGGCGCACGCTCTATCACTGCCCCACCTGTCAATCCTGACCCATCGCCAAAGCCTTGGCAGTGGGGTACAACGCGCCCATGTCGACGTTTTCTGACCTTCTGATGACCGTTTTTGACCGCCGTGTAGGGCTGAGCGTGCTGCGCGGCGATGATGCGCGCTCGATCGAAGAACTGGCAGAGGCGCTGATCGGTACCTCGGGCGAAGACACGGGCCGCGACACGGGCCAGCGCATTTTGGCACGCTACACATCGCTGGACGCGGAGGGCAAACGCGCCTTCTTCCACCATCTGGCGACGAAGATGGACATTGAACCAGACGCAGTACGCACCGCGCTCTCGGCTTATGAATCTGAGCCCTCCAAGCAAAGCTACCGCGCCTTCATGACCGCGTCTGAACCCCGGCGTCAGGAATTTTTCCGCCGCCTGAACCGCGTGCCGGGGGCCACGGAACGGCTGGTGCGGATGCGCGCCGATCTGCTGGACATGCTGCGTGACGAACCCGCGCTCGCCGCGCTTGATCTGGACCTGCGGCACTTGCTGTCATCCTGGTTCAATCAGGGCTTTTTGGTTCTGCGGCCCATCTCTTGGCAAAGCCCTGCGCTCGTGCTGGAAAAGATCATCGCCTATGAGGCCGTCCACCAGATTGAAAGCTGGAAGGATCTGCGCAGCCGCGTCGAACCCGCTGACCGGCGCTGCTTCGCCTTCTTCCATCCCGCCATGCCCGATGAGCCGCTCATTTTCGTTGAAGTGGCACTGACCAAGGGCGTGCCGGGGTCCGTGCAGGCGCTTTTGTCTGAGGATCGTGAGGCGCTTTTGGAAGAGGATGCCGATACGGCTGTCTTTTACTCCATCTCCAACTGTCAGGCGGGGCTCGCTGGGATTTCCTTTGGCAACTCGCTGATCAAACAGGTGGTGGCCGATCTGTCACTGGCCTTGCCGGGGTTGAAAACCTTCGTGACTTTGTCGCCCATCCCCGGCCTAGCCCGCTGGGCAGAGGAGGAAGGTGTGGTCGTCGATCAAAGCACCGATTTGCGCGCCCTGGCGGCGCATTACCTGCTGGGCGTCAAACGCGGCGATGGTCAGCCGCTTGACCCCGTGGCGCGGTTCCATCTGGGCAATGGCGCGCAGGTGCATGCGGTGCACGCGGGCGCAGATATGTCCGGCAAAGGGCAGGGGCAATCCTTTGGCACCATGGTCAACTACCTCTACGATCTGCGCCGCGTGTCGCAGAACCATGAAAGCTTCGCCGCAGAGGATAAAATCGCCGCCTCGTCCGACGTTCGCTCGCTCAGCGCGGCGGGCCTGAAATCACTCCGCACCACATCACAGGGGGCCACGCGTGACCAATCCGCTTTATGATCAACTTTTCGGCCGCCATGCAGGCAATGACACGACGTTCCTGACGTTAGTCGATGGCACGCAGATCAGCTATGATGCCTTCCTGCGCCAAGCGGCCCAGATCGCCCATGTGCTGAGCGTCGCAGGCTTGGAACCGGGTGATCGGCTGGCCGCACAAGTTCACAAATCGCCCCAAGCGCTCGCGCTTTATGCCGCCTGTGCGCAAGCGGGGATCATCTTTCTGCCATTGAACACCGCCTACACCGCGACGGAACTGTCATACTTCATCGAAAATTCCGGTGCACGGATGGTGGTCTGCGATGCGGCTGCCAAGGATCTGCTTTCCCCCATCGCAGACGGGCTTGGCGCGCAGGTTGAAACGCTCAATGCCGACGGGGCAGGGTCCTTGACGGAGAAGGCCGCGACGCAGCCTGATCAGTTCGACACCGTTGCACGCAGCAATGATGATCTGGCCGCGTTTCTTTACACCTCCGGCACCACGGGCCGGTCCAAGGGCGCGATGCTCACCCAGGATAATCTGCTCTCCAACGCCCATACGCTAAAGGACTACTGGCAGTTCACCGGCGATGACGTGCTGCTGCATGCTCTGCCGATTTTCCACACTCACGGGCTTTTCGTGGCAACCAATATCATGCTGCTCGTGGGTGGGTCGATGATCTTCCTGCCCCGCTTCGATGCGCCCGACGTGATGCGCATGATGCCACAGGCCACATCGATGATGGGCGTTCCGACCTTCTACACCCGCCTTCTGGACCAGCCCGAGTTCAACGCAGACCTCACCCGCCACATGCGCCTCTTCATCTCCGGCTCCGCGCCGATGCTGGCGGAAACCCACGCGGCCTTTGAGGCCCGCACCGGGCAGCGCATTTTGGAACGCTACGGCATGACGGAAACCAACATGAACACCTCCAACCCCTATGACGGTGACAGGCGGGCTGGCACGGTGGGCTTCCCGCTGCCGGGGGTGGAGCTGAAAGTGACCGACCCCGAAACAGGCGCGGCCCTGCCCACCGGAGAGATCGGTCAAATTGAGGTGCGCGGGCCGAACGTGTTCAAAGGCTACTGGCAAATGCCAGAGAAGACGGCGGCTGAATTGCGCGAGGACGGGTTCTTCATCACCGGCGATCTGGGGCGCATGGACGAGGACGGTTATGTCACCATCGTCGGCCGCGACAAGGATCTGATCATCTCGGGCGGCTACAACATCTATCCCAAAGAGGTGGAATTGGTGCTGGACGAGCAACCGGGCGTTTCCGAGAGCGCGGTGATCGGCGTGCCGCACCCCGATTTTGGCGAAACCGTCGTGGCCGTGATCGTGCCGGAGCAGGCGCACAGCCCAGACCTTGGCGCGATTGAAGCCGCCGCATCCGAGGCTCTTGCCCGGTTCAAACACCCCAGAAAGTACATCCTCGTGAAGGAACTGCCGCGCAACACGATGGGCAAGGTCCAGAAAAACGAACTGCGTAAAACCCACGCCGATCTGTTCCAGATGGTTGAGTAGCGCAGCAGAATTTTTGAAAAATTCTGCCCAAGAAAATTCGAATTTTCTTGGGCATTTTCTTGCAAGAAAATGCGGCTCTCAAATCCCGATATGCGCCTTCGATATCTCCGGCGTCAGCGCATCCATCGCCCCCGACCAAATCGTCTTGCCCCGTTCCAAAATCACCGCCCGGTCCGACACGGCGCTGATCTCCTTCAGCGACTTGTCGATCAGCAAGATCGTCAGCCCCGTCTCTCGTTTCAACTTGGAAATCGCCGCCCAGATCTCTTGTCGGATGATCGGCGCCAAGCCCTCTGTGGCCTCATCGAGCAACAAAAGCCGCGGGTTCGTCATCAGCGCCCGCCCGATGGCCAGCATCTGCTGTTCCCCACCCGACAGCGATTGCGCCACTTGATGCCGCCGCTCCCCCAACCGTGGAAAAAGCGCCTCCACCCGGGCCTGATCCCACTCCCCGGTCCGCGCTGCCGCCAGCAGGTTCTCCGCCACGGTCAGCCGCGCAAAACAGCGTCGCCCCTCCGGCACCAACCCAACCCCCAATCGTGCCACCTTGTGGCTGGGCAACGCGCCCAGATCATGCCCGTCAAACCGCAACACCCCGGCGCTGGCAATCATCCGGAAAATCGCCTTCACCGTCGTGGTCTTGCCCATCCCGTTGCGTCCCATCAGCGCCACGACCTCCCCTTCGCGCACCTCAAGATCGACACCAAAAAGCGCCTGGCTCGGCCCGTAAGACGCGGTCAGCCCCTCGATGGTCAGAAAGCTCATGCCTCCTCCCCCAGATAGGCCTGTTTGACCACGTCATTGGCGCGAATGTCGTCCACCGTGCCGGTCGCAATGATCCGCCCGTAATCCAGCACGCTGATCCGGTCCGCCAGCGCGAACACCGCATCCATGTCATGCTCGACCAACAGGATCGGCGCCTGCGCCCGAAGCCCATCCAGAAACCCGGTCATGGTCTTGGATCCTTCCGCACCCAGCCCGGCCATGGGTTCGTCCATCAGGAACGCGCATGGCTCCAACGTCAGGGCCACTGCCACCTCCAACTGCCGCCGCTGCCCGTGGCTGAGTTCCTGACACACCGTGCCTGCGTGATCAGTCAACCCCACCTGTTCCAGCGCCGCCATCGCGCGCGCCGTCAGATCAGTGTCCCCCAACACCGCCCGCCAAAACCGCCAGGGCCGTGCATGCGCCCCAAGCGCGCCCAGCACGGCGTTTTCCAGAACCGTGTCCTCCATCGCCAGGGCGGATATCTGAAACGTCCGCGCCAGACCCGCCCGCGCCCGTGCCTCAACCGACGCTCCTGAGATATCGCGCCCTTGCAAAATCACACGGCCCTGATCCGCCATCAGGTTGCCGGTGATCAGGCTGATCAACGTCGATTTTCCCGCCCCGTTGGGCCCGATCACCGCGTGGATTTCGCCTTCGCGCAATTCAAGGCTGACATCTTGGGTCGCGGCCAGCGCGCCGAAGCTTTTGTGCAGCCCGCGCGTCTCCAACACGGGATCAGACATGCGGCCCCTCCTTGCCGGTCAGGAACCCGATCACGCCGCCCCGGCCAAAAAGCACGATCGCCAGCAGGATTGCCCCCAGCCACACATGCCAGAAATCCGTGAGCCCGCCCAGCCAGTGTTCCAGGATCACGAAAAGCCCCGCGCCAATCACCGGCCCCATCAACCGCCCAACGCCGCCCATGATAATGAGGATGATCAACTCCCCCGACAGCTGCCAAGAAAACATCACCGGGCTGACAAACCGGTTGAGATCGGCAAACAGCGCGCCTGCCAGCCCGGTGATCGCGCCTGAGATGATAAACGCCACCAGCTTCAGCCGTTGCGGCGTCATCCCCACGGTCTGCACCCGCTGCGCGTTCTGCCGCGTGGCATTGAGCGCCAGCCCAAAGGGCGACGCGCGCAGCCGCGCAAAGACCAAAAGCCCCAGGCACAGCAGCGCAAAGCAAAGCAAGAAAAACTGCAACGGCACCAGCGTGTTCAGCCCCGGAAACCCGTTGCGCACCCAGATCGACAGGCCATCCTCCCCGCCATACGCGCTCCAGGAAATGGAGAAATAGAAAAACATCTGCCCGAAGGCGAGGGTGATCATGATGAAGTAAACACCGGTGGTGCGCACTGTCAGCCAGCCGATGATCGCCGCGATAAGGCCGGAAAAGACCATCGCCGTGATCCAAATAATGGGCATGGATTTCGTGCCCGCGATGGTCAGCGGCCCCAGCTCCAGCGGGCTGAAATTCTGCGCGTGAAAGGCCAGGATCCCCATGGCATAGCCGCCAATCCCGAAAAAGGCGGCATGACCAAGGCTCACCAACCCGCCAATCCCAAGGGCAATGTTCAGCCCCACCGCCGCCAAAGCCAGGATCGCCGCCTTGGTCGCCAGCGTGATGGTAAAAGGCTGGTCAATCACATGGGCAATCAGCGGAATGCCCAGCAGCAGCGCCATAACCACCCAATTGATATGCCGCTCCGCCATCATGCCCGTACTCCGAAAAGCCCGGTGGGCCGCCAGATGAGGACAATGCTCATGAGCACGTAAACCGACATAGCGGCCAGCGCAGATCCGGTCTGGTTGGCCGCATCTGCCTCCATGTACAGCCGGAAAAACTGCGGCAGGAAAAGCCGCCCCAGCGTATCCGTCAATCCGACCAGCAGCGCGCCCACAAACGCCCCACGTATGGACCCGATCCCCCCAATCACGATCACGACGAAGGCGAGGATCAACACAGGCTCGCCCATTCCTACCTGCACCGATTGGATCGCGCCCACCAGCGCGCCCGCCAGCCCCGCAAGGGCCGCGCCAAGGGCAAACACCACCGTGTAGAGCTTGGAGATATCAATCCCCAAAGCCGCGATCATCTCCCGGTCATTTTCGCCTGCCCGGATCTGCACCCCGATCCGCGTGCGCTCAATCAGCCACCAGAGCATCAGACCAACCCCGATCCCGATCCCAATAAGCGCGAGGCGATACTTTGGATACTCAATCCCCCCCGGCAGCGTCACAGGCCCGTTCAAAGCGGCAGGGATATCCAGATAAAGCGGGAACGACCCAAACACCCACCGCGTCCCTTCCGAGAAAATCAAAATGAGCGCGAAGGTCGCCAGAACCTGTTCCAGATGCGCGGCCTTATAGAGCCTGCGAATGATCGTCATTTCCACAATCGCACCGGCCAGTGCCGCCGCCGCCAGCGCCGCCACCAACGAGGCCAAAAACGACCCCGTCAGCCCCGCAACCGCGGCCGCCGCAAATGCGCCCACCATGTACAGCGATCCATGGGCCAGGTTGATCAGGCCCATCACCCCAAAGATCAGCGTCATACCAGCTGCCATCAAAAACAGCATCACGCCGAACTGCAGCCCGTTGAGGATCTGTTCTGCGATCAGGAGAAGCGACACGGGGTTTGGCTTTCAAACTTAGGACTGTGTTGGGTGACAAAGGCCGGCATGCCTCCGGCTGGAGTATTTATGGCCCAAAAGAAGCGCAAGAAAGGTGGCTTCTTTTTGGCTGAAAATACTCCGGGGGTTTGGGGGCTGGCCCCCAATCCGGCCCGTCCATGATGCGCGCAATTCGAATTTGGGACCCGGCATATCAGAAAGCCGGGTCCGCTCTTTGTCAGAGCTTGCACTCACCACCATAGACGTCCGTATGGTCCGTTGCGGCCACGCCGAGGATACGGTTGGTGACCACGTCCCCTTCCTTCACGACCTCACGCATGTAGAGATCCTGAACGGGGTGGTTGTTGGACCCAAAGGCAAACTTGCCCCGCACGGATTGAAAATCCGCCTCGGACAGCGCGGCGCGGAAGGCATCTGCATCCTTCACATCCGCTTTGTCCACGGCAGAGATCAGCAGGTTTGCGGTATCAAACCCTTGCGCGGCATAAACGGACGGCAGCCGGTCATACTTCGCCTGGAAGCTTTCCACGAATTCCGCGTTTCCCGGCACGTCCAGATCCTTGGACCAATGCGCCGCGTTCTTCACGCCCACAGCGGCCTCCCCAATCGCGCCCAGAATACCCTGGTCAAAGCTGAACGCCGGGCCCACAACAGGCGTATCACCACCAGACCCCGCATATTGCTTCATGAAGGATATCCCCATGCCGCCCGGCAGGAAGTAGTAGAGCAGATCGGCATCCGCCGCCTTGATCTGCGCAATCTCAGCCGCGTAATCGGTCTGGCCCAGCTTGGTGTAAATCTCGCCCGCGACCTCGCCTTTGAACATGCGCTTGAAGCCCGCGATCGTGTCGCGACCGGCCGGATAGTTCGGTGCCATCAGGATCGCCTTGCCAAATCCGTTGTCTTGCGACCACTGACCCGCGGCCTCGGCAAAGGCATCGTTTTGCCAGCTGACTACGTAATAATTCTCATGACATCCGGCCCCCGCCAGCTGCGATGGCCCCGCATTGGGAGAGAGATAGAATTTGCCTTGCGCGGTCGCTGCAGGCACCACCGCCATGGCAAGGTTTGACCAGATGATCCCGGTCATCACGTCCACTTTTTCGGATTGGATCATCTTGTCGGCCAGCTGCACCGCGATATCCGGCTTGCGCTGATCATCCTCGATGATCACTTCGATATCGTCGCGCCCCGATTGTTCCATGGCCAGCATGAAGCCATCGCGCACATCGATCCCAAGGCCAGCCCCACCGCCCGAAAGCGTGGTGATCATGCCCACCTTTACCTCAGCCGAAACCGGCAGCGCTGCCAGCGCCATCGCGGCAGCCGTCATCAGTAGTTTTTTCACGTCCAAATCTCCCTTTTTCCCTGTTGGATTGCGCCTCATGGCGGGCGCATATTTTCCGATTGCGGATCGTAGCAATGTTTTGGCCGGGCGCGAGTGGTTTTTTCAGGCCGCAGGCGCAATGGTCGTGGTGATCTCGCCCAAACCTGCGATGGCCACGCGGCACACCTGCCCGGGCTCAAGCGGGCCAACACCGGCGGGCGTGCCCGTCATGATCAGGTCACCGGGGGCCAGCGTGATCGTATGTGACAGGATCGAAACGATCTCCGGCACCGACCAGATCATGTCCGACAGATCCGCCTCTTGCTTCACCACACCGTCGACCGTCGTGGTGATCGCGCCAGAGGACATCTCTCCACAGTCGGCAATGGCGTGGAGAGGCCCGATCACGGCGGACCGGTCAAACCCCTTGGCCATATCCCACGGGCGGCCCATCTCCTTGGCCTGCGCCTGTAGATCACGCCGGGTCAGGTCATTGCCCACGGCAAAGCCCCAGACATGAGACAGCGCATCGTCCTCAGCCACCCGAGTCCCGCTGCGCCCAATGGCAATCACCAACTCACCTTCATAGTGCAGGTTCTCCGTCTGCGGCGGGTAGGGCAGGGTGGCCCCATCATCCACCACCGCATCCGCGGGTTTGGAGAAAAAGAACGGTGGTTCCCGATCCGGGTCTTTCCCCATTTCGCGCGCGTGCGCCGCGTAATTGCGCCCCACGCACAGAATACGCCGCACGGGCCAGCGATCCTCAGTGCCCTCAATGGCGACAGACGGGTGCGGGATATCGAAGATCAAGGTCATGGCGCTCTCTTGGTTCATGTGCGGGTGAAAGATGCTCAACGCAAACTGCCGGTTTTTGCCGGATGGTCAATGTCGGTCAAATCCAATTTGCGTTTTGAAAGGCAGATCATTCACCGCTCTCGCTTTCGCAGATCCATCAAATCGGGCGCATTTCCATGCGGCTTGCACCGTCACGACGGCGTGATTGTTCTTGCCAATTTTAAAACGGCATACTATTGTATACATAAATCAGGAAAGACGTCGACCTTCGCCTGACTTGAACCCAACCCAACGATTATTCGCAGGTGCCGCCATGAGCCTTTACACAGATTATTTGACCGAGATTGAAGCCCGCAAAGAAAAAGGCTTGAACCCCAAGCCCATTGAAGACGGCGCCTTGGTGGAGGAACTCATCGGGCAAATCCGCGATACGGATCACGAGCATCGCGCGGCCTCGCTGGATTTTTTCATTTACAACACTCTGCCAGGCACCACGAGCGCTGCCGGGGCGAAAGCGGCCTTTCTAAAGGAAATCATCCTGGGTCAGGCCCAGGTGGCCGAGATCACGCCGACCTTCGCCTATGAATTGCTGAGTCACATGAAAGGCGGCCCGTCGGTGCGCGTCTTGCTCGACCTCGCGCTGGGCGACGATGCCGACGTGGCCCGCGACGCCGCCGAGGTGCTGAAGACGCAAGTCTTCCTCTATGAGGCCGACACCGACCGTCTGGCCGAAGCCCACGCCGCAGGCAACGCCGTCGCGACCGACATCCTGCAAAGCTACGCGAAGGCGGAATTCTTCACCAAGCTGCCCGACATCGAAGAAGAGATCAAAGTCGTCACGTATATCTGCGCCGAAGGCGATGTGTCGACCGACCTTCTGTCGCCCGGCAACCAGGCCCATTCCCGCTCTGACCGCGAACTGCACGGCAAATGCATGATCTCGGAACAGGCGCAGACGGAGATCCAAGACCTCCAGAACCAGCACCCCGACGCCCGCGTCATGTTGGTGGCCGAAAAAGGCACGATGGGCGTGGGATCGTCGCGCATGTCCGGCGTCAACAACGTGGCGCTCTGGACGGGCAAGCAGGCCTCGCCTTACGTGCCATTTGTGAACATCGCGCCCGTGGTGGGCGGCACCAATGGCATCTCGCCGATTTTCCTGACGACCGTGGGCGTGACCGGCGGCATTGGTCTTGATCTGAAAAACTGGGTCAAGAAGGTCGACGCCGAGGGCAACCCGATCATGGGCAACACCGGCGATCCGATCTTGGAACAGAAATACTCGGTCGAAAACGGCACGGTTCTGCGCATCAACACCAAAGACAAGAAACTGCTGAGCGAGGACGGCAAGGAACTCGTTGATGTATCCTCCGCCTTCACGCCGCAGAAGATCGAGTTCATCAAGGCGGGCGGGTCCTACGCCATCGTCTTTGGCAAGAAGCTGCAGACCTTGGCCGCGGAAACGCTCGGCATTGAAAAACCCATCGTCTTCGCGCCCTCCAAGGAAATCACCAGCGATGGACAGGGCCTGACAGCGGTTGAGAAAATCTTTAACGCCAATGCCGTGGGGGTCAGCGCCAAGGAGCCGCTGCTTGCTGGCTCCGACGTGCGGGTGAAGGTCAATATCGTGG
>JBCBAT010000034.1:0-39674 GCA_038532355.1 Pseudomonadota bacterium | reverse complement strand
CATGCGTCGCCCGTGGGCCAGATGACCGATCAGGTTTTCGGGCAACGCCTCCGTCGCGATCAGGTACGATGGCAACGGAAACACCCGCGCCACGTGCCAGCGAAACGCCCGCGTCGTATAGCCATTTGTGCATAGCACCACCTTGTCCGCCCGCACCCGGCCTTTGCGTGTCCGGGCTTCAAAACCGGTGCCCGTGCGCTCCAACGCGGTCACCTCCGCCTGCCCCACCAAAGGCACATCGCGGCGCTCCACTGCGCGACGCAGGCCACGATGAAACTTCGCCGGATGCAACCCGCAATGTTCCGGGAAAAGGAGCCCGCCGTGGTAGTGCTGCGTGCCGATCTCATCGCATAGCGCTGTGCGGTCAACGGGTCTTGCTTCCACCGCCGATTTGGCTGTCACGGCATCGGCCAGCTTGCGCTGTCCTTGGGCATGTTCTGCGGTCCATGCCAGCTGGATCCGGCCAACCTGCTGCAAATCACAGTCGATCTTTTCAGCGGCGATCAGCCCCTTGGCCCAACTGAGCGCGGGGGCGGCTTCTGCGAAAACACCATCGGCCACATCGGCCCCGAACTTCGCCTCAAGCGCGTCCCAGCTGAGCCGAGGATGCGCCCCGAACATGCCGCCATTGCGGCTGGAGGCACCCGCGCCGGGATCACCGGCATCGACCACCACGACGCGTGCGCCTGCATCATGGGCCGCAATCGCCGCCGACAGCCCAGCATAGCCTGCCCCAATCACCAACACATCGCAGCTATCGGGAAGCGCGCCATTTGCCGGTTCAGGCAGGGCCGCGTCCCACCAATAGGGGCGGCCCAACTCGGATTCACCTGTCCATTGGAGCATGCACCGCCTCCGTGGTCGACGGGTGAACTATCCGCCGGGCAGCACGGCTTGTCCAGTCAGCGCGGCGCGTTTTCTGACAGGGGACCGCAGGACGCTCTAGTAGCTTTCAGAGGAGATGGGCAGCGGGTCAAACACCGTCCCGCCCGTGCGCTTTTTCTCGTCTTCCAACGCTTGCGCCAGTTCCTTGGCGCGTGTGTTCTTGTCTCGCTCTGCGGCCTCGGATGCGGCCTGTTCTGCGGCGCGTTTGGCCTTTTCTGCGGCTTCTGCTTCGGCAATGCGGGCGGCCTCAGCGGCGCGGGCCTCGTCTGCCGCGCGCTCTGCGGCCTCTCTGGCGGCATCGCGTTCTGCATTCTCGGCCCGTTCAATCGCGGCCAGACGATCCGCGGCCTGTTCGCGTTCCAGCCGCGCCGCCTGCGCCGACGGAGATTCTGCCACAGGCGCTTGCGACACCGGCTGCGGGCGGGCGTCATCAAGCGCGGCCACCGCGACCTCCGGCACATCGAGGCCTGCATCATCAAGATCAACTTGCGTCAACCCCATCTGCCGGGCCGCCGCCAAGGACAGCATGCCCGAATCCAGACCCTGCGGTTTTTGATAGGCCCGGATCGCGGCCTGCGTGCGCCCATCCAGACGGCCTGTAATGGGCCCCCGGTAATGCCCGCGCGCCTTCAACGCCCGCTGGAGCGAGGCATTGAATTCCGGCGTCATGATGTCATCGCAGGGACGTTCGAACCACGTGTCCTCCCGCGGGGTGACAATCGCCTGAGAGGTTTGCGTTTCAATGACAGGCGCATCGCCGCCTTCTTCATGGATGACCTGTTCGGTGACCGTTTCAATCACCGCAGGCGTCGCATCGCGGCCCCAACACGTGCCCGGTGCAGCCCCCGGAGGCGCCATATCCCGCGATGTGACCTCTTCGGGGATCAGTTCAAACACATTGCCGGTGCTGCACGCACCCAGCAGGGATGCCGCCAGAACGGCGGTGACAAACCTGGTTTTGGACATTGCTCAATTGCCTCATGATCGCCGCTTTGGGCGTTATTTTGGCAGTATAATAGCCGGTTTTGCCCGGTCTGGGAAGACTGTCTGCTCACCTGTCCTCTGGTGCCAACAAATGATCCAGCATGGGGGAGATATCCTCGATATGTTCAGCCACCACATGGACCACGGCATTTTCGCGCTGCAACCGACCCGTGACGCGCAAGAGCCGCCCCGCGATCACCGCCCGGCGGAAGCGTTCGTAAAGCGCGCGCCAGACGACCACGTTCACCACGCCCGTTTCATCCTCCAACGTCAGAAAGATCACCCCCTTGGCCGTGCCGGGGCGCTGGCGCAGGATCACCAGCCCCGCCACGGTGACCCGCGCATCACGGGGCGGTTCATCCAGCCGTGCAGCAGGAAGGGCGGCGGGCGGACGGGGCCACGGCGTGGGCACAGGAGGGCGGGCGGTGATGCTCATGTGTGCAACAGAGCGCCTTCGCATGGCCCCGATCTGGCGATCCCGGCCTTTGAACAGCAGTGCTTTATCTTTGGGTTCCCGGACTCCTTATGAGCGACGACCTGCAATTGCCAATTCGCCAGGCCCTTGGGGGGGCCCTCCTCTCGGCGATTGCAAGCAATCGCCTGCCGGGCAGCGGACGAAGGCGCGGCGGGCTGCGCCCTTGATTCCGCGCCGGGTGCTTGTTGATCGGCAAACGTCATAAGAACAAAAATAGAACAAATGTCCATTTTCGCAAGCCCATTGGCACATCGCTTTACAAATTTTCAGCTTTTGAAACCCAATCAAAAAGGCTTACATACCCTTCGATTCAAGCGAGGACCCCCATGGCCAGAATTACCTATATCGAGCACAATGGCACCGAACACACCGTCGATGTCAAACCCGGACTGACCGTCATGGAAGGCGCGCGCAACAACAACATTCCGGGCATTGAGGCCGATTGCGGCGGGGCCTGCGCCTGTTCCACCTGTCACGTGTATGTCGCCCCTGATTGGGTCGAAAAGCTGCCCAAGAAGGATGATCTGGAAGAGGATATGCTGGATTTCGCGTATGAATCCGATCCCGAACGCTCTCGTCTGACCTGCCAGATCAAGGTCACTGACGACATGGATGGTTTGATCGTGAACATGCCGGAACGCCAGATGTGATGCGGCTTTGGGCGGCGGTCATCTGCATCTGTCTGGCGGGGCCGTCATCGGCCCAGATACTGGATCCTGCCCGACTAGCGGAGGATGGCTGTGACCTGCCCGCCCCGCATCCGTTTTCCGAACCTGTAACGGCGCAAACCGGTCCGGTGGTTGAAGCCCGCTATGCCGGGGCGACCACGGACTATGCCCATGGCGTGCTGGGCGACGCCATAGAGGCGGCCAAGTTGATGGTGCGCTATGATGATGGCACGCATGTGTTTTGCGATGCCGTCACGGCTGGACCGGGGCGCGTGTTCGAAGATACCTCCCCCCGGCTTGCAGATCTCAATGGCGATGGGCTGGCGGAGGTGATCGCGGTGGCTGCCTCTGCCACACAAGGCGCGCGGCTTGAGGTTTATGGCTATCCAGGACGGGGCGAGGCGTTTCAACTTCTGGCCCACACGCCCTATATCGGCACACGCAATCGGTGGCTGGCCCCGGTAGGTGCGGCCGATCTGGATGGCGACGGGGCGATGGAAATTGCCTATATTGATCGCCCACACCTGGCCAAGACCCTGCGCATCTGGCGCTACGAAGATCACACCCTGACAGAGATTGCCGTGCAGCCCGGATTTTCCAACCACAAGATCGGCTGGCCCTTCATCGCGGGCGGGCTGCGGGAGTGCGGGGATGGCCCGGACATGATTCTTGCCACCGGCAACTGGTCCCGCGTCGTGGCCGTGAGGCTGCGGGACGGCACAATCAAGGCGCGCGATCTTGGGCCGTATGGTGGACCCGAAAGCCTTGATAGCGCAATGTCTTGCGGTTGATCCCGGCCAGACACGGCGCCGAGTTGGTGTGAAAATATTACCAATTGGTAAAAACGCTTTGATGTTGGCTCGCTCGGGCGCTAAGTACTGAGGCGCCGAAAGGCACGCGAACAGATGATGTGACCCGCTCAGGAGGAGCCGGGAAACATGCGTCACCACATTGCTGGGACGAAACACCGATGGGAGGTAACATGTCCAAAACTTTGAACCGCAGAAACTTTCTGCGCGGCACGGCTGTGGCCGGAGCCGGCGCTCTGGCCACGCCTGCACTTGCAGACGGTCACACCACGCTTAAGATGCAGGCTGCCTGGGGCGGCGGGATCTTTCTTGAAAACGCGCAATCCTATGTGAACCGCGTCAATGAAATGTCCGGCGGGTCGCTGGTCATCGAATTGCTGCCGGTGAACGCTGTTGTGAAAACATCGCAGATGCAGGACGCGGTCCACCGCGGCGTGCTGGATGCGTGTCACTACGTGCCTGCTTACTGGTATTCCAAGTCGAAAGCGGCCTCGCTCTTCGGAACCGGCCCGTGCTTTGGTTGGTCCTCTCAGGAAGTGCTGGGCTGGGTCCACTACGGTGGCGGTCAGGAACTCTTTGACGAACTGATGGCTGATCTTGGCCTCAACGTTGTGTCCTTCTTCAACTCTCCGATGCCGGCGCAGCCGATGGGCTGGTTCAAGGAAGAAATCAAGGATGCATCCCAGATGAACGGTCTGAAGTACCGCACCGTGGGTCTGGCCGCTGACGTTCTGCTTGAAATGGGCATGTCCGTTGTGCAGCTTCCAGGTGGTGAAATTCAGCCCGCGATGAAATCCGGCCTGATCGATGCGGCGGAATTCAACAACCCCACATCTGACCGCGACTTCGGGATGCAGGACGTGTCCAAGCATTACCACCTGGCGTCGTTCCACCAGTCTCAGGAATTCTTTGAGGTGTCCTTCAACAAAGAGAAGTTCGAAAACCTCACGGATGCGCAGAAGGCGATCCTGAAATACGCCTCCGAGGCTGAGAACTCCAACTTCTACTGGAACAACACCAAGCGTTACTCCGAAGATCTGGCCACCCTGCGCGATGAGCAGGGCGTAAACGTCTACCGGACACCGGACAGCGTGATGGCCGCCCAGCTGGAAGCATGGGACATCGTGGTTGATCGTATCGCAGGCGAAGACGCGTTCTTCGCCAAAGTGATCGAAAGCCAGAAGGCCTACGCGAAAGAGGTTATGAACTACCTCAACCTCAACCAGCCTGACTACAAGCTGGCCTATAACCACTACTTCGGCTAAGCCCGAAACGCGTGAGTTTGTGATCGGGCGGGGGCGGCATATCGCGGCCTTCGCCCGTCACGCAAACATCAAAAAACAAGTAACGAAGACGGTACGGGGGGCGACCGGTCGTGCAAAAGATCATCCACGCCATCGAAAGCTTAAGCCAATGGGTTGGCAAGGCCTTTGGGTGGTGCATCCTTATTCTCACCCTGTCTGTGTCCTACGAAGTGTTCATGCGCTACGTGCTGAACTCTCCGACCGTATGGGCATTCGACGTCATGGTGCAAATGTATGGCGCGCTGTTCCTGATGGCCGGTGCCTATACGCTGGCGCAAGACGCCCATGTGCGCGGCGATGTGCTCTACCGCCTTTTCCCGGTCCGCTGGCAGGCACGGCTCGATTTCCTGCTTTACCTGCTCTTCTTCTTCCCCGGCATGATCGCGCTTTTCTGGTTCGGGTGGGAGATCGCCTCGGACAGCTGGCGCTACAAGGAAGTCAGCTGGAACAGCCCTGCGCGGATCCAGATTTATTTCTTCAAGACGCTCATCCCGGCCGCTGGCCTGCTGATGATGATCCAGGGCGTGGCAGAACTGATGCGCTGCTGGATTGCGATGCGCACAGGTGCATGGCCTGACCGGATAGACGACGTCAAAGAAACCGAAGACCTGCTGGCAGAGGCCGATCTGGATGATCTGGTCGGCCGCGGCCAAAACAAATCCTGAAGGAGCTAAAAGATGACCGATCCTCAGGTGGCCATCCTGATGCTGTGCCTGTTCATCGTGTTGGTGCTTCTGGGCTTTCCGATTGCCTTCACGCTGATCGCGATGGGCGTGGCCTTCGGCTATTACGCCTATTACACAGGTGCGCCCGACAGCATTGGCGACATTTTCAACAACAACATCTTCTACCTGTTGAACCAGAACACCTATTCGGTGATGGAGAACGACATCCTTGTCGCCATCCCGCTGTTCCTGTTCATGGGTTACGTGGTGGAACGCGCCAACATCGTCGATAAGCTGTTCTATTCGCTCTATCAGGCGGCATCGAACCTGCCCGGCTCTCTGGGCATTGCAGCCCTTCTGACCTGTGCCGTGTTCTCCACCGCTTCAGGCATCGTGGGCGCGGTTGTGACACTGATGGGCCTTCTGGCGTACCCGGCGATGAACAAAGCAGGCTATGACAAAAGCTTCGCCTCCGGCATCATCTGCGCGGGCGGGACTTTGGGCATCCTGATCCCGCCGTCGATCATGCTGATCGTCTATGCCGCGATTGCGGAACTGTCTCCCTTGCGCCTCTACGCAGCCGCCGTGTTCCCGGGTCTGATCCTTGCGGGTCTCTACATCGTCTATGTGATCATGCGCGTGACGATTAACCCCGCGCTGGCACCGAAGCCGAACCAAGACGACATCCCCCCCCGCAGCGTGGTCTACTACAACCTGCTGGTGTCCTTTGTTCCGCTGACGGTCCTGATCATGCTGGTGCTTGGGTCGATCCTTGGCGGTCTGGCAACACCTGCTGAGGCTGCGGCCATGGGCGCGCTGGGTGGTCTGGTTCTGGCCGGTCTTTACCGGTCGCTCAACTGGACCAAGGTGAAGGAAAGCGTGTTCCTGACCGCGAAAGCCACCGCTATGGTGTGCTGGCTCTTCGTCGGCTCATGGACGTTTGCGTCGATCTTCTCCTACCTCGGCGGCCATGACGTGATCGAGACATGGGTCGTGGCGATGAACCTCGAGCCATGGCAGTTCCTAGTGCTGGCGCAGATCATCATCTTCCTGCTGGGCTGGCCGCTGGAATGGTCGGAAATCCTGATCATCTTCGTGCCGATCTTCCTGCCCATGCTGGAGACGTTCGGCGTGAACCCTTACTTCTTCGCGATGCTGGTGGCACTGAACCTGCAGACGTCGTTCCTGACGCCGCCAATGGCCATGTCAGCCTATTACCTCAAAGGCGTGCTGAAAAAGCAGATTGAGCTGATGGAGATCTTCAAAGGTCTCATGCCGTATCTGGCCATCGTGATCCTTTGTATGGTGCTGATGTATCAGTTCCCCGGCATCGCGCTGTGGTTCCCCGATTACCTCTTCGGTGAGTGGATCCCCTGATGGCGCCAAATGCTTCAGGCGACCTGACAACGCTTTCGGCGGTGGCCGCCGCCGAGGGCATCCGGACAGGAAAGATAACGTCTGAGGCGTTGGTCACGGCCTGTCTGGAGCGGATCAAAGAGACGGACGATACGATCAAGGCCTGGACCTGGATTGATCCCGACCACGCGCTTACCCAAGCACGAGAGGCCGACCGCATCCGCCGCGCGGGCCGCGGACTGGGCGCGCTGCACGGCGTGCCGGTAGGTCTCAAGGACATCATCGACACGAAGCAAGGCCCGACAGAGCGCGGCTCCCCGCTATATGCAGGGCGCTCAGCCGACCGGGACGCGCGTTTGGTTGAGCGTTTGATCGAGGCCGGCGCCGTGATCATGGGCAAAACGGTGACAACGGAGATGGCCTATCTCGCCCCGTCCCAGACAACCAATCCCCACAACCCGGTCCATACGCCGGGTGGCTCCTCCTCCGGTTCTGCCGCCGCCGTGGCCGCCCGACATGTGCCGCTGGCCGTGGGCAGTCAGACGGGTGGTTCCGTGATCCGGCCTGCCTCTTACTGCGGCACCTTCGGGTTCAAACCCACACGCGGGTTGATTTCGCGGTCGGGCGTCATGTCCACCGTGCCCAATCTCGACCAGATGGGCGTCTTCGCCAATACGATCGAAGACGCGGCCCTGCTGGCGGACGTCATCTCCGGCTATGACGGCGCGGACGCAGGCTCCCTCCCCCGCCCCACACCCGCCATGCTCGCAGGCGCGCAAGCGGATGTGCCGATTGAGCCTGACATCGCCTGGTTCGACCTGCCCTACCACTCCCGAATGAACAGCGACTGCCACGATGGCATGGTCGCAGTGATGGAAGCCCTCGGTGCCCGCGTTGAACGCTTCGACGCCGCCCCCCAACTGGCTGGACTGACAGATGTTCACCGGACGATCTATGACTATGAGCTGGCGCAGGCCCTGACCCAAACGGTGGCCGACCATGGCGACCAGATGAGCATCGAGATGAAAACCGCCGTCGCGCGCGGCCAAGACATCTCCGCAGAGCAATACGAAGACGCGCTCGGCGTCAAATCCTCGGCCCAAGCCTTCTTCGCCGACCACTTCAACGATTTCGACGCGATCCTATCGCCCTCCGCCACCGGAGAGGCCCCGCCCCTCAGCGACGGCACCACGGGTGACGCGTCCTTCTGTCTGATCTGGACACTGGCAGGCCTGCCCTGCCTCACCATCCCCGCCCTCGTGGGCGACACCGGACTGCCCATCGGCATTCAGCTGATCGGTGCGGCGGAAGAAGATGACCGCTTGCTGCGCACCGCAGCTTGGGTTCAAACTGCACTGGCGAAAGCCGGGGCCGAAATGGAACTGGAGGCTTGAACCATGTCAAAAATGACCACCATCATTATGGGACTCATCGGAACGGGATTGATGATGACCTTCGTGCTGGGCCTGTCGCATTCCATCTCCACGGGCTTTGCAGGCTTCTCCGGCGGGCTACCTTTCATGATCATCGCCATAATCGTCATCGGTATGGCGCTCTATAACCTCTGGGAAGAGACGATCGGAAAGAAAGACTGATGACTGCAAAACCAGTGGTTTGGATGCCGCGGACAGGCGTCGCGGCGACCATTGAGCGTGCTGAGCGTGACTATGATCTGATCCTCAATGAGGCGGACACGCCCGGCACATCTGAGGAGATCATCGCGATGAGCGCGAAGGTTGACGCGATGATGCCCTGCCATTCTGAACATTTCTCAGCCGAGGTGGTGGCCCGGCTCGATCCGCGCCTGAAGATCGTCGCCAACCACTCCGTCGGCACCGATCACTGCGATCTGGACGCCCTGCGCGCGCGTGGCATCGTCGTGACCAACACGCCCGACGTCCTCTCCGATGCCACGGCTGAGATCGCCATGCTGCTGATGCTGGGGGCGGCCCGCCTCGCTGTCACCGGCGACCGTCTGGTGCGGTCAGGCGCGTGGAACAGTTGGAGCCCATCCTTCATGGTCGGCAAACAGGTCACCGGCGCGCGGCTGGGCATCATCGGCATGGGCCGCGTGGGCCGTGCGTTTGCCGAAAAGGCGCGCGGCTTCGGGATGGAGATCCACTACTACAACCGCAAACCCCTACGGCCGGATTACGAAATGGGCGCGACTTATCACGACAGCATAGACAGCGTCCTGAAGGTCTCTGATTTCGTATCACTGCACTGCCCATCCACGCCTGAAACACAAGACCTGATGAACGCAGAACGCTTCGCGATGCTGCCCGACGGCGCGATCCTGGTGAACACCGCGCGCGGCGCTTTGGTCGATGAAGACGCGCTGATTGCCGCCATCAGCTCCGGCAAATTGGCCGCGGCGGGCCTTGATTGCTTCAAGGTCGAACCAGGCGGCAACCCCGCGCTGGCCGCACATGAGAATATCTTCATGCTGCCCCATATCGGCAGCGCCACGACCCAAACGCGCGACGCCATGGGCTTCCGCGCGCTCGACAATCTGGATGCGTTTTTCGCGGGCAAAACGCCTGGCGACGCGCTGTAATCTCGAAAGGACATCATCATGGCAAAAGTTGCATTCCTCGGCCTCGGCGTCATGGGCTACCCGATGGCGGGCTATCTGGCGAAAGCTGGCCATGAGGTGACCGTTTACAACCGCACCACCGCCAAGGCCGAAAAATGGGTGAAGGAATACGGCGGAACCCACGCCACGACCCCGAGGGAGGCCGCCGACGGGGCGGATTTCGTCATGTCCTGCGTGGGCAATGACGATGATCTGCGCAGCGTCTGCAAGGGCGATGACGGCGCGTTCGCGGGCATGAAAACGGGCGCCACCTTCGTCGATCACACGACTGTGTCGGCCTCCGTGACGCAGGAGCTCTATGAGGCCGGCAAAGCGGACGGCATCACCTTCATCGATGCACCGGTGTCGGGCGGCCAGGCCGGGGCCGAAAACGGCCAGCTTGTCATCATGTGCGGCGGCGATGCGCCGGTGTTCGCGGCGGCCCTGCCGTTGATGGAGGCCTATGCCAAGAAATGCGTCCGCTTGGGCGAAAGCGGCGCGGGTCAGTTGACGAAAATGGTGAACCAGATCTGCATTGCGGGCCTCGTGCAAGGCCTCTCAGAAGGGCTGCACTTTGCTGAAAAAGCGGGCCTCGATGGGCGCGCGGTCGTGGATGTGATCGGCGGCGGCGCGGCGGGCAGCTGGCAGATGGTCAACCGCTATGAGACGATGCTCGACGATCATTTCGATCACGGTTTCGCGGTGGACTGGATGCGCAAGGATCTGGGCATCTGCCTCTCTACAGCCGATGAAAACGGAGCGAGCCTGCCGGTCACGGCTTTGGTCGATCAGTACTACAAGGACGTCCAGAAAATGGGCGGCGGCCGTTGGGACACCTCGAGCCTGTTCAAACGATTGCGCAAGTTGGACGGATAAAGATTTTATGCCTCCGGCGGGGATATTTTTAGGCCAGAAGAAACACGAGGCTGATTGCTTTTTCTGGCCAAAAGTATCCCGGGGGAGGCGTCGAAGCTATGGCTTCGACGTTGGGGGCAGAGCCCCCTCTATCCTAACCCACCAAGAAACGCCGTCGCCGCCTCGCCCAGCGCGTCGGACACGTAGCCCCCTTCCTGCACGCACACGAGCGGCAGCCCCTGCGCCGCAATGGCCTGCGCCATCCGTTCAAAGCCCGGCGTGGTGACCTTGAGCGCTTGAAACGGATCGGCCTCATGGGCATCCAGCCCCAACGCCACGACAATCACATCCGCGCCGAAATCCCGGATCGCGCCGAACGCGGTCTCGAGCGCCGATAATATCGCATCCGTGCCTGATCCCATCGCCAGTGGCAGGTTCAGGTTGGCACCCATCCCTGCACCCTCACCGGTTTCCCCCGCATAGCCCCAGAAGAACGGGTAGAACGCCGTGGGATCGGCATGGATGGACACGGTCAAAACATCCCCACGGCCATAGAACACGCCTTGTGTGCCATTGCCGTGATGGACATCCACGTCGAACACCACAGGCCGCCGTCCGGCCTCCAGCAAACACTGCGCGGCGATGGCGGAATTGTTCAGAAAGCAAAACCCGCCCGCCTGATCGGCATAGGCATGATGCCCGGGCGGACGACAAAGCGCATAAGCGGCGCGCTCCCCATCCAAAACCGCGTGCGTAGCGGCCAGCGCCGTTTGCGCCGACCAATAGGCGGACCCCCAGGTGTCCGCCGAAATCGGACAGGCCGTGTCCGCCTGGTGAAACCCGGCCTGACCCACAGCGCCCGAAGGGTAGCCATCCCCCCGACCGCGCGGGTGCACATTGGGGATCACTTCGGCGGCCGCATTCGGCAATTCTTGCCACCGCGCATGGATTGTTTGCAGGAAGGTCAGGTAGGCCGCGTCATGCACTGCCTCAATCGGGGCCATCCCGGCATCCTGCGGCGCCTCGAACACGCACCCCGCCGCCTCCGCCCCCTGTTTCAGGATATCCACCCGGCGCGGCTCTTCCGGGCTTTGGCGCAAGCGACCGGCGGCCATGAAATTCTCGGGCGCATGCAGGCGTTGCCGCTCATCCAGAAAGGCTTGCATCCTCATCCTTTTCGAAACGTTGTCTTGGCAGGCATGGTCAGTGTACCCTCCCGCCACGAGGACGCAATGAAAGAGCAGCCCGATGCAGGACAGCGCCCGCCATGAATGAGATGATCCCAAGCGGGTCCGCGGCCCGTGCGCTCAGCATTCTGGATCTGACGCTGGAACACGGGCCAGTGACGCCCGCTCGCCTGACGGACCTGAGCGGGCTCAGCCGCACGGCAGTGCACCGGGCCATTCACGCGCTGATCGAACAGGGCTTTCTGCGCTACCAGCTGGGCAAGGCCCATGTGATCGTCACGGCGCGGTTGCAAGACAAGCTGGAGGGCGCGTTTTTCAGCCCACCGGGCCTTGATGCGCTGGCCCGCGCCATTGATGAGGCACTGAAAGGCCGCCGCCTGCATTGCGAAATCGGCGTGCTGGATCGCGACGGCCCGTTTCAAATTGTAGAGACAACGCAAACCGAATTCGACCGCCACGAAAGCTTCTTTGAAAGCGAATTGGTGTCTGTGCTCTTGTCCCGGTTTGAACCCGTGGAGGTCACGCGCATCACCGCCCGCATCCTGCGCGACAGCCCGGCTGGCACCAAGGTCGATCCCGATTTCCTGGATCGCTTCCGGCTGGCGCAGTACCAGGGATACCTCTGGAACGGGGATCTGGGATCCCTCGCCGTGCGCCTGCAAAGCGCTGATCATAATGCGCTGGCCATCCGCCTGTCGCCGCGCCAGGACAGGCGGCTCAACAGCAAAGAGGCGTCCACCGCGCTGGCCGCCATGCATGCCGCCCTGCCAGATGTGTTCCCCCGGGCGGACACGCTCAACCTGTGACCGGATCGGGCGGGACCTCCCTTGCGGATGAGAGGCGTTTTGTGCAACAGACAAGGGCACAAAGACCAACGGCAAGGCGCACCCGCAAGGGAGCGGTGAGCCACCCCCCGATGCGCCGCAGAACCATCGTTTGACATAACCCGCCAGAGTGCCCCGGCCCTTCCTCAACAGGACCCGCGTGATGACCAAAGCACCGCCACTCAGCCGCCGTCTGTTCCTGACCGGCACCGCCAGCCTTGCCGCGCCTTTCATCGTGTCATCGGCACGGGCGTCATCGGGTGATCTGAACATTATGATGTGGTCTGATTACCTGCCAGAACCCTTCCTCGCGGGCTTCACGGCGGAGACGGGGATCAAGGTCAATCACACGGCCATTGGATCAAACGAAGAAATTCTGGAGCTTATGCAAAGCACCGGCGGGGCGGGCTTTGACCTTGTCAGCCCGACGAACCAGCGCGCGCTGCAATGGGCACCGCTTGAGCTTTTGCAGCCCTTTGATCTGTCCCGCGTGGCGCTGGACGGCGCCAACCCGGCCATGGTCAAGATCGGCACGGATGCCTGGAATTTTGACGCAACCGGCACGCATTGGTTGCCGCATATCTGGGGCACCGAAGGCATCGCCTATCGCACCGACCGCTGGCAGCCGGAAGGCGCGGCACCCAGCTATGGCGATGTGTGGTCAGAGACGCTTTCGGGGGCCACGATGGGCCGGGCGCAATCCATGCTGGTGGGCGCCGGGCTCTTCCTTGAAGCGCAAGAGGAGATGGAGCCGGGATCGGTTTGGGCGGCGTATTCGGATGAAGACACCATGGCCCGCGTCTGGACGCAAATCACCGATTGGGCCATCGCCCGCAAAACGCGCATCAACCGGCTTTGGAACGATGCCGACACTCAACGCGCCGCCCTGCTGAGCGATGACATCACGCTGGGCCAAACTTGGGACGGGCCGCCCTTGGCGCTGAAATCCCAAGGCGCGCCGGTGCATTACCAGGCGCCCATGGAAGGGGCCATGGCCTGGGTCGATGGGCTCGCCATGCCGAAGGCTGCACAACATGTCGGTGCGGTCTATGCCTTTATCGAATACGCCTACCGCCCGGAAAATGCAGGTCTGGCCACGCAAAGCCACGGGTACAATTCGCCCGTGCTTGGCGCGGACGGGTTTGCCGGTGAAACCTATGCCAGAAACTTTGCCGAGGCCTATCCCGGTGACAGCCTGTCCCGCCTCAACCCCTGGCCTGCGGAAGCCCCTTGGTATGCTGCCCGGCGTGCAGAATTTGTCGCCAGGTTCAAAGACGCCTGACAGGGCCTGACACTTGCAACTTGCGGGTGGTGTATTTCCCTGATCACGCTACAATTGAATGATGATTCAATGAGATATGAGGGACGCCATGAAACCGATCCAGCCAGACGAACGTAAGGTCGCCAACATCTTCGATGACAGCGCCTTCACCCATTACGACAGCACCGGCGAAAGCGGCACCTCCTTCATTCAGCTCAACCCCAAGGCCAAGCAGGATGTGGGGTTCTACATCTACCGCATGGCCCCCGGTGCGCAGTCCACGCCCCATCGCCACGGCGGGGCGGAGGAGTTTCTGGTGGTGCAAGGCGAACTGATCGACAATGACGGCACGGTCTACAAGACCGGCGATGTCGTCTGGCTGGGCGCGGATACCGAACATACCTCCCACACCGAAACGGGCTGCATCGTCGCGGTCTATTCAGAGGCGGAAGAACACGCCCCGGGCACGTAAAAATCAGAGCGTTTTCTGCATCAAAACGAGATCCAGCGCCCGGCCGAATTTCTGCCCGACCCCGGGCATGCGGCCCACATCCGCAAAGCCCAGTCGCGCGTGAAAGGCCATCGCCGCGTCATTTTCACCGCTGATCCCGGCCACCAAAGCCGTCGCGCCACCACGGCGGGCGGCATCCTCAACGGCTTGCATCAGCGCGCGGCCCATGCCGGCACCCGATGCCCCGTCGCGCAGCATCACGGAGCTTTCCAGCGTGCGCGCATAGCCAGGCCCTGATCGAAAGGATGACGCTGCGGCAAACCCCATGAGGCCCGCCGCCGTCTGCGCCACCACGACAGACATCCCATCTGTCTGGCGTGCGTCGATATAGGCGGTGACGTCATCAGCCGTTTTTTCATCGGTGGTGAAGGTGACGGTCGTGTCGCGGATGTAGTGGTTCCAGATCTCGGCAATTGCGCCCGCATCCGCGTGGGTGGCCGGACGGATGATCACGACAGCACCCGAGGCCCGAAAGGCGTTGCAAACTCCGCGCGCAGCCCGGCCTCTCCGGCTTCAATGTGAATGCGGGCATCCTCCATCGGCCCCACCATGTCGCGCAGGTCCTTTGCTTCCGGGTGGGTCACGACCAACCGCTCCAGCCGGCAGCCGGATGGGGTCAGGCGTGCGGCGGGGTGGTCGGCGCTGCTCCACTGCATCACGGCGGGGTGGCAATTGTCGAACGGCAGTTGACCGTTTTCCGGCACCGCCATGCGCCATCTCAGGCTGCCGCGCGCCAAATCCACAGGCACGCCGACACGCGGCTGCCGGGCCACGTGGGCCTCCAGATCATCGCAGCGGCAAATCCAGTTTGTGAGCCGCGCAAACCCGTCAAACCTGTCCAGATCAAACCACCGTGGCACGGACGGCTTGGGCGCGGCAGGGTCAATGGCGATGACTTCCAGGTAAAGCCCGTCCTCCAACCCCAAAAGCAGGTTATGGGTGCCAAAGCGCGCGTGCTGCCCGCCGGGTTGCAAGGTCACACCAAGGGCGGTTTCCACGGCCTCACGACCGTCTTCCAGCGTTTCGCAGGCAACAGCAAGGTGATCCAGTTCCAGCATGGTTTGGCCCTTGGGATGGTTTCAATCTGCCGCCACATTATGCGCCCGTGCGACGGCATGCCAGCCGGAACAAGGGTTCAGGTGACAAGCGCTGTCAACGCCCAAAGCGTGACGCACACCGTGGGGAAAAACGTGCCCGCAAAGCCCACCGACCGCAAAAGCGGGCTGCGATGGCAGCCAATCCAAAAGAGCACGCGCGCCACGGCAAAACCTAGCCCCAGCGCAATGATCACGCCCGGCCCCGCAGGCCCGAGGATCACCGCCGCTGCAGGCCAGATCGCAGCAGCCAGCACCAGCTGTTCGGCGGTGTTCTGCAACACGCGGCGGTCCAGCTCTCCGGCGTCCGACAGCGCGCCCATCCCGCTGCCCGCTTCGAAAAACCGCCGCGCCGCGATCCGCATGATCATCGCCATCATCACCAGCCCGGGGGCCAGAAACGCCGTCATGATTGTGGGGATCAAGGCAAAGACCGGGATTTGCACGAAAAGCGCGGCCCCCGCCAACAGGGCCACGGACCAGATGATCCCGATCCCTGCCCCAAGAAACACGGTTGATCGCGTGTTCATCGCCCCGGCTTCATCTTGCCAAAAATACTCATGACGCGGATCGCGCCACTAGGCCCGCGCCTCGCGAATGAGGCGCAGAATATCCTCTGCCGCCTCGGGGATATTGGTGCCGGGCCCAAAGATCGCCTTCACACCCGCGCCCATCAGGAAATCATAATCCTGCTGCGGAATGACACCGCCGCAAATCACGATGATATCCTCGGCGTCCTTATCCTTCAGCGCATCAATCAACTGCGGTGCTAGCGTTTTGTGCCCTGCCGCCTGGCTGGAAATGCCCACCACATGCACGTCATTGTCCACCGCATCCTGTGCCGCTTCATCGGGCGTCTGGAAGAGCGGCCCCACATCCACGTCAAAGCCGATATCGGCAAAGGCCGTGGCAATCACCTTGGCCCCGCGATCATGCCCGTCCTGGCCCATCTTCACCACCAGCATCCGTGGCCGCCGCCCTTCATCCTCGGCAAATTTCTCCACCGAGCTTTGGATCTGAGCGAAGCCTTCATCGCCCTCATAGGCCTTGCCATAGACACCCGCCAAGGTCTTCACCTCGGCCCGGTGACGGCCAAACTCTTTTTCCAGCGCCATGGAAATCTCCCCGACGGAGGCCCGCGCCCGCGCCGCTTCCACCGCGCCTTCCAGAAGGTTGCCCCCTTCCGCCGCGCGCCGGGTCAATTCATCCAATGCCGCCTGACAGGCCGCTTCATCGCGGCTGGCCCGGATCTTTTCAAGCCGCGCAATCTGCGCCTCGCGGACCGCGTTGTTGTCAATCTCAAGGATATCAATGGGGTCTTCGTGATCCTTGCGGTACTTGTTGACGCCCACGACCACCTCATCGCCCCGGTCGATCATCGCTTGCCGCGTGGCGGCGCTTTCCTCAATCCGCAGCTTGGGCATGCCCGAGGTGACAGCCTTGGTCATGCCGCCCATCTCATCGACTTCGGTGATCAATTCCCACGCTGCCTCGGCCAGTTCGGCGGTAAGGGCCTCCACATAGTAAGACCCCGCCAGCGGATCGACCACATTGGTCACGCCAGTTTCTTCCTGCAAAATCAGCTGCGTGTTCCGCGCGATGCGAGCGGAGAAATCGGTCGGCAGCGCGATGGCTTCATCCAGCGCATTGGTGTGCAGCGATTGCGTGCCGCCCAGAACCGCGCTCATCGCCTCATAGGCGGTGCGGATCACGTTGTTATAGGGGTCCTGTTCCTGCAAACTCACACCAGAAGTCTGGCAATGGGTCCGCAACATCTTGGAGCGTTCGTTCTTCGCGCCCAGATCATCCATGATCCGATACCACAGCATCCGCGCGGCGCGCAGCTTGGCCGCTTCCATGAAGAAATTCATGCCAATGGCGAAGAAGAAGCTCAGACGGCCCGCGAATTTATCCACGTCCATCCCCCGCTCCATCGCGGTTTTCACGTATTCCTTGCCGTCCGCCAGCGTAAACGCCAGTTCCTGCACCAGGTTCGCGCCCGCCTCTTGCATGTGATAGCCGGAAATGGAGATGGAGTTGAACTTGGGCATCTCGTTTGAGGTATACTCAATAATATCCGCCACAATCCGCATCGAGGGTTCGGGCGGATACACATAGGTATTCCGCACCATGAATTCCTTCAGAATGTCGTTCTGAATGGTCCCCGACAAAACAGACCGGTCATGGCCCTGCTCTTCGCCTGCGACAATGAAACTGGCCAGCACAGGGATCACGGCGCCGTTCATCGTCATGGACACAGACACCTGATCCAGCGGGATGCCGTCAAAGAGGATCTTCATATCCTCGACAGAATCAATCGCCACACCGGCCTTGCCGACATCGCCCACAACGCGTTCATGATCGCTGTCATAGCCCCGGTGCGTGGCCAGATCGAACGCCACCGACACACCCTGCTGGCCGGCAGCCAGGTTGCGGCGGTAAAACGCGTTCGATTCCTCCGCCGTCGAAAAGCCCGCATATTGCCGGATCGTCCAGGGGCGGCCCGCATACATCGTGGCCTTCACCCCGCGCGTAAACGGCGCCTGACCGGGGATCGACCCCATATGATCCAGACCCGCGGTATCCTCTTCGGTATATAGCGGTTTGACGTCGATGCCTTCGATCGTATTCCACGTCAGATCGTCCAGCGCGCGGCCCCGAAGTTCTTTTTCGGCAATCTCGCTCCAGATTTGCTTTTTCGATCCCATTTCAGACCTCGTTCATCTTGGCATACGTGTCGCTACGCTGCTCTGCAGCGAAAGAAAGTTTCACGGGGCTTACCCCCCTTTCGCGCAAATTGGAAGTGCGACGATTTTTTATCACGTTCACCTAATTGTACCTTCGCATCACAGCGCACGCGACCTATATCTGGAATAATAGGAGACCCCATGAACACGCGCCTTGCCTTTGTTTCTGCACTGTTTTCGCTGGTTTTGCCCGCATCCGTCGCGGCGCAAGACAACTCTGAGGCGGCGAATGCGCCGACCCCACCGAATATTGTCATGCCGGGCGACAGTGTCGATCTGGATAATCTGGTGTGGCAAAACCGCGTTCTGGTTGTCTTTGCCGACAGCCCGAATGACCCCCGCTACATCCAGCAGATGGAACTTCTGACCGACCGACTGGAACCTCTGGCAGAACGCGATGTGATCGTTTTGACCGATACGGCCAAGTCTGAGGGCAGCGATTTGCGCACCAAATTGCGCCCCCGGGGGTTCATGCTGGCCATGATTGGCAAGGATGGCACGGTTTACCTGCGAAAGCCCCTTCCGTGGGATGTGCGTGAGATCACGCGCGTGATCGACAAAATGCCGATGCGACAGCAGGAAATGCGCGACCGTCGGGACAATGCCCTTTCAAATTGACGCAACAGCTTGAAAAAAAGGGCTTTGTGCGTTATGACTGCCGCAGGAGGCACGTAGATGTCATACATTGAAGACGTAAAACGAGCGATCAGCGTGTTTTTGTTCGGCCATAAACCGAAAGACACGAAAAACCC
This sequence comes from Pseudomonadota bacterium, assembly GCA_038532355.1. Taxonomy (GTDB): domain Bacteria; phylum Pseudomonadota; class Alphaproteobacteria; order Rhodobacterales; family Rhodobacteraceae; genus Roseovarius. The sequence goes on along the minus strand of JBCBAT010000034.1, from coordinate 20,722 downwards.
CACGTTTCAGTCCGGCCCGAAATCCAGTTACTGACCCGACGGTTTTTTAGGCTTCGCTGTCGTTTTGCGACGCGTTGAACCGGTCTTTGATCTGCCCAGCGCGTCGGTCATGATGGCCGTAAAATCAGGCCTTTTTCGCATACTGTCATTCAGCCGTTTATGGATCAGCCAAAACGCGTAGACATCGGTGGCCGGCTCTTCTGAAACCTGATTGATTTCGTGCCAGGCCACACAGCCTTTGTGGATCGCCTCCAGCAACACGTTTTCATATTCAAAGAACAACTCCGCCCGGCGATCCTGCGGCAGGTTCCAGAACCTTTCATCCTGCACCGCCTGCGTGATCGCATCGAGATCCTGTAGTTGCGCATAAAACCCCACCAACGCGGGTAAAACGGCGTTGGGCAACATCTGCACATCGTCGATAATCGCGTTGAACAAACGCAGCTCTTTCATCTTCGTGACATAGCGAAAATAGCTGTCATCGGCCGCGATCGTTTCCGGGATCGTCTTGCCGTCCTTGTTGGTATCCAGCAGGCAAACCAACAGCGCCTTCACCTGTTCATCCTGATCTGCGGATTTGGTTTTCGGACGCTGAACCAGATGCTCTTCCGAGATTTTCTTGATATCCCCCAGAAAATCAAAAATCTCTTCCCGAAGCGCCGTCAGCGTTTCCTTCACTTTCACATCGCGCGCCGCTTCGTCCCGCCACGTCTGCAACATGAAGGTGAAAATCCAGCCGACCGCAAGCACACCGCCCGTGATCATGCCCTGGTACAGAAACCGCACCTCTTTGATGTCAAAGGCAGGCTGCAACAACACGAATGCGCCATACCCCAAAAACCCGATAGGCACGGCCACGATAACCGCGCGGCCTAGCACCGTGGCAGCGCGGTTATCAAACACGGCATAGGACAGCGTTATGGCGGCCGCCGCGATGAAATAGTCAAGCCACGGCAGGGTCTGCTGCCAGGGCGTCACGGCCCCAAAGGCAGTGACCGCGATCACGAAGCTGGCGGAGAGCGCAAGAGCGACCAGCCCCCAAACCCTGCGATAGCTTCGTTCCCGTGATCGGGGAAAGCTGCCGCTCATGACATCATTCGAACTCCATGATCACGTCATCCACCGCAAGGCTGTCGCCTGCGCCCGCGTTGATCTTGGTCACCACCGCCTTTTTCTCCGCCCGCAGGATGTTTTCCATCTTCATGGCTTCCACCGTGCAAAGCGCCTGACCTTCCTGCACCTCATCGCCCACCTCAACGGCCACCTTCACAATCAGGCCCGGCATCGGGCACAGCAGCATCTTGGAGGTGTCGGGCGGCAGCTTTTCGGGCATCAGCGCAGCCATTTCCGCCTGGCGCGGCGTGCGGATGCGCACGGGGATATCCGCCCCACGGGTACGGATGCGGAAGCCTTGGGTGATCTTGCCCACCTTCAGGACAAGTGGCGCACCGTCCACCATCATCTCCGCCAATTGATCGCCCGGCGTCCAATCGCCCGTGACACGCATCTCTTTGCCGTCATCAAACGTCACGGTCGCGCCGTCATGATCCGCACTGATGACCAGCGGCATCATGGCGTCCTTGTCGATCTGCACGACCCAATCATCGCCCACCTTGCGTTCGTGATTGTCCATCCGGCCAGACACCCGCGCGCGCCGGATTTCCGCCACCCGGTGCATCGCCGCCGCAGCCGCTGCCACACGGCGCTTTTCGCCATCGGGCAGGTCCACGCCCTGGAACCCGTCGGGATATTCTTCTTCGATAAAGGCCGTGGTCATATCGCCCGAGATAAACTTCGGGTGGTCCATCACCGCCGCCACAAACGGCAGGTTATGCCCGATCCCTTCCACCTCAAACCGATCAAGTGCGGTGCGCATCGCCTCAATGGCCGATGCGCGATCCGGCCCCCAAGTACACAGCTTGGCAATCATCGGGTCATAATACATGGAAATCTCACCGCCCTCATAGACGCCGGTGTCATTCCGCGCGCCCGTCTCCCCCGACGGCGCATCATCATGCCAAGTCCCCGCCTCAAGCATCGGCCCGGCGGCCACTTCCATCGGCGGGCGATACCGCGTCAAACGGCCAATGGACGGCAGGAAGTTGCGATAGGGATCCTCGGCATAAAGCCGGTTCTCAATCGCCCAACCGCCGATTTTCAGGTCATCCTGCTTCATCGACAGTGTCTCACCGGCAGCCACGCGGATCATCTGCTCCACCAAATCGACACCTGTGATCAACTCCGTCACCGGGTGTTCCACCTGCAAACGCGTGTTCATCTCAAGGAAGTAGAAATTCTTGTCGCCATCCACGATGAATTCCACCGTGCCCGCACTGGCATAGCCCACCGCATGGGCCAGAGCGAGCGATTGCTCCCCCATCGCCTTGCGCGTCTCCGGGTCGAGGAAGGGCGACGGCGCCTCTTCCACGACCTTCTGGTTCCGACGCTGAATGGAACATTCCCGCTCATGCAGAAACACGCCGTTGCCATGGGTATCGCACAGCACCTGAATCTCAATATGGCGCGGCTGGGTCACGAATTTCTCAATGAAAATCCGATCGTCACCAAAACTGCTCGCCGCTTCGTTCTTGGACGATTGGAACCCCTCGCGCGCCTCCTCATCATTCCACGCAATCCGCATCCCCTTGCCGCCACCCCCAGCAGAGGCCTTGATCATCACGGGATAGCCAATCTCGGTGGAGATTTTCACCGCCTCATCGGCATCCTCAATCAGCCCCATATAGCCCGGCACGGTGGACACATCCGCCTCTTGGGCGATCTTCTTGGAGGTGATCTTGTCCCCCATCTTCTCAATCGCCCCCTTGGGCGGCCCGATGAAGGCGACACCCGCCGCCTCAAGCGCCTCGGCAAATTTCGCGTTCTCAGACAGGAACCCATAGCCCGGATGCACGGCTTCCGCGCCCGTGTCCTTGATCGCCTGCATCACCTTGTCGATGACGATGTAGCTCTCCGCGGCAGGCGGCGGCCCGATATGCACCGCCTCATCTGCCATTTGCACATGCAGCGCGTTGGCATCGGCGTCGGAGTAAATCGCGACCGTTGCGATCCCCATCTTGCGCGCTGTCTTGATCACGCGGCAGGCGATTTCGCCCCGGTTGGCGATCAGGATTTTCTTGAACATATCAGGTCCTCTTCATCAGCACTGAACGCGCAGGTCCGCGCGCAAGCATTTGGTATTTCGGGATAAAAAATGGGCGGCCTGCGAAAACGCAGAACCGCCCAAAGGGGAAGGGTAACGGATCAGACGAAACGTCTCGGCCCCTTGGGGGAGGGCCGCCACTACATAATCTACTGAACACCGGGTTTGGCATTCCACCAAGCGCGGGCGCTTGACGCGGGCAAAATCGGCGTCAAGCCGCGTGTTTTGGGGAGGCATGCGCGAAAACACGCTTAGATTGTGGCGCGACAGGGTCATATCCTGCCCCCATCGAACGCATCCGGGAAAGCCGCGCGCGCCGCCGCCACATCCAGCCGCAACAGCGCGTCATAGCTTTCGGGGTCAAACGGATCCTCCGCCGCCAGCACCTCACGCTCAAAAAGCCAGCTGAGCCGCCCCGCATCCAGATTGCCCCGCTCAAAGGGTTGATCGCCAAAATGCTCCCACAGCGCGCGCACAAAACCGGTATCGGCGCGCCGGTCGGCCGGGCGTCGGTCGGCAAAGCGTTCGCGCCGCGTGATCGCGGTGACGCCCTTGGGATTGGCGCGGCGAATGGTGAATTGGTAATCCGTGCCCGGAAGACGGCCGGGAAAACCGCGATGCTTCATCATGATGTGTCCCCGCGCATCTTCGGGGGTGAACCGGGCCCGAAGGCCCGGCTCATTTGGTCATTCGGGCAGTTACTTGTACTTGCCGGTGTGCACGGGCTCGATCGAAATCGGCTCCGGGTCCACGACCACGAACTCTTCCTGCTGTTGTTGCTGACCGCAGGCGGCGATGAAGCCGACAACGGACAGAGCCAGGATGCTCTTGATAGTTTTAGACATGAAAGTCTCCTGTATGTGTACACACTGAGACGACGTGCTGGCTGCCCCACCACTTGCGCACGCGCCCCATCGACCGCGTTGGTGCGATCACCCATCAGGATACTGGAATCTGCCCTATTTTCATACGCTTGGAAGGGTCTGTGGATAACTTGTGACCCAAAAGACTCAATTTGAGCCATGTCTGAACAACGCACCGCAACATCTTGTGGAACCATCAAAATTCCTCCCAGATGCAGCGGCCATTTTCCGCCCGAAATGCCTCGAAAACCTGCGCAACGCCGGGGCTGGCCACACCAAACTCAGATGGTTGATCGGCCAGTGAGACTACGATCCGCGCGCCCTCAGGCACTTCAGAAACAGCGATTTCCGCGCAAAGATGCTCCAGATCGGCGGTCACAACCTCCAGCCCGGCATCCTTTGAAAACGCCTCAGCGACAAAGCGGAACCGGAAGAGATCACCGCCCTCATCTTCAACAACCTCCTGCAAGTAGCCAGACAGCCCAGACGGCAATTCAACACCTTCTGCCGCCGCAAAGGCCGCGCCAACGCTCATCATGATCGCCGCTGATGATGCCAAGGCTGTCCGCACTTACTGACCCTTCATGTTTCTTCTGGCCGAAAATATCCCGGGGGGTCTGGGGGGCTGGCCCCCCAGCCTTTCTAAAACACTCACAGCGGAATGTTGTCGTGCTTCTTCCACGGCAAGCTGCGCCGCTTTGTCCGCAAAGACGCAAACGCCCGGCTCACACGCTTGCGCGTGGAATGGGGCATGATCACCTCATCGATGAAGCCGCGTTCTGCCGCGACGAACGGATTGGCGAAACGGTCTTCATAATCCTTGGTGTGCTGCGCGATCTTGTCGGCATCGCCCAAATCCGCGCGATGGATGATCTCGGTGGCCCCCTTCGCACCCATCACAGCAATCTCCGCCGTGGGCCAGGCATAGTTGAAATCGCCCCGCAAATGCTGCGACGACATCACCACATACGCCCCGCCATAGGCCTTGCGCGTGATCACCGTTACCTTGGGCACCGTCGCCTCACCATACGCATAAAGCAGCTTCGCCCCGTGCTTGATCACCCCGCCATATTCCTGCGTCGTCCCCGGCAAAAACCCCGGCACATCCACAAGCGTCAGCAGCGGAATTTCAAAGCAGTCACAGAACCGCACGAACCGCGCGGCCTTGCGGGAACTGTCAATGTCCAACACGCCCGCAAGCACCATGGGCTGGTTCGCCACCACACCCACCGTTTGACCCTCAAGGCGGATAAACCCGGTGATGATGTTCTTGGCAAACTCACCCTGAATTTCATAGAAATCGCCCTCATCCGCCAGCTTCAGGATCAACTCCTTCATGTCATAAGGCGTGTTGGGATTGTCGGGGATCAGCGTATCAAGGCTCATCTCAATCCGATCCGGCTCATCGAAGAACGGCCGCACAGGCGGCTTTTCGCGATTGCTTAAGGGAAGGAAATCCACCAACCGCCGCACTTCGGCCAGCGCCTCCACATCGTTTTCAAACGCCGCATCGGCAACAGAGCTTTTCTTGGTATGCGTCCCCGCCCCGCCCAGTTCTTCCGCCGTCACCTGTTCATTGGTCACGGTTTTCACAACATCCGGCCCCGTGACAAACATGTAAGAGCTGTCTTTGACCATAAAAATGAAATCCGTCATCGCGGGCGAATAAACCGCCCCACCCGCACAGGGCCCCATGATGACAGAGATCTGCGGCACGACGCCCGAGGCCTCGATATTGCGCTGGAAAATATCACCATAGCCCGCAAGGCTGTCGACGCCTTCTTGGATGCGCGCGCCGCCTGAGTCGTTGATGCCAATCACCGGCGCGCCATTCTCAACGGCCATATCCATGATCTTGCAAATCTTCTGCGCGTGTGTCGCCGAAACCGACCCGCCCAGCACCGTAAAGTCCTGAGAAAACACGTAAACCTGACGCCCGTTGATCGTGCCCCAGCCGGTCACCACCCCGTCGCCATAGGGTTTCTGCTTCTCCATGCCGAAATCGGTGCAGCGGTGGGTTTTGAACGTGTCGAACTCCTCAAAACTGCCTTCATCCAAAAGCAGGTCAATGCGTTCGCGCGCCGTCAGTTTGCCGCGGCCATGCTGGCTGTCGATCCGGGCCTGTCCGCCCCCCAGCCGCGCATCATCGCGGCGATCTTCCAGAATCTGGAGAATGTCTTTCATGTCGCTGATCCCTCAAAATTTGAAAGATAATTAAAGGATCGGTTTGGCGGGAGAAAGCCCAAAACAGGCAATTGCCTGACATTTGACGCGGGCCGCCGCGCCAAGGCGGGCCACGGCGCCATCCACAGCGATGGACAAGCGCATTTCAATGGCTAGGTTGGCTCCTATGGCAGACATCACACCAAACCCTGTGCCGCGCCGGTTTCTCGACCGCCGCAGCCCACCCCACATCATCACGCTGATTGCACTGGCCAGCGTGTCGGGCATCGCACTCAATATCTTCCTGCCATCCCTGCCCAATATGACCGCCTATTTCGATACCGAATACGGCGTGATGCAGATGGCCGTGGCGTTTTACCTGGCGATGAACGCCGTCCTGCAACTGATCATCGGGCCGATCTCGGATCGCTACGGGCGGCGGCCGGTTCTGCTTTGGGGCCTTGTGATCTTTCTGCTGGCGACGCTGGGCTGCATCTGGGCCACGAATGTCTGGGTCTTCCTGGCGTTTCGCATGTTGCAGGCCGCGGTTGTCGTGACCATGGCGCTCGCCCGTGCCACGATCCGCGACATGGTGCCGGAACGCGAAGCGGCCTCGATGATCGGATACGTGACGATGGGCATGGCCGTCGCGCCCATGGTGGGCCCGGCCATCGGCGGTGCGCTGGATGCGGCCTTTGGCTGGCAGGCCAGTTTCTGGGCGCTGTTCATCATCGGTGCGGTGGTTCTGGCGCTCACCTGGGCCGATCAGGGGGAGACAGCCCCGCGTCGCCCAGGCGGCTTTGCCCAACAGATGCGCGACAGCCCGGAGCTGTTCCGTTCGCCCCGGTTTTGGGGGTATGCGGCCTCTCTTGGGCTGTCATCGGGGGCGTTCTTTGCCTATCTGGGCGGCGGTCCATATGTGGGCGATCAGGTGTTCGGCATGGATCCGGCCACCTTCGGGATCTATTTCGGCGCGCCCGCTGTGGGGTATTTCATCGGCAATTTCATCTCCGGGCGGTATTCGATCCGGGTGGGCGTGAACCGCATGGTCCTGACCGGGTCCATCATCTGCGCGGCGGGCATCACGCTTAACATGGTGCTCTTTGCGGTGGGCTCCGGCTCACCGCTCACCTTCTTTGGTTTGATGTCACTGATGGGGTTGGGCAACGGTCTGGTTATCCCCAATGCCACGGCAGGCGCGCTGTCAGTGCGGCCGCATCTGGCGGGCACGGCGAGCGGGCTTTCTGGCGCGTTGATGATCGGGCTGGGCGCCGCCCTCTCTGCCGTGGCGGGGGTTGTTTTGAATGTCGGGCTTGGGGCCGTGGCACTGCTGGCGCTGATGGCGCTGTCGGCTTACGGCGCGATCCTGGCCATCCTCTTTGTCATCCGGCGGGAGGCCCGTCTGGGCGTCACGTAAGCTTGACGACAGGCGCAGACCCGTCGCGCCCATCTTGTTCAGCCCAATGCGTCCGCCCCAAGACGCGGCCATCGGCGCGCACATCGGCGATGGCCTGCAAATCCACGTCTGCAAACGTCCAACCGGGCGTGTTCATAACACCTTCCGCCAACACGCCTGTTTCGGGAAACCCCTTGTCAGGCGGGCCGAACACGCCGCCCATCCCTGTGTTTGCATCCGCATGCGGGCAGGCCTCAAACCTACCCACAAGAGAGGCCATCACCGTCACGCATTGCTGTTCCAGCGCGCGGGCCATCGCCCCGATCCGCACCCGCCAATAGCCTGACAGCACCTCTGTGCAGGACGGCACAAGGATCACCTCCGCCTTGGTCACCGCGCGGCCCAGCAGGGGAAATTCCGCGTCATAACAGGTCAGCACTGCGATCTTGGCGGCCCCGGTATCAAACACCTGAAGCGGCCCGCCCGGGATCACATCCATCTCGTCGCGCTCATACCGGGTCATGATCTGCTTATCCTGAACGCCCATACCGCCCTCAGGCGTGAAAAGCCGCACGCGGTTGACAGGCCGAGGGCCGATGGCATCGTCATAAACAGGCGCAGACCCTGCGCAGAGGGTGACGCCATATTTTCCCGCCAGCTCGGAATGCAGCGCATCAACCTCGGGCATCATATCCGAGACCGCGCGCATGCACGCCTCCCCATCTGCCGCAACCTCAGCCCCCGCGAGCGTGGCCAGCTCCATCGCGGCATATTCCGGAAACACCAGCAGATCGGCGCCCTGCCCTTCGCCATCCTGCACCCAGGATTCAAGCTTGCGGGTATAGGCCGCCCAATTGTCCAAAGGTTCCAGCGGATAGGCGGCGGTGGCCACTTTCAGGGAACGCGTACCGGGGATCGACATGGGCGGCGGGGCCTCCTCTCACAGACCCCGCCAGTTTGACCCATCGCCACGTGGCATTCAACCAACGCGCCTAGGCGTAAACCGCATCGCGCGCGTAAAGCGGCATTTCCCCACTGAAGGAACACATGTCCGCCCGCAGGGCCGAGGCCACGATCTGCGCCTCTGCCGGGGGCAGAATGGAATAAAGCGGATCGCGCGCGCCCTCAAAGGCCAGTTCCACCACATCCAGCGAGGACGGGCACAGATAAAGCGCGCCAAATTCGCCAAAGACCACCTGTTCGTCGGCGAAATAGATGTGAACGATTTCCATCGCATCCTTGGGCGGGGCCTTCTCGATCTGGCGCACGCCCTGCAGCGCGCTGGCCGGAATGATGGAGAACGGATCGCCAAACATGTCTTCGGCAGCATCACTTTCGACCATGATGTTCTGACCGCCCAGCAAAAAGAACGGCCGGTCATTGCCAAACGCCCCCGCAGGCACCTCCAGCGGCCAAAGCGCTTTGGGGCAATGGCCGGCCTCCGACCAGGGGGTTTCACGCGTGACCTGCGTCACGGTTTGCAGCCCCGCGTCAAAGGTCAGAACCAGATCCCCCGCCTTCAGATCCCCCGCTGCGATCCAACCCCGCGAAGTGGCAACCTTGGTGCTCCCCACAAGGCCGGATGGCTGTGCATTTGCGGTGTGACCTTTGTCAGCGCCTATGTCCGCGCTGTCAGGCTGTGAAAAGAAAGACCAACCTTGAAACATGTTCCCGTCCTTAGAATCACGCGATCGTTTTCGTGTCGCCGTCATTTGATTAAAATTTGTCGCGAGGCTTGGCCGGATCTGCGTCTGAAATCGGGCATGATTGGGGCAGTGTTTCCATATTCGTGACACTGATCTGCCACGGATCGGCTTTGTTGCCCTCAGCCGAACGGAATATCACTCAAAACGATAGTCGAACCGGTCGATGTCGCGCTGGCACAGCTTGGCCACGAAGAGAGAATCATCGTGCGAATAAAGCGCTCTGTAGTCGGCCGGACGCTCAGACCGGTTGACCACCGGCAGGTCCAATCGAAAGCCCAGATGCGCCCAGAGCGGTTCCGAATCTCGCGCGAAATTTTCGAGCCTGATATACAGGCTGCAATCCTCGACCCCATCGGCGCGGGTCATGTAGTGGGCGTAAGGCGCGCGCGGCACCGCATTGGCAACATGATCACTGCGCAGAAAATCCGAGAACCCCATTTCCTTTGCCGCCCGCACGCCCTCATGGTCGAAATCCTGCACCCGAAGCCAGTGGTAATAACTCACCAGACGGTCCCAAGGGTTGCGCACCAGCGTGACCGTGAAGGCCTTTTCGATCTGGTCCAAAGGCACCAGCCCGTCGATATCGGCCAGCGTTGAATGCTTCCACACTCGCCCACGGGCTCCAGCCCCATCCAACCGTTTGCGCCGCCGTTTGGCCTTGGGCGTATCTCCAATCAGAATATCATCCTTCATCGCCCGCCCCTCCAACGCGAGGGCCAGCGAGGTTCCCCCGGTCTTGGGGATATGCACGAAAATGAAATTGCGCCCGGGTGAGATGATCATGCCACCACGCTATGCCAAAGGCAGGCGGAAAAAAACATGCGGCACGCCCGCGAAGGGCAGGCTGCACACTCTTCCCAAGCTGGGGCAAATGCGGCATACGCGTTAGACGGCTTGTGATGGTGCGAGGGAGGGCAGAGCATGGGTTGGATGAAGGATGAAACCGGTCTGGAAAAGCGCGCGGCGAATTTTGTGCCGCTGACACCGCTGTCTCATCTGCGCCGGGCCGCCAAGCTTTTCCCGGGTCATGAGGCGGTGGTGTATGGATCATTCCGCAAAACCTATGCTGAATACCACGCGCGCTGTTCGCGGCTGGCCTCTGCCCTGAGGCAGATAGGCGTGGCGCCGGGCGATGTGGTGGCCACCGTCCTGCCCAATATCCCCGCCCATGTTGAGGCGCATTTCGGCGTTCCCGCCTGTGGTGCCGTGCTCAACGCCATCAACATCCGGCTTGAGGCAGAGACGATCTCCTACATCCTCGGCCATGGTGAGGCGAAGGTTGTTATGGTCGATCCGCAATTCATGCCTGTCGTGCAGGCCGCGATTGAAGATATGGACGGCCCTGCACCCAAGGTGATCGAAGTGGCCGATCCGGTCGCGGGCGTTGCCGCCATGACGGAATACCCTGAATACGAAGACGTGCTGGCCAGCGGTGACCCGGATTTCCAGTGGATCATGCCCGAAGATGAATGGGAAAGCATTTCGCTCAACTACACCTCCGGCACCACGGGGCGGCCCAAGGGCGTCGTGTGTCACCACCGGGGCGCGTACCTGATGACCATGGGCACCGGGCTGACATGGCCCCTGCCCCGTCACACCAAATACCTGACCATTGTGCCGCTCTTTCACTGCAACAACTGGAACCACACCTGGGCCATGCCCATGGTGGGTGGCACCGTGGTCTGCTGCCGTGATATCACGGCGGCCAACATCTACAATGCGATCGCCGATGAAGGTGTCAGCCATTTCGGCGCAGCGCCCATCGTACTGAACACGTTGATCAACGCCTCCGAGGCTGACCGGCGCGAATTCGACCATATTGTGCAGGTCTTCACCGCTGGTGCGCCGCCACCCGCCGCCACTCTCAAGGCGATTGAGCCGCTGGGCTTCAACGTCACGCAGGTCTACGGCCTGACGGAAACCTACGGCCATGTTACTGAGTGCATGTGGCACGCGGCCTGGGACGCGGAAGCCGAAGAAGACCGCTACGCCATCAAGGCGCGCACCGGGGTCCTGATGCCGATGATGGAAGAGATCACCGCGATGGACCCCGACACCATGACCCAGATCGACATGGATGAGGTTGCCCAAGGCGAAATCATGATCCGCGGCAACGCGGTGATGAAGGGCTATCTGAAAAACCCCGAAGCCACGGAAGAGGCCTTCGCGGGCGGGTATTTCCATTCCGGCGATATCGCCTACCAGCACCCCGATGGGTACCTGAAGGTGGCAGATCGCGCCAAGGACATCATCATCTCGGGTGGTGAAAACATCTCCTCCGTTGAGGTGGAAGGCGCTTTGATGCACCACCCGGCGGTGTCGCTTTGCGCCGTGGTGGCGTTGGCGGATGAAAAATGGGGCGAGGTGCCGTGCGCGTTTATCGAATTGAAGGACGGGGCCGAGGCCACCAGCGAAGAGATCATCAAATTCGCGCGCGAACGGCTGGCCGGATTCAAGACACCCAAGAAGGTCGTGTTCCAGGAACTGCCGAAGACATCCACGGGCAAGATCCAGAAATTCGAGCTGCGCAAGATCGCGGCCAACGCGTAGCTCTTCGACACGAAATCAGCCACAAAAAAGGCCCGGCATAGACTGCCGGGCCAAGTTGCTTCTCTACGTCTTGTTATCTTTTAGAACTTGCGCGCCAATGAGAAGATGAAGTTCCGGCCCTCAGCTTGACGTGCCGCCAATTGCGGACGGTAGTTGAGGTCGAAGACATTCTCGACGCTTAAGCGGAATTCGGTGTCTTTCCAAACCCCCTCTTCAGGGGCAATCGTCAGACGCAGTTTTTGCACGAAATAGTCTTCGGCAGGCAGGCTCAGGAGCGTGCCCGGCGCGGCCAGAAAGTTCGTACGACCACCGGCGCCGTAAATGCCCTCCCAGCTGACATCGACACCGCTGGCAAACTTGCGGCCCAAGGTCAGGCGCAGGTTATCCTGAGCAACGCCGCGGAATGTCCGATTTCCACCGGCAATCAGGGATTCCTCCCCATCCACAATTTGGCCGTTCAAATCCGCGTAATACCCTTCTTGCGTCTCATAGGATGCCTCCAATTCGAACCCCATCGTGTCAACAGTGTCCACGCCGCCGAAGGTGTTCACGTCACGCAACTCGGTCGTGTAGATGTTCCCTTTGATGGCCAATTTGTCACCAGACCGGAACGCGTCGACCCGATCCAGCGAGGCGCCCAGTTCATAGGTCAATGCCTTCTCGGACGTCTCGATTGCGGGCACCCCGCCGAACAGCGCCGGGTTTCTGACGTCATCAATGATCGGCAGCACTTCGGTATAGGCCACGCTGCCAAACACCGCGACACCGTTGTTGAAGGCGTAGCGGGTGGACAGACCGCCCATGAACGCACTTTGATTGTAGGTCTCATTGATCTCTTCGGCGCGCCGGGTCTGCGTTTCATACCGCATGGCGGGCGTGAAGGTCCAATTGCCTACGTCAATTTCATCCACCAGGAAAAACGCCAAGCTCTCTTTGTGTCCGGCAGGAACACCGTTGATCTGCTGGCTTCGTCCAAGAAAGAGACGATCCCGAAACTGATACTCAACCCCTGCGACCAGGTTGTGCTCCAACGCACCTGTGCTGAACAGCGACCGGTTCTTGGCCGTGACAGTCTCCGTTTCATACACTTGGTCCGCGTCAAACGTCGCCCTCACAAAGGGTGGAACGAAAGGCGACAGGCCGATGGGGTTGAGGATGATGCTCTCATCCGCTTTCGAATACTGCAGGCTGAAATCAATCAAGTCATTGTCGACTGGATTGTAGGCATATTTCACAGCCAGCGTCGTGGTGTCCACGAAGCGGTCCACATTGCCCACGAAGGCCGGGAACGCGGTGAAAGATTCAAAAGGTACATTGAACTGCGACGTCTGCGCATCGGTATAAGACGCCTCGATGCTGTGTTCGTTATCTGAGCCGAAGCGCAGTTTACCCTTGAGCAACCATGACGGGTCATCGACGGAGCCTGCGGGCGCATTGATCAGGTTACCCGCGCCATCCTCGCGAATGCCAAGCTCACGCTGCGAATAGTTGAACAGGAACTCTGCACGCTCCGTCGGGGCCCATGCAAAGGTGCCCGATCGCGTGACGCCCTGCCCGTTGGAGCGGTACTCAATCAGCGGACGGAAGGCAAAACCAAGCTCACCCTCCAGCACGTCAGATGCGTCGATTGTTTCAAGACGCACCACACCGCCCACAACGCCCGACCCGAATTCGAAAGACCCGGTTGTGCCACGGATCACTTCCACCTCGCGGTAAAGATAGGGATCGGTGAAAAGCTGGGTGGAGTTGCGGTAAAACTCTTCCGCCCCGCGGGTCACACCGTCAATCTGGATCAGGACCTTGTTGTCCGTCCCAAAGGTGAAGTTGGACCCAAAGCCCCGGATGTTGATGCCCGACCCAACCGGCGTGCCGCCGTTGATCAGGTTCACACCCGGAACAGAATCGATCAGGCCCGCGACGGTGCCAGCCTGCCGGTCCTTGATTTCAGTTTCATCGATCACGGTCACAGCGGTGGCGGTATCAGTGGCCACCTCCCGCTTACTTTCCCCCAACAAGAGTGTTCCAAGATCGATTGCGTCATCCTGAGCGATTGCAGCAGATGACATGGACAGACCCAGACACGTGGATCCCAATAGCCAGCTTTTGGTGATATGTGACATATCAGCCCCTTCCGATGTTCTATTTCGACAAAACGCGGAATAGCTGACGGAAGGCTTGCTAAATGTAAGTTGTTCGCGTGACCATTTGGATAAATTAACGATCCTTAATGAGTCAAGCGTTCGCTATAGGCAAAGCGAATGATTGCGCTTTTGTCACAGTCTGCAAACGCTTGTTCTCATGGACTTTCTTCTTTGCCCGATCGCATCGGCCCGGAGGATCAACGTGAAGGTTCAAGGCCGCAGAATTTTTTAAAAATTCTGCCTAAGAAAATTCCAATTTTCTTGGGCATTTTCTTCAAAGAAAATGCGCGCCCGTGCCTAGCCCATACGATTGCGCGTCAGCACCGGGGGCATCCGGCCCAAGGTTTTGTCCTTCAAGCCATCCGGCCGATCTGCCTTGGGGATCAACCCCTTGGGCGCGGCCAGCCAAAGCTGCAAAACCTCGCGCAAAAGCGCCTCATCCGTGGCCGGATCCACCTGCCCCAGCATCCATGACCACCGGTCGGGATCGGCAAGCGCCACGCGGCAATCGGCATCACAATTGCCCAGACAGGCCACTTGACGCGCCTCGAGTTGGTCCAGTCCCGGCTCCTCCAGCAGTTTCGAAATCAGTGCAAACAGCGCTTCCCCCGCAGGCCGTTCACCGGGGCCTGCCTTTTCCATGCCGCACTCAATGCAGACCTGCACTTCGCCCATCTCATCGCTCACCTTCGCTGATCGATGCGCGCTACCGCGTCGCGTATTGCCGGATCATGTGGCCACCGTCGATATCAATGACCTGCCCAGTCATATACCCGTTGGTCAGGGTCGCGATCACCATGGCCGCAATGTCCTCCGGCAGCCCCACGCGCCCCACCGGCAGGCTGGCCCCGGTGCTGTCATACATGGCTTCGCGTTTGTCCGCGGGCACCTTGTCATAGGCTTCCGTGCGCACCATGCCGGGCGAGATGCAGTTCACCCGCAGATCCGGCCCAAGTTCCAGCGCCATGCCCCGCATCAACCCCTCCACCGCACTGTTGACTGCCCCCAGACCGGCGCAGTTTTCCCCGGGCTTTCGGCTCAGCACGCCGGAAAAGAGCACGATCGCCCCGCCCGGACGCATCTTTGGCAGAACTTCGCGCGCGGTGACGTAAGGCCCGAAAAATTTTGCATCAAACATCGCGCGCAGCGGGCCGGTCTCAGAGGTGGCAAACGGCCCGTGTGTGGCGCTGGAGGCGGATATCACCAGGTAGTCGACCTCCGGCAAATCTGCAGCCCAGGCTTTCACAGCGGCTTCATTCGTCATGTCGACAACGCTATGAGTCACCCCATGGCCGATTTCGCCGGCGGCCTGCGCCAGTTTTTCCTCAGATCGGCTGGCGATCACCACATGGGCGCCCTGCCCGGCCGCCAGTTCCGCAGTCGCGCGCCCCACCCCGGTGGCCCCGCCTACAATCAAGATTGTCTTATCATTGAGCGGCATACGTCCCCCTGTCTGTTACCTCAGCCAAATCTTCGCTGGTCTGCAACCGCCACAGCGCGGCATAACGCCCATCGCGCGCCAATAGATCGGCGTGATGGCCTTCCTCAACCACCTCACCGGCTTCCAGGACCACGATTCGGTCCGCCTCTGCCACGGTGGAGAGCCTATGGGCAATCGTGATCACGGTGCGGCCTTGGCTGGCGCGCTCCAACGCTTCTTGGATGCCCTGTTCGGTCTCGGTATCCAGCGCACTCGTCGCCTCATCCAGCAGCAAAATAGGCGGGTCCTTCAGAAATGTTCGCGCGATGCCCACCCGCTGTTTTTCTCCGCCCGACAGCTTCAGCCCCCGTTCGCCGACCTGCGTGTCGTAGCCATCCGGCAGACCCATCACGAAATCATGGATCTGCGCGGCTTTTGCGGCCTCTTCGACCTCCCGCTGCGTGGCGCCTTCGCGGCCATAGGCGATGTTGTAGCCGATGGTGTCATTGAACAGCACCGTATCCTGCGGCACCACACCGATGGCGGCATGCAGGCTGTCTTGCGTCACATCACGCGTGTCCTGCCCATCGATCTTCACCGCGCCGCCCGCGGCATCATAGAACCGGAACAAAAGCCGCCCGATGGTGGATTTGCCCGACCCCGATGGCCCGACAATGGCCACAGTCTGCCCCGCTGGCGCATTGATCGAGACGTTTTTCAGGATGGGCCGATCCTCGGAATACGCAAATGACAGGTTTTCAAGCCGCACCTGCCCGCCATCCACCGTGAGCGGTTTGGCCCCCGGTTTGTCGGCCACATCCGCATTCTGTTCCAGCAGATCAAACATCTCCCCCATATCCACCAGCGCCTGACGGATTTCGCGGTAGACGAACCCAAGGAAGTTGAGCGGCATCGTGATCTGGATCATGTAGGCGTTGACCATGACGAAATCGCCCACCGTCATGGTCCCGTTTTGCACGCCGAAAGCCGCCATCACCATCACGCCAACAAGCCCTGCGGTGATCAACAGCGCTTGCCCCACATTCAAGAACGCCAGCGAATAGGACGTCTTGAGCGCCGCAGCCTCATACCCTTCCATCGCCACGTCATAGCGCGCGGCCTCACGGCCCTCGGCGCCGAAATATTTGACGGTTTCGAAATTGAGCAGGCTGTCGATCGCCTTTTGATTGGCATCGGTATCCTGATCATTCATTTCCTTGCGCAGGCGCACCCGCCATTCGGTGACCTTGATGGTGAATATGACGTAGAGGATCACCACCCCCAGCACGACCACCAGATACCAGAAGTCAAAAAACACCCAGAGCACGACAGATATCATCAGAAGCTCAATCAGCAGCGGCCCGACGGACAGCAGCAGAAACCGCAGCAGAAACTCCACGCCCTTCACGCCGCGCTCGATGATCCGCGACAGCCCACCGGTCTTGCGGGTGATGTGATAACTCATCGACATCTGGTGAATATGCCGGAAGGTGCGCAAGGCCAGCTGCCGCAGCGCCCGCTGCCCGACGCGCGCGAAAATAACATCGCGCAGCTGTTGAAAACCAATATTGAGAAGCCGCGCCATGCCATAGGCGATGGTCAGGCCAACGGCCCCCAGCGCCAGCATCCACGCCTCGCCCGAGGCTTCCCCCGACAGCGCGTCGACCGCGCCCTTGTAGAAAAACGGCGTGCCCACGGCGACAAGCTTCGCCACGAAAAGTGCCACGAGCGCCGCCACGACGCGCCGTTTGACCCACCCCTCGCCATCCGGCCAAAGATAGGGCGCGACCTCACGGATCGTGCGAAAACCTCTTTCTTGTGTGTCAGATCGGGCCACGGATTGCCTTGCGTCAGCTAGGTGCAGACCTCAACATAAGGCGGCACACAACCCGCGACCAGTGCGCGGGCGCACAGGGCACCCTGCGCAGGTTTTTCATCGCTCAAGACACATCCTTGTAGCTGATCTCCCGCCGGTCTTTGCCCGCCAGCTTGTCGCGCCGCACCAAAAGACGATTGAGCGCCACGACATAGGCCTTGGCCGACGCCACAACCGTATCGGTATCCGCAGACTGCCCGGTGGCGATGAACCCGTCTTCCTCCAGACGCACCGTCACGGTCGCCTGCGCATCGGTGCCTTCGGTCACCGCGTGCACCTGATAAAGCGACAGCCGCGCCTTGTTGGGATGCACGGCACGGATGGCCAGAAATGTCGCGTCAACCGGGCCATCGCCGCTTTCGGTGGCGGAAACATCTGTCCCATCCACGGCCATCACCAGCTCTGCCTTGGCCTTGCCGGATGTCCCGCATTGCACGGCCAGCGATTTCACCACCAGGCGGTCATTTTCCACATCCTCACCCGCCGTCACCAGCGCGATGAGGTCATCGTCATAAACCTCCTTCTTGCGGTCAGCGAGTTCCTTGAACCGCACGAACAGGTCATTGAGTTGATTATCGGCCAACTCATAGCCCAGATCGCTCAGCTTGGACCGCAGCGCCGCACGCCCCGAATGTTTGCCCATCACAATGTTGGTCTCGGTCAGGCCCACATCTTCGGGGCGCATGATCTCAAAGGTCTCGGCGTTTTTCAGCATGCCGTCCTGATGGATGCCGCTTTCATGGGCAAAGGCGTTCTTGCCCACAATGGCCTTGTTGAATTGCACGTTGAAGCCGCTCACCGTGGCCACCCGGCGGCTGACATGCATGATCTTCGTGGTGTCGATTTCGGTGTAATAGGGCATGATATCCCCCCGCACCTTCATCGCCATCACGACCTCTTCCAGCGCGGTATTGCCAGCGCGTTCGCCAAGCCCGTTGATGGTGCATTCAATCTGCCGCGCGCCACCCGCGACGGCCGCCAGAGAGTTCGCGGTCGCCATGCCCAGATCGTTGTGACAATGCGTGGCGAACACCACATCCTCCGCACCCGGCACCTCAGCGATCAAGCGCTTGATCAGGTCGGCACTTTCCACCGGCGCGGTATAGCCCACCGTGTCGGGGATATTGATCGTGCTGGCCCCCGCCTTGATCGCGATCTCAACGACACGGGCCAGGTAATCCCATTCGGTGCGCGTGGCATCCATGGGCGACCATTGCACGTTGTCACACAAGTTGCGCGCGTGGGTCACCGTGTCATGAATGCGTTCGGCCATTTCATCCTGGGTCAGGTTCGGAATGGCGCGGTGCAGCGGCGAGGTGCCGATGAAGGTGTGGATCCGGGGGCGTTTGGCGTGCTGAACCGCCTCCCAGCAGCGGTCAATGTCCTTGAAATTCGCCCGGGACAGGCCGCAAATGACGGAGGTTTGGGCCCGCTTGGCAATCTCGGTCACGGCTTGAAAATCACCTTCTGAGGCGATGGGAAAACCAGCCTCAATGATATCAACGCCCATCTCATCAAGCAGCCCTGCGATTTCGAGCTTTTCATTATGGGTCATCGTCGCGCCGGGGCTTTGTTCGCCGTCGCGCAAGGTGGTGTCGAAAATGACCACTCTATCTTTGTTCGCCTCTGGCGAAACGCGGTCTTTGTGTGCTTGTGTCATGGGATGTCTCGTAAATTGTCCTAAACCTGTGGCGCGAAACACGATCCTCTGAGCGGTCGCGCCGGATCAGGGCACGCTCAGAGGCGGCTTAGGAGCAGCAGGAGAGAAAGGCAAGCCGCGGGGCTGCCATTGGCGGGTGCGATATGATCCTGCTTGGTCATAGCGCGCAGTATAGGCGGGGTTTCGTGCGTTGCAATGCCTCAGTTTAGACGGCGCAACAGAGCCGTGCTTCGCCAGGCCCCGGCGTGGCGATCCAAACATAACGCTAGGGCGCTTTATCGTGACGTACCGCTGTATGGTTGAGCGATGCTCTGCTACTCGGATTTCGCCATGCCCTGGGTGGGGCCCTCCTCTCAGCGATTGCAAGCAATCGCTTGCCGGGCAACGGACGAAGCGCGGCGGCCCAAGGGCCTTGATTCCGCGCAACTACGATCCGTCGCGGAACCGGTTCACAATGGGATAGCGCCGATCCAGCCAGAAGGCGCGCTTGGACAGCCGTGTGCCCGGGGCGGACTGAAAACGTTTGTATTCCGCGATGTATATCAAATGCTCCACCCGCTTGGCATCTTCCCGCGTGTACCCCGCCGCCACGCAATCCGCGATGGACCCATCCTGATCAATAAGAATATCCAGAATGCCGTCCAGCACCGGGTAGTCCGGCAGGGAATCGCTGTCTTTCTGATCGTGTTTCAGCTCCGCCGTGGGCGGCTTTTCGATGACCCGCACCGGGATCACCTCCCCCTCCGGCCCCATCATCCAGTCGCGGTGATTTTCATTGCGCCAGCGGCACATCTCAAACACCCGCGTCTTGTAGAGATCCTTGATCGGATTGTACCCGCCCGACATGTCGCCATAGATCGTGGCATAGCCCACGGCGACCTCGGATTTATTCCCGGTGGTCAGCAGCATTTCCCCGAATTTGTTGCTCAGCGCCATCAGCAGCAGCCCCCGCAGCCGCGATTGCAGGTTCTCTTCCGTCACATCCGGTTCCGTGCCTTCAAAGAGCGGCGCGAGCGTGTTGGTGATCGCCTGCCGCCCTTCCTTGATGGGCACGAAATCATACCGCGCGCCAAGTCTCTCTGCCACTTGCCTAGCATCCTCCAACGACTCGTCCGAGGTATATTCCGACGGCAGCATCACGCAGCGCACATTCTCCGGCCCCAGCGCATCCGCGGCAATCGTGGCGACAATCGCGCTGTCGATTCCGCCCGACAGTCCCAGCAGCACGCGTGTAAACCCCGTCTTGCGCATATAATCGCGCAAGGTCAGCACCATCGCCTGATAATCCTGCTCATAACTGTCGGGCAGGTTGGCCATAACACCCTGTTCGGCGCGCCACCCGTCCGGGCCGCGCACCAGATCCAGCTGGGCAATCGCCTCTTCCATCACCGGCATCTGCAAGGCCAATTCCCCGCCAGGGTTCAGCACAAACGACCCACCATCAAACATCTGGTCGTCCTGCCCGCCCACAAGGTTGAGGTAAATGAGCGGCAGGCTCGTCTCCACCACGCGGGCCACCATCATGTTCTGCCGCGTCTCCATCTTGTCGCGGTAGTAGGGCGATCCATTGGGCACCAGCAGGAACTCCGCACCCGTCTCTTCCAGGGTTTCGGGCACATCCACATGCCAGGCATCTTCGCAAATGGGGCTGCCCACGCGTACACCATCCACCACATACGGCCCGCCCAAGGGACCGGCGTCGTAGATGCGCACCTCATCAAACACCGTCTCATTGGGCAGGTTGTGTTTGAGAATGCAGGCCTGCACCTGCCCGGATTTGAGAATGT
>JBCBAT010000033.1:0-40490 GCA_038532355.1 Pseudomonadota bacterium | reverse complement strand
CGGCGAAGGCTTTGATCAACGACGAAACGGTCTTCCCGCTGGAAGGCGGCACGGTGGATTATTTCCACATGATGTTTGACCGTCACGAGCTGGTCTATGCCGAGGGCGTGCCGTCGGAGAGCTTCCACCCCGGCCATGTGGGCCTGGGTAGCTTTGCGGAGGACACACGCGAGGAGATCCTGACGCTCTTCCCCGAACTCCGGGCAGATGCGGGCAGCTATTCCGAGCATGTGCGCCCGTCGCTGAAGGTGCGCGAAGCAAAGGTGCTGGCGGAAAACCCCGAACTCCTCAAGGAGTAAACGCGCCCCTTAGGGTTCGTAGCGTTCGAGGAAGTCTTTGGCGCTGAGGGTGCGAAAGTCCTCTAGCGCGGCACGCAAGGCGTCATGGGGCCAGTCCCACCACGCCAGTGCAATCAGCCGTTCGACAATGTCGGGCGGCTGGCGCGGGCGCAACGGTTTCGCCGGGTTGCCCGCCACAATCACGTACGGCTCCACATCCTTCGTGACGATGGCCCCTGCCGCTACCACCGCCCCATGGCCCAACGTCACCCCCGGCTTCACCATCGCGCTGGCACCGATCCACGTGTCATGGCCAATCACCGCAACCCGCGATTTGCGATGGGCAAAAAACGCCTGATCCCGCTCTGCATCATCCCAATAGTCATCTGATCGGTAGAGAAAATGATGGCAGGAGGCGGTATGCAAAGGGTGATCTGTCGCACCAATGCGGGCAAGCGACGCGATGTTGCTGAACTTTCCAATCCGGGCATTGGCGATATCCGCGTACCGGTCGCAATAGCTGTAATCGCCAAAGCTGGAATTCTGCACGCGACTGCCGCGGCCGACTTCCGTGAACGCGCCAAATGTGCTGTCCGTGATTTCACAATCGGGATGGATGAACGGCGCCTCGGCCGTCAGCCGCGCCATCACTCCTTGCGCCCGATCAACTTGCCACGCAGCCAGCCGGAAAACCAATCCATGAACATCACCATCACGACGATCAGCACGATGTAATAGGCAACCTCTTCCCAGTCCTTCTGCGTCTGGATCGCCTGGGTCAGCATCAGGCCAATCCCGCCCCCGGTGATGGCCCCGATGATCGTGGCCGACCGGGTATTGGATTCCAGGAAATAGAGGATCTGCGCAAGCAGCACCGGCACCACCTGCGGGATCACCCCAAACCGATAGCGTTGCAGCGGCTTGGCCCCGGTAGAGGCGACGCCTTCGATCTGTTTCTGATCTACATTTTCCAGCGCCTCGGAAAAGATTTTGCCGAACGTCCCTGTGTCCGTGATCAGGATGGCCAGCGCGCCGGTCAACGGGCCGGGGCCAAACGCACGGGCCAAAACCACCGTCCAGATCAGCGCATCGACGCCGCGCACAAAGTCAAACAACCGACGCGTCACGGCGCGCAGCAGCATCACAGGCGAAAACCGCTTGGCGGCCAGAAATGCAAGCGGCAGGGCAAGAATGGCCGCGCCCATGGTGCCAAGGAAGGCCATCAGGATCGTCTCTCCGATGGCCCACGCGACATCCTTGTGCCGCCACATCGCGTTGTTCCACCAATCTGAGATCGCGCCTGTGATATTGGACTGCTCTGCGACGATCCGATCCCCAAAGAGGATCGTACCAAAGCTTTGCCCATGATACGGGCTGTCGAGCGTGAACCAGAAAAGTTCCCACCCCGGGAAGTAGTTGAACACCTCCGTGCGGGCACCTGTCATGGTGATCCGGCCCTCGGGCGTGGTGATGCCAATCCGGCGGTCGGAGGCGGAGATCCAGTCCGGCAAGTCCTCGGGCAGGTTGCTCACCAGCGCACGCCCCTCGGCCTGCACTTCAATGAGCGGGAAGCCCGGGATCTCAACTTCGGTCCGGTTGTCGGGCAGATACCGCACGATATGATCCGCGCCGAGGTCGATTGTGACAACGTCATCGCCGCTCACCCAATCGGGCCGCTCACCTTCGGGATATGTGCCCTTGCGCTCCCCTTCCACGGCATAGCGTATCTCACCCGACCGGTTGTCGCGGGTCACATGCACCTTGTGGGACCAACTGTCAGAGGCCAGCGTGACCGCATTATCCAGATTGGCCCGCTGCGCCAAACCGGGCAGATCAAAGGCAAAGAAGATATAGAAAAGATAGACGGCGATCACTGCCGGGATGCCAAAGCCGATCAGGCGCTTGCGCTGGAACAGCCGGTCCGCCTCTTGCTTGGTCGCGGTCAGATCAGCGACGGTCATTGGCCTTGGCCCTCGGTAAGTCGGTTGCGGTAGTAGCTGGACAGCTGATCGAAGAACACGATGGTGCCGAAGAGCAGGATGAAAATCGCGCCCGCCTCATCAAACCGCCCCGGTCCCCAGGCCATGGCATTGCGCAGCTCATAGCCCAGCCCGCCCGCGCCCACGAAGCCCAGGATGGCCGAGGCGCGAATGTTGATCTCAAAACGCAGCAGCGCGTAGCTGATGTAATTGGGCGCGACCTGCGGCAGGACACCCAGAAGCATACGCTGCGACCAGTTGGCCCCGGTGGAAGACAGTCCCTCAACGGGTTTCAGATCGGCATTCTCGGCCACCTCGGAAAACAGTTTGCCCAGCGCGCCGGCCGTGTGAATGGCAATGGCGATCATCGCAGGCACCGGCCCGCCACCCAGCACGAAAATCAGCATCAGCGCGATGACAATCTCAGGCACCGCGCGCATGATGTCAGAGATGCGGCGAAACAGCGGAATAAGGCGCGGCCATTTCGCCAATCCCCGCGTGCCCAAAAGCGACAGGGCCAACCCGCCCAACGCCCCGATCAGGGTGGACACCGCCGCGATGTTGATCGTCTCCACAAGAGCAGGAAAATACTTGGCAATCAGCGCGGGCAGATCCGTGCGTTTTTCCCACGCCTCTGACAAGACATCGGCAGGATAATCGCCAATCTGGTGCAGCCCTTCCCAGAAGCCACCGGCGTTGCGGTCGTCGGCCACGTTGAAGCCCGACACCATCAGCACGACAAAAATGAGCAGGGTCAGCCCACCATAGAGCCTGCGCCGCTGCACCTGCGCCATGTAGCTTGTCTGGATGCTGTCCACGCTTTGCCGCGTGCCGCCTAGAGAGATATCAGCCATCCTGCCCCCAAGAAAAATCCGGTGGCCCTGATCCGGGCCACCGGTTGCGTCATGGAAATGGCTTAGCCACCGATCTTGGCTTTACGGGCCTCGATGATGGAAATGTAGGTGTCATGGCTCACCGGCTGGAAGCCCAGCGTGTCGCCCGCAGCCACGCCATAGGCGCAATCTGCGTCTTTTTCATGAAGGCCGTCGACCAGCGCGGTCATCGTGGCGCGCACATCATCCGGCAGCGCCTTGCGCAGAACCACGGGGCCTTCGGGGATCACAGCGGATTTCCAGATCTGGACCATGTCGTTCATGTCCACCAGACCGGCATCCACGGCCTTGCGCAGCGCGCCGGAGTTGTAACCGTCTTCCCAGTTGCCCTGGCCGTCGGCCCAGGTCACGCCGGCATCGATGTCACCATTGTTGACCGCGACGATGGTCTGTTCATGACCGCCGGTGAATTTCACTTCGCCGAAGTACTCACCGGATTCCATGGTGATGCCGTCTTTGTACTGGGGGATTTCAATGGACGGGATCAGGTAACCGGAGGTGGAGTTCGGATCACCAAAGCCAAAGACCTTGCCTTCCATGTCATCGAGCGATGCGACGCCGCTGTCGACGCGGGCAAACCCGATGGAGTGGTAGCCGATGGACCCGTCCACATTGACCTTGATCAGAACCGGCTCAACGGCTTCGGGGTCTTGCAGGTACGTGGCGGCATAGGACGATGCGCCCAGCCATGCCATGTCGATAGTGCCGCCCAGAAGGCCCTGAATGACGCCATTGTAGTCAGCCGGGGCAAACAGCTTGGTTTCAACGCCCAGTGCTTCGGTCGTGTAATCGGCCAGGCACTGATAGGAGTTCATCCGGTCCTGGGCGTTTTCGCCGCCAAGGATGCCGATGCGGAATTCCGTGATCTCTTCGGCAAATGCGCCAGTGCTCAGCGCGGTTGTGGCGGCAAGCGCCATGACAAGGGTCTTTTTCATCGATCGTCTCCGTTGGGTTTGATGAAGTTGGCCTGCCTAGGACAGGCGTGGAAAAATGAAGTCAGACATAGGCTTCGGCGTCCCGCACCTCCGGCCTGTCCAACGTGTCAATCTCGGTTGAGGTGGCGGCCTCGGAAAAGTCAGCGCCCGCGCCATAGATGTCGCGCGCCACACCTGTGGTCAGCTGCGCAGGTGTGCCGTCAAACACGATGCGTCCATCGCGCATGCCGATCACCCGGTCGCAGTAGCGGCGCGCGGTGTCCAGCGTGTGCAGATTGGCAATCACCATGCGCCCGTCTTCTTCATGAATGCGCCGCAGGGATTGCATCACCACCTGCGCGTTCATCGGATCGAGCGAGGCAATGGGCTCATCGGCCAGAATGATCCGCGGGTCCTGCATCAAGGCGCGCGCAATCGCCACGCGCTGCTGCTGCCCGCCAGAAAGTGCTTCCGCCCTCTTGGGCGCCTGTTCGGCAATCCCCAGCCGATCGAGGATCTCAATGGCTTTGTGAATGTCCGATTGTGGGTAGAGGTTGAAAAGCGTCGCAAATGTCGACCGGCGATTCAGCGTGCCGTGCAACACGTTAGAGACCACGTCCATCCGCGGCACCAGATTGAACTGCTGGAAAATCATCGCACAGCGCGATTGCCAGGCCCGCTTGGCCGCACCGCGCAGCGCCGTGATGTCTTCGCCCTCGAAAAAGATGGCGCCGTCAGAGGCATCCGTCAGCCGGTTCAGCATACGCAACAGCGTGGATTTCCCGGCCCCGGACCGACCAATGATCCCGATCATGGTTGGTGCATCGACAGAAATCGTCGCTGCATCCACAGCATGTTTTTCACCGAACCGCTTGGTCAGCGCATCAATTTGCAGCATATCGCCCCCATGTGTTGCGCCGGGCGTACCGTCGCTTCACAACAAGAAAGCGACAGTTTTGAATCGGCTGGGTGACGGTTCGGTAACAAATTCATGACACGTCCGGCACGCACGCGGCAGCGCGCCCATGCCCCGAACGCCACAGTGTCGGCGTCAAATCCGACGAGATGTCATAAAACTGTTACGTTGCAACCCGCGCCGCGCTACGGTTTCGCTATGTTGCGTTGCCTCGCCATAGCCTGCTTGTTCGCGCTGTCTGTGCCTGATCCGGGACAGGCACAAATCAGCGATGTCAGTTGCGATGACAGGGATCGCATGGCAGCCACGTTGAAGAACATTCTGGGCGCGGAACGCCAGGGCATGGGCCTGCGCGATCCCGAAACGATGCTGGAAGTATGGGTCACCCGCACCAGCGGCGCATGGGTGATCGTGCAGAACTACGCAAACGGCACATCCTGCATCGTCGCGATGGGCGATCACTGGGAAGCCGAAACACCCGGCCCAGTCTAAAGCAATATGAGATAAGTCTTGGTGCCGCTGAAGGGACTCGAACCCCCGACCCCATCATTACGAATGACGTGCTCTACCATCTGAGCTACAGCGGCCCCGTGAGGCGGCGCTATAGCACCCGGTCCTCAATGCGAAAAGGGCTAATTTTTGGTCTCTGCCTCGGGCGTCTTGTCCGCCTCTGCGGACGCTGCATCGTCGGGCATCTCCACCGGATCCACCTCAAGGATTTCAGCGTCTTCAGCGCTGTCATCCATGCTTTTGTCCTCAATCGCGCCCACGATCAGCGGCAGCATTTCCACCCCGATGGGCGATGTCACAGCAGCCTCAGGCGGGGACCGCCATGACAGGCTGTCAAACGCACCGCAGTTTTCGCAGATCGCGTGCCATTCCGCATGAATATGCTGGCACACATCGCAGACCCATTGCGGCCCGCGTGGTGCAGACAACGCCCGCGCCAGCCAGCCCTTGACCACCACGTCAGAGGCCCCTTCGCCCCGCTCCACAGCTGCCATGATAGTCAGCGACCGGGCATCGGGTTCTTCCTCCACCAATGTGGCCACAGCCCGGCGCGCGGCAGGGAAATCCTCGGCGGCGATTTGCAGTTCGGCCTCCACCAGTTTCGTCTCCCGGTGGTTGGGTTGCAGTTTGAAGAGTTTGGCAAACCGCTTCAGCCGCGCATCTGGCGTCTCATCGGGTTCAATTTCGGCGAATGCGGCCGCCAGATCAGGATGCGGGCTGGTGCCCCAGGTTTTGCGAATGATGCCCGCCGCCTTGCGCTTGTTGCCTTGCAGGGTGAAAGCCCGTGCCGCCATGCTTGCGGCCGGGATCAGATCAGGCGACAGGCGGTTGGCCTCAATCGCGGCCTTGCCGGCGTCTTCGGTGTTGCCCTCTGACAGCATCTCCATCGCCTCGGTCAGCGCCAGAACGGCGTCGCGCCGTTTGTGCAGATCGCGCGGCATGGAGCCATATTTGAGCTTGTTGCGCAGCGTCTCGCGCGCGCCTTTCCAATCCTCGCTTTTGGCCTGGAGTTGCAGCAGCGTATCCTGCGTTTCGACGTGCCGGGGCTTGAGCGCGAACGCGGTTTCCGCCAGTTTCAGCGCCGTGTCCGTATCGCCATCCGACAGCTTCTGCTTCATCAGCCCGCGCACACCCACAAAGCGTGTCTTTTCATTGGTCAAAAGCCGCTTGTAGACCTCTTCCGCCTTCTTGCGATTGCCCGTCATCTCAGCGGCCTGCGCGGTCAGCAGATTGGTCAGCGCGGGCTTCTTGAGATACCGCTCCGCCTTGCTGGCCTTCGTCATGGCCAGATCGCCTTCGCCCGAGGCCAACGCCATCATGCCTTCCGACAATGCGCGATAGCCCTTTTCCTGCCGCGACCGGTCAAAGTAGCGCGAAATGGCGGTTTCATCGCCGTTGATGAACCGCAAGACGGCAATCAGGAAGGACGCCAGTTTCAGGAACAACCAGATCGCGATGACCAGAACGATCAGTGCAATCGCGGCCTTGAAGGGCGTCAGCACGAATTCCTGCCCCATCATCTGAATGGTAACACCACCATCCAGCTCCAGCAGGTACACCGCACCGAAACTCGCCGCGATCACAAGGCCGATGAAAACGATAATTTTTGTAACGGACCAAATCATGCGTATTCCGATCCTAGTTCAGGCTGTCGCTAAGCGTCTTGGCCGCGTCAAGCGCGCTGGCGCGGCCTGATGCTTGCGCCAGCCAATCGGCCATCGCAGGCTGCGCGACCTCTGGCAATGTATTCAGTTCTGACAGCGCATCCGCCAAGCGCCCACTGCGCAAAGCCGCCTCCGCACGGGACAGCACGGCATCGGTGCCGTCGCCTTCCTGCGGGGTCAGGGATCGCGCGCCCAGTTGAGATTTGAAAAAGCCGGTCAGGCCACCCGTCTCTCCGCTTTCTGCCGCCGCTTCGCGATCTGCCGCCAAAGCCGCGCGCGCCGCATCGGGGAAGCTGTCTTGCAGGCTGGCAAGTGTCGGCACACCACCTGCGGCCTCTGACAATGCGTCAGGCACCTCGACACCCAAATCCGTCAATTCCGCCAGCACATCGCCAAATCCTGCACCGGTATCAAGTGCGGTCTGAACCCGTGTCATGGCCGCGCGTTTCAGAGTGGCTTCCGCGGCGGAGCGCGCATTGGCCTTCGCTGCCTCATTTTCGGCTTCCAGCTCTGCAATGGTGGATTGCAAGGCATCCAGATCCTCGCGCAACGCAGGATCAACTGTGCCGGAGGCGACTGGCTCGCGCGCCTCAACAGCGGCCACCCGGGCCTCCAGCGCGGCAATGCTGGCTGACAGGGCTGCTATTTCCGCCTCCACTCCGCTCAGATCCGCAGGCTGAGACGGCTCCGCGATTAACCCGGCCAATTCATCCAAACGACCGCTTTGATCCGCGATGGATTGTTCAATGCCTGACAGATCAACAGGATCCGGCGCCGGGGCCTCATTGGTGCCAAACCCCGCAACGGCTGCGAAAAACCCGATGGCCCCTGCAACAACGCCGCCAAAGATCAGCGCAATCGCGCCGCCGCCGGATTGGCTTTTTTCCGGCTTTTCAACCTCGGTGGGGATAACTTCTGTGGCAGTCTCTTCCGCGTCTGGAACGCTGTCCTTTGCTTGCTCAGGCGCATCATCAGAGGACGGGACGTCAGAGGTGTCATCCGCCGTGTCCTCCACGACAACAGCGTCTACCGTATCGTCGGCGCTGCCTTCGGCCGCACCCTCCACGATTTCCGCATCTACCACCTCTTCGGCAGGTTTTTTCCGCCGCGAAGTGTCTTTTCGCGTCGTCGTCTTCTTTGCCACCTGAATCACCTTCTCGCAGCCGGGCGTGTCACCGCCCGTTGACACTACTGTTCTAACCGACCCTGCTCAAGTCGGTTCCAACGTCAGGATGCGTTTCGTACGGCCACAGTCATGGCCGCCGCATCGGGATTGGGCAAAACCGTCAGGTGCGGCGCGTATCTGTCCGGCACAACCTGTGCCACGCCGTCACTCATCGCGATCACGCGTAAATTGGCATGCTCCGGGCAGGCCTCAAAGAAAAGCCGTGCCGAGCGCGCGGAAAAGAGCGGCACAACCAACGGCGCATCACTCTCAAGACGCGCCATCGCCTCTGGCGACAATGGCGCATCACGTTGGTCATAAACAACAACTTCCGCGGCGCGCAGACCCGCCGCCTGAAGCGCGCCCACCATGTGAAACGCCACATGACGCCCGCGTGCGTAGACAATCTGCCCCTCGGGCCTGTCAGCGATGATGCGCTCCGCCACTGCCTCTGCGGTTTCCCCGCCCATGATGGCATCGCACCCTGCCGCGCGGGCAGCATCTGTCGTGGCGCGGCCCACGCAGTAGCATCGCTGACCCTGCAGCGCCGGGATCGCATGGGCAGACGTGATCACCGCAATATCCGCCGCGCCCAGATCGGCCTTGAGCGGTTCAATCACCATCAAGGGCGACACGACAACGGGCACATCAGCCAGCATCGCCGCAAAGGCATCCGCCCCGGGTTGCGGTCGCGTGATCAAAACCGTCAGTTGTTTGTCCATGACCCAAGTGGTACTCGGCAAGAACCGCAATCGCAACGGCCCGCCACGATGGATCAGCTTACCGTTCTGGGACTGGAAAGCAGCTGTGATGATACAGCCGCCGCCGCGGTGCGCGTGGATGGGGGGGCGGAAATCCTCTCCTCCGTCGTCCACGGCCAAAGCGCGCTGCACGCCGATTTCGGCGGCGTGGTGCCCGAGATCGCCGCCCGCGCCCATGCCGAAAAGCTGGACCTTTGCGTAGAAGAGGCGCTGGATCAATCGGGCCTCACGTTGCGCGACATAGACCTTATCGCCGCCACCGCTGGCCCCGGCCTGATCGGCGGCGTCCTCTCGGGCGTCATGTGCGCCAAAGGTCTGGCTGCTGGCGCGGGCCTGCCGCTCATTGGCGTCAACCACCTCGCCGGTCACGCTCTGACCCCCCGCCTCACTGACGCGTTGCCCTATCCCTACCTCATGCTGCTCGTCTCCGGCGGCCACTGCCAATTCCTGATCGTGCGCGGCGCTGATGATTTCAAACGCCTCGGCGGCACCATCGACGACGCGCCGGGGGAAGCATTTGACAAGGTCGCCCGCCTCCTGGGCCTGCCCCAACCCGGCGGCCCGGCGGTTGAAACCTGCGCCCGCGATGGCAACCCGCACCGCATCCCGCTCCCCCGTCCCCTCCTTGACCGCCCTGATTGCGACATGAGCTTTTCCGGTCTCAAAACCGCCCTCCTGCGCGCTCGCGACAAGCTGGTCGAGGGACATGGCGGCTTGCGGACCAGCGATCGCGCTGATCTCTGCGCTGCCTTCCAACTTGCCGTCACAGATGTCCTGCGCGCCAAAACTGACCGCGCGCTGCGCACCTTGATGGAACACCACGACGCACCGCCCGCCATAGCCGTGGCCGGGGGTGTCGCCGCCAACATGCAAATCCGCGCCGCGTTGGAAGACGTGGCACACACCCACAACGCCCGCTTCCTCGCCCCGCCGCTCGCGCTGTGCACAGACAACGCCGCGATGATCGCCTATGCGGGCGCAGAAAGCTTCAGCGCAGGACACCGCGACGATCTCACCCTCTCCGCCCGCCCCCGCTGGCCGCTGGATCAAACCAGCCCCGCCATGCTGGGCAGCGGCAAGAAAGGGGCCAAGGCATGATCACCGTCATGGGTGCAGGCGCTTTTGGCACGGCCCTCGCCATCTCACTTTCCGCACAGCACGACGTGACGCTCTGGGCGCGGGATGCCGGCCACGCCCAAGAGATGCGCCGCACCCGCGCAAACGCGCGTCGCCTTCCCGGCGTCACCCTCCCCGACGGGATCACCGTCACCAATGAGCCAGAATTCGGCGACGCCATTCTGCTGGCCATCCCCACCCAAAAACTCCGCGCCTTCCTGGCAGACACGCAATTGCCCACCAACACGCCCCTCATCGCCTGCTGCAAAGGCATCGAATTGGGCACCGGCCTGCGCCCTAGCCAGATCATCGCAGAGGCCGCGCCCGACGCCCCCATCGCCGTCCTCACCGGCCCTTCTTTTGCCGCCGATATCGCCCGTGGCCTGCCCACCGCGCTAACCTTGGCCTGCGCCGATGAAACCGTCGCCACCACGCTGCAGACCAAACTCACCACCCCCAATATCCGCCTTTACCGCAGCACCGATGTGATCGGCGCGGAACTGGGCGGCGCGCTCAAGAACGTCATCGCCATCGCCAGTGGCGCGGCAATCGGGGCAGGCTTGGGAGATAGCGCCCGCGCCGCGCTCATGACGCGCGGTTTCGCGGAAATGTCCCGCTTGGCCGAAACGCTGGGCGCCGATCCTGTCACGCTCAGCGGTCTCTCGGGCTTCGGCGATCTGGTCCTCACCTGCTCTTCGGATCTCTCCCGCAATTACCGCGCAGGGCTGGCCATCGGGCGCGAAGACCCGCTGCCCGAAAACACCACCATCGAAGGCATCGCCACCGCCCGCGCCGCCAGCGATGCCGCGCCAGACCTAGACCTGCCGATCACCCGCGCCGTCACAGCGCTCGCCTCTGGCGAATTGCGGGTGGCGGAGGCCATGGATATGCTGCTCAAACGACCATTGAAGGAAGAAACATGCTGATCGCCCTCATCGCCCGTGACAAACCCGGCGCGCTCCAAACCCGCCTTGATAACCGCGACGCCCATGTCGCTTACCTGAAGGCCAACAGCATCGTCAGCCAAGCCGGGCCGCTTCTGGATAAAGCAGGGGACATGTGCGGGTCCCTCGTGGTGCTCGACGTGCCTGACATGGCCGCAGCAGAGGCGTTCGTGGCCGGTGACCCCTATGGGCATGCCGGGCTTTTCGAAAGCGTCGAACTGATCCCGTGGAACAAGGTCATCTGATGCAATACTGGCTCTTCAAATCCGAACCCAACACCTGGGGCTGGGATGATCAGGTCGCCAAGGGCGAGGTGGGCGAAGAATGGGACGGCGTGCGCAACTACCAGGCGCGCAATTTCATGCGTCAGATGGAGATCGGCGATCGCGGCTTCTTCTACCACTCCATGAAGGAAAAATCTGTCGTGGGCATTGTCGAGGTCATCGCCACATCCCACCCGGACAGCACCACGGATGACCCCCGGTGGGACTGCGTGGATATCAAGGCGGTGGGGCCCGTGGCGCAGCCAGTCACGCTGGAACAGATCAAGGCCGACCCTCGGCTGGAAAAAATGGTGCTGGTCAACAACTCCCGCCTATCGGTCCAACCGGTCACGGCCGAGGAATGGAAAATCGTCTGTGAAATGGCCGGCGTCGCGCCGTAAGGGCGATCCGCGCTTTACACGATGATCAACCCAAGCGACAGCGCCCGCGCCACGGCATGCACCGTGTTGATCGCCCCCAGCTTATGCCGCGCGCTTTCGATATAGACGCGCAACGTATGCTCTGAAATCGCGAGCGATTGCGCCACCTGCGCCCGGCCATAGCCCAGCGCCAGAAGCGTCATGGCATCCACTTCCCTCGGGCTCAGGCTGGGGCGCACATTGGGCACCCGGTCACGCTCAAACTCCAGCGCCTTCTGGTTGAAGTAATGCGCAATCAGCAGCAGGTCGCGCCGGTAGGTTTCAATGAACGCATCCCACCTGTCGGCGTCACAACTGTGATTTGCGGTGAACAACGCGAACTGCCCGTTGGGCCCGCGCAAGGGCACCGAAAACCCCTGATTGCCAACGCCATGGTCTGCGGCGTCTTCCATCAGGGCCTTGGCCGGTTTGGTGGACCAATCCAACCGCCGCCAATCGACCGGGTGAAACCTTTGGTAGGCCCCGGTGATCACCGGATCAATGCGCTGATAATCGCGATCCACGTATCGCGCGGCCCATTCCGGCGTATAGGTGCCCACCGCGAACTGATCGCCCGTATTGGACACCCAGTGATAAATCAGATGATCGATTTGCAGGACATCACGCAGAAGCAGCACCGCATCCTGCAGCTGATCTCGCTGGGTTGCGGCCTCAACTGACCGTAACACAGTCTCCAGACGGTGTGGCAACGCCACGTTCATCAAAGGCTTCGTCCTTCGACAGCGACGCAATCTCCGCCGAGGCCAGAAGCCAAGCCGTATCCATGTGTGAGGCAAGATCCGGCAGACCATTCTGACGGGCATATGTTCTCACATCGGCGATCACGTCGAGTAACCATTCATTATGCATCATCAGCCTCCTTAATGTTTCTTAACGAAACCTTAACGAAGCTTAGCAAATTTCGCCTTATGCGGGTATTCACGAATTTACCCTCCCCAAAAATGGTGAGGGCCAAGCACGGGGGTAACCCACGCTCAGCCCTCACTTTTCCGGAAGATATGACGCGTATCAGCCGCGCGCGTCCAGCACCTCCTCCACTGTGCGCAAACCCGCTTTAGGCGATTGAACCAGCACAGCCATATTGCCCGGCTTGTGCTTATTGTTCATCATCATCATGTGCGCATCCGGAATCTGATCCCACGGGAACACCTCTGACATGCACGGATCCAGACGGCGTTCGATCATCAGGCGATTGGCCGATGCGGCCTGCTTCAGATGGGCGAAGTGGCTGCCCTGCAAACGCTTCTGATGCATCCACATATACCGCACGTCAAAGGTGCAGTTGAACCCGGTGGTGCCCGCGCAAATCACGACCATGCCGCCCTTCTTGCAGACCAGCGATGACACCGGGAAGGTGCTTTCACCGGGGTGTTCAAACACCATATCCACATTCACACCCTTGCCGGTGATATCCCAAATGGCCTTGCCGAACTTGCGGGCCTCTTTGAACCATTCCTTGTATTCCGGGCTATTCACCGTGGGCAGTTGCCCCCAACAATTGAAATCCTTGCGGTTGATGACGCCCTTGGCCCCCATCGACATGACAAAGTCACGCTTGTCTTCATCGGAAATCACACCGATCGCGTTGGCACCCACCGTATTGGCCAGCTGGATCGCGTAAGATCCCAAACCGCCCGAGGCACCCCAGACCAGCACATTCTGCCCGGGCTTCAGCTCATGCGGGTGGTGCCCAAACAGCATCCGGTATGCGGTGGCCAGCGTCAGGGTGTAACACGCCGCCTCTTCCCAGGTCAGATGCTTGGGCCGCGGCATCAATTGCTGCGCCTGCACTTTGGTGAATTGGGAAAACGACCCATCGGGCGTCTCATACCCCCAAATCCGCTGTGTGGGCGACAGCATCGGATCGCCACCGTTGCAATCCTCATCATTGCCATCATCCTGGTTGCAGTGGATGACAACTTCATCCCCCACTTTCCAGTTCTTCACATTGGCGCCCACCTGCCAGACAATGCCGGACGCGTCCGAACCTGCGATGTGATAATCCTGACCATGGCCGTCAAACGGGCTGATCGGCTCCCCCAGACCGGCCCAGACGCCATTATAGTTGACGCCAGCGGCCATCACGAGCACCAGCACCTCATTGCTGTCCAGCGTCCAGGTGTCGACCACCTCAACCTGGAAGCTTTTGGACGGCGCACCATGGCGTTCACGGCGAATGGCCCATGCATACATCTGCTTCGGCACATGGCCCAAAGGCGGCATTTCACCGACCTCATAAAGATCCTTCTTGGGCGCGTCGTAGGGGGCGATGCTCGTTTCCGTATCGAGGGCCATGGGCGTCTCCTTAAGCTGAAATTGCCGCAGTGCAGAATCGCGGTGGTTTGGCGAGGGATATTATCGCTCGCGCAACATTGCAATGCCAAAACACCCCATTTTGTAATTTTATGACTTTGCGGTCGCAGAAAAGCGCGCAAGACCCACCATCGCCCTCATGCCCCTGCGAAAGAGGCGGAAAAAACCATCCAAACCCCGCCGCTCTTGTTGCGAATGCTTCGCAATAACATTGACGATGCGAATGGTTCGCAATATGTCTGCACCCTAGCCGGGTCTCCAGCGAACAATCAGCATGATATGACAAGGACATCCACCATGACACCGACCAGACTGAAGATGCTTACGGCCAGCGCCATGGCTTTGGCCTTTTCCGCGACCACAGCACTCGCAGATATCACCATCTATGCCACAACCGGCTACCTTGGCGACGCGGCATCGAAAATCGCGCCCAATGCAGAGGTGATCACGATGGTCGGCCCGGGCGGCGATCCGCACACCTACCAACCGTCCACGAAAGATATTCAAGCCATTCAATCCGCCGATGCTGTCATCTGGAACGGCCTTTACCTTGAGGCCCGGATGGAAGACCTTTTGATGAGCCTGGGCGATCAGGCGCTGGCCACCGGCGAGGTGCTGCCCGCCGCGATGTTGCTGCCGTGGGAAGATGATCTTTCCGACCCGCATGTGTGGAACAGTCCGGTGGCGTGGTCCGTGGTTGTCGGCGCAGTTGCGGATCATCTGGCCAGGATCGATCCCGACAACGCCAAAAGCTATATCGCCAACGCATCCGACTACATCGCCCAGATCCGCGCCGCTGATGCGCAGGCCACGGCGATGATGGCATCTGTCCCCGAAGGCAGTGTTCTGATCACCGGGCATGACGCGTTTGAATATTTCGGCGATGTCTACGGCCTGAAGGTGATGGCCACCGATTTTGTTTCCACCGAGGCAGAGATGAGCCCGGCTGAAATGGCCGAGCTGGCACAGTTTATCGCAGACAACAAAATTCCCGTCATCTTCCAGGACAATCAGGCCAACCCGCAAGCCATCATCAGCCTGCAGGAGGCCGTTGAGGCCCTGGGCTGGAACGTTACGATTTCCGGTGACGCGCTATTCGCCGACTCGCTTGGCGCTGAAGACAACGTCGACGAATACATCGAGGTGTTCCTCCACAACGCGCGCGCTGTCTCAAGCGCCCTTGGCGAAGGATCCTGACGCCCATGACGCTGGCCTGTGAAAGCCGCAATCTTTCGGTTGCCTACCGCGAAGATCCGGTTTTGCGGCACGTGGATTTCCGCGTGCCCACAGGCAGCGTGATGGGAATTGTCGGCCCCAACGGGGCTGGCAAATCAACCTTGATCAAGGCCATGCTTGGCCTTGTCACCCCCTTGGCGGGCACGGCGGAATTTTTCGGCCAGCCGCTGGATGCCGTGCGCAACCGCGTGGGCTACATGCCGCAATCGGCCAGCGTGGATTGGGATTTCCCCACAACAGTCATCGATCTGGCCGTGATGGGCACATATGGAGAATTGGGATGGTTGCGCCGCCCCGGCAAATCTGAACGCGCCCGCGCCATGGCGGCGCTGGAACAGACTGGCATGCAGGATTTTGCAAAACGTCAGATCGGCGAATTGTCCGGCGGACAGCGGCAGCGCGCCTTTCTGGCCCGTGCGC
This sequence comes from Pseudomonadota bacterium, assembly GCA_038532355.1. Taxonomy (GTDB): domain Bacteria; phylum Pseudomonadota; class Alphaproteobacteria; order Rhodobacterales; family Rhodobacteraceae; genus Roseovarius. The sequence goes on along the minus strand of JBCBAT010000033.1, from coordinate 24,678 downwards.
TGGTGCAAGCGCCAGATCTTTACTTCATGGATGAACCGTTCCAGGGCATCGACGCCCTAAGCCAGCAAGCCATGATCGACGTCCTGACGGGCCTCAGCGCAAGCGGCAAAACCATCGTGATCGTGCACCACCATCTGGGCAGCGTTCTGGATTTTTGCGACCATGTCACGCTTTTGAACCAAAGCATCGTCGCCATGGGCCGGGGTGAGGATGTCTTTACCAAAGACAACATTCGCGCCGCCTATGACGCCGGCAACGGTGCCGAGGCCTTTCTGGCCGACGCCGGGTAGCGCCAAGATGGACCCCGTTGATTTCTTCTCCAACCACATCTTCCGGATGGTGTTTTTCGGCACCACGACCATCGGGCTTGTGGCGGGTGCGCTGGGGGCGTTTGCCTATTTGCGCAAACAATCCCTGATCAGTGACGTGATCGGCCACGCGGCCCTGCCCGGGGCGCTGCTGGCGTTTCTGGCGGCGGTTGTCGTGTTTGATGTCAGCGGGCGCAGTATGCTGCTTCTCGTTGTGGGGGCCATCATCACCGGCACGCTGTCTGCGCTTTTTGCCAATGCCGTGGCCGCGCGAACGAAGATTGCGATCGATACGGCCATGGCCATTTCGCTGACCACCTTTTTCGGGCTGGGGATGCTGCTTTTGCGCATCATCACCAACAACCCTTTTCCCGGCAAAGGCGGCATTGCCGATTACCTCTTTGGCAACGCGGCCAGCATCACGCGTGCGGATCTGACCACCAGCATCGCGATCGGGGCCGTCGCGGTGTTCCTGATGATCGCCTTCTGGAAAGAATTCACCCTGCGCAGCTTTGATCCCGTGCTGTCCACCATGTTCGGATTTCGCGCGCGTGTGATCGACACGATCATGTTCTCCACCATCGTCATCGCCATCGTGATCGGCGTGAAGGCTGTCGGGTTCGTGTTGATGGTGGCCTTCATCGTCACACCGCCCGCCGCCGCACGGCAGTGGACCAACACGTTGCCCAGCATGGTCATGTTGTCAGCAGCTTTCGGTGGCTTGGGCAGCGGCCTTGGCGCCTATATTTCGATTTCCATGGGCAATGTGCCCACGGGCCCGGTGATATGCCTCGTTCTTTTCACGATCTTTCTGGTGTCACTCTTGGCCTCCCCCAAGCGCAGCATCATCGTAAGCGCGATGCGCCGCGCCCGGGCACGAAAGGCCCTTGAGGCCGAATTCATGACGGAAGGGGGCGCGTCATGAGCTACGTCCTCGGCGTTATCCTTCTTGCCTGCGCCACGGCGCTGGCCTGTGCGCTGCCGGGCGTGTTCGTGGTGCTGCGCAAAAGCTCTATGGTGGTGGATGGCATTTCTCATGCGGTGCTGCCCGGGATCATCGTGGGCTATTGGCTGACCCATGATCTCAACAGCCCGGTGTTGATCCTTGGGGCCGCGATTGCCGGTCTGCTGGTCGTGCTGGGCAATGAATGGCTGTCCGACACCGGGCTTTTGGCGGGCGATGCCCCCCAAGGGCTGATCTTCCCCGCGCTTTTTGCTGGCGGCATCATTCTGGTCAGCATGGATTTGCAACATGCCCATCTGGATACCAACGCCGTGCTCGTGGGCGATCTGAACCTGTCTGTCTTCCCCGCGCTGATTGTGAATGGCGTCAATATCGGGCCGCAATACCTTTATACCATGCTGGGCATGCTGGCGGTGAATGCCGCGTTCATCTGGGTCTTTTACAGCAAACTGAAGCTGACCACGTTTGATCGCCAATTCGCCGAGGTGCTGGGGGTGCGGGCCAAATGGCTCAATACCGCGTTCATGTTTCTTGTTTCCGTCACCGTGGTTGCGGCGTTCAAGGCAGTGGGCGCAATCGTCGTCATTTCCTTGCTTGTGGTCCCGGCAGCCACCGCGCAACTGATCAGCACGCGCCTGTCCGCGATGATCGCCCTGACCGCGATCTTTGCGGTGGCTGGCGCGGTTGCGGGCTTCTGGATCGCCTATGTGTTGGACACTGGCACATCTGCGGCGATGGCGGTGTTCTACGGCGTGCTCTTTGTCACCGTCGCTGTGGTCAGCAAACTGGCGACACGCATCCGCCGAAACCGCAAGGCGCAGGTGCTCGCGGACGATCAAGCCGGGCAAGACCCTCACAATCTGGTAAGTTCGACACCGATCAGATAGGCGTTCTATCCATGGGCTGAATGTCAGCTTCGACCACGCGACCGGAACGAACCACCGCACAATGACCGAAACATTCGCAGCAACCCACCCCGATGATCCCCATCGCCTTGGCCGCAGCCATTGGCTGCGTGCGGCGGTGCTTGGCGCAACCGACGGGATCGTCTCCATCTCCTCGCTTCTGATCGGCGTTGCAGCGGCGGTGTCGACCGCTGATATCGTGCTGGCCACCGGCGTGGCGGGCCTCGTGGCCGGGGCCATGTCCATTGCCGCCAGTGAATACATTTCCGTGTCCTCGCAAGCCGATATCGAACGCGCAGAGATTGAGCGCGAAAAGCGCGCGCTGGCCGAAGACCCCGAAGGCGAATTGGCAGAGATGGCCGCGATCTGGCGCGAACGCGGATTGTCGCCTGCGACCGCCGATCAGGTGGCCAAGGAACTGACGCAAAATGGCGAATTGGAAGCCCATCTGCGCGATGAAGTGGGGCTGCTGGATCTGCATTCCGCCAGCCCGAAACGGGCCGCGCTGGCCTCCGGCTCCGCCTTTGCTGCGGCGGCGCTTCTGCCCATGGCGGCGGCACTTTTTGCGCCGGTGGGTTCCATCGTGATCAGCGTTCTGATTGCGACGCTGGTGGCGCTTCTGGCACTTGGCGCGCTCGGTGCCTGGACAGGCGGTGCGCCGATGGCCCCTGCGATGATCCGCACCGCGCTTTGGGGCGCTGTGGCCATGGCCGCCACGTTTCTAGCCGGATCGCTGGTCGGCGGGTTCGTCGGTTAAAACCGCCTTCACCCCAACAGATGCGCAATCGACCGCGCGTAAAACGACACCAGATCTCGCTCGGCCTCAACCACCTGCAACCCCTCCGGCCCGTCCTGCACCAACCCGCGCTTTTGCAGGTTTCGAAGACCCACCTCCACCAGATAGGCATCATCCTCGCGCGGCATGTGGACATGGGCATGGGGCACCTTGGCCAGCAACGCCTCCACGGCCATATTCAACGCCTCGCGCGTCATGGGCTTGCCATGTGCCAAGAGCACATGCGCCACCACCGGCACCGGCAGCACCGGCACCTCTTCACCTATGCGCAGCATCAGGCGTTCGCCCAACGCCTCCACCGCCGCACCGGGGTTTTCCGCTACAAAACCATTCAGCGACACCGGCGCGCCAAAACTCACCGCCGCATAGCCATGACGGTGATAACGCCGCGTCAGCCACAGCCAGAACTGTTTGACGATGAACCCGACCACAACGGTGATCCGCGCCCCGAACCGGCGCTTCCCGGCCTTGCCCGCCTCAACCAGCACGCGATCCTCAAACACCCGGTCATAGTTCAGCGCCACGGGCACAAACACCACATCCCGCTCCGCATCGCGCCGCCCTTCCACGATGTATTTCAACAAGCCCAGCTTCGGCGGCGCCAGCCCCCCATCGAGCGACAGCCCCCCTTCCGGGAACACCGCCTGCGTCACACCCCCATCGGTGGCCATGCCCACATAACGCGCCAACACACGACGATAGAGATCGGTGCGTGATTTGCGGCGGATGAAATACCCCCCCATCGCCCGGAAAAGCCGCGACAGGGGCCAGATGCGCGCCCATTCGCCAATCGCATAAGACAGCGCAGACCGTTCCGCCGCAAGCCACGTCACCAGCACGTAATCCATGTTCGACCGGTGGTTCATCACGAACACGATCGTGGCGTTTTCATCCACCTCGCGCAGGCTGACCTCATCAAAATTGCCGATCCGCACGCGGTAGAGCGTCCGCGACAGCCACTGCGCCGCGCGGGTCGCAAAACCGAAATAGATGCTGGCCGAAAACCCCGGCACGATCTCGCGCGCGTAGCGGCGGGCCTGTTCAAACGCCACATTGTCCGGCACGCCCGTGCGCTTGGCGTGGTCAGATACTGCCTGACTGACCTCCGGGTCGTAAATCAGCCGCTGGATCATGTCGTAGCGCCGCGCCAGCTTGAAAGGCTCGATGGGGCGTTCCAGCCGTTCATTCAGCCGCGACACCACGCGTTCCATCCGGCGGCGGAAAAACCACCGAACCGACGGAAACAGAAAATGAGAAGCAAAGGTCACCGCCGCGAACAGAAGGATCAGCACAAACAGCCAGATCGGCAGTTCAACAGTGGCGGTCATTGATGGTCCTTGTGCATTCGCTGTGAAATGGTTTTATCAAGCCCATGGAACACGCGCCAGACATCCATATCGCCCCGGGCTTTTCTGCGCAGGAAGCGCCAGAGGTCGCCCACCTGTTCTGGCAGGCTTTTGGGCCAAAGCTGATCCGTGTCCTTGCCCCCGACAGCCGCGCGATGGCCTTCATCGCCTCCGTGTTGAACCCGGGTTTCGCGCTGGTGGCCCGCGACTCAGACGGGCGCATCCTCGGGCTGGCCGGGTTCAAAACGCAAACGGGTGGCTTGGTGGGCGGCGGGCTGCGGGATCTGGCGCGCATCTATGGCTGGCCCGGCGCGCTTTGGCGGGGGCCGCTTCTCGCGCTTCTGGAGCGGGAGGTTGAACCGGACACCCTGCTGATGGATGGCATCTTCGTGGCCGAGGCCGCGCGCGGGCAAGGCGTTGGCACCCATCTGTTGCACGCGATCAAAGCCCATGCCGCCGATCTTGGGTTGTCCCATGTCCGTCTTGATGTGATAGACAGCAATCCCCGCGCCAAGGCGCTTTACCTGCGTCAGGCGTTTGAACCGGTGGGCGAAGACCATCTGGGCCCCTTGCGCCACATCTTCGGCTTCCGCTCTGCCACCAAGATGATCTGGACCGCGCCTTAGCACCATCCGTAGGCCGGGTTTCACCCCGGCATGCCCGCGCCCTCAGGGCTGTTCCTCCTCACCCAGACCACCGCCGCCAAATGATCGGTTTGCAGCACATCGCGCCAGATCCAGATACCAACGGCCCGCATCATGTCTAAACTCCCGCGCGTCACGGTGCGGCCCCGCCCCGGCATCGGTGACATGTCTTTCCCATGTCAATCAATCACATCTCAAACCGTGTTCTACGTCACTGACTGGGCGGAAGAAGTTGGGCAATAAGGTACTCCAAGTGTCATTCCGACGCAGAAGTTTCCTCGGCGCGTGCAGAATGTTGCGCGATCCGCCAAGCCCGCCTAACCTTTTTGTATTCAATAAGGAAATCTTTTCATGACCCTCGAATTGAGAGCAATCTCAGCGCTTTTCGCATGCCTTTGCATCGCCGTTTTGCCGCTGTCAGCCACCGCGCAAGATCTGATCCTGCGGCCTCATTTCATCTCCGGCGCAACGCCTGAAATTCAGGTCGTGGGCAACACCAACGCCACGCGGCCCGCCACAGATGCCTACCGCATGGCCGTGCAAACCACGGCCCAGGTCCGCTGCATGCTGGAGGAAGCCGGCACCGGCCGTACCCTGTCAGAGGACGAGCGCACCCGCGCCCTGATGGGGGCCAGCCTGCGTGTCACCCAACTGCGCGGCGGGGCTGTTCCCTTCAACCGCACAGGCGACGGGCCACATGTGTATTTCCCAACGCGGCCCGCGCGCGCCTATTTCGAATGCACCGCCACACCCTTGCCATCCGACATCGCCACGGGTGGCACGAACCTGCTGATCGAACCTGCCACCACCGCGGCGGAGACAATCAAACTGGCCTTCACCCGCCCCGGCACACGCGAACCCATTTCAAACATCTCTGTCGATGAACCTTTTGAGCTGCAAATCCACGCCTTTGAAGAAAACCGGCGCACCGCGGTTGAACCGCCAGAGGCGCGCATCCAGTGGTATGACGAAAAAGAAACCGCCTGCACCGGTCGCGCGATCCCCAATGTCGATATGAACCCGCCACGGGCGTGGCAGCGCCTGACCGGCACCAGCTACACCACCCGGATCACCCGGCCCGGGCTGACAACCGCCTGCGTGTCGTTCAAACAACCCAACGGGCTTTTCACCGATCCGATTTTCAAAACCATCGATGTCGAACCCTATGGCAAACCCGTTGAGATCGTGGACATGATCGTCATGGAGGCCGATGCCAGCGGCTATATCGAGGCCGACGGGCTGGATCGCTACACCGTCCGACTGACGCTGCGTGATACCATTCCCGGGCTGGTCTACATCACCGTCGCCAATCAGACGGAAAAAGCCACCGCCCGCCTGAAACAAAGCAGCCCGGGCCTTGGCGTCTATGAGGCGAAGCTGCGCTATTCCGACGGGCTACAGATCATCAAGGCCGAGATCGAGAACAGGTCGCGCATCCAGTTCCACACCATCAACGCCATCGCCTCCAAGGAGTTTCTGGGCCGGGACCAACGCAAGGATTTCCACAGCGGCGCGCATCTTTACATGACCAATGACGTGCTGGAAGACAGCGGCACTACTGAACTGTCCACCATGCGCTCCCTTGAGGCGCTGGTGAAGGTCATCCCCGAAGAAGACTTGGCCGCGTTGTTTCCAGTGTCAGCTTTCAGCGAACAGATCGAAACCCTTCCCGCCTACTGGTCCGGGCGCAGACCCGGTTGGGGCCGCTATGTCATCAGCCAAAACACCAAGCAATACGCCACCGCGGTCCGGGCCAGCCTGACCCGAGACAATAACATGACCCTGCGCGTTGAGGCGGATCTGACGCGAGAGATTGGCTACACCTGCTACAACAGCATCGGGGCCAGCATTAACCGGCGATGCTTTTTCGAAAGAACGAAAGATACCGATTTCGATGCCAAGTTTTCCATCACCCTGGAAGGCCCCGTCAAGATCATCACCCGCGACCGCGACGGCATCCGGTATCTTGTCATCGACTGGCGGCTTTGGACATTTAGTTCTTCAGACGTCTCCGTGACCGCCAATCGCCCGCTCCGCGACAGTGGCTGGCGTGCCTTTGTCGAGAACCGGATCAAGAACGGCCTCACCAAAAGCCGGATTGAGCGCATCTTGGGCGAAACCAACCAACTGACAGAATTTCAGCAATGGGGCCGCACGTTCTTTGGCATTCCCTTGATGGATTTTCAGGGTTTGAACGTCGATTTCGCCCTGCCCAAACCTTTTGCCAACGGGGATGTGCAAATGACCGTTCCCTTGCGCAACCTGCAAGCAGAACTCGGCGGCGATTTTGCAGAAGCCGAGGTCGCCACCATCGCGCGCCGCGTGAATCTAGGCGGGCAAAGCACCCGCAAGGATATTCCCCGCGCCGATTTCAACTTTGCCCCACGGCCAGACCGAACGGCCATCCTGACGACCCCAACCGCCGGGGGCACCGATCCCATCCCCAACATCGCAGTCGCCGCGCATCTGGACATGATCAATATCGGGCTCGCGCATTACTTTGATGCGCAGCCCTTCGATGTGACGATGACCCCGCCTGAATTGGTCGCCCTCCTGACACCAAAGGAACCCGATCAAAGCGATGCCGATTACGAAGCCGCCTTGCGCAATTCCGCCCTTGGCGCACTCATGGCCTTTCCCAACGGGCGCGTGTCTTTGAAATTCGAAGCCGCGCCCCGCCTTGCCGTGCGCGACGACAATGACCGACGTTTGTCTTTGGAAATAGGTCCTGCCATTGTCGTCATGGATCTCGATACGCGCACGACCGACAAACCAAAACTCGTCGCGCGGCTTTCAGGCATCATCGGGGTCGTCATTCTGCCCCCCCGCCCCGGCCCGGATGGCGTCAGGTCGGGCCTCAGGCTCAACTCGGATTTCAACGTCTGCTTGGTCACACCCAGCCGTCTGGATCGGCTTAGATCCTGTTTCAGCGATCTGGGCATCGAAATCATTGAGGCCCGTGGCTATCCACAGATTGACACACTTCCCTTTCAATCCAACCCGGCGGATCAAGCCCTGCTGCGTGCGCGTTATGACAGTCTGTTTGAAGGTCTCGGATACCTCGAAACCGACCGCACCGACATCACCGCCTTTCTGGATGAGTTGCTGCGCAAGGCCCTGTTGGGCCGCTTTGCAACTGAAACGTCGCCGACCCTACTACCAATCGACATTGAACTGCCAGACATTCCCTTGTCTCTCGAAGGTCCATTGGACACGGCGTTTGGTCTCAACATCCCGCTCAATTTCACCATCCGGGATCTGCGCCCCAATGATGCGATCCGAGGGCCGTTTAGCGGGTCGCGCGCCTGGATCGGGCTGGAAGGATTTCTTGACTAATGCCGCAACGCAGCGAATTGACCCGTCATAATATTCCGGGTATCAACGCGCTGACGTAACAAAATTGCGCAAACTGATTCATGAGGCCGCCATGACCGAACTACAAAAAGACCGTCCCTGGCTGATCCGCACCTATGCGGGTCACTCCACGGCCAAGGCCTCCAACGCGCTTTACCGCACGAACCTCGCCAAGGGTCAAACCGGCCTGTCGGTGGCCTTCGATCTGCCCACGCAGACGGGGTATGACAGCGATCATGTGCTGGCGCGCGGCGAGGTTGGCAAGGTCGGCGTGCCCGTCTGCCATCTGGGCGACATGCGCACGCTCTTTGATGAAATCCCGCTCGAACAGATGAACACCTCCATGACGATCAACGCGACCGCGCCGTGGCTGCTCGCGCTTTACATCGCCGTGGCCGAAGAACAGGGCGCCGATGTCACGAAACTGACCGGCACGGTGCAGAACGATCTGATCAAGGAATACCTGTCGCGCGGCACTTATATCTGCCCGCCCAAACCCTCGCTGAAGATGATCGGGGACGTGGCCGAGTACTGCTACACCAACGTGCCCAAGTGGAACCCGATGAACGTGTGTTCCTACCATTTGCAAGAGGCCGGTGCGACGCCTGAACAGGAACTGGCTTTTGCCCTTGCAACCGCCATCGCAGTCCTCGACGAACTCAAACCTCGCGTACCGGCGGAAGACTTCCCCGCGCTCGCCGGTCGTATCTCCTTCTTCGTCAACGCAGGCATCCGCTTCGTCACCGAGATGTGCAAAATGCGTGCCTTCGTCGACCTCTGGGATGAAATCCTGGAAACCCGCTACGGCGTCGACAACCCCAAATTCCGCCGCTTCCGGTATGGCGTGCAGGTGAACAGCCTCGGCCTCACCGAACAACAGCCCGAAAACAACGTCTACCGCATTCTCATCGAAATGCTGGCCGTGACGCTGTCAAAGAAAGCCCGCGCCCGCGCTGTGCAGCTGCCCGCATGGAACGAGGCGCTTGGTCTGCCCCGCCCCTGGGATCAGCAATGGTCGATGCGCATGCAACAGATCCTCGCCTATGAAACCGACCTTCTGGAATTCGGCGATCTGTTTGACGGCAACCCCGCTGTCGACGCCAAGGTCGAAGAACTGAAAGAGGGCGCGCGCCAGGAACTCAAGACGCTCGAAGGCATGGGCGGCGCGATCGGCTCCATCGAGTACATGAAATCCCGCCTCGTCGACAGCAACGCCGACCGCCTCGGCCGGATTGAAAAGAACGAAACCGTCGTCGTGGGGGTCAACAAATACACCCAGGGTGAACCCTCCCCGCTGCAAACAGAAGACGGTGGCATCATGGTGGTGGATCCGGCGGTGGAAGACGAACAGATCGGTCGCCTGAACCAGTGGCGCACCGACCGTGACAACGACGCCGTGAAGGCCGCGCTGGCCGATCTGCGCGCAGCCGCCTCTGAAGGCAAAAACGTCATGCCCGCCTCTATCGCTGCAGCACGCGCTGGCGTCACGACAGGCGAATGGGCGGCCGAGATGCGCCGCGTCCACGGCGAATATCGCGGACCCACCGGCGTGTCGGGCAGCCCGTCGAACAAAACCGAAGGGCTGGATGATATCCGTGATGCGGTCGATGCGGTGTCAGACCGCCTTGGCCGTCGCCTCAGCTTCCTGGTCGGAAAACCGGGCCTTGATGGCCATTCCAACGGTGCCGAACAAATCGCCTTCCGCGCCCGTGATTGCGGGATGTCCATATCCTACGAAGGCATCCGCCTGACACCCGAGGAAATCGTGACCGCTGCTTTGGAAGACAAACCCCACGTCGTGGGCCTGTCGATCTTGTCCGGCTCTCACCTGCCCTTGGTCGAAGACCTGATGGCCCGCATGCGCAAAGAGGGCCTGGGCGACATCCCTGTCATCGTCGGCGGCATCATCCCGGATGACGATGCCCAGCGCCTGCTGCAAATGGGTGTCGCGCGCGTCTACACGCCCAAGGATTTTGAGCTGAATACAATCATGATGGATATCGTCACGCTCGCCGATCCGGAGGCGATGGCGGCGGAGTAATTACTCCGTCACCTCCACGTCTTCGGGGCGCTTTGCACGGCCTTCTGTCACCCTGGGCGCTTGGGCTTGCTTCATCTGCTCCAACCGCCGGGTGATCCGTTCGGTCAGTTCTTCACTTTCGCGCGCCGCAAGGGAAATGGCCATGTATTCTGCCGGGCTAATGCCCCGAACACGCTCAACCTCGGCCATGCCGCGCTGATCGGCCTCGGCCACCAGCGCCTGGATCTCGTCTTCGGTCTCGGCCTGCTCAATCTTGGCGATGTATTCCTGCCGCACGCGTTCTGCCGCGATCATGGCATTCACGAAACTGACCACCTGGCCCACGGTCACATCCTCGGCCTTGATATCGGGCAGGTCGGTGGGAACCTCCTGCGCCTGCACAGGCACGCCCAGCATCAGCAACGACAGCGCAACAGCGGGTAGGGTTTGGATCATGCGCATTGGAACAGCCTCCTGCATTTCTTTGGGGATACATGGGGTATCCTGACCCAAGACGCAAATCCCGCGTCAAATTTCTTGGCAAAAAACAGCTTGAGCGCCTGACAAACCCCCGGGATTTATGACAAGCTTGCCCTGTGCAAAAAGGACGCCCCCATGACAGACATGATCAGCATCCGCCCCATCACCCCGGCTGACAAACCCGCCTGGGCCAAGCTTTGGCAGGGCTATCTGGCGTTCTACGAAACCGAACTGCCGGATGAGGTCTATGACACCACGTTCGACCGGCTGTGCGACCCGGACAAAACCGATCAATGCGGGCTGTTGGCGGTGCAGGGCGGCGTGCCGGTGGGCCTCGTGCATTACATTTTCCACGCCCATAACTGGAAACAGGATCAGGTGTGTTACCTGCAAGATCTCTTCGCCGCGCCTGAAACACGGGGCACAGGCGTGGGTCGCAAACTGATTGAAGCCGTGTATGACGCCGCTGATGCCGCGGGCGCGCCCTCCGTTTACTGGATGACGCAGGATTTCAACACCACCGCCCGCCAGCTTTACGACCGGATCGGCGTGCTGACCCCGTTTATCAAGTACAACCGCCCGTGATGCGCCCGGGCTGATGACCACGCCGCTCAAGATCATTGTCATCGGCGCGGGCATCTGCGGGCTGTCCTCGGCCATCTGGCTGCGTCGCGCGGGCCATGACGTGACGCTGATCGACCGCGATCATCCCGGCGCGGGGGCATCCTATGGCAACGCAGGGCTTTTGGCGGGGTGGTCCATGACCCCGGTGAACACGCCTGACCTGCCGAAGACAGCGCTGAAGTATCTGCTGAACCCCAAATCACCGCTCTTCGTGCAATGGTCCGCCCTGCCCCGGATCACGCCTTGGCTGTGGCAGTTCATGCGCAACGCCAATGCCGCGCGCTTGCCCCACATGGTGGGCGGGATCGTGCAAATCACCAATGACAGCCTTGATCAACATCGCGCCTTGACGCGTGGCACCCGCGCCGAACACTGGATCGCAGAAAGCGCCTTTTCCTTCGTCTACACCACCCGCGCGGACTATGAAGACGACGCGCTGTCCTGGTCCACCCGGCGCGATCACGGCCTGATACCCGACATCATCGAAGGCCCCGCCGTGCAGGAAGAAGAACCCATGCTCGCCCCCCATTGCACACTTCTGGCGCAGTTGAAGGATTTCGGCCACATCCTCAACCCCGGTGCTTACATGACCGACCTCGCCCGCGTGTTGGAGGAGGAAGGCGGCCGGTACATCCAAACTGAGGCGCAAGACATCACCCTCGAAGGTGGCCAAGTCACCTCCGTGCTCACCAACGCCGGCTCGCTGCCCTGCGACCGCGTGGTGCTGGCCGCGGGCATCTGGTCCAAACCGCTAATGAAGAAACTCGGGCTTCACGTGGAACTGATCGCCGAACGCGGCCACCACCTGCACCTCAAGAACCCCTCGCAGACGCCCCGCAATCCGATGATGATCGTCAGCGGCAAATTCGGCGTCACGCCCATGTCATCCGGCCTGCGCTGCGCCGGAACAGTGGAGCTGGGCGGCACAAACACCACCCCCAACCGCGCTGCCCTGCGCCTTATCGGCGATCATGTCGCCAAATCCTTCCCCGACCTGAAATATGATGACGCTGAAGAATGGCTCGGCTTCCGCCCCTCCACCCCCGATAGCCTGCCGCTTATCGGAGAGATTGGCTCCACCGGCGCCTATGCCGCCTTCGGCCACCAGCATATCGGCCTCACCGCAGGGCCCAAAACCGGCCGCCTCATCGCCGATTTGATGAGCGGCATATCTCCAAACATGGACCTCACCCCCTACAACGCCAATCGATTTCAGCGCGCCTGACTTTCCCGCACGTCCCCCGCTTCATCTTGCCAAAAATACTCCGGGGGCGGCGAAACGCGTGGTTTCGCCGTGGGGCAGCGCCCCTCATAGCTTACACACCAGCGCCAGGATGCCCCTCAGCGCACAAAATTTTTCAAAAAATTTTCGCCAACGCTGGTGGCAATTTTTTGACAAAAAAAATTGGCCCGGTTCGGAGATCAGTACTCCCGCTGATCCTCAATCACCAAACCATCATTGGGCAGGCTGCCAGGTGCGACCACCTCCACCTCCCCTTTCAGCTTCAGCACATCCGCAACCGAACTGGCATACTCCTCCGCCGCGCCCGTCCCTTCAATTTGCACCCGCATCACATCCATCTCGCCCTCGCGGCTTGCCACCACCCGGGCGCGCACCACGTCATCATGTCGACCCACCAGATCCGCCACCTGCTCGGGTCGCACGAACATGCCCTTGATCTTCGTCGTCTGATCCGCGCGCCCCATCCAGCCCTTGATGCGCAAATTGGTCCGGCCACAGGGGCTTTCCCCCTCCAGCACAGCGCTCATATCTCCAGTCGCAAAGCGCACCAGCGGGTAATCGGGATTGAGCGTGGTCACCAAGACCTCCCCCACCTGCCCAGGTGCGACCGGATCGCCCGTGCCCGGCGTGACGATTTCCACGATGACACCTTCATCGACGATCATCCCCTCCATCGCCTCGCTTTCATAGGCGATGTTGCCCAGATCGGCGGTGGCATAGCATTGCAGGCACGCGATCCCACGATCCGCATATTCCTGCCGAAGCGATGGGAACAGCGCACCACCCGACACAGCCGCCTTGGTGATACCGAGGCTCAACCCCGTCTCATCGGCCTTATCCAAAATCACCTTCAGATAATCCGGCGTCCCGGCATAGGCCGTCACCCCAATATCCGCCGCCGCCCGCGCCTGCAGCTCCGTCTGGCCCGTCCCGGCGGGCAACACCGCCGCCCCGACAGCCCGTGCGCCGTTCTCAAAGATCATCCCGGCAGGCGTCAGGTGATAGCCAAAGCAATTCTGCACAATGTCGCCGGTCCCGATCCCGCAAGCGTGCAAAAACCGCCCCATGCGCCACCAATCATGGCCGTCCCCGCCGGGTTCATAAATCGGCCCGGGGCTTTGGAACACATGGGCAAAGCCGGACGCCGCTTGTGTCGTCAACCCACCAAACGGGCCGTCATCTGCTTGCGCCGCGCCCAGATCCGACTTGCGCAACACCGGCAACCGCGCCAGTGCGCTGCGATCCGACACATCCCCTGCCTCGACCCTATCCAGCCGCCCGCCATACCCCGCAAGCCCCTGCGCGCGGGCAATCTGCTCCGGCAAGGCACGCGCCAGATCGGCCTCCCGCGCCTCAGCCGTGCGCGTCTCCAAATCATCGAAATTGATCGCCATGCCGAAACCCCTCAGCTCAACCACCGCTTCCGGCGGCGATAGCTGCGCACATCCCGGAAGGATTTGCGCCCCTCTTCCGACATGCCGAGGTAGAATTCCTTCACATCCGGGTTCTCACGCAGGTCCTTCGCGGGTCCATCCATCACCACGCGCCCATTCTCCAGGATGTACCCGTAGTGGGCAAAGCGCAGCGCCACATTGGTGTTCTGCTCCGCCAGCAAAAACGTCGCGCCCTCATTCTCATTGAGCGATTTCACAATGTTGAAAATCTCTTCCACCAGCTGCGGCGCGAGGCCCATCGACGGCTCATCCAACAAAATGGTTTCAGGCTTCGACATCAACGCGCGCCCGATGGCACACATCTGCTGCTCCCCGCCAGACGTATACCCGGCCTGAGATTTCCGCCGCTCCTTCAGACGCGGAAAGTAGGCATACACCATCTCCAAATCCGCATCGATATCCCCCTTGCCCGACCCGCGCGTATAGGCGCCCGTCAGCAAATTCTCCTCAACGGTCAAATGCTCAAAGCAATGCCGCCCTTCCATCACCTGAATGACCCCCATCTTCACCAGGTCCGAGGGCAGCAAATCCTGCACCCGTTCCCCCCGATACTTGATAGAGCCTTTGGTCACCTCCCCCCGCTCCGATTTCAGCAGGTTCGAGATGGATTTCAGCGTGGTCGTCTTGCCCGCGCCATTGCCTCCCAAAAGCGCGGTGATCCCGCCCTTAGGAACATTCAGGGAAACACCCTTCAGCACGAGGATCACGTGATTGTAGATCACCTCGATATTGTTGACCTCAAGCAGCGTCTCATCTGTCTTGGCTGCATCCAACATAGGCGTTATCCCCAGCTTCTTTTGGGCCATAAATACTCAAAAACCCGGCCGCAGCATCACGCGCTGCGGCCGGAAAAGGTCTCTTAGATCAGCAACCCGGCGTGATCCCGCTTTCCGCTGCGAACGCGGCAGAATCTTCAGCCACCAGCGGTGCAATCACATCCTGGTCAGACTGGTAGTACTCGGTGATCAGCTCAAAAGAACCGGCCTCAGCATTCCACTGCGACACGGCCCCAAAGCCGTTCCCGCCGTGGTTCTGGCAGCTGACTTTGAACTCCGGCCCGAAATTCGGCAGGCCAAGACCCGCCATCTTCGCTTCGGTGATCTCCAGCGCTTCCATACCGTCGCGCATCTGCTGGGATGTGATATCGCTCACCCCGTGGATGCCCTGCGCCGTCTTGATGGCTTCGGCTGCCAACATCGCCGCATACATACCGCGGTTGTAAAGCACCGTACCGATCTGATCGCCCGCACCCGCGGTCTTGCCGGTATCCACCAGGTACTGCTGGATATCGTCATAGATCGGGTAATCGCTGCCCAGATTGTGGAAGGTCAACGCCTTGTAGCCATTGGCATCCGCGCCCGCCGCTTTCACGTCATTCTCAGACCCGGACCACCAGATGCCGATGAAGTTTTCCATCGGGAAGCGGATGTTCACGGCTTCCTGAATGGCCACCTGGTTCATCACGCCCCAGCCCCACATCAGCACGTAGTCAGGCTTTTCACGGCGGATCTGCAGCCACTGGGATTTCTGCTCCTGCCCGGGGTGGTCCACCGCGAGCAGCGTCAGATTGAAACCGTGCTTTTCCGACAGCTTCTCCAGCGTCCGAATAGGCTCCTTGCCGTAGGCGGAGTTGTGATAGACAAGCGCGATCGTCTTGCCCGCGATGTCACCCTGATCGGCAATATGGCTCACGGCCAGGCTCGCCCCATCCCAATAATTGGCCGGGTAGTTGAACACGTATTTGAACACTTCCCCATTCTTGGCCGATGTCCGACCGTAGCCCATGGTGTGAAGCGGGATACCATCCGCCGTCGCCTTGGGGATCAGCTGGTACGTGATGCCGGTAGACAGCGGCTGGTACACCAACGCACCTTCGCCCTTCGTGGCCTCATAGCATTCCACACCCTTTTCGGTGTTGTAGCCCGTCTCACATTCCACGAGCCGCACAGGCTCCCCACCAATGCCGCCATCGCGTTCATTGAGCAGGCTGAAATAGTCCTGATAGCCATCCGAGAACGGGATCCCGTTCGCCGCATAAGGACCGGTCCGATAAGAAGTATCAACGATGACAAGATCAGCGAGCGCCGGCCCTGCCACCATCATGGTTGCCGCAGCTGCGGCCAGTAGTTTGGTCTTCATCGGTTCATTCCTCCCTTTGGTTTTTTTCCGATGTATCTAAAGCGGGGTTTGCCCCACCAGTCTTCATGGTCGCTCAATGCGGGAACGGCCAAAGTCTCAATTTCTCCTTCGCCACGCGCCAAAGTTGCGCCAGGCCGTGGGGCTCCGCGATCAGGAATATCACGATCAGAAGCCCGATGATCATCAACTGTAAGTGCGCCACGATATCCGTAGGCCAACCCAAGCCGCCACCGAGCAGCGCAGAGGCGAAGAAACACACAATGGCCACGCCCCCCCAAAGCATGGCAAGGCCACTGCCCTTCCCCATGATCTGTCGAACAAGCGACACCACCAGCAACACGAAGGACGCCGCCATGATGTAGAAGAAGATCCACGAGGCCACGTCCGAGGCCGTGCTGACCTCCACATTATCCGCCAGCGCCAGCTTCAACATCACCGGCAACAGCACGAGGAACGCAGCCCCCGCGAAGGAACCAAAGATCGACCCCAACCCGCCAATGATGATCATGAAAAGCACGAGGAAGGATTTCACAATCCCGAACACCTCACCCACCTCTACCGCGCCGAGGTAAACGGCAAAAAACAGCGCGCCCGAAATGCCCACAAAGAACCCGGACACCGCAAAGGCACTCAGCTTTGCGCGCAACGGGTTCACCCCGATGATCTCTGCGGCAATGTCCATATCCCGAATGGCCATCCACTTGCGCCCCGCGCTCCCCCGCGTCAGGTTCCGCGCAATGATCGCACTGGCCGCCGTGAAGGCCAGACAGAACAGATACGCCACCCAGGGCATCACCTCCGGCCCGGTGATCGCGTAGCCAAAAATCGTCCGCTCCGGCGCGTTGATCTGGCCGGATGCCGAGTAGTTGTAAAACCAACTCACCTTGTTGAAGAGCCACACAAGAAAGAACTGCGCCGCCAGCGTCGCCACCGCCAGGTAAAACCCTTTGATCCGCAAAGACGGCAGGCCAAACAGCACACAAACGGCGGCCGTGATCCCCCCGGACAGGATGATGTGGAAGAAGATATTGATCTCAGGAAAACCCGTCATCAGCTTGTAACAGGCATAGGCGCCCACAGCCATGAACCCGCCTGTGCCCAAGGACACCTGCCCGCAATATCCCGTCAGAATATTCAGCCCGATCGCGGCAATTGAATAAATCAGAAACGGCAGGAAGATCGCATTGACCCAGTAATCATTCACCAAAAACGGCACCGCCAAAAACGCCACCGCCATCAGCGCGTAATACCGATACCGGTCAAACTTGATCGGAAAGGTCTGCCCATCCTGCTGATAGGTCGTCGAGAAATCCCCGGATTCACGATAAAGCATGATGTGTCCCCCCAAGCACTCCTGGCGCGGAAACAAGGGCGCCAGCCCGCCGCGCCTTCGTCAGGCCGTCCCCACGGCATGGCGAAATCCTGACCACAGCGCATTGCTGAGTAGCGCGGCGGTACGTCACCATAAAGCGCTCCAGAACGAGACCGGATCGCCATACCACGGCCTGCCGAAGCCGCTGTTCTGCGCTAAACCCTCTCAATGATCTTCTCCCCGAACAGTCCCTGTGGCCTGAACACCAACACAATCAGCGCCAGCACATAGGCAAACCAGTTCTCCGTCGCGCCACCAACCATCGGCCCAATCGCAAACTCAAACAGCTTCTCGCCGACGCCAATGATCAGCCCGCCAATGATCGCCCCCGGGATCGACGTGAACCCCCCTAGCATCAGCACCGGCAACGCCTTCAGCGCAATCAGCGACAGTGAAAACTGCACGCCCGACTTGGTCCCCCACATGATCCCGGCCACCAAGGCCACGAAGCCTGCCAGCGACCACACCATCACCCAAATGAAGTTGAGCGAAATCCCAACCGACAGCGCCGCCTGATGGTCATCCGCCACCGCCCGCATCGCGCGCCCCTGCTTGGTGTATTGCGAAAAGATGACCAACGATGCCACCAGCGCAATCGCCACAAAGGTCGCCACGATATCCAGATTGTCGATGAAAAACCCGTAATCGAAGATGTTGTAGGTCACCTCATCTATCGTATCGTTGATCCCCTGCGGCAGACCCACATCAAGGTTCTTGATATCCGCCCCCCACATCAGATCGCCAAAGCCTTCCATGAAATAGGCAAGCCCAATCGTGGCCATGAACAGCAAAATCGGCTCCTGGTTCACCAAATGCCGGAAGATGAAATAATTCACCGCCCAGGCCAGCGCGATCATCACCAACACCGTCACAATGATCCCCGCCAGCGCCGGCACCGTCCACCCAAAATGGTGCACCTTCGTGCCAAAGACCGCATTGATCAGATGCGCAAAGGGCACGCGGCCCTCCATGATCCCCACCAGCGTCATCGCCGCAAAAAGAGCCATCACCCCCTGCGCGTAATTGAAAATCCCCGACGCTTTGAAGATCAGAACGAACCCCAACGCCACCAGCGCGTAAAGCACTCCGGCCATCAGCCCGTTCACAACAACTTCCATCCCCCAGATGAACTGCTCAGGCATGTCGCGTCTCCCTCTCCATTCGCGCAGTGATCGTTCCCATCCTCACGAACCCGTCTCCAAAAATGACAGTTGAAGCATCATCACATCCCCCTCCTGCCATACATCCATGGCGAGCGGCTTTGCGGTCGCCTGCCCACTCAGCCAACGGCCCTCGATCTCCGCATCTGCGGCATAGCTGCCATCGGCTTTCACGGTCTCAATCCACGCAGCAAAGCCACCTTGTGCCGCCGCGACCCCCTTGGTCATCACCAAACACTGAATGCCGAATGTCCCGAAAGCAGGCCGCACCGCCATCTCATCCGTGCCCGGCAGATCAAAGGCCTGCCCCACCGGATCCCCGTCGAGCAAATTCAGCCCAACAATCGCCGGAACTCCGCCCGCTTCCATCGGCGTGACGCAACGCTTCACAAATGTCGTCCACCCCTCAGCCGCCGCCGGGCCGGTCACCAGCATCGCGGCACACAGCACCGACGCAATACCGACGTAATACCGACGTGATACCGATGCGGGTTTCTCAGTCATGCGACACCCCCAGATAGGCATCGATGACGGCCTGATTGCCGCGCACCTCATCGGGCGTGCCGTCGCCAATCTTTTGGCCGTAATCCATCACAACCACCCGGTCGCTGAGATCCATGACCACGCCCATATCGTGCTCAATCAGAACAATGGTCGTGCCAAACTCATCATTCACATCCAGCACGAAGCGGGACATGTCTTCCTTCTCTTCCACATTCATCCCCGCCATGGGTTCATCCAGCAGCAGAATGGACGGCTCAGCCGCCAAGGCGCGCGCCAATTCCACCCGCTTCTTCAACCCATACGGCAGCCGCCCCACAGGCGTCTTGCGGATGCTCTGAATCTCAAGAAAATCGATGATTTTCTCAACAAATTCACGGTTTTCAACCTCTTCCTGCTCGGCTTTCCCTTTCCAGATCGCCTGCGCAAAAAGCCCCGCGTTCATTTGCCGAATACGCCCCGTCATGACGTTATCGAGCACCGTCATCCCCTCAAACAGCGCGATGTTCTGAAACGTCCTGGCAATCCCCTGCCGCGCCACCTGATAGGGCTTCATCGGCGGGCGGAGTTGGCCCTGATACCAAACCTCTCCCTCCTGCGGATTGTAAAACCCGGAGATGACATTCAGCATCGACGATTTCCCAGCGCCATTCGGCCCAATGATCGCCCGGATCTCTCCTTCGCGGATGTCGAAAGAGATGTCCTTAATGGCCACAACCCCGCCAAATCGCAGGGTAATGTTCTTCATCTCCATCACCACCCCACCGATCTTGCGACCGTCCTCCGTGGTGTAGCCTTCGGATGCATCAAGCATCTGATATCCCTCTCTTTTCCATCTCGTCCCGCCGCCCTTGGGATGGTGGGTGGGGTGTCGCCGACAGGCGCACGTCACCCACCATCTTCACCGTCTCCACCCGGCAAAATCCCATGCGGCGTGATGACCCCACTGGCCAGCGACGGCCCACCACATTCAGGCGCATCCGCCGCTTCACTCACCGAAGATCGAACCCTCGAATGGGTCGACAGGCTGGTCACCACCACGCACCCACGCGCATTTTCCTCTGACAGGCGGTACGCCGTCAGCCCGTCGCGCTGCACGTTAATCTTTTCGGCATCCACTTGGTCAAAACTGTCCGAAAGCTGTGCCATGGCCTCTTCACCAATCGTCACGCCCCGCGCCTGTCGCACTTCACAGATCGCCCGAAACCCGGCCCGCGTGGGGTATTCAATCAACCAAAGCTCAAACGCGCCATCTTCGGTGCCCCACACCCCCGTCGGCACCGTCCGCCCACCTAGGGCTGAAAATTCAACCTCTACCCGAGGCCCCAGCAGATCGCTTTCCACAACGTCAAACAGGATGTCCGGCAGCCGATCATCCAGCCCGGCCACGTTCAGCTTTTCACCATTCAGCACCGCCACCTCGCAGCGATCCTGCAAGTCCTGCCAATCACCGGTCGCAGCCATGGCCGGCAAGGCCAAACCTACGGAAATCCCTATGATGGCAAGGGCGTGCTTCATTCCGCAGCCACCTTCTGCGGGGCAGCGGAAACCACCTCCGCCTCCACAATCTTCAGCGTCGCAGAAATGTAGCCCTTCCGCCCATCCTCATAGGTCACCTCGGTCTTGGTCGAAATTTCCTCCGACCCGTCGTAAAGCGCACCCAGAAGGTCCTCGAACTTTTCACCAATCACCCCACGCCGCACCTTCCGCGTCCGGGTCATTTCCCCATCGTCAGCATCCAGTTCCTTGTGCAGCACAAGGAACCGATGCACCTGGCAATGGGCCAGCATCGGATCTTCGGCCAGCGACCGGTTCACCTCTTCCACATGGCCCTTGATCGTCTCCAGCACCTGCGGGTTGCCGGCCAGTTCCTGATAGGACGCGTAGCCGATATTGTTCCGCTCCGCCCAGTTGCCCACGGCGGTGAGGTCAATATTGATGAAGGCCGTGCACATCTCTCGCTGGTTGCCGAACACCACGGCCTCCAGAATGTTGGGGTAGAATTTCAGTTTGTTTTCAACATATTTGGGCGCAAACATCTGGCCATCGGCCATTTTGCCCACGTCCTTGGCGCGGTCGATGATCCGCAAATGCCCGCTGTCGCCTTCAAAGAAACCCGCATCGCCCGTGGCAACCCAACCTTCCGCGTCCTTGGTCGACGCCGTGCTGTCGGGGTTCTTGTAGTATTCCTCGAACACACCTTCTGAGCGATAGAACACCTCACCACTGTCGGCGATCTTGATCTCCACCCCCGGCGCGGCGACACCCACGGTGTCATTCCTGACCTCGCCGTCAGGCTGCAGCGTGATGAAAACGCTCGCCTCCGTCTGGCCATAAAGCTGTTTCAGGTTGATCCCAAGCGAGCGATAGAATTCAAAAATCTCCGGCCCGATCGCCTCCCCCGCCGTATAGCCCACGCGCACGCGGCCAAAGCCCATCGTGTCCTTCAGCGGCCCGTAAACACACAGGTTGCCGATCTTGTACTTCAACCGATCCCAGGCGCTAACCGAATGTCCATCAAGGATCTTCGACCCAACCTTCCGCGCGTGATCCATGAAATGATGGAAGAGCCATTGCTTGAAACGGCCCGCATCCTCCATCCGGATCATCACGTTGGTCAGCTGCATTTCAAACACCCGCGGCGGGGCGAAGTAGTAAGTCGGCCCGATCTCTCGCAGGTCGGTGTGCATCGTGTCCGCACTTTCGGGGCAATTCACGCAGAACCCGCACCAATAGGCCTGCCCGATAGAGAAGATGAAATCACCGACCCAGGCCATGGGCAGATAGGCCAGCACTTCGTCCTCTTTGCGCAGCTTGTCGAACTCTGCCGAGGACTTGGACGCCTCTATAATGTTGCGATTGGAAAGCACCACGCCCTTGGGCTTGCCTGTCGTGCCAGAGGTATAGAGCATCACGCAGGTGCTGGCATAATCGAGCTTTCCACGCCGCGCTTCCAGCTCCCCCATCAACTCAGACTTCGCCGCGCGCCCCGCTTCCTGCAATCGCGAAAACTGGTGCAGCTTGGAGTGATCGTATTTCCGCAAGCCACGCGGATCAATGTAGATCATCTGCTCGAAATTCGTCAGGCCATCCTGAATGTCGATGATCTTGTCGACCTGTTCCTGATCCTCCACGATGGCAAACCGCGCGCCGCAGTGATCCAGCACGTAAGCCATCTCATCAGCCGCGGCATCCTGATAGACGGGCACCGGGATCGCGCCCACGGATTGGGCGGCGACCATGGACCAATAGAAATACGGCCGGTTGCGCCCGGCGATGGAGATGAAATCACCTTCCTTGATGCCCAGCGTCAAAAGACCCAGCGCCAGCGCTTCCACTTCCGCGGCGCAATCCGCCCAGGTCCAGCTTTGCCAGATCCCGAATTCTTTTTCCCTATAGGCAGGGCGGTCTGCGAAAATGCGCGCGTTCCGCTGCAAAAGCGCCGGAATGGACGCGAGCCCATCCCCGTCAGGTGACGAGTTTGCCACTTTTTTTCCTCCCGTTTGCCCGCGTTTGGCGGGCCGTCGTCTTGATGCATCCCTGTTTGATGCGACGATTCATTGTTGGTACAGGGTGCTTGATTTGATCGCTACGTCAACACATTCCTCGTGAAACCCGCAGGGCGCGGCGCGGCCCGCAAATTGAAGGATGGCGGATATGGCCAACAAGACCGTGGAATTCTGGTTCGAATTTGCCTCCACCTATTCCTATCTCAGCGCGATGCGCCTGCCCGCGCTGGCGCAGGCGGCGGGTGTGAGTGTCATTTGGCGTCCGTTCCTTTTGGGGCCGATCTTTGCCGCGCAGGGGTGGGATACCTCCCCCTTCAATATCTATGCGGCCAAGGGCCTTTACATGTGGCGGGATATGGAACGCCAGGCTGGCGCAATGGGGCTTGAATTTCACCGCCCCGATCCGTTTCCGCAAAATTCTTTGCTGGCGGCGCGCGTGGCGTTGGCAGCGCCCGATGGGGCGGCCAAGGTGGCCTTTTGTCAAAACGTCTATCTGGCGCAGTTCGGCGCGCAGCAGGACATCTCTGACCGGGATGTGATCGCGGCTTGCATCGGTGCGGCCAAGCTGCCCGCGGATTTGCTGGACCATGCGCAAACCGACGAAAACAAACACGCCCTGCGCCTTGCAACAGAAGAGGCTGGCCGCGCGGGCATGTTCGGCGCACCGTCCTTCCGCGTGGGCGATGAGCTGTTCTGGGGCGATGACCGCCTTGAAGAGGCGCTTGCCTGGGCCGGGTAGCAAGGTGTTCAACGCCTTCTCCCGATTGCATGGCCACATTTATTGAACATGTGTTCATTATTGGACAGCAGCCGCCGCACGTCAATTCCGAACTTGTCCGATACTTGGGGCGAAGGCCCGGTCAGCCGCCGAACACCGCCTGCCAGATCGCCGCCAACCACACGATGCCCGCCAAACCACAGGCCAGCAACACCGCAAGCGACCCCATATCCTTGGCCTTGCGCGCATTTTCATGCCGTTCCGGCCCGATGCGATCCACCACGTTTTCAATGGCGGAATTCAACACCTCAACGATCACGACAAACAGAACGGATCCCACCAGCAGCGCCCAGTGAAAGGCCGACCCGGCCAGAAACCACGCGCCGGGAATGGACAGCAGAAAGGCAAAAACCTCAAAGCGAAACGCCTCTTCATCGCGCCACGCATCTTTGAACCCGGCCTTTGAATTGCGATACGCGGCCACAAGCCGTGCCACGCCCTTTAGCGGTTGATTGCCCATCTGATACCACTGCTCACTTTTTCGCAGGTTACCCGGGTTTGGCGCGAAACTGAAACGACAATCCGCACCACGCGTCAGCTATGCCATTTCAGTGACAGGGTCACCGCAAAGGGTGTCGGCGTCCACGCCCCAAAGGACACGCCCGCCTGGCGCAGCATCCGCGAAATCCAGATGTTGCAGGTGCGGATCACGTCGAACCGGCCATGCGCCTCAAAGAAGCGGTCTGTGGCCGTGAAGCCCGGCACAGGAACAGGTTGAAACGCGCCCGCCGCGTCAGTTTGAAAACTGTTGCGGATGGCTGCTAACAATTGGGCATATTGCGCCCGGCTGAGCGTCAGGGCAGGAAATTGATCTGGCCGCGCGATGGGGCCAAATGTCTCGACCCGCAGGACAGAAGCATCACCACTAAAGCTGCGCCAGATCGCGCCGAGGCTGACATCCCCGTAACCGCCCGTGGTGGTATAGAACTCTCGCGCGCCCCAACCAATCAGCGCCCAAGCCTGCGTGCTGTCGTCAATTGCAATCCCGGTGACGGACAGGGGGGCGAGGGCATCGCGGGCTTCATCTGTCAAAGGCAGAAGAAAATCATAGTGGATGGGGCCGGCCACCAGATGGATCGTG
>JBCBAT010000032.1:0-42883 GCA_038532355.1 Pseudomonadota bacterium | reverse complement strand
CAGAATTTCGGCATTGCGGCGGGGTACAACTCCATCGCCGTGCCCATCGCGGTGCTGGGCTTTGCCACGCCCCTGGCGGCGGCAATCGCCATGTCGACCAGTTCGATCACAGTGGTTCTCAACGCTATTCGGGGGTTCCGGTCATGAATATTCTTGTGGTTCTGGTGCCCTGCTCGCTCATCCTTGGTCTGGGCGCGCTTGCGGCTTTCATCTGGACCATCCGGTCGAGCCAGTACGAAGATATGGAAGGCGACGCGGCGCGCGTGCTGTTGGATGATGACTGACACTCGCCCATCCCCCCGCATCCCGGCCGCCCTTGATCTGAATCAAGGCAATCTGGCGGGCCGTGCGGCACACTGCATCAAAGGCCCCAAACCCAACACGGCAATCCGACCGTTCCAGAGGACAACATGATCATGTGGGATCAACCCGCCCCCAGTGACCAAACAGCCCCCTCCCCATTGCAGGACATGGCCGATCATGCCCTGCGCGTGTCGGACATCTGTGATTTGCTGGAGGCGATGGCAGACGACCTGCCACGCCGCCCCGCCCCGGTCTGGAAGGAGGCGCGGCGCATGTGCGACGACGTCGTGCGCGTTCACTACACCCTGCTTCTGGATGTGCTGCTGCCCGTGCTGTCAACACGCTTGCGCGGACAACCCGATTGCGAACACATGCTGACCCGTCTGAATGCCGATTTCGAGGAAGAGGCCAGCAAGCTGACAGAACTCACCGCGCTGATGAC
Organism: Pseudomonadota bacterium; assembly: GCA_038532355.1. GTDB lineage: Bacteria > Pseudomonadota > Alphaproteobacteria > Rhodobacterales > Rhodobacteraceae > Roseovarius. The sequence continues at coordinate 42,138 of JBCBAT010000032.1, read as the reverse complement.
CGATGCCGTCAGCGACCGCGCCCGCCCCATCAGCCCGGAGGCGTTGGGTTACGCCCTGCGCTGTTTTTTCTGCGCGCTCCGGCGCAATGCAATGTGGGAAACGGATGTGCTGCTGCCGCTGGCCAAACGCGCGCTGAGCGCTGATGATCTTGAAAGCCTGACCCGGCTGATGCGCCTCGACCCCGTGACCGGGCCATCCTAGAACCCGGCGCGGCGTTCCAGCTCTTGGCGGTCAAAACGAACAAGGTGTTTGGATCCTTCGAATTCCACCACGCCATCCTTTTTCAACCGGGTGATCTGGCGGCTGACCGTCTCAAGCGTCAGGCCGATATAGTCGGCAATCTCAGCCCGGCTGAGCGGCAGATCGAAACTGGTCTGCCCGCGACAGCCCAGGTTTTCCATCTTCTGCGATACATACAGGAAAAAGCTCGCCACCCGTTCTTCGGCGGTCTTGCGGCCCAGAAGAACCATCCAGTCCCGCGCGATCTGCAATTCGTCGAGGGTCCGGCTCAGCAATTTGAATTCCAGCGACGGGTGCGCGTGCAAAATCTCCTCAAAGGGGATGCGCGGGAAGACGCAAAGCTGCAATTTCGTGACCGCCTCAATGGATTGCGGTGCGGCCACCGGATCCTTGCGGCCCAGGGACCCAGCGATGAAATCTGATGGGAAAAGCAGGCCCACGATCTGGCTGCGCCCGTCCTCCGCCCCGCGCACCAGCTTGGCCACGCCCGACGTGACGTTGGCAAAATCGCGCGATTTGTCCCCTTCCATCACATGGGGCTGACCGGGCTCCAGCGTTTTGCGGCGGGCAATGGCGTTTAGATCGCGTATCTCATCACTGGACAAGGCACCGCAAAGGCTTGAGTGCCTGATGGAACAATGCGCGCAGGGTTCAGGATCATGGCGGCCAGGGGCCGGGGCAAAGACCGGGCTAGGCATGGTCACACCTTCCAATCCGTGCACGCGACCCAGCGCCCTGACGCACCATGGCGCGTTGCATGTGACACCCGTTTAACTTCATGAGCGGTCGTCTCCCGTTGCCCGCATCATACCGCGTGGGCAATCGATCTCTTTGTTCTTGAGCAAACTCAGGCCAGCTTTGACAATTGGTCGCATCTAGGCGGGCAGCGCCTGGGGTTGGCACACCACCACACGGCGGCGCCTGCTGCGCACGATCCCGCGCTTTTGCCACTTGCTAAGGCACCGTGACACCGAATGCAGCGTGGTGCCCGTCATGTCAGAGATATCCTGACGGGTCAGCGGGAAATCGATTTCGACACCATCCTCAGTGGGTTTGCCCGCCTGTTTCATCAGGCGCAAAATCGTGTGCGCGACGCGCTGTTCCACTTGCGCTGTGGCCAGGCTGACAATCTTGTCCTGCATATCGGTAATGCGACTGCCCAGTGCTTTGCGCGTGGCTTCCTTGAAGCCGGGATAGTCTTGCATGAACTGATCCCAAAGCGCCGAGGGCCAGGACAGCGCCAGCCCATCTGACGCCGCGCGCGCCGTCATGGTATAGCTTTCACTGTCATAGGCCTTGGCGATGCCGAACATCTGCCCCGGTACGACATGCAACATGACCACCTGATCCCCGTCCTGCGTGGTGCGCCCCACCCGCAGATACCCGTCAAGCAGGATATAGAAATTCTCTGCCGCGTCTCCTTCGTCAAAAAAGGTCTTGTTGCGGTCCACGTGATGGACCGTGGCCAAACGCATCAGCTCTTCCAGCTGCGCATCGCTGAGATCCGCAAAAGGCAAAAACGCCGACACATCCGCGGACAACAGCCCGTCTTCCCCGGCAGCGGCAATGGACTGGATACGGTTCATGATGATGACCTCTCCAAACCGATCTTTTCAAGGGATATGCCCGGCGGGATCGGTGATGAAGCCGGACCTATCTTGCCCGCATCACACGCGTCTTGGCCGCGTCAGGGGCAGACCGGTTCTACCAAGTTCGCGGGACCAAGAATTTGCGCTGGATCAAATTTCTGAGGGTGACTGACGGGTTTGCACCCTGCGCATGGCCCGTCACGCCGGACGTAGCCCAAGGATGTCGCGCGCCTCAGCCAGGGATGCCACGGGGCGGTCATACTTGGTGCAAAGCTCTGCCGCGCGGGCAATGAGCGCGGCGTTTGAGGGCGCAAGCCTGTCGCGATCCAGCCGCACATTGTCTTCCAGCCCCGCGCGCGTATGCCCGCCCGCGGCAATGGCCCATTCATTCACGATAATCTGCCCCGCACCAATGCCCGCTGCGCACCATTCGGCGTCGGGCGCACGGGCACGCATTTGGGCCACGTAGAAATCAAACACCGTCCGGTCTACCGGCATGGCATTCTTCACCCCCATCACGAACTGCACGTAAAGCTTGCCATAAAGCCGCCCCGCCTCGTGCATCGCGATCGCTTGCAAGATGTGGCTAAGGTCAAAGGCCTCCACCTCCGGCGTGACCTCGTGTTTGATCATTTCGTCCGCCAACCACGCCACCAGATCGGGCGGGTTTTCATAAACCCGCGTGGGGAAGTTGTTTGACCCAACCGACAGCGACGCCATATCCGGCCGCAATGGCAGCATGCCGCCCCGCTCCGCCCCCGCGCCCGACCGCCCGCCGGTGGAAAACTGGATGATCACGCCGGGGCAGTGTTTTTCCAAGCCCTCCTTGAGCGCGGCGAACCTGTCGGGATCGCTGGTCGGGGTTTCATCATCATTGCGCACATGGGCATGGATGATCGCCGCCCCCGCCTCTACCGCCGCATGGCTGCTTTCGATCTGCTCGGTGACGGAGATGGGCACGGCGGGGTTATCGGCCTTGCGCGGCACCGACCCGGTGATGGCGCAGCACAGGATACAGGGTTTGCCAGCAACATCAGACATCGAAAAACACCGTCTCCTTGGGGCCTTGCAGGTGGATCACATGGGCATACCCTGCGTTGGTCCGCTCCGCCACCAGCGTCTCCGCCCGTTTGCCGGCCAAGCCTAGCACCGGGTCACCCGCATTGTCCTCATCCGGAAAATACACCCGCGTCGTCAGGCCCAGATTGATCCCCCGCGCCACGATCCAGACCAGAAGATGCGGCGCCTGCCCCGCTTCCGCCACGGGCTTTACAGTCTCAAACCGCGCCAGCCCTGTGTTCAAATCCGTGGCCTGACGCGCCCAGTGTTGATGGGCGTCAGAACACTGCCAAATCTCAATCAGCGCATCGCGCACCACTTCGCCCGCCCCGTCATAAACCGTCAGGTCGAGGGTCACCGCGCCCTCCGGCACCTCACCACCCAACTGCGCGCCCATTCCGCGCGGCTCCAACCCGGCGGTTTGGGGCAGGCAGCCAATGTGCACGTAAGGCCCTGCGGTCTGCGATGGGCTTTCCTTCAACGCCATCACGTCCCCTCCAACTGGTTTTCAAACACCGTCGCCGCCCGCCCGCGCAGCACGATGTCAAAGCGGTAGGCGCGGATATCCATCGGGATTGTCGCCTCCATGTCCAGCCGCGCAACCAGCCGGTCGATGGCGTCCTCCGACGGGATCGACTGCACGATGGGGCAGAGCGCGATATGCGGGTCCCCTTCAAAATACATCTGCGTGATCAGACGCTGCGCAAACCCGTCGCCGAAGACGGAAAAATGGATATGTGCAGGCCGCCAATTGTTGCCGCCATTGGGCCACGGGTACGGCCCCGGCAGGATGGTGCGAAAGCTATAGCTGCCATCCTCCCCCGAAATGCACCGCCCGCAGCCGCCGAAATTGTCATCGAGTGGCGCAAGATAGCCGTCATTCACATGCCGATACCGCCCGCCTGCATTGGCCTGCCAAACCTCGATCAACTTGCCCGGAACCGGGCGCGCGTCTTCATCCAAAAGCCGCCCATGCACGATGATCCGGGGGCCTTGGGCAGACTGCCCGGAGACCGCGTAATTCCGGATCAGGTCATCATCCAGCGGCCCCAGAGCGTCGTGACCAAACACAGGCCCCGTGCATTCCGTCGGCGTCTGCGGCATCGCGATCAACGCCTGCTGCGGCGCGCGCAACCGCGATGACCGATAGTCAGGGTAAAGCGCGGGCGGATGCCAGGCCAGATCGCGCGGGGCAAAGGGCCCTTCAGGCAACCACCTTCCCCCTGCGCAAGCCCACCGCCATCAGCGTGCCACCAATAGCAATGCCCGCCAGGTCCGTTTTCCAATCGCCCGAAATCATGCAGATCGCCCCGGCCAGCAGAATGAGCCGCGTCACCGGCCCCGCAGGCCCGATGAACCAGGCCTGTACGCTACCTGCCAGCATCACAACACCCACCAGCGCCGTGATCAGGTTGCGCACGATCACATACCACTCCGCCTCCATCAGCAATCCGGGGCTGTAGTAGAACATGAACGGCACGATAAAGGCCGCAAGCCCCACCTTGAAGCTGGTGACAGAGGTGCGCATCGGCTCTGACCCCGCAATCGCGGCCCCCGCATAGGCGGCAAGCGCCACGGGCGGGGTGATGGCTGAGACCACCGCGAAGTAGAACACGAAAAAATGCGCAATGAGCGGCTGGATCCCAATCTCAATCAGGCCCGGTGCCACCACGGATGCGGCTACCGCATAGGCCGCCGTCGTGGGCATCCCCATGCCCAAAATCACCGCGATCATCATCGCGAAGACCAGCGCCAGAAGCTTGCTCTGCTGCGCCAGGTCAAACAGCAGGCTGGAGAACCGCGCGCCCACACCGGTGAGCGAAATCACTCCAACGATCAGCCCCGCACAGGCGCAAACGATGATGATCTGCAACGCCATGCGCCCGCCATTGCCCAGCGCCTCATAGACCTCCCGCGGTCCCATCTTGTAGGGCGTGAGCCAACTGACGACCGCCGCCGAGGCAATGGCCAGTGTCCCCGCACGGATCACGGAATACCCCATGAACAGCGCACCGATCAAAATGACGATGGGCAGAAAAAGATAAAACTGCCGAATGAGATCGCGCATCTTTGGCAGTTCGTCAGACGTCATGCCCCGCATGCCCGTCCGGCTCGCCTCAAAATCCACCATGAAATAGATCGACGCGAAGTAAAGGATCGCGGGGATCAGCGCGGCCACCACCAGTTCGGTGTAAGGAATGCCCGTAATCTCCGCCATGATGAAGGCGCCCGCCCCCATGATCGGGGGCATGATCTGCCCACCGGTGGAGGCCGCGGCCTCAATGGCACCCGCCGATTGAGGGCGATACCCCACCTTCTTCATCAGCGGAATGGTCAGCGACCCGGTGGAGACAACGTTGCCTGCCGACGTGCCATTGATCATGCCCATCAGGCCAGAGGCAAGAACCGACACTTTCGCGGGCCCACCCCGCGCGCGGCCAGCGGCAGCAAAGGAGAAGTTGACGAAGTAATCCCCCACCTTGGAGCTTTGAAGGAACGCCGCAAAGATGATGAAGAGGATGATGTAGGTCGAGGACACCGCCGTCGTCGGCCCCAGCACGCCATTGTCGGTGAACACGTAAGTAAAGAACCGTTTCGCGTCATAGCCGCGATGTTCCAGGAACCCGGGCATATACGGCCCAAGGAAAGCATACCCGATAAACACCACCGCAATCACCACCAGCGCCAACCCCGCCAACCGCCGCGTAAGTTCGGCAATCAGGATGATGATCACGAACGCCGCCCAACCATTGTTGGCATCGGCAAAAGGCGTGCCCGCCCGCAGGCGCAGGGACAGCGTATCAAGGCTAAAGAGGATAAAACTCGTCGCGGCCAGAACGGCCACAATGATGGCGATATCTGCGATGGGGAGCTGCCCCTGACGTGCAGGGTAAACCCAGCCTGTCAGGATCGCCAGAACCGTGCCCCCTGCAATCGCCGGGCCAAAAGCGGCCAGCGTCCAGGCGGGCGGGGCCTGCGCGCCCGGCTCCAGATTGATCACGGCCAGCCCCACGGATCCCAATGCCACCAGCGTCGCGATCAGTGACACGATGCCCAAAATCACCGGCACCTTGCCTGCGTCCTCCGTCGGCGCAGGCCGCACCCACAAAGCGGCGCTCATCCCAAATCCAAGGATCAACGCGCCCGCAATGTGCATGATGCGGAACGTCCATGTCTCCAACGGGGCGATATTCAGCACGTAAAGATGCCACCCCGCATAAACGGCGCATAAAATAAACCCCACCCTCGTGAGCCATTGGTTCTGGTCCAGCTCCGGCGTCGCCCCATCCCCCAGGGACGGGATTTCAGGCGCATCTTCCGGGGCGTTGTGCCGAATGTCAGTCATGGGGTGGTGTCCGTTCTGAACATACTGAAACCACCCCGCCAGCGGGGCGAGGTGGTTCTACCTTATAGCACTATGACGGCTTGTCAGCCTTCAAGCTCATCCGGAATGTCGAAGCCGTTTTCTTCGAACCACCGCACAGCACCCGGATGCCACGGGATGAAGGTGTTCTTGTCGAAGTTTTCCGGCAAGGTTTCCACCGCGGCCTTGTGCACTTCCATCATGCCCGGATTGTTCTCCATCACGGTCTTGACGACCTCATAGACAAAGCTTTCCGGCAGATCAGCGTGACCGATGGCAAAGTTCCACATGGACACGCTCAACTGATCTTCATTGAGCGATGGATACATGCCCGACGGGATCTCAAAGGTCGACACCGGCTGCGTGTCAATCACCGCCGCCTGCTCTTCGGGCGTGAAGCCGAAATAGACCACATCCGTCTGCGCATCGAGCTGGCTGAACGCGGGGTAAGGCAAACCACCGGCCCAGGTCATCACGTCGATCAGACCATCCTGCAACTGACCGGCCAGATCAGAGGCACCGCCATTGCGAAACTCCACATCCTTGCCCATGCCGGTCAGGATACGCGGCCAGTATGTGCCGGGCGTGCCACCCGCCGGGCCCACGCCCACGACTGCCCCATCCGGAATGCTTTCAAAATTCGTGATGCCGGAACCGGCCAGCGTCACGGCGTGAAAGCCTGTTTTATACATCGGGAACATCGCGCGGATTTGGTCATGCTTCAGGCCCGGGGCCAGCGCGCTTTCGCCGTTGATCGCGTCAAAGGCCGGGCCCATCGTGACCATGCCCATATCCAGATCACCCGTTTGCACCAGCGCCGCGTTCTGCACCGGGCCACCGGTCACTTCCGTGCCGCCGGGAATGCCCAGCGCCTCAGAGACCATATTGGCCCAACCGGCGCCATAGACGAAATAGGTGCCGCCCTGGCTGGCCGTACCGACAGAGAAGCTGTCGGGCCAATCGGCGCGATCATCGGCCATCGCGGCACTGGCGGCAAAGCCCAGAGCGCCAGAGATGGCAATCGCCTTGAACGCGGAAATCTTGTGAGTGAATTTCATTTTGTCCTCCTGTTGTCGCACAACTCCCCGTGTGCGCATGCGCTAAAAATATGCCGCGGTCCCCGTTTCGCAAGATGCGGCCTCACGGATCGGATGAACTTTCCTCTCAACCCGCGCCACAAAAGGCTCGCTTTCCGCCTCTCGCTTAAAAATTGTGCCAGGGTTGCGCGAAACGGCTCATAAACGCGCCACGGCGGGGGTCTTTCGAAATGTTCGAACATTCCGCTGGGCCGTTACCTTTTTGTTGAAGGGAATCGCACAGGGTTTGCGAAATTTTCAATAACCCGGTGTCTGTGCCATGCATGTCAAACAGCGCAATCCGTTATTGGTTGGTCCGGCAAACAGCCACCAACCCTTTCAGATCATTTTGGGCCGAGGAACGCGCCCGTGAGGTCTTTGCCCAAACCCAGCCCCTCATTGCAAGCCAAGGGTGTCGCAGAACGGCCCATAGCCGACAGCGCGTGGGCCAAGATAATCTTCTCCAGCCGCCGAGGCAAAGGACCGGGGATAGAAGATACGCCAATCCAAACCGGGTTCTGCACGCGACCCATCGGCGTGAGTGCGATCGGCACAAGACTTGGGGCCGCACCCAAGGATTGGATAGACACCTAAGGCGCCGCATGAGTGATCACATCAAAACCCTCGTGGTGGATGATAGCCCCACCATGCGCCGGATCATCCGCGCCTCCCTTGAAACGGATCCCCGCATCCATGTGGTGGGTGAGGCTCCGGATGCCCCCAGCGCGCGGGATCTGCTGACATCCGAGGCTGTGGATGTCGTCACGCTGGATGTGGAAATGCCGGGCATGGACGGGATAGAGTTTCTGGACCGGATCATGCGCTATCACCCCTTGCCGGTGATCATGGTGTCCACCCATACCCAGAAAGGCGCGCGCGCCACGGTGGAGGCGCTGGCCCGCGGCGCGTTCGGGTGCGTGGGCAAACCCACATTGGACACGCGTCACAAACCCTTCGACGGGTTGATCCCCCTGATCCATGCAGCGGCGGATGCCAACCTGCAAAACCGCAAAGCGCCGCCAACCCAACACAGCTGCCCTGTGCCCGGGTTCAAACCCAACGGCAAGGTCGTGGTGATCGGTGCCTCGATCGGCGGGGTGGAGGCGCTGTCGCAAATCCTGGCGGCGTTTCCCGAAAACTGCCCTCCGACCCTGATCACGCAGCATATGCCCAAGGGCTACACGGAAAGCTTCGCCGAACGGCTGGATCGCAAATGCGCCCCCCGGGTGCAGGAGGCCGCAGATGGCATGGCCATCAAGGCGGGGCATGTCTACCTTGCGCCCGGTGGCGACCGCCATCTGGAGGTCAAACAGGCCCCGACCCTGCACTGCACGCTGGTGCGCGGCCCGAAGGTATCGGGCCACAGCCCGTCAATTGACCGGCTCTTTTCATCCGGCGCGGCACTGGGCCCGCGGGGGATGGGCGTGATCCTGACGGGCATGGGGCGCGATGGCGCGCAAGGTCTGTTGCAGATGCGTCAGGCCGGGGCGCATACGGTCAGCCAGTCGGCAGACACATGCGTTGTGCCCGGCATCGTCAAGGCCGCCACGCATCTGGGCGCAGTGCTGAATGACATCGCCCTGCACGCCATGGCAGACCACATTCTGACCACCTGTAATGCGGGGGCGCAGACCTAAGCGCATGACACGGGCGGCGGCGTTTTCTGCCGCACAGGTGCCACGCACAACACGGCTTTTCAAAAGCGTTTTTTAATTTTTCCCCACTATCAGGGCATGCGGGCCGTTGGTGAGGTTACAGTGTGATTGGTATTATCGAAAAAGTTCTTGTGGATTGCTTGATCGAAGTGGGCGGCGATGAATTGCGGCAGGATGTGTTCTTTGCGGCGGGCATCCCGGCGGACCGCGTCTACCGCATGGATCAGCATTATCCCGACGCAGAAACCGCCCGCCTGCTGGAGGCCACATTGACCCAGACCCAACTGGATGCGCAGGCCATATTTGATCTTTTCACGGCGCAGTTTTTCGACATCGTCGAACAGGTGTTCCCCGAATTCCTGCGCATGTGTTCCAGTTCCGAGGATTTGCTGCGCAAACAGATCAAGATCCATTCGATCATGGCTGGGGGATGCCGCGCCGCGGAAGACCGACAACAGGTTTATGACAAGTTTCACCTTGTCGATATCGGCCCCCACGAAATTCAGGTGCACTACAAATCTGAACTGCAACTGAGCCTGCTTTATGAAACACTGATGCGCTACGCCGCAGAAAAATTCGGCGACACGGTTGTCATGCAGAAAATCTACCCCGACCCGGATGCGCCAGACGGCGCAGGCGGCGTTGTGTTTCACATGCGCTGGACCGCCATCGCCGGGGTCCCCACCGAACTGGCGGATGACAGCAGCAAGGCCGTGGCGCATGGCTAAAGCCGCGCAATCCAAGAAAAAGGCGGGCAAGGCTGCTGCGCCCCCCACCTTGCGGATGCGCGACATGGCCCAACCGCAAAGCGACACCGATCGCATGGTCGCCTCCATCGCCGATCAGCTGTGCGCGATGGTGGATGACAATTTCGATTTCCGCGTAACAGTGGATCCCGCCTTGGGGACGGAATCGTTGCAGGTGCAAAAACTGACGGTCCTGATCAATTCACTGCTGGAAAACGTCCGCCGCAACCTTGGCGCGCTATCGGATTTGGCCGAAGGGCTGGAAGACAAGATCCGCGAACGCACCGAAAAACTGGATCTGATTGTCCAAAGTTCCAGCGATGGTGTCTGGGTCTGGAACCTGCAAACCGGTGAGGTGGATTACTCCTCCCGCTGGCGGCAGCTGCTTGGGCTCGACAGTGAAACCCTGTCCACCGTTGATGATTGGCTCGACCGGGTGCATCCCGATGATCAGGACAAACTGCGCGCGGCCATCCGGGCGCATCTGCAAGGGTCCAAGCCCTACCTCAAACAGGATTACCGGATCCGCCATGCCGATGGGGCCTATCGTTGGGTCTGGTGCCGCGGCCGGTGTCAGCGTGATACCAACGGCACACCAACCCTGATGGCCGGGACCCAGACCGACGTGCACGCGTTCCGGTCTCTCAACCAAAGCAGCGGTCTGCCCAATGAACTGAACCTGATGACGCAGATGGGCGACATGATCGGGCGCGGCCACACCTTTCGCGCCATGATCATTGGCATGCCGCGCGTGGCCTCGATGGAAGAAGACATCTCTCCTGATGATCTGTCCAAGCTGCGCAAGGCCATCGCGCTCAGGCTGGCCGCCGCGTTGCCTTTTTCCGCCACGCTTGGGCATCTGATGGGCGATTTCTACACGGCGATCCTGCCCGGCGAATGGACCGAACAACGCCTGCAGCAAGAGGTTCTGACTCCGCTTAACACCGCATTTTACAGCCCCCTCAAAATCAGCAAACGCGCAGTTGGGGTGCAGGTGGCCGTAGGCGTGACCATGCAGGTGAACACTGCCAGCCAAATTGCCACCGATGTGCTGAGCGACGCCTGGACATCTTACCGCGCCGCCCGTGACACGCCGCTTCGGCGCAATGTCCTGGATGAGGCGCAACTGGAAGAGGCCCGCGCCCGTGCCAATCTGGGCCAGGAAATCCGCCGCGGGCTGGAGCGCGGATGGTTCGTGCCCTTCTTCCAACCCATTGTCGATCTGAAAACCAGAACCGCCAGCGGGTTTGAAGTGCTGGCGCGTATGCAACATCCCGATCTGGGCTTGGTCCCGCCGGGGCGTTTTATTCCCGTGGCCGAAGATATGGGCCTGATGGACGCGGTCAGCCACACGATGCTTGACCACGCGCTCGACCAACTGGAACGCTGGGCCAAAGCGCCGCTGCCGGCCTCCGCGATGTTTCTGTCGGTAAACCTCGAAGCCCACCAATTGATGGAACCGGGCTTTGTCGACACGCTCGAAAAACGCCTGAACCGCGCGGGCATCCGACCCCAAAACCTCAAGATCGAAATCGTCGAAAGTTCCATGATCGGCAATTTCGCGCAAGCGGCTGAAAAGATCACCCGCATCCGCGATCTTGGCGTCCACATCGCGCTTGATGATTTCGGCACGGGCTATTCCTCGCTTGAATATCTCAACGAACTGTCCTTTGACCTGATCAAGATCGACAAGGCCTTTGTCATTGACATTCAGACAGACGGGCGCAAGCTTTCCATGGTCAAAATCATCTGCGTCCTGGCCAAAACGCTGGGCGCCAAAGTCTGTGTTGAGGGCATTGAGGAGGACGATCAGGCCAATCTGGTAACCACCTACAATGTCAGTTTCGGCCAGGGCTTTTTCTTTGCCAAACCCACACCGCAGGACAAGCTGGACCAGATCATCGGCGTGCCCCTGCCCCTCGGCTAACGCGCGCGCCTTGCTGGTCATCGCCATTCTGGCCATAGTCGCCCCATGCTGCGGTTCTTGGCCCAGGCCCTCATTGTTCTGATGCTGACCATCCTGACCCAGATCGGCGGCCTGGCCTGGCTATTCGCACTGTGGTTTCGACGGCGCGTGGTGGTGTTCCTGCTGGCCTACGCGGCACTGGCGCTTTCTGCGACATGGATCGCGCCACAGTTTGGCCGCGTGGCGCTCAGCTGTACCATGGACGGTCCGCTGCAGGTGCAAAGCGTGTTCTACTGCGCGCTGAATCGCACCTATGTCACGCCTGACTTGCGCGATGTGCTGGTGGATGTGGCCGCCAAGATGGACAGGGATTTCCCGGGCACACAAACGCTTGTTCTTGATGCCAGCTTCCCGTTTATCGACGGCTTTCCCCTGTTGCCGCACCTGTCCCATGACGATGGGGAAAAGGTCGATCTTGCGTTTTTCTACCGCGACGACAGCGGTTACCTGCCGGGCAAGGCCCGATCCCCCATCGGGTTTTTCGCGTTTGAACAAGGCCCCACGCAATGCGCTTTTGAATGGCCCAGCATGCGATGGGATCTGGACCTGTTGCAGCCTCTGTGGCGCGATTACACGACCGACCCGGCGCGCAATGCCGCCATCCTGCGCCACTTGGCCGGTGACACCCGCGTGGGCAAAATCTTTGTGGAGCCGCATGTGCTGCAACGCTGGGGCGTCTCCCACCCCAAAATCCGCTTTCAGGGGTGCCGCGCGGCACGCCATGATGATCACATCCATCTGCAGCTGCGGTAGCAGGACGTGACGTAACCCTGTTCTACGTCAACGAAACGGTTGCTGGCGGGGCAAACCGGGTGCTAGCACACGCGCAACAGCAACGAACAAGGCAGGCCCCATGTCTGTGGTCACTTACGAACTCATCGGTAAAACCGCCGTGGTCACCATGGCCAATGCCGAAAACAAGCAAAACCCCGATTTCGCCGTCGCCATGCTGGATGCACTGGACAGGGCCGAAGGCGACAAGACAGTCAAATCCATGGTCATCACCTCCAATGATGAAAAAAACTGGAGCCAGGGCGTTGATCTGAACTTCCTCAACGCCGCGCTGAAAGAGGCGCGCCATGATGACATCAAGGCCTTCATGTACGCCATGAACGATGTCTTCTCCCGCCTGCTTCTGGCCCCCTTCCCGGTCATCGCGGCCATCAACGGCCACGCCTTTGGCAACGGCGCCATGCTCGCCTGCGCCTGCGATTTCCGTTTCATGCGGTCCGATCGTGGCTATTTCTGTTTTCCGGAAGTCGACATCTCCATCCCTTTCATGCCCGGCATGATCGCGTTTGTGAAAACCGCCGTGCCCTACCCCCTCTTCAATGACATGAAATTGACGGGCCGGCGTGTGACGGCAGAAGAGCTTGAAAAGCACTACGTGATCGAAAAAGCCTGCGCGGACGCAGGTGAAACGTTCGACAAGGCCATGGAATTCGCCGCCACGTTCTCGAAGGCGCGCGGCATCTTCGGCGAACATAAATGCCGGTTGCATGGCCACATCCTCGACGTGATGGAGCGCGAAGACAAACCGCTCATCGAAGCAATGCAACTGATGGCCTGAAGAAGGAAGCAGAACATGACCATGACATTTGATTTCTCCGGCCAGAACGTCTTCGTCGTCGGCGGCACCAGCGGTATCAACTTGGGGATAGCCCAAGGGTTCGCCCGCTGGGGCGCGCGGGTCTTTGTTGCCTCGCGCAAACAGGACAAGGTGGATGAGGCCGTCGAAGGCCTTTCGGCGCTCGGCGCGGATGCGTCCGGCACCACCTTCGATGTCCGTGATTACGCCGCCGTCGAGGCAGGCTTTGAAGACGCCGCCAAATTCTTCGGCGCGCCCATCGACCACCTCATCTCAGGCGCGGCAGGCAACGTCCCGGGCCGCCTCACGGATCTGTCGCCAAACGCGGTCAAAGCGATGGTGGAGATTGACCTGATGGGCACCTTCCACGTCATGCGCGCCTGCTACCCGCATCTGAAAAAACCCGGTGCAAGCGTCGTCAACATCTCCGCGCCGCAAGCGTTCAACGCCATGAGCCACCAATCCCCCGTCTGCGCGGCTAAGGCCGGCGTCGACATGGTCACACAATCGCTGGCCCTTGAATGGGGCGCGGACGGCATCCGCGTCAATTCGATCTCGCCGGGTCCCATCGACGGCACCGAAGGCATGGCCCGCCTCGCCCCCACTGATCAAATCCGCGAAGCTGTTACCAAATCCGTGCCTATGAAGCGTATGGGGACCACCGATGACATCGCCAAAGCGGCGGGCTTCCTGTGCTCCGACGCGGGCGACTACGTCTCTGGCGTGGTCCTGCCCGTTGATGGCGGCTGGGGTGTTTCCGGCGCGTCTGTCGTCATGACCCACGCCGCCAATTTCATGGACAAACTGAAGGGCGGATAACCCGCCCCCCTGCTTCATCTTGCCAAAAATACTCCGGGGAGTCGCTATTGTCGCGCCATTGGTCCCAGCGCCACTCAGTACACGTCGCGCTGATACCGCTTTTCATCGCGCAGCTTTTGCACATAGGCCTCGGCCGCCTCTTCGCTCACCCCGCCATGGGTCTGCACCACGTCGATCAGCGCGACATGCACATCTTTCGCCATCCGTGCCTGATCGCCACAGACGTAAAAATGCGCGCCGTCTTCCAGCCATTGCCACAGCGCCGCGCCCTGTTCACGGATGCGATCCTGCACGTAGATCTTCTCCGCCTGATCCCGACTGAACGCCACATCCAAACGGCTCAGAACACCTGACTTCAGATAGGACTGCAACTCCACCTGATAGAGGAAATCCTGTGTGAAATGCGGGTTGCCGAAGAAGAGCCAGTTGTCGCCCTCTGCCTCCTGCGCTTCCCGCTCCTGCAGGAACGCCCGGAACGGCGCAATCCCCGTACCCGGCCCAACCATGATCACTTTCGTGTCAGGGTTCGCGGGCAGACGGAAGCCGTCATTGCTCTCGACAAACACACGCAAAGCGTCGCCTTCCCCCGCACGCCGCCCCAAATGGCCAGACGCCCCGCCCAGATGCCCGCGCTCAAAGGCCTCCCATTCTACGACACCCACCGTCAGATGCACCTCGTCTTCCACCTCCGCTTGGCTGGAGGCAATGGAATACAGCCGCGGCTGCATCTTGCGCAACGCATCCACCAAGGCTTGCGGCACAATTGGAGCGGCGTTGTCGAGGATGATGTCATAAATCTGCCGCGCCTCAATGTATTCACGCAGGGCCGCCTTATCCTCGACCAGCTTCAAAAGCGCATCATTGCGCGTCGCCGTGCCAAACGCCTCAACAAAAGACGGGTATGACTGCGTCAACTCCAAGTCCCCAATGAGCGCCTCGCGCAAGCTACGCGTGGCATCGCCAAGTTTCACCTGAGCCGCACCATCCAACTCCAGCGCCTTAAGCACCGCATCCACAGCCTCCGCATCATTATGGAAGTAAACTCCCAGCGAATCGCCCGGCTGATAGGTCAGCCCAGACCCTTCCAGCGAAATCTCCACATGCCGCACATCCTTGGTGCTGTCGCGCCCGGTGATCTTCTGAACCAGCGACACCTCCGCCTCGAACGGGTTTTTCTTGGTCCAATGCGACACGGGCGCTGCCACAAGCCCCGGCATCTGCACCACATTCGCAGGCGTCCCGCCTTTCTTCAATTCCGGCTCAAACACATCTAAAGCGCCGTCAATCCAAGCGCCGGTGTGGTCATCATAATCCACATCAAACAGCCCGGTATCCGTCACGACCTTGGCCCCCAGCGCTTCGAACGCTGAGGCAAAATCAGTCGCCGTCTTGTTGAAAAACTCATAGCTCGAGTCGCCCAACCCCAGTACCGCCACTTGCACGCCCTCCATCTTCGGCGCTTTCTTGGAATGCACGAACTCATAAAACCGCTCCGCCCCCTCGGGCGGATCGCCCTCACCATAGGTGGCCGTCACGATGGTGATGAACGTCTCATTCTTCAGCTGCGATGGCTTGTAATCCGCCATATTCACCAGCTTCACATCCAAGCCCCGGCCCTTCGCCGCCTCAGCCAGATCGGAGGCCACATGTTTGGCATTCCCCGTTTGCGAGCCGTAAAGAATGGTCAAAGGCGCGGCCTCCGCCACGGGCGCCGCCGCAGGCTGCACATCGCCCGCCTGCGCCGTTGCGGCGAGGTACCCACTGACCCAAGCCTGCTGCACCGGCGTCAGCGTCCCCGCCAATTGCGCGAAGGCCTGAGATTGTTCCGCCGACAACGGCCCCAGTCCCGTGGGTAGTTGGCTCATCAAAGTCATGTTCTTCCCTCGCTCAAATGCAATCCGCATTCGCGGCCGAAGCCTGCAAACCGTGTGTCCTCTTCGCGCATGCCGTCCTCCAGCTTGCGCGTTGTGTGGGTGTCGCCCACGCTGACATATCCCTGCTCCCACAGCGGGTGATATGGCAGGTCATTGTCCTTGAGATACCGATGCACATCGCGGTTCGACCAATCGACGATCGGATGGAATTTCACCCGCCCGCCCTGAAACTCCAGAATGCGACGCGCGGCCCGGCTTTCCGACTGACTGCGCCGCAAGCCCGAATACCAAGTCCCCGCACCAACAGAGGTCATCGCCTTTTGCATCGGCTCTACCTTGTTGATCGCGTTGTAGCGCTTGAGCCCGTCCTCGCCCTGCTCCCACAACTGCCCAAACCGCGCCTCTTGCCAAGCAGGCGTCATATCCGCGCGGAAGACATGCAGGTTCAGCGAAAGCCGCTCCACCATCTCATCAACAAAGCGATAGGTCTCGGGAAACAGATACTCGGTATCAAAGAGCAGCACCGGGATGTCCGACACAGCCCGCGTCATCATATGCAGCATCACGGCCGACTGAATGCCAAAGCTCGACGACAGCACATGCCCCTTGGGCAAGTTCTCTAGCGCCCAGGTCACGCGCGTTTCCGCCGGTTGATCCTCCAACCACACATTGGCGGTGTTGAAGACTTTGGGGCCTTCGCGGGCCGCCTCAACGTTGGTCTGGGCCGACATCATTCCGCCGCCACCGGCGCGTCGTAGAAATCGGTCTTGGACACCTTTACTTCCGTCACCACGCCTTTGCGGATGACGAAATCGCCGAAGCACTCGCCCTCTTCCCGCTCCGCCACCCAAGCGCCAATCAACGGATCAAGCTCTGCAATCACCTGATCCGGGCTGATGTTTTCGCGGTAAAGCTTGGGCACCCGCGTACCCACGCGATTGCCGCCCAGATGCAGGTTGTATTTGCCCGGTCCTTTCCCGACGAGGCCGACCTCCGCCAGCATTGCCCGCCCGCAGCCATTGGGGCAGCCCACCACGCGCAGGATCATGTGGTCCTGCGGCACGCCGTGTTTTTCCAACAAGCCTTCCACCTGATGCACCAGATCGGGCAGGAAGCGTTCGGCTTCAGCCATCGCCAGCGGGCAGGTCGGCAGCGCAACACAGGCCATTGAGTTCTTCAACTGCGGCGTCTGGAAATCGTCGATCAGCCCATGGTCGCGGGCGATCTTCTCAATCTCTTCGCGCTGCTCGGCAGGCACACCCGCAATCACCAGATTCTGGTTCGCCGTCATCCGGAAATCGCCCTGATGGACCTCCGCGATCTTGCGCAGGCCCGTCTTCAACGGCCGGTTCGGATAGTCCAGAATACGCCCGCTCAGCAGGTACAGCGTCAGGTGATGCTTGCCATCAATCCCCTCGACCCATCCAAACCGATCCCCGCGCGAGGTAAACTCATAGGGCCGAGACGGCTCAAAAGTCACGCCCGCCCGGCGCTCAACCTCGGCGCGGAACACATCCACCCCCACGCGATCCAACGTGTATTTCGTCTTGGCCTGTTTGCGGTTCACCCGGTTGCCCCAGTCGCGCTGCACCGTCACCACATGCTCGGCCACGGCCAGCGTGTGCTCCAGCGGGATAAACCCGAAATCATCCGCCTTGCGGGGATAGGTCGTGGTGTCGCCATGGGTCATGGCCAGACCGCCGCCCACCAGCACGTTCCAACCGACCAGTTTGCCATTCTCGGCAATCGCCACGAAGTTCAGATCATTGGCATGCACATCCACCTCATTGTTGGGTGGAATGCTCACGGTCGTCTTGAATTTGCGCGGCAGATAGGTCTCGCCCAGGATCGGCTCCTCGGTTGTTTTTACCTTCTCACCATCGAGCCAAATCTCCGCATAGGCCTTGGTGTTTGGCAGCAGATGCTCCGAAATGCGCTTGGACCATTCATAAGCCTCCGCGTGCAGCTCACTCTCCACCGGGTTGGTGGTGCAGAGCACGTTGCGGTTCACATCCCCCGCCGTGGCGATGCTGTCGATCCCGGCGGAATTGATGACCTTGTGCATGTCCTTGATATAAGGCTTCAGCACGCCGTGGAATTGAAACGTCTGCCGCGTCGTCAGCCGCACAGACCCGTAGATCGTGTTCTCTTCAGCGAACTTCTCAATCACCAGCCACTGCTTGGGCGTGATCACCCCGCCCGGCATCCGCGCGCGCAGCATGACGTTGTGCAGCGGCTCCAACTTCTGCTTGGCGCGCTCAGGTCGGATGTCGCGATCATCCTGCTGATACATGCCATGAAAGCGGATCAGCTGAAAATTATCCGCGCTGAACCCGCCCGTGATCGGATCATCCAGATCCTCTTCGATCGTGCCGCGCAGGAAATTGCTGTCCTTTTTCAGCCGCTCATTGTCGGCCAGTTTACCCTCAACGATCAATGGGCCTGTGGTGTCATCATCCAACATGTCGCGCGCCTTTCAGCTGGCAAAGGGAGGGTGTTCCCGGGCGACGCAATCGCCCGGGTCATTCGTCAGTGTCGTCGGTTGGCTTAGCTTGGTTCTTTGACCTTACGCAGGTACGGCAGCACCGCGTCAAACTCGCCAAATTTCGCTTTCGCGTCTTCGTTGTTCACGCTTGGCGGGATGATCACATCCTCACCCGGCACCCAGTTGGCCGGCGTCGCAACGCCCTTGCCAATCGAGGTCTGCAGCCCGTCCAGCGCGCGGATGATCTCGGCAAAGTTCCGGCCCACTGTCATCGGATAGGTCATCGACAGCTTCAGTTGCTTGTCGGGCCCAATGATAAAAACCGACCGCACCGTCGCGCTGTCCGCCGGCGTGCGCCCGTCGGGCAGATACGCCTCGGCAGGCAGCATATCGAAGGCCTTCGACACGGCCAGACCATCATCGGCAATGATCGGGAAACCTGCTTTGGCACCGCCATAGGCTTCAATATCGCCCTTCCATTTCTTGTGATCTTCCACGCCGTCCACGGACACACCAATCACCTTGGTGCCGCGCTTTTCCCATTCATCGGCCAACTGCGCCACGGCGGAAAACTCCGTCGTGCAAACGGGCGTGAAATCCTTCGGGTGCGAAAACAAAATGGCCCAGCTGTCACCGATCCAGTCATGCAGGCTGATGGTGCCGTGGTCCGTTTCGACCGTCAGATCGGGGATGGTGTCGTTGATACGAAGACCCATAATATTGTCCTTTCGACGCCTTGCGGCGGTTGTGTGTGTATTGAGCCCACCGTTCCAGCAGGCGTTGACGGCTGAATTAGACCGTGCGTTCCGATCTAACAATTGTTGCAGGGCAATTTAAGAACGCTGTCCGCAGCTCACAAAAAATTGGGGTAGCGTGTTCCAAATCCGGCCAATTCCAAAGACGGAAATTTGCCCGTGAATGTGCCAGCCGCCCAGCTGGCCATGCGCGCGCGCCCGTCTGGCACATCGACCGCGCAGCAAAGCCATTGTTTTTGTTCCAAATCCTTGCGCCCTGTATGCCTTCCCATGTTTTCGCCCTAGACTCCCTTCCAAGACCGAGGAGGGACATATGCTCAGACGACTACTCGTACCCGTGCGCGGGGACGGCATGGGCGAAAGCCAGATCAGCCACGCGGCCCGGCTCGCCCATCTGCACAAAGGCCACATTGTTGTCGCGCATGCCCGCACCGCACCCGAAAGCCTGAGCCCCTATGGCCGCACCATGACCAGTTTCGCCCGCCAGACCATGCTGGAACAGGGCCAGCAACTGGCTGATCAGGAAGAACAGGCCCTGCGCGATGAACTGCACGGCTTGGCCCAGACGCTGGACCTTGAGGAAACCGATACCCCCGATGGCACCCGGGCCACCGTCACCTTCGTCGAAGAATTCGGCCATATGGCTGATGTCATCAAACATAACGGGCGGCTGGCTGATCTGATCGTGGTGGCCAAGCCCAGCCGGGATCGCAACCTCGGCGTGAATTCCCTGAAATCGGGGCTCTTTGAAACCGGGCGGCCCGTGCTGATGTGCCCCAAGGATCAAACCCCGCCCGATGATCTTGGCACCCGCGTGGCGGTGGCGTGGAATGGCTCTTTGGAGGCTGCGCGCACCGTCGGCCTCACCCTGCCTATCGTGGAGGAGGCGGCCTCCGTCACTATCCTCTCGGGTGGCAAAGAACGCGTCCACGGGGCCACCACCGAAGAGCTGGTGGATTACTACGCCCTGCGCGGGATCACGGCGCAGGTCCACCGGTTTGACGCCCAGCGCCCGCATGAGGCGCTGCTGTCCAAAACCGCGGAAGTGGGCGCAAACCTGCTGATCATGGGGGCCTATGGCAAAGGCCACGGGCGCGAGGCGCTGTTCGGTGGCAACACCCAAGCCATTGTCGACAAAGCAGAAATTCCCGTGCTGATGGCACACTAAGGTATACCGCCGCAAAAATTGCCTTCGCAATATTATTTCACTTGAAAAGCGCGTGTCGAAAGATAGTTACCCAACCAGCGCGCGGACCTGTCAAAGCAGGCCGCCCGGAACTTTGGACGGAGGAACCTTTATGTCGATCACCAAACGGGCCCTGCTGGGTCTTTCTGCTGCCGCGTTGATGGCAACAAGCCCGATTGCGGCGCTCGCTGACGGCTGGAAGCCGCGCAAGCCCATTGATTTCGTGATCATGGCCGGTGCCGGTGGCGGCGCAGACCAGATCGCCCGCTTCATTCAGTCGGTCGCCGAAAAAGCCGACATGACACCCCGTCCGCTTGTGCCCAACAACAAGGGTGGCGGCTCGGGTGCTGAGGCACTGATCCACGTGTCCAACGCGTCTGACCCCGATCACACGATCTTGGTCACGCTGAACTCTTTTTTCACCACGCCGATCCGTCAGGACAACCTCGGCATCGACATCCAGACCTTCACGCCGGTGGCGATGATGGGCGTCGACCCATTCGTTCTGTGGGTCCACAAGGACAGCGGCATCACCACGTTTGAGGAATACGTGGCCAAGGTCAAAGAGATGGATGGCGAATTTGTCATGGGCGGTACTGGTGCCGGTCAGGAAGACAGCATCGTCATCGCCTATATGTCCGGTGCTTATGGCCTCGACATCAAGTACATCCCTTATGACGGCGGCGGCGCCGTGGCAAAGGATCTTGCGGGCAAGCAGATCATGGCCACCGTGAACAACCCGGCTGAGGCCAAGGGTTTCTATGAAGCCGGTGAATTCGTCCCGCTTGTGGCCTTCTCAGATGAACGTCTGCCCGCCTACCCGGACGTGCCGACGATGATCGAGAAAGGCAATGATTTCTCTTACTACAACCAGCGGGCCGTCGTAGGCGCGCCGGGCATGTCGGATGAAGCCGCCGCCTATTACCAGGATCTCTTCGCCCAGATCTACGAGACGGAAGAGTGGCAGGGCTATCTGACGTCTGAAAGCCTCTCCCCCCTCTGGATGGATGCGGGCGCGCAGAAGGATTACTGGCAGGTTCAGGTGGAAAACCACCGCAAACTGCTGGCTGATCTGGGCAGCTGACCGATTTACGCTAGGTAAAGACTGGGCAGGCCCCGCGGGGCCTGTTCACATGAGAAGACCAAGAACTGGGTGAGGGCAAAATGCGACTTGGTGAGATCGTCACCGCCGGTGTCCTCGCGTTGCTTTCCATCTACTTCATGTGGAAAAGCGCAGACCTCCCCATAGGATACATTTCCGGTACGGGCCCCGGTGGCGGGGCATGGCCGTTCTGGCTCTCTGCCGTGATGCTGATCTGCTGCGGAGTGACGGCGTTTAACTGGTGGCGGCGCACCACGCCCACCTCTGCCTCTGATGAACCAATGCTCGACGCCTATGGCTGGCGCATGCTGGCCCTTGTGGGCGGCGGGATCGTAGTCTTCGTGGGGCTCGTGAACGTCATTTCCATGTACGGGGCCATCGCCGTCTTCCTGCTCTACTACACCCGCGCCTTGGGCCGTCACAGCTGGGCGGTGGTGCTGCCTTTATCGCTCATCACCCCCATCGCGTTCTTCTTCTTCTTCGAAGGGGCCATGCGGATCACAATGCCCACCGGCATGCCCTTCATGGATCCGCTTTTCGATATCGGCTACGAGATCATATATTAAATGGAAGTGCTCGCCCTCCTAGGCAGCGGCATGCTGCTCGCGCTTGAGCCGCTTAACCTGATGCTCATCCTCATCGGTGTCTCCGTGGGCCTCTTCATTGGGGCGATGCCGGGCTTGGGGTCGGTGAACGGCGTGGCCATCCTCCTGCCCGTCACCTTCCTCGTCCCTCCCTCGGGCGCCATCATCTTCCTCGCCGCAATCTACTACGGCGCGATGTACGGCGGCGCGGTCTCCTCCGTCACCTTGGGCATACCCGGCGCATCAACAGCCGTCGCCACCACCTTCGATGGCAGGCCGCTCGCCCGGCAAGGCCGGGCCAGCCTCGCGCTTGTCACCGCAGCACTCGCCTCCTTCGTCGGCGGCACCGTCGCCAACATCCTCTTCACCGGCTTTGCCCCCCTTCTGGCCAATGTGGCCCTCTCCTTCGGCCCACCGGAAGTCTTCGCCCTGATGCTGCTGGCCTTCGCAACCTTCGTGGGTCTCGGCGGCGACGACATCCCAAAAACCATTTTCTCCATCTGCTTCGGCCTCGTCCTTGGCGCCATCGGGTTCGACCAGATCTCCGGCGCGCCGCGTCTGGTCCTCTTCGACATCAATGGCTTCCTGCAAGGCATCGGCTTTCTTGTCCTCGCCATCGGCGTCTATGGCATCGGCGAAATGCTCTGGACAATCGAACAAACCCGCGGCGAGGTCAGCAAAATGACCCCCAAGATGACCATCAAGGGCATGGCCGCCGACACCAAGGAAGCGACAAAACGCGGCTGGAAAGGCACCACCATCGGCTCCTTCCTCGGCTTCTTCGTGGGCATCCTACCTGCTGCCGGAGCGACACCCGGATCACTCATGTCCTACGGCGTCGCCAAAATGGTCTCCCGCACGCCCGAGGAATTCGGCAAAGGCAGCCCCGACGGCGTGGCCGCGCCGGAAGCGGCCAACAATTCCGCCTCCACCGGCTCTATGTTGCCGATGCTGACCCTGGGCATCCCCGGCTCGCCTACCACGGCGATCCTGCTGGGCGGCATGGTGATCTGGGGCCTCACCCCTGGGCCGCGCCTCTTTATCGATGAGCAGGAATTCGTCTGGGGCCTCATTGGGTCGTTCTACATCTCCAACATGGCCGCGTTGCTCATCAACCTCGCCTTCATTCCGCTCTTCATCTGGATGCTGCGCATGCCGTTTACGATCCTCGCGCCCATGATCTTCGTGCTCTCCATCGCCGGAGGCTATGCCGCCACGCGCGACATGTTCGATGTCTGGCTGATGGTCATCTTCGGGCTGGGCGCGTTCTTCCTGCGCAAATTCGACTACCCACTGGCCCCCGCAGTGCTGGCCATCGTGCTGGGCCCCATTGCCGAGCCCACCCTGCGCCAATCCCTGCTGCTCAGCTCAGGCGACCCCGCGATCTTCTTCACCCGCCCCATCGCGGGCCCGATCACGGTCGTTGCCCTGATCCTGATATTCTTGCCGCTTTTCAAATTGTTGCGGCGAAGAGCCTGAGCATAGGGCGGCATTTTCTTCGAAGAAAATACGTCAGAAAATTCGAATTTTCTGACGCAGAATTTTGCAAAATTCTGTTTGCGCTTAGTGGTAGAGACCAGCCACCTTGCCGCGCAGTTGGATCAGCCCCAAAACCGTATCAATGATCGGCGTTGGCGTCTCGGTCACGCGGCCCAGTTCCTGAACGGAGGCCACAAGCGCGTCGATCTCCATCGGGCGGCCTTGGTCAAGGTCTTGCAACATGGACGTCCGATGCGCCCCCACCGCAGCACCGCCATCAATCCGTCGATCAACGTCGATGGGGAACTTCACGCCCAGCTTCTCCGCGATCTCCTGCGCCTCGACCATCATGGCGCGCGCGACAGGCCGCGTGCCCTCATCGGTGCACAGCACATCCAGCGTTGCGTGGGTCAGCGCGGAGATGGGATTGAAGGACAAGTTCCCCCACAGCTTCACCCAAATCTCATCGCGCAGCTTGGGTCGCACCGGGGCTTTCAGACCCGCCGCCATCAGCGCCTTCGACAGCGCCAATGCGCGGTCGGATTTCGACCCGTCCGGTTCCCCCAGCGAAAACCGATTGCCCTCAATATGCGTCACCACACCGGGCTCTTTCACCTCTGCCGCTGGATACACCACACAGCCCAGCACCCGATCCGGCCCGAACCCGTTCCACTGCGCATCGCCGGGATCCACCGTCGCCAACCGCGTGCCCTCGAGCGGCCCGCCGATCTTGTGAAAATACCACCACGGCACGCCGTTCACGCCTGACACAATCGTCGTGCCTGGCCCGATCAGAGGCTGCATCTTCTCCACCACCGGCGGCACCGAATGCGCCTTCAGCGTGACGATCACGTAATCCTGCGGGCCCAGCGCGGCGGGGTCCTCGGACACCGTCACCGGCACGGTCACGCGCTCGCCTTCTTCAATCAGCGTCAGCCCATTGGCTTCCATCGCCGCGCGGTGCGGCCCGCGCGCGACAAGGCTCACATCCGCGCCCACTTGCGCCAGTTTCGCGCCCATGTAGCCGCCAATCGCGCCCGCGCCAAAAATACAGATTTTCATGACTTACGCGCCTTCCACCAGGCCCAGCTTTTCGGCCAGACCAATGCGCTGCAACTTGCCCGTCGCCCCCTTGGGGATCTCATCGAGAATGATCACCTTGCGCGGCACTTTGAAATCCGCGAGCCGCTGGGAGGCGAAATCACGAATATCTCGCTCCCCCGCCTCTGCGCCCTCGCGCAGCACGACGGCCGCCGCCACCTCTTCGCCCAGCTTGGGATGGGGCAAGGCAAAGGTCAGCGCCTGCGCGACCGCCGGATGGTCAGACAGAATGCCATCCACCTCAAGCGGGCTTACCTTTTCGCCGCCGCGGTTGATGATCTCTTTCAAGCGCCCCGTCAGCGTCAGGTAGCGATCGCTGTCAAATGCGCCCTGATCACCCGTACGGAACCAGCGCTTGCCGCCTGCCTCAAAGAAATTCTTCTCATTGGCCTCCGGATTGCTTTCATAGCCCGGCGTCACGTTCGGCCCGGAAATCACCACCTCGCCCACCTTGTCATCATCGAGCAAGACCGGATCGGCCTCATGGGCAATCCGCACCTCAGGCCCCGCCTGCACGCCCACCGCGCCTGGTTTCTGCGCGCCCGCGCCCAGCGGGTTGGAACACATCTGGTGCGCGGCTTCCGTCATGCCATAGCCTTCGATCACCGGCGCGCCGAAGGTTTCATTCAGCTGCGTCATCACCGGCCCCGGCAAGGACGCCGAAGACGACCGCAAGAACCGCAGCCGCGCGCCCTCAATCACATCTGCATTGCGGCCTGCGCGCGCCAGAATGGTCTGATGCATTGTCGGCACGGCGGTGTACCACGTGGGGTCTGCATCCTTCAGCCAGCCAAAAAACCGCAACGCGTCAAAGCCCGGCGCGCACCAGACCTGACCGCCCGATCCCAGCGTCGACAGAACGGCGGCAATCAGCCCATGAATATGGAAAAGCGGCATCACGTTCATGCAGCGATCCTGACCCGTCAGATCGAGCGACGTCGCGATGTGACCCGCAGAGGCCACGATATTGGATTGCAAAAGCGGCACGATCTTGGGCCGCGAGGTGGTGCCTGAGGTGTGTAGGATCAGCGCAACATCATCCGCTTCAGGCGCTGTGGCATCTGCCGGGCCCGATCCCGGCGCGCTGAGCGTGAAGGTACCCGCCGGGGTCTCCTCATCCACCTCAACCGAAATCACCAACAGGCCCAGCTTCGCGGCAGCCTGTGCCGCAGGGCCATCATCGCCCGCCATCAAAAGGATCGCCTTGGCACCCAGATCCTCAAGGTAAAACTCAAACTCCTCCTGCCGGTAGGCCGGGTTCAACGGGGCAGTTACAGCCACCTGCGCCACGGTCACGAAGGCCGCTGCCATTTCCGGCCCGTTGGGCAGCACGATGGCCACGCGATCCCCGCGCCCAACACCCGCCCGGTGCAACGACGCCGCCACAGCATCCGACAGCCCGCGCAGACCCTCATAGGTCAGCCAATCCCGTCCTGGCGCACCTATGGCAGCCGTGGCGTTTGGATGGCTGGCGATCAGTTCTTTGACCGTGTGTGACATGGGGTCCCCCTTCGCATTCGTCTTCTATTTCAGGGGATTTAGCGCGTTTTGGGTGCGACACAATCACAAATACGGGCACAAATGCGGATCGCGTCGGCCTGCGAATTCAACTTGACCGCGCGCGTTTGCAGCGTTCCGAGCAGTAGCGCACCTCGTCCCAGACCTTCGCCCATTTCTTGCGCCAGGTGAATGGCTTGCCACAGGTGGCACAGGTCTTGGTCGGCAGATCGGATTTCTTGCGCATCTTGGCCAAGATCAATCTCCTAACGGCAGATCGAGCTGCGATGTCTTTCGGCGCGGTCGCTGCCCGCGGTTCGGGATGCCGCTTTTGCGGCTGCCATGTTTGTCCTGAATGGCCCCGGCCTCCTTGCGGAACCCATCACCGCCGCGCACCGCCCAGATCTTCTGGCGCGCCTCACGCGCGGCCTCCAGATGATCGACGATCCGCTCCGGGTAGACGCGGCCCAGCACATCGCCTGCATTCTCCGCCTTCCATGGCTCCTGCAAATGCTTGTCATCAATATCGGCCAATTCCGGCACCCAGCGCCGCGTGAATTCTCCGGTCGGGTCCTGATCCGCCCCTTGCTTAACCGGGTTATAAATGCGCACCGTATTGATGCCCGTCGTGCCCGATTGCATCTGCGCCTGGCTCCAGTGGATGCCCGGTTCATAATCGGTGAAATACCGCGCCAGCACCTCACCCGGCGCGCGCCAGTCGAGCCAAAGGTGATAGCTCGCCGTCGCCATCACCATCGCGCGCATGCGGAAATTCAGCCACCCCGTCGCGCGCAGCGACCGCATGCAGGCATCGAGGAACGGCAGGCCAGTCTCTCCCTTCGCCCAAGCCTCCAACCGCGCGGCATCGGGTTCCCTGGGCCGCACACCATCATAGGCACGGTGGAAATTCTCAAACTCAATGCGCGGGTCGTCCTCCAGCTTTTGCATGAAGTGACAATGCCAGTGCAGCCGTCCTTCAAAAGACCGCATCGATCCCGCCCAGCCCTTCTGGCCCTTCACTTCCGCCTTGCGTGCCCAAGTCGCCTGCGCCACTTCCCGCATACTCAGCGCGCCCCAGGCCAGATACGGCGACACCCGCGAACAGGCTACGGCCCCCGACACGGGCGAGGACATGGCAGAGCGATAGGTCTCCCCCCGCCTGATCAAAAAGCTTTCAATCGCGTCGAGCCCCGCTTGCCGACCGCCCACTTGTCGCCCCTCGCAAGGATCAGGCTCAAGCCGCAAATCCCTGGCATCTGGAACCGAACCCAATTCCAAATCCAACGGCTTCAGCTCGGGCGCGCCCACCTGCGGCTCCGCCATCAGCCGATCCCACGATCCCGCCCAGCCATTGCGCGAGGCCAGCCGCCGCTGCACGCCGTGGTTCTGCACCTCGGTCCACGCAACACCGTTGGCCCGGCACCAAGCGCCAACGCGCCGGTCGCGCTCATACGTCCAGCGGTTGCCCGATTCCTCATGAGACCAAAGCGACGTCAGGTGCCCCGCAGCCTGCAAATCGGCCAGCACATCGCACACGTCACCCACCCGCACGACCAATGCCTGACCGCATGCCGCGAGCCCATCGCGCAGCTCAACCAAGCATGCCTCCACGAACGCCCATTGCCGTGCAGACATATCGGGCTCTGCCCACAAATCCGGCTCCACCACGTAAAGCGGCAGCACATCGCCCCGCTCAGCCGCGAAAGCCAAAGCGCGGTGATCATGCACCCGCAAATCCCGTTTGAACCAGACAACCTGCATCATCTCTCCCGTCTTCATCCAATGTAGTACCGCAGACGCCCCTGTCATGCGGCAGGTCGCACCAGGCATGGACGCGACAAGCGCCCTCGTCTAAGGCGGCCTCATGAACGAAGACAACACCCCGCTCAGCGATCTGCTGCCCGTGCTGGACCAACTGGCGCAAGAGGCCCTATCGCTCTGGGATGTGCCCGCCGAGGCGCGCACGACCCGCATCAATGTCTCAGAAAATGTGACCTACCGGGTGGACGCTGCCGGGTTCACATCCATCCTTCGCATCCACCGCGCAGGCTACAATTCCCCCCACGCCATCGCTTGCGAACTGGATTGGCTGACCGCGCTTGGCCGTGACACGGATGTGACCACGCCCACCATCATCCCCGGGCGCAATGGCGCGCGCATTCAACAGGGTACAATACCGGGCCTCACCGCGCCGCGCTTCATGGTTATGTTTGCGTTCATCGACGGCCACGCGCCCGATGAAACCAGCGACCTTGCGCCAGGCTTCGAAGAGTTGGGCGCGATCGCGGCGCGCTGTCATGACCATGTGCTGAAATGGGACCGCCCCGCCGGGTTCGACCGCCTGACATGGGATGAAAATACCGTCTTCGGGCCGCAGCCCACATGGGGCGATTGGCGCGATGCCCCGGGCGTGACGGACGAGATACGCCCCTTGCTTGAACGCCTTGAAACCACGGTCATCACCCGCCTGCGCGCCTATGGCAAGGCACCAGACCGGTTCAACCTGATCCATGCCGATATGCGACTTGCGAACCTGATCGTGGGCACGGATGGCACGAGGCTCATTGATTTCGACGATTGCGGGTTCAGCTGGTTCCTCTACGATTTCGCAGCCGCGATCAGCTTTTTCGAAACCGACCCGCGCATCCCTGACCTTAAGGCGGCATGGCTGCGCGGCTATCGCAGCATTCGCCCGCTTAGCGCCGCCGAAGAGGCGGAAATGGACACCTTCATCATGCTCCGCCGCATGGCGCTCCTGGCCTGGATCGGCAGCCATATCGAAGCGCCCGAGCCGCAGGCGCTGGCCCCCCATTTCGCCGCAGGCACGGCCGCACTGGCGCAAAGCTATCTTTCGCGATTTGGGCACAGCTGACGCATGTCGACACCCGGCACCAAAAAGATCGCGGCCCCGGGATGTAGGCTTTGACAAATTCCCAACCAAGTTAGACACTTACGGGAATCGACCGCAGCAGGGATATCCGCGCGGCACGCATCCGGGGGGCATCACATGAGGACAGTCAAAGCGACGCTTGCCCGGCTGATGGTGGCCCGGCTTTCGTGGCCCGCGCTTGCGATGCTCTGCCTCATCACGCCCGCCCATGCAGGTGGCGAAGTGCCCACACTGGCCGCCGATATCGGCGCGGCCCTTCTGGGCGCAGGCGCTCTGGCGGTGATTTTTGCCCGCATCGGCATCCCCTCCATCGCGGCCTTCATTCTGGCGGGTGTGATCCTTGGCCCCTTGGGGCTGGAGGCGATCATCGACCCCGGCAATATCGACGCCATCGCGCAGATCGGCTTCATCCTACTTCTGTTCGTGATCGGGCTTGAAATTGATGTCCCCCGCATCCTCGCTTCAGGCCGCACGCTTTTATACGCGGGCGCGCTTCAGTTCCCGATGACGATGCTTTTCGGCATAGGCGTCACGAAACTGATGGTCTGGATGGGCGTGGGCGGCGTCCTGACCGAGGCCCCGCTGGCACCGCTCTATATCGGCGTGGCGGTGTCACTGTCGTCCTCGCTACTTGTCGTCAAACTCTTCCAAGAACATTTCCAGCTGGATACACGCCCCGGTCAGATTTCCCTCATCGTGCTGATTTTCCAAGATATCTGGGCCATCATCTTCACCCTGATCCAGCCCAGCATGGACAATCCGGATATCATGAAGATCCTCGCGTCCTTCGCGGGCATCGGCATCCTGATCGTCATTGCCGTGATCCTGTCGCGGGTTGTGGCCAACCGCGCCTTCGCATGGATCGCGCGGAAACCGGAACTTGTGCTGCTGGCGGCCATGGCGTGGTGTTTCGCCATCATGGCCGTGGGGGCCAGTTTTGACATGGTGACGAAGGCCATGGGCCTTGAGGTGTCGCTGGCCGTGGGCTCCGGCATGGCCGCCCTCATCGCCGGGGCGACCATCGCCAGCTCGCCCTATTCGGTCGAAATCGTCACCAAGGTGGGCCTCGTCAAAGACTTCTTCGTGACGCTCTTCTTCGTGGGCTTGGGCATGTCGATCCCCGCGCTCACATCGTGGGACGTGCTGATCATGGCGGTGGTTCTGGCCGTCCTCGCCCTTCTCGCCCGCCAATTGGTGTTCTTCCCGGTCTTCTATTTCATCGGCATCGACCAACGAAACGCGCAGGTCAGCTCCACCCAACTCGCCCAGATGTCCGAATTCACGCTGGTCATAGTCTTCATCGGGCTGGAACTGGGCCATGTCAGTCAGGAATTCGCGGCTGTCGTGATCCTCGCTTTCGTGTTGACGGCGGTGATCACAACGCCCGTATTCGAAAACGCCTATGGCATTTATGAGCGCCTGAAATCCACGCTGACCCGGTTGGGGTTCAAGGAACCGGGCGCGGAAGATGCCAAGGACGATCACGAGGTGGTGCTGGGCATCCTTGGCGTGCACCGCGATGCGTCGTCCTTCTTGGCAGAACTTCAGCGGCACCAGCCGGAGGTGCTCAAACACACCACCATCGTCGATTTCAACGTGGCGCTTCACCCGGCCATGCGGGATTTGGGCGTGCACGTGGTCTATGGTGACATTTCAAACGAAGAGGCGCTGCTGCATGCCGGCATCGACCGCGCCAAGGTCGTGCTCTGCCCCATTACCGATGATCTGCTGCGCGGGCTGGATACGGAGGCGCTCG
Organism: Pseudomonadota bacterium; assembly: GCA_038532355.1. Classification (GTDB taxonomy): domain Bacteria; phylum Pseudomonadota; class Alphaproteobacteria; order Rhodobacterales; family Rhodobacteraceae; genus Roseovarius. The sequence continues at coordinate 11,326 of JBCBAT010000032.1, read as the reverse complement.
TGCGGCTTGTGCGCAACATCAATCCCGAGGCCAAGATCATCGCCAACGCGATCCGCGTCTCAAGCGCCGAAAAGCTGAAGGCGGCCGGGGCCGATGTGGTCTACATGCCCCGGATGGAAACAGCCAAATCCATTTTCGAGGCGTTTGAGTTCGTCCTTGATGGTCAGGATCTGGATTACTTCGACACGGTCCAGAAGGAAAAATTCGGCGACCTGCCAGACCGCCGCGAAATCATGGACTGATCACAATCCGGGCAAGCACCTTGATTGCATGGGGGCACAGGCCCTATTTTGCGACCAACCTGCAGGAGGTCCCCATGCTGAAAACCGCCCTTACCGCCGCACTGCTTCTTGCGATGTCTGCGCCGCTTCAGGCCAGCCCGGTGAAACTTGGCCCCGACGCGGTGCTGTCGGGCGGGGATTATTCCACCGGCGGCGGCCTCACTGTCGCGTTGGAGCCGCGCGCCATGGATGGCAAGCTTGGCCTTTGCGGTGTGTGGGCGCAAAGCACGAACATGCCCGTCTACACACGCCGCGCGGCCTCCGGCGTGCTGACCAAGGGCATCGTGATGATCGACGGGCAAGTCGTCACTCGCAACCTCAATTTCCTCAACCGCGTGCGCCCGTCTGAAAGCTACGCAGGTGCGGCGGCGGGATGTGCCGTGCTGAACCGGGCGTGGTCGCCCGACACCGCTGCCCGCGTGACCGTGCGCATTCCGCGCCACAAGATCATCGCCACGTCAGAGCCGCGCCGCCAAAACGGGCCCCGCGTCTTCTTCACCCGCAGCGACAGCGCCAATCCCGCGCTCACCAAAGGGTCGCTTGTGCCATCCTACATCACCAGCCCGTCGACCGGCGGAACACAGTATTGAAACCCCGGCCGCGACACGCGGCTTTGTAGATTGAAAAAACAGCCCGGATCGGGCAAAACACACTAAAACCGGACGGGGAAAGACTGCGAAGATGCAGCGCCCCATCACAACGGGCAGCAAGGGCATTGCAGGCAATGATGACAAAATATTTGGGGCTTGGGCTGAGCATTCTGGCACTTTCGGCATGCGGTGGCGGCGGGCGCGATGACCGCCCCGACCGGCGGGTGATCGCATCACCGGTGGCATTTGGGCCAATTTCAAAGGCCTGCCTGCAATCGGACCGCAAGAAGAAATCGCGCCAGCTGTGCACCTGCATTCAGGCAGCCGCTGACAAAACGCTCAGCCGGACGGATCAGCGCCGGTCTGTGGCCTTCTACAACGACCCCCATCTGGCGCAGCAAATCCGCACCTCAGATCGCTCCGTAGACGAAAAATTCTGGGATGCTTATGCGGAATACGGCAAAACCGCCGAACGGATGTGCGGGTAACTTAGACACAGCAGCGCCCGGCGCGGAATCAAGGGCGCAGCCCGCCGCGCCTTCGCCAGGCCGTCCCCACGGCATGGCGAATTGTTCAGGTAAGAGCATCGCTCAAGCGCAGCCCGAAAACTCAGGCATAAAGCGCCGCATGTCAGACGACAGATCGCCACGCCACGGCCTGGCAAAGCCACTTCATCGCCGCAAAATCGCGCCCCCTGCGCTCAGCTCAAAGCGTCATTGCACCGCTTGCAGACGCCCGGATGCGCGTACTGCCCCACATCCGGCGTGATCTTCCAACAGCGCAAGCACTTTTCGCCCTCCGCTTTGGCGAAAACCACCGCCACGCCCTCAATCTCCGGCATGGCAAACGCCCCCTCGGGTGCCGCCTCCGCCGTCAGTGAAATATCCGACGTGATGCACACATCCTCAAAATCCACCGATGACAGGACATCCAAAAGCGTGGCATCCGACACATGCACCACAGGTGCCGCCTCCAGCGAGGCCCCAATCACCTTGTCCACGCGCTGCACCTCCAGCGCCGCTGTCACGACGCGCCGGGCCTGACGCACGCGCCCCCATTTCTCCGCCAAGGCATCATCGCGCCACGCGGCAGGCGTCTCCGGAAAGTCCTGCAAATGCACTGACGCGTCATCACCGTTCTGGTCTTGGGGGAAGCGTTCCAACCACACCTCTTCCATGGTGAAGACCAACACGGGTGCCAGCCACGTCGTCAGCCGGTGGAACAGAATATCCAGCACTGTCCGCGCCGCACGACGCCGCGGCGTATCGCCATCGCAATAAAGCACGTCCTTGCGAATATCGAAGTAAAACGCCGACAGCTCCACCGTGGCAAAGTTGAACAGCGCCTGAAACACACCCTGGAAATCATAGGCTGCGTAGCCTTCGCGCACGCGCGCATCCAGCTCCGCCAACCGGTGCAGCACCCAACGCTCCAACTCCGGCATGTCGCCCGGCTCCACACGATCCGCCTCGGAAAAATGCCCAAGCCCGCCCAGCATAAACCGCATGGTATTGCGCAAGCGGCGATAGCTGTCGGCGGTGCCTTTCAGGATCTCCGGCCCGATCCGCAAATCGCCGGTATAATCCGACTGCGCCACCCAAAGCCGCAGAATATCCGCGCCGTATTGCTTGACCACTTCCTCTGGCGCAACGGTATTGCCCAAGGATTTGGACATCTTGTTGCCCTTCTCATCGAGCGTAAAGCCGTGCGTCAGAACCCCGCGATAAGGCGCGCGCCCAATGGTCCCGCAGGCCTGCAGCATCGAGGAATGAAACCACCCGCGATGCTGATCGGTGCCTTCGAGGTAAAGATCGGCCAGCCCATCCTCACTGCCATCCTCGCGATCCCGCAGGACAAAGGCATGGGTCGACCCTGAATCAAACCACACATCCAGAATGTCATCGACCTTCTCCCACTCATCGGGGTGATGGTCATTGCCCAAAAACCGCTCCTTCGCGCCGGGCTTGTACCAGGCATCCGCGCCTTCTTCCTCAAAGGCCTGCGCAATGCGCGCATTCACTGCCTCGTCGCGCAGCAGGTAATCGGGATCATCGGGTTTCGCGCCAACCTTCTTGAAACAGGTCAGCGGCACACCCCACGCCCGCTGGCGTGACAGTACCCAATCCGGCCGCACCTCGATCATCGAATAAAGCCGATTGCGCCCGGTCTGCGGCGTCCACTGCACCAGCTCATCAATCGATTTCAGTGCCCGTTCCCGGATCGTCTTGCCATAGGTATCCTGCCCATCGCCCACCTCCCGGTCGATGGCGGCAAACCATTGCGGACGGTTGAGCCGGATCACGGGTGCCTTGGACCGCCATGAATGCGCATCCGAGATGGTCAACCGCTTCCTCGCCAAAAGCCCGCCCACTTCAACCAGCTTCTCAATCACCGTCCGGTTCGCCTTCCCCGGCTTGCCGTTATTTTCAATGATCTTGCGCCCACCAAAGAACGGCAAATCCGCGCGATACGCACTGTCATCGAGAATGTTGAACGTCATCGGCAGGCCATGCTTCAGCCCGATCTGATAGTCATCATCCCCGTGGCTTGGCGCGGTATGCACAAACCCAGTCCCTGCATCATCGGTCACATGATCGCCCGGCAGCAGCGGCACATCAAAATCCCACTCCCCCTCGGCACCATCGGCACCGCGCAACGGATGCGCACAGGTCAACGCGCCAAGCTCGTCCGCCGACACATCCCGAACCCGCGTCCACATCCCGCTTTCAAGCCGCATCGCGCCCAGCGCATCCTCGGCCAATGCATCCGCGATCAAGTAAGTATCGCCCGTCGCCGCCCAACACTCTTCCGGCGTCCCGGTCACCTCATAAAGCCCATAGGAAATCCCAGGCCCGAAACAGATCGCCCGGTTCTGCGGGATCGTCCAAGGCGTGGTCGTCCAGATGATCACCTTCGCCGACCCAAGATCCCCACCAGACACCACATCAAACGGCACCCAGATCGCATCGGTATCCCGGTCGTGATACTCCACCTCAGCCTCGGCCAGCGCAGTCTTCTCCACCGGTGACCACATCACGGGCTTTGACCCCTGATAAAGCGTGCCATTCATCAGAAATGTCATGAACTCTTCCGCGATGATCCGTTCAGACCGGTAATCCATCGTCAGATAAGGCTTCGACCACCGCCCCGTGATGCCCAGCCGCTTGAACTCATCGCGCTGAATGTCGATCCAGCCTTCCGCAAACCGCCGGCATTCCTGCCGGAAATCGACCACGTCGATATCGTCCTTGTTGCGGCCCTTCTTGCGGTAGGCTTCCTCGATCTTCCACTCGATGGGCAGCCCGTGACAATCCCAGCCCGGGATATACCGCGCATCGCGCCCCATCATCTGCTGCGACCGCACGACCATGTCCTTGAGAATCTTGTTCAGCGCGTGCCCGATATGCAGATGCCCGTTGGCATAGGGCGGCCCGTCATGGAGCGTAAACGGCTCCCGCCCTTCCGCCTTGTCGCGCAGCTGGGTGTAGATTTTCATGTCATTCCAACGGGCCAGCCAGTCCGGCTCCCGCTTCGGCAACCCCGCCCGCATGGGAAAATCGGTCTTGGGCAGGTTGAGGGTGTCTTTGTAATCAGGCGTCTCGACAGCCATTTTCGGCGTCCTTCGTGTTCTATTTTTCGGATATGTGGGTCGGCGTGGATGTCACAAACGCCTTGTCCCGGCGGCTCGATGGTCTCAGAGCGCCGGGCATATAATTCGAATAATGATCATCTGACGTGTCATTTCCCAAGCTTTATAGGCCCGCCCCACAGACACGTCCACCAGCATTTCAAGCGCCAAAGAGCCGCGCCTTCGTCAGGCCCCGGTCTGGCGATCCCGACTGCAAGCAAGGGCACTTTATCGTGACGTACCGCCGTATGGTCGAACGGCGCACCTACCTTTCCATTTCGCCAGGCCCTGGGTGGGGCCTGACGAAGGCGCGGCGGGCTGCGCCCTTGATGCCGCGCCACCCACCTATGATGCTGCACAGCGATCCATGAATTTCGGAATTGCACTGCGCTAGTCACATGACTACGTGTTTGAAATGTGGTTGAGAACCAAAGCTAAAACCTATTTGCTCAGAGTATGGTGGATCCTGACGTTCGCGTCTGCTGCAATGGCGACATCAGCGCACGAAGATCCGAGAAGGTTTGATGACAAACTATGCAGTGATCTCACTCGGGAAACTGAACAATACTTGGCCCGCGCTCCAAAAGGCGAGCTACATTGGTACTTCTCTGACAGCCCTTTGATGGTGGTCATGAATGCATCAACCACTGAATTGGATCGAGAGATGGCGCAGCGGATTTATGACGCTACCCTCATAATTGCGTACCATGGCTGTATCGACAGGGCTTGGGACATTGTCGATATTCTAGAAGCGATTGGAGTGTCACCCAATCCAACGTTTGGCGAAGTGCTCGATGCGGCCCTCCGGTTTGAAGGCTTAGACAGATCACAGGAAAACTGGGGCCTACGGACGTTACCGGAGATCGATTTTGAAATTCACACCGAAGCTGATCTTGTGGACATGATGGCAACCATTCCCGAGCCGGAAGACCTGTATAAATCAAACAACTTACGAAAAATTGGACGTCGAAAGTTCTTTCAGAAGTACGACCTGTCGGATCCAAAGGACCGAGAAACAGCAAGGAACTTACGCGCCCCGTTTTCACTAGAAATTAATGACACCGAGACCATTGGATCAGTCTTAGATAAACTAGCTCAAGAAGCGGGACTGCGCCTCAAGTAGACTGGTAACAGAAAAGCCCCCGCCGATCTCCCGGCAGGGGCCATAACTCGTAGGGTGGGGTTTCACCCCACCAGATCACCAGTCCTCGCGAACCACGACCCGTGTTTTCACCGGCAACTTCATCGCGGCCAGACGCAGAGCTTCCATCGCGATGCCCTCGGCAACGCCATCGATCTCAAACATCACCCGGCCCGGCTTCACTTTGCAGGCCCAGTAATCAACCGACCCCTTACCTTTACCCATCCGCACCTCAGTGGGCTTGGACGTGACAGGCGTGTCCGGGAAAATCCGGATCCAGACGCGGCCCTGACGTTTCATGTGACGCGTCATGGCCCGGCGGGCGGCTTCGATCTGTCGGGCGGTGACCCGCTCGGGCTGTGTCGCCTTCAGACCATAGGTGCCGAAGTTCAGGTCAGAGCCACCTTTGGCCAAACCCTTGATCCGGCCCTTGTGGAGCTTGCGGAATTTTGTACGCTTTGGTTGAAGCATCTCATATCCTCCTTAGCGACGGCCACCAGCACCGCGCGGTGCCGGACCATCCTGAAGCTCTTGGGCTTTGCGATCGCGGGCCGACGGGTCGTGCTCCATGATCTCACCTTTGAAGATCCAAACTTTGATGCCGATGATGCCGTAAGGCGTCGACGCTTCAGCCAGTGCATAATCGATATCCGCGCGCAGCGTGTGCAGCGGAACGCGACCTTCGCGGTACCACTCGGTCCGGGCGATCTCTGCCCCACCAAGACGACCCGCCACATTCACACGAATGCCCAGCGCGCCCATCCGCATCGCGTTCTGCACGCCCCGCTTCATGGCACGACGGAAAGACACACGACGCTCCAGCTGCTGTGCGATGCTTTCCGCGACCAGGGCCGCATCCAGCTCCGGCTTGCGCACTTCAACGATGTTGAGATGCAGCTCACTGTCGGTCATGTTCGCCAGCTTCTTGCGCAGGTTTTCAATGTCTGCGCCTTTCTTGCCGATGATCACACCCGGACGCGCCGTGTGAACGGTCACGCGGCATTTCTTGTGCGGGCGTTCAATGATCACGCGGCTGACACCGGCCTGCTTGCACTCTTCATTGATAAACTCACGAATGGCGATGTCTTCCAGCAGAAGATCACCGTAATCCTTCGTGTCAGCGTACCAGCGGCTGTCCCAGGTGCGGTTCACCTGAAGGCGCATGCCAATCGGATTGACTTTATTCCCCATTAGGCTTGCTCCTCAACTTCACGCACCAGGATGGTGATTTCCGCGAACGGCTTGATGATGCGACCAAAACGGCCCCGTGCCCGCGGACGGCCACGTTTCAGCGTCAGGTTCTTACCAACCCAGGCTTCCGCCACGATCAACCCATCCACATCCAGATTGTGGTTGTTTTCCGCATTGGCAATCGCCGATTGCAGGCACTTTTTCACATCCTGCGCGATCCGCTTCTTGGAGAATGTGAGATCGCTCAGCGCCTTCTCAACTTTCTTGCCGCGGATCATTCCGGCCACCAAGTTCAGTTTCTGCGGGCTCGTGCGCAGCATGCGCAGCTTGGCCATCGCCTCATTATCCGCCACGCGGCGGGGATTTTTCTCCTTGCCCATGGCTTACTTCCTCTTGGCTTTCTTGTCGGCGGCATGGCCATAATAGGTCCGCGTCGGGGAATATTCGCCGAACTTCTGACCGATCATGTCTTCGCTGACATTGACGGGGATATGCTTGCGGCCGTTGTAGACACCGAATGTCAGACCAACGAACTGCGGCAAAATGGTGGACCGACGCGACCAGATCTTGATCACATCGTTGCGCCCGCTTTCGCGTGCGGCTTCGGCCTTCTTGAGCACATAGGCATCAACAAAAGGCCCTTTCCAAACAGAGCGTGACATGTGTTACCGCCCCTTCTTCTTGGCGTGCCGCGAGCGGATGATCAGCTTGCTGGACGCTTTGTTCTTGTTGCGGGTGCGTGCGCCTTTGGTGGGCTTGCCCCAAGGCGTGACCGGGTGACGACCACCCGATGTCCGACCCTCACCACCACCATGGGGGTGGTCAATCGGGTTCATCACAACACCACGGACAGACGGGCGCACACCTTTGTGGCGCATCCGGCCGGCCTTACCGAAGTTCTGGTTGGAATTGTCGGGGTTCGACACGGCACCTACGGTCGCCATGCATTCCTGACGCACCATGCGCAATTCACCAGAGCTCAGACGGATCTGAGCGTAGCCACCATCACGACCCACGAACTGAGCGTATGTGCCAGCCGCGCGGGCGATCTGACCGCCTTTGCCGGGCTTGAGCTCAATGTTGTGAATGATCGTGCCGATGGGCATGCCGGAAAACGGCATCGCGTTCCCGGGCTTGATGTCGGCCTTCGCGCCTGCGACCACCTTGTCACCCACAGCCAGACGCTGCGGTGCAAGGATATAGGCCTGTTCGCCATCGTCATATTTGACGAGCGCAATAAACGCGGTCCGGTTGGGATCATACTCGATCCGTTCAACGGTTGCGGCCACATCGAATTTGTTACGTTTGAAATCAACGATCCGGTAGAGGCGTTTTGCCCCCCCACCGCGGCGGCGTGATGTAATTCGTCCGGTATTGTTCCGGCCGCCGTTTTTCGTCAGACCCTCGGTGAGAGATTTGACGGGGCGTCCTTTCCAAAGCTCCGAACGGTCGATCAGCACCAGCCCGCGCTGGCCCGGCGTCGTCGGCTTGTACGACTTGAGTGCCATGCTTTCTGTCTTCCGTCAGCTTAGCGGCGAAACCTGCGTTTCGCCTATGTAGTGTGGGATGTAATCCCACTGAATGTAGGGCCCCGAAGGTCCCCGGTTCATATAAAACAGACTGCCCCGAACGAATCCGGGGCAGCAGATGCCGTGTATTAGGCACCTCACCCCTTCAGGTCAAGCGAAAGCGCCTCATAATCATAGCTGGTGATCTCAAAGCGATTGCCCCACGGATCCACGAAGTAAATCGACCACGCCATGTCATGATCCACCACATCCGCCCGAGTGAGCCGCCGCCCATCTGCGTGCAAAAGGCCCAAGCCCTCCAACCGGTCCAGAAACGCCAGAAAATCCGCGCCCGAGACGCGAAACGCAATCGTCGCATCCCGTGACGCCGGTTTCGCCTCCAGCGCAAAAAGAGACAGCACCGGCAGCCCGTCTGGCGTGGCGAGGATGAGCGGCCCTAACGGGTGCGCGGCCCACTCCGCCAGCGCATCGGCTCGCACAAGCCCCAGCACATCGTGAAACCACGCGGCGGCCTCATCCCGATCCGCCACTTCCACATGCACATGATCTATCCGCTCAATCCGCATATCTCTCCCCGCCGAGCCAACAGAATTTTGCAAAATTCTGCCTCAGAAAATTCGAATTTTCTGAGGCATTTTCTTCGAAGAAAATGCTACCGCGCCCTTTGCGCCAACCAAGCCGCCCAATCCGCCTCGCTTCCGCCAAAGGCATTGAGATCAATTTCCCCCGCAACCCCCGGCAACCGCCCTGTCCCGCTATACTGCCAGAACCGCCACGCCTGCCCCGGATACACCCGCTCCGGCACCTTTGCGACGGCGCGCAGCCAGAACTCCTCCTTCATCTGACCCAGCTTATTGCGCTCGTAAAAATCGGGCGTCGTGTAGATGATCGGCCGCTGACCATAGCGCTTTTCCACGATGCGCAGGAACCGCTTCATCTCCTTGCGCACGGTGGCGGGCGGAGGGCGCGTCGTGCAGGTGGGGGAAAACGGGTTCCATTCCACATCCAGCACGGGCGGCAACGCGCCACTGCTGCGCGGTACATTCTTGATAAACCACCGCGCCTGTGTGCGCGCATCCGTGCAGAAATAGTAGAAATGATAGGCCCCTCGCGCGATCCCGGCCTGCCCTGCCCCGCGCCAGTTCTCATTGAACTTGGGGTCCAACAGATCACCGCCCTCGGTCGCCTTGATAAACGCAAACCGGATCCCTGCCCCTCGCAGCAAACGCCAACTGATATCGCCCTGAAAGCGCGACACATCCACCCCGTGCACCGTAAACCGCGCAGGCGTGTAGGGCGTGAATGACACCGGATCGCTGTCATCAAACCGCGGCCCCGGCTCCGCCCAGACCGCCGTCGCCATCATGAAACACATCACTGCTAAAAACATGCGCATGGAATAAGCCCGCTCAAATACCTTTTTCGCAGTCTAACCCGGAAACCCTGATTGTCGCTATCAAACCGCCTATGGCGTGGTGATCGCAGGCGGCCTGCGCCGCTTCCCGCTCACGGCATTGCCCACAATCGCCGCAAGCAGAATGGCCCCACCAATAAGCGTGTTGGCCCCCGTGACCTCTCCCAGAAACAGCCAGACCCAAAGCGGCCCCAGCACCACCTCGGCCAGTGACAAAAGCGTCAACTCCGCCGCAGGCAGGCTGCGTGACCCCAGCGTGTAGAGGATGAGCCCCGCGCCCACCTGAAACACGCCCATCCCAATGGCAATGCCGCCATCCTGCACCGACAACGTCAGCGACAGCCCGGATGCCAGGCAGATCACTCCCATGATCACGAACCCGAAGATGCCCGACAGGAAGACCGACGGCAGCATCTCACCCGACCGGCCCCATCGCAGCGCCACGGTGAACACCGCAAACCCAAAGGCCGACCCCAAGGCCGCCAGATTGCCCAGCATCGCCCCGCTGTCGCCCTCGCCCGCGACCATCACGCCAACCCCGCCAATCGCCACGACGATCGCAATCCATGTCGCCCACCGCACGCCCTCTCGCAGGACAACCCACCCCAGCACGGCGGCCATGAACGGCGCGGAGGCAAAAAGCAGCATTGCATTGGCAACTGAGGTCGATTGAATCGCAAAAATCCCGCCCGCATAGGCCGCCACAAGCGACAATGCGGCAATCACACCAGGCCATCCTATCCGGTAGACCTGCACGAACGGATCCACCCCGCTACGTACCCGGATCACGATGTATAAAAACACACTGAGAGAAGCCGAGCGATAGAACAGGATCTGCCACACCACTGCATCCTCGATCAATCTCACGCAAATACCAATGGTTGACCAAAGCACGCCCGCCATGAAGACGTAGATCAAGCCAAGCCGACGATCAGCTTGGTTGGGCGCGGATACATATGCTGTGTTCATGAGCACAGGTTAGCCATGCAGACAGGCCACGCTTGCCCGTTTACGACCTGACAGCGGTTTTTCCCTGCTCTGCCCTCTTCGGGGGCTCAGTCCATCACGAAGGGAAGTTCGGTTTGCTGATAGACGTAATGCCAACGATCTGAGGCGGCAGTCACAGCGGCGCCAATCAAAGTCCCCACCACGGCTGTCACCGGATCGCCCACAACCACGGTTTGCGGCTTGAACGGCCGCTGTGTTCTTTTTGTGGTTTTGCCGTTCGCTGTACAGGCCACCGTCATAACCGACGGCTCCCCCCGAATGACCGGCAGAGTGACTTTTGCAGGCGTGGAAAAGGCGGCTTTGAACTCTTGCGATGTCATCTGGCACCGGGCGCCCACGATTTCAGGGCCTCTTTGTCCCTGACCCTGCTCCGGCTTGGCATAGGCCCGAAACGGCAACTCCGTGCCTTGATCCAGCAGCCGCTTCTGGTCAAATTGCTCTGCGTATTCGAATTCCACCGGGGGTGTGTTGATATCTGAAACGTCCGCGCACCCCATCAAAAAAACGGAGCCCAGAATGATCGCGGCGATGCGTGCAAAACGGT
>JBCBAT010000031.1:0-43012 GCA_038532355.1 Pseudomonadota bacterium | reverse complement strand
TGCCAGATCGAAATCCCCGGCCTCATACATGCCCGGCATCTCTGCCGTCTCACCGCCAATCAGCGCGGTGCCAGAGCGCACACAGCCTTCGGCGATCCCTTCGATGATCGTCGCGGCCTCTTCGGTGTGCAGCTTGCCCGTCGCAAAATAATCGAGGAAAAACAGCGGCTCCGCCCCCTGACACACCAGGTCATTGACGCACATCGCCACCAGATCGATGCCCACACCGCCCACGACGCCTGTATCAATCGCAATCCGCAGCTTGGTGCCAACCCCATCCGTGGCCGCCACCAGAACCGGGTCCACATAGCCCGCGCCCTTAAGATCAAACAGCGCGCCAAACCCGCCCAGCCCCGCCATCACCCCGGGCCGTGTCGTCCGCTTGGCCGCAGGCTTGATCCGTTCCACCAGCGCATTGCCCGCATCAATATCCACACCCGCATCCGCATAGGTGATGCCGTTTTTGCCGGTTTGATCAGATGAGGACATGGGAAACACTCCGAAGGTTCTGCGCGCGAGTTACCGCATGCAGCAATGGATGGGAAGAGCCACGGAGCGCCTTCGCCTGGCCCCGATCTGGCGATCCTGACCAGTGAACAGCAGCGCTTTATCCCGGGGTTCCCGGACTCTATCCGAGCGACGGCCTGCAGTTGCCATTTCGCCAGGCCCTAGGTGGGGCCAGGCGAAGGCGCGGCGGACTGCGTCCTTGATTCCGCGCCACAGCACTCCGATCCACATGCTTGACCACTCCCAACCATCTGCTAATCACAAACTCAGGTTGGGCCTGTAGCTCAATTGGTTAGAGCAGAGCGCTCATAACGCTTTGGTTGCGGGTTCAAGTCCTGCCGGGCCTACCAACCGATCCCCCCATGGACCACACCCCGTTGTTCGATTAACACTCAGGGCCAAACGCCCGAAAAAGGCGTGCCACGGGAGAGGGACCTACAAAATGAGACACAATCACCAAAGAGCGGTGGTGTATCTCCCATGACGACCATCCGTGCCGTTTGGCCTGAACTGCCCCCGGTCGAGGATTGGACCCCCTACCTCACCCCCGCCTATGACAAGAACTGGCACACCAATACCGGGCCCGTCTCTCAGCAGCTCGAAACCCGCATGCACACCATGTTCGGGCATGCGGGCGAAACCGTCACCATGGTCAACAACGCCACCTCCGGCCTTAGCGCCTGCCTGATTGCGCAGCACATATCTGGCCCTGTGATCTGCCCCGGCTTCACCTTTCAGGCCACCGCCTGCGCCATCCTCGGGGCCAATTGCCAGCCATTCATCGTGGATGTGGACGCAGATACCGGCGTTGTCACGCCCGAAACCCTGCAAACCGCCCTTTCGGAAACCGGCGCCAAAGCCGCAATGTTGGTCGCCCCCTACGGCATCGCCACCGATTTCGCCGAACACGCCGCAATCTGCCACGCCGCCGGTGCGATCCTGATCATCGATAATGCCGCCGGCCTTGGCGTAACGCGCCCGTCCGTGGTGCAACCCGCCACGGTCTATGAGGTCTTCTCCCTACACGCCACAAAGGTCTTCGGCATCGGTGAAGGCGGCGCGATCATCTCGGACGCTGCCGATCAGCCCGCCCTGCGATCGGCCATCAATTTCGGCCTCAACACGCACTCTGCCACAGGTTCAGACACCCGCCCCTACTGGGGCATCAACGGCAAAATGTCGGAGGCCGCCGCCGCCATCGGCCTCGCCGTCGCGGACACTTTTGAGACACGCGTCGCCCACCGCCAGGACATGGCTGCCCGCTGGATCGCCGCACTTGACACCGTCCCCATCCGCGTTTTCGAGCGCGACATCACCCGCGCACCCTGGCAGGTCTTCCCCGTTGTGCTGCAAGACGACGCCACCACCACCCGCTTTGTCGAGGCCATGGCCGCCCAAAACATCGAACTCCGCCGCTACTACAAACCCAGCCTTGGCGCCTGTTCCGGCATGCCCCGGATGGGCGATTGCCCGGCCTCCCTTGATCTGTCTTTGCGCGTCGCGGTTTTGCCCATACGATCCTACATGCCTCAGGCCGATCAAGAGGCCCTGATGACCAGCACGCTTTCCGTCCTGCACGACATTCACCGCTAAGGACATCCCATGCGCAAAAGCCTCAACGCCGATTTTCTAAGCCCAAAAGAGCTGGCTGCGATAGGCATTGCGAACGCCGCCTCGCGCAACATCCTGATCCACCGCACCTGCGTGATCCTCGATTTCGACCGCCTCACCTTCGGCCGCAACGTCCGGATCGACCCTTATTGCGTGATCACGTCCAAATCCCTGCGCTTGGGCAACTACATCCATATCGGCAGCGGATGTTCCCTCACCGGCGGGGGCGACATCACGATGGGCGATTTCTCCACGCTGTCGGGCAACGTCCTCGTCTTCACCTCGTCCGACGACTATTCCGGCGAATTCATGACCAACCCAATGGTCCCTGAAGACTACACCGGCGTCACCCATGATAACGTCCACATTGGCCGCCACACTGTCATCGGCGCGCGCACCACCATCCTGCCCGGTGCCCATGTAGAGGACGGCGTGGCGACCGGCGTAAATACCCTCGTGAAAGAACCGCTAGCCGGCTGGCACATCTACGCTGGCACCCCCGCCCGTGCGATCCGTGCGCGAAAAAAGGATTGCCTCGCGCTGGAAGCGCAGCTACGCGCAGCGGAGAATTCAGGGGAATAGGGACGGCCCATGTCACTCAAATCGAAACTCTTCGGCAAAAAATCCAAGATGGATCCAACCCGTCGGATGTTTTCGACCCTGAAGGCACTCGGCTACACCCCCGGCCACATCATCGACATCGGCGGCAATCGCGGCGATTGGACCCGCAAGGCGCTAGAGGCCTATCCGAGTGCCAATGTGACAGTGTTTGAACCGCAAACATCGCTTGCAACCTATCACACCGATATTGCCGCCAAGGCGAACGTGGAAATCGTCTATGCCGGTGTCGGCGATCAGGACGGAGAGGCCTCCTTCACCATCCATGATCGCGATGACAGCAGCTCGTTCCTCTACAGCGAAGAGCAAGCCACCGACAAAGGCTTCGCCCGTGAAACCATCCAGATCCACACGCTCGACAGCTTCACCAAGACGGCCAAATTCGGTGCGCCCAACATGATCAAGATCGACGCCGAAGGGATTGATCTTCAGGTGCTCGATGGTGCGGTGGAAACGCTCAAGAACGTCGATGTCTTCCTGATCGAGGCCACCATCGCCAACAAAGACTACCCCAACACCGTGCTTGAGGTTCTGAAAAAGGCCGACGCGTTGGGCTTCAAGCTTTTCGACATCACCGATCTCAACCGCACGCCCGAACGTGGCGTGCTGTGGTTGGTTGAACTGGTCTTCGTCAAACCGGGCAGTCCGCTGGATAAGGCCTCTGAGGTCTACGCGTGAACCCACCGCCGCTCAGCGAACGGTCGTTTTCAGCGGATGAGCCGGTCAAGGTTTCCATCTGCACCATCGCCTTCAATCACGGCGCTTATCTCAAGGACACGCTTGATGGGTTCCTCGCCCAGCGCTGCGATTTCCGGGTGGAGATCATCGTGCATGACGATGCCTCCACGGATGACACCGCCGAAATCCTGCGGGACTACGCCGCGCGACACCCAGGTATCATCCGTCCAATTATCCAGACGGAAAACCTCTTCTCAAAAGGCGTAAATCCTTATTACGCCTATGTTTTCCCCTCCGCCACCGGGCAATACATCGCGCTCTGCGACGGCGATGATTACTGGGACGACCCCGACAAACTGACCACCCAAGTAGGGTTCTTGGATACCAACCCTGATGTCAGCGTCAGCTTCGGCGGCGTGCATGCCATCACAGATGACGGTGTGCAGGAGAATTACAAGAACGGGCTCGAACGGGACATACCGGTGGCGGAGTTGAAAAACGGCCCGCCCATCAACACACCTTCGGCCGTTTTCAAGAACATCTTCCAAGACGGCCCGCCGCCCTTCCTGCGCTATTCGCCCATGGGCGACATGACGGTCTGGGCCATGCTTGGCCATCACGGGCGCGGCGCGTATCTGCCGGATCTCAAGCCCGCGATGTACCGTCTACACAGCGGGGGGATATTCTCCAAAAAAGGGCTCCGCACACAGCTTTTCATGGGCACGATCTCCCTAATGACAATCGCTGCCTATCATTCGGGTCAGGATGACCAAGCCGCGAGCCGCGCAGCACTCCGCCGCGCCATTGGCCAGATCGTGATGCTGAACGGCGGCATGGCCACGGTCAAAGAGGCCATGCGCAAATCGCTTAGCCTTTGGTCCAAGCGCTTGCGCAAAAAAGGCCCGTCACAGTGAAACCCGGCACGTCAAACCTGCTGTCTTTCCAATTGATCGCCCTCCTGCTTGGGGTTTGCGGCGTCTTTGCACTCGCGCTCTTCAACCTACGCGCGGGCTTCGACCTGAGCGACAGCAGTCTCTACCTGCTTCTGATCACCCAACCCGAAAACATCGGCTTCTCCCTGTCCCATTTCGGGGTGGTCTGGAACACGCTCATCGGCGATCATGGCGTCATCGCCAACCGCGCGATCAACCTCGCGCTGTTCTGCGCGGCGGCTCTGCTGCTCACCTTCACATTCTGGAAAACATGCGACGAGCCCATCCCTCACAAAATCCTGCTTGTGTTTGCCCTCCTCGCCTTCCTCGGATGCAGCGGCGCCATCGCGGTCTTCATCCTCGACCCCTCCTACAACAGCCTCGCGCAAATCCTCGTCATCACCGGCATCTGCATGGTCGCCCTCGTCGGAGAGATGCAGCGCCGACAGCGGGCTCTACAAGCCGACGCGCTGTCCTTCGTAGCAGGCTTCTGCGTCTCGGCGCTCATCGTCACCAAAGCCTCCACCGCCGTGCTGCTGGGCCTTTACCTGCTCATCACCGCCATCCTCCTCGCCTACCGCGCACGGTCCCCGCGCATTATTTTGGCGGGCCTCCTGGGTGTCGCCGCCTTCCCGGCGCTGCTGGAACTCTCAACCGGCCTCACCGGCCACATCATCACCAATTTCACCGAAGGGCTGAGCATCCACGCAAGCGACACCTCCAACGTCTCAGGCCAAGCAGGTTTCGGCGGGATCACCCGGCTTCTGACCTTGATCACCGGCGTCGACGCGCTCTTCCCCGCTGGCATTTTCGTGGCCGTCCTCGCCGTGCTTTTCCTGCCCCGTCTGGCCTTCTGGAAGAAAGACAGCGTAGGCTTGCCCGCCATCTGGCCCGTCGCGATCTTCACCCTCGCCACCGTCGCGCTCGGCTTCGCGCCCAGCGGCAAAGGCGCATTGATCAACATCATGACCATCGTCTTCCTGGTCGGCCTCTTGCTCACCGCCCTCTACTGGAAACCCAAATCGCTTGAGCTGCCGCAAAATCTGCTGATCACCGGCATGATCCTCGCCCCGTTCCTGACCGTTTTTGGTACGGTCAATGACTACAAAACCAACGTCTTCCTCTTCGGCGCGGCCTTTTCTCTGTTGCCCGCATGGTTGGTGCTGTTCCATTCCACGTCCCCCGGCAAACCCCGCGCCCGCCACCTGATCCTGTCGCTTGGCCTACTCGCGGCAGTGGTCACGATGGTGAACGCCTATCACTACCCCTATCGCCTCACCGGCACCCTCGCTGAGGCCCGCATCCCTGTCACATTCCCCGATGGCAGCACCCTGCGCGCGACCCCGCAAGTGGCAGACCTGCTCTCCGGTTTGCAGGAGCATGCCGCCGCGAACGAAACGTCCCCCACGGTGTTCGACCTGACCGGCGAGTTGCCCATCGCCGCCCATGTCCTCGGCGGTCGCGTGCCCAAAGCCGCATGGCTGCTGTCCAACTTCTCACCCGATTTCAGCCTGACTGTCTTCTCCTCCCTGCCGTCTGAGGACATCAAAACAGGCTGGGTCCTGCTGCCCCTGACGGAGGCGGGCCAAGCCGACCGCGACGCCCATCACGCCGTGTCTTTCTTCAAGGTCCTGGACGATATGGGGATCGACTTCGACACTCATTTCGAACCCGTCGCCACACTGCAAACCCCGATCCTCTGGCAAGAGGGCGCGACGCTTGATTTCGTGCTTTTCAAACCGGCCTTGCAACAGTGACGCCCGCATATTTGCAATCAGCCCTTTTCAACGCTATCGCACCCCAATGACCCGCGTTGCGATCCTTCAATCCAACTATATCCCGTGGAAGGGCTATTTCGACATGATCGCCCATGTCGACACGTTCATCCTCTATGATGACATGCAGTTCACCCGCCGCGACTGGCGCAACCGCAACAAGATCAAGACCGCCCAGGGCACCCAGTGGCTGACCGTGCCGGTGTCGGTGAAAGGCAAGTACCACCAGACCATTTTTGAGACCGAATTGATGGGGGAGGATTGGGCGGAAAAACACTGGCGCACCATCGAACAAAACTACGCCCGCGCGCCACATTTTGGTGCCGTCGCCGAGTGGCTCAAACCCCTCTACCTCGACCACAGCGAAACCCATCTCTCCGCCCTAAATCAACGCTTCCTCAAAGCCATCTGCGCCCGCCTCGGCATCACAACCACAATCCAGCGCAGCAATGACTACACTCTGATTGACGGCAAATCCGAACGCCTTGCGGACCTTTGCGCCAAGGCGGGCGGCACCACGTATGTCTCCGGCCCCGCCGCCAAGGATTACATCGACCCGGGCGTGTTCAAGAGCTACGGCCTCGACCTCGAATGGTTTTCCTATGATGGCTACCCCGAATACCCGCAGCTTTGGGGGGATTTTGAACACGGTGTTACCATTCTTGACCTGCTCTTCAACTGCGGCGATGCAGCGCCCGATTACATGCGGTATGTTACGCGCTAAGGGGGCACGCCGTGGCACAAGACAATCAGGACCTACTGGGGCAAGTCGCAGATTACTACGACGATAAGCTGACCCAACATGGGGCCACCGCGCGAGGTGTGGATTGGAACGGCGTAGACAGCCAGCATCTGCGCTTTGATCAACTGGCCCGCGTCATTGACCGCGCGGAGGGATTTTCCGTCAACGACCTCGGCTGCGGCTACGGCGCGTTTCAGGAATATCTGGCCGGGCACTACGGGGATTTTGATTACAATGGCTACGATGTCTCCTCGCAAATGATCGAGGCCGCCAACCGCCGCCTGCCCAAAACGCGCGTACACCTGGCCTGCACCGCCACACCTGACCGCACGGCCGATTACACTGTGGCGAGCGGCATCTTCAACGTCCGCATGGACCGCGCTGATGACGAATGGCAGGCTTACTTCCAAGACACGCTCGATGCGATGAACAGCAGCTGCACGCGGGGTTTTGCCTTCAACTGCCTCACCGCGTATTCCGATGCCGACAGGATGCGCGATTATCTCTACTACACCTCCCCCACTTGGGCCTTTGACCTGTGCAAAACGCGGTATGCGCGCAACGTGGCGCTGCTGCATGATTACGGGCTTTACGAATTCACGCTGATCGTCAGGAAGGACCCATGACCAAACCCCTGATCATCTTTGGCACAGGCGATATCGCGGAACTGGCCTATGCCTATTTCCAAAATGACAGCGATTACGAGGTCGTGGCCTTCACCGTCGACGCAGCGTTTATGGAGCATGACTTTTTCTTCGACCTGCCCGTGTACGCGTTCGAAGATCTCTCAAGTAAGTTCGCCCCCGCGGATCACGCGGTCTTCGTCGCGATGAGCTATTCCGGCCTCAACGCCCACCGCCGCGACAAATACCTCGCCGCCAAATCCATGGGCTACGAGATCGCCAGCTACATCAGCAGCCGCGCCACCGTTTTGAACAACGGTCAGATCGGCGAAAATTGCTTCATCCTCGAAGACAACACGATCCAGCCATTCGTCACCATCGGCAACAACGTGACACTGTGGAGCGGCAACCACATCGGTCACCATTCCACAATCAAAGATCATGTCTTCATCGCCTCCCATGTGGTGGTATCGGGCGGTGTGACCGTGGAAGAAGAATGCTTCATCGGTGTCAACGTCACGCTGCGAGACCACATCACCATCGGCGCGCGCTGTGTGCTGGGGGCGGGTGCGCTTATGCTGGCGGATGCCGAGCCCGAGGGCGTCTATATGGAAAAAGGCTCTGAGCGGTCCCGCGTGCCATCTTCCAAACTGCGCCGGATCTGAGCGATGCCCGTCTGGGAAAAGCTGGGGCAGCTCTATGACCCCTCGGCGGTCACAGGGCGCCATGCCAAACTGCTAACCCATTGCGCCAACCCGCTTGCCGTGCCGCTTGAGGGCGATGTTTACCGCGTTTTCTATAGCGGGCGGGATGCGCAAAAACGCTCCTCCGTTGGGGCGGTGGATATCAACATCGCCACGCATGAGATCGTCGAAGACCACCACGCCCCGTTCTTCGAATACGGGCCCGAGGGCAGTTTCTACGCCGACGGCGTCAGCATCGGCAATTGTTACCGCGCCGCGGACGGGCTCGATTACATCCTATTCATGGCATGGCAGGTCCCGCCTGATGCCCATTGGCGCGGTGATGTAGGGCGGTTGCGTCTAACGGCAGACAAAACCCTCGAACTGGCCGAACCCACCCCGCATCTCACCTCGGATGATATCGACCCGATCAGCCTCTCCTACCCCTGGGTACGGCCCGCGCCGGATGGCTATGAAATGTGGTATGGCTCCACGACAACATGGGATGCGGGCAATGGCGAGATGGAGCACGTTTTCAACCACGCCACCTCCACTGATGGCCATATCTGGGACAAAAAAGGCCAAGCCGTACCCAGCCCCATCGGCGTCGCGCAAGCCTTTTCCCGCCCCACGGTCGCCACCCGCAGGGACGGCGGCCTCGACATGTGGTTTTCCTATCGCGGCCCGCCCGGGCGTACATATCGCATCGGGTACGCCGGCGCCGAGGATGGCAAGACATGGGAACTCGCGCTAGACGAAACCGGCATCGATGTCAGCCCCTCTGGCTGGGACAGCGAGATGATCGAATACCCCTTCGTCTTCGACCACAGCGGCGAACGCTACATGCTCTACAACGGCAACGGATATGGCGCGACGGGTTTTGGCCTCGCCATATTGCGGCAGGGCTGACATGGCGAACGACCGCACGCAAACCCTCAACCAGATGGTGAAATTCGGCGTCGTCGGGCTGACCACCAATGCCATCGGATACCTGCTTTACCTCGCGCTCACGGCCTTCGTCCTGCCCCCGAAACTTACCATGACGCTGCTCTACATCGTGGGCACCACGCTCAGCTATCTGGGCAACCACCGCTTCACCTTCCAGCAGGAGGGCACGAAACCCCGCACCATCATGGCATTTTGCGTCGTGTCCTTCTGCGGGTGGGCACTCAACTACGCGCTTCTGGCGTTCTTCTCGGACCATCTCGGCTACGCCCACCAACTGGTCCAAGCCGTCGCCATCTTTGTCGTGGCCGGGTTTTTATTCGTGGCCCTGAAGCTTTTCGTCTTCGGACCAGACAGGCCCTCATAAGCCGCACTACTCAAAGCCCACGGTTTGGTGCATTCTGCCCCAAAGATCGGAAAAGACAGACAATGGCCGCCAAGAAAATCCCCTTCAATCGCCCCAGCCTGATTGGCAATGAAATCAGCTATCTGCGCGATGCGATCCGGCGTGAGCAACTATCGGGCGATGGGTACTATACGCGCCAATGCAACGCCCTGATCGAAGAGATCACCGAAAGCCGCAAGGCGCTGATCACCCATTCCTGCACCGCCGCGCTGGAGATGGCGGCGATCCTGTGCGATTTGGGGCCGGGGGATGAGGTGATCATGCCCTCTTTCACCTTCGTCTCCACCGCCAATGCCGTGGTCTTGCGCGGCGCGATGCCGGTCTTTGTCGATATCGATCCGCAAACCCTCAACATCTGCCCTGATCGCGTGGCCGATGCCGTCACGGACAGCACCAAAGCCATCTTCGCCGTACACTACGCGGGCTTCCCCGCCGATATGGACGCGCTGCGGACCATCGCTGACGCGCATGATCTGATCCTCGTGGAAGACGCGGCCCAAGCGCTCGGCTCCACATACAAAGGCCGTCCAGCAGGCAGCCTCGGTGATCTGGCCGCCTTCAGCTTTCATGAAACCAAAAACATCGTCAGCGGCGAAGGCGGCGCGCTGACCATCAACCGCGAAGACATGATCGAACGCGCCGAAATCATCCGCGAAAAAGGCACCGACCGGTCGCGGTTTCTGCGCGGGCAAGTGGACAAATACACCTGGGTCGATCTGGGCTCCTCCTACCTGCCCGGCGAATTGATCGCGTCCTACCTCTATGCCCAGCTGGAAACCGAAGGCATGATCTGCCAACGCCGCGTGTCGCTTTTCAATCGCTACATGGAGGCCTTGATGCCCTTGCAGGAGGCAGGCCACGCCCGCCTGCCCATCACGCCGGAAAACACCACCGGCAATGGCCACATGTTCTTCCTGATGCTGCCCAACCGCGACACGCGCGACCGGTTCATCGCCGCCATGACGGAAGCGCGCATTGCCACGCCGTTCCACTATGTCCCCCTCCACAGCGCGCCCGCCGGACAACGCTATGGCCGCACCGTGGGGTCGATGGAGGCCACCGTTCAGGTATCAGACTGCCTGGCTCGCCTGCCGATGTATTTCGACCTTGGCAGCAATATCGAAGACGTCATCGACAAAGTGACCGAGGTGGTGCCGCAGCTTTAAGGAAGCCAACCCATGCCCAATTTCGAACTGTCTGAATACCGCGCTAGGCAGGCCAAAGCGCAAGCCGCCATATCGGAAGCAGGCCTTGACGCCATGCTGCTTTTTGCACCCGAAAGCCACTATTGGCTGACGGGCTACGACACCTTCGGCTTTGCCATGTTCCAATGCATGGTAATGACAGCCAAAGGCGACATCCAACTGCTGACCCGCATGCCCGACCTGCGGCAGGCGCAACTGACATCGGTGCTGTCAGATGAACAAATCCATGTCTGGCCCGAATACGAAGGTTCAAATCCCGCCGAGCACTTGGCGAACTTGCTGGGAGATATGGGTCTGCGTGACGCGAGGCTGGGCTATGAATCCAACACCGCTGGCCTGACGGATTTCAACGGTCAACTTCTGCGCGCCGCGATCCCCGGGTTGGCGGATCACTCCGACCTCTTCCGCGCCCTGCGCCGCGTCAAATCCCCGGCGGAAATTGAGATGCACCGCAAGGCCGCGAAACTCTCCGATGACGCGATGGATGCAGGCCTCGCCGAAACCCGCGCAGGCGCATTTGAAGGCGACATCCTCGCCGCCATGCAAGGCGCGGTGTTCAAAGGCGGCGGCGATTACGCAGGCAATGAATTCATCCTCGGCTCCGGCCCCGGCGCTTTGCTCTGTCGGTATTTCTCCGGGCGGCGGCATCTCGACGCCCAAGACCAGATGACATGGGAATGGGCGGGGGCCTATGCGCGCTACCACGCTGCCATGATGCGCACCGTGGTGATCGGCACGCCCTCTGACACCCACAAGCGCATGCACGCGGCCTCCGTTGAAGCGCTGGAAGCCTGCGAGGCCGCCATCAAACCCGGTCACCCTATGGGCGAGGTGTACTCTGCCCACGCAGCCATCTTTGACAAACTCGGGCTGAACCACGCCCGCATGCAGGCCTGCGGCTATGCCATGGGCGCGGTCTACAACCCCATTTGGGTGGAATTTCCGATGTTCTACGAAAGCAACCCGCTGCTGATGCAGGCGGGGCAGGTCTTCTTTCTGCACATGATCCTGATGGACAGCGACACGGAGCTCGCCATGTGCACCGGCCATTCGGTTCTGGTGACAGACACAGGGGTGGAACGGCTTTCCCGACAGCCGCTGGATTTGCTGATCAGGTAGCCGAAGTTTTAAAAACTTCGCGCCAACGCCGGTGGCAGAAAATAGACATTTTCTGCGACATTGCGCGTCTTGTCGCTTTGCAAATGACACCCATATTTATGCCATGTTCAAAATCCTGCCTCTCCTGCTGATCGTTGGCTACGGCCTTGTGATGTATCGCTTTTCCGTCTGGCGCACCCAGAAGGAACTGGATGACAAATCCACCGAACTGGCCGATCCGCGGCTCAGCGCCATGACCAAAAAACTGGCGCAAGCCCTCGATCTGCCGCGCGTGCGGGTGCACATCTATGAGATTGACCCTGTGAACGGCCTCGCCGCCCCGGACGGGCGCATTTTCATCACGCGCGGGTTCTATCGCAAATTCCAAAGCGGTGAGGTGAGCGCCGAAGAAATGTCATCCGTCATCGCCCATGAACTGGGCCACGTCGCCTTGGGCCATGCCCGCAAGCGGATGATCGACTTCTCGGGCCAAAACGCACTGCGCACGGCATTGGCAATGATCCTGTCGCGGTTTTTGCCCGGGATTGGTGTTTTCATCGCCAACGGGCTGACATCCTTGCTGGCCGCGCGCATGTCGCGCGGGGATGAATATGAGGCCGACGAATATGCCTCTGCCCTGCTGATCAAAGCAGGCATCGGGACCGGCCCGCAAAAGTCGCTCTTTGAAAAGCTCGAAGCGCTGACAAATTCGCGCGGCGGGGCCATTCCTGCCTGGCTGATGAGCCATCCAAAAACATCAGAACGGATCGCCGCGATTGAAAAGCTGGAGGCGCGTTGGAAGGCGCAGGAAATTCCCGGCTCCTGATCACGGATAACCACGGCGTGCTTTGGCCCGGAACGCGCCCTCTGGCCCTGTCCCCTCGGTTGCGCTACACCCCGCGCAGACAGCACCCGAGGAACACCCGATGGCCCGCCACCTGATCACATCCGCGATCCCCTACATCAACGGCATCAAGCATCTGGGCAATCTGGTCGGCAGCCAGCTTCCCGCCGATCTTTACGCCCGGTATCTGCGCGCGCGCGGCCATGAGGTGATGTTTCTGTGCGCCACCGATGAACACGGCACGCCTGCCGAACTGGCCGCCGCCAAGGCGGGCAAACCGGTCGCGGATTACTGCGCCGAGATGTGGCAGGTGCAAAAGGATCTTTCCGACGGCTTCCGGCTCAGCTTCGATCATTTCGGCCGCTCCTCCAGCCCGCAAAACCACGCCCTGACCCAGCATTTCGCAGGGCGGCTGGCCGAGGCCGGCCTCATCGAAGAAGTCGACGAATCCCAGGTCTATTCCCACACTGACGCCCGCTTCCTGCCCGACCGCTATATTGAGGGGACCTGCCCCAATTGCGGCTACGAAAATGCCCGCGGCGACCAGTGTGAAAACTGTACCAAACAGCTGGATCCCACTGACCTGATCAACCCCCGCTCCGCAATCTCCGGGTCCACGGATCTGGAAGTGCGGGCCACCAAACACCTTTACCTGCGCCAATCCACGATGCGCGACCGGTTGAACGACTGGATCGACAGCAAGAAAGATTGGCCCATCCTTACCACCTCCATCGCCAAGAAATGGCTCAACGATGGCGACGGATTGCAGGATCGCGGCATCACCCGTGACCTCGACTGGGGCATCCCCGTCAAACGTGGAGCTGAGGACTGGCCCGGCATGGAAGGCAAAGTCTTCTACGTCTGGTTCGACGCCCCCATCGAATACATCGCCTGCGCTGGCGAATGGGCGGAGGCCACAGGCCGCGACGCATCTGAGTGGGAACGCTGGTGGCGCACCGACAAGGGCGCGGGTGACGTGACCTATACCCAGTTCATGGGCAAGGATAACGTGCCCTTCCACACGCTGAGCTTCCCGGCCACGATCCTTGGGTCGGGCGAGCCCTGGAAGTTGGTCGACTACATCAAGTCGTTCAACTACCTCAATTACGATGGCGGGCAATTCTCGACCAGCCAAGGGCGCGGCGTCTTCATGGATCAGGCGCTATCGATCCTGCCATCTGACTACTGGCGCTGGTGGCTCCTCAGCCACGTCCCGGAAAACTCCGACAGCGAATTCACCTGGGAGAATTTCCAGACATCCGTGAACAAAGACCTCGCCGATGTGCTGGGCAATTTCGTCTCCCGCGTCACCAAATTCTGTCGCTCCAAGTTCGGCGAAGAGGTGCCCGTGGGCGGCGGCTATGGCGCGCGGGAAGGGGCGTTGATCCAAGAACTCACCACCCGCATCCGCGCTTTTGAGGGGCACATGGACGCCATCGAACTGCGCAAGGCCAGCCAGGAACTCCGCGCCATCT
This sequence comes from Pseudomonadota bacterium, assembly GCA_038532355.1. GTDB lineage: Bacteria > Pseudomonadota > Alphaproteobacteria > Rhodobacterales > Rhodobacteraceae > Roseovarius. Next base: position 28,870 of record JBCBAT010000031.1, on the reverse strand, counting down.
GGGTCGCAGGCAATGAATACCTGCAAGAGGCCGCGCCTTGGTCCACCTTCAAGGAAAACCCGGACCAGGCCGCCGCCCAAATCCGCCTCGCGCTCAACCTCATCCGCCTCTACGCCGTGCTGTCCGCGCCCTTCATCCCGGACGCCGCAGCGCGGATGTTGTCGGCGATGAACACACTGGATATGAACTGGCCCGATGACGTGTCAGAGGCGCTGACCGCTTTGCCCGAGGGCCACGACTTCACCGTCCCGGATGTGCTCTTTGCCAAAATCACCGATGAGCAACGTGAAGAGTGGGCGACCAAGTTCGCAGGCAAACGGGACTGATCTCTCCGCCGTTCTGAGTGAAAGCTCAGCTTACATATCAAAACCCGTTTTGATGTGCCTGTCGCCCTGCCGCCCGCTACACAAGCGGACATGACTTGGCACCTCAACACCACCGCCCCGTCCCCCGCAGGCCAGATTGCCTGGGGGTCTGCAGGGTCTGGCCCGCCGCTGGTTCTGGCCCATGGCTGGCCCTGGTCGTCCTTTTCGTGGCATCGGATCATCCCCGCGCTGGCGCGGCACTTCCACGTCCATTGGTACGATATGCCCGGCTATGGCCGCTCTGACATGGACCCAAATCAGCGCACCGGCCTCGACGTTCAAGGCAAGGTCTTCGCCCACATGCTGGATCATTGGGGCCTCCGAAACCCGCACGTTTTTGCCCATGATTTCGGCGGTGCCACGACACTCCGCGCCCATCTGCTGCATGGCTGCGACTATGCCAGCCTCACCCTGATGAACGTGGTTGCCATGCGCCCCTGGGGGTCGGATTTCTTCGACCATGTGGGCCGGCACGTGAACGCGTTTTCTGTTCTGCCCCAACACATCCACGCGGCCATCGTGCGCGCCTATATCGGCGGCGCGCTGGCCCGTGATCTGGATACCGGTGACATCGAAGCCCTCGTCACCCCATGGCTCTCGGACGCAGGGCGCATCAGCTTCTACCGTCAATTCGCCCAAGCCGATGAACGCTTCACAGCCGAGGTGGAACCGATGTTCGACGACCTGCGCTGCCCCACCCAGATCCTCTGGGGCGAAGACGACCCGTGGATCCCGCTGGCCCGTGGCCAAGCCCTGTCAAGGGCCATGCCAAACGCCCGGTTCCAAATCCTGCCCGGCGCCGGGCACCTGCCGCAACTTGAAACGCCTGATCAGATTCTGGACCACGCTTTCAACATCCTGATACCGTGAAAAACGCACCGCCCGTCAGCGCGACGTCCTCGGATCAGATGTCGCCGGGAAAAACGAAACCCCGATCCAGCAGACCAAAGCGATGCAGGAACCCATCCTTGTCATTGGCATGGGCCCGCGCAATCGCCACCAGGTCCGCCGGGCGATAATGCTCTTTCATGCGCTTATGCTCGGATGGATCGCTGCACAGCCGTTCAACCGCGCTGGGATGAATGTCCAGATTGGCCGTCGCGGGATAACCCTGCATCGGGCGCTTGCCCTTCCCCAACTTGAACCGCAAAAGCTCAATGGCCTTGAACGTCTTGTCATAGGGATCGCCAATCTGATCCTGCGCATAGGCGCGGTAAAAGTCCAAAAACGCATCATCCACCGCAAGCCCCTGCGCCTTGGCCGCCTCCACAATCCAATGCAGCGCGCAATTGGCCATCCCGTCATGATCATAACTGCCGCCCACATTGCCATGCGCCCCGGCAAACCAGTTCTGCACCATGGTCTGACCGGGCAAACTGTGGGTCCAGATCTCTGGCCGGAAATCAAAGCGCTGCTCATCAATGGCAATGGCGTGATAGGCATGTGTCACGCAATCCGCCGGATAGGGGCGCGTGTGAAAGGCCTTGTCCGCCACAGCCGTGGTCGCGCTGGCGCGAAAGCGTGCCCCCAGCGCCGACACCGTATCCCACACGCCCAGAAACGCGATCTCAACCTTGCGCAACCGGTCGGCCACCACATGGCCCTTATCGGTCTTGATATCACGCGCGCTGCCGCCGCCCTGATGCAACAGGTAATGGCGGAAAAAGAGCGGGATGTAATAGGCATCATCCTTCTCAGGCACGCCTCCCATCCAGGATATGAAATGCGTCAGCGCCCGGGCCTGCGCCGCACCCCGGCTGAAGCCAAAAACAAAGACCGGCTCCCCCTCGGCATGGTTGTTGGAAATGAAGGTGACCGCCTGTTCGACATTGGCCTCAAAGCCCGCACCCCATCCACCACCCAGCTTGCTGTCGGCGAAATTGAGCAGCTTGTTGGACACCCCGGGATAAAGCCCAAGCGCGCCCACGCCTGAATCGTAATAGGTGATCTGGCGGGTGCCACTGACCGGATCAATGGGCAAAATCGACCGCGCCAGCTTCAGCGGATTGGCCGGTTTCAACACCGTGGTCTCGCCATCCCGCGCTTGGGTTTTGAACACACTGTTCCACGTGCCATCAAGGCAAAGGACCAAACGACCCGTCACAAGTCTATCCTCCCGCGCCGCGCACCAAGGGCTTGAGGCGCTCTAAAATTCCGGCCAGCACCGGTGTCTAAAATCAAAGGTGAACCGCAATTTTATACTCATGCGCGGCCCGTTACCTTTAACGATACAAGAATTTCGCAAAATCGACCACAGATTGATCCACAGCCCCAAAACACCCTTGGCAGACAAACGTGCGACCGCGCGCCAAGCACGGCCTCAAGTAGCGCTCTGCGCGTTAGGCCAAACAAAACTGGTACCCGCGGCCGGATTCGAACCGGCACGGCTTTTCAGCCTAGAGATTTTAAGTCTCCTGTGTCTACCATTCCACCACGCGGGCCCGTCACCAGAATGGCGGCACCATATCGGCAATCGCGCCCGTGTAAACGCAGCAAACCCCTGCCCCCCGCTTCTTCTGGCTAAAAATATCCCCGCCGGAGGCATGAGAGTCCTAGAGCTCCTGCTCCTGCGCCTCCAGCGATGGCAAAAGTGCCCGCTCAGATAGCCACGGGTTCATCTCCAGCGCCCGGCGCAGCACCAGCGCTGCCTCCCCGTTCCTTTGCAACGCGGCCAGTGTCAACGCCTGACCGGTGAGCGCCGCAATGTGACGGGGGTTCATCTCCAACGTCCGGTCCAGATCGGGCAGGGCCGCTTCATAATCCTGTCGCAGGAAATTCACGAAGGCCCGCTGATTGTACCCTTCAGCATAATCCGGGCAGTAGTCCACCAATGCATTCAACGCATCCATCGCGCCGGAATAATCAAATGACGCCCGGCGGCTCATCCCCTCATCCAGCAGATCCTGCGCCTTGTCATCCGGCGCATCCGCCCAAAACGCCCACAGCTTTTGTGAAATCTCCTGCGCCTCGCCCTGGCTTTCCGCCTGACCAACGCTTTCGATCAGGGCATTTGTTTCAGCCGAATGATCCGGCGCGACGGGACATGTCTCCGCCAGGGCAGAGGTTGCAAACAGAACGGCGAAGGCGGGCAGGTAGGCAAGGTTTGACATGGGGGAAAACATGGCCCACGCGCGGCCCAAATCAAATCACATCCGGCGACACCGTTTCCTTCACCGCCTGCATCGCCACATAAGTGGATGTGTTGGCCACATATGGCAGGGTCGAAAGCTCTTCGGCCAGCACGCGGCGATAATCCGCCATGCTCTGCGTCCGGATCTTCAGCAGGTAGTCGAAATTGCCTGCAATCATGTGGCATTGCTCAATCTCCGGCACGCGCAGAACGGCCGCATTGAACGCCGCAAGTGCCGCCTCCCGCGTGTCCTGCAACCGCACTTCCACGAAACTCACGTGATCCTGCCCCAACCGAATAGGATCGATTTGCGCACGATACCCCGTGATCACGCCCGTGGTTTCCAATCGTCTCAACCGCGCCTGCGTTGGCGATTTCGACAGGCCGACTTTCCGCGCCAGATCGGTCACCGAAATGCGCCCATCGCCCGCGACCGCCGACAGGATGGCCCGGTCAAACCGGTCAAGGTCTGTCTGATCAGTTTTCACGCTCATTTCCACGCATTTGCATCACAAAACAGAATTTTTCAGGAAATTTACCACATTAAACCGTGATATCATAGATCAATTCACTGCCTGTTTGGATTGCGCCCATGCCATACGACACCAACACCCGCCACGCCATCGACCTCGCCACCTACGCAGATGAGTCTGAGACCCTAGCCCGTCTTATTGACCGCGCCGCCCTCTCGCCCGGGGACCGCGCCCGCATCTCCGCGCGCGGCGCCGAACTCGTCCGCGCCATCCGCGACGGATCTGACCCGGGATTGATGGAGGTGTTCCTCGCCGAATACGGCCTCTCCACCGACGAAGGCGTCGCGCTGATGTGCCTGGCGGAGGCGCTCTTGCGCGTGCCCGACGCAGAAACCATCGACACGCTCATTGAAGATAAAATCGCGCCCTCTGACTGGGGCAAGCATTTGGGCCATTCCACCTCCTCCCTCGTCAATGCCTCCACCTGGGGCCTGATGTTGACAGGCAAGGTTCTGGCCGATGACAAACCCGGCCCCGTGGGCCACCTGCGCGCCGCGATCCGCCGTCTGGGCGAACCCGTCATCCGCACCGCTGTGGGCCGCGCCATGAAGGAAATGGGCCGGCAATTCGTGCTGGGTGAAACCATCGAGGCCGCCATGGACCGCGCCTCCGGGATGGAGGCCAAAGGCTACACCTATTCCTACGACATGCTGGGGGAGGCCGCGCGCACCGAGGCTGACGCCATCCGCTACCACCTCGCCTATTCCCGCGCGATCACGGCCATTTCCACCGCCTGCACCCACAAAGACATCCGCAAGAACCCCGGCATCTCCGTCAAGTTGTCGGCCCTCCATCCGCGCTACGAGGTCGCCCAACGCGAGGAAGTCATGGATGTCCTCATGCCCCGCCTCCGCTCCCTGGCGCTGCTCGCGAAATCCGCGAAGATGGGCCTCAACATCGACGCCGAAGAGGCCGATCGGCTGTCGCTCTCCCTCGACGTGATTGAAGCCGCACTATCAGAACCCGCCCTCAAAGGCTGGGACGGGTTCGGCGTGGTCGTCCAAGCCTACGGCCAACGCGCCAGCCTCGTCATTGAGCACCTCTACGACATGGCCACCCGGCTTGATCGCAAGATCATGGTCCGGCTGGTCAAAGGCGCCTATTGGGACACTGAGATCAAACGCGCGCAGGTCGAAGGCATGGATGGCTTCCCCGTCTTCACCACCAAGCCCGCGACCGATGTCAGTTACATCGCCAACGCCCGCACGCTGCTCGGCATGACCGACCGCATCTATCCGCAATTTGCCACCCACAACGCCCACACGGTGGCTGCGATCCTCGACATGGCAGGCGACAAAGAGGCCTATGAATTCCAACGCCTCCACGGCATGGGCGAGGCGCTGCACAATATCGTCATGGATCAGGAACAGACACGCTGCCGCATCTACGCCCCTGTCGGCGCACATCGCGATCTGCTGGCTTATCTCGTCCGGCGCCTCCTCGAAAACGGCGCCAATTCCAGCTTCGTCAACCAGATCGTCGACGAAGACGTGCCGCCCGAGGTCGTCGCCCGCGACCCGTTCGAGGCCTTCGAAGACACCACCCCACCCCTACCCAAAGGCACAGACCTCTTCGCCCCCGAACGCCCCAATTCCCGCGGCTTCGACCTCCACCACCAACCCACGCTCGACCGCATTGAGGCCGCCCGCGCGCCATTCGCCGGGTCCACCTGGGCCGCCACGCCCCTTCTGGCTGGAAAAGCACAACCCAACACACCGCAGCCCGTCGCCAACCCGGCCGATCCAACCGACAGCCCCGGCACCGTCGCGACCGCCAGCGCGAAAGACGTCGAAACCGCCCTCTCCAAAGCCAAACCATGGCAGGCCACCCCGGCCAAACGCGGCCAAATCCTCGCCCGCGCGGCAGACCTCTACGAAGAAAAGTTCGGCGAAATCTTCGCCCTTCTGGCTCGCGAAGGCGGCAAAACCCAGATGGACGCCGTGGCCGAGTTACGTGAGGCCGTCGATTTCCTCCGCTACTACGGCGCGAACGCGCCCTCAGACGCCCCTGTCGGCACCTTCACGTGTATCAGCCCATGGAACTTCCCGCTGGCCATCTTCTCCGGCCAGATCAGCGCGGCGCTGGCCGCAGGCAATGCCGTCCTTGCCAAACCCGCCGAACAAACCCCGCTCATCGCCCATTTCGCCATCAGCCTCATGCACCAGGCAGGCGTCCCCGAAACCGCTCTGCAGCTCTTGCCCGGCGCAGGCGATGTCGGCGCGGCGCTCACCTCCGACCCGCGTGTGGACGGCGTGGCTTTCACCGGCTCAACGGAAACCGCCCTTAAAATCCGCGCCACCATGGCCCAGCACCTCGCCCCCGGCGCGCCTCTCATCGCCGAAACCGGCGGGCTCAACGCCATGATCGTCGACAGCACCGCGCTCCCCGAACAGGCCGTGCAAGCCATCGTCGAAAGCGCCTTCCAATCCGCAGGCCAACGCTGCTCCGCCCTGCGCTGCCTTTACGTGCAGGAAGATATTGCGGACGGTCTCATCGACATGCTCACCGGCGCGATGGATGCCCTGCGCATCGACGCACCGTGGCACCTGCACACCGATGTCGGGCCGGTGATCGATGAAGAGGCCCGTGCAGGCATCACAGCCCATATCCAAACCGCCCGCGCCGAGGGGCGGCTCATGCATGAAATCAAAACCCCCAACTCAGGCTGCTTCGTCGCGCCCACGCTGATCCGTGTGTCAGGCATCAGCGACCTGGAACGCGAGATCTTCGGCCCTGTCCTGCATGTGGCCACCTTCGCCGCTGATGAGTTGGACAGCGTGATCGACGCCATCAACGCCACCGGCTACGGCCTCACCTTCGGCCTGATGACCCGCATCGATGACCGTGTGCAGCACGTCTCTGAGCGGATCAGCGCAGGCAATATCTACATCAACCGCAACCAGATCGGCGCCATCGTCGGCAGCCAACCGTTCGGCGGCGAAGGCCTTTCGGGCACCGGCCCCAAAGCCGGCGGGCCACATTACCTAAGCCGTTTCGCCCGTCACGAGGCCCCACTTTCCAGCACCACTTGGGGCAACCCGACAACGATCAAGCTGGCCAAAGCCCTGGCCGACACACCCCGACCGGACGCTGCAAAAGACATGCTCCTGCCCGGCCCAACCGGCGAATCCAACCGCCTGACCGTCCACTCCCGCGCCCCTCTCCTTTGCCTCGGACCGGGCAAAGATGCCACTGCAGCGCAAGCCCAAGCCATCCGCGATCTCGGCGGCTGCGCTGTGGAGTTGGACGGCGTTCTCGAACCGTCAGAGCTGGAATCGCTCAACGGTTTCGCAGGGGCCATCTGGTGGGGCGATGACGCGACGGCGCGTGCCTACGCCCAAGCCCTCTCCCGCCGCAACGGCCCCATCCTGCCGCTGATCACAGGCATGCCCGATCTGGGACACGCCTGCCATGAACGCCATGTCTGCGTGGACACGACGGCAGCGGGAGGCAATGCCGCCTTGCTGGGCGGCGCGGCTTAACTCCCTGAGCGGAACAGAATTTTACAAAATTCTGCATCAGAAAATTCGAATTTTCTGACGCATTTTCTTGCAAGAAAATGCCATCCCTCACCCGCGCCGAATATCCGCGCCCAAATCCCCCATCAACTGTTCAAAGATCGGGAAAGACGTTGCAATCGGCCCACCATCATCCAGCGTGACAGGGTTCTGACTGGCCAGCCCCAGCACCATGAACGACATCGCGATCCGATGGTCGAGAAACGTCTCCACCGTCACGCCACCGGTCACGCCACCATGGCCCAGGCCCTCCACGGCCCACCAATCCTCACCGTCCTCTACGCTCACGCCACAGGCCCTGAGCCCCCGCGCCATCGCGTCAATCCGGTCGGATTCCTTCACACGCAATTCCTTCACCCCCGGCATATCCGTGCGCCCCTCAGCAAAGGACGCCACGACTGACAGCACCGGGTATTCATCGATCATGCTCGCCGCCCGCTCCGGCGGCACCCGGATGCCTTTCAGTTCCGGCGAAAACCTCGCGCGCAGATCGGCGACCGGCTCGCCGCCCTCCTCGCGCTCATTCTCATAGGTCAGATCCGCGCCCATCTCCCGCAACGTGGTGAACAGCCCTGACCGTGTTGGGTTAAGCCCAATATTCGGCACCAGCACGTCAGACCCTTCCGTGATGATCGCCGCACAAACCGGAAAGGCGGCAGAACTTGGATCGCGCGGCACCACGATGGTCTGGGGCTTCAAATCCGGCTGTCCTTTCAGCGTGATGATCCGCCCCTCATTCGTCTCTTCGGTCTCAATCATGGCGCCAAACCCCGCCAGCATCCGCTCAGAATGATCCCGCGTCGCCTCGCGTTCGATCACCACCGTTTCACCGGGCGCATTCAGCCCCGCCAGCAACACCGCCGATTTCACCTGCGCCGACGGCACTGGCACTGCGTAGCGCACAGGCACCGGCATATCCGCCCCCACAATCGTCATCGGCAACCGGCCACCCTTGCGCCCCACCGTCCGCGCCCCAAAGAGCGCCAGCGGATCCGTCACCCGTGCCATGGGCCGTTTATTCAGGCTTGCATCGCCCGTGAAGGTCGCCGTGATCGGACAGGTCGCCATCGCCCCCATAATCAGCCGCACACCCGTGCCGGAATTGCCGCAATCAATCACCTGATCCGGCTCAGCAAAGCCACCTACACCGACGCCGTGGATGTGCCACCTGCCACCCTCATCCCGCACCACTTCCGCCCCAAAAGCGCGCATCGCCCTGGCGGTGTCGATCACGTCCTCACCTTCCAGCAACCCGGTCACACGGGTCTCACCCACGCTGAGCGCGCCCAGTATCAACGACCGATGCGAGATGGATTTATCCCCCGGCACATGGGCCTCCCCCTTCAACCCTGTCGAGGCGTGAGAGGACATTTTGATCGGCGTGCCATGACCAGACATTTGGACTTCCTTATAGACGTTCACCGCCTAATAGCGCGCGCGTCACGCCGCGTCCATGGGCGCTCGTCTCACTGGACCGGTGTCAAACGCTGCGCATCAAAGGCAACGTGGCACAGCGGAACGACCCACCCGTGCTGGGCACAGCATCAAAACGCACCTCATCGACCTGATATCCCGCGCGGCGGAGTTCGGTGTTGACCCGCGTGCAACTTGGGTGATCGCGCGCGATGATCCGGTCGGGCGTCACAGAGAACACATTGGTGGCCAACGCCTGCGCCTCCTCCCGCGTGACCTCGATCCAGTCGAATGCGCGCATGTCCTCCGGCACCTCCGCCAAACCCGCCGGATAGATTAGCGCATGGCCCAGCCCTAATGGATTGAACGCGCAATCCAGATGCAGCACCTCTTCGCCCTCCGACAGCCGCTTGATCGGCACGCTGATCACGCGATGATTGGGAAACTGCGCAGCCAGAAATGCAGCCCCTTGGGGATCACTGCGCTGACCGGACCCCACGAACACGCAAGCGCCATGCACAACCACATCGCCGCCTTCCAGCGTCAGGCCTTGTGGCGCCGCAATCTCCGGCCCGTCAAACCCCGCCAGGATCCCGCGCACCGCGTCGATTTCATCCAACCGCCCCGCATCGCGCATACCTGCAATCACAAGCGTGTCGCCGATCACGAAGGCAATGTCGCGCGGGCAGGTCTGATCCTGCACACTGTCCGCAGCCAGGTCAGGCTCATGCACCTGCACCCTCGCCGCCTCCATCGCAGCCTTGAACGCCGCGAATTCCGCGACCACCTCACGCTCCGACGGGTGGCCGTTACTTTCCAGCGTTTTGCGATGGGTGGAATTTGCAATCTCCACCAGATCCGGATCCCGGTGATAGCCACGGCCAAGGCCCATCACCACATGGGACAAGAGGCCAAATTCAGAATGGACTTGGTATTTCACGCCCGCTCAACCAACACGGACCCCACCGAATAACCTGCCCCGAAAGAACAGATCAGTCCCTTGTCCCCGGGCATCAAATCCCCCGAATACTTGGAGAATGCGATGATCGACCCGGCAGACGACGTGTTGGCATAGTCCTGCAAGATATTGGGCTGCTCATCTGGCGCGGGCACCCGTCCCATGACCTTCTTGCCGATGAAATCATTCATCGTCTTGTTGGCCTGATGCAGCCACAAGCGCTTCAGGTCGCTTCTGTCGCAGCCCGCATCCTTCATATGCTCCGCAATATGCGCCGACACCAAAGGCAGCACTTCCTTGAACACTTTCCGACCTTCCTGCACGAAGAGCATATCGCGCCGGTCCTCCATATGCCCCTCGCGGGTGCGGCGCAGATAGCCGTTGTTGTTGCGGATGTTGTTGGAAAACTGCGTGGCGCAGCGGGTGGAATGGACAATGAAATGATCGCCCTTGGCGTCCTCTGCCCGTTCCAACACCAGCGCCGTGCACACATCGCCGAAAATGAAATGACAATCCCGGTCGCGCCATTCCAGATGGCCCGAACAAATCTCCGGGCTGACCACAATCGCACAGCGCACCGATCCCGACCGGATCATATCGGCGGCCGTCTGTATCCCGAAGGTGGCCGATGAACAGGCCACATTCATATCGAACGCAAACCCGCCCGCGCCCAGAAGCTGTTGAATTTCAATCGCAATCGCCGGGTAGGCGCGTTCATGATTGGACGCGGCACAGATCACCAGATCCACCTCACTCGCCTCTCGCCCCGCAGCTGCCAGCGCCTTGCCACAGGCGTCCATCGCCATCTCCGCCATGATGCCCGGTTCATCGTCACTGCGCGCGGGCAACAGCGGGTGCATCACATCTGGATCCAGCACGCCCGATTTGTTCATCACATAGCGCCGCTCAATCCCCGATGCGCTGATGATGAACTCGGTCGAGGAATGCGCCTTCGCCTCTACCTCACCCGCAGCAATGGCATCGGCGTGGTCTGCGTTGAACTTGTCCGCATAGGCGTTGAACGTGGCCACCAGTTCGTCATTGGTAACAATCTCTTCGGGCGTGAAAACCCCGGAACCCGTGATGGCTGGTATGTGCATGGCGTCTCTCCTGAACCGACCGCACAGCACACTTTAAATGCCGCAAGGTCAAGAAGGACGCTACGGCGCATCGCCCGTGCAGCCCGCCGCGCCTTCGTCAGGCCCCGGTCTGGCGATCCCGATCTTACGCGAGAGCGCTTTATCGTGACGTACCGCTGAGCGGTTGTGCGGTGCGCAAATGCCGACATTTCGCCAGGCCCTTGGGGGGCCTGCCGAAGGCGCGGCGGGCTGCGCCCTTGATTCCGCGCCGGGGCGCAACTCAATGCATGCGCGACCCGAGCGGCACATCCTGATCCGGGGACAACAACACAATCCCCCCTTCTGCATCCGACACGCCCAGCACCAAAATCTCAGACCGCACCGGCCCAATCTGGCGCGGCGGGAAATTCACCACCGCCATCACCTGCTTGCCCACGATGCTCCCCACATCATAATGCGCCGTGATCTGGGCAGAGCTTTTGCGCTCCCCGATCTCTTCCCCAAAATCAACCCACAGCTTGATCGCGGGCTTGCGCGCCTCCGGGAACGGCTCCGCCCGCACCACGCGACCCACGCGAATATCGACTTTCAGAAAATCATCAAACGTAATCTCATCCGTCACGTTTCAACTCCCTCGATCTTGCCGTTGCGGCCGCCACTGTCGCGCGCATCAACGGCGGCAAACCGGCACTCTCATCCATCAACACCTCAAGCCCCGCCTGCGTCGTGCCATTGGGGCTGGTGACATTGACGCGCAACTGCTCGGGGCTCTCACCTGCGGCCTCCGCCAGCGCGCCCGCCCCCGCCACCGTGGCCTTCGCCAATTGCATCGCCAGCTCCGGCGCCAAGCCTTCCGCCTGTCCGGCCGCCGCCAAACACTCAATCATGTGAAACACGTAAGCCGGGCCAGACCCAGACACGCCTGTCACCGCATCCATCTGGTCTTCGTGGTCCAGCCGCACCACCTGTCCCACGGCGCTCAGCAACATCTCCGCCAGATCCATATCCTCGGCAGACGCGGCATCATTCCCGACAATCGCCGTAATCCCCCGCCCCACGGCAGCGGGCGTGTTGGGCATGGCGCGGATCACCTTGGCACCGCCGGCAAACACCGCCTCAAAGGACGCAATCGATGTGCCCGCCGCGACCGACAGGAACACCGCCCCCTCCATCGCGGCAATCTGCGGCAGCGCATCGCCCATCATCTGCGGCTTCACGGCAATCAACACAATCGCGGGGGCCTCAGGCAGGTCCGCATTCACTTGCACCCCCGTCCCTTGCACCCAATCAGACGGATTGGGATCAATCACCCAGACCGATGCAGGCGGCAGCCCGCGATCCAACCAGCCCGCCAACATGGCCGACCCCATCTTGCCACAGCCCAGCAAGACAAGCCCGTCCTTGGCCACCCGCTCCATGCTCATGTCAATCTCCCCTTTATCTGGTGAAATGTGGTAAGCCCGCAGGGGAACAGTTGCAACGGGGGAGCAAATGGATCTGACACACGCCTTCGACAATGGCCGCCATGACCGCGCCAAAGTCGGCTTCGTCCTTTTGGCCACGGAACAGACCATTGAAGACGATATGTTCCGCCTCTGCCCGCCCGGCGTGGGCTTGCACTTCACCCGCGCGGCAATGCCCGACAGCATCACCATTGACACCTTCATGACCCACGCCGCAGAACTGGCCCCGGCGGCGACGCGCATTCTGCCCGATGGCAGCCTCGATGTGATCTGCTACGCCTGCACCTCCGGCAGTCTGGTCCTAGGCGAAACCCCGGTGATGGATGAGCTCACCAAAGGCGCACCGAACGCGACACCCACGACCCTGATCACCGGCGTCCTTGCCGCTCTCCATGCCATTGGCGCGAGTAAGGTCGCCGTGGCCACGCCCTACCTGGATGAGATCAACAGGCGAGAAGCCGACTACATGGAAGCCGCCGGGTTTGAGATCACCAACATCGCCGGTCTCCAATTGGAAAAAGACAGCGACATGATCCGCGTCCGGCCCGACTTCATCGCAGAGTTTGCCCGCGCAACAGATACACCGGATGCCGACGCGGTGTTCATCAGCTGCGGCGCGCTGCGCACCATCGATGTGATTGACCAGCTGGAACAGGAGCTGGGCAAGCCCGTGATCTGCTCCAACCACGCGATGATGTGGGATGTTTTGCGCAAGGCCGGGGTCACGGATCCCATATCGGGATATGGCAGGCTATTGCGCGAATTCTGAACATCGAGGCGCGCAAGGTGGGGATAATCCCCACCCTACGGCCTGGTGTTTATGCCCGCCCGTAGGCCTCACAAATCGCCACCTGCATGGCGTCCGTGGGATCGCGATCCCCCCAGACACACAGCTGGAACGCCGGGTAAAACCGCTCCGCGCTCAGCACGGCGGCGTTGATCAGCGTGTCGATCTGTTCCGGGCTCACCCCTTGGGTGCCAGGCATCACAAGGCCATAGCGATAGACCATCAGCTTGGGATCGCGCCAATAGGTGAACGACCCCGCCCAGCACTGGTCATTGACCTCGTTGAGCATCTCATAAAGCGCAGGCAGCTTGTGCTCCGGCGGCTCCATTTCAAAGGTACAGACAAGGCGCAATGTCTCATCATAGCCCGACCAGGCCAGCGTGATGGAATAGGTCCGCCACTGGCCTTCGACCGCCATCGCGATCTGGTCATCCGCGATGCGGTCGAAATCCCATTCGTGATGTTCGGCCAGATGTTCGACCATGTCGATGGGATGAAGATCTTCGTGCAAAAACTGCTCGGAAAGTGCCATGCCGCCACCTCATTTCTATGTAGCAGTGAGGATCGGCAGTTCCTCAACAGCTAGGTGCCTGCTCTAGGACGGGGGCGTCTCCCCTCTATCCATACTACATATGGTGCGGGAGTTGATTCGCTCTGTAAAGCTATTTGTTGGGGATAACCGCAATAACTTGTGGATGATTGGCAGCAGGCATCAAAATAGCGGGTATTCGCGCCCCGGTGGTCAACCCATCTTTGTCCAGGGCCCTGCGCATCGGTTGAACCCAGACCATCATTGACTTTCAAACGCCGGTGGTGATGCTCACGCTCAGGTACGGGCGACCTGCCGCGCGCTCCTTCGGGGATCGGTGAACGCACCCATTTTGATGACACATGTTGATCCGACCAGCATTCGGTCGGCAATGCGCGCACCGCTGAAGCAATGCTGGTCCGGAGATACTGATGTTCAGCACAGATCAGGCCAAATCCATGGCCAAGAAACTACGCGCCGCGCTCGCCGCGGATGAAATCGACGTGCCCCATGCAAAGGCGCTGGAACTTATCGCGGCCAGTCTGGGGTTCAAAGACTGGAACACCGCCACGGCCACGCTGGAAGGGGCTGCCGCCAAGGGCATCGCCTTCACCGGCTGCAACCCGATCATACGGTTCTTTGATGAAGCCAAGGCGCGGGAATTCTATTGCGACTTCCTTGGCTTTTCGGTGGCGTTTGAACACCGCTTCGCCGACGGCCTGCCGCTTTACATGGCTGTGGAACGCGCAGGCCTGCAATTGCACCTGTCAGAGCATCACAACGATGCCAGCCCAGGCTCCAACGCGTTTATCCCCATGACGAACATCCGCGCGTTTCATCGGGAATTGTCTGACAAGAAATACACATTCAACCGGCCCGGGCTGGATAAGGTCCCGTGGGGCCTGCAGATGCAGGTGCATGATCCGTTTGGCAATCGCCTGAGGTTCTGTGAACAGGGATCGTGATCTGAACCAGCACCCGGGTGGCAAAGGGCCAGCCGGGTGTCATGGCGCAACCGCGCAGTCCACAATCACTTCTTCTTGGAGTTCTCCAGCTTCTCGATCCGCGCCATCAACTCCGCGTTTTCTTCGCGCGCCTTCTGCGCCATCGTGCGCACCGCGTCGAACTCCTCGCGCGTCACGAAATCACGATCGGCCAGCCAGCGGTCCACGGCGGATTTGAACGCCGTCTCCGCCTCTTCCCGCGCGCCCTGGGCCACGCCCATCGCGTTGGTCATCAACTGGCTGAGATCATCAAGAACTTTGTTGCGGGTTTGCATGGGTCATCTGCCTTTCTCTAGCGTCACCCCTTATATGGTGAGGCCAACCGTGCGAGGCAAGCTTGACTTACCCGCACCCATCACCGCAAAGAGGCACCATGTTGGCCGCCATCCCCTTTCCTGACCTCAGCCCAGAGATTTTCACGATCTCCCTCTTCGGGTTTGACCTCTCCCTGCGCTGGTACGCCATGGCCTATATCGTGGGCTTCATCATCGGCTACTGGCTGGTGCGGGAAAGCATGAAACACCCAAAACTGTGGCCAAATGACAAACCCATCCTGACCGTGGGCCAAGTGGAAGACCTGCTGACCTGGATTGTCGTGGGCACCATTCTGGGCGGGCGGCTGGGCTACGTGATTTTCTATCAACCTGCCTATTTCCTCGCGAACCCGCTGGAAATTCTGGCTGTGTGGACCGGGGGTATGTCCTTCCATGGCGGGCTGGCGGGGGTGTCGGCGGCCTGCATTCTGTTTGCCCGCAAACACGGGGTCAGCTGGATATCGCTGGCGGATATTTTGTGCACTGTCTTCCCCATCGGGTTGCTGCTGGGGCGTTTGGCCAATTTCAACAACGCAGAGCTTTGGGGCCGCGCCACAGATGTGCCTTGGGGCGTGATTTTCCCGGGCGATGCCGCGCAATTCTGCCCCGGCGTGGAAGGCCTCTGCGCGCGTCACCCCTCGCAGCTTTATGAGGCAGCACTTGAGGGGCTGATCCTTGGCGCCATCCTGCTTTACATGGTGTTCCGCCGCGGCGCGCTGAAAAATGTGGGCGCGGCGACGGGTGTCTTTTTCATGGGCTACGGCCTGTCGCGCTTTGCGGTGGAATTTGTCCGCCAGCCGGATGCGCATTTCATCACGCCCGGCAACCCGCTGGGGCTTGCCTTGCATATCGACGGCGTGGGCCTGACCATGGGGCAGTTGCTCTGCCTGCCGATGATCGCCATCGGGCTTTACTGGCTGTGGCGGTCCGGCAAAGACCCGCACCGGGCCACCGTATGACGCTTGAAATCATCACCTCTGATGCGCTGGATGGGCTGCGTCATGGGTTTTTCACCCGCAAGGGCGGCGTGTCGTCGGGGATCTTCGAAGGGCTCAATTGCGGCATCGGTTCGTCAGATCAGGCTGAGGCCGTGCGCCTGAACCGCACCCGCGTGGCCGATGCGATGAAGGTCAGCGACGACGCGCTTCTGTCGCTGCATCAAGTGCATTCGGCGGATGTGATCACCGATGTGGCGGCGATGAAAACCCGGCCCAAGGCCGATGCCATGGTCACCGATCAACCCGGCGTCGCGCTCGCCGTCCTGACCGCCGATTGCCAACCCGTGCTCTTTGCTGACGCGGAGGCAGGCGTGATCGGCGCGGCCCATGCCGGTTGGAAAGGCGCGCAGGCCGGGGTGTTGGAGGCCACGGTTGAGGCGATGGAAGCCCTTGGCGCACAAGCGCCTCGCATCCACGCCGTGATCGGCCCCACGATCAGCCAGACCTCTTACGAGGTGGGACCGGAATTCTTTGACAGCTTCACCGCCGACGCGCCCGATATGGATCGCTTTTTCATCCAAGGGCTGGGCGACCGTCTGCTCTTTGATCTGCCCGGCTACGGCTTGCACCGGCTGCGCGCGGCGGGCGTGGGTCATGCGGAATGGACGCGCCATTGCACCTATTCCGATCCGTCGCGGTTTTTCTCTTACCGACGCACCACCCACGCCGGAGAGGCCGATTACGGGCGGCTGATCGCAGCGATACGGCTTTAGGCGATTTATCACCCCAATTCTGCCCAACTTTGACATCGGATCGCCGTCAAAAGCCGCTAAGCCTCTATCATACCTTGATTTTCCGCAACCGCCTCAACCACGCAGAAAATCTGTCCTCACGCCAAAAACCGCATTCCGGCCTCACCGCTGCCGCAAATCACGGGGATATTCATGCCATCAAATTGACGGCCCTGAAGGGCTGCACGAACAAAGGACGAGATGATGAAAACCCGTTGGATGAAAGCCGTTTTGGAAAACAGCACGCAGCCTGCACCGGCGCTGCCGTTTCACCGTGGCGTGCGCATGGCGGCACGCGTAGCCCCGGTGGTGCGCACCGCTCAAATCGCCTGATTTGATTCGGGCACGCTGCCAACACCCACATGAGGCGCTGCGCCAAATGTGGCGGAACAGATGGATCCGGGGCAACAGTGCCCAAGCGGTAGTGGGTATTGTACCGCCACGAAAAACAGTAACGACCGGAATTTGACGAAAAGCCGGTCGATGTTGTGAAAGTTGCATCAGCAACAAAAGACATTTGTCCATCTGTCGTTGTCGGTGGGGCCGACGCGGTTGTGGCAACCTGAGTAAGGTGACGCGACATGGTAGCCCCATCTGATGCCGCATTTTTTCCGGCACCCCAAACCCTCCCCCCTTCCCGTAGGGGCACGGATGGCGCACGTTCGAGCCGCAAGCCGCTGGCGATGCGCAAATACACGATTAGCCGGTTGACGGCAGGCGGGGATATCAAACGCTCAGACCAGATCGGCCCGGCCATGCCGATGTTCGAATCCGCCTTTTCTGCCTTTGCCCACGGCACGATCATCACCACGGAACACGGCCCCGTGGCGGTGGAAGATCTCGAACCGGGCATGAAGATCATGACCATGGGCGACAGCGCGGAACCCTTGCTGTGGCTGGGCGCGATGACGGTTATGCCGCGCACGGATGGCATTGATTCAGAGATTGCTGAGGATGAGGATCGCCTGCGCAGCAGCCTGACGCGGGTCATGGCCGACAGTTTCGGTGTGGGCCGCCCTCATGCCGACCTGATGGCAGGCCCCGGCGCGCGGCTTTTGCTGCGCCGACCCGCGCGGTTTTCCATTTCGGGTGATGAACGCCCGCTGACACCTGCATCGCACATCGCTGACGGGATGAACGCCACGCAAATCGTGCCGCCGGCGCCCGTGACGGTCTATCACCTGTGCTTGCCCAAACACGCCGTCATCTCTGCCAACGGGATCGACGCGGAAAGCTTTCACCCCGGCGCCGGGTTCGAACGGAACATGGGGCCAAATATGCTGACCCTGTTCCTGTCGTTTTTCCCTCACGTGAAAGAGGCCCGCGATTTCGGGCCACTGGCGCATCCGCGCCTGCCGTTCGGGACATTCGATAGCGCGGCGGAATTGGCCTAGGCGGACCGGCTCATCCGCTCTTCAAGCACGTCAAACGGCACGCCCGGTTCATCCTTGGCCCCGCGAATGACCAGAGATGTCTTCACGCTGATCACGTTGTCGGCTGCCGTAAGCTCTTCGGTCAAAAAGCGCTGGAAGGTGGACAGATCAGGCGCCACGCATTTGAGGATGAAATCCACTTCCCCATTCAGCATGTGGCACTCCCGCACAAGCGGCCAGCCTTCGCAAAGCCCTTCAAACGCGCTCAGGTCCACCTCGGCCTGGCTTTGCAGACCCACCATGGCGTAGACCTGCACCTCGAACCCCAATTCGCGGGCATCCACATCAGCGTGATAGCCTTTGATGTATCCGCTTTCCTCCAGCGTGCGCACCCGGCGCAGGCATGGCGGGGCGGAAATGCCCACGCGTTTGGCCAGTTCGACATTGGTCATGCGCCCATCGGCCTGAAGCTCCGCAAGGATCATGCGGTCGATCTCATCGAGACGTGTTGCAGGCATGGCGCGCTCCCCCAGCATTCGCGGTTGTTATAGCAGCCCGCCCCGGACGCGCAATAATATTTCGCGAACGCGAAAGATTCTTTTGCGATGGATTACAGCTTGCTCAAAATTGCGCCGCTCGTCCGTCCTGACGGACGGTCTCGCTGGCGCGGTAGCGCGCTGCGCGCGCATATCTGATTTGCATGGGGTTTTACGGGCCTGATCAGCCCGCTATATCTGCCATCCGAGTCACATGAACCCAAGAGGCACGCGCATGTCAGACACCCGCCATACCAAAACCCTCATCATCGGATCGGGCCCTGCGGGCTACACCGCGGCTGTCTATGCCTCTCGCGCGATGCTGAACCCAATTCTAGTGCAAGGGATCGAACCCGGTGGCCAGCTGACCACAACGACCGAGGTTGAAAACTGGCCCGGCGACACCGAGGTGCAAGGCCCGGACCTGATGGTCCGGATGGAGGCGCATGCCCAGGCCATGGGCTGCGAAATCATCGGTGACATCATCACTGAGCTCGACACAGACACCCGCCCTTTCACCGCAAAAGGGGACAGCGGCACGATCTACACCGCCGATGCCGTGATCCTCGCCACCGGTGCGCGCGCCAAATGGCTTGGCATGGACAGTGAAGAGGCCTTCAAAGGCTTCGGCGTGTCGGCCTGTGCCACCTGTGACGGGTTCTTTTATCGCGGCGAGGAAATCGTCGTTGTGGGCGGCGGCAACACGGCGGTGGAAGAGGCGCTGTTTCTGACAAACTTCGCCTCGAAAGTCACGCTCATCCACCGCCGCGATGAACTGCGCGCCGAAAAGATCCTGCAAGACCGACTGCTGAAGCACCCCAAGGTCGAAACCCTGTGGTTCCACGAATTGGATGAAGTGCTGGGCGACGACAACCCCAAGGGCGTCACCGGCGTGCGCGTGAAAGACAACCGCACGGGCGAGACATCTGAGATCCCCTGCAAGGGCGTCTTCATCGCCATCGGCCACGCGCCCGCCAATGAACTGGTCAAAGGCAAGCTGGAGATGCACCACGGCGAATACGTGAAGGTCGAAGCGGGCAGCACCCGCACCTCGATCCCTGGACTTTTCGCTGCCGGTGACCTGACCGATCACACCTACCGCCAGGCCGTCACCAGCGCCGGTATGGGCTGCATGGCGGCATTGGATGCTGAAAAATTCCTGGCAGAGCTTGAGGGCTGACATCAGGTTATTGAGTATTTATGGCCAGAAAGAAGCCGATCTGCCTGCTTCTTTCTGGCCGAAAATACTCCCGCCGGAGGCAAGAAATCTAAAGCGCGGATGCCGCCTTCAGACGCGGACAGCCGCCAGACTGCGCACCTGACGCACCGCACGGCGATAGTTCAGGTCAAGCCCGTTTTCATGGCTCTGCACCAGATCGCACAGCACGCGATGGACCTTTTCCAGTTCCAGCTTTTCGCCCGTCAACGCGACCAAGGGCGTGGGCTTGTCTGCCACCCGCACCAGCAACGTCGCAAAGCCCGACCGTTTGGCCGAACGGCGCACGAATACGCTGTCGATCGTGTCCACCTCAATCCGGCGCGCCACGCGCATTTGATCGTTGACGTTGATCTTGGCCAGCGTCAGCACCCGTTTTTTCCCATCCAGTGACAACTGACGACGAAACCCGCGCGACCCGTAGGCATAAACCACCAGCCCGACAGCGGTGAAAATTGCAGCCAACAAGGCATGCGGGACCGCTTGATCGCCGTCCAGGCTCATGGGCAACACAACCCACAAAAGCGTGGACATCGCCACCAAAAGCCCGCCCATCAGGCGCAAGGCAAGTTCTGAGAACGCCTCCAGCTTGAAGCGTTCCAGACGCTCACTGGCAATAAGCCCCATGGATGATTGACGAAGGGAAACGGACCCCCACATGGGCCCTTTGGTACTGCTCTTACTCAACACTTTTCCGACCTTTCTAGTCTTTGTTATTGTCGGAAAATTAACCGTAAAACCCGGCCAGAATGTGGCCCACCCGTACCGATTTCGCGGCAGAAGACGTTAATCGTGGCGCGGCCCCACGCGATGAAACGCGCCACTCATATAGGTCAGCGGCCGTTCACCCGCGTTCGAAATGCCCGTCACATCACCGATACAGATCGCGTGGCTGCCATGCACGTGGCGGTGCGTGAGCGAACAGGTGAAGGCCGTGGCGCGCGGCAGGATCGGGCCAAATTCCGTCTCGGCCACGTCTACGCCTTCGAATCGGCTGCTGAGCTTGTCGTCAAACATGCCCGCAAACGCCTTGGCCAGTTCCACCGCATCCTCGGCCAGAATATTGACGCAAAACACACCGTTGGCCTGCACCGCCTGGGCGATCCGTGTGTCCGCCTTCAGGCACACCAGAACCGAAGGCGGATCCGCTGACAGGGACGTAAACGCACTGACCGTCGCACCCGCTTTTCCATCTGGCCCATCCGTTGTCACCACCGTCACGGTGGAGGCAACCTGGCGCATGGCATCGATAAAGGCAGCTCTGGGGGCGGGCATTGTCGTCAAAGGTCCTCGGGGGTCACATATGCCCCGGATACAGAGGATCAGGCCCGACGTAAAGCAACCATGGCACCGCGCGCGGAAAGGGCCAAATCCCCCGGTTTCTTGATTTTTCTTCAATATATGGTAGCCTCGCGCCTTGAGGCCCCAAAAAGA
Source organism: Pseudomonadota bacterium (assembly GCA_038532355.1). Taxonomy (GTDB): domain Bacteria; phylum Pseudomonadota; class Alphaproteobacteria; order Rhodobacterales; family Rhodobacteraceae; genus Roseovarius. The sequence goes on along the minus strand of JBCBAT010000031.1, from coordinate 7,489 downwards.
AGGGTCCGCATTGAGCAAACTGGCAAGAGGCGATCAGGCATGTCCCTTCATCTGGACGCGGTGCAGCGCTGCGAAAACTACGGCCTCGACCCGGCCACCGGGTTCAAATCCCAATATGTCATCGCCCGCCCCGGCGCACTTCGCGTTGATGGGATGACGGAACTGACGCTGCACAAGATCGCATTGCATCACGGGGAGGGGCTGCATCCCAAGCCGCTTCATGACGACAAAGGCCGCCTGTTTGGGGCGTTCTTTGGCACGGCAGTGGACCCGGACGGGGACTTGGTGACAGACGCGTCTTTCGCCCGTTTCAACAGCAAGGGCCGCAGTTTTGAAGACGATCTGCACGCCTATCTTGGCGGGCTGGCGGGGCGGTTCATCCTGTTGCTTGACGCAGGCAGCAAGACCCGCGCCTACCGCGATCCGATGGGCCATATGCCCCTCTTTTACAACGCAAAAACCGGGCTCAGCGGGTCCTCCATATCGCTGACCATTGATCACGCCATCGCGGGCAACCCGACCTGCGCAGACCCCGGAACGCACCCGTCCGACACGGTTGCCGTCTTCCCTATGGGCCAGACGGCAGATCTGGATACGCGGCTTTTGCCGGGCCATCACATGCTGGACCTGGCCGAAATGACAGCGCACCGGCATTGGCCACTTCGCAACACGATCCGCAAGGTCACCGCGGCCAAAGCTGCGCCCGTGATTGACAAGATCGCCGCGCGCCTCAGCCACACCGTACAAAGCTGGATCAGCGGCGATGATGTGGTTTTGCCCCTCGATGGGTCAGCCGGATCCCGCATTCTTCTGGCCGCCGCGGGCGAAAAACGCCACGCGCTGGCCCAGGTAACAGTCCTCCAGCCAGGGCGCGACGATGACATGAACACCCACGCCATCGCGCAGATGATGGCCGATGTCGCGGGCGTCACCCTCACCCCGCTGACCCGGGAAAAGGCCATCGCCGCCATGGGCAGTGACAAGCAACTGCGGGTCATGCGCAAGCGGCTCTTTTGGCTGCGCACCAGCAGCGCCATGCGTGCCCGGACAGAGGTCGCGCTGGCCATGGATGCACTGCATCCGGCGCAACACATCGTGCTGAACGCCTCTGGTCTGGACGCGCTTCAGGGTGGGTGGCAGGCGGGCGCGCCCAAGGTGAAAGGGATCCGCTCCCCCACCGCGGAACTGACCACCGCGATTGGCCGCAAACCGGATAAAGCCCTGCGTGACGCGCTGGAAGGTGACTATGCGGCCTGGAAAGCCAGCCTGCCCAAATCCCTGCAAGACGCGCCAGAGGATTTCATCCGTATAGAACTCCATGAACCGGCCAAGGCCGTGGTCACGCTGGGTCAGGCCGATCACACCCATGCCTCGCCCTTCAGCGACCCGGAGGTGATCGAGTTGGCCCTAAAACTGCCCTTGTCGCTGCGCGGCAGCCCGGAGTTTACAGAGCGCCTGATTGCAGCGCTTGACCCGTCGCTGGCCGGCCTGCCCTATGATGGCGCTGCCCTTGAGCCTGCCGCTGCGGCAGAGTAATACCGCACGCCCAGACGGCATCGCACACCCAACGCTTGTCTTGCCCGCGCCAAGCGCCTATCACGCCGCGACCCGCGCCATCTTTGCGCCATCACCCCTGAGGGGCCAATGCCAGACACACCCGCCGTCGCTGTCCTCAGCCCCAATGCCAAAGTCGGCCTGATCCGTGGCAAGCCGCTGGCGCGTGTTCCCCTAGACACCTGTTTCTGGCCACTGGGCTGCCCCGACAGGCTGACCGGCAAACGCATCGGCGATCTTGGCCCGGAGGATCATCTGGTCAGTTTCGGCCGCACGCTGTCGCCCATACGACCCGCGCCCGGCGTGCGGGCCAAAGTCTCCGTCGCACTGGCCGAACCCACCGTCATCCAGGGCGCTCACCACGCCCGTGTCATCCGCAATGCCGCGCGCTTTCACCGCGTGCTCAGCTACCGGCCCGACGTGCTGGATCGCGTCCCCAACGGCATCTTCTTCCCCTATGGCAGCACGTGGATCCCTGATTGGAAGGACTGCGACACAACCAAATCGAAACTCTGCTCGCTCATCGCGTCCGCCAAACGATCCCAACCCGGGCATGTGCTGCGCCACCAGGTGGCCGACTGGGCGCAAACCGCGAAGCTGGATGTGGATCTGCTGGGCCAGGGATACGCGCCTTTCGGGGCCAAATCAGACGGCCTCGCGCCCTACCGCTATTCCGTGGTGATCGAAAACGCGCAGGAGGTGAATTACTTCACCGAAAAACTGATCGACGCGGTGCTGTGCGAAACCGTGCCGATCTATTGGGGCTGTCCCAACCTGGGCGATTTCATGGACACCTCCGGCATGATCCTCTGCCAGTCCTTTGAGGACATGCAAGCCGCGCTTCAATCCATGTCCGAAGATGATTACGCAGCCCGCCTGCCCGCCCTGCGCCGCGCCGTTCCACAGGCCGACAGCTACGCCGACTACTTCGCCCGCGCCGCCCGCGCCGTGCTGGAAGACCGGCCCGTGCCATAGACAAGGCTGCTCAAATCGCAGGCCAAATCCCGTAGCGCTGCGTCAATGCCTCAAGCGCCGCTGCATTGGCCTCCACCCGCCTATGCCCGGGCTGGTTCAAATCCTGCAAGCCGTGCGCATCCTCGAATGCAGGGCAAAGACCTATCCGCGCCTCCGGGCAAAGCCGCACCAGAACTCCTTGCTGCGCCAACTGCCCCGACAGCCAAATATCATCCGCCAACCGAGCCTCGTGTGGCGGTGCGACCTCCGGCAACGTCATCCATTTCGGGTCCACCACAACGCCACCGAACCCTTGCGCGATTTCCACAAATTCCGGCTCCGGGTACGTGCCGACACGCTGCAGCCGATCCACGTTAAACCCGCTTGCGGCAACCGCTTCATGGGGGGTTGCAAAGGCCAACAAGGCGGCCGCCCAGCCGGTAGGATAAATCCAATCATCATCGCAATATATAATCCGGCGGGCCTTAATCCGTGGATCATTTGCAATCGGGATCACTTTCGTAGCAGGGCCATAATCCACAGCCGACCTGTGGATAACCACGCCCTCCGGCACAGAGACAGGATCGTCGAAATCTCCAAACCGCGCCCACTCTTGGGGCAAACACAGATACACCGCGTCCGGCGCGGGCCGTTGCGCGGCCAAGCTTTCCAGCACGGGCCCAATGCGCGGCAATCGCGGTGGGATTGAGGTCAGGGAGATCACATACATCCCCCCTCATAGCAAAAAAGGGCGGCCCGCAAAGACCGCCCTTTTCACCATTCCAAAGGTCAATTCACCCTGCGATCAACCCCATCTGCTCCAGCTTCAGGATCACCTGATGCGCGCAATTGTCGACATCCACATTCTCCGTCTCCACCCGCAGCTCCGGATTTTCGGGCACGTCATAGGGGTCAGAGATGCCCGTGAATTCCTTGATCTTGCCCGCGCGTGCCAGCTTATAAAGCCCCTTGCGATCCCGCCGTTCACACTCCTCGATCGAGGTCGCCACATGCACCTCACAGAAGGCACCGTACTCCTCAATCGCCTGCCGCACCTGCCGCCGTGTCTTCTCATAGGGCGCGATGGGGGCACAAATCGCGATGCCGCCATTCTTGGTAATCTCGGAGGCCACATAGCCGATCCGCTGAATGTTGAGGTCGCGGTGTTCCTTGGAAAACCCAAGTTCCGAGCTGAGGTTCTTCCGCACGATATCGCCATCGAGCAACGTCACAGGACGCCCGCCCATCTCCATCAGCTTGACCATAAGCGCGTTCGCAATGGTCGATTTACCCGACCCGGAAAACCCGGTGAAAAACACCGTGAAGCCCTGGTCCGACCGCGGCGGACGCGTCTTGCGCAGCTCCGCCACCACTTCGGGGAAGGAAAACCATTCGGGGATTTCCAGCCCCTCGGCCAGACGCCGCCGCAGTTCCGTGCCAGAGATATTGAGGATGGTCACATTGTCCTTGTCCTCAATCTCATCCATCGGCTCATACTGCGCACGTTCCTGCACGTAGACCATGTGTTTGAAATCGACCATCTCGATCCCGATCTCATCCTGATGTTCGCGGAAGAGATCCTGCGCGTCATAAGGCCCATAGAAATCTTCTCCGGCCGAATTCTTACCCGGCCCCGCATGATCGCGGCCCACGATGAAATGCGTGCAGCCATGGTTGCGACGGATCAGCCCGTGCCACACCGCCTCCCGCGGACCCGCCATGCGCATGGCAAGGTTCAGCAAACTCATCGACGTCGTCGACCCCGGATACTTGTCCAGCACCGCCTCGTAACACCGCACGCGGGTAAAGTGATCCACGTCACCCGGCTTCGTCATACCCACAATGGGGTGAATGAGCAGGTTCGCCTCCACCTCCCGCGCGGCGCGGAAGGTCAGTTCCTGATGCGCCCGGTGCAGCGGGTTGCGCGTCTGGAACGCCACAACCTTGCGCCAGCCGACTTTGCGGAAATAGGCGCGCAATTCATTGGGCGTGTCGCGACGCGCGCGGAAATCGTAATGCACGGGCGGCTGAATGCCGGTGACCGGCCCGCCCAGATAAACAGCACCCGCCTGATTGTGCAGGTAATCCACCGCCGGATGCGCCTGATCATCGGCGCCAAACACCTTCTCCGCCTCGCGCGCCTTGTCCGGCGTCCAACGGTCGGTCACTGTCATGGTCCCAAGGATCACACCTTCCTGATCCCGCAAGGCAATATCCTGCCCCAACTCAACCGACGCGCCAAATTCCTCCGACACATCCAGCGTGATGGGCATCGGCCACAGCGTGCCGTCCTCCAGCCGCATGTTTTCGACCACACCGTTGTAATCGGCCTCCGTCAGGAACCCTTTGAGCGGGTTGAACCCACCATTCATCAGGAGTTCCAGATCGCAAATCTGACGGGGGGACAGATCCCAGCTGGTCAGCTCCGCGGCCTCCAGCTTCATCTTCTGGGCACTGTCGTAAGAGACATACAGCTCTTGAATCGGGGCTAGGTTATTCTGCACGAGTTTCGTCCTGTCTTTGAGTGGCGCAAGGCCACTGGTGGTGCCGGTCAGTTCCGCGTGAAGTGCGTCATATTCGGCGAATTTGCGGGCCAGGAACCGATCCGTCAGGCGGATTTTTTCCCGCGCCCCATGAGAGGTGAGCGAATACGCAAAGCGCTGGCGTTTATCAGGCCCGTCGCGATCCGTGATCGTGATCAGGCCCGTGTCTTTCGCGTGCTTCATCAACTTGTTGAGCCGCCCCAAGGAAACACCAATCGCCTCCGCCGTGGCGCGTTGCGACGCGTCGGGCGCAAGATCCAACTGCCGCAACAGGCGGAACAACAGGTCTTCATCCTGCTGGCTGGGTTTTGGGTTTTCGTCGAACATGCTCTGCTCAATATGTGTTCACGCGTGAACACATAGGATGGAAATGTGACAAAAGAAAGACCAAACTCAAAAAACTTCACGGATCGCGCGCGTCTGCGCATCGGTCCCTCGCGGGCGCGCCTCGCTTTTCTTTTGCGTGTTTGCGCTGGATCAATTCACGCATCCGCAAAGCGTGGCAAGCTGCCAAAAACACATGGCAGAGGCGCAGCATATGTTCAGGACACGTCTTCTCACACTCCCCTTGGCGATCACCCTTTCGGCCTGCACCGGCCTTGGGACAACGACCAATGACATGCCCACCCGGGATGACGGGGCACAGTTTTACGCCCAAAACTGCGTGGCTTGCCACGGCGTGACCGGCAAAGGCGACGGCCCCGAGGCCGAACGGCAAGTCTTGCGCCTGCCCAACCTCACCACAATCAGCGCGCGCAATGGCGGCGAATTCCCCCAGGCCCGTGTCATGAGCTACATCTGGGGCGATCCCGACAACGATCACCTCGACCGCGTCATGCCGTCCTTTGGCGGGCGCATGGCCGACGATCTGGTGCCAGTAGAAATCGACGGCATCCTGACCCCAACCCCACGGCAACTGGCCGGGCTATATTTTTACCTGCAAAGCATTCAGCGATAGGGGCGCTGCCCCCGCCGCGCAAGCGCGTCTCCCCCGGAGTATTTCTGGCCAAAAAGAAGCCCCCTCAAACCTGCTTCTTTCTGGCCAAAATACTCATATCCGAACCCACCAACCCGCGCGGCCGCATGACATAGAGTCTGACACAAAAAAGGGCCGCCCCAAAGGACGGCCCCGATCGTTCAGCCAAAAGGCAGGCTTACATCATGCCGCCCATGCCGCCCATGTCGGGCATGCCGCCGCCGGGGGCCGCGCCCTCTTTGGCAGGCTTGTCGGCAACCATGGCTTCCGTCGTGATCAGCAGACCCGCGATGGAGGCTGCATCTTCCAGAGCCGTGCGCACGACCTTCGCGGGGTCAATCACACCGTAGGAGAACATGTCGCCATATTCTTCCGTCTGTGCGTTGAACCCGAAGGACACGTCAGAGCTTTCGCGAACCTTACCGGCCACAACGGCACCATCGACACCAGCGTTTTCGGCGATCTGACGCAGCGGGGCTTCCAGTGCCTTGCGCACGATGGCGATCCCGTTGGTCTGGTCAGCATTGCCGCCTTCCAGCCCGTCCAGCGACTTGCCAGCCTGCACCAGCGCAACACCACCGCCCACAACAATGCCTTCCTGAACGGCGGCACGCGTTGCGTTCAGCGCGTCATCAACGCGGTCCTTACGCTCTTTCACTTCCACTTCGGTCATGCCACCGACGCGGATCACGGCAACACCGCCGGCGAGCTTCGCCACGCGCTCTTGCAGCTTTTCGCGGTCATAGTCAGACGTGGTGTCTTCGACCTGCTGACGGATCTGGGACACGCGTGCCTCGATCTCTGCCTTCTCACCTGCGCCATCGACGATGGTGGTTTCGTCCTTCGTGATGCCGACCTTCTTGGCAGAACCCAGCATGTCCACGGTGACGCTTTCCAGCTTCATGCCCAGATCGTCAGAAATCACCTGACCACCCGTCAGGATCGCAATGTCCTGCAGCATTGCTTTGCGGCGATCACCGAAGCCCGGCGCCTTGACGGCAGCGATCTTCAGACCACCGCGCAGCTTGTTGACCACGAGGGTCGCCAGCGCTTCGCCTTCCACATCTTCCGCGATGATCAGAAGCGGCTTTTGCGACTGGATCACGGATTCGAGCAGCGGAACCATCGGCTGCAGGGAAGAGAGCTTCTTCTCGTGCAGCAGGATCATGCAGTCTTCGAGCTCTGCCGTCATCTTGTCGGCATTGGTCACGAAGTAGGGGGAAAGGTAGCCGCGGTCGAACTGCATGCCTTCCACAACGTCGGTCTCTGTTTCAAGACCCTTGTTTTCCTCAACCGTGATGACGCCTTCGTTGCCAACCTTCTGCATCGCGTCCGCGATCTGCTGGCCGATGGCGGTCTCGCCGTTCGCGGAGATGGCGCCGACCTGAGCGACCTCGTTCGAGTCGCTGACCGGGCGGGACATTTCCTTGATCTGGGCGACCACGTGCAGAACCGCCTTGTC
>JBCBAT010000030.1:0-43178 GCA_038532355.1 Pseudomonadota bacterium | reverse complement strand
TGCAATGCACGTGGATCATCTCATCCGCATGCGCCCGCATCACGGCCTTGAACCGGTCGTAATCGTCACCCGTGGGCGTCTCAAATTCCACCGGGAAATAGTCATAGACCATGCCCAGCCCTGTCACCGTGCCCGCCTCATCTTCCAGCGCGCCCTTGTTGTGATGTGGGCCTAGATTCACGATCCGCGTGACGCCCATGGCGGCAAGCTCCGCCAATTCCGCCTCGCTGGGTTGACCAGAGGTGGTGACGCGCGGCGTGATCCGCCGCCAGTTTAGAATGTGTGTCGGTTCCATGCTCTGGCCTCCTTCATGTTGCCCATAGACTATCCAATATCGGGATGGCACAAATGACAGCATGACCTCACATTCTGCCAAACCCCGCCATGTGGTTTTCGTGATCTACCCCGACATCGTGCTCCTCGATCTTGTCGGGCCGCTGCAAGTCTTCTCCCACGCGCTGGATCCAGCGACCGGTTGCCAAGGTTACACCTGCACCGTGGTGTCCATGGCCGGAGAGATGACCCCCACCAACACCACGGTTTCCATCCCAAGCCAGTCTTTGGACAGCGTGGACGGCACAGAGATTCACACGCTCATCCTCATCGGCGGGGATGGCGCGAATGTTGCGATGTACGACAAATCGCTGATTGCGCGGCTTCAAGAGCTGGCCCAGAACACCACCCGCGTGGCGTCCGTCTGTTCGGGCGCTCTGGTCCTCGCGGCGACGGGCCTGCTCAACGGTCGCCGCGCCGTCACGCATTGGGATGATTGTAAAACACTGGCCGATACCTTCCCTCAGGTGCAGGTCGAAATGGATCCGATCTATATCAAAGACGGCCCCATCTGGACCTCTGCGGGCATCACCGCAGGCATCGACATGGCGCTCGCGATCGTGGCCGAAGACCTCGGCCGCGCCTCCGCCTTCGCCATGGCCCGCTCCATGGTCACGCAGATGGTCCGGTCCGGCGGGCAGTCACAATTCAGCCCTGTGCTCAGCCGCCAATGGCGCGACCGGGCCGGGCAATTTGAAGCGCTGCATGACTGGATCGATGACAACCTCGCCCATGACCTGTCGGTTGAAGCTTTAGCCAACCAGACGGCCATGAGCCCCCGCAACTTCGCCCGCGTCTACACCAATTCCATGGGCGTCACGCCGGCCAAAGCGGTGGAGGCGATGCGCACGGAAGCCGCGCAAACCCTGCTGGAAACCACCGATCTCAGCGCCAAAGCCATCTCCGCCCGGTGCGGGTTCAACGACGAAGAACGCATGCGCCGCGCCTTTTTGCGGCAACTCAATGTCTCCCCGTCTGAATATCGGCAAAATTTTCAAACCCCGGCCTAGGCGAATTGGTGCCAAGGCCTCGTGACAAGTGTTTGGCGGGCCACGCGTTTTAGGTATGCTGGTGGCGAAGGGCGAACGATGAACCACGGCAACACAAATATCCAGCATCGCGGATGGGTGATGGGATCGCTTTGGGCGGTCCTCGTGGCGCTGTGTCTTGCGCTGCCCGCGGGCGCACAGGACAAAGCGGCCGTGGAACGCCAATTTCAGACATGGCTGCAAAAAGCGATCTGGCCGCAGGCGCGCGCCAAGGGCGTGTCTCGCAAAACCTTTGAGGCCGCGTTCGACGGTGTGACGCTCAACTGGAAACTGCCCGATCTGGTCCCGCCCGGCACCCGTGCGCAGACCCCCAAGAACCAACGCCAGGCCGAATTCGGCTCGCCCGCCCATTACATGCGCAGCAAAGCCCTGCGCGATGCCACCGCCGCAGGACAACGCATGGCCAAACGCCACGCCAAGGCGCTGGCCCTGACAGAGGCGCAATCGGGCGTGCCCGGGCGCATCATCCTCGCCATCTGGGGGCGGGAGACGGGCTATGGCCGCGTCGAGATCAAGTACAACGCCTTCCGTGTGCTGGGCACCAAAGGGTTCATGAGCACGCGGGCCGATTACTTCACCGAAGAACTGATTGCGGCGCTGGTCATCAAGCAAAAAGGCTACGTGAACGGCACCTTGCGCAGCTCTTGGGCGGGCGCACTGGGTCAGCCGCAATTCATGCCCACGAATTTCCTCGAATACGCCCGCGACGGCAATGGCGATGGCAAGCGCGATATCTGGGACAGCCAGTCTGACACGTTTGCTTCCATCGCCGCCTACCTTGTGGGTCACGGCTGGGTGCCCGGGCGCGATTGGGGGTTTGAGGTCAAGCTGCCCAAGGGCCTCTCCTGCACGCTGGAAGGCCCTGATCAGGCGCGCACGATTGCGCAGTGGGCCGATATGGGCATCACCCGCGTCTCAGGCCGGCCGTTTCCAGAGCATGAATTAAAGGGCAAAGGATCGCTGATGCTGCCTGCTGGCCGAAACGGGCCCGCCTTCATCGTAACGCCCAATTTCTACGTGCTGAAGGACTATAACTTCTCCGACCTTTACGCGCTCTTCGTGGGGCATGTGGGTGACCGGATCGACTACAACATGAAGGATTTTCGGGGCAAATGGGGGTCCTTTCCCAAGATGTACCGGTCTGACATCGCCGCCATGCAGCGCAGCCTTGAACGTCAAGGTTATGACGTGGGCGGCGCGGACGGGCTGGTTGGGTTCAAGACGCGCCGGTCCATCGGGCAGTGGCAGGAACGCAAAGGTCAGCGCGCCACCTGCTTCCCCGATCCCAAGCTGGTCAAAGCCTTGGCGCGATGAGGCTCTTCGGCCCTGACGGGTCGCCGCACCTTGGCCCGGTGGCGATGCTTGCGGCGGTCTTGACCATGTGTCTTCCGCACACCTCGTCAGCGTCCTCGTGCCGTCAGGCCCTCATTTTGGCGCTGGATGTGTCGCTTTCGGTTGATGGGCGAGATTTCACGCTGCAACGTCAGGGGCTTTCCTCCGCGCTGCTCAACCCCGCAGTGCAACATGCGATGCTGCACGGGCCTGATCACATGGAACTGGCCGTGTTTGAGTGGAGCGGGTCCTTTGACCAGCACCTGATTGTCGACTGGACGGTGATCGACAGCCCCGCCACCCTGCAACGGATCGCGCTGACCCTGCTGGAGGCTCAGCAGGAAACCCGTTCTGGCCGCACGGCGCTGGGGGCCGCGCTGACCCATGCGCGCGACTTGCTGCTGGATCGCAGCCATTGCGAAACGCTGACCCTCGACGTGTCGGGCGACGGGGTGAACAATTCAGGCTATGCCCCGGAAACAGTGAAAAACGATCTTGAGCGCTTGCGGATCGGCGTCAACGCTCTGGTGATTGAGGCCACCCCCGATCAGCAATTCGAAGATGAACCTTCCGTGGGGCAACTGGCCGATTACTTCTATAACAACGTGATCACCGGGCCGTCGGCCTTTGTGGAGGTGATCATCGGGTTTGACGCCTATCAAGAGGCGATCCAGCGCAAGCTTTTGAGGGAGTTGGTGCCCTCCATGGTGCGCCACCCCGAGCCCGCCACAGATCCCGGGCCGGACCGGAGATTTGCGCGCGCCACGCAAAGCCGTCAGTCGATGCGTTTTTCCAGATAGTAGTAACTGTTTTCGCCTTCATAGCGGTCTAGCTGACCGAACACACGAAACCCGCAAGCCTCATAAAGCGCGCGGGCCCGTTCATTCCGGGTCTCAATGTGAATGCGTATGCAGCCTTGGGTGCGGGCATGATCTTCGGCTTTTTGCAGCAACGCGCGGCCGATGCCCTGGCCCCGAAGGTCACTGTGCACCCAAAGCTCCCCCACATGGGCCGACCGAAAGGCGATTTCGCCTTTGCACCCTGCAAGAAAGGTACCGGCCTCATCGCGCATGTAAAACATGAAGGGCGCAAGCGCGTCGGCGGTCAGGGTTTGGCCTGCCTCCGCCAGCGCATCGGTCAAACACGCGCTCAACGCCTCAGACGGGGGAGAGGCAAGATCAATGCGATATCGGTCCATGATGGCTTTCCGGGGTCGGTGACTACATCGCTATAGTTAGGACCATGCGCCCGATTTCTAGGCGTCTCACGGGCAGGCACGCGGTAAGTTGTGCTGCAAAGCCACGATTTTCGCCGAAAACCACACCTTCATCTTGCGGCTCCATTTCCCCACTACCCAAAACTTTGCGGCTGACCTATAGTGGCAGTAGAAATTGGGCATTTAGACCCATGGTGACAGAGGCAGAGAAAAGGGGGCGTGCCCATGCGGTGCCCGTTTTGCGGAAATATTGACACTCAGGTGAAGGACTCGCGTCCCGCCGAAGATCACGTATCCATCCGGCGGCGTCGGTTCTGTCCGGCCTGTGCGGGCCGGTTCACGACCTATGAACGCGTGCAGCTGCGCGACCTCATTGTGGTGAAAACCAATGGGCGGCGCGAAGACTTTGACCGTGACAAGCTGGAACGCTCCATCCGCATCGCATTGCAGAAACGCCCCGTGGAACCTGATCGCGTGGAACAGATGATTTCCGGTATCGTGCGGCGGCTGGAATCCTTGGGCGAGACGGATATCCAATCCAAGATCGTGGGTGAGATCGTGATGGAAAGCCTCGCCCGGATCGACACGGTGGCCTATGTGCGCTTCGCCAGCGTCTACAAGAACTTCCAGGCGGCGGATGACTTTGACAAGTTTGTCAGCGAGTTGCGGCCCAAAATGACGGAAGACGCCATCGAGACCGTCTCCGGAGAAGAGTGAGCCACGACCTCGACGACCGCTTCATGCGCCTTGCGCTGTCGCTTGGTCGACGGGCGCAAGGGCGGACATGGCCCAACCCGGCCGTGGGATGCGTGATCGTCCAAGGAAACCGCATTGTCGGACGCGGGTGGACGGCTGAGGGCGGTCGCCCCCATGCCGAACCTCAGGCCCTTGCCCAGGCGGGGACCGCCGCGCGTGGTGCCACAGCCTATGTCAGTCTGGAACCTTGCGCCCATCACGGCAAAACGCCCCCCTGTACGGATGCCCTTATTGCTGCGGGCATCGCCCGGCTGGTCTGTCCCATTCAGGATGAAGACCCGCGCGTGGCCGGTCTGGGCTTCACGCGCCTGCGTGAGGCCGGGGTAGAGGTCGTCACCGGCGTGCTGCAAGCTGAGGCCGCCCATGATCATGCGGGTTTTTTCCAGCGTATGTCGCATGCGCGGCCGTGGGTGACGCTGAAACTGGCCAATTCCTTTGACGGGCGCATCGCCACGGCCAGCGGTATGAGCCAGTGGATCACCGGGCCAGAGGCGCGCCACGCTGTACACGCCATGCGCGCGCGCCATGACGCGGTGATGGTGGGGGGCGGCACCGCGCGCGCCGATGACCCCATGCTGACAGTTCGCGGCCACGGAGAGATGCGCCAACCCGTGCGCGTGGTGGCCTCCCGCAAGCTGGATCTGCCGACAGACAGCAAACTGGCGCTGTCCGCCGGGGAGGTTCCGCTGTGGCTCTGCCACGGGGCCGGCATCGATGCAGATCGCGCGCGCCGGTGGCAGGGTCTTGGGGCCAGTTTGCTGGAATGCGACGTAGAAGGCGGCACTTTGGATGCGCAGTCGATCCTCGCCGCGCTGGCCGAACAGGGCCTCTGCCGTGTCTTTTGCGAAGGGGGCGGCGCGCTGGCGGCATCCTTGCTGGGGGCCGATCTGGTGGATGAACTGGTGGGCTTCACCGCGGGCCTTGGTATCGGCGCGGAAGGCTTGCCGTCACTGGGTGCGATGGGGTTGTCTGACCTCAGTGAAGCCCCGCGCTTTCACTTGCGGGATGTCAATCAAATCGGTGGCGATGTGATGCACCGCTGGCTGCGCCGACGGGATACGTAAACCCCGTCTGACCACCGCGCGGACCGTTGAAACCGGACGGACGCGCCCAAGGTTTCTATTGGGCCGGACACACGTCCGCGCGGCGCGCATAAAACCTAAAGCGGCAGATCCTCACCATCCCAGCCCCGAAAGCAGCCTGTGGTCTCTAGGCTCAACCGGTCGAATTCCGCGATCAGCCCATCGGCGGATTGATCGACAGAAATATCCGCGCCATCCCCGCCCATATCCGTGCGCACCCAGCCGGGATGATAGATGCCAAGCGCCATGCCCAGCGGTGCCAGATCCGTGGCGAGGTTGCGGCCCATATTAAGCGCTGCCGCCTTGGAGGCGCGATAGACATAGCTGCCCCCCGGCGCCCGCGCTTGACTGCCCATCTTGGATGAGATGATCGCGATCTTGGGTGCGCTGGCGCGTTGTAGGCTGGGCAGCAGGTTTTGAATGGTCAGGAAAACGCCGGTGACATTGGCATTGAACGTGTCCGCCCAGATCTCTGGCCGGAACCCATCCCCAAGGGGCTGGCCCTTGTCGAGGTAGACGCCCGCGTTGCACACCAGCAGATCCACCGGGTTGCCGCCCATCGCCTCCGACAGGCCGCGATGATCTTCGGGCTGCGTGACATCCAGCCGGAAATGCCCTTGGCCGGATCGCGATGTGCCGGTGACAGTATGGCCCGCCGCCTTGTAGCGCTCAAACAGCGCCAATCCGATGCCCCGGTTTGCCCCGGTGATCACAACATGCATCGCTTTGCCTTTCAGAAAATGTCAGTTGGATTTGCGGCCCGGCACGAAGGGCAGGGGCGCCACGGGCACGCCCTCTTCGATCAGGGCCTTGGCCTCTTTCGGCTTGGCCTCGCCATAGATGGCACGCTCTGGCGCGTCGCCATTGTGGATATCGCGCGCCTCTTGCGCGAAATTCAGCCCCACATATTCAGAGTTTTCTTCCACCTGGCGGCGCATCTCCGCCATGGCCTGTTCTGCCGGGCTGCGATCTGCGGTCAGTGGACGCTCTGCTGGCACGTCTGCCTTTGTCTTGCTGTCCCGCACGCGCGGGGCCATCAGCGCCTTTTCCACATGGGTCGATCCGCAAACAGGGCACACGACCATGCCCGCACCCTGCAGCTTGTCAAAGGCGGCGCTTGAGGCAAACCAGCTGTCGAACCTGTGGTCCTTGTCGCATTTCAAAGTGAACTGAATCACATATCGCTTCCCGTCTGAATTGCGGGATATTTAACCGGCCGCAGTCAAGTTTCAAGCGTGACGACGACCGCCTCAGCCCTGTCGCGGCTCGGGATCGAAATTCTTCAGAATGCGCGCCAGTTCGGGTTCATCCACCCGCTCCGCTGCTTTTTTCAAAGACATCCAGCGGCGTCTGCGCTGACCTTTTTCGGGGTAGTTTGCCGACACCGACTTGACCTTGACCGGATAGACCATGGCGACACAGGGCAAATCATCGGCATCGTTGACGTTCTTCTGATAGGAAAAAAGCCCCAGGCATTCCCCTGTCACGCGCCCTTCGACGCCTGCTTCTTCCCACGCTTCCGTCAGTGCGCTTTCAATGGGCGTTTTGCCATCCGCAGGCCAGCCTTTGGGAATGATCCAGCGCCCGGTGCCCCGCGAGGTGACCATCAAAACCTTCACCTTGCCATCGATCACCTTGTAACACAGGGCGGCGAATTGCGTCCGTACGTCCGTTTTTCCACGGTCATTCAGCACAATAGGCACTTGTTTGGCGCGAAATTTGCTCATTGAAATATGCCCTTTGGGCTAACCGCTCATTTATTATGGTGTCAGTTTACGGTTAACAGATCGTGACTGCCTAGCAAAATGTCAACAAAACCGCTGTCATCGCACGAAACTGTTGTGGTTTTGCGCCGCCTTTGCGCCGCCTGTGCGCTGGATTTGCCGCTTGGGCGCCGGGGCGACCCTGTGCTACATCGCGGGCAAATGAGGCATCAACGACACCAAACATGACAGAGCGCGTGCTGCACAGACTGGCCTGGGTTGCCCTGACCCTTTGCCTTGCCCCGATGCTGGCCGCAGTCGTGGCCGCGTGGCATGCCGACATCGCGGATTGGCGCGATGTGCTGTCACCGGTGCTGCCTCGCTATGTGGGATCGACGCTGACACTGGCGGTGATCGTGGGCACCAACACGGCGATAATCGGGGCAGTCACGGCTTGGCTTGTCACTGTGTATCGCTTTCCCGGGCATCGCTGGCTGGAGGTGGCGCTGGCTCTGCCATTGGCGTTTCCGGCCTACGTGATGGCCTATGCCTATACCTACATGCTCGATCACCCCGGCCCGGTGCAGACGCTCTTGCGCGACGTGATGGGATGGGGTCCGCGCGACTACTGGTTTCCAGAGGTCCGATCACTGGGCGGGGCGGCGATGATGCTCACCTTCGTGTTGTACCCTTATGTCTACCTTCTGGCGCGGGCGTCCTTTCGCCAGCAATCCACCAATGTCTTCTTGGTATCCCGCACGCTGGGCGCCACGCCCCTGCGCGCGTTCTGGCGCGTGGCGCTTCCCATGGCGCGGCCTGCGATTGCAGGCGGTGCGCTGCTGGCCATCATGGAGACGATCGCCGATTACGGCACGGTCGCCTATTTCAACGTGCAGACCTTTTCCACCGGCATCTATACCGCGTGGTTTTCGCTGGGCAATCGCGGCGCGGCGGCGCAACTGGCGCTGTGCCTTTTGATCTTTGCGCTGCTTCTCGCGGGGCTGGAACGGGCGCAGCGTGGCAAGGCGGGCACGGCCTCCAAGGGGCGGCGCTTTGACGTGATGGATCGCCAAACCCTGCGGGGCCGACAGGCGGCCATCGCCTTCGGGATTTGCTTTGTGCCGGTCTGCGTGGGCTTTCTGATTCCGCTTTTGATGCTTGGGTCCATGGCGGCGGAGTATGCCAATCTGTTCACGTCAGCGCGCTATCTGGGTCTGCTTTGGAATTCGGTGACCGTGTCATCGGTGGCAGCACTGGCCACGGTGACGGCGGCGATCCTCATCGGCTTTCGCGCCCGCACGCGGCCTTCGCGATCATCGAACTTCATTCTGGTGGGCGCGGGGCTTGGATACGCTGTGCCCGGCGCGGTGATCGCGGTGGGGCTGATGGTGCCCATGGCCGCCTTCGACAACGCGCTTGATGCGTTCATGGAGACCCGCTTTGGCATCGACACCGGCCTTCTGATCACCGGGTCCATGTGGTTGATGGTGGCCGCCTACATGGTCCGTTTCATGGCCGTGGCCATCAACACCTATGACAGTGGCATGGCCACGATCCCGGCGCACTACGATGCCATTGGCCGCACGCTGGGCCAACGTGGTCACAAACTGCTCTTTCGCGTCCATTTGCCGGTGGCGCGCGCGTCTGTTCTGACCGCGCTTTTGATTGTCTTCGTGGATGTGATGAAGGAACTGCCCGCAACGCTGATCCTGCATCCGTTCAACTTTCAGACACTGGCGGTGCAGGCGCATCGCCTGGCCTCCGATGAGCGGCTTTTTGAGGCGGCGGTGCCGTCGCTCATGCTGGTGGGGTTCGGCATGATCCCCGTGCTGCTGCTGTGCTACAATCTTGGGCGGGAAACCCCCGCACACCCTCTCTCTCAAGGACAACCGACATGACCATCAAACGCATCAACGCCAAAGATGGCGCGCCCGCTGTCGGTGCCTATGCACAGGCGCTTGAAGTCACAAACACAACCCGCCGCCTTTACATCAGCGGCCAGGCCCCGCTGCGCCCTGACGGCACGCTGCCCGACACATTCGCAGGTCAGGCAGAGGCCGTTTGGGACAACATACTGGCCCAGCTGCGTGCAGCCGACATGGGGCCAGAGCATATTGTTCACGCCACAACTTATCTGACCGACCGGCAAAACCGCGAAGAAAACCGCGATATCCGCATGGCCAAACTGAACGGCCACACCTGTGCGATGACCGTCGTGTTGGCGGGGATGTTCGAAGATGGCTGGCTGTTGGAGATTGAGGCGGTTGCAGAGAGTTGACAGGGATCAAGCCGACGGCTTTTTTGCACCGGATGCCGATTTTCGGTTTGCTTCAAATCTGTCCCAGACATGCATGCGACCCTTCTGGCGCGCATCGGCCAGCCACAATTTCTTCCGTACGTTTGGCTGTTCCATATGGGTATACACCCCGCTGGAAAACTTCGGCCAATCAATTGCCATCCCGCATTTGACCATTTCCGCAGACAGGTCGCGCCCATCGTCGAGGTAACATTTGGCCACCGTGCGCCCATGGGTGTCTATATCCGTGACTTTGGCCGTTACGGTCTTGCCTTTGCACAATGCCACAAGAGCCCATTTCGCCTTTTGACCGTAAGGATGATCAAGTTCCGGGGCGTCCACTCCGAAAAGGCGGATCTGCGTTTTCTGCAAAACGATCGTGTCCCCGTCGATCACATACGCGCGACCCTTTATGGAAACGGATGGGGCGACTTTTTCTGAGCGGCGGTGATCGAACGGTTTTGGTTGGCTTCGGGCCGGTGCGGGGCGACGCTCTTGCCGGTTTCGGCTCAGTTTCTCATTCTGCGTCTTGGTGTAGTTTCGTAGAACCAACACCATGAAAACGATCACCCCAAAGATCGCCAACAGTTCCAAATCAGCCCCCATCTGGTCGTGGAGGCCCCATCTCGGGGGTGTGGTAGATTTCAGACTTCATCTTGCCAGAAATACTCAAACCCCGCCCGCGCAACAAGAGCGCACGGACGGGAATGCGCGCCTACACCTGCAGATAACTCTCCAGCGAGTCGTCCAGCGCGTCCTTCCACGCTGTGTGATGCGGCGGGGCCTTGGTGCCTGTCATGGGCGACACATAGCCATGGTTGCGGAATTCCATGATCCCCTTCTTCTTGTGCTTTTTCCACTCAAAGAAGGCCTGATTGGCCGCGTCCACGTCAAAGCTGGGATAATCCGTCTCCGCGATCAACTCGCGCACATAGTCGCCCTGATATCGGATGCAGGCGTAATCATCCTCAAGCGCGTCTTCTGCTGCCTCGCGCGCCACGGGGTCCGCCTCCATTGTCGCCTGATCGGGCAGGGCGATCTTGTCCATGATCTGGTCACGCACCCACCAGGCTTGGGCGTCAAACATGTTGAACGTGTACCACTGGTCCTGCATGCCGACGTAGAACATCTTGGGATTCTTGTTCCACACCACACCCTTGTAGAGATCCGCCGCCGCCAGCCGGTTGGCTGTCTTCAGTCGCAGATCATCGGGCAGGAACGGGAAGTGATGCTTGTAGCCTGTGCACAGAATGATCGCATCCACATCCTTGGACGTGCCATCCTTGAAATGCGCCGTCTTGCCATCAACCTTCACAAGCGCAGGCACTTCCTGCCAGTTTTCGGGCCAATCATAGCCCATGGGCGCTGTGCGATGCGCCACGGTGATCGACTTGGCCCCGTATTTCCAGCACTGCGACCCGATGTCTTCGGCAGAATACGACGTGCCGAGGATCAGGATATCCTTGCCTTCAAATTCCCGCGCATCGCGGAAATCATGGGCGTGCAGAATGCGGCCATTGAATGCCTCGAACCCCGGGTAATAAGGCACATTCGGCGATGAAAAATGCCCGGTGCAAACGACCACATGGTCAAACTCTTCGGTGCTTTCCGCATCGGCCACCCCATCGCGCGCCGTGACGGTAAACATGCCCGAGGCGTCATCATAGCGAATATCGCGGACCGCGTGGTTGAAGCGGATCCAGTCCCGCACACCGGCCTTCTTCACCCGGCCTTCGATGTAATCAAACAGCACGGCACGCGGCGGGTAGCTGGCGATGGGTTTGCCGAAGTGTTCTTCAAAAGTGTAGTCCGCAAATTCCAGACCTTCCTTGGGCCCATTGGACCAAAGATAGCGATACATCGACCCGTGGCAGGGCTCACCCGAGGCCTCAACACCCGTGCGCCAGGTGTATTTCCAAAGCCCACCCCAATCATCCTGCTTTTCATAGCAGACGACCTCCGGGATATCCTCACCATTGTTCTTTGCAGATTGGAACGCGCGCAGCTGCGCCAGCCCGGACGGGCCAGCACCGATCACTGCCACTCTCTTCTTGGCCATGGGGATCTCCTGTGGGTTTGTATGAAACTTTTATTCCTGTGAATTAAGCCAAGGCCACCCGCAGTTTGTCAACGGTTAACCTCGGCCTGCGACAGGGAGGCCCGCAAATAATCATTGCCCAACGCCGCCGCTTGCCGCAGATAGACGCGACGCTGCCACCAACAAAGCCCAAACGCCATGACCCATCCCGATCTTTTCATGTCCGACTATTTCGATATCGAAACCGATTGGATCGACTACAACAATCACCTCAACATGGGCTATTACCCGGTGCTGTTTGATCGCGCCTCTGATCAGGCCTTTGCGGAATTCGGCTTTGGTCCGGACTATGTTGAACAGACCAACCACACCACGTTTTCGGCAGAATTTCATGTGCGCTACCTCAAGGAGGTGAAGCTGGGTGATAAGGTCCGCTCGTCCTTCTGGATCATCGATTACGACGAAAAGCGCTTTCATACCTTCCAGGAACTTTATCACGAAGACGGCTGGCTTGCCGCCACGGGCGAGGGGCTGACCCTACATGTCAGCCTGCAAGGTCCCAAACCCAAGGTCGCGCCGATGCCGGAACCGATCTATGGCCGCCTGCAAGCCATGGCCCGCGCCAATGCCGCGATGGACCAACCCGATGGCGTGGGTCGAAAGATCGGCATCAAACGCAAAACCTGATCACTTTTTGACCCCGGCACCCGGGGCAGCGTCTTAGGGGTCGACGCCTGTCATGTCATCGGTCTAATGTTTGTCCGATTCCCGGAACCAAAGCCGGGCAACGAAGGTCTGATCACATAACGGGGCCGGGGGGGACATGTTCAATCTGCTTTTGCGCCGCCTTGGCCTTGGCGTTGTGACCGTTTGGCTGGTCTCCGTGATCATTTTTGCGGGTATGGAGGTGCTGCCGGGCGATGCCTGCACCGTGGTGCTGGAACGCGATGCGCAGGGCGAATTGCTGGAAAACTGCCGCAAGAACCTGGGCCTCGATCGGCCCCCGCTGGAACGCTACATCGATTGGGCCTCGGGCGCGATCAAAGGTGATTTCGGCGTCTCCGCAGACGGCACCACCAAGATCAGCACAGAGGTGGCGCTGCGCGTCAAAAACACCATTTTGCTGGCAGCGGGCGCGCTGATCGTCGGCGTGCCGCTGGCGATTTTTCTGGGCGTGGTGGCCGGTCTGGCGCGGGATCGGTTCCCCGATATCTTCGTGTCCACGGTGGCGATTTTCGCCATGACCATACCGGAATTCGTATCTGCCACGATCCTGGTGCTGATTTTCTCCATCTGGTTGGGTCTGTTGCCCGCCGTGGTGCTCACCCCCGCGGATGCGCCCGCCATGGCGTTCTGGCCTGATGTGATCCCCGTCGCCATCATTCTGGTGCTGGTCATGGTGGCCCATATCATGCGCATGGTGCGGTCATCCGTCATTGAGGTGATGGCCAGCGAATACGTGCAAATGGCCACGCTGAAAGGCGTGCCCTATTGGCAGATCGTGATCCGCCACGCGCTGCCCAGTGCGCTCTTGCCAGCCATCAACGTGGTCGCACTGACGGTCGGCTGGCTGCTTGGCGGCGTGGTGGTGGTGGAGATGGTGTTCAACTATCCCGGCATTGGCCGCATGGCCGTGGATGCCATCAAGGGGCGCGACCTGCCTGTGATCCAGGCCCTCGTGATGTTGATCGCGGCCACGTATGTGCTGGTCAATATGGTGGCGGACTTGATGTCGATGCTGCTGAACCCGCGTCTGCGCACCTTGAAGATGAGGTCGAAATGACAGACGCCGCCGTCAGCCCCACCTCTCCTGAACGCGCTTCCGTCTTGCGGCGCTGGGGGCAGGTTCTGCGCGATGTGGTGCGCCGCCCTTCTGGCGCGATTGGCGTCTTCCTTGTCTCCGCCCATATCATCCTGGCGCTGATCAGCCCGCTGATCACACCTTACGAATTCAGTTCCATGGACAGTGACATCATCCTCGCCCCCGCATCAGCGGAACATTGGATGGGCACAGACAGCCTTGGGCGCGATATCTTCTCACGGGTCCTGATGGGCGGGCGAGAGGCGCTTCTGGTCTGCTTCCTGGCCATTCCCTTGACCATGATCTGGGGCGGGTTGACCGGGATTTACCTTGGCCTGCGCGGCGGCTGGCCTGATGAGGTCGTCATGCGCCTGGTCGATGCGTTCCTCGCGCTGCCGGGCATTCTGCCGCTGATGGTGTTCGTGGTCATCTTCGGCGGTGGCAATGAAGTGCTGATCCCCACGCTGGCGTTTTTCTTCGGCATTCCAGTGATCCGCGTGGCCCGTGCGGCCACCCATGACGTGGTGGCCCGCGATTACGTTCTGGCGGCCCGCGCGCGCGGCCATTCGCGGTTTTCGATCATGTGGCGCGAACTGCTGCCCAACACGTTTGACGTGATGATGGTGGAAGGCGCCATGCGGCTCAGCTGGATGCTTCTGACCTTTTCGTCGCTGGCCTTTCTGGGCTTTGGCACCAACCCCGCTATACCCGACTGGGGGCAGATGATTTCCGAGGCGCGCGTTTACATGTCCCTTGCCCCTTGGGGCGTGCTGGGGCCGATGATCGCGCTCTCCTCTCTGATTATCGGGGTGAACCTGACGGCCGATGCGCTGGCCAAAACGCTGGGCATCGACCGCACGCGCAAGGCGGTGGTGTGATGGCGGATCCTGTGATCGACATACGTGACCTCTCCGTCGGCTTTACCGCCCGCGCGGGTCACACCCAAGAGGTGCTGAAATCCGTCTCCATTTCCGTGAAGGCAGGTGAAACGCTGGGCATCGTGGGCGAAAGTGGGTCGGGCAAATCCACCCTCGCGCTGGCCTCGATGGGGTACATGAAACCGGGTCTGCGCAAGCTGAAGGGCGATGTGCTGTTTGACGGCCGTGAGGTGTTCGATCAATCCTTGCGCCAACTCGAAGGTCTGCGCGGCGGCAAGCTGGGCCTGATTCCGCAAAGCTCCGGCCAGGCGTTGACCCCCACCATGCGCATCGGCGCTCAGGTGCAGGAGGCGCTTCGCCTGCATTGCAACCTCTCCGCCGCCGAATGTTCAAGCCGGGCAGAGGCATTGCTCAATCAAGTGCGGCTTCCCGACGTCCCCGCGATCATGAAGCGCTTCCCTCACGAACTCTCCGGCGGTCAGCAGCAACGCGTGGCCATCGCCATGGCGCTTGCCGGCGAACCAGATGCGCTGGTGCTGGATGAACCCACGACCGGTCTGGATGTGACCACGCAAAAACAGATCCTCGAACTGGTGCAGGATCTGGCGCGCGAACGGAACATGGCCATGATGCTCGTCAGCCACGATCTGGGCGTCATCGCCCGCTGCTGTCACCGCGTGGCCGTCATGTACCAAGGGGAAATCGTGCTGGAAGGCCCCGCCAAAGACGTGCTCAAAAAGCCCAAGCATCCTTACGCGCAACAACTGATCGACGCCGTGCCGCGCATTCAAAAGGCCAAAGCCAAGGCCAAGAAATCCTCCCCTTCCACCACCGAGGCGCTCAACCTCGAAGATGTAGGGATCTGTTATTCCCAACCCGGCTTCTGGGAAAAAACCCTCGGCAGTAACACCCCGCGCGCCCTCACCGTGGACGGCATCAACATCTCGTTGGGACGCGGCAAAACCATCGGGTTGGTGGGCGAATCCGGCTCCGGCAAATCCACCATCCTGAAGGCCATCGCCGGGCTTCTGCCCGCGCAAAAGGGCAAGATCCGCGTGGGCGGTGACACGCTTCTCAAACCCTCCATCGACCGCCGCCGCCCCGAAGAGCTGCGCCGCGTGCAGATGATCTTCCAAAACCCCGATGACAGCCTCAACCCCCGCCACACCGTGGCTGAAATCCTCGCCCAGCCGTTGCAGCTATACTTTGGCAAAACCGGCCGGGCTGCCCGCGACCGCGCCGCCGAACTGCTGGATACCGTGCGCCTGACGCCTGCTTATCTGGACCGCTTGCCGCGCCAGATGTCAGGGGGTGAAAAACAACGCGTCGCCATCGCCCGCGCCTTCGCGGCAGAGCCTGAGATTGTGCTCTGTGACGAAATCACCTCCGCGCTGGATGTGTCCGTGCAGGCCTCAGTGCTGGACCTTCTGGCCGATCTGAAAGACCAAAAGCAGACCAGCTATGTCTTTGTCGGACACGATCTGGCCGTCGTGCAGCAGCTGTCAGATCAGGTCATGGTCCTGCGCCATGGCCGCGTGTGTGAGGCAGGCCCCGTTGATCAGGTCTATGCCAACCCGCAAAGCGACTACACCAAGACGCTTTTCGATGCCGTGCTGGAACCGGGCAACGCCTGACGCGCCTCCTGCAAGATCCAATCCCGGAACGCGGAGACCTCATCCGCCTTTGGCCCGCCCTCACGGCTCAGCAAGTAATAGGCAAAATCCAACTGCGGCCGTAAGTCATCGCCAAAGGGGCACACCAACCGCCCCGAAGCCAGGTGATCTGCCACCAACCTGTCACCCAAAAGCGCCACGCCTTGACTTTCCAGTGCGGCCTCCACCGCCATGCTTTCCTGGCTAAACTGCGGGCCTTTCGCGGCGTCAACACCCGTCACACCGGCTGCGGTCAGCCACATGCGCCAACTCGCATCCGCCTCTTTCCAGATCACATGCAGCAGGGTGTGATGCCTCAGGTCATCCGGGTGCCCCAACGGCGCCATGCCGTGCAACAGGTCCGGGCTGCACACGGGCGTGTTGCGCTGATCAAACAGGTGATCCACCTGAACGCCCCCATAGCCACCGGCCCCGTACCGGATCGCCAGATCCGCCTCACCCCGCGCGATATCAACGCGCCAGTCGGTGCCGTCGATGCGAATGTCGATCTGCGGGTGCTTGGCGTAGAACCGTTCAAGCCTTGGCACCAACCACATCGCCCCGAAAGAGGGGCTGACACTGATGGTCAGGCTATGGGCGCGGGCGTGATGTGTCATCCGCGATGTGGCCTCTTCCAGACCATCAAGCGCCTGCGTCACCAGCGGCAACGCCTCTTGCCCGGCTTGCGTCAATTGCAACGCCCGGGTCAGGCGGATGAACAACGGCGTGCCGACCTGGTCTTCCAACACCTTGATTTGTTGGCTGATGGCCGCAGGGGTCACATGCAATTCCGCCCCCGCCGCCTTGAAGCTCAGGTGGCGGGCCGCGGCCTCAAAGGCACGCAGGGCATTCAGGGGCAAATTGGATCGCATCATGGGATAGTTTTTCTTTAGCATACCCCAAGAATTCCCGGTTTGTCGATGACGCCCATTGGCGACATAAACCGTCAGGGGCGCAGGCTATGCCCGATGTCACCTGAACGACGAACGCGGGACCGATTGATGCAAGCGATACGAAATGAATACTCCCTCGGCGTGGCGCTTCTGCTTGCCTCTGCGCTGACGTTTTCCACCGCGGGTCTCTTCACCAAAGGCGTCATCGCGGGCGCATGGGCGGTGATTTTCTGGCGCGGGCTTTTTGCAGGCATCTTCACCACGCTCTGGACGGTCCAGCGCGGCACGTTTCGGTATAATTTCTTTTCCATGGGCCGCAGCGGCCTCGCTGTGGGTGTGATCGGGGCCATAGGCACCGCGTGCTTCATCCCGGCCTTCAAACTGACCTCCATTGCCAATGTCGCGCTGATCTTCGCGGCGTCACCGCTGATCGCATCTGTACTTGCGTGGATTTTCATCGGCGAACGGCCCAGCGGGCGGACCATCCTAGGGGCCTGCATGGCGCTCATCGGTGTGGCCATCATCGTGTCGGGGTCTTTCGGGGCCTCCAGCCTGCAAGGCGATATTCTGGCCCTGATCATGACACTGGTGATGTCAGGCGTGATGGTGATCTACCGCGCGCGGCCTCAAACACCCGGGGCTGGGCCATCGGTTCTGCAATCGCTGTTCCTGCTTCTGCCGGGGTTCGTACTGGGCCAACCCCTGCAAACTGCGCCGGTGGAAATCCTGATCCTGATGGCCTTCGGCATCCTCTTCGCCATCGCCTCCGTCACGCTGGCCGAAGGGGCCAAACGCGTGCCCTCGGGCCAAACCGCACTGCTCAGCTCTCTGGAAACCCCTCTGGCCCCGCTGTTGGCGTTTCTTGTTCTGTCAGAGGTCCCAAACACCGTGACCTTCATTGGCGGGTTGGTCGTGTTCACCGCCGTCCTGCTGTCGATCCGGCGGTAATTTTCGAGAGATTTTATGCCTCCGGCGGGGATATTTTCAGCCAGAAGAAGCACCTGTTGTGTTGTTTGTTCTGGCTATAAATATCCCGGGTGGGCGCTATTGGTGCGCCATTGGTTCGAGCTCAATGGCGACGGGCTGGCCCCCATTCGGCCCTACCCATGACGCCGCGCAGAGGTTTGTGCCTGCCCGATCAACGCGCAACCCAACGTGTCCCGCAGCGCATCGGCCAATTCATCGACTGTCTCCGTGGACACGAACATGCCCCCGGTATGATCGGCCAGGCACTTGGCCACCGTCTTGCCCCCGTCATAGCTTTGCGCCTCGGGGCTGTTCCAGCTGAAGGGATCATAAACCACCTTGAAACCGATCACGTGCACCGTCAGGTCCAAGCCCAATCGCGCCAATTCCTCGCCCAAGGCACAGGGCCGCCCGCCGCAGGTTTCATTGCCATCGGTCACCAGAACCACGATCCCTGGCGCGTCGCGGTACTCCAACGCGTCTGCCGCCGCCCGGACAGAGGCCGCGATGGGCGTCAGGCCGTTGGGCGCGACGCGGTCAATCTCCGCCACCACCTGCGCAGAGGCATCCGCCACCGGCGCAAACCGCAAATCAATGCCCGTGCAGCCATCACTGCCACCGGGGCCATAAACCAAAAGCCCCACGCGCCGAAACGGCGCAATCTGCGGCATCGCGCGGTGCATCGCCAGTTGCGCATCCTGCAGCCGCGTCGGTGCCTTCGCGTTGAAACTGATTTCCCCCATGGAGGCTGATCCGTCAAAGACCAACATCGCGTCGGTGGCGCAACTGCCCGTGGCATCCACCGAAGCCCCGGTTCCCACCAGAAGGGCGGTCAACGCTGTCAGAATAGGGCCACGGGTGATCATTCCCAAATCAGATAACGCGCGCGGGCCAAAATCAATGCACGTCTTCGGCACTTGCGCAAAAGAAAACCCCGCCTGCAGCGCAGACGGGGCTTCAAATTTCAATCGAAAAGGATCAGGCGGTTGCCGCTTTGATCGTGTCCGTCTGCGTCTTCGCGATCTCTTTCTTCACCTTCAGCGCGCGGGCCGACAGTTCGACGTCCTTCGCCTTTGCCAGATACGCGTCCAGACCACCACGGTGATCGACAGACCGCAGCGCGGCGGCCGAAATGCGCAGCTTGATGCCACGGCCCAGCGTCTCGGACTGCAGCGTCACATCATTGAGGTTCGGCAGATACCGGCGCTTGGTTTTGTTGTTGGCGTGGCTGGAGTTGTTGCCAACCATCGGGCCTTTTCCGGTCAATTCGCACACGCGCGACATGGGTTCATCCTCATCTATGGGGATTGGGCATCACGCCCCGTCCAATGCAAACGGGCACCGCCACAGGCAGCGCCCCAAATCTCGTTTGGGGTCAATAGGGGCAATGGCGCAGGCCGTCAAGGGATTCGAGATAGTCCCGGGCAACTTCCTTGCCTATGGTCATCCCACGCATAAAGGAGCCTCGCCCATGCTTGTCAAAACCCTCGCGGACATCATCGACACCCCGTCCCACGTCAAAGGCGCGGCCTTTGACAGCCACCGCTTGCTTCTGGCGAGTGACGGCTTGGGCTATTCCTTCCACGACACGCGCATCAAGGCGGGCACCGAGCAGCATTTGCATTACAAGAACCACATTGAGACGAATTACTGCGTCGCCGGTCATGGATCGGTGGAGGAAGTGGCCACAGGCAAGACCTGGCCCATCGCGCCCGGCACTCTGTTTGTGCTTGATCAACACGACGCCCATGTCGTGCGGGCGGAGACGGATATTCACCTCATCTGCGTTTTCACCCCTGCGCTGACCGGGCAGGAAACCCATGACAAGGACGGCAGCTACAGCGCCGCCGGTGACTGAGCGCTCACACCCCGTGCTTCAACGCCAACGCCTTTTCCGTCGTCCAAACCCCGTCCGCGCCACCCCAAGATCCGCTCTTCACCTCATGGACCCGCACCGACGTATTGTCCTGCATCGATTGCCCCGCCACCTTCCCAAAGGCTTTCGCGGTTTCCATGACCAGTTGCGCTTTCTCTTCATCGGTGAACACGCCCTCAAGGACGTGAATGTCGATCAATGGCATGGCAAAACTCCTTTCCAAGGCACCGGCGCATCGTACCACAGGAAACCGCATGTGAGGACACACTCACGCCCGCGCACGTTGCAGTGAGGCAGGGCTGACCGATCTCTCTGCCTCCCGTATCACCATGCTGCCTAAAGAAAGCCCGCCCGTGATCCATTTCCGCATCCTTTTCGTCCTGCTGGCCCTCACCCTGCCCAAACCCGCCATGGGGGAACCTGACTTTCTGGCCCTGAGCAAGGACATCCTGATCGGCACCAACGCAGAGCGCACGGCAGCCGCAGACACAATCGTGGCGCGCGGCGGCACCGATATGATCCCGTCCCTCGTGCTTCTGATGCGTATTGGCGGGTCCCACAGGATCACACGCGACGCGCTGAAGCGGCTCACCAGCCAAGACCTGCCCGATTGGCGCGCCGCGATGGACTACCAGCAGGCCAACCCCCAAATCACACCCCATCCCAGCTATTACGACCTCAAACTCTGGTACTGGGGCGGCATTGACGCGGACTTCCGCGATCTCTTCCCCACCCCTGTCGATCCCGCCGCCATGCGCATCCGGTTCGAGGAAATCACCTGGGGCGGAGCGCTTTTCGATGACATCCCGCCGCTCGACAATCCCAAACGCATCGCCGCCAAAGACGCCGACTACCTGCTCGAAGACGATCTGGTCTTCGGCATTGAGATCAACGGCGACGCCCGCGCCTACCCGCTGCGCATCATGGGCTGGCATGAGATGTTCAACGAGGTGATCGGCGGCGTGCCCGTCGCACTGGCCTATTGCACGCTCTGCGGGGCAGGGATCCTATTTGAGACGCAAGTAGAGGGCCGCGACGCTCACTTCATTTTCGGCTCCTCCGGCCTGCTCTACCGCTCCAACAAGCTGATGTTTGACCGCGACACGCAAAGCCTCTGGAACCAGTTCACCGGCGAACCCGTGGTGGGCCCACTCGCCCATTCCGGCCTGAAACTCAAGATCCGCCCCACCGTCATCACCAGCTGGAAAGCCTGGCGCGAAGCACATCCACACACCACCGTCCTGTCATTGGAAACCGGCCACATCCGCAACTACGACAGCGGCTTTGTGTATCGCGACTACTTCGCCTCGCCCGACCTCATGTTCCCGGCGCTGACCGACGAATCCCGCTTGCGGCAAAAAACCTATGTCTATGGCATCCGCACCGCAGGTGGCGCGAAAGCCTGGCCGGTCGACGCGTTCTCACAAACACCCGTCATCAACGACCAAGTCGGCTTTCTCAACGTCGTCCTCTTAGGCGACCCGACATCCCGCACCGTCCGCGCCTATGACCGCCGCGACTGGGTGTTTCAAGACGCCAAAGATGGCGTCACAGGACCGGGCGGCCTTTGGGATGTCACCGAAACCGCCTTGATCGGCCCGCACGGAGAACGCGCCCCCCGCGTGCCGGGTCACATCACCTATTGGTTCGCATGGGATGGCTATCTGGGCGCGCAAAGCGAACTTTACACGCCCGATAGCGATTAGTGCTCCACCCGCGTGACCCGCGCGGCAAAGCAGCCGGGCTTGGCGATGTGCAGATGGATGTAGCGCACATCAGGGTTCTCGAACGCCGTCTCAATCGCCCTGTCCACACGCTGGCCATCCACGACATCGGCCTCGATCATCATATGCTCTTCATCAAACGCGCGGATGGAGATCAGGCGCGACCGGATGACTTCTGGCACATCCCCTACGCCGATCTTAGCCTCGCAGGCCGCTTCACGCACGAAAATCGCATGGCTGGCCTGATAAGGAGAGTCTTCGGGCTGGTGTTGGTAATTGATCAGAATGACACGCTCCCCCACATCCGCATCCCGCAGGCTGACCCGGCAGGGCGTGCCGGGGGAGGCATCCACTGTCATGCGTCGCGCTCCCTGTGCGGCCAGTTCATCATCTGAAAGCGCAAAGAGAGGCGCGTAATCATCATAGGGCAGGGGGTGTATCTGAAAGCTCATGATTGGGATCTCCTGTGTTGGTGGAGACCCCAATCTGCTGTCAGGCATGCCGCCTGACGATCCGAAACATGTGCATTCCGGGCCGGGTCACCGGAAGCGCAGGTTGTCCCGGCTGAGCTGGTCAAGGCTGGTAATCCCCATCAGCTTCATGTCCCGCTCAAGCTCCGTGCGCAGGTTGCCAAGCGCCTTTTCAACGCCCGCCTGACCAGCCGCCGCCAGCGAATACAAATAGAGCCGCCCGCCGGAACACGCCTTCGCACCCACCGAAAGCGCCTTCAGAATATGCGTGCCGCGCTGGATACCGCCTTCACAGATCACGTCGATCTTGTCGCCCACCGCGTCACAAATCTCTGCCAGCTGATCGAACGGCGCGCGCGCACCATCGAGCTGCCGCCCGCCATGGTTCGACACCATGATCCCCGTGCAGCCAATGTCCACGGCGCGCTTGGCGTCTTCCACGCTCATGATGCCCTTCAGCGCGAACTGCCCGTCCCATTTCTTGCAAAGCTCTTCGGCGTCTTTCCAGTTCATGTTCTGGTCGAGCATTGTGGAGAAATACTCCCCCACCGACACCGCCAGATTGGTGCCCGCGCTTACGTGGCCAGACAGATGCGGCATGTCGAACTTCTCCTTGGTGAAGAAATTCCACGCCCACATGGGATGCGTCGCAAAGGAGAACACGGAAGACGGCGTCAGTTTGGGTGGCGATGTAAACCCCGTCCGCAAATCCCGCTCCCGATTGCCCCCGGTGATCGTATCCACCGTCAGCGCCATCACCTGAAAATTCGCCGCCTTCGCCCGTTCCAGCAGCGCATCATTCAGCCCTCGATCCTTGTGGAAATAAAACTGGAACATCTTCGGCCCTGGCGCGATCTTGGCGATTTCTTCCACTGTAACGGTGGCCAGCGACGACACCCCGAACATGGTCCCGTACTTCGTGGCGGCCTTGCCCACAGCGCGTTCCCCTTCATGATGAAAGAGCCGCTGCAACGCCGTCGGCGCGCAATAGACGGGCATGTCGAGCTTCTGACCCATCACCTCCACCGACATGTCCACCTCTTCCACACCGGCCAGCACGTTGGGCACCAAATCCACATCGTCAAAGGCAGACGTGTTGCGCGCATAGGTTATCTCATCATCCGCCGCGCCATCGATATAGTGAAAGATCGGGCTCGGCAGGCGGCGTTTGGCCAGTTTGCGGAAATCCTGAAAGTTGTGGCAGCTTGCAACGCCCATAGTCATGTCCCTCATCGCTGTATTTGGTAAAAATATTTTACCAATTTGGATGGGTATCTAATCTCACCGGACAGAAGTCAAGTCCCATGCCGCTTGCCAAGCCGGTCATTTTCTGGATGTCTGCACCAAAGACAGAGTGATGAGGATGCCATGATCGACCCCGGCCTTTTGCTGACCTACGCGCTGATTGTTCTTGGGTTTGTCTTCATCCCCGGGCCCGCCACCCTGCTGACCGTGGCGCGGGCCACCACGTCCGGCGCACGGGTGGGCATCGCCACGGGCGCGGGCATCACGGCGGGGGATTTCCTGCACACCATCATGGCCGTGGTGGGCATCTCCGCCATCATCGCGGCCTCGGCCACGCTCTTTACCATCGTGAAGGTTCTGGGTGCGGGATACCTCGTTTACCTCGGCATGCGCGCGATATTCGAGAAAACATCCCCCGATCTGGGGCAGGGCCGCGTGCCGATCACCGCGCCGCAGGCGTTCCGTCAGGCGATCCTTGCGGAAATCCTGAACCCCAAGACCGCGCTTTTCTTCCTGGCTTTCCTGCCGCAATTCGTGGTGCCGGAAAATGGGCTGGTCATGGTTCAACTTACCATCCTCGGCGTCGTCTTCGCTCTCATCGGCTTTCTCAGCACCATCGTCTATTCGGTTGCGGCAGGCGGCTTGGGCAATTTCCTGCGCCGCAATCCCACCGTGCTCAAATGGCAAGGCAAGGTCGTCGGAAGTATCTATTGCGCGCTCGGCCTGCGATTGGCGCTGCAAGAACGCTAGAACACCCTTGATCCGCTTCGCCTCTGGGTCTATACGCCCCCGGTGGTCAGTCCGACCGCATTAAAAAAATCAAGAAACGCCGTGGTTGCCCCATTCGCTTCGGGGGGCACATCCGGCAAAGGAGAAGCGATATGAAACTCAATGAACTGCGCGACAATCCTGGCGCAACCAAACGCAAGAAACGCGTTGGCCGTGGCCCCGGCTCCGGCATGGGCAAAACCGCCGGTCGCGGTATCAAAGGTCAGAAATCCCGCTCCGGTGTGGCGATCAAGGGCTATGAGGGCGGTCAGATGCCTTTGTACCAACGTCTGCCCAAGCGTGGCTTCAACAAGCCGAACCGCAAGAAATACGCGGTTGTGAACCTTGGCCTCATCCAGAAATTCGTCGACGCCAAGAAGCTCGACACCAAGGGCGCGATCACCGAAGACGCTTTGATCGAGGCGGGCATCGTGCGCCGCAAACTCGATGGGGTGCGCATCCTCGCCAAGGGCGAAGTCACCGCCAAGCTGAAGCTGGAAGTCACCGGTGCCTCCAAATCCGCCATTGAAGCGGTGGAAAAAGCAGGCGGCTCCCTGACCATCACGGACCCGGCACCTGAGGCGGCAACAGCGGAATAAGAGGTTGTTTGCGGCGCCCGAGCCGCTTACATAATTCTTCAAGTTTTCCCAAAGAGCGCCGCCGGATCGGAAAACGATCCTGCGGCGTTTGCATGAAAAGAGAGCGCGCATGGTTTCAGCAGCAGAGCAAATGGCCGCAAATTCCAGCTGGTCGGCCTTCGGTAAGGCCACCGAGCTGCGCAAGCGGATCCTCTTCACCATCGGCATCCTGATTGTCTATCGCCTGGGCACCTTCATTCCGGTGCCGGGCATCGACGGCGCGGAACTGCGCGCCTTCATGCAGGAAGCCGCCGCCGGGATCGGCGGGATGCTGTCGATGTTCACCGGTGGCGCGCTGGGCCGAATGGGGATTTTTGCCCTCGGCATTATGCCCTACATCTCCGCCTCCATCATTGTTCAGCTGATGACGGCCATGGTGCCATCGCTTGAACAGCTGAAAAAAGAAGGCGAACAGGGCCGCAAAAAGATCAACCAGTACACCCGCTACGGCACGGTGGGCCTTGCCACGCTGCAATCCTATGGCCTTGCGGTCAGCCTTGTGTCCGGCGGCCTTGTCCAGCCGGAGATCGGCGAAGGCTTCTTTATCGCATCCTGCATGATCACCCTTGTGGGGGGCACGATGTTCCTGATGTGGCTCGGCGAACAGATCACCGCGCGCGGCGTGGGCAACGGCATCTCGCTCATCATTTTCGTGGGCATCATCGCTGAAGTGCCCGCCGCCTTGGCGCAGTTCTTCAGTCAGGGCCGGTCAGGGGCCATCAGCCCCGCCGTGATTGTGGGCGTCATCCTGATGGTCATCGCCACTATCACCTTCGTGGTGTTCATGGAACGCAGCCTGCGCAAGATCCACATCCAGTATCCACGCCGTCAGGTGGGTATGAAAGTCTATGATGGCGGGTCCTCGCACCTGCCGATCAAGGTGAACCCGGCCGGTGTGATCCCTGCGATTTTCGCCAGTTCGCTGCTGTTGTTGCCGGTCACGCTCCAGACCTTTTCAACCCAGAACGCAGGTCCGGTTATGTCGACGATCCTGGCCTATTTCGGGCCCGGACAGCCGCTCTACCTGCTGTTCTTCACGGCGATGATCATCTTCTTCACCTACTTTTACACCTACAACGTGGCGTTCAAACCCGATGATGTGGCCGACAATCTGAAAAACCAGAACGGCTTCATCCCCGGCATCCGCCCGGGCAAGAAGACAGCCGAATACCTCGAATACGTGGTGTCGCGCATTCTTGTGCTGGGTTCTGGCTATCTGGCGCTGGTGTGTATGCTGCCAGAGGTGCTGCGCTCTGAATTCGCCATTCCCTTCTATTTCGGCGGCACATCGGTGCTGATCGTGGTGTCGGTGACCATGGACACGATCCAGCAGGTGCAATCCCATCTTCTGGCACATCAATACGAAGGCCTTATTGAAAAATCGCAACTTAGCGGTAAAGGTCGCAAACGTGCACGGAGGAAGGGGACAGCCCGTAAATGAATATCATACTATTGGGCCCGCCCGGCGCGGGTAAGGGAACGCAGGCTGAAAAGCTTGTGGAGGAACGCGGCATGGTGCAACTGAGCACGGGAGACATGCTGAGAGAGGCCAAGACCAGCGGCACGGAGATGGGCAAGCGCGTGGCCGAAGTGATGGACCGCGGCGATCTGGTGACCGATGAGATCGTGATCGGCCTCATCCGCGAAAAGATCACTGGCGGTGAAGGCAGCGGCAACGGCTTCATCTTCGATGGGTTCCCCCGCACGCTCGCCCAAGCCGATGCGCTTGGCGCTCTGCTGGAGGAGACAGGCCAGACCCTCGATCACGTGATCGAACTGCAAGTGGATGACGAGGTCCTCGTAGGCCGCATCGTGGGCCGCGCCGAGGCCGCCGCCGCCGCCGGCCAACCCGTCCGCGCCGATGACAATGAGGAAAGCCTCAAGATCCGGCTGATGGAATACTACAAGAAGACATCGCCGCTCACGGGCTACTACTACGCCAAGGGCGACCTCAAAGGCGTCGATGGCCTGGGCGAAATCGAACAGGTGGCCGCAGACATTTCCGAGGTATTGGACGCCTGATCCTGCAGGCACCGAATTCTTCAAAAGACTTCGCCCGCATTCTTTCAAAGAATGCGCTACCAGAGTTGGCGTCAGAATTTTTGAAAATTCTGTTTCGGTCGGGGTCTCGCTCCGTCGGTAGGCCGGGGTTCACCCCGGCACCTCTTTGGCCGCAAAAACGGACGAAAAGCCAAGCCCCAAAAGTTACCCCATTTTGGGTTTTGACCCTCTGAGAGTTACCCCAAAATGTACAAAACGCACCTTTCGGCTCAAATCCCCAATTTCGCCGATACGATCTCGTTCACCGCTTTGGGGTTCGCTTTCCCGCCCGTGGCCTTCATCACCTGACCCACGAACCAGCCCGCGAGTTTGGGGTTCACCTTGGCCTTTTCCACCTGCGCCGGATTGTCCGCAATGATCTGATCCACAGCCGCCTCAATGGCGCCCGTATCCGTCACCTGTTTCATACCCCGCGCCTCAACGATCTCCGCCGGGTCACCGCCTTCGGTGTAGACGATTTCAAAGAGGTCCTTGGCGATTTTGCCCGAAATTGCGTCCGAGCTAATCAGGTCCACGATCCCGCCTAACTGCTCCGGGCTGACCGGGCTGTCGGTGATTTCATGGTCTTCTTTCTTGAGCCGACCAAAGAGTTCATTGATCACCCAGTTGGCCACCAATTTCCCGTCGCGCCCTTGCGCCGCAGCTTCAAAGTAAGCGGCATTCTCCGCCTCCGCCGTCAGCACGCCGGCGTCATATTCCGAGAGGCCAAAGTCGCCCATGAACCGCGCTTTCTTTTCATCCGGAAGCTCCGGCAGGGAGGCCG
Source organism: Pseudomonadota bacterium (assembly GCA_038532355.1). GTDB lineage: Bacteria > Pseudomonadota > Alphaproteobacteria > Rhodobacterales > Rhodobacteraceae > Roseovarius. The sequence goes on along the minus strand of JBCBAT010000030.1, from coordinate 15,638 downwards.
CGATATCATCGACCCAGGCCTGTTCAATCTCGAGCGGCAGCAAGTCGGGATCGGGGAAATAGCGGTAATCATGCGCCTCTTCCTTGGACCGCATGGACCGCGTTTCGTTCTTGTCCGGATCGTAAAGCCGCGTCTCCTGATCGACCTCACCACCGCCTTCGACAATCGCGATCTGGCGGCGCGCTTCCACGTCGATGGCCATCTGGATGAACCGCATGGAGTTCATGTTCTTGATCTCACACCGCGTGCCTAAGTGGCTGAAATCCTGCGTTTCCTGGTATTTCTCATAGTCCCCGGGCCGGCAGATCGACACGTTCACATCCGCCCGCAGATTGCCGTTCTGCATGTTCCCATCACAGGTCCCTAGATAGCGCAGGATCTGGCGCATCTTGGCGATGTAGGCGGCGGCCTCTTCCGGCCCGCGAATGTCAGGGCGGCTCACGATTTCCATCAGGCAGACGCCCGTGCGGTTCAGGTCCACAAAGGACATCGCCGGGTCCATATCGTGGATCGACTTGCCCGCGTCCTGTTCCATATGGATCCGCTCAATCCGCACCTTGCGTGCGATGCCGGGTTCCATGTCGACGAGGATCTCACCTTCCCCCACGATGGGGTGATAAAGCTGTGAAATCTGGTAGCCCTGCGGCAGGTCAGGGTAGAAATAATTCTTCCGGTCAAAGGCCGACCACAGATTGATCTGCGCCTTCAGCCCCAGCCCCGTGCGCACCGCCTGTTCCACGCAGTATGCATTGATCACAGGAAGCATCCCCGGCATGGCCGCGTCCACAAAAGACACGTTGGAATTGGGCTCTGCCCCAAAGGCCGTCGACGCGCCGGAAAAGAGCTTCGCGTTTGAGGCCACCTGCGCGTGTACCTCCATCCCGATCACCAATTCCCAGTCGTGCTTTGCGCCCGCGATCACCTTGGGGGTAGGGGCTTCATAGGTCAGGTCCAGCATGGCTGCGCTCCGGTCAAATATCACAGGTGGTTCTAGGTGAGCAGGCCAAGCCCGGCAAGGGGGGCCGCCGCCCACGCTTGGCATTCTTGCCGCTTTTGTCTAAATCAATCGCAAATCTCAGCGCGAGGTACCCCGCCCATGGACAAACTGACGAAAATTTCCGGTGTCGCGGCGCCCATGCCGCTCATTAATATCGACACCGATATGATCATCCCCAAACAGTTTCTGAAAACGATCAAACGGTCGGGGCTGGGCGTGAACCTCTTTGATGAGATGCGCTATGATGATGACGGCAATGAGATCCCTGATTTCGTCCTGAACAAACCCGCCTATCGCAATGCCAAGATATTGATTGCAGGCGACAATTTCGGGTGCGGGTCGAGCCGGGAACATGCGCCTTGGGCGATCAAGGATTTTGGTATTCGCGTGGTCGTGTCCACCAGTTTTGCCGACATTTTCTTCAACAATTGCTTCAAGAACGGGATCCTGCCCATCGTACTGCCGCAAGACCAGGTGGATATCCTGATGGAGGATGCCGAGCGGGGCGCCAACGCGATCATGACCGTCGATCTGGAAGACAACGTGATCACCACGTCAGAGGGCAAAGAAATCCCATTCTCAGTGGAACCGTTTCGCCGCGAATGCCTGTTGCAGGGCCTTGATGATATCGGGCTGACCTTGGAAAAGGTCGACCATATTGAGGCGTTTGAAACGCGGATGGCCGCCAAACAGCCTTGGATTTTTGACACGCCCGCAGCGGAGTGACGCGCCGGGTTTCGCCCAAAGCCCTCGCGGAAAAATCATACAGCTGTTTTAGCTAAATCGTGACAGGGCCGTTGGGCGTGTCAAACGTGGCGGTCATGTCATACGCGCCCTTCATCGTCTCCACGCGCGGGTCATCGGGCAGGTAATTTTTGTTCACATCCGGATGCGACAGGCGCAGCCCGGACAGCCGCACCCCGTGGTCGGGCAACACCTGACAAGGGTGCTTGTCCCCGCGCCATTCCATCAGGGCAGGGGCGATGCCATCCAGACCCAGCAGCCCGTCATCCGGCACCACCATGGTCCAGCGCATGCCATCGCGGCTGGTGGCTACGGGCGTGCCAGGGCCCGCCGCGCCCATGGACATCAGATTGGACAAGTCTTTCGCGCGGATCACCCAATTGGTCAGCCGCGTTGGCCCGTCGAATTGATCAAGCCCGAACCAGCGCGGGCGGCGGGGTGTTTTGCCGTTTGGATCGACGGCAATCACCTCCAGGTAATCCGTCGGGCCAAGCGACAGAAGGCGGCTATGGGTGCTGAAGCTGGAATGTTTGCCGCCATCCTCCAACGGAACCCCCAGTGTTTCGGAAATCTCTTCCGCGCCGGTGTCGAGGTCGGTGGTCGATATGATCAGATGGTCGAGTTCCAACATGCGCGTGCCCTTTGCTGTGCCGTCTTTGGCACCTGGCCTGCGCGTCGCCTGGCTGGCTTGGTTCCAATTCGCGCGCAGTTAACAGCAATTCCAACGGCTTGCCGACCCCAAAATGGCGGCTCCGCCCGACGCAGGTCTCACATCGCGGGCAGGCGGTACATGCCGTGGGGCGAAAAGCCCAAGGAGCTGCCATCGGCGATCTCTTCCGCGAACCGCGTGGCGATGATGCGCAGCGCGGTTTGCCGGCCCTTGACCACAAGTGCCCGGCGCGAGGGCAGGGCCGGCACCTGGGACGGGGCCAGCAAGGTCTGCGACCAGATCAGAGGATGCAATTCGTGCAGATGGTTTGTCACCAGCCAATCCAGACAATCATGCAACTGCGCCCGCGCTGCGGCATGGGCGGCGGCATCCTGATCTTTGGGTTTGGGCGCCATGGCGATGGCGCAAAAGGCGGTGAATTGATTGATGATATGCTGGTCGTTTTGCCGGTGGATGATGTTTTCCATCCCTTCCACGAACAAATCCGGATCCAGAAGCGTGATGGCCCCTGGTTCGGCCATCAGGGCGTCCAGATAAACCCAGGTATATCCGCCAGCCTGCCAATATGCTTCGGTTTGCGATGCGGTTTTGCGGGCTGCCACCTCCAACGCGTTGGGATGTTTGTGCAAAAGCCGCGACATGTAGCGCCCCAAGGCGCGCATATGCCCGTGCCCGTCGGGATCCAGCGCGATGAGTTTCGCATAGTCTTCCCCCAGCATCAGATCGCGCCGTTCATGCGTGGCGCCCAACGCGCATTGCGCGGCCAGGACGGACGGCGCGTTCAATGCCTCCCCATCATGAGCGCTGAGCAGGTGTTCTGCGCGGTTGAGGTGGTGTTGCGCGCGGTCAAGCGCCTCTTGGGGGGTTTGATCAAAGCGGATGCAGTGCCAGGCCCAGGCGATATCAAGATGGGCCAGCGCCACGACAAGGGCGCTGGCATAACTGTCATCTTCGTCCAGCAGCACATCTTCGAGCGCCTCGATCCCGGCCTCATCCGGGGCGGCCCCGTCATGCAGCGCGTCTTCTGCGGCAGACACCACATCACTGCGTGCGCCATAAGCCAGCAGAAGCGACGCCGTTTCCCCGGCAGGGGTGGCCAGCCGGGTTTCATCGGCATAACGGATGCGGTCTGCCAGATCGGCCCAACGATCCTGACGGGCCAGTTTCTGGCCGCGATCCTGATGCGTGGCGCGGGCCATTTCCTCGTCAGAGACAGGCAGGGTGGGCAGGATCACCCGTTTGCTTAGCGCGTCGATGTCGCGCTCTGACATGACCCGTGGCTTGCCCCGCCCATGGGTTGGTCGTGTGATGATGGGCTTGGAGATGACCCGGCGCAGTTTCGATATGGGACTTTGTTCAAACTCCTTGGCGTATTGCGACTTGCTGCGGGTGCCGCGCGGATAAGGCTTTGACTGGTTACGGGATTTGAACATACTTGGTCCGATCTGAATTTGACCCGCTGGCTATGACGGAGCATTCGGCCAAAATTTGGGCAACGGGGAGGAGAACCCGGGGAAATCATGCGACAGTCTGACCAGGAATATTGCCGGGATATGGCTGCGATTCTGCGGGGAATCTCTGCTACCTTATTGTTTTTATGCGTTTTTACCACGTCTGCCGCAGGGCAGACTGAACTGGACACTGGCATAAAGCCGCCGATCCGGGAGACCCAAATCCCCCACACAAGTTGGGCGCATCTGGGTGGTACCGATATGTGGACGCGCAGTGCGATTTCGGCGCTCAAAAGCCATGGTGCGCCTTTGGTGAGCACCGTGCCTGCCGATATCGCCGATTGGTGCCCGGCCTACCCGGCTGCGTCCGAGGCCGGTCGACGTGCGTTTTGGGTTGGGTTCCTGTCGCGGCTGGCCAAGCATGAAAGCACCTATCGCCCGCAGGTCGTGGGCGGCGGCGGGCGGTGGTACGGGCTGTTGCAGATCCTGCCCGCCACGGCGCGGGGCTATGGCTGTCGTGCGCGCAGCGGGGCGGCGCTGAAGCATGGGCCGTCGAACCTGAGCTGCGGCGTGCGGATCATGGCGGTGACCGTGCTGCGCGATGGCGTGGTGTCCCGGCGCGGGCGCGGTGTGGCGGCTGATTGGGGGCCGCTGGTTAGCAGCCGCAAGCGGCGCGATATGCAGGCCTGGACCCGCAAGCAAAGCTATTGCACGCCCTTATCCGCGGTGCGCCCCAGGGTACGGCCCGAGGGCGGGCCAAAACACGCGTTGAAACTGCGGCCCAGGCCGCGGCCGGACCGTGTTGCGGTAAGTGACTAGCCGCGCAGATCACGCGTCGCGGATACGGCTGACCATTTCGCGGGTGTCGCGGCTAAGCCCCTCAAGTGACAGGATGCGATCCAACTGCGCGGCGATCAGGGCCTGACGGTTCGCGTCATACCGTTTCCACGTCTCAAAGGCCGAACACATGCGCGCGGTGGTTTGGGGGTTCAGCGGATCAAGCTGAATAAGCCCATCTGTCAGCACTTTGTAGCCTTCGCCTGAGGCTGCATGGAAGCCTGCCGGGCTCATCACCAGCGCGCCCATCACCGCGCGGAAGCGGTTGGGGTTGCGGATGGTGAAATCGGGGTGCGCTGTCAGGGCCTCTGCGGTGCGCGCCGTTGCCTCGGGTTTGGCGTTGGCCACTTGCATCATGAACCATTTGTCGATGACCAGCCGGTCCTGTTGCCATTGATCATAGAACCGCTTGGTGGCGGCCTCACCCGCGCCCGCTTGCAGCAAGCAGCCGAAAGCGGCCAGTTGCTGGGTCATGTTATCGGCGGCGTCAAACTGTGCTTGGGCCTGCGCACCGCCATCGGTGCGTGTGAGGATACCAAGCGCGGCATTGGTCAGCGCGCGGGCACCTGATTGGGCCGCATCGGGTTTATAAGGTGCCGTGACCTGATGGGTGTCATAAAGCGCGCGTGCGGTGTCGCCCATCACCTCGGCACGGGCCTGCCGCAGGGTATCGAGCGCTTGCCAGATGGCCGTCGGATCGGGGGTGTCACCCGCCTCATGCAGCGCCTGCGCCAGTTCATCTTCGCTGGGCAGCCCAAGCGCCAGCGCACGGAAGGCCGGGTCAAGGGTTTCATCCTGCGCAAGGCTGTGGATGGCATCGATATAGGCGGCATCGGGCCCCGCACCATCGCGCAGCATCGCCAACAGCCCGCTCAGCGCCAAGGCACGACCGGCCTCCCATTTGTTGAACGGGTCGGTGTCATGGGCCAAGAGGAACGCGCGTTCTGCGTTTGTGGTGTCCCGCTGCAGGATGACGGGTGCCGAAAAGCCACGCAGGATGGACGGCACAGGGCGCGCGGCGTGGCCCTCAAAATGAAAGCTCTGGCGATCTTCGGTCATTTCCAGCACGGTGGTTTCCATCACCTCTTTGCCATCTGCGCCAATGAGGCCCACCGCGATGGGAACAACGCGCGGGGGTTTTTCTCTTTGCCCCGGGGTGGGCGGTGTCATCTGTTCGAACGTCAGCGTGAAGCGGTCACCTTCATGGCTGTCCGTGACCTTGAGCCGCGGCGTGCCCGCATCCTCGTACCAGCGTTTGAATTGGGTCAGGTCCCGCCCGGTGGCATCCTCGAACACCTTCAGCCAATCCTCGATCGTGGCCGCATCGCCATCGTGGCGATCAAAGTAAAGATCAAGCGCCTTCGCATAACCATCATCGCCCACCAGCGTCTTCAGCATGCCAATTAGTTCAGCGCCCTTTTCGTAGACCGTGGCCGTGTAGAAGTTGTTGATCTCAACAAAGGATGAGGGCCGGACAGGGTGCGCGAGCGGGCCGTTGTCTTCTCGGAATTGCCGCGCGCGCAGGGCGATGACGTCGGAAATGCGCTTAACGGGTTCAGAGCGCATGTCAGAAGTGAATTCGGCATCGCGGAAGACGGTCAGACCTTCTTTGAGGCAGAGCTGAAACCAATCGCGGCAGGTGATGCGGTTGCCTGTCCAATTGTGGAAATACTCATGGGCGATGATGCCTTCGATCCGTTCGAAATTCATGTCCGTGGACGTGTCAGGGCTGGCCAGCACGGCTGACGAGTTGAAGATGTTCAGCCCTTTGTTTTCCATCGCCCCCATGTTGAAATCATCGACCGCGACGATGTTGAAAATGTCGAGGTCATATTCACGGCCATAGACCTCTTCATCCCATTTCATGGATTTGATCAGCGCTTCCATCGCGAAGTCGCATTTATGCTCATCGCCCGGACGGACCCAGATGTTGAGCTCCACTTCACGGCCCGAGGCGGTGGTGAAGGACCCGGGGTGGTTCAGCAATTCGCCTGCGACCAACGCGAACAGATAGGCTGGTTTGGGCCAGGGGTCATGCCATTCGGCGAAGCCTTCGCCCGTGTCGCCCGGATTGCCGTTTGACAGCAAAACAGGTTCACCGCCTTCAATGCGCACATCAAACGTGGCCATCACATCCGGTCTGTCGGGGTAGTATGTGATCTTGCGGAACCCCTCGGCCTCACATTGGGTGCAATACATGCCGTTTGACATGTAGAGCCCTTCAAGCGCCGTATTGGCCTCCGGGTTGATCTCCACCTCAGCTTCCCACTCGAAGCCACCCTCCGGCACGTCGCATTCCAGCCCGCCCTCGACCATGCGCGGTGTCACGTCCGCCCCGTCGATCTTGGCCCAGATCAGGGTCAGGTCTTCGCCGTGCAGAAAAAAGCGCGTGTCGCTGGCCGCGGGGTTCGGGCGGAACGCAATGCGAGAGGTGACGCGCGTGGCCGTGGGGTGCAACCGGAAGGTCAGCGAAACGCTGTCAATCTCATACCCAAAGGGCGTGTAGTCGTGCAGGTAAATCGGCTGGGGGGTGGCGTCGCGCATGTCGTGGCTCCGGGGTTTGGTTTTGAGGAGGTGTAATGCAAACCTGCTGAACCGCAAGGCACGGGCATGTCATTTGCGCATCTGCGCGGGTCTGACTGTGCGTGCGCGCTTGTTTTAAGGGGTTTGTCACTCTTATATGGTATCCACGCGAAACGGATCACAGGACAGTCATGGCACGGCCCATCATTGGCATCATCGGCAACAGCTATCTTTTGGACAGCGATTATCCCGTGCACGCGGGCGGCACGATGAACTCTTCCGCGATTGCCAAAGTGTCCGGGTGCATGCCGTTCATCGTACCCACAGATCCGGATTTTGTCAGTGTCGAGGAATTGCTGGACACCTGCGATGGGTTCTTGCTGACGGGTGGGCGGCCCAATGTGCACCCGGAAGAATATGGCGAGGCGGAAACCGAAGCCCACGGTGCGTTTGACCGTGCGCGCGATGCGATTACGCTTCCGCTCGTGCGCGCTTGCGTGGAACGGGGGCAGCCGTTTTTCGGCGTCTGCCGTGGGTTTCAAGAGGTGAATGTCGCGCTGGGCGGCACGCTGCACCCTGAAATTCGTGACTTGCCGGGGCGGGATAACCACCGCATGCCGCCCGATGGCACGCTGGAAGAAAAGTTTGAACTGCGCCACGCGGTGACCTTTACAGAGGGCGGCGTGTTCGCCCGGCTGCTGGGGTCGCAAGAGGTGATGACCAACACATTGCACGGCCAAGGCATCGTGGCGACGGGCGAAAATGTGGTGATCGACGGCTGGGCCCCTGATGGCACGCCTGAGGCGATCTATGTCAAAGACGCGCCGGGCTTCACGCTGTCGGTGCAATGGCACCCAGAATACAAGGCCGATGAGGACCCGGTGAGCCGCGTTCTGTTTCATCACTTTGGGGAAGCGGCGCGGGCCTGGGCTGCTAGAGGTGACACCGTGCTACGCCGTTCAGCCTAGATTTTTCGCAAAAAATCGTAAACGAAAATTCCTGCGAATTTTCTATGACAGGCCAGCAGCGGTTTTTTGAGCCTTGGTCAACTTCGCCCGCACCATGTCATAAGACGCCTCAATATGCGCCTTCAGCTCCGCATCACTCAGCCCCGGCTCATCGTAAACCTGCACCCATTTGAGTCCCCTTGAGGCCATATAAGGCGCAGGCCGGATGCCGGGCATATCGCTCAGCACCTCGAACCCCAGTTCAGACGCTTTGAACGTGAACGCGTCCTCCCCGTCGTTCCACCCGCACAGGGCAAAGACCTTCGGCCCCACCTTCCACACATCCGCATTGCCCCATTGTACCACGTGATTTGTGCCGGGCAGGGTGGCGCAGAAGGTGTTGAATTCGTCGCGGGTCATGGGCCTCAGGTAAGGCGGGGTGAACCCCGCCCTACGCCTTCATTTTCAGTTCGGGATCTCGCCCGTCAGGCCTTCGACATAGAAATCCATGCCAGCGAGTGTGCCGTCATCGGCCACTTCGCCGTCCGCCAACCAAGGCGTGCCGTCCTGCTTGTTGATCGGCCCGGTGAAGGGTTTGTACTCTCCTGTGCGCATCGCTTCCACCATGGCCAGCGCCTCGGCTTTCACCTCGGCAGGTACGGCGTCGGTGATCTCACCAATCTCCACCATGCCGGTGTCGATGCCGTCCCATGTGGCCACCGTCTCCCATGTGCCATCGATCACGGCCTGCGTGCGTTCAATGTAGTAGGGCGCCCAGTTGTCGATGATGGAGCTGACGCGCGGGAAGGGGCCGTACTCTGCCATGTCGGAGGCCTGTCCGAACGTCACCACATTGCCTGCGGCTTGTGCTGCGGCCTGTGGGGCCGTGCTGTCAGTATGCTGCAGGATCACATCCGCGCCTTGGTCGATCAGTGCATTGGCGGCATCGGCCTCTTTCTGCGGGTCAAACCACGTGTAGACCCAGATGATGCGGAACTCGACATCAGGGTTCACGGCCTTGGCGTGCAGATAGGCAGAGTTGATGCCCCGGATCACTTCCGGAATCGGGTAGGAGGCGATGTAGCCCACAATGTTGCTCTCGGTCATGTTGCCCGCAATGTGGCCCTGCACCGCGCGGCCTTCATAGAAACGGGCGGAGTAGTTGGAGACGTTGTCAGCGGTCTTGTACCCAGTCGCATGCTCAAATTTCACATCCGGAAATTTGGCGGCCACGTTGATCGTCGGGTCCATGAAGCCAAAAGACGTGGTGAAAATCAGATCGGCCCCCTGCAACGCCATCTGCGTGATCGCGCGCTCTGCATCCGCGCCTTCCGACACGCTTTCCTGATACACGGTTTCCACCGCGTCGCCGAAATGCTCCTCAATCGCCAACCGGCCTTTGTCATGCTCATAGGTCCAGCCGCCATCGCCAATCGGGCCCACATAGATGAAGCCCACCTTGGTGGTATCAGCCGCCGCACAGTTGGCGGCAAGGCCCACCGCGACCGCTGCGGCGGTGATGAATGTCTTGAAGGATTTCATTGGCAACTCCCCAGTTGGTTTGGCCTCAGTTTGAGGCATGAAAGACGCGCCCCAGTGATCCGGGTGCGCGGGTGCGGTCAGCAGACATAATGACCAGCACCAGAATGGTCATCAGATAAGGCGACATATTCAGGTATTCGACAGGAATCGCAACGCCTGCTGCCTGAAGATTAAGCTGCAACACCGTGACACCGCCGAAAAGCCAGGCACCCAGCAATACGCGGCCTGCTTTCCAGCTGGCAAACACCACCAGCGCAAGCGCGATCCATCCGGTGCCGGCGGTCATGCCATCCGTCCACTGCGGCACGCGCACAAGGCTGATATAGGCCCCGCCGAGGCCCGCACAGGCCCCGCCAAACGCAATCGCCGCAATCCGCACCCGCACCACTTTGTACCCAAGCGCATGCGCCGCATCGTGGTTTTCGCCCACCGCGCGCAGGATCAGGCCCGTGCGGGTGTATTTGAGCGTGGCCCAGATCGCCGCCGTCAGCCCGAGCCCCAGATAAACCACCAGATCATGGGAAAAGAGCACCGTGCCAAGGAAGGGGATATTCTCCAGCGACCCGAACGGCATCTGCGGGGTGCTGGGCGGCTTCACGCCCACGTAGCCTTGGCCCATGAGCGATGACAGCCCCAAACCGAACAGCGTCAGTGCCAGCCCGCTTGCCACCTGATTGGCCAGCGCCACCTGTGTGAGGGCCGCGAAGATAAGCGAGAGCGCCGCGCCGCCCAGTGTGGCTGCGAGGAAGCCAAGAGCAGGGCTATCGGTATTCACCGCAATCACAAAGCCGCAAATCGCGCCTGTGATCATCATGCCCTCAACACCCAGATTGAGCACGCCTGCGCGCTCCACCACCAATTCCCCCAAGGCCGCAAGCAGGATGGGCGTAGAGGCCACGATCAAAGCAGCCAGAAGAAGCGCGGGGTTGATGGCAGACAGATCCATCACGCCACCTCCGCGCGTTTCCACCGGATGCGGTAGTTGGTGAACAGATCGACGGCCAACAGAAAGAAGAGAAGCATCCCCTGAAACATCTGGATCGCAGCAGCCGGCAGGCTCAGGTTCAATTGCGCCATCTCCCCCCCGATATAGGTCAGCGCCATCAGCAGCCCGGCAAATAAGATACCCACGGCGTTGAGCCGACCAAGGAAGGCAACGATGATCGCGGTGAACCCGTAGCCCACGTTGAAGTCGATGCTGACCTGCCCGGACGGGCCGGAGACTTCAAAAAGCCCGGCAAGCCCGGCCAGCGCGCCGGAGATGCCAAGAACCAATAGCGTGATCCGCGCAGGGTTCACGCCCGCAAACCGCGCCGCCTTGGGTGCTTCCCCGGTGAGGCGGATCTGGTAGCCCAGGATGTGCCGCGTCATGATGATGTAGGACAGGATCACGGCAATGAGCGCGGCCACAACGCCCCAATGCATGCCCGTTCCGGTGATCAGTTCGGCATTATGAGCCGACGGATATTGCTGCAAATTGCGCGAGCCGGGAAAGCCCGAGCCTTCGGGATTGCGCAAGAGGCCAAAGGCCATTTTTGCCAAAACCTGTTCTGCCACGTAAACGAGCATGAGTGACACCAGGATTTCATTGGTCCCGAACCGCACTTTCAAGAACCCGGGGATCATGGCCCACGCCCATCCACCAACCGCACCAGCCAGCACCATCAACGGAAAGATCACCGCGCTTTCCATTGGGTAGAACGCCAGCCCCACGCCCGCACCTGTGAGCGCGCCGATGATGTATTGCCCTTCTGCGCCGATGTTCCAGATGCCCGCACGAAACCCCATGGCGAGGCCGATGGCAATCAGGATCAAGGGTGCTGCTTTGATCAAAAGCTGCGGGCGATAGTAGAAGGCGAATTCCCCAAACAGCGGATCCCAGAAAATCGTCCGGATCGCCTCCACCGGGTTTTCACCCAAGATCGCAAACATGCCCCCGCCGGCGATCATGGTCAGGACCACGGCCAGAAGCGGCGACAACGTGCTCCACCGCCGCGATGGCTGCGCGCGTTTTTCGAGACTTAGCATAAGGTGCCACCTTGGGAGGGGGCGCCGCCCCCGTCGCCTAAAGGCGCCTCCCCCGGGATATTTTTGGCCAGAAAAAGCAAAAATGCGTGTTTCTTCTGGCTAAAAGTATCCCCGCCGGAGGCATAAAATCTCAACAACCTCTCACCCATGTGCCACCTCCAGATCATGGGCGCCACCCATCATCAAGCCGATATCGTCCATGCTCAACTCAGAGGTCGGGTGCAGGACCGACAACCTGCCTTCATTGAGCGCGCCGAAGCGGTTCGAGATTTCCATCAACTCATCAAGATCCTGGGAAATGCACAAGACGGCCGTGCCGCTCGCCGCCAGATCAAGAAGCGCCTGCCGGATGGACGAGGCGGCGGCGGCATCGACCCCCCAAGTGGGTTGGTTGATGACCAGCACGTCAGGTTTTTGCGAAATCTCCCGCCCGACCACGAATTTCTGCAAGTTCCCGCCAGAAAGCGACCGTGCCGCCACCTCTGGCCCGGGCGTGCGCACGTCAAACCCCATGATGATGCGCGCGGCGAAATCGCGCGCGGCACCCCAGTTGAGAAACCCAGCGGACACCAGTCCTTGCCGATCCGCGCCCGTGAGTGCTGCGTTTTCAATCAATGTCATGTCGGGTGCCGCGGCGTGGCCTAGACGTTCCTCCGGCCCGCTCAGCAACCCCAGCCGCCGGCGCGCATTGGGCCCTTTGAGGGAAATATCGGTGTTTTTCAGCGTGATCGAGCCCGGGGCGGAGAGCGCCTCGCCTGCAAGGGCGGCGAGCAGTTCGTCTTGTCCGTTGCCGGCGACCCCGCCCAGCCCCAGAACTTCGCCTTCATGCAGGGTAAAGCTGACCTCTTTCAGGGCCGTGCCGAATTGCGACGGCGCAGGCAGCGACAGCCGCGTGACCTCCAACACACCTTGGCCCAAGGGGCGGGCCGTGCGGGCGGTGGCGGCAAAACTGGTGCCCACCATCATTTCCGCCATCTGACGTGCGGACACGTCGCGCGGGGTGCAGGTGGCCACCTTGCGCCCTTGCCGCAGGATCGTGGCCGTGTGGCACAGCGCGCGAATTTCTTCGAGCTTATGAGAGATATAGAGGATCGCGACACCATCCGCGCTGAGCTTGCGCAGCGTGGCAAAAAGGATGTCCACCTCTTGCGGGGTCAGGACGGAGGTGGGTTCGTCCATGATCAGAAGCCGTGGGTCCTGCAGCAGGCAGCGGATGATCTCCACCCGTTGCCGTTCGCCCGCGGACAAATCCCCGATCATCCTGTCAGGCGAAAGCGGCAGCCCGTAGGCCTCAGAAACCTCGCGGATGCGCGCAGACAACGTGCGCATGGGTGGCGGTTTTTCCATGCCAAGGGCGATGTTTTCCGCCACGCTCATCGCGTCAAAAAGGGAAAAATGCTGGAACACCATGGCGACGCCCGCCGCCCGCGCATCGCGGGGGCGGGCAGGGGCGAAAGCGCGGCCCTTCATCACCATGCGCCCGCTGTCGGGGCGCACGAGACCATAGATCATCTTCACAAGCGTGGATTTGCCCGCGCCGTTTTCGCCCAGAAGCGCATGCACCTCTCCCGGGCGGATGTCGAAGGATACATCCTCATTGGCGATGACGCCCGGATAGGCCTTGGTCAGCCCGTCGATTGATAGCAGCGTGTCGGTCATCCACCCCCCGGGTCCGTGACATATTGTGCTTAGACCAGGGCGCGAAAAAGGGGAACAGGCGCGCGCGGCAAAACCGGTGCGCAATGGGCGTTTTGCCGAGGATTTCAGCAGGCCAAAAAGCGCACAAGGTGTTCCCCCCGCGCGCGCCATTGCGTAACGTCTGACCATGAGCAGCCAACACCGATTCATTCATCTTCGCGTCCATACCGAATATTCCCTCCTCGAAGGGGCTATGCGGCTGAAAAAGCTGCCCGGGCTCTGCGCCAAAGCGGGCATGCCTGCGGTGGCTGTGACGGATACGAACAACATGTTCTCCGCGCTGGAATTCGCCGTTGGCGCGCAAGCCGCAGGCGTGCAGCCCATCATGGGGTGCCAGGTGGACTTGGCCTTCATGTCCGCCGCGCCGGGGGAGAAGCCGCGCCCGCCCGCGCCTGTGGTTTTGCTGGCCCAGAATGAGGCGGGTTACGAGAACCTGATGAAGCTCAATTCCTGCCTCTATCTGCGCGGGGATGGGCAATTGCCCCATGTGACGCTGGAAGAGTTGGAGAGGTACGCAGGATCCGTGATTTGTTTGACGGGCGGCCCGGATGGCCCCGTGGGGCGGCTTTTGCAAACGGGTCAGACCCCGGCGGCGGAGGCGTTGGTGAAGCGGCTGCATGGCGCTTTTGGTGACAGACTCTACATGGAATTGCAGCGCCATCCGGGTGAGGCCGGCCTGCCCGAGGCGGAGCGCGCGACGGAGCGTGGGTTTGTCGAAATGGCCTACGCCATGGATATCCCGCTGGTGGCCACCAATGACGCCTATTTCCCCGATGAAAAGATGTATGAGGCCCATGACGCCATGCTCTGCGTGGCCGAGGGGGCTTATGTCGATCAAAGCCAGCCGCGCCGCCGCCTGACACCGCAGCATTACTTCAAAAGCCCGCAGGAGATGGTGACGCTTTTTGCTGATCTGCCAGAGGCGATTGAAAACACCATCGAGATCGCCCAACGCTGCGCTTTTGCCGCCTACCGCCGCGACCCGATCCTGCCGCGCTTCGCCGAGGATGAGGTGGAGGAGCTGCGCCGTCAGTCCAAGGAAGGGCTGAAAGAGCGTCTTGCCGTGATCCCCCATGCAGCACCCGTTGAAGAGTATGAAAAGCGGCTGGAATTTGAGTTGGGGATCATCGAAGGGATGGGGTTTCCCGGCTATTTCCTGATCGTGGCCGACTTCATCAAATGGGCCAAGGAAAAGGACATTCCTGTGGGCCCGGGGCGTGGCTCGGGTGCCGGGTCTCTGGTGGCCTACGCGCTGACGATCACCGATTTGGACCCTCTGCGCTACAGCTTGCTGTTTGAACGGTTCCTGAACCCCGAGCGGGTGTCCATGCCCGACTTCGACATCGATTTCTGCATGGATCGCCGTGAAGAGGTGATCCAGTATGTGCAGGAAAAATACGGCCGAGACCGCGTGGGTCAGATCATCACCTTCGGTGCTCTTTTGTCCAAGGCCGCCGTGCGCGATATCGGGCGCGTGTTGCAGATGCCTTATGGGCAGGTGGATCGCCTGTCGAAGATGATCCCGGTGGAAGGGGTGAAACCCGTCTCCATCGAACAGGCGCTGGCGCAGGAGGATCGCCTGCGCGAAGAGGCTCGGAGTGAAGAGGTTGTCGACCGGCTACTCAAATACGGCATGCAGGTGGAAGGGCTTTTGCGCAATGCCTCCACCCACGCGGCGGGCGTGGTGATCGGGGATCGCGCGCTCGATGAGTTGGTGCCGGTCTATCAGGATCCGCGATCAGATATGCCCGCCACTCAGTTCAACATGAAATGGGTGGAACAGGCCGGGCTGGTGAAGTTCGACTTTCTGGGGCTGAAAACGCTGACGGTCATCCAGAACGCGATGGAACAAATCCACGCCTCGGGCCGCGATCTGCACATCGCCGCGGATGGCACCCAGATTTATGAACCCGCCGAGGGGGCCGAGAACGACATCGGGCATATCCCGCTTGATGATGAAAAGACCTACGCACTTTATGCCTCTGCCAAGACGGTGGCCGTGTTCCAGGTGGAAAGTTCGGGCATGATGGATGCGCTCAAGCGCATGAAGCCCACGACGATTGAAGACATCGTGGCGCTGGTGGCGCTCTACCGCCCCGGCCCGATGGAAAACATTCCGAAATACTGTGAGGTGAAGAACGGGCTTAGCGAACGTGATCCGATCCACCCGCTGATCGACCACCTGCTGGATGAAACCCAAG
>JBCBAT010000029.1:0-44268 GCA_038532355.1 Pseudomonadota bacterium | reverse complement strand
TCCATCAAACAGGTCCGCGACACCCGCGTCGGCGACACCATCACGCATGAGAAAAAGGGCACCGACACACCACTCCCCGGCTTCAAACCCGCCCAGCCGGTCGTCTTCTGCGGCCTCTTCCCCGTCGACAGCGCCCAGTTCGAGGACCTGCGGGAGGCGATCGACAAACTCGCCCTAAACGACGCGTCGTTTTCATTCGAAATGGAAACCTCCGCCGCGCTCGGCTTCGGCTTCCGCTGCGGCTTCCTCGGCCTTCTCCACCTCGAGGTTATCCGCGACCGGATCGAGCGCGAATATGACATCGAACTCATCACCACCGCGCCGTCGGTCATCTACCACATCTACATGAAGGACGGCACGCAGTTTGACCTGCACAACCCCGCCGACATGCCCGACCCGAGCCATATCGACCACCTCGAAGAGCCGCGCATCAAGGCCACCATCCTCGTGCCCGACGACTACCTCGGCGACGTCCTCAAACTCTGCCAGGACAGGCGGGGCATCCAGCTTGACCTCACCTATGCCGGCTCCCGCGCGATGGTGGTCTATGACCTGCCCCTCAATGAGGTCGTCTTCGACTTCTACGACCGCCTCAAATCCGTCACCAAAGGGTACGCCTCGTTTGATTATCAAATGGAAGGCTACCGAGAGGACAACCTCGTCAAAATGTCCCTTCTGGTGAACGACGAACCAGTCGACGCGCTCTCCATGATGGTCCACCGAGACCGCGCCGAAATGCGCGGCCGCGCCATGTGCGAAAAATTGAAGGATCTCATCCCCCGCCACATGTTCAAAATCCCGATCCAGGCCGCGATTGGCGGCAAGGTCATCGCCCGAGAGACGCTTTCAGCGCTGCGCAAAGACGTGACAGCCAAATGCTACGGCGGCGACATGACCCGGAAAAGGAAGCTGCTGGACAAGCAGAAGGCGGGGAAAAAGAAGATGCGCCAGTTCGGGAAGGTGGATATCCCGCAGGAAGCATTTATTTCTGCTTTAAAAATGGATAGTTAGACTATTTTCCGAGCTTACAATAATTTAAGCTAACCGATTTTTGGGCAACTTCCCGCGCTTATACGGTGGGAGCGCCCCACCCAAATCTAAAAATATTGTATATTTATCAAGCGCTTAGCTTTCGGACATCTCGGGGGTTAAAAAGCGCTTACGAAAGCTATGCTTGATCGATAAAAATATTTTTGATTTTAATGCTTGCAACTAAGCTTTTTTGTGTCTACTATCAAAATCGAAAAATTTTTCTACAATACATGGAGAAAGTCATGAGTCAGGTAGAGCTTAAAGTCGCATATAAAGCCTTGAAGGTTGAGTTCGTTGGTTCGGAAGAGTTTTTGAAGGACGGGTTCGTTAAAATGTGCCAAGACATCGCGGCTCTACAAATAGAGGAGAGCCCTGGTGTTTCTGGCGAAAGCAGTGATTTGGGCGCTAGTTCGGTACCGGTCGGTTTGAAGTCAAAGAAATCGACAACTGATTTCGCAGTGGCTCTGAGCGCGAGCTCAGGGCCGGACCTTGCTATTGCCGCGGGTGCCTATTTGCACTTCACAGAAGGTAAGGAAGAGCTGAAACGAGCGGAACTACTTGATGCTATGAAATCCGCAAAAAGCTTCTACAAAAGTACTTACTCTGGCAACTTGAGTTCAATCCTCAATGGTCTGGTGAAAAAGGGTCGCCTTACCAATCCTGGTAACGAAGTCTATGCGCTCTCATACTCAGAAACTGAAACTTTGAAGTCTCATGCTGGTTGAAGCTAGTAGACTAAATCGGGTGCTGCGGTCAGTTAATAGTCAAGCTGACCGCGCAATCCTTGCGTTGGCCACCTTCGACAACGGCGCTTCTCCAAAGGACATCAAGTCGCGTATTTGTGCCGCTGGTTTCGCTGAGGCGGAGGACTGGCCCATCGGTTCTCGACTGCGAGGTGATAAACGGGTCAAGAAGCGGAAGGACCATTATGTTTTAACTAGTGAGGGGTTGGACTGGGTATCGGACATCGTGCCGAGTGTCAGAGAGAGTGTAGTTCAAACACAGTCCACCTTTGCTAAGCATGTCAAAGATGTGGCTGATCATGAAGTTCAGTCGTTCGTGTTGGAGGCAATTACAGCGTTTGAAAGTGGTTTGTTTCGATCTGCAATAGTGATGTCGTGGCTCGCAGCCGTCTATGTGTTGCAGAGAGAAGTCTTTCAAAATCACCGTAAGGATTTTGACCAATTAATGCAGACTAAGTCTTCGGATTGGAAACAAGTGAAGTCCCTTGATGATTACGGTAGGCTGAATGAAGCGCAATTTTTGGATAGACTAAATGACGTGTCGGTTATCGGAAAAAATGTGAAAGCTGAGCTTAAGCAGTGCCTAGATCGGCGCAATGCATGCGGCCATCCAAATAGCTACAAGGTGACGGAAAACACAGTAGCGCACCACATTGATGTTTTGTTGGTCAACGTTTTTCTAGTCTTTCAGCCAGACTGAAACCGACGACCCACGCCACGCCAACCCAATCGTAAAGAACACGCGCGCACCGGTAACTTTTGGTCGGATGTAACAAGACATCCCTCACCTTGCCGCGGTCAAGGTTAAGGGCGTCTGAACGGCCACCAGCGCCGCCTCGGACGCCGGACCTCAACGGTCTCCGCCAACTCCCCACCCGGTACCGGTTTTAACCCGGCTGTCTTCAGCACCTCCCGCTCCATACACCGGTCCATTTGCATCTGCTGGATCATCTCCGCCGCCTCCACCTGCGTCCGCGCGGCCATGGTTCCCTTGCCAAATCGAAAAAGCACCGGCCGGTGCCCGTATTCCACGATGTCCTCCACATCCTGCTGCTTCCGGATCCGCTTCAACTCCTCCATTGACACCACCGCCGCCACCGGTTTGCCGTGCCGCCTCAAGACCACCGCCGCGCGCGGGTCTTGCGCCAGCATCACGATTTGGCTGATCTTCTCCCGCGCCTCGGACATGGGGAAGGCGTAGCTCGGGCCGGGGCCAGTTCGGTGCTCAGATTTGGGGTCAATTGGCATGGTCGAAAGTCTGTACAAATTGGGTTTCAGGCCACCCAAAGTGACCCCAAAATGTACAAAACTGGTAATCCGACCGTGCGGAGCCTCAGCCCACAGACACCCGCTCCAACCGCTCAAAACCCCCCGGCGCAGGGCGCGGGGCGGTCTCTGACTTCACCTGGGTCAGGCGCTCAAACACCTCATTCAGCGTCCGGCGAAACGCCACTGGACGGGCGAGGATGGCATATTTCGTCACTGCCCGGATCTTCCCCGCCTGCTTCATTTTCTTGCCCAAGGCATGCCCCACCCGGTCGGCCAGATAGTGCTGCATATTGGGCGCCTGCGGGAAGCGGGACCAATGCGGTTGCTCCAACCGGCTGCCACCATGGACCACGAAATACGTGCAATCCTCCGACAGCGTCTCTTCCATCGGTGGCCGCGTAAACTCTTGAATTCGCTCGCGATATTCCATCCAGCGCGCCTCTTCCGGTACCACATCCGGGTCCGCCGAGTACTGCGCCGAGAGCGACAAACAACTCGTCGCGCCAAGGTCACCCGCAAAGATCATCGCGCCATAGCCGCCCATGGAATTGCCAAAGGTCACCACCTCCTCAATCCGATGCGCGCGCTTATACGTCTCCACCAGATCCAGGATTTCCTCATACATGCCCGGCTCATTGTACCAACTGCGCAGGGTGTCGGCGACGAAGAGCACATGGTTCTCCCCGTTCATGGAACTGCCCGCCACGAACTCCTCAACCTGCTCCTTCCGGTCCGCCTTCCCAATCCCCGTAAACGACACCACCAACCGCGGCGACGCTCCCGCTAAAGAGGTCGCGCGCACACGGTTCGACGAATGAAACGGCTGTGGTGTCATTGTGTTCTGCCCTTCAGGTGCCTGATTATGCACCCTTTTTTCAAAAGCTTTACGTATTTTACCCCACACTGCAACTCTTATGGTTAAAACCCCGTAATCACGCGGAAAAAGCGGCGAAATGGCCACGGGCGCCCAAAAGCTTTATCTTGATATTTCGGCGCGATCTTTGCAGGTTACGGGCAACCGCGTGTCTTTGAAACAGGGTTTGGTGCATGGCAGCAAAGGACAAATCGGTGACAGTCGCCGCCGTCTGTTGCATGCGCAATGAGGCGATTTTCCTGCTTGAATGGCTGGCCTATCAGTTGGTCATGGGGTTCGACCGCGTGGGGGTTATCACCAATGATTGCACCGACGGGACGGACAAGATCCTCGATGCTCTGTCCAAGGCGGACCCCAGAATAGTCCATGTTCCCAACAAGATAGAACCCGGAGAGGCGCCGCAGGTGGCCGGGCTGCGCAACGCGCGCGCAGTGCCCGAGCTGATGGAGAATGACTATTGGCTGCATTGCGATGCGGATGAATTTCTCAACGTGACGCTGGGTGACGGGCGGGTGCAGGATCTGCTGGATTTCGTGGGCGATGTGGATTGCGTCGCGCTGGCGTGGCGGCCCTTTGGCAATTCGGGGATCAGGACCTGGGATGGCGGGCTGGTCACCGAACGCTTCACCATGGCCGATGACCGGATGCGCGGGTCGGTCACCATGCACAAATGCCTGTTCAAGCCCGCGCGGTTTGAAGCCGCCATTGATCATATGCCGAAACTTCCGGTCTCACGGCCGGTGACGCTGGTGAATTCCAAGGGGGAATGGTTGCCACCGCGGGCGATGTTCCACCCAAAGGTCGCGCGGTTCAAAGGTACGCCTTTTGATCGGCTGACATGGGAAAATGCGAGCTTGCATCACTACGCCGTCAAGGCGCGCAATGTGTTCCTTCTCAAAAACCTGCGGGGCAACGGGATGGGGCATCAGGCGGATCGATATCTTGCGGATAGCAAGCTTTGGAAGAAGCTGAACAAGAACAAGGTGGAGGTGCCCGAGGCGCGCCGCCACTTGGGCGCGGTCAAATCAGAAGTGGCGCGTTTGCGCGCTGTGGGTGAGGTGGCGGCGATTGAAGAAAACGCCCTTCAGGCGTTCCGTCAGGCGACCAAGGATCTGTTGGAATCGCAGAAAACGCCGGCCTGATTTGTCGGTGATTCTTGGGGTGAAACGCCGGGCAAAGGCTAAAAACATGTTTGCAGGTGCAGAAATCAAAGACCGGCCGCAGATGTCATGCACAGGGCAGTTATCCACCGCCTAAACGGGCCCTAGCCCAACGAAAACCCCCTGTTATCCACACGCTATTCCTGTCACTATCAACCATTTCATCCACAAAAATCTTTCATGCTGCAGTGCTATTTTCTTGCCTGATCCGGGGCGCGTCATGCACCCTTTAATGGCTGGTTGAGTTCTTCGAAGTCGGCCAGCACGCAAAGGCCCACATGGTTCGGCGCGGGTGACTGGATGCGCAAGCGGAAGGTCACTGTCAGGGGGCAACCTCAGACACCGCAATGGGTTTTGGTCGGCGATCACATGGTCGGTTTAAGCTTTCGCAGCCTGAATGGATCGATCGGTGACACGGGTTTTGTGGCCAACAGCGCCCGGCCTTACGGTCAGGCTCTCGCGGCGGTCGCGGGCCTTCGGGCGCGTGGCAAACCGGACGCATTGGCCCCCAGGGCAGGCGCGTGCGGGTGGGCGTCAGGCGTGAACCGGAGCTTTCGGGCGAAGGACCACGATGCGAGGACCGCGTCTAAGCACCTGACGCCTTTTCAATTTGAGCCATTCACGAGTGGGTCAAAGCGGAACGGGGTCCGTTGCTTTCGCAACCGGACCCCGCCGTCAGTTGATGCGACCGCGTCTTGCACCTATGGCATCGAAGTAGCGCGAGGGCGCTTCCGTATCAACAGGATGTTGTTGTTTTTCGCCTCAAAGCCCCAAGATACCAGCATTTTGGCCACAGCCCATGGATCCTGCGGGGTGATTTCGCGTTTTGGGGCAACCGTGCTAGGCTGACCTACCGGAGGCGGATTTGTCACGCGCCCGGAATCGGCTGAACCTTTGGTCGGTGCCACCCCTTGTAGATGGCCAACCGGCCTGACGCACGCGCCAGATAGCCCGGGGTAACGGGCCCTTTTGCGGATATCGCAGGCGCGTCAGGGACTGATGCAAATCCAGTCAGCGGTTTGGCCCCGTCCGCGGGGCCATGGGGCGACGAGTTGCGGGACACGTGGCGCGTCGCCCTTAGACATGTCGGTTTTGCGATGCCTGCGCTGTGAGTATTTGTGGCCCAAAAGAAGCAGGCTTCACCCCAGCCAGACGCGGATTGCCTGTTCGAATTCCCGTGGTTTTTCGGCGTGCAGCCAATGGCCTGCGCCGGGGATTTTGGCGAAACGAGCCTTGGGGAAAAGCGATTTGATCCGGGGGCGGTGGTCTGGCTGCACGTAGTCCGACAGACCGCCAGACAGGATCAGGGTATCGCCATCATAGGGGCCTTCGTGGTCGGGAAAGCCCATGATCTTGTCCATCTCCGCCTCTAGCACATCGAGGTTGTAGCGCCATTTCCTTTCCGTCACGTCCAGCGATTGCAGGAAAAACGGTACAAGGGCCGGGTCATCTACCATTGGGGCAAGGCGTTCGCCGGCCTCTGACCTGCGGGTGATGCCGCTGAGATCAGCGGCGCGCATGGCGTGGATGTAATGGATTTGTGTATGCGTGTAGGCCACGGGCGCGATGTCGGCCACAATTAGGCGGTGGACGATTTGGGGTTGCATCAGCGCCAGTGTCATCGCGGCCTTGCCGCCCATCGAATGGCCCAGAACGTCAAAAGGCCCGCCTAGATGGGCCAGCACGTCTGAGAGATCCTGCGCGAGGTCTTCGTAGGAATGGCTGTCAAACCAAGGGCTTGATCCGTGGTTGCGCATGTCCACGGCCACCACGCGACGCTGATCCGAGAGCCGTTTGGCAATGACGCCCCAGTTGCGGCCAGACCCATAAAGCCCGTGGGCGATCAACAGGCCGGGCCGGTCATCGGGGCCGGGATGGTCGATGATGTTCAGCATGGCCCGCGTCATATCCGCTTGCTGGGCCAAGGGCCAGCGGTGTTGAACCTCTGGGCGGGTGCGGCTAGTGCTACGGTCATGACGGATCGCAGATCTTTTGACAAAAACCTTGGGAGGTTGAACTCCGGGCTGGCTGACAAATTGCAGCTGGGCAAGCGGCGGGATGCGGCAGACAATCTGCGCCGCGCGCGGCGACGGTTGCCGTGGCACATGCGCAAGGAAGCCGACAAGATCCTGCGCGCGGAAGAGGCGCTGACCCATCCAAAGCTGGCGCGCATTGCCAATACTGGCGGGCTGGATGGATCGTTCAAAAAGATCAATTCGCATCTCAAGGCCATTGATCTGGCCGATCAGCGGCGGGATGCGCGGCTCAACTGGGGGGCAGGCGTGGTGTTCAACCTGCTGCTGATTGTGGGCGTGTGTGTGGCGGTTGTGATCTGGCAAGGTCTGCTTTGACAAGTGGGCCCGGGACCAGCGCGTGGCGCACCACCACCGTCACCGTCACGAAAGACACGTAAAGCAGCAGGTACCATGATCCCAGCATATGGGGCGAGACAAGCTCTGTCTGGAATTGCCCGGAATAGGCCCAGGTGCCCGTTAAGGTGCCGATGTTTTCTGCAATCCAAAGGAAGATAGCCGACAGGAATGCCGCCAGAGGCAAGGGCATCCAGTGAAAGGTTTCATCGACCCTGTACCATACCCGCGTGCGCCAGAAGAGCAGGACGGTGGCGGCGAAAAGCGCCAGCCGGATGTCGGGCAGGAAGTGGTGGGCGAAGAAATTCACGTAGATGGCGATGGCCAAAATAAACGTCATCCAGATGGGCGGGTAGGGGGCAAAACGCATGTCGAACACGCGGATTGCACGGGCCATGAAGCTGCCCACGCTGGCATACATGAAACCGGAGAAGAGCGGCACGTCAAAGACTTTGAACAGCCCGGGTTCGGGGTAGCTCCAGGATCCGGCATTGACCTTGAACCATTCCATGGCCGTGCCAGTGAGGTGGAACAAAAGGATCACGCGCGCTTCTTCCCAGGTTTCCAGTTTGAGCCAGAGGAACAGGGCCTGCAGGGCCAGAGCGATGATCAGCAGGGCATCATATCGGTGCATCGCGATATCGTCGGACCAGATGGCTTTGGTGGCGATGATGGCGATCAGGATCGAGAGGCCGAAAAGCGCGGCCCAGCCCATTTTCAGAAAGAAGATCACCAGTTCGGCCGCCCAGTGGGGCAGGCGGTCGCGCATCCAATGGCCAACGCGGCGTTCGATGATCTGGGTGCTGGTCATTGGCCACAGTTAGGGCGAAATGGTCGGTGTCTGCAACATGGGGCTGGGAAATACGCGGTTTTGTGCGTGCAGCTGGGCGTCCCGATCGGCGCGGAATCAAGGGTGTAGCCTGCTGCGCCTTTGCGAGACCGGGGCCTGTCGAATGCGCTCTTTCAAGCATTGCCATAAAAAAACGGCGCTGGATAAACCAGCGCCGTCCTTCACACCCGAGAGGGTGCTTTTTACATGTTGTGATAGAGCGGGAAGCGGGCGCACAGCTCAGCGACTTCGCCTTTCACCTTGTCTTCCACGGCCCCGTTGCCATCGGCACCGTTGGCGGCCAGACCATCGACCACTTCGACGATCCAGTCGGCGACCTGACGGAATTCTTCCTCACCAAAACCGCGTGTTGTGGCGGCGGGGGAGCCCAGACGAATGCCGGATGTGACCATCGGCTTTTCAGGGTCAAACGGCACACCGTTCTTGTTGCAGGTGATGTGCGCACGGCCCAGGGATTTCTCCGTGTCGTTGCCCTTTACGCCCTTGGGCCGCAGATCAACGAGCATCACATGGGTGTCGGTGCCGTGGGTCACGGTATCCAGACCGCCTGCGATCAACTGATCCGACAGCGCCTGCGCGTTCTTGATGACCTGCTGAATGTAGGTTTTGAATTCCGGCTGCAGCGCTTCACCAAAGGCCACGGCCTTGGCTGCAATCACGTGCATCAGCGGGCCACCCTGAATGCCGGGGAAGATGGCGGAGTTGAATTTCTTCGCCATCGTCTCGTCATTGGTGAGGATCATGCCGCCGCGCGGACCGCGCAGGGTTTTGTGCGTGGTTGTCGTCGCAACATGCACATGCGGGAACGGGTTGGGGTATTCGCCTGCTGCGATGAGGCCAGCAAAGTGTGCCACATCGGCCAGCACGTAGGCGCCGACCATGTCCGCGATCTCACGAATACGGGCAAAATCGATGACGCGCGGGATGGCGGAGCCACCGGCGATGATCATCTGGGGCTTATGTTCTTTGGCCAGTGCTTCGATCTGATCGTAGTCGATCATGTTGTCTTCGCGACGCACACCATACTGCACGGCGTTGAACCACTTGCCCGACTGGTTGGGCGCGGCACCGTGCGTCAGGTGACCACCGGCATCAAGCGACATGCCAAGGATGGTGTCGCCGGGCTTCAGCAGCGCCTGGAACACGCCTTGGTTTGCCTGAGAGCCGGAATTGGGCTGCACATTGGCGAAATCGCAGTTGAAGAGCTTCTTGGCGCGATCAATCGCCAGATCCTCGGCAATGTCGACAAAGTGACAACCGCCGTAATACCGACGCCCGGAATAGCCTTCGGCGTATTTGTTGGTCATGACGGAGCCTTGAGCCTCCATCACGGCCGCCGACACGATGTTCTCGGACGCGATCAGCTCAATCTCATCGCGCTGGCGGCCCAGTTCCGATTCGACAGCTGCCGCAATCTCTGGGTCCCGCACAGCAAGGCTGTCGGTGAAAAATGCTTTGTTATTCGAAGTTAACTGTCCGTCGTGCGCCATTTCCGTAGCTCCCAAGGGTTTATCTGAGCGGTTTTCCTATAGGAAACATAGGGCGATTGGAACGGTGTAAAGCGACAAAAGCGCTTGCAGGAGCGCCACGGGATGCGCCAGACAGGGGAACGGGCAAAAAAATGTCCGAAAAGCATCGCTTCGAATAGGAATCTGCCTCGTGTCCAAAGACCGCAAAATCGCCTTCGTGGCCAGCGATGTGGACCTTGCGCAGGACGCACGGTCCGATCTGGTTGCGCGCTTTGGTGAGGCGGCGGAGGAAAAGGCGGATGTCATCGTGGCGCTGGGCGGCGATGGTTTCATGCTGTCTACGCTGCACCGCGTGCAGGGGATGGATATCCCGGTTTACGGCATGAACCGCGGCACGGTCGGGTTCCTGATGAATGAATTCAGCATGGATGATCTGCAGGACAGGCTGGATGCGGCCGAAGAAGAGGTGGTGAACCCGCTGTTCATGCGGGCCGAAGATGTGACCGGACACGTGCATGAGGCCCTGGCGATCAATGAGGTGTCGCTTCTGCGCATGGGGCCACAGGCGGCGAAACTGAAGATCAGCATTGATGGCCGGTCGCGGTTGGAAGAGCTGGTCTGCGACGGGGCGCTGGTGGCCACGCCTGCGGGGTCGACGGCCTATAACTATTCCGCTCATGGGCCGATCCTGCCCATCGGGGCGGATGTTCTGGCGCTGACGGCGGTGGCGGCGTTCCGGCCGCGACGTTGGCGGGGGGCGCTTTTGCCGAAAGGGGCCGTGGTGCGGTTTGACGTGATCAACAGCACCAAACGCCCGGTGATGGCGGATGCCCATTCCGCGTCGGTGCAGAATGTAGTGTGGGTGGAAGTGCAATCGGAGCCCGCGATCCGGCACAGGATCCTGTTTGATCCCGGCCACGGGCTGGAAGAACGGCTTATTCGCGAACAGTTCGAGTAGGGCGGCATTTTCTTTAAAAGAAAATGCACAAGAAAATTTGAATTTTCTTGCGCAGAGTTTTTGAAAAACTCTGCCTGCGCGTAAATCTAAGTATCTGAAATGAAATGAAAATATGGCGCTGTTATCCGATAGCGCGCCACCGGTATCCCATGACCACGCGCCGTTATTGCCTGTCTGAACCACCCGGGCCCAAGTTCCTGTCAGCCACCACGCAAATGGGGGCGTAACGCAAACCATACCTCGCCTCGAAAGGAACAGGCCCATGACCCATTTTTCCATCAACGGATTGAAATCTGCCGCTTTGTCCGTGTTGATCATCGCTGGTGCGACGTCCGCCTCATATGCAGACAGCAACCGCGTGACGATCCAGCAATTCGGCACGGTGCACAGCCTCGGCATTGGTCAAAACGGTCAGTACAATCGCCTCAGCGTCACGCAGCGCGGTCATTCCAACCTGTCGGTGCAAATGCAGGATGGGCGGCGCAACGCCACGACGATTGACCAGTCCGGACGGTTCAATGACGTCTTTACCCACCAGAATGGCCGCCGCAACACCACCGTTGTGGGCCAGCAAGGCCGGGGCAATGGCGCGCTGACCACGCAGACGGGCCGCGACAACGTGTTGGGCGTGGCGCAGTTCGGACGGAACAATTCGGCCGATGTGGATCAGCTGGGCCGCCACAACGCAATCGGCGTCATTCAGGCAGGCAATGGCAACACGGCCACGACGGTTCAATCGGGTCGCGGCAATGTCGCGGTGATCGTTCAGGATTGATCGGCCCCTGCCCAGTTTGGCAAACCGCACAGGAGTAATCCCATGTTAAAGTTTCCCATGATCGCGATGATTTGCGCCTCGGGCGCGGCTGTGATCAGCATTGCCAGCCTCACCGGTCAGACGGATGCCCACCAGATGCGCACGCAAGCGCTGGGCCTGCGTTGCGAAGTGGTGACCCGCGATCTGGGGGACGCGGTTGAGATCGCGGGCAAGGTCACATCGGACCGCAAGGTGAGGGGTGACTATACGCTTCACATCCGAAACGTCTCCGACCAGGGGGACGCGCTGATTGATCAATCGGGTGCGTTTTCCGTTGGCGCGGGGCGGACAAAAACACTGGGTCAGGCCACGTTGGGCGGTGCGCCCGGTCACTATGACGCTGATCTGACCCTGACCATTGATGGCGCGCGCGTGACCTGCCTTGGCACGGGCGCTGACATTGAAATCTAGAACACCTTGTCACTCAGGAGATACCTTATGACACGCATCAAAACCTCTTTCCTTGCCGTCACTGCCGCGCTGGGCCTTGTCGGGGCCATGGCGGGGGCTGCCTCTGCTGACTCATTGGTCTGGGGGCATCTGATCGGTGGTGGGAGCGTTGAAAACCTCAACCAGCATCAGTTGAACAGGGTGCAAAATTCCCATGTACAGCACTTCTACAACCCCAACACCGGTGGGAACCACGCGGCGATCATTCAATATGGGAATGGTCACGGCGCGGGCATCTCCCAAACGGGTGGCGGCAACACGGCATTGGTCACGCAGGATGGCAGCTATACCAATGTGATCGTCACCCAGACGGGCAACCACAATGTCAGCTCTGTCACCATCCTGCCCACGGATCACTGGTTCGGTGCGCAGCGCAGGTGAGCGATGGGCGCTTCAGGTTTTGGCGTAGCCGATGGTCTGAAGCGCGTCCTTGATTTCATCCAGGATCACCGGATCGTCGATGGTGGCGGGCAGTTTGAACGCCTCCCCATCGGCCAGTTTCACCATCGTGGCCCGCAGGATCTTGCCTGAGCGTGTCTTGGGCAGACGGTCCACCACCAGAGCCAGTTTGAAGGCCGCCACCGGGCCGATGCGGTCGCGCACCAGTTTCACGCATTCGGCGGTGATGTCTGCATGCGGGCGGTTCACACCTTTGGAGAGGCACACGAACCCCACGGGCAGCTGGCCTTTGAGTTGATCCGTCACGCCAATGACGGCGCATTCGGCAACATCCGGATGGGCGGCCAGCACCTCTTCCATGCCGCCCGTCGACAGGCGGTGACCTGCCACGTTGATCACGTCATCGGTGCGCGCCATGATGTAAAGGTAGCCATCCTCATCAATCATGCCCGCATCGCCCGTCTCATAGTAGCCGGGGAAGGTGTTGAGGTAGCTTTTCTTGAACCGATCCTCGGCGTTCCACAGGTTGGGCAGCGTGCCGGGGGGCAAGGGCAGTTTGATGGCAATGGCGCCCAGTTCGTTGGCGCCCAGCGGGTGGCCTTCGTCATTGAGGATTTGCACGTCATAGCCCGGCATCGCCACAGTGGGGGAGCCGATCTTGACCGGCAGGTCTTCGATGCCCGCAGGGTTGCCGACGATGGTGTAGCCGGTTTCCGTTTGCCACCAATGGTCATATACGGGCACGCCCATCACCCTTTGTGCCCACTCAATCGTGTCCGGATCCGCCCGTTCGCCCGCAAGGTAAAGCGCGCGTAGGCAAGAGATGTCATAGTCCTTGATCAACTCGCCCTTGGGATCATCGCGTTTGATCGCGCGGAAGGCGGTGGGGGCGGTGAAAAACGACCGCACATTATGTTCCGAAATCACCCGCCAGAACGTGCCGGCATCCGGCGTGCCCACGGGCTTGCCTTCGAAGACAATCGTGGTGTTGCCGTGGATAAGCGGCGCATAGCAGATGTAGCTGTGCCCGACGACCCAGCCCACATCGGACGCGGCCCAGAACACATCGCCGGGATCCACGTTGTAGATGTTTTTCATCGTCCAGTTGAGCGCCACAAGATGGCCCGCCGTGGGGCGAATGACGCCCTTGGGCGCGCCCGTGGTGCCAGAGGTGTAGAGGATGTAGGCCGGGTGGTTGCCTTCGACGGGCACGCAATCGGCCGGGGTGACACCCTCTTGCACCGCGTACCAATCATGATCGCGGCCGGGGGTCAGCTCCATAGAGTGTTCTTCGCGTTGCAAGATCACGCAGAAGTCGGGCTTGTGGGTGGCTAGTTCAATCGCGCCGTTGAGCAGCGGGCCATATTCCACCACGCGGCCCGGTTCCAATCCGCAGGACCCTGCGATGATCGCCTTGGGGGTGGCATCATCAATGCGCACGGCGAGCTCATTGGCGGCAAATCCGCCGAAAACGACGGAATGGATGGCCCCGATGCGCGCGCAGGCCAGCATCGCCTCAATCGCTTGCGGGACCATGGGCATGTAGATGATCACCCGGTCGCCCTTTTCCACGCCTTGCGCTTTTAGCGCCCCCGCCAGTGAGGCCACGCGGGTCAGCAGATCGGCATAGGTGATCGTGTCTTTGCGGCCTGTGATGGGGCTGTCATAAATGATCGCCGCCTGATCGCCGCGGCCTGCCTTCACGTGCCGGTCGAGCGCGTTCCAGCAGGTGTTTACCTTTGCATCGACATACCATTCGTATAGCGGGGCATTGTCGTCAAAAAGCGCTTTGCTTGGCTTTTCCACCCAGTCGATGGCCTCTGCGGCTTCCATCCAGAAGGCTTCGGGGTTGTCTTTCCAGCGGCCATAGACGTCTTGGTAGGTCATTGCGTGTCTCCGTCCCTTTTTCACGCAGTGTTACGGGACGGGCGGGGCAGGGGGCAAGGCGGCGGGGCAAATCAGGCGGAAAAGACCCGCATTTTTGATGTGGTAGCGTTCACGCGACCCATGGTGCACGCGGTCGGCGCGCGTTTTGAAACTAGGACGTGCTTTGTGCGACTCACTCGGCCGTCCTTGGCTGGCGGGGTGGTGAAGGCGTCACACCTGATAGGCCAGGCGCAAACCACCCCAATGGCGCCCGTGCACCACG
This sequence comes from Pseudomonadota bacterium, assembly GCA_038532355.1. Classification (GTDB taxonomy): domain Bacteria; phylum Pseudomonadota; class Alphaproteobacteria; order Rhodobacterales; family Rhodobacteraceae; genus Roseovarius. The sequence goes on along the minus strand of JBCBAT010000029.1, from coordinate 29,732 downwards.
ATGGGTGCAGACAGGTCTTTCATGATCTTGAACTCCCCCCCGCCCATATCGCGGCGGTAGACCTGAAGCAGGAAGGGTTTCGTATTTTGCCCGGCCTTGAGGCCCACACGATCGTCAAAGATACGCCGGTTGCGGCAATGGCCTGTGTTCCACGCAGGGTCCGGGCCCTGAGGTTTGGAAAATTTGCGATTATGCGTGGCAAGGTATCCATCCACGTTGACGGCGGCGCAAAACACGACCCGGTCGGAATGGTTGAGCGCGGCCTCCTGTATCGGGGGCAGAACCTTGTCGGTGAAATGCGTGAACGGGGCCATGACCTGTTCGGGATTGGTGCCGGGAATGGGGTCATAACTGCGTGAGAACAGATCGCCAGTGGTCATTTTGCCTGCATCAATGGCGGCCTCAAACAGGGCGGCGACCCGGGCCGCATCCTGTTGAACGCGTTCGATAAAGGGGCTGTCATCGGTCTTGGCCCCGATGCTGACCGAATCCTGCACCATGCTTTCTGTCTGGTCGATCAGATGGGCCGTCCGTTCCCGCATTTGAGACACGCGGCTGGTTGTGTCTTCGATGGTGGTTTCGATTTCATGGAAGGCCTGCCCGAATGCACCGGTGGCGGATTGGCTGTGCCCCAGCTTGTCAAAGACATCGCCGGTCAGGTCCGTCAGGCCGTGCATGGCGCTGGTGATCTCCCCCATGGCGGAGGACATTTCCGCGTTGCTGGCAATGACTTCATCGGATTTGGTGCGCGCGGTTTGAGATCCCTCAGACAGGCGGCGCACCGTGTTTGTCAGGTCTTCGACGGAGGTCTGAACGGCCTGCACAGTGGTGGATGTGGTGGTGGCCAATTCGTTGATGGCGCTTGCGATCGTGGCAAAGCCCGCGCCTGCTTCCCCCGCGCGGGAGGCTTCAATCCGCGCGTTGATGGCCAAAAGATGCACGGTTTTGGCAATGTCGCGGATGCTTTGATTGCCTTCCTGCACATGCTGCAGCGCCTCCAGCACGTCATCCATGCTTTGGGTGATATCCGCCACTTGTTCCACGATTTCGGTGCAATGTTGACCGCTGGTTTGCAGCACCTGTTCGGACGAATTGACGAGTGTTTTCACCTCTGATGTGGCCTTACGCATGTCTTCGAGACTGGAGGAGATGGAGTGATTGGCCTCCACCACCGCGTCAGCATTGACGCGGGCCGTCGACAGCACGGTCTGCTGGGTGTGGGACCGAACATCGAGATCGTCGATGAAGGCCACAACCTCAACAATATCGCGACCCAACTGGCCGGTCCGGCGCGCCAGATCGGATATCATCGGATCGCTTTTCCGGCGCTGAGGCATGCCTTTGCCGGTTGGATGGCCGCGTCTGTCAGGCTTCGCGGCGTCGGGTGCCGGACCGGTGTCTGCCTTGGCCGCATCCTCGAAGGCTGCATCTTGTGCACCCTCCGTGATCATAGCGATTTCACCCGCGCTAGGCTCGGCTAACCCTGAAAGCGCGCGCAGTGTTCTCAGAACCTTCGGCATTGGCTCCTCATCCCTTTACCTCACAGGCGTCTTAAGGCCGAAAGGTAAAGCGCAGGTTCACGCGGTCCGGGCAGGCACTCAGCCGTATTGCTTGACAGGTGTGCCCGCGATGGCGGCCAGGTTCAGCAGACCACGCGCGGTCACCCCCGCCGTGGCGATATGGGCGCGGTTGCCCATGCCCATCAGGATCGGCCCGACTTCCAACCCGTTTGCCTTGACTTTCAAGATGTTACGCACGCCCGAGGCCGCGTCGGAATTGGAGAAAATCAGGATGTTCGCATTGCCCGGCAGGCGATTGTCCGGCAGTAGCCGCGCGCGCAAATCCGCGTCAAATGCCGCATCCACGTTCATTTCGCCTTCATAGACAAAATCGCGCGGGGCTTCATCCAGAATGGCAATGGCCGCGCGCAGGCGCTTGCCGGAATCGCTGCCTTGATTGCCGAATTGAGATTGCGAACAGAAGGCCACTTTAGGTTCCACCCCGAAACGGCGGGCGTGGCGCGCGGCCCCCATGGCGATGCGCGCTAATTCATCGGGCGTTGGGAAAACATGGACATGGGTGTCGGCGATGAAGACCGGCCCATCCTCCAAGATCATCAGCGACAGCGACCCGTGGGGGTAAAGCGTGTCACTGCCCAGCACCTGATTGACGTAATTGAGATGCCAGCGATATTCGCCCGACAGCCCGCAGATCATCGCGTCCGCCTCTTCCCGGTGAACCATGATGGCGGCGATGGCGGTGGTATTGGTGCGCATGATCATCCGCGCCAGATCGGGTGTCACCCCGCGGCGTTTCATCAGCTCATGGTAGCTGCCCCAATAATCGCGGTAGCGCGGGTCATCTTCGGGGTTCACCATGGAGAAATCTTCCCCCGGTTTGATCTTGAGCCCCATCCGATCACAGCGCGCGGCAATCACATCAGGCCGCCCGATCAGGATCGGCTGTTCGATGGTGGTTTCCAGAATGGTCTGCGTGGCGCGCAGCACGCGTTCGTCCTCGCCGTCGCTGAAGACAATGCGACGCGCGGTCTGGCCTGCGGCTTCAAACACAGGGCGCATCAGCAGCGAGGATTTGTAGACAGAGGCATCCAGTTTCTGGCGATAGGCCTTGAGATCCTCCAGCGGGCGCATAGCCACGCCCGTTTCCATCGCGGCCCCCGCCACAGCAGTGGACACCACGCCCGACAGGCGCGGGTCAAAGGGTTTGGGGATCAGGTAATCCGCCCCGAATGTCATCTGTTCGCCCTTATAGGCGGCGGCGGCCTCCGCACTTGTGGTCTGGCGGGCGAGTTCGGCGATGCCTTCGACGCAGGCGATTTCCATGTCGTCATTGATCGTGGTCGCCCCCACATCCAACGCACCGCGGAAGATAAAGGGAAAACACAGCACGTTGTTGACCTGATTGGGAAAATCGCTGCGGCCGGTGGCGATGATGGCGTTTGGCGCGACCTCGCGCGCCAGATCGGGCATGATTTCGGGCGTGGGGTTGGCCAGCGCGAAAATGATCGGGCGGTCGGCCATCTTGGCCACATTATCTTGGGACAGGACCTTGGGACCAGAAAGCCCGAGGAAAAGATCGGCGCCTTCAATGACTTGATCGAGCGTGCGCAGATCCGTGTCTTGCGCGAATTCGGCCTTTTGGGGGGTCATCTCCTCTTCGCGGCCTTTGTAGACAAGCCCGGCAATATCGCAGAGCCAGACATTTTCACGCCTCACGCCCAGTTTCAGCAGCAGGTTGAGGCAGGCAATTCCCGCAGCCCCGCCCCCGGTGGACACGATCTTGATGTCTTCGAACCGCTTGCGCGCGACCCGCAGGGCGTTTGTGGCTGCAGCCCCCACGACGATGGCGGTGCCGTGCTGATCATCGTGAAAAACGGGGATGTTCATCCGTTCACGGCACAGTTTTTCAACGATAAAACAATCAGGTGCCTTGATATCTTCAAGATTGATCGCACCGAAAGTGGGCTCCAGTGCGCAGACGATGTCGGCCAGTTTTTCGGGGTCTTTTTCATCCACCTCAATGTCGAAACAGTCGATATTGGCGAACTTTTTGAACAAAACCGCCTTGCCTTCCATCACGGGTTTCGAGGCCAGCGCGCCGATATTGCCAAGGCCCAGAACCGCGCTGCCATTGGTGACGACGCCCACCAGGTTGCCCCGCGATGTATAGCGGCTGGCGTGGGTGGGGTCCGCCTTGATTTCCAGACAGGCCTCCGCCACGCCGGGCGAATAGGCTCGGGCCAGATCGGCCCCGTTGGCGAGCGGTTTGGTGGCGCGTATCTCAAGCTTTCCGGGCTTGGGGTTGGCGTGGTAATCCAGCGCATCCTGGCGCAGGGTTTCGCTTGGTTGATCGGCCATTTTTCCTCCCGTCCGAAAACTAGTTTAAAGCTAAACTAATTTATCGCCGCAACGCCAGCCATTTATCACACCGTGCGGCTTTGCCCGCTCAGATTGCACTTGGATCGGGCAGGGTGCAATGCTGTGCATGACTTGACCCCCATCCGGAGGCCCATCGTGACGGATCATCTGACAATCGTTTCGCATCCGCTTGTGCAGCACAAACTGTCCTTGATGCGCGACAGGGCGACACCCACCGCGCAGTTTCGGCAGCTGTTGCGAGAGATCAGTCAGCTGCTTGCCTATGAGGCCACCCGCGATCTGCCGCTCACAACCCGCACGGTGGACACCCCGCTGACGCGGATGGAGGCACCGATTCTGTCCGGTCCGAAACTGGCGCTGGTGTCGATTCTCAGGGCCGGGAACGGGATGCTGGACGGGATGCTTGATATCATTCCCTCTGCCCGGGTGGGGTTCGTGGGGCTTTACCGCGATGAAGAAACGCTGCGCCCGGTGCAGTACTATTGCAAGCTGCCGGAACGGATTGAGGCGCGTCCTTGCATCCTTGTGGATCCGATGCTGGCCACCGGCAATTCATCCGTCGCAGCCGTTGATTTGCTAAGGAATGCAGGGGCGCGGGACATCCGGTTTGTGTGCCTTCTGGCGGCCCCTGAAGGGGTGGCGCGGATGGCGGAGGCGCACCCGGACGTACCCATCATCACCGCCGCCCTTGATGAGAGGCTGAGCGACGTGGGCTATATCGTTCCGGGTCTGGGCGATGCGGGGGATCGCATGTTCGGGACGCGGTAAGCAAAAGCTGTTTACTCTTGGCACGTTATGCGGCAGTCTTCGGGTAATAGCTCTGGGGGCGAACATGAAATATTTGACCGTTGTCGCGGCGGCTGCCATCGCTGCGACGGGCTGGGCCGATTTGGCTGTGGCCCAATCTTCACCGAAAGCCGTGCCTGCGGAATTCCCGCCTGCGTCCTTCACCGGTCGCCAGTATGTGGACAGCACGGGTTGTGTCTTTATCCGGGCAGGCATTGACAATGATGTGTCCTGGGTGCCGCGCCTGACGCGCGGACGTCAGCAGGTCTGTGGGTTCCAGCCGAGCCTGTCGGCTTCCGCCATTGCCCAGGTGAACGCGCCGCGCGCCACGGCCCCTGCGGCTGCATCGACGCCAGCCCCGGCGCCCGCGCCGGCCCCGCGCGTGGTTCAGGCCCCGGCGCCTGCCCCAGCCCCTGCTGTCAAACCGAAACCCGCGCCTGTGACAGTGGCCGCCCCGGCCAAACCCAAGGCGAAACCGAAACCCGCGCCGGTCGCGGCACAAACGGCGCGCGTCAACGTGCCCACAGCTTGCACCAGCCGCAGCGCAACCGCGCAGCAATACCTGAATTCACGCAATCGGGATGTCCGATGCGGTCCGCAGACGCAGCCGCACGTGACCATCAAGGATGGTCCGCCATCGCCCAATGCGACCTACTACACGTTCCAAGGCCACCCGCGCGCAGCAACCCACGGGGTGACAAGCGGGCAGGTCCGGGTTGCGCCCAAACATGTGTACCAGGATCAACTGGCCAGCACCCAAGGTGTGTTCATCCCCGAAGGCTATGAGGCCGTATGGGACGATGATCGTCTGAACCCCAAGCGCACGCATCAGACCTTCGCGGGCAAGGGCCAAATGGAACAAATCTGGACCAAGCGCACACCGCGCACCTTGAAGCCCGCGACAGTGACGCCGGGTTCGCATGTGTCTTACGCAGCGGGCGGTATTACGGATCCTTCCCCCGAAGTGTCACGCGCGACCACTGTGACGTCGCCTGCCGCTTTGGCGCAGGACAACACGCCTGCGAGCCACCGTTACGTGCAGGTAGGCGCATTCAGCGATCAGGCCGGTGCCAAGCGCGCGGCGCAAGTGCTGGCCAATAGCGGGCTGCCCACAAAAATGGGATCGCACCGTCAGGGCGGCCAGACCTACACGTTGGTCGTGGTCGGCCCCTATAAGACCCAGGGTGCACTGGATGGCGGGTTGGCCCGCGTGCAGGGCATGGGCTATACCGGTGCCACGCTGAAGCGCTGATAAACAGATTAAAATAGCTAAAACGCGCCCATGATCCGGGCGCGTTTTTTGTTTACGACCCGCAAATCGCTTGCAGCCGCAACCAATCAGCATCGTTCATAACAGGCTCTGGCGCAGAGGTTGCGAAAGGATCCGCCTCAATCAGGCCAAGGGTCTTTTCGCCTGTCAGATCAAGCGCATAGGCGTAAGGCGTGGCGCGCAGGGCGGCGGTTTCAAATCCCGCCAGAAGGGTGGCATCCGACAGGGCCGGGGCTTCAGAGGTCAAAAGTGTTTCGGCATAAGCGCTGAGCGTGGCGTCCCCAAGCGACCCCGTGGTCAGAAGTTGGAAACTGGACCAGATGGGGACGGCCTCTAGCAGTCGGGCCAGCGGATCATGGACGTCCGCGCGCACCCGTTCGGCCACCACAAAGCCCGCCACCACATCGGGTTCCATGTGATCTTCCACCAGATTCCGCTCCACCAGAACAGTGCCGCCGGGCAAATGCGTGGCCCGGTCCACACCGTCGCGCATCACGAATAGCGGGCCGTCCCCGGGCAGGCGCTGGGCCAAACGGTTCAGCGCGCGCTGACCTTCCGGCGCGTCGCAGGGGGGGCCGGTCACGCGCTGCAATTCTTCAAAGAGCGCCGCGCCGATTTCTGCGCGTTTCACCGCAGGCACGACGCCCACGGTGTATTGCCGCACTGCGCCCGGCAGCCAGAAAATCGCACCTGCCGCGATGGCCGCGCATAGCAGCACCATGATGAAAAAGCGCAATCGCCCGGGGTGTGGACGGCTGCGTTCAATGGCCTGGCGCAGTTTTTCGATAGCCTCGATCATCTCGGCCTCGTCGCCGGGAATTTCCAGCGTTTCGCCAGCATCGCCCGCCGGGTGATAGATCGCGGGCCGCTTGCCGGGATTGGCGCGCACGACGGCGGCCAGTGACCAATGGGTCACCGCGCGGTCCTGCATGTCAGAAATCACCAGCGTGGCATCCCCGATGGAGGCCACGACATCCATCCTGTGCGCGTCGGGGGAGGCGCGCCACAGCCCGGTGGCTTCCAGTCTTTGATACGCGTCCAATGCGGTCATGGGTGACCGTGCCTGTACTGTTCTTTGTTGTTTTGAGGAAGTGTAGCGGGTTTTCGCCGGTTCGGGAAGGCGGATCAGCTGTCTGCCACGGCGTGTCCAGCGCGGTGGCGCATCCGGTCGCGGATCACATAGATCATTCCCCCCAGAAACAGCGCCGCCATCGCGTACCACGTAAGTGCGTAGCTGAGATGCGAGTTGCGGAATGTCACTTGGGTCAGCCCACCCCGAGGCCATTCATCCGGCGCGCCCATGTGATCGGCGTCGATGAAGTAGCCCGCTGTGCGGCCAAGCCCTGCATCGTCAGACAACGCCACAACGTCCCGTGAAAACCAGCGCCCCGCCCCGGGGTCGTTTTTTTCCAGCACTGTGCCGCCCGGTTCGGTGATGCGCAAAAGCCCGGTGATCGTCACTGGTCCGCTCGTCGCTTGATGCGTCTCGCTCCCGCTGGGGATGAAGCCGCGATTGATCCAGATGATGCGACTGTCGGTTTGAAGCGGTGTCATCAGCCATGATCCCGCCCCCAGTTCAGTGAGCGCTTTCACCCGTTGGGAGAGGTCATGCATGAACACGCCTTCTTCCGTGGTGACGCGCACATAGGCGTGGGTGTCTTCCGTGACAGGGCCTGTGGGGGCCGCGACGGGATCGCCAAAAGCCCGCGCCTCGACCGCTTCTATCAAATCCAGCTTCCAGCCCAGCCGCTGCACTTGCCATGTGCCAAGGCCCAGCATGGTGACAAAGACGATCGCGGCCAGCGACAGGATGGTCACATCCACCCAGAGCGGCCGGACCGGGCTGTCCTCATCCGTCATTGCAGTTCGCGCACGCGCTCAATCGTGTCATGGGCGGGCATCATGTTTTCATGCAGGTGGAACATCACCCAGATGGAACCTGCCAGAATGATCACCAGCACCACGGCGGTGAAGAGAAGCGACATGAATTGCCAGCCGTCTTCGGCCCCCACGGACACGTGCAGGAAATAATGCACATGCACCATGATCTGGATGGCACCTAGGCCAAAGATGATCGCCATGGCCCAAAGGATGTCCATCTCCACCTCGGCCATCACCACGTAGAAGGGGATCACCGTCAGGATGACCGACAGCACGAAACCGATGATGTAGGATCGGTAGGATCCATGGGTGCTGTTCTCCGCGCTCATAGCAATACTCCGGCAAGGTAGACGAAGGAAAACACGCCGATCCAAATGAGATCAAGGAAGTGCCAGAAAAGGCTCAGGCACATGACCCGGCGTTTGTTTTCAGGGGTCAGCCCATGCATGCGCACCTGCACCAGCAAGATCACCAGCCAGATCGCCCCGCCCATCACGTGCAACCCGTGGGTGCCCACGAGGAACCAGAAGGACGACAGGAAGGCGCTGGCCATCGGCGTGGCACCCAGGTGCCACAGGTGGCTGAATTCCAGGTAGCTGATGAAGAGGAATCCAGCGCCCAAGCCCAAGGTCACAACCAGCCAGAAGGACATCACGCGGGCGTTGTTTTGCTGCATGTTGATCGCCGCAAACCCGTAGGTGATCGACGACAGCAGCAGGAAAGCCGTGGCCATCGCAATCTTGTCGATCTCAAACAGATCGGCAGGGGCAGGGCCCGCGGCGTAGTTCTGCCCCAGCACCGCGTGGACGGCGAAAAGGATGCCAAAAAGCAGGCAGTCGCTCATCAGGTAAAGCCAGAAGCCTAGCATGGTGCCCGTCTCATGGGCATGCTCTTCCGCGTGATCATGCGCGTGCGCGTCTTCGAACACGTGGAATTCGTAGGGGGCCTCAGCGGTGGTGTCCGTAGGTGCCATCTGTCTTACTCCGCCGCTTGCGCCGTGATGCGCGTGCGGCCTTCTTCAATGTCGCGCACTTCATCCGCGGGGATGTAGTAGTCGCGATTGTAGTTGAACGTGTGCCCAATGGCCCAGAGGAGCGAGGCAAAGAAGCCTAGCACCGCCAGCCACCAGATATGCCAGATCAGCGCAAAACCCATCACCGTCATGAGGCCTGCAATGATCACCCCGCTAGAGGTGTAATGCGGCATGTGAATGGGCGTGTAGCCGCCTTGTGGCTTTTCATAGCCATTGCGCTTCATATGGTCCCACGCGTCCAACTCGTAGACGCGGAAGTTGAAGGCGAAGTTGTAATAGGGCGGCGGCGATGTCGTGGACCATTCCAGCGTGCGGCCCCCCCACGGGTCATCCCCACAGGCCAGCTGTTCGCGGTTCTTGATGGACACGGCCATCTGGATCACGAAGGCCACCACACCTATGGCAATAAGACCCGCGCCCATCAGCGCCGTGAAGAAGTAACCGGCATAGATCACGTCTTCGAACTGGCTGAGGCGGCGCGTGACGCCCATCAGGCCCAGCACGTAAAGCGGCATGAAGGCGAAGTAGAAGCCCACGACCCAGCCCCAGAAGCTGACCTTGCCCCAGAAGCGATCCAGGTAGAACCCGAACGCCTTGGGCCACCAGTAGTTGATGCCGGCAAAAACCCCGAAGACGACCGCGCCGATGATCACATTGTGGAAATGCGCCACAAGAAAGAGCGAGTTGTGCAGCACGTAGTCCGCCGGCGGCACAGCAAGCAACACGCCTGTCATGCCCCCGATTACGAAGGTCAGCATGAAGGCGATGACCCACATCATCGGCAGTTCATACCGGATGCGGCCCTTGTACATCGTAAAGAGCCAGTTGAAGAGTTTCGCGCCGGTCGGGATCGAAATGATCATCGTCGTGATCCCGAAGAAGGAGTTCACATCCGCGCCCGCCCCCATGGTGAAGAAATGGTGCAGCCAGACGATGTAGCTCAGGATCATGATCACGCAGGTCGCATAGACCATGGAGGTGTAGCCAAAGAGGCGCTTTTTGCAGAAGGTCGGCACAATCTCGGAAAAGATACCGAAGATGGGCAGCGTGAGGATGTAGACTTCCGGATGGCCCCAAATCCAGATGAGGTTCACATACATCATCGGATTGCCACCAAGTTCACTGGTGAAGAAGTTGGTGCCGAGGTACCGGTCCGCCGTCAGCAGCGCCAGTGTGGCCGACAGGACCGGGAAGGTCGCCACGATCAGCACGTTGGTACAAAGCGTCGTCCAGCAGAAGATGGGCATTTTCATCCAGGTCATACCCGGCGCGCGCATCTTCACCAGCGTCACGATCAGGTTGATGCCTGATAAGGTCGTCCCGATCCCCGCAATGTTGAGCGACCAGAGGTAGTAATCCATCCCCACGCCCGGGCTGAACGTGAGACCCGAAAGCGGCGGATAGGCGAGCCAGCCGGTGGCCGCGAATTCCCCCACGAAAAGCGAAATCATGATCAGCACGGCACCCGACACGGTCAGCCAGAAGCTGAGGTTGTTTAGGAACGGAAAGGCCACATCCCGCGCGCCGATTTGCAGCGGCATGACGTAGTTCATGAAACCGGTGATAAAGGGCATGGCCACGAAGAAGATCATGATCACACCGTGTACGGTGAAGACCTGATCGTAGTGATAGGCGGGCAAGATCCCTACGTATCCGGCCGAGGCAAGCGCCTGATGCAATCGCATCAAAAGCGCATCGGCAAAGCCCCGCACCAGCATGATCACCGCCAGCACCATGTACATGATGCCGATTTTCTTATGGTCGACGGAGGTGAACCATTCGTTCCAGAGATAGCCCCAAAGGCGATAGTAAGTGAGCGCGCCGACCACCACGGTGCCGAGGATCATGGTACCGATGAAGGTGCCAAAAATGATCGGGTCATAGAATGGGAAGATATCCCAGTTCAGCTTGCCCCAGAACCAATGCGCGTCAGAGGGCACGTAGAAGTCCTTGACTGCACCTGCGTCTGTCGGCGTGATCGCTGTCGCCATGTCAGTTCCCCCCGTTTTGGTTGTTTTGGGGAGCCAGTTGGTCGGAAAGGTCGGTCACCGGCGGCAGATCCATCGCCGCGAACAGCTCATCTTCCAGCGGCTTCAGGTCAGGCCGCAGAATGGCAATGAAGGCGCTTGGGTCTTCAGCGGCACAGATGCCGCGGAACATTTCGCGATTGAAGAGCCCCTCAATCCCGCCACCGCCTAGGGCGTCGACCATCATCATGTCATCAAGGCACAGATCCTGCTGACCCGCACACAGGTTCACGATGCGGCGCCAAAGGCCGTCTGCCACGGCGCCGTAATAGGTCACTTTGTGGTCAATGCTGGGCTGTTGCAATTGGTTGTAGGCGGGCTGATCAAGCTCTGCCGCGCGGCCCTGATCGCGGACCTTTTCGACCCAGGCATCAAAGTCTTCTTCGCTTTTGCCCAGGAATTCGAAATTCATTTGGGAAAAGCCGTTGCCAGAATAGTTGGCGGAAAACCCTTCATAGCTGCCGGGCACATTGATGACGGCGTTAAGCTCCGTCTCCATCCCCGCCATGGCGTAGATCATGCCGGCCAGATCAGGCACGTAGAAGGCGTTCATCACGGTGTCGGATGTCAGCTTGAATTCGATCGGGCGATCGACGATCGCGGCGAATTCATTGACCGTCGCGATGTTCTGTTCGGGGTAGATGAACAGCCATTTCCAATCGAGCGATACGACGTGCACCTCCAAAGGCTCCACGCTCTCGTCGATGGGTTTATCTTCAGATATGCGGATCAAATCCTGATAGGGATCAAGCCGGTGCGTGGCCACCCAAGTAAGACCCGCCAGACAGATGATAATCGCCAGCGGCACAGCCCAGATCACGATCTCAAGGCTGATGGAATGATCCCAGTCGGGGTCATAGGTGGCCTGTTTGTTGTCTTCGCGGTACTTCATTGCGAAAAAGACCGTCAGCGCCATCACCGGGATGATCACGATCAGCATCAGCACGGTAGCATAGATGATCAGATCACCCTTTTGCGCTGCGACATCGCCGTTGGGATTGAGAAGCACCAGATTGCAGCCAGAAAGCAACCCCGCCAAGGCGAGAATCGTTACGGTCTTGAACAGGCGTCGGAACATGGTCGCCACGTTTTCTTTTGTCTTTCGGTCTTTCCGGGCGCGCCTGTTACACATAGTGCATTTGACGAAATAGACCCGGGTTAATTTGCTAAAAGATAGGTAAGCGCTTGGTCCTGATTTCAAGAATGCTGCAGTGCGACAATTTCCCCTTGTGGGATTTTTCGTCATTCATTTTCCATTGGCGCATTCCGCCCCATATAAAGAGATAACTCACAAAACCGGCGGAGAGAGCGTTGGCAAATACATCAACCGGACATTCCGACAACGTCACCATCGACGATATCATCACAACAGTGGTGATGGCGCGGGTGACCGATTTCTTTGGTTTTTTCGTCTACGCCATCGCATCGGCGCTGGTGTTTCCGCGTCTCTTCTTCCCGATGTACGACCCGGTGACTGGCACGATCCTCTCTTTCGCCGTGTTTTCACTGGCTTTTTTGGCCCGACCTTTTGCCAGCTTTGCAGGCCGATATCTGGAACGCAAAATCGGGCGCGCGGGTAAGATTTCGCTGGCCCTGATGATCCTAGGCAGTTCCACCGTCGCGATTGGGCTTCTGCCTGGCTATGACAGGATCGGCATTATGGCGCCTATCCTGCTGGCCGCGTTGCGCTTTGCCCAAGGGATTGGTCTTGGGGGCGCGTGGGATGGGATCACGCTGCAGCTGAAATCGGCTGCGCCGAAGGGTCGCGAGGGGCTTTACGGCATGGTGCCGCAATTGGGCGGGCCCATCGGATTTTGCGTCGCGGCCTCCATGTTCTTTGTGCTGACGGGCTTCCTGACGGAAGAAGAGTTTTACAATTACGGCTGGCGCTTTGCGTTTTTCGCGGTGATGGCTGTGAATGTTGTGTCGCTCTTTGCCCGGCTGCGTTTGCTAACAGCCGATTTCGGGGCTGACGAAACGCCGCTGCAATCCGCTCCGTTTTCCGAATTGATCCGCACTCAGTGGCGCACGCTTGCCCTGTCCACTTTCCTGCCAGTGGCAAGCTACGCGCTTTTCCACATGGTGACGGTTTTCCCGCTCAGCTACACGCTGCTTTTCACCGATTACAGCATGGATCGGATCATTTTGTATCAACTGGCGGGCGGTGTTCTGGCTTGTGGGGCTGTGGTCTTGTCGGGGGTGCTGGCGGATCGCTACACCAAGCGCACCGTGCTGCGCGCGTCCGTGGCGCTGATCCCCATACTGTGCCTCACGATCTACACGCTCGACAGCTATCCGTGGATCTACATCATCTTTGGGTTCATCGTGCTGGGGCTGGCCTATGGGCAATCAAGCTCTATCGTGCCCAAGCGGTTTCCGATCGAATTCCGCTATTCTGGCAGTGCCTTGTCGGTGAACCTGTCCTGGATCTTCGGGGCCGCCTTTGCGCCGCTCTGTGGGATGGCCCTGGCCGCTTATGTGGGGCTATGGGCGTCGGCGCTGTACCTGCTGTCCGGGGCCATCGTGACGTGGATCACGCTGCGTATCCTGGACCGTCGGCTGGATGACAGCGGTGCGCGCGCAGTGGATCGCGGCTGATCAGCCGACGATCAATTGCTTTAGCTGCAGCGCTTCGTGTTCCAGCTCCGTCAGGCGGTAGTTGATCACGTCGCCAATGGTCAGCATGCCCACAAGGCTGGCCCCGTCCACGACAGGCATGTGCCGAAAGTGCCCCGCTGTCATGCGCCGCAAGACGGACATCAGCGTATCGCCGGGCGCACAGACCTCGACAGACGTGGTCATGATGTCTTCGACCTTCTTGGGCAGGGTTTCGCCGGGGGTATCGGCCAGTTTGCGCACGATGTCCCGCTCTGACAGGATACCCACCAAGCCGCCGCTGGCATCGCGCACCATCAGCGCGCCGATCTTCTTGTCCCGCAACTCCATCACCGCGTCCTTGAGCGTGCTCTGCGGGCGGATCGAAAACACGGCGTCTCCCTTGCCGTCCAACAGGTTAGCGACAATCGCCGTCTCCTTGGAGGAGTTGGTCGATGTCGATTGGCTGTAGGTTTTGGGCTCAATGTCACCGCGTTTTGGCGCTTGGTAGGATGCAGGCATCAATGGCTCCTTGATCGTTTGGCAATTCACGTTAAACCCAGTTTACACCGATAAATTGCATTTGGGGAAATTTCTGCGCATGACCGGTTTTGAGCTTCCACCCGTCGCCGCCCTTCTGCTGTTTGTGGGGGCATGCCTTGCGGGGCATTCCTATCGCCGTGTGTGGAAGGAAGAGGGGCCAAGCTGGCAGCTTTGGTTCTTCGGCACGACCGCGGCAGTGATGCTGTGCACGGTGGCGTTTTTCCCGATCGCGACGGGATAGGGTTTAGCATCTGGCGCGGAATCAAGGGCGTAGCCCGCCGCGCCTTCGCCTGGCCCCACCCAGGGCCTGGCGAAATTGTAGTTGTAGCGCATCGCTCAACCATACAGCGGTACGTCAAGATAAAGTGCCCTTGCTTTAGGTCGGGATCGCCAGACCGGGGCCAGGCGAAGGCGCTCTGTTGGCACTGGCCCGAAAAAAAACGGGGCCTGAAATTCAGGCCCCGTTTTGATTGTTATCCGCCGAAGTCGTCCAGCATGATGTCTTCCCGATCCACGCCCAAATCCAGCAGCATGTTCGTGCAAGACTGGTTCATGATGGGCGGACCGCACATGTAGTATTCGCAGTCTTCCGGTGCGGGGTGATCCTTGAGGTATTCCTCATAAAGGACGTTGTGGATGAAGCCGGTATAGCCTTTCCAATCATCCTCAGGCATCGCATCGGACAGCGCCACGTGCCATTCGAAATTGTCGAACTCTTCTGCCAGCTCATCGAAATCTTCAACAAAGAACATCTCTTTCTTCGAGCGCGCACCGTACCAGAAGGTGATCTTCCGGTCGCGGTTCTTGAGGCGCTTCAACTGGTCGAAGATGTGGCTGCGCATGGGGGCCATGCCCGCACCACCACCGATGAAGACCATTTCCTTTTCCGTCTCACGGGCGAAGAATTCGCCGAACGGGCCAGAGATCGTGACCTTGTCACCGGGCTTGAGGTTGAAGATGTAGCTCGACATCTGGCCGGGCGGGATGCCCTGTGAACCCGGGGGAGGGGAGGCCACACGCACATTGAGCATGATCAGGCCCTTTTCCTCGGGGTAGTTGGCCATGGAATAGGCGCGTTCGATCCCTTCGGGCACCACGGATTTGTACTGCCACAGATTGAACTTGTCCCAATCCTCACGATACTCCTCTTCCACATCGAAATCGGTGTAGTTCAGTTCATGCGCGGGCGCCTCGATCTGGATGTAGCCACCGGCGCGGAAGTTCACATCCTCACCTTCGGGCAGTTCCAGCACCAGGTTCTTGATGAAGGTCGCGACGTTCTCATTAGAACGCACGGTGCATTCCCACTTCTTCACGCCGAACACCTCTTCAGGCACTTCGATCTTCATGTCCTGCTTTACGGCCACCTGGCATGACAGGCGGTCGCCACAGGCGGCCTCACGCTTGGTGATGTGGCTTTCTTCCGTGGGCAGGATCGACCCGCCCCCTTCGAAGATCTTCACCTTGCACTGGGCGCAGGTGCCGCCCCCACCGCAAGCGGAAGGGACAAACAATTGCTGCTCAGAGAGCGTCTGCAACAGCTTGCCACCGGCGGGGACAGAGATCGTCTTCTCCCCGTTGATTTCGATATTCACATTGCCCGAGGATACGAGCCGGGAGCGTGCCATCAAAATGATCGTGACCAAGGCCAGAACGATCAAAGTGAACAGCAGGATCCCAAGACTGAATGTTTCCATGTCTTAGCCTCCTTACAGCTTCACGCCGGAAAAGGACATGAAGGCCAGGGCCATAAGCCCCGCAGTGATGAATGTGATGCCGAGGCCCTGAAGACCGTCGGGAATGTCGGAATACTTGAGCTTCTCGCGCACACCCGCCATGGCCGTAATGGCCAGCGCCCAGCCGAAGCCGGAAGAGATACCGTAGGTCACGGATTCAGCGAGGTTGTAATCCCGTTCCACCATGAAGAGCGACCCACCAAGGATGGCGCAGTTCACCGTGATCAGCGGCAGGAAGACGCCGAGCGCGTTGTAGAGCGGCGGGAAGTACTTATCGAGCACCATCTCAAGGATCTGCACCAAGGCCGCGATCACTCCGATGTAGGAGATGAGGCCAAGGAAGGTCAGATCCACATCCGGGAACCCGGCCCAGGCCAGCGCGCCGGGCGCCAGAAGGTAGCTCAGGATCAGGTTGTTGGCGGGCACCGTGATCGACTGCACGATCATGACCGAGATGCCCAAACCAATGGCCGTCGCGATCTTTTTGGACACCGCGATGAAGGTACACATCCCCAGAAAGAAGGACAGCGCGAGGTTTTCGACGAAGATCGCCTTAACCGCGAGGGAGAGGAGTTCTTCCATCAGTGTGCCTCAACCGTCTGGATTTTGTATTCACGCTCTTCCACCTGTTCGGGCTTCCAGGACCGGAAGGCCCAGATGATCAGACCGATGATGAAGAAGGCCGAGGGCGGCAGCAGCAGCATCCCGTTGGGGACATACCAGCCACCGTTGTTCACCGTTTCCATGATCGTGAAGCCAAAGAAGGTGCCAGAACCAAAGGTTTCGCGGATGATCGCCACCAGCATCAGGATCAGGCCGTAGCCCAGCCCGTTGCCGACACCGTCAATGAAGCTTGCCACCGGCGGGTTCTTCATGGCGAAGGCTTCCGCGCGGCCCATCACGATGCAGTTGGTGATGATCAGGCCCACGAAGACCGACAGCGTCTTTGAAATCTCATAGGCATAGGCCTTCAGGATCTGATCGACCATGATTACGAGGCTCGCGATGATGACCATCTGCACGATGATCCGGATCGAGCCAGGGATCTGGCTTCGGATCATGGAGATGAACATCGACGAGAACCCCGTCACAAAGATCACCGCAATGGCCATGACGAAGGACACCTGCAGCGAAGACGTCACCGCCAGCGCCGAACAGATCCCAAGCACCTGCAAGGTGATCGGGTTGTTGTCGACCATCGGGTCGACGAGCATTTTTCGATAGGTCTGGGCCATTTAGATCCCTCCTGTCTGCATATTTTCCAAGAAGGGCGTGTAGCCTTCCTCCCCCATCCAGAATTTGACGAGGTTGTCGACACCCACGGTGGTCAAGGTCGCCCCCGCCAGCGCATCAATGTGATACTCGTCACCCTGCGGTGGGGCGGTTTTGGCCACGGTGATGGCAAGGTTGCCCTCGTCATCTTTCAGCTGTTTGCCGTTCCACTGGGCTTTCCAGCGCGGGTTGTCGACCTCCGCGCCCAGACCCGGTGTTTCGGCATGGCTGTAGAACTGAAGCCCGTAGATTTCGTTGCCGTCTTCTTCGACCGCGATATAGCCGTAAAGCGTGGACCACAGGCCATAGCCGTGCAGCGGCAGGATCGCCTTATCCAGCGATCCGTCCTCATTGCGCAGCAGATAGACGGTGCGGTAGGTCGCCTTGCGTCCGATGCCTGCGGGATCATCTGCCAGGGCGACGGATGTGGCCGGATCATCAGCGGCGGCAATATCATCGAATGTGGTTGCATCGAACTGATCGGTGAAGGTTCCGGTCTCAAGCTCCAGCACTTGCGGTTCAAAGGCGTTGAAAGCCTCTACCACGTCCACCTCGGGGTCATAGACGCCCGCGACCTGCAGAATGTTGATCTGCTTGTCCTTGAGTTGATTGACCTCTTGCGTGGGCCGCAGTGACACCGCGACCGAGGACACCACCATGGAGGCAACAAGGCAGACGCCGACCGCCACGAAGATGGTTTTGCCGATGCTATCGGGCGGTGCGGCAAGGAAGCGGCCGATGGGGCCTTTTTGTTTGACGTCATCAGGCATGTCGTTTCGCCCTGCGTTTGATGTTGGACTGAACCACGAAGTGGTCGATCAGCGGTGCAAAGACGTTCCCGAAGAGGATCGCCAGCATCATACCTTCGGGGAAGGCTGGGTTGATCACGCGGATCATCACAACCATGAACCCGATCAGAAGCCCGTAGTAGAACCGCCCCAGATTGGTGTGGGAGCCAGACACAGGTTCGGTGACCATAAACACCAAACCAAAGGCATATCCGCCCACCACAAGGTGCCAGTACCACGGCATGGCAAACATCGGGTTGGTGTCAGAGCCCACGAAATTCAGCAGTGTCGAAAAGGCGATCATCCCCGCCAAACAGCCCACGACCATCCGCCAATTGGCGATCCTCGTGGCCAGCAGGAAAGCAAGCCCCAATAGGGCCGCAGCGGTGGACGTTTCGCCAAAGCTGCCCGGGATCATTCCGAAGAAGGATGCAGACCAGGTCATCCCGTATTCTGCGAGGTTCTGATAGCCTTCAGAGGCCGAAACCGCCAGCGCTGTCGCGCCGGTGTACCCATCGACCGGCACCCAAACCGCATCGCCCGACATTTGTGCGGGGTACGCAAAATAGAGGAACGCGCGGCCTGTCAGGGCAGGATTGAGGAAGTTTTTGCCCGTGCCACCGAAGACCTCTTTGCCGATCACGACACCGAAGATGATGCCCAGTGCCACCTGCCACAGCGGGGTGCTGGCGGGCAGGGTGAGGGTGTAGAGCATGGAGGTGACAAGGAAGCCCTCGTTCACTTCGTGGCGGCGGATGGTGGCGAAGATCACCTCACAAATGCCGCCCGCAACCAGCGTGGTTACGTAAATCGGAATGAAATAAAGGAGCCCGTGCAGGAAATTGGCCAGCGGGTTGGCTGCGTTGAAGCCGATCCCGAAGGTATCCAGGATCCAGGCGCGCCAGCCGCTTGCGCCGAATTCGGCAATCGCGGCGTTGGTGTGTAGACCGGTGTTGTAGCAGCCCAAGATGATGCAGGGGACCGTGGCAAGAACCACATAGGTCATGATCCGCTTCATATCGATGTAGGACCGGGCGTGCGGCGCGGCCGTTGTCACCGTCTTGGGCGTGTAGAGGAAGCTTTCCACCATCTCATAGAGTGGGAAATACCGCTCGTACTTACCGCCCTTCTCAAAGGCCGGCTCAATCCGGTCAAAGAAGTTGCGAAGACCCATGATCAGCCCTCCTTCTCAATTTTCGACAAGCAATCCCGTAGCGCTATGCCGTATTCATACTTTGCAGGGCAGGCAAAGCCAACCAGCCCTAGGTCCTCTTCATCCAGTTCCAGCGCGCCAAGCTGCTGCGCGGTGTCGGTATCCATGACCAGCAAGGACCGCAAAAGCTGCGTCGGCAGGAAATCCTGCGGCATCAGTTTTTCGAACGTGCCGATGGGCACCATCGCCCTGCGCCCGCCGTTCAGATTGGATGTCAGCGCATAAAGTTTTTTGGACATGGCCGATCCAAGAACCGGCTGAACGGCGTATTTGCTGAACATCGGCCGAACCCAACCCATTGGAATCTGGGCTTTATCTTCTTCGATCATCGTCAGCTGCCGGGCGTAGCGCCCCAGATAGGCATCCGCGCCCGCGCCCATGCGCCCACTCAGGATAGAGCCGGAAATCAGGCGCAGCGGCGCATCGCCCGCGGCTTCGTTTTCCGTGATATCGACCATGGAGGCACCTGCAGGCACCCGGACAAGCCGCGGGTTTGCGGCCTGCGGACCGCTGAGCGCGATGACCCGCTCTGCGTCATTGTGCCCCGTCTTCAACATGTGCCCGATGGCGATCACGTCGTGATATCCGATGGTCCAGACCACTTTGTCAGCCGTCACCGGATGCAGAAAGTGAATATGCGTGCCGGCCAGGCCTGCGGGGTGGGGGCCATCAAATTCTGCCATTTCAACCCGGTCCATACCCTGACCTGGCACATCGCTGCCCGTCTTGCGACAGACATATGTCTTGCCGTCGGTCAGCTTGCTGATGGCAGCAAGGCCGGTTTCAAACTCATCACGCGCCTCGGCGATGACATGTGCGGGATCGGCGGCCAAAGGCTCCGTATCCATGGCGGTCACGAAAATCGCGTCGGTTGTCGCTGTCGTTTCAGGCACCTTGGAATAAGGCCGTGTGCGGAACGATGTCCAAAGACCGGAGGCAGAAAGACGCTCGATCAGGCCCTCACGGGTCTTTGCATCCCCGACTTTGGAGAAGTCGACCGGCTTTGCCGCCTTGGGATCGACATCAATTTCGACGCTGATCAGGACCCGGCGTGCGCCGCGGTTGATTGCACGCACCCGGCCAGATGCCGGTGCGGTCACCATCACCTCGGGGGTGTCTTTGTGGTAGAAAATCGGAGCCCCGGCCCCAACCTTGTCACCTTCCTGTACCTCCAGGCGGGGTTTCAAACCGATGTAATCCGCGCCAAGCACAGCAACGGTGCGGATATCAGGTGTATGGACCTCTGAGGTGGAAGGTTCGCCAAGGACTGGTAGGTCCAGCCCTTTCTTGAGATTAAACGTTTGCACGCTGTGTGGCCTCCGACTGGCTTCATATTGCGTGAGCTGCGACTCGCATCACCGCAAAAGTGCGGCATGGGCGCTCAGTTCCTTCTTTCCGATTGCAACGGAAAAGAAAACGCGAAAAAAGCGCGCAGGAGACAACTTTTTTGACATCGCAGTCGAGCCGCCTAAGGAGCATAAGCCAGTGAGCACCACGTTGAAGCTTTCCCGCCGTTCTTTCGTTCTTTCCGCCGTTGCCCTTGCCGCATGTAAGCCCGGGTCCGCCTTGATTGAGCTGACCGGCACCACGATGGGCACACACTATAATGTGGTCGCCGTCGACAACGGTACAGGTGTCGAAAAGGCGCAGGTGCAAGCCGCTGTGGATGCTAGCCTTGCGCGGATCAACACGCTTATGTCGAACTGGGATGCGGGTTCCGAAGTGTCGCGCTTCAACGCCGCGCGCAGCACCGCGCCCATGACCGTGTCGGCAGAGTTGGCGACCGTCGTGCAGGCCGCGGAAGACGTGCATAAACAAAGCGATGGCTATTTTGACATCACGCTTGGCCCGGTCATTGAGGCCTGGGGCTTTGGCGCGCTGGGCGGTGGATCCACCGCACCAGGCACCGAGACGATTGCAGACGCGATGGACCATATCGGCCAGGCCAAATTGTCTGTGTCCGGGACGGATTTGCAGAAAACGGATCCCGCCACGCAGATGTATCTGTCCTCGATCGGCAAAGGCTACGGCGTCGATCACGTGGCCGCGGCGATCGCCGATCTGGGCTTCAAGGATTTCATGGTGGAGATTGGTGGCGATCTGTACGTGTCTGGCAAGAACGCGGATGCGGTGCGCTGGACCATCGGGATCGAATCGCCTGATTTGCTGAGCGGTGAAGTGGCCGATGTGGCGCGCGCGTCCAACATGGGGCTGGCGACATCGGGCGACTATCGCAACTTCTTTGAAGAGAACGGCACGCGATTCTCCCACATTCTGGACCCGAAAACCGGCCGTCCCGTGACGCACAACACAACATCTGTGACGGTACTGGCGGAAAATGCGATGCTGGCCGATGCCTGGGCCACGGGCCTTCTGGCCATGGGCGCGGGGCGTGGTGTGGAACTGGCCAATGATCTGGGGATCGCGGCCTTGTTCATTGACCGGGACGCGTCAAGCAACCATATCAAAACCATGACAGAGGCGTTCACCGCCCTTCAAGCCTAACCGCCAGGAGATTATCCCGTGGAAACCTTCATTCTCGCCTTCGCTTTCATCGGCCTGATGGTGGGTGGTATGGCGATCGGGGTGATCTTCAACGGCCGCACGATCAAAGGCAGCTGCGGCGGGCTGAATGCGATTTCTGACGCGGATCAGTGTCTTGTGTGCAAAAAAGACATCGATCCCGACAGCCCGCTGCGCGACCGTCTTGCCGATTGCCCGCGCGCGCGCAAGATGCTCGATGAGATGAAAAGCGACGCCTGACACCAGCCGGGGCAGATTTTTTCAAAAAATCTGCCGCCAACGCCGGTGGCAAAATTTTTCAAAAATTTTGGGGCGCTTGACCGACGGTTTCGGCGTAGCTCAGGAAATCGGACAAGTCGCTTACGTCCGGTTCCGCGCCTGTGAAGCCGCGCACATATCCCTCCACCCGGCTAAGGCGGAGCGCCATTTCCTCCCGCACATCCAGCGCGTGGTATCCCAGCTGCATGAAATAGAGGATGCGCGCCCGCGTGTCCGCATCAGATGCGTCATAGCCGTGGCGGGCGAACATCTTCGTCACGGCGGCAATCCTCGTCGTGTCCGCCGCGTCGATGCGCAGCCTGACAGGGGCTTCGCGCCGCGCCCATTCGCGGATGGCGAAATCGAGGCCGCAATCAAAAAGCCTTGGATCCACAAAACAGGTGAAGAAGTTGCACACCGCGCCTGTGATCGTCTTCGCCGGCGCGGCGCACCGTTCCACGATGGTGCGGGTATTGCGCGCCTCCCACCCCAGCAGCAATTCATCCAGCAGATCCTGCCGGTTCTTGAAGTACCAGTAAAAGCTGGATCGCGACACATCCAGCCGGTGGCTGAGGGCAAGCACTTTCACCTCGCCCACGCCTTCGCTGACCAGCACGTCGCGCGCGGCATTCAGCCAATCGCCGCGCGTCGCTTTGGTTTGCCCGTTGGGCTGTGCGCCGTCCACCTCGATCAGCCCCGCATTGCCGCGCCTTGGGGGTCGTAGGGCGAAGGTGCGATCACCTGTGCCGCGCATTCCGCGCCGACGATGTGAACTTGCAGGTCTTTGCCTTCCTCGGCCACGGAAGTGTCGACCATGGCCATGGCCAGCGATTTGCCCACTGTGTGGCCGTAGCCGCCGGAGGTGACAAAGCCTACGAGCGCGCCATCGCTCCAGACCGGTTCGAACCCGCTGGCATCGGCGTCGCTGGATTGCACTTCCAGCGTCACGACCTTGCGCGCGGGTCCATTGCCGTCCTTTTCAGCCAAGGCCGCCGCACGTCCGACGAAATCCCCTTTGGTCCAGTCGATCCAGCGGTCCATGCCTGTCTCGGCCGCCGTGTAGCCTTGGGTGAATTCCGCGTTCCAGATACCGAATGATTTTTCCAGACGCAGGCTGAGCATGGCGTTGAAGCCGAATTCGCGGAGGCCGAATTCTTCGCCCGCCGCCAGAAGCGTTTTGCGCAGACCAATATGTTCGGCGGCAGAGCAGTGGATTTCGAAACCCATCTCGCCAGTGACCGACAACCGGCCGACCTTCACGCGGTACATGCCGACATCAAACGTGCCGCAGCCCATAAACGGCAGATCGGCAATCGGTCCATCAGTCAGTTTTTCCAGCACTTTCAGGCTGTTGGGGCCTGCAATGCCAAAGCCCACAACGTTGTCGGACAGATCGCTGACATGCACGCCGTCCTCCATCCGGTCGGCAAACCAGCGCATATGCCATTCGCGCAGATAGTAGCTGCCCATGATCCACCAGGTCCCATTGCCCCAGTTGAAGATTGTCAGATCGCCTTTCAGCTTGCCCTCATCTGACAACATCGGCGCCAACCGCGCCCGGCCTGGGGCGGGGAGTTTGGAAGCCATGATTTTGTTGAGCCAGCCTTCCGCCCCGTCGCCTGTCACCTCGAAGCGGGAGAAGCCGGAGATATCGACCATGCCTGCCGCCTCGCGCACCGCTTTGCATTCCTCGGCGACAATATCGAAGGCATTGGATCGCTTCAGTGTCGGCGTTTCTTGGAAGTCTGGAGAAGGCGCGAAGTAGAGCGGCACTTCGAGGCCCCAGCTTGCGCCCCACTGACACCCGGCGGCCGTCATATCGGAATAGGCCGGGGCCATCTTGGCAGGGCGGCCTGCTGGCAGTTGTTCGTTGGGATAAGTCATCACGAAACGACGCGTGTAGAACTGGCCCGTGGTTTCCTTGATGAATTGCTTGTTTTCCGCAAAGGGCCCGTAGCGGGCCACATCCATGCCGAAAACATCCGCCTCAGGCTCCCCATGGATCATCCACTCGGCCAGCGATTTTCCCACGCCGCCGCCTTGCAGGAAGCCTGCCATCACAGCACAGGCGCACCAGTACCCCGGCTTGCCGCGTACAGGTCCCACCAGAGGGTTGCCATCGGGCGAGAAGGTAAAGGCCCCGTTGACCCAGGTTTTCACACCCACATCGTTCAGCACAGGGTAGCGTTCAAAGCCCAGCATCAGTTCATTTTCGATCCGATCAGGATCTTCCTGTTGCAGCTCAAACCCATACTCCCAAGGCGCGCCGTCCATCATCCAGTGATCATGGTCAATCTCATAGATGCCCAGCAGCATGCCCTTCTGATCCTGACGGGTGTAGGTGAATCCTTCGAGGTCCACGGTCAGCGGGATTTCTTTGTCGAGCCCTTCCAGCGCGGGGATCGTGTCGGTGATCAGGTAATGGTGGTTGAGCGGGGAGACGGGCAGTTCGAGGCCTGCCATGCGGCCCACCTGTTTGGCCCAGAGGCCCGCGGCATTGACCACATGTTCGGTGTGGATCGTGCCTTTCTCGGTCACCACATCCCAGCCGTCTTTCGTTTGAATGAGTTCCAGGACACGGTTGTGTTCGATCACCTGCGCCCCGTGTTTCTTGGCCGCACCCGCATAGGCCTGCACGGTGCCCGTGGTGTCGATGTATCCTTCGCGGTCTGCCCACATCCCGCCCAGGATGCCGTGGGTGGACATGATGGGGTTCAGCTCGCCGGCCTCTTCGGGCGTGATCAAATGCACGTCGTTGATGCCGATAGACTGGAACGTGCGGTAGGCCGATTGCAGCCATTCCCAGCGGTCAGGTGTACCCGCCAGCGTCATGCCGCCGGTCATATGCATCCCCACGGATTGACCGGATTCCTGTTCGATCTCGCTCAGCAGGTCGATCGTGTAGGCCTGAAGGGAGGCGATGTTGGGATCGGCGTTGAGCGCGTGAAACCCGCCCGCGGCGTGCCAGCTGGAGCCTGCGGTGAGGATCGAGCGTTCAATCAGGCAGACATCTTTCCAGCCGAATTTGGCGAGGTGGTAAAGGACGGATGCGCCAACGACGCCCCCGCCAATGACAACGGCGCGGTAGTGAGATTTCATGGGGTGGCCTCCCTTGGATCGTGTTGTGGACACTTGTGTCTAGAGTGGACGCTAGCGATGTGTTCGCGTCAAATCAATGCTTTGTTTTGCGGGGTCAGGTCAGGTGTTTTGCGGCATCCGTCAGGGCGTGCCAAAGTGCTTCATCCTGCGCGGAGCCCGCGTGGATGCGGTACGTGTCGGAAGCGCCGTGGCGATAGAGAAAAACACCCAGTCCGAAGAGCAGGCGGGCGGCAGAGCGGGATGGGGTGGCAGGGTCAAGTTCTGTGCCACGATTGAGCAAAGAGAGCGCTGAAGGGCCAGTAATTTCCACATGGGTGTAGGCGTCGGTGACGTCCGAAACGGCCAGGTTTTGGCCCGCGTCCCATCCATCCGACCGCGCGGGGCCGTTCACTTCTAGGATGCGGTCGCGGCGCAGGCTGATGGCGTAGTTATCGCCTTCCACGACGCCCGGCCAATCTGCTAGGGCAAACTTTGTTGCGTTAAGTGCAGCAGGGCCAGAGATCAGCGTCAGCCGCGCGATGTCGAGCGACCGGATGGTGATGCCGGGGGCTGTGACCTCGACACCGCGGTCCCGCGGCGGGGCCCATCTTTGGCTGTCGTCACGCATGAAGCCGCTCCCCGTCCGGATCGAAAAAGACAGGCGAGGTGATCACGGCCTCACGGGTTTCGCCTTGGTTCCAAACGGTGACGATTTCGCCCATCCGTGCATGGCCCTTCTCGACCAACCCAATGGCAATGGCGTGGTCCAATGTTGGGCTTTCATAGCTGGAGGTGACGTAGCCCAGAGACGTCGGCTTTGTGCCATCTGTCACCACGTGGGCCCCGATGGGCAGCATCGGCGCGCCGTCTGCCACGGCCAGACCAACCAACTGTTTGCGCGCGGGGTCATTGGCCACCTCCATATGCAGGCTGCGGTCGCCCACGAAGGCGGCAGTCTTCTTCTCTCTTGGCACGGTGAAGCCCAGATCGTGGGGCATCGTCTCCCCATCCGTGTCCTTGCCGATCATGATGTAGCCTTTTTCGGCGCGCATGACGGCCATCGCTTCCAGCCCGATCGGGGCGGCGCCCGCGTCGCGCAGCGCCTGCCAAAGGTCACTGGCCTTGTTGCGGCGGATGGACAGCTCAAAACTCAGATCACCGGAAAAGCTGACCCGTGCGATGCGCAAAGGTGTGCCAGCCCAAGTGGTCTCAAGGAACGCCATGTGGGGCAGGGCGTCTTTGGAAAGGTCGGCGGTGAGGCCAAGCGCGCCCAGCGTGTCCCGCGCTTTGGGGCCGGTGACGGTCAGTGTCGCCCAATTCTGCGTCGTGTCATGGATAAAAATGCGGTCAGGGTCGTTGCCGTCCTGCCGCCATGCCTCCAGATGCGTGCGCACGCCATCCACGTGGCTTGACGAGCAGGAGATGATGAAGCGGTTTTGATCCACCCGAGCAATGACCCCGTCATCGTAAACAATGCCCCCTTCCGAGAGCATGAAGCCATAGCGGATGCGACCGAGTTGGAGCGACTTGATCGTGTTGTAATAGATGAAATTGACGAAGTGTTCGGCATCCGGTCCCATCACCTCGATCTTGCCCAGGGGCGAGGCATCGAACAGTCCCGCATCATGTCGGGCCATCTTCACTTCCTCGGGTACGCGGGACGCCATGCCACCTGTTCCGTACCACGCAGGCCGCAGCCAGCCGCCATATTCGCCCAATGCCGCGCCCGCCGCGCGGTGTTCGGCTTCCAAAGCGAGGCGTTTGGGTGCGTTCCAGTGCTGCCCCTTGTGATGGCCGTGATAGATCTCAAGCGGCACCGGCACGAAAGGCGGGCGGAAGGTTGTGGTGCCCACCTCCGGGATCGGTTTGCCTTGCAGGGTGGCCATCGCAGCGAGACCGGCCATGTTCGATGTTTTGCCCTGATCGCTGGCCATGCCCAGTGTGGTGTAACGTTTGAGGTGCTCGACAGAGACGTAGTTTTCACGTGCGGCCAGTTCGATGTCCTTGAGCGTCACATCATGCTGAAAATCGATCCACTGGCGGCCTTTGCTGCCGGGCGAAGGCCAGAGGGGCGTGAGGTGGTAGCGGGGTGGCTCGTCGCTCCCTTGCGGGCGCGCCTCGCTTTTGCCAGCGGCGCGGGCTTCCGCCAAGGCGATGTCCATGTCGAAACTGCCATTCGCCGCACCGACAGCGACCATGCGCATGGGGTTCGTGCCGGGCAGGAAAGCCTGGCGCGTCTCACACCATGTCAGTTTGCCGCCCGCATGGCGCCAAAGGTGCACAAGAGGCGTCTGCCCGCCTGAAGCAAGGATGGTTTCCACCGCATGGGTCACGCCATTTTGCTTGAGCGCCAGCATGCGCTTGCCGCCCTTGGCTGCCATGGCCCCGTCGGTGGGATCAATGCGGATCACCTCCGCCCCGGCCCCGGCCAGCATGGTGGCGGCCCCATCTGCGAAGGAATTGTTGGAGGCCAGCGCAATGGACCGGCCCACCAGCACCTTGTGCTGCGCCAGATAGGTGCACGCCCCGGTGACGGACATGATCCCGGGCAGATCGTTACCCGCAAAGGTAATCGGCCGGTCGAGTGCGCCAGTGGCCAGAATGATCCGGCCCGCGCGCATACGGCGCAGGCGCGGGGCGGTGCCGAAAGGCCCGTGTTCAATGATGGCGACCATCTGATGGTCGTAGATGCCAAAGGCGGTCGCATGGGTCAGGATGCGTGCACCGGCCTGTTCCAGCGCGGTGGCCTCTTCTATCACCCAGGCATCCGGGCGTTTGCCTTCGATACGCTCGGACAACCGCGCGCCGCCGCCGAGGCGTTTGTGATCTTCCACGAGGCAGACATCCTGGCCCGCCTCAGCCGCGCATCGCGCTGCCGCAAGCCCCGCAGGCCCGCCACCGATCACCAGCACGTCGCAGCGATCATGGATCTGATCGGCGCTATAGCCATCCAGCACGTCCTCCGTCACATGGCCCAAACCCGCCATCTTGCGAATGGCCGGTTCAAAGAGGTGCCAATCGGGCCACATGAACGTCTTGTAGTAAAACCCTGCGCCCAGCCAGCGGTGCAACAGATCAAGCCCGCTTTTGATGTCAAACGCCGCAGAGGGCCACGCGTTCACCGCGCGGGCCTCCATCCCGTCTTCGAGATACGTGGTGGTCGCCGGGCAGTTGGGCAGTTCCACGCCGCCTTTGCGCACGGTCATGATCGCGTTGGGGTCATCGACCCAAGCGCTCCACGGTCCGCGGGGGCGGTGATATTTGAAACTGCGGCCCATGATGCGGACGCCGTTTGCGAGAAGGGCAGAGGCAAGTGTGTCGCCTTCGACGCCCATGTAGGATTTTCCGTCGAAGGAGAATTTGAGGGTTTTACCAGCGGGAGAAGAGACGCGATGGGATGTCATGCGGCCTCCGTCCTCAGCGGGATAGACCGGATCACCTCCATCGTCACGCTGTCGCGTTCCAGCACGAAAAGCTCTCCGCAGGTCAGATGCATCCACACTTCGCGCACAGCACCCTTGTCATTGCGGATGGCGTGCAGGTATCGGGCCCAGTCCTCGTCCGAGATCTTCTGCGTCGTGTCGGGGCGGACCTTGCCTGCCTCGGCGATAAACAGAAATTCGCGTTCATCGCGCAGACCGCAGAAAGGGCAGGGGAAGCGTTGCATGGGTCCCTCCTAATGCGCGATGCCGGAGGCCGCGCTTTCATCGACAAGGCGGCCAGTGATGAAACGGGTGAGGTCGAAGGGGCGGGAGACAGCGTGATGAGACCCGGTCGCCATGATATGCGCCAGAAGGTAGCCACCCACGGGGATAGCCTTGAACCCGCCGGTGCCCCAGCCGCAATTGACGTAGAAACCGTCCACGCCCGACGGACCAATGATGGGGGAGCTATCGGGCGTCACATCCACGATCCCCGCCCAGTGGCGCAGCAGTTTGACCTTGGCGAGGCTCGGCATCATTTCGGCCAGCCCGCTCAGCACCGCCTCCTGCATCGGCAGGTTGCCGCGCTGGCCGTAAGAGGGCACACGGTCAAGCCCGCCGCCGATGACCAACCCGCCCTTGTCCGATTGGCTGACATAGGTGCCGAAAGGCGGGCAGAGGACGACCGTGTTCAGCACGGGCTTGAGCGGTTCCGAAACGAAGGCCTGTAACGCGTAGGACTCAATCGGCAACTCGAACCCCGCCATCTGCGCGATGGTCGAAGAATGCCCGGCGGCAGCGGCACCCACCATATCGGCACGTACCTCGCCCTGAGACGTCTCCACGCCCACGCAGCGCCCGGCCTCAAGGATCACGCCGGTCACTTCGCAGTTCTGAATGATGTCCACGCCCAGCCGGTCTGCCGCACGGGCAAAGCCCCAGGCCACCGCGTCATGCCGCCCGGTGCCTGCACGTTTCTGCAGGACCCCGCCATGGATCGGGTAGCGCATGTCGGGCCGGGTGTTGAGCGCGGGCTCATGGCGTTTGACTTGGTCCGCATCCAGGAATTCGGCATCCACCCCGTTAAGGCGCATAGCGTTCACCTGCCGGGCGGCCATTTCCATTTCCGGCTCTGAATGGGCCGTGACGATCATGCCGCGTTGGGAGAACATGATGTTGTAGTTGAGATCCCGCGACAGCCCCTCGTAGAGACGTACCGACATGTCATAGAGATCGGCGCTTTCGGGATAGAAGTAATTGGACCGGATCACGGTGGTGTTTCGACCCGTGTTCCCACCGCCCAGCCAGCCTTTTTCCAGCACCGCCACGCGGGTGATCCCATGGTTTTTTGCCAGATAGTAGGCAGTGGCCAACCCATGCCCGCCGCCCCCAATGATCACCGCGTCAT
>JBCBAT010000028.1:0-44375 GCA_038532355.1 Pseudomonadota bacterium | reverse complement strand
GGCATCCTCGGCCGTCTCGAAGGCGCGAAACTGGGTCATGTCCGTGCCTGCCGCAAAGGCCTTGCCGCCCGCGCCCGCAACCACCATCGCTTTGACAGAGCCGTCTTGCGGCACTGTGCTGCAGATCTTGGCCAGTTCTTCATACATCCCAAAGGTCATCGCATTGCGCGCCTCGGGGCGGTTGAACGTGACCCAGAGCGTTTGGCCACGCAGGTCTGTCAGGATGTCCTTGGTCAAACCGTCAGCCTTCGGTCACGTTTTCTTCCGCTTCCATCATGTATTTCACATGGGCCGCGCATTTGTTCATCAGGTGGGTTTTCATCAACTCGCCCAGGGCAGGCCCGTCGCGTTCATGCAGTTTTTCCATCATCTGTTCGTGTTCCTGAATGGCCTCCGCCCAGCGATCTTCGGAGACATTGACCATGAACCTGACACGACGCACCCGGGCGCCCAGCATACGGTGATGCGCCTCCAGAATGTCGTTTCTGGCCCCGGCGATCAGCGCATTGTGGATGTCCTGATTGGCCTGAAAATACGCCTTTCGATCGCGCGAGATATAGGCTTTGACCATCGCATCGTGTTGTTTTTGGATATCCGCGATTTCCGCGTCGCTGAGGTTCTGGCAAGACAACTCCCCTGCCAGTTGTTCCAGCATGGCAATCACGGGAAAGGTGTTTTCCAGCTCTTCCAGTGTGACACGGGTGACGCGCGCGCCACGATTGGCGTGCAGTTCCACCAAACCCTCTGAGGCCAGCACCTTGAGCGCCTCCCGCAAAGGCGTGCGCGACACGCCGAAGGCTTCGCACAGGTCCTTCTCCGGCACCTTGGTGTCAGGTTTCAGCGCGTCTTCCACGATCAGGTTGCGCAGCCGTTCGACCAGTTCTTCATGAAGCGAGGGGCGTTTGATGCTTTGTGTCAGATCCATACGGGTCACCTATCCATCAAGGGCTCTATCAAGCAAACGGGCCACGTGAATGGCGCGCCGCGGTGTGCCATCGGCGATCTGATGGCGACAAGATGTGCCATCGGCCACGACAATTGCATCCTTCGGCGCGGCATCAAGAGCCGGGAACAAATCCAGTGACGCCATTTTCAAAGACACGTCAATGGTGTCGGGCGCGTAGCCAAAGGCACCGGCCATACCGCAGCAGCTGCTTTCAATGAAATTGACCTCGGCGCCCGGGATCTTCCGCAGTAGATCAAGCATGGGCGTCACGGCATCCTGCGCTTTCTGGTGGCAGTGACCGTGCACATAGATGGGCCGCTTGAGCGGTTTCAGCGGCAAAGGCGCGCGCTTGGAAAGGTATTCTTCAAACGTATGCGTGGCCTCTGCCAGCGCCTCAGCATCGGGCCCCGGGCAAAGGCCCAGAAATTCGTCGCGGAAGGTGAGGATCGAGGATGGTTCCAACCCGATGACAGGAACGCCGCGCGCCACCGCGTCTTTCGTGGCGGTGATGACGCGCTGCGCCTCTTTGCGGGCCTGATCGACGCAGCCCACGGCCAGCAGCGTGCGCGCGCAATCCAGTGCCTTGCCGGAGCCATCTTGCGCCACAGCCACCCGGACACCGGAGGCACGCAACACTCGCAACGCCGCGCGCAGGTTTTCAGGTTCGAAATAGCGGTTGAACACATCCGCGAACAGCAGGACTTGCGGGTCGCTATCCTGCGCCTCTGCGTCGCGGAAAGGGTCGGACGACCAAACCGGGATGTCGCGGCGATGGGACACTTTCGTCAGCGGCTCTGCCAGTTTGCGCAGGAGCCCCACCTTGTTGCGCAGGTTCATCAGCCACGCGACTTTGGCCGCGCGCGGGGCATAATAGGGCAGGTAGCCCACCAGTTTTTCAGCGAGCGTCAGGCCCTTTGTCTTGCGCCGCGCGGCGAGCACTTCGATCTTCATGCGCGCCATGTCGACCCCGGTGGGGCATTCGCGGCGGCAGCCTTTGCAGGACACGCAGTACTTCATCGTATCGGCCATGATATCCGACCCGATACCGCCCGGGATCTGCCCGCTGATGGCAAAGCGCAGCGTGTTGGCGCGCCCGCGCGTGGCGTCCCGTTCATTGCGGGTGGCGCGGAAGGACGGGCACATCACCCCGCCCTTGAGCTTTCGGCACGCGCCGTTGTTGTTGCACATCTCTACCGCGCCTTGAAAGCCACCCGCGGCCCCCGGCCAGGCGGACCAATCGAGCGCGGTGTCAAATTCCGGCACCGCATAATCGGGGCCGTAGCGGAAGACGCGACGATCATCCATCGCGGGCGCATGCACGATCTTGCCAGGGTTCATCAGCCCGTCAGGATCAAACCGCGCCTTCACCTCTTCAAAGGCCGACACGATGCGCGGGCCAAACATCTTTTCATGAAACTCAGACCGCACGATCCCGTCGCCATGTTCGCCGGAATGAGACCCTTTGTACTGCTTCACAAGGTCAAAACATTCCTCGGCAATCGACCGCATGGTTTTGACGTCTTTGTCTTGCCGCATGTTCAGCACGGGCCGCACATGCAGACAGCCCACCGAGGCATGGGCGTACCATGTGCCCTTGGTGCCGTGGCGGGTGAAAATCTCCGTCAGACCTTTGGTGTATTCGGCCAGATCCGGCAGGGCCACGGCGCAATCTTCGACGAAAGAGATGGGTTTGCCTTCCTGCTTCATCGACATCATGACGTTGAGGCCGGATTTGCGGTATTCGGCAATCGCGCTCTGCAACGCGTCATCAATCACCGGCACGACACCGCCCCAACGGTCGCCTCGGCCTGTGAAATCCATCCCAAGGTCGCCCATCATCTCCGCCAGTTGAGCCAGTTTCGCGGCGTTGGCCTCGGGCGACCCTTCGGCAAATTCCACCAGCAGCAGCGCGGCGGGATCACCTTCGACGAAGGCCTCAATCGTCTTGGCGAAAAGCGGGATGTCGCGGCCAAGCGCGATCATCGTGTCGTCAATCAGTTCGACACCTTGAGGTTCCAGCGTCACGAGATGCTGCGCGGCATCCATCGCGGCATAGAAGGTCGGGAAATGGCACACGCCGACCACCTTTTTGCCGGGCAGCGGCGCGAGGCTGAGTTCCAGCTCGGTAAAGTACGCCAGCGTGCCCTCGGACCCCACCAGCAGATGCGCCATGTTCACTTCGTTGCCGGTGAGCGCGTCGATATTGTATCCGCCCACGCGGCGCTGCACCTTGGGAAAGCGCGCGTCGATCTCTTCCGCCTCGCGCTGCCCCAGCGCGCGCATGTCGGTGACCAGGTCGGCATAGGCGCCGGGTTCAGGTGCAGCACCATTGAAGCGGGCTTTGGTCCCGTCGGGCAGAATGGCAGAGATCGCGCGCACGTTGTCGCGCATGATCCCGTAGCGCAGGGATTTCCCGCCCGATGAATTGTTCGCGGCCATGCCGCCAAGCGTGCAGCGCGACGCGGTTGACGGGTCGACCGGGAACCACAGACCGTGGGGTTTCAGCGCGCGATTAAGCTCATCAAGAACCAAACCCGGCTCCACCCGCGCGGTCAGCTTGTCGGGATCAACCTCCAGAATGCGGTTGAGGTGGCGGGTGTTATCGAGCACCACCGCGCGGTTCACTGTCTGGCCGCATTGTGACGTACCGCCGCCACGGGGCAAGACCGGTGCGCCTTCTTCGCGCGCAATCGTCATGGCGGCTTCCACATCTTCCACAGACCGGGGCACGACCACGGTTTTGGGCACCATCTGATAGACGGACGCATCTGTGGCGTAGCGCGCACGCGATCCGGCGTCGGCCAGCACGTCGCCAGACACTGCCGCGCTCAGGCGCTTGGATATATGAGAGCTGTCCTGCATATGCGTGATTTCCCCCCTTGTAGCCCAAACCCGCGTTGCAGCGGTGAAATTTTTTTGGCTTGACTGCATTATGAATTCATAATTACAAATTTCAAGCAACAACTGCGCCCGCATCCGGGCGGGAATTCGGGGGGACCATATTCGATGCGCCAAGCCGGTCGACATTTTCTGCAAATTCCGGGGCCAAGTGCCGTGCCGGATCGCATCCTGAGCGCCATTGGTCAGCAAACCATCGACCATCGCGGCCCGGATTTTGCCGCCGTGGGGAAAAAAGCGCTGGATGGTATGAAAACCATCTTCAAGACTGATCAGCATGTTTTCATCTTCCCGTCCTCTGGCACGGGCGCGTGGGAAGCGGCGCTGGTCAACACCGTGTCGCCCGGCGACAAGGTGCTGATGTTTGAAACTGGTCACTTTGCGACACTTTGGAACAAGATGGCGCGCAAGATCGGGGTTGAGCCTGAGTTCCTGGAAGGTGACTGGCGCGGCGGTGCGGAACCTGACCGCATTGAGGCCCGCCTGCGTGAAGATACCGCCCATGAGATCAAAGCGGTCTGCGTGGTGCATAATGAAACTTCCACCGGTTCCGTGTCGCCCATCGCAGAGGTGCGCAAGGCCATTGACGCGGCCGGGCACCCGGCGCTCTTGATGGTGGATACAATTTCCGGCCTCGCATCTATTGATTTTCGCTTTGACGAATGGGGCGTCGATGTCTGCGTGTCGGGCTCTCAGAAAGGTCTGATGCTGCCGCCGGGGCTGAGCTTCAATGCGGTGAGTGAAAAGGCGCTGGAGCATTCCAAATCCGTGACCATGCCGCGCAGCTATTGGGATTGGCACGATATGGTCGGGCCCAATGAGACAGGGTATTTCCCCTACACACCGGGCACCAACCTGCTTTACGGCCTGAACGAGGCCATCGACATGCTGCATGAAGAGGGGCTTGATAACGTCTTTGCCCGCCACGCCCGGCACGGCGCGGCCACCCGCGCGGCGGTTCGGGCCTGGGGTCTTGAGGTGCTGTGCGCCCGGCAAGGTGACGAATCCGGCGTGCTGACGGCGGTGTTGATGCCCTCGGGGCATTCGGCGGATGCGTTCCGGGCCACAACGCTCAAGAACTATGACATTTCGCTGGGCAATGGCCTGTCGAAAGTGGCTGATAAGGTCTTCCGCATCGGGCATCTGGGTGACTTCAATGACCTGATGCTGATGGCCACGCTGTCGGGCGTGGAAATGGGCCTCGCCAAGGCGGGCGTGCCGCACCAATCGGGCGGGGCGCAAGCGGCCATGGACTATCTCAAAGACACAATTGATGAGCGGCAAGCCGCTGAATAACGCCCTGAGGAGAGGGCATAATGGGAGGAAAAAACATGAATATCAAAGCAACCATTCTGGCGTCCGTCGCGGCCATCGCGATGCCGCTGGCGGCAAGTGCTGCGGATCTGACCCTGCGGTTTGGCCATGTCGGCAACCCCGGATCGCTGTTTGAGGCATCGGCCAATGCATTTGCCGAATGTTCCAACGGCAAGCTGGGCGACCGCGCGGAGGTGCAAACCTTCGGCGCAAGCCAGCTGGGCAAAGACCGTGAGCTGCTGCAGAAACTGAAGCTTGGTCAGGTGGATTTCTCCTTGCCGTCCTCGGTGATGTCCTCGGTCGCGCCTGAATTTGGCGTGTTTGAGATGCCTTACATCGTGCAGGATCGCGATCATATGCGCCGCATTCAGGCCGAGCTGGGCGATGTCTTCCAAGAGGCTGCACTTGGCCAGGGCTACCGCATCATCGGGTACTTTGAGAACGGCTTCCGCCACATCACCAACAACACGCGCCCGATCAACACGCCCGAAGACCTGCAAGGTATCAAGCTGCGCACGCCCAACGGCGAATGGCGGGTGAAGATGTTCCAGCTTTATGGCGCCAACCCCACGCCCATGGCGTTTTCCGAGGTGTTCACCGCGATCCAGACCAAAGTGATCGACGGGCAGGAAAACCCCTACGCACAGATCGCATCGGCCAAATTCCAGGAAGTGCAGAAATACCTGTCCATCACAGGGCATGTCTACACGCCGGGCTACGTGCTGGTGGCTGAAAACCAGTGGCAGAAACTGCCAGAGGATGTGCGCGTCGATCTGGAGGCCTGCGGGGCTGAAACGCAGAACTTCGTCTATGAGCATGCTGCGAAACTGGAAACGGACTTGCTGCAGGTGATCAAGGACGCGGGCGTTGAGGTGAACGAGGCCGACAAGGACGCGTTCATCGAAGCTTCCGCCCCGGTCTATGAGGAATTTGCCAACACCGTTGAAGGTGGCGCAGAGCTAATTGAGCAAATCCAGAACCTGGCATCCGGGTCCTAAAACCACACGCGCGGGAGGCCCGTCATGGCCTCCCGCGACCCAAGTCACCCCGAAAAGAAAACCATTCGGAATGGGTTGCGTCGTGCAACCTGTTAAGGGCCGCTCATGCTGAATGCAGTGCAAAAGTTCTTCGAAATCATTCTCGAATATTTCGTCGTATTCCTGATGGTTGTCCTGACCGTCACGGTGATTGTGGCGGTGCTGTATCGCCTTATTGGATCCAGCTTGGCCTGGTATGATGAGGTGGCGGCGATCCTGCTGGCGTGGATCACCTATTATGGTGCGGCCCTTGCGGTGCTGCGGCGGCGACATATCGGATTTGACAGTGTTCTGCTGTCGCTGCCCAAACGCACCCGTATGGTTGCCGTGGCATTGGCAGAGGCCACCACGGCGGGGTTTTTCATACTGCTTGCATGGGCGGGGTTCACCGTGATGTCCATTCTGGGGGGCATGTCGCTTGTCTCCCTCACCTGGGTGCCGGTCAGCTTCACCCAATCGGTGATCCCTGTGGGCGCAGTCCTGTTCGTAATCTGTCAGCTTCTCAGCCTGCCCAATTACTGGAGCCAGACCGCACGCGGCGTGTCGCTTGAACATGCCGAAATCGAAGAAGAGGTCGAATCCGAGATGAAAAAAGCGGGGCACGTCTGATGTTGATGCTGGGTATCTTTATCGCCATGGTCGTCATGATCTGCCTCAACGTGCCGATTGCGGTGGCCTTGGCTGTGTCGGCCATCGGGGGTCTTCTGGTGCTGGAAGGCACCGGGTCACTCGTGAATGTCGCGCTGGATATGTATAGCGGGGCGACCAAGTTTTCGCTGATCGCGATCCCGATGTTCGTTCTGGCAGGTGCCATTATGAATGCAGGCGGCATCACCGACAGGCTGATCAATTTCGTGGCGGCCATCATCGGCTTTGTGCGCGGCGGGCTGGCCCATGTGAACATTGGCGTGTCACTCTTCTTTGCTGAAATCTCCGGCTCTGCCGTGGCGGATGTGGCCGCGATGGGGTCCGTGATGATCCCGCAGATGAAAAAGCGCGGCTATTCCGCAGCGCTCTCGGCGGCGGTGACATCCTCTTCGGCGTCGCTGGCGATTATCATCCCGCCGTCGATCCCCATGATCCTCTACGCGACATCGGCCAACGTGTCGGTCGAACAGCTGTTTGTGGCAGGCGTCGTGCCCGGTCTGATGGGCGCGGCAGGGTTGATGGGCGTCGCCTACTATTTCGCGCGCCGCTATGACCTGCCCCGGGAAGAGGCGTTTTCAGGCCGTCGTTTGTGGGAAGCAACGGTCGACGCAGTGCCCACCTTCGCCCTGCCGGTGATTATTCTGGGCGGTATCTTCGGCGGCTACGTGACAGCGACAGAGGCGGCAGGCCTCGCCGTGCTGGCCGCGATCCTCGTCAGCCTTTGGTATCGTCAGGTTGATCTGAAGCACCTGCGCCGCGCCATGCTGGATGGGGGCATGCAGACCGCAGTCGTGATGCTGCTGGTGGCGGCCTCGGTCGTGATGGGCGGGTTCCTCACGCGCGCGCAGTATCCTCAGGAACTGGCCGCCGGGATCCTCAGCATCACGGAAAACAAGTGGCTTGTGCTGCTGATCCTGAACTTCTTCTTCCTTGTGATCGGCTTCTTCCTGCATTCGGCGGCTGCCATCATCCTTGTGGTGCCAATCGTCATTCCGCTGATTGACGCCGTGGGCATCAACCCGATCCACTTCGGTCTTGTGGTCACGCTGAACCTGGCCATCGGGCAGCAAACGCCGCCTGTGGCCAGTGTTCTGATCACCGCCTGTGCGGTGGCGAGGGCGAACATCTGGGATGTGACCAAGGTGAATATATACTTCATCGCGGTGCTGCTGACGGTGCTGCTGATGTGCACCTATATTCCGGCGATCCCGCTGTTTCTTGTGGATTACTTTTACAACTGATCTGGCGGCCTATGAGCCGGGGGTTTGCACATGCCCGGATCATCGCCGCGCGCTCTGTTCCATTCACGTTCGCGGAAAATCCTGGATTTTGGAGGGGGTTGGAAAATAATCGGAAGTTAAAATCCTTTCAGATTCAATGTCTTGCGCATTTTTCTCTACGTTTCTCGGATTTTCTTTGAACCTTTTGGCGCGGTCAAACCACCCATCTTCGTAACGCAAACAAGCCAGATGGCTACAACCTTACGGAGACCAAAATGTTCAACTCTAAAATCAACTCTTCCATCCTGTCCACCCTCGCAGCCGCAGTGGTTGCAACCGGGTTTTCCATCAATCCTGCCATCGCAGGTGGAGGCGGTGGCGGTGGCCGCGAAGATGCCACGCCCAAATCCAAGTGGAACTATGCATCTGCGACTGAGAACGGTGTGACCACAACGGCCTTTGGCCGCAACGGCAACGGCCCGGAGATCGTGTTCGAGGATCAAAATGGCCAACTCACCGATGTGCGTGTGTCTCCGGACCGCAGCGTGCCTTTCATCTCGATGACCAACCCTGATGGCTCTGTCACAACGGTTCGCGGGGATCGCTGAACCCAACTGCAAAACAAAACCGACTATCGCGCCGTCCACGCACACCGTGGGCGGCGCGGGCTTTTTACCCGGCCAGTTTCAGTGGCCGGGGTTCTCCACCTCAGTGCCTTCGTCGCCGGTGTCGAACATGTCAGACCATGCCTTCGCCAAATCCGTGTCACCGTTTTGGCGCCGCCATTGACGGATGGCGTTGCGCAACCCGGCGCGGGCCGTCAGGTCTGTGGGCTGGGTCCAGCTCCCCGGCTGCACGGCCTTGGCCATCGCCGCCCAAACATCGTGTTTCTGGTCCACATATGCCTGCGGGCCCCATTCCGACAAAAGTGTCTGGAACGCCTCAAAGGCGGTGGTGTCGAAATCCTTATCCTCCCCCATGCGGCCCATGACCGGGCTTTTGGGGTGGAAACTGCAACAGGGGCTCCAGCCGTCAGGAATGGGGGTGCTGGCCGCATGGGTGCGTTTGACGCGTAAGAATTGCGGCAAGACATGGGTGTGCGGGCCTTCGGGGGACTTTCCGCCCGTATCCGGCCCGCCGATCATCTGGTAGACCTCCACCCGGCCCAGACGGGTCAACGCCACGCGGTGAGGATGCGCCTTCAGGATCGCGCCCATCGCGGGGTTGCCGGCCTCCAGCAAAGATCGCCCTTCAGCCGCGCGCAGCACCTCCAGCAGATCGGGATCATCGGTGCGAATGCAGAAATCCAGTTGCGGCTGCCCAAGCCCCATATCGAACAGAATGCCATCCCGGTCCTGCGCCCGCAGGGCATCCGCATCAGGCCCCAGTTCTGTCAGCACATCGCGCCGGTTCATGCGCGCCTCGTCTTCAGGCAGGCACAACACGACGGCCTGCATCCAGCGGTGGGATTTCGCGCTGACACCTTCATAGGCCACGGGCCGCACACCTTTGAGCGTGTCAATCCGGATGCCGCCTCGCGCGGTGCTCTGTTCCAGCGCAGTGACCGCAGGGGCAGGCGGGTCACCCTTGACGTGGTGGAATTCAGCAATCGCCCCCAGCGATCCCATGTTCCACCCTGCCTCCGCATCCTCCAGCCCGGTGCGAAGTATCGTTTCCAGATCAAGCATGTCCCGTCTCCTGTCTGTTCTCCATCCATTCGACTGCGCCTGCGCGGACGGCGTCGTATGCGGCGCGGCCGACGGCCTCACCTACGGCGGTGTGCAGGCCCGCGTAGCGCATGTCGCCTTGTGGCGCGGCGACCGCGACGCAATCCGTCCCGGTGCCGGTGGTCAGGCCCATGGGCGTTTTGTGGCCAGCCTCAATCACTGCCGTGGTGCGCGCCTCAACCGCGATGCTGAGGGTTTCGAGAAGCGCGGCCTGCGTCAAGCCCGCATTGACGCGCAGCGCCACGTTGATCGTGCCAAAGTCTGCGCCGCTGCGATCCACCCGGTGGCCTACCCGTTCGGCGTTGGAAAACCCTACGGTGGCAAGGGCGTGAGCGTGGATGTTCTCTACTTCGGCCTCCGCTTCTTTGACATATTGAAGCGGGCGCGAGGTCAGAAGCGTGACGGCATCGGTGGCGCCTTTGTTCGTCAATTCCCGTTGCAGCCAGGCATTCACATCCAGGCCTTCGGGCAAATCGGCATTGCGCACCTCCCGCCAGAGGATACGCCGCGCGGTGACAAAGCCGGGGCGGTTGAGCGACCAGCTGAGCACCTGCATGGGTTGGCCCAGGTCAAATTCCAGCCAAGGGGCGTTGCGCGTCACGGCCGTCATCGCACCACGTCCAGCGGTTGGAAAACCGGGCCTTGATCGGTGTCTTGGTACCATGCGGATATGCCGAACACGGCTTTTACCCGATCCTGCGCGAGGACCTCAGTGGGCGGCCCGTCCGCCACCAACTGGCCTTGATCCAGCATAAGGATCCGGGTGCAGTGACGCGCGGCGAGCCCGAGATCATGAAGTGACACGAGGCAGGATTTCCCTTGGGCGGTCAGGGCCTTGAAGCTTTGCATCGTGGCAATCTGATGGGCGGGGTCAAGACCGGCCACCGGTTCATCAGCCATCAAAAGCGGGGTATTCTGTGCGATGGTGCGGGCAATCAGGACGCGGGCCTGTTCGCCGCCCGACAGGTGCGTGGCGGCGCGGGTTCGCATGTGCGACAGGTCCATCTGCGCCAGTGCGGCATCTACCGCGGCGCGGTCGGTCTCAGTTGGGTTTTGCACCGACGACAAATGCGGGATACGGCCCAGCATCACCACGGTTTCCACCGAAACCGGCCACGCGATTTCCCGCGCCTGTGGCAGCCATGCGGCATGTTTGGCGCGCGCCGCCTCTGGCAGGGCGGTCAGGCTGCTTTGTCCGGTGCATGAAAGCAGCCCCAGGGCCGCGCGCATCAGCGTGGTTTTGCCCGCGCCGTTGGGGCCAATCAGACCCACCAATTCCCCTACGCCCATCGAGAAGGACACATCCCGCAACACCGCGCGCCCGCGACGGGAGACAGAGAGGTTTTGAACATCGAGCACGCTCATATCCGCTCCTGCCGCAGCTTGAGGATCAGGTGCAGAAAGAGCGGCGCACCGATGATCGCAGTCACAACACCCAGCTTGAGATCACGTTCGGGCAAGATCATGCGCACTGCGATATCCGCAGTGAGCACCATCGCTGCCCCACCCAGTGCCGATGCCCAAAGCAATTGGGACGGATGCGCGCCCACGACCGGGCGCAGGATATGCGGCACCACCAGCCCGACAAACCCGATGGCCCCGGCCACCGCCGTGCCCGCGCCCACAACGCAGGTCACGCCCCCCACCAGCCCAAGGCGCAAGTGCGTCAACCGAATGCCCAGGGCTTGCGCGGCATCCTCGCCCAAGGTCAGCGCATCAAGGCCGCGGCCCAAACGGCTCAGCAGCAGCCAACCCACGGCCATGAAGGGCAGGGCCAGCCACACATGGGTCATCGACCGATCTGCTAGTGACCCCATCATCCAGAATATGATCTCGTTGGCAGCAAAGGGGTTGGGCGACAGGTTCAACACTAGGGAGGTCAGCGCCGCCGCCAGCGCCGATACCGCCACGCCCGCCAGGATCAGGGTGAGGGATGTGCCCCGGGGCCCGGCCAGCGCCATGACGATCAAAACGCCAAGCCCCGCGCCCACCAAGGCCGCCATGGGCAAGGCCAGCGCAAAGGCCACCGCCGCGCCCGTGTGAATGGCCAAAACTGCGCCCAGGGCGGCTGACCCTGACACACCAATCAGCCCCGGTTCCGCCAACGGGTTGCGCAGATAGCCTTGCATTGCAGCACCCGCAAGGCCGAGGCTGCCCCCGATCATCACGGCCAAGATCGCGCGCGGCAGACGAATTTCGCGCATAACCAGTGTCAGCGGGCCCCGATCACCGGCCACCAGCGCAGCCAGGCTTTCGCCAGGGCCGATGCCCGCCGGGCCAATCAGCAAGGAGGCCACAAAAAGGCACGCCACCAGCGCCGACAGGCCCGCGAACACTCGCATCACTCCGCCCCGCCGGACAGGGTTTCGCGGTCTTGGGCTAGCCTTTCAATCGCCCGCAAGACAAAGGGCGTGCCGCAAATCCAGTCGTGATCGGTGATCGACGCTGCGCCTTTCACGGCCCGCAAATTGCGCACCACCGGATGGGCCAGCACCTCTTCCGAACGGGAGGCACCGGGATAGGGTTGCGACGTGATCACTGCATCGGGGTTTGTGACGGCTAGTACCTCAAGCGGCATTTTCATTCCCGCGCCATAGCCGCGATCTGCGGCGGCATTGTCGAACCCGGCCACGGTCAGGATTTCCCCCGCCAGCGTTTGGTCGCCCGAGGTGTAGCCATTGGCGTAATACAGCACCGCGCGTGGCCGGGTCTGAACATCCTGCTGAAGCGCCGCGAGCCTGAGGTCGAAATCAGCCACCATCGCCTCGGCCTCCGCGCTGCGGCCCAGCACGTCGCCCATGTGCAGGATGCGATCGCGCACGTCAGCCAGGGAATAAGCGGGTTCAAAAACGACCACCGGAATACCCAACCGCCGCAACATCGCCACCGTCGCCCGCGTGCTGAAGGCGCCTGCGATCACCAGATCGGGCTGCATGAGATAGATCTCTTCCGCGAGCCCGTGGTTTAGGCGCAAGGCCCGCGCCTCCTCCACCATGGCAGAGGCGCGCGGGTCTGCGGCGATGTAGGAGACGGAGTGCAATTGCCCTTGCCCCGCCAACATCATGGCCAGCTGATCGGTGCACAGGTTCATGGACACCACGCGCTTGGGGACCTCCGTCGCGGCAGCCTGATGGGTCATAGCCCCCCAGGCTGCCGCGCAGATGGCAAGGATCTTACCAGTTCGCATCGAAGCCGAAGTAGAATGTCTGATCGCGGGAGGCATAGCCCCAAACCTCGGAATAGCGTTCATCAAAGAGGTTATCGACACCGAAGGTGACATCCACATTTTCCGTCACGCCGTAGCGTGCGGCCACGTCCACCGTAACAAAATCGGGGGTGTCGGCGGTGCCGAAAGGCGGGAAGAAACGCGAGTCTGCGTTGCCCGCCACGTAGCGGATATCAGCAGACACCGATCCCCGCCCGCGGAAGGCCTGCGAGGTGATGCCAAGGCTGACCTCATGTTCGGGGCGGCGCACTTCGACCGTGCCGTTGGGGTTCTTTGCATCCAGATAAGTGTAGAACAGCCGCAAATCGACACTGTCGGTGGCGGCAAATTCTGCCTCAACCTCAAAGCCTTCGCGCGTGCTGGTGCCTGTCTGGTTGACAAAACCATTCCGCCCACC
This sequence comes from Pseudomonadota bacterium, assembly GCA_038532355.1. Lineage (GTDB taxonomy): Bacteria > Pseudomonadota > Alphaproteobacteria > Rhodobacterales > Rhodobacteraceae > Roseovarius. The sequence goes on along the minus strand of JBCBAT010000028.1, from coordinate 30,962 downwards.
CGCACCGATCCCCGGCGTGAACGTGATCTCATCCTCCAGCTCTTCGTTGAAATAGGTCACGTCAATCAGGCCGCGATCCCCGAAGAACGGCACCTCGACACCGATGTCGAAACCACGGTTTTCTTCTGGTGACAGGTTCGGGTTGCCGTCTGTGCCCGGCCCGAAAAACCCGTTTGGCGTGTTGGCAAAAAGTTCGAAGTACGTCGGGTTTACCACCGCCGTCCCGGCGGAGGCATGGATGCGCACATTGTTGGCGAATGTGTAGGACCCGCCAACGTTCCAAACCACGGCGTCATCAAAAACGCTGTTGTCGTCAAAGCGCACACCCGCCTGCACATCAAACCCGCTGCCAAAGCTGCCCCGGTATTCCAATGCGATGGACTGCGTTTCGCGGTTAAACAGCGGGTTGGTGCTGCTGCGGTCTTCTTCGAATTCCAAAAGCGTGTTGATCAGGTGATTGGCAGAGGTCAGATCCCCGTCCAACCCGACGCTCAGAAGATAGCGCAGCACTTCGGTTTCCGTGGTGGTCGGCGCGACGGCCCCGGTGGATTGATCGTTATCCGTCAGCTCATAGGTCAAACGTTGGGAGACACGGCCACTTGCGAAGGTGTGTTCACCGTAGATGCTAAATGTCATCTCTTCACGGTTGGACACCTGCGTGGGGTCATCGACCACATAGGTGGCCGCGTTGGTGGCAGCGAAATTCAAGCTGTCGAAATCAAGGTTTTCCTGCGAATGGCGCAGGTTGAAGCCCAGCTCAATCTGATCGGACACACGGTAGTCGCCCTTGAGAATGGCCGTAAAGCGATCTGTCTTGTCCCGTTCCCCACCGTCGCCTGAAAAATCCCAGCCCGCGTCCTGATCGTTTGACAGGCTCAGCGACAGCCCACCGCGGTCATTGCGCGATGACACGAAAAGCGATGCGTTCGCGCTGCCATGGCTGCCCACCTCCAGTGACATTCCGTATTCCTGACCAATGCCACCTGTGCGCGTTATAATGTTGATCACACCCGCCGACGCGTTGGAGCCATAGAACACCGATTGCGGCCCGCGCAGCACCTCGATGCGCTCAATATTGGCCGTGCTGAGGCCGCTCAGAATGTATTCTCCATCGCCGCCTGCGGCCTCCACCCCGTCGATCAGGATCAGGGTGTGATTGCTTTCACCGCCCCGGATCCGCACCTGCGTGAAGTTGCCACCTGCGCTGGAGACAGACACACCCGGCACGGCGCGCAGCGCGTCTTGGACAGAATTGATGCCCCGTTCCTTGAAATCGTCCGAGGTGATCACAGTGGCAGAGCGGCCATAGCGTTCTTCCTCAATCGGGGTCAGGCCGCCCGAAAGGATCAATGTTCCAAGGTCAAGCGCGTCCTGGGCGAAGGCCGGTTGTGCAGCAAGAATGGTGGATGTGGCCAGAACGGCCATGCGATGGGTCTTCAAAAGGGTTACTCCCTCCGGGCGCGCAGTTGCGCGTCAATGACGTGGCATGCCGGTGAAGGGATGACCCCCGCCGACGACGAAAATGTCACCACGACGGAAGGTCCGTTGCCTGGCGCGCGCCCCGCGGCCGAACAGGGTGATCACTTCGGCAGGTCTCCTGACTTGCGGGTCGATGCTTGGCCAGGTCTTCCCACCGTGCTTGGCAACGGCAGTGACGTCATCTGGCTTCGCTCTCCGCCTACAGTTGCGGGGGCAGTCACGGATTTGGCGCCTTTTGGCTATACCGCACCGTGTTCCCTATTATCCAAACGGCGAACCGTTCAGACCGAAGTGGGCGCACGTTTAACGGATTCGGATCACCCGTCAAATGAGTTCGTCCACCGGGCGCAAATTTTTTTGCACGCGGTGTTTGACCATGCCTGCGAACCGCCGCGCGGCGACGGCGCAAGAGCGCTCGACAGTTTGCCTCAAGTTGCGGGGATTTTCCTTGGAAAAGCCTTGGTTGGTGCGCGAAACCCAAAGGTCTTTTGGGGATGTCTTGGCCCACTGAACGCAAGCATTTGCGTCTGTTCATGGCGCTTCGCACGCGTTAACGTTTTGTTAACTTTTAGAGCAGGCCCGGGCATTTTGTGCGATCCGGTCTGCACCAAGGGACACCACATGAAACACGTCATTGCGGTCATTTTGCTGTTCATCTGGCTTGCGCCGCCTGCGCTGGCCAACGTGCGCGTGGTGGATGGCGATACGATCCGGATCGGCGATCAAAGCTATCGCATCTATGGGATTGATGCGCCCGAGATCGGGCAAAGCTGCGGGGCGTGGGCCTGTGGCAAGGATGCAGCCAATGCGCTTTTGGGGATGGTTCGCGGGCAAGCCGTTTCTTGCGAGGCTGTGGAAACCGATCGCTACGGCCGCATCGTGGCGCGGTGCTTTGCCGGGCAGCGCGATATTGGTGCGGCCATGGTGGATGCAGGGCTGGCTTGGGCGTTTCGCAGGTTTTCAACTGATTATGCCGCGCAGGAAGATGCCGCACGGGCCGCACGGCTTGGCGTTTGGGCGCATGAGGCCATCCCGCCTTGGCAGTTCCGCGAAGAGCGCTGGGATGCCTCTGCCCGCAAAAGCCCCGTGAAAGGCTGCCCCATCAAAGGCAATATCAGTCAAAGTGGCCGGATTTATCACGCGCCGTGGTCGCCATGGTACAGCCGCACCCGGATCAACGAAGCCAAAGGCGAACGCTGGTTCTGCGATGAACGTGAGGCGGTAGAGGCAGGCTGGCGCGCGCCCTATTGGCCCTGACAACTTACCGCCAGAGCGCCGCGTAGGACGCAAACAGCCCCTGCAATTTGGCCAGCATCCGGTTGCCCGGACCCGGTCGGGGCAGGGGGCCGCTGGCCAAGCGGTCAACCACCGTCTCGACCGGGCAGGGCGTTTTCGTCACCGGATCATAGTAGCGCGGGTAATCAATCAAGGTCGCATGGACGAGCGAGGTGAGGCTCGGTCGGGCAGAGCGGCGCGCCGGCACACGGCCCAGATCGCGCGTGAGGCCCCAACCGGCATAGAACGGCGCGCCCGTGGTGGTCACCGGCACGCCGCGCAACAGCGCCTCAAACCCCAGCAGCGATGTCATGGTCCAGACCTCCTGCACTTCATGCAGCAGCGCGGCAGGGTCGGCGCGCGTGAGCACCTGATCGGCCAGTGCGTTTAAAGCATCCTCAGGCACCGCGCCTTCGCGCAGCCCTGCCTCCACATCCGGGTGGGGTTTGTAGAGGATCACTGCATCGGGGTTTTCCGCCCGCGCCCGTTCCAGCAGCGCCAGATTGGTGGCCACAGCGCCTGCGCCCAGTTGGATGGAGGCATCATCTTCCACCTGTCCCGGCACCAAAATGCGGTGGCCGTCCGGCAAATCCGGTATGTCTTGCCCAAGGTTGTATTTGCTCAAGCCCTCTGATGTGAGCCGTGCGATCAGCCGCTCTGCCCGCCGTTCTTGATCAGGGCGCAGGGTTTCGCGGGCGATGATCCACTGTTCCAAACGGCTGGCGCGGGCCGGATCGTAGTAGATGCCCAGATCATCGCACACCAGCGACAAAGGCGGGATCAGATCGGCCCCCAACCCACGGGATCGCAAGAAACCATCTTCGACGCGCACCGCCGTCCCCGGCGCGTTTTCCTGCTGTGACGCCCAGACCATGGCGGGCTTGTCGCCGCCTTTCGTATCTTCGACAAATCGCATCGGCCCGTGCTGGCCAAAGAACGCGCGCAGGGGCTTGCGCTTCCACAGGCGCATGCCGTGGGCATCCCAGCCTTTGTGATCTTCCCGCCACGCGCGCGTCTGCGCCTCCAGCAGGGACAGGGTGTCTTCCACCTCGCACAGCGTGTCTGTCTGCGGGTTGTACCACGTGGGGAAAACCACCATCGCGCCTGCAAACAATTGCGCGCGGGTCAGGCGGCGGGTGCGACGGGGGTAGCCCAGCGGGTGACGATCATCTGTAAGGTCCCAACCCGCGTAGAACGGCCGCCCGAATACGCGCGGTTTGTGCCCTGCAAGGATCGCCTCAAACCCCAATTGCGAGGACACCGTGTAGACCGCCACCGCCCCTTCCAGCAACGCCCAAGGGCTTACCGGGTCAGCAAAAAGCCGGATGCGATCCGTTTCATCAGCGTCTGAGAAATAACCCTGCCGGTGGCCCTGCACCGTTTCGGGATGTGTCTTGATCAGAATCTGCGCGCCGGGGTTATCCTCCTGCGCCCAATAGAGCATTTCCTTGAACGTCGCCTCATTGGCCCCCCCATGGGTGACGGAAGCGTCGCCATGCGTTTGATCAATGACCAGCACATAGCCCGGATCAGGGCACGGGGCGTTTGGATCAAACGCGGTGTATTTGGTCAGATGCGCCTCTGCCATCCGCGCCATGGCCCCGCGCGCGCGGTCGAGCAGCGCAGTGTCATCCAGCGGATGGGTGGCCAACAGGGTTTCGAGGTCAGACGGAGTGTCCCCGTCAAAGTGAATGCCCGTGCGGTCGATCATCAAGCCGATAGGCGGCTCCCCCGCGCGACCCGGGCGCAGGGATCGCAGAAAGGCGTCTTCCACGCGCATGATCGCCGCACCCGTGGCCTCGGCCATTGCCTCCCCGCGCTTGGCGTAAGGCGAATGGCCCCACACGGCGATCAGATCATCCGCGCCGGGCTTGCCCAGCTGCAACGGGTAGCCCGCCAGTTCCATGATCCGCCGCACGCGGGCCTGTCGCAGGAAGCCTGCGTTGAAATAGAAAGCCCGCCGAGGCGTATCCGTCCCGGCGGGCCAATGGTCGTCGCTGGGCTGCATCAGTTGCCAGAAAGCCCTTGCGCGGTGCTTGAGACGGAGCCAACGGCACCAAGCGTGCCGGTGAGGGCGGAGATGACCTTGCTCCATTGGGCAAAGGGCGCTTCCGTCACATAGATCGTGTCTTCGTCCCGCACGGCGAAATCACGGGCGCGGAACATGCCGTTAGGCTGGGTCAGATCCAGCACATACACCATGCGCTGCGCACCTTGCAGGTCACCCCGGCCCAGCACCTGATTGGCAATTTCGGCCGGTTCATTGCGGAAGACAAACACACCTGTCGGATCAGCCGTGTTGGAGCTTAGACCGCCCACTTGGGCGATGGCTTCCACGGCGCTGATGGTCGGGCTGGCAAAGGGCAAACGGGCCTGCGCCCCGGTGGCACCAAGCGCGGTGAAGGCGCGGCTGTCTTCTTCGATCAAAATGCGATCCCCGCCGCGCAAGGCGATGTCAAACTTCGGATTGCTGAAGATATCCTGAAACCAGACCTTGGAACTTTGATTGCCGCGGGTGACGGTCACTTGCGCCACTTCGGGATTAATCGACACGCCACCGGCAGCGGCCAGCATGGTCGACAGCGTCCGTGTCGGGCGTTCAATCGGGTAGACGCCTTGTGCGGTGACACCGCCGATCAGCGACACGGTCGCGCCATCGCCAGCCAGGCGACGGACCTCGACCTGCGGGTCCGGCGTTTGTTCATTCAGTTTCGACGTGATCACCCGGCGAATGGCATCGGGCGTGTTGCCTGCCGCCCGAATGCGACCTGCGTAGGGCACGAAGATAAAGCCCGCACCATCCACCTGCACCTCTTCAAGAAAGGTGTTGCGCTGGGCTTGCGTGGTCAGCAGCCCGTCATCCACGTTTTCCCAGATCGTCAGACCAAGCGTGTCACCGGGGCGGATTGTGTCCGACCCGATAAGGCCCGCGTTCTTGAAGCTGTCGGTGAAGCCAAGCGCAGGTTGTACCGCCGTGGCCCGCGTCACGCGGTCATTGACGGAGACCACGAAGGCATCCCCGCTGCGCTGCACCGAGCCTTCGAAAATTTCGCGTTTGTTGGGCCCCACGCGCGGAAGGGCACAGGATGCCACGATGGACACCACCATGAATAGGGCGACGGTCTTCGCCCACCGATTGGAACGGAGTTTCACTGCTCGGTCTCCTCGACCTATTATTATTCTGCCTCAAGTTTTTTTTATAATGTACCGGAATCCGGGGATAAAATCCAGTACTACAGGTTGTGCCTAAGGCGTCACCGCACGCAACTGTTGCCTCGGAGCCGCGGTGCCGGAAATCAGCGCATCATAGGGATCATCGGGGCTGAGCATCAAATCAACGGCCTGTCGCAGCAACTGTCGGCGGCCATTGGTGGAATAAAAACCACCCGCAATCTGGCTGGTTTCCAGAAGGTAGCGCCGGTAGTCGCCATAGGCTTTGCGATCCGGCCGTTCGGCGAGCGCAAAGAAATCCTTCAGCGGCTTGGTGGAGACAAATTCAGGCTTGGCATAAACCGCATCGCCAAATGTCTTGAGCGGAATGCCCCGCCACAGCACTTGCTGAGCGGCGGTGGAATTCACCGTGACCGCACTGCGCGCCTCATCCAGAAGCTTGGCCAGCTTGCCGCCGCGCACGAAATGCACGCGCGCCTCAATCCCGTGGTCGCGGGCTAGTTTCATCAAAAGCCGCCGCACTGGCACGCGGCCATCCTCCAGCGGGTGCGCCTTGACCACGAGGTGGTGATGCTTGGGCGCGCCCTTGGAAAAACCATCGACCACGGTGCGCAGGAAATCGGCCATCGTGTCAAAGGGGGAATGGGCCTGAAACGAACTGTCATGTTCCAGTTGCAAGAGCGCCAAGTGGTAAGGAAAGCCCCCCCGACGAATGCGCCGCGTGGCGATGCGGCGCTCTACTGCTTGAAATGGCATCAGGACCAAGCGTTTGAGATACAACGCAAATTCCTGCCGGACGGACAGGGCCCGATGGGGCCGGAACGCGCGATAGCCCTGATTAAACAAAAGCACCGCCCCGTGATACATCGCGCCGTAGAAAATATGCTGACGCATATCACCCCAGCTGGCGGGCGGCAGGGCGGTGTCCATGTCGGAATTTTCCAGCGCCCGGCGCATGTCATCGACGGACATGTCCATCAGCTTGGAATGCCCGTTCGATCCGTCGCGTTCGTAGGTCACCCAATAGGGCCGCATGTAGCCTTCTTCAAAGACATGGATCTTGAGGCCGATTTTCCTGGCATGCTCCACCGCCTCTGCGTGGATCGGGCGCACATCGCCATAAAGGACCAGATCGGTGACGCCCTTGTCTTGGATGAGGGTGCGAAAAACGGCGGGCCAATCCTCCGCACTGCCTTTGAAGGGTATGTAGCTGTCACGATCACGCCAGAAGAGCCCGTCACCCGCGTTGAACCCCACGCGCCAAACCTGCGCGCCGGAATGCTGCACCATGCGACCCAAACGCTGAAAGAAGGGCCCGTGGGGACCCTGCAAGAATAGGAATACGCGTTTGTCGCCAGTCAGCATGCCCCAAGAACCGATACTTGTTTGTTTTACTGTATATTACGCAGGATTTAGGCGAAATTAAGACCCGCCATGCCTTGCCTGAGGGCCAGGTGAAGGATACCTCCCTTGGGATTGCTGGATCAAGGAGTTTGCCATGTTCACGGGCATCATCACCGATGTGGGCCGCATTCTGGAGGCCGAACAGCGCGGCGACCTGCGCGCGCGGATTGAGACGGGCTATGACATGGCGCGCGTGGATATGGGCGCGTCGGTTGCCTGCGACGGGGTGTGTTTGACCGTTGTGGGCAAGGGTGACGGGTGGTTTGACGTGGATATCTCCGCCGAGACTGTATCCAAGAGCAATCTGTCGTCCTGGACCCCGGGTAAGCGTGTCAATCTGGAGCGGTCCTTGCGCGTGGGCGATGAGCTGGGCGGGCATATCGTGTCCGGTCACGTGGATGGCGTGGCGGAGGTGATTTCCCTGAAAGATGAAGGGGATAGCACGCGTGTGGTGCTGCGCGCGCCTGAGGCTTTGGCGCGGTTTATTGCCTCAAAAGGATCTGTGGCGCTGAATGGCACGTCGCTGACCGTGAACGAGGTGGATGGGTGCGATTTTGGCATCAACTTCATCCCACACACCAAGCAGGTGACGACATGGGGCGATGTGGCGATGGGCGATCCGGTGAATCTGGAGATTGATACGCTCGCGCGCTACGTGGCGCGGATGCGGGAGATGGAGTGAAATAATCCCGACTTTGCAATAGATTGCGAGGTCTGGATCCCGAGTATTTTTAGCCAGAAAGAAGCCGGAGGGGGTTAGCCCTCCATCGCTTCGAGTTGGGTCAGGGCGGCGCGGAGTTTGGTGTCTTCTTCCTCGCGTGAGCGCAGGTTTTCGCGCGCTTCCGCGACCACATCTTCGGGGGCGCTTTCCACGAATTTGGGGTTGTTCAGACGCCCCCGGAGGCCGCCGAGTTCCTTAGCGAGTTTGCCTAGGGTTTTTTCCAGACGCGCTTTTTCTTCTTTGACATCAATGACATCCGCGAGAGGCAGGCCGAAGCTGCCGCCGTCGACGGCAACGGTGATGCAGCCTTTGGGGAGGGTGTCGGTGAATTCCACATCTTCCACGCGGGCGAGGCGTTTGATCATGACGGCGTTGTTGGCCCATGCCTGTTTGCCGGCCTCGTCCAGGTCTGTGCAGAGGATGGGGATGGTGAAGCCAGCGGGGACGCGGACTTGCTGCCTCGCGGAGCGGATGGCCTCGATGGTGGAGATGACCCAGTTCATTTCCCGGTCGGCGTTTTTGTCAATGAGATCAGCGCCGTAGGACGGCCAATCCGCGTGAACGAGCATCTTGTCGGCCTTGCCCAGCGTGCCCCAAAGCTCTTCAGTGATGAAGGGCATGATGGGGTGGAGCAGGATCAGGCATTGGTCGATGACCCAGGCCATTGTCGCCTGCGTTTCCGCCTTCGTGGCGGCGTCGCCGTCGTTCAGGAGTGGCTTGGAAAACTCCACATACCAGTCGCAGACCTTGCCCCAGACGAAGGCATAGAGGGCGCCCGCGGCATCGTTGAAGCGGAATTGGTTCAGGGCGTGATCGACCTCTTCGCGGACACGGGCCGTTTCCCCGATGATCCAAGTGTTAACGGTCTGTGAGGCCGTCGGTATCACGTCGGTATCACGTCGGTATTGCGTCGGTGCGATTTGGCCAGCCGTGGCTTCGTTAAGTTCTGCAAACCGGGCGGCGTTCCAGAGCTTGGTGCCGAAATTGCGGTAGCCCGCGATGCGTTGGGTGGAGAGCTTCAGATCGCGGCCCATGGCGGCCATGGCGGTGAGCGTGAAGCGGACAGCATCGGCGCCGTATTCGTCGATCAGTTCCAGCGGGTCGAGGACGTTGCCGAGCGACTTGGACATTTTCTTGCCCTTCTCATCGCGGACGAGGGCGTGGACATAGACATGGTCGAACGGCTTTTGGCCGACGACGGCCAGTTGCATCATCATCATGCGGGCGACCCAGAAGAAGATGATGTCGAACCCGGTGACGAGGACAGAGGTGGGGAAGTACTTTTTCAGCTCGTCTGTGTCCTCGGGCCAGCCGAGCGTGCCGATGGGCCAGAGGCCGGAGGAGAACCAGGTGTCGAGGACGTCTGGGTCGCGCCACACCGGGACGCCGCCGTTGGCTTCAAATTCTTGTTTCAGCGTCCCCGCATCTTCGTATCCGTCGTGGAAGAACTCAAACGTGACGCCGATTGCCTTGAGATGTTCTGCGATTTGCTCGCGTGCTTCATCTTCGCTTGCCGCACAGAAGAAAACGGGATCGTCGAAGTCCAGTTTTGCATCGTCGATAGAGTCCGAATTCGCAGACTTTTCGATTTTGGGAATGTACCAAACCGGGATCTGATGCCCCCACCAGAGCTGGCGGGAGATGCACCAGGGCTCGATGTTTTCCAGCCAGTTGAAATAGACCTTGCGGTCTTGCTCGGGCATGATGTTGGTCTCGCCAGAGCGGACGGCCTCGATGGCCGGGCCCACGATTTTATCGGTGTCGACGAACCATTGGTCCGTGAGCATAGGTTCGATCACGACCTTTGAGCGATCGCCAAAAGGCTGCATGATTGGCTTGTTTTCCACCAAAGGCACGGCGCGGGTTGTATGATCGCCATCATCGTCGGTTTCTTCCACAACCACCATGACGGCCAGACCTTCCGCTGTGATCTGCTCAACCACCTTCTCGCGCGCCTCAAACCGGTCGAGGCCGCGCAGGTCGTCAGGGACGAGGTTCAGCGCGTCGACATCGGGCACCTGATGATCGCTGATCGACTGGAACCGGCCGTCGGTTTCTTCGTACATTTTCACCCAGGCCTGTGCGTGCTGCTGCGCGGTCTCGGCGGCCTCGGCATAAGGAACCCCGTCGTCGCGCATGTGGCCTTTGGTATCCATCAGGCGGTACATCGGGATGCGGTTGCGGGAGGCGACGCCGTAGTCGTTGAAGTCATGCGCGCCGGTGATCTTCACCGCGCCTGAGCCAAACTCAGGGTCGGGGTAGTCATCGGTGATGATGGGGATGAGGCGGCGATGCTCTTTGGGGCCCACGGGGATTTCGCAGAGCTTGCCCACGATAGGCGCGTAGCGTTCGTCACCCGGATGCACCGCGATGGCCCCGTCGCCCAGCATGGTTTCAGGCCGGGTGGTGGCGATGGAGATGTAATCGCGCTCCTCCTCCAGCACGACGGTCCCGTCTTCGTCTTTCTCGACATAGGTATAGGTCGCGCCGCCTGCGAGCGGGTATTTGAAGTGCCACATGTGGCCCGGGGTTTCGATGTTCTCGACTTCGAGGTCGGAGATGGCGGTTTCAAAATGCGGGTCCCAGTTCACCAGCCGCTTGCCGCGGTAGATGAGGCCCTTATTGTACATCTCCACGAACACCTTGATGACGGCGTCGTGGAAATTGCCATCCTCGCCCGCGGGCGCACCGGGCGCGCCGGACATGGTGAAGGCGTTGCGGGACCAATCGCAGGACGCGCCGAGGCGTTTCAATTGATTGATGATGGTGCCGCCGCTCTCGCCCTTCCATTTCCAGACTTTTTCGAGGAACGCCTCGCGCCCCATTTCGCGGCGGGTTGCGTTGCCTTGATCCGCCAGCTGGCGCTCGACCACCATTTGCGTGGCGATGCCGGCGTGATCCTGCCCCGGCTGCCAGAGCGTGTCGTGGCCGCGCATCCGGTGCCAGCGGATCAGGATATCCTGCAGCGTGTTGTTGAAGGCGTGGCCCATGTGGAGGCTGCCCGTCACATTGGGCGGAGGGATCATGATGGAGAAGGTTTCCGCGCCCGGCGTCGCGTTGGCGCCGGCCTTGAAGCAGCCTTCCTTTTCCCACGTCTCATAGATGCGGTTCTCAGCCGATTGTGCGTCGAATGTCTTGTCCATCGTTCGTGCCTCGTGATCGTTGAGGCGTCAGATAGCGCGTGTGGGGCGCAAGGGGAAGCGGTTATGGGTTGCGAGGCGGGCGGTTCTGGGGAAGGGTTTGGGCATGACGGATGAGGATCATTACCCGGCGCGCTCTGCCTGGTCGCTGTTTCTGCGGATGGGCGGGTGGATTGTGATCCCGTTCACAGTGGCGCTGGTGATCTTGTCGCTGGTGGGGCAGCTGATTTTCAACACGGCGGAGCGGTTTGAAGTGGAAGGGCGCGAGGCTGTGGCCGTGGTCGAGGACAAATACGTGACCGAGCGGCGGGATTCAGATGGGGATCGGACGTACACCTATTATTTCGTGCTGGATTTCGTGACCCAGCGGCGGGAGGAGATGCGCGTCACCAAATCGGTGGGCAGCGGGTTTTATCGCGGCACGGATGTGGGGGGTGAATTGCCGATCCGGTATCTGGAAAGCGACCCGGAGACTGTGGAGGTGCAGGAGGGCGGTTATGCGCTGGGCGCGGCGATCCTGCGCTGGGTAGCGCTGTTGATCGGGTGTATTTGGCTGGCCGGGCTTTGGGTGACGGGGCGCTGGACGGTGGAGGCGCTGCGCGCGCGGAAATACGGCAAGGTGGAGGAAGCGACCGTGGTGGAGGTGGTGAAGACGTCGGTGCGCGTCAACAACCAGCCAAGGTTTCGGATCGTGTGGAAGGACAGTGCTGGCCGCGAGGGGCGGAGCATGTTGCGCAAAGCGGCGGATGTGGAGGGCTGGCACGGGCGCGATGCGATCCGGATTTACCAAGGGCTCAAGCGGTCTTGGTGGGCGCGGGATATTGGGGATCGGTGAAGTGCGCCACCCCTTTGGTTTGTATGGTTGCCAGCAATTGATTGAGTATTTTCAGCCAGAAAGAAGCCAGGCTTTGCCCAAGTCGAAGCTCCCCACCCGGTGGGATGATCCATGCAGGCGGGGGCTTCTTCCTGGCACGGTCATCGGCTCTCCAGCCTGTACCGCAACTTCAGTGTGGCGCTTCATGGTTAAAGAAACATTACCGGCTTCTTTCTGGCCATAAATACTCATGGCCGGACGCCGCAAAACGCGATTGTCTTTGTTAGACGCGCTGGGCGGCCACATCCGGATCGACCAGAGGCTTGCGGGTATCCCAGTCGATCACGTCTTTGGCGTAGGGTTCGCGGGCGAAGACCTCTTCCACCATCGGCGCGAAGAAGTCCAAGGGCAGCGTGTCGTAGTCGGGGTCGAAGCTGGCCTGGTCCCAGCGTTCGCAGAACTGGGCGCAATCGTCGAAGAAGCGGTGGCCCGCGTGGCGGTCGCGTTTGTTTTGGTCCATGCCATCGAGGTGGTGGCCATAGTAGACCATCTGGAAGTCACCATGGGTCTCGACGCACCAGCGGCATTGTTCGCGCACAAACGGCTTGAGGATCGTGGCCGCGTATTCATCATGGTTGTAAGGCGCGTAGATGTCGCCGATGTCGTGCAAAAGCGCGGACACCACCCAGTCGATATCGGCCCCGTCGCGCCACGCCCGCGTGGCTGACTGCACGGAATGACCCAGCCGCGTGATTTGGTAGCCGGACAGGCCTTCATCGAGCTCCACCAGCGCCTTGAGCAGGCGTTTGGCGGTGTCTTTGGTGTGGTCGATTTCATGGGCGGTCAGGAATTCGTAGTCTTCCTTCGTGCCGTCTTTCATCTGGGTAAAGCTGACTTTGTCCATGCTAGCGTCCCTCATCTCAAGAATAGAGCCCCTGTCCGTCGTCCGTTGCGCCATCCATGAGGGCGGCGGATTGGGCCTGTCGGATTTCATCGTAGAGCGCGAGGGAGGCGGGCGTAAAGGGGGCCGTGGGGGGTGTGAAATTGATGAAATTGCCGGTGCGGTCGGCCCCGCGGGCGAGGATGGCATAATCCTTCGCCGCGACCTGTTGCGCGATTTGCGGCGTGCAGTAGCGGATGGCAACGGCGATGCGGCGGTCATCGGTCACGTTGGGGCCGGAGCCGTGGATCATGAGGCCGTGATGCAGCGACATTTGCCCGGGTTGAAGTTCTGCGGGCACACGGTCCTCCTCGGCCACGTCGACCTGGATTTCCTGGCCGCGGGAGAGGAGGTTGTTTTCGTCATAGGTGTCCTCATGCGGGAGGATCGGATTCTTGTGGGAGCCTTTGACGAAATTCATGCAGCCCGAGGCCGTGGTCGCAGGGCTGAGGGCGATCCAGGCGGTGAGCAGTTGATCGACCGCGCCGAAGCCCCAATAGGTGAGGTCTTGATGCATAGAGACGATGGATTCGGTCTGCGGTTCTTTGATGAAGAACTCCACCGACCAGATGAGGATATCCGGCCCCAGGATGCCCTCGATCACGTCGAGCACGCGGGGGTCGGCGGCGATGCGATGGGCGATGGGCATGACGCAATGGGCGTTGACGCGTTTGTAGGTGTTGAGCGGGTGGGGCAGGCCGGCGGTGAGGTAGGTGTCTTCCAAATCCTCTAGTTCAGCGCGCAGGGCGGTGGCTTCCGCGGCTGACATCACGGGGATGGGGCGCAGGTAGCCCTCTTCGTGGTAACGGGTGATGTCGGTCGGGTCCAAAAGACCTTTGCTGAGGGGGACGGCGTCAAGCATGGCCAGTGCTCCTGGGCTTTGGTTTTGAGGCAGGCTAACCGAGTTGGCAGGTTTTTAAAGCGGTTCTGCTGGACGCTGAGGATAAGTTGAACTTATGCTCGCCGCATGAGTATTTCGGTGCCTTCCCTCAACTGGTTGCGCGTCTTTGAGGCCGCCGCGCGGTTTCAGAGTTTTGCGCGGGCGGCGGAAGAGTTGAACATGTCGGCCGCCGCCGTCAGCCAACAGGTGCGCGCGCTGGAGGATCGGGTGGGCGCGCCGCTTTTTACCCGGGCGGCGCATTCGGTGGCGCTGACGGATGTGGGGCGGGCCTATCTGCCGATTGTGCAGCAGTCGCTTCTGAGTTTGCAGAACGCAACCGAGGGGCTCTTTGGCGAGGCGCGGGCGCAGCAATTGCATGTGCAGGCGGAACTGCTCTTTTCCCATGGGGTGCTGGCGCGGGGGTATCGGGCGTTTACGGATGCCCATCCGCAGATTTCGCTGCTGCTGAGTTCGACCCTGCACACGGTTGAGATGGGGCAGGGGTATTTTGACATGCGCATCGTCTTTGGCAGCCCGCTTTTGCACGAAGGCGACAGTGATTTTCTGCTGGCGGAGCGGCTTTACCCGGTGGCGCGGGCCGATGTGGCGGCGGCGATTGAGGCGCCGCAGGATTTGCTGGGTCACACCCTGATTGAGGTGACGACGCATCGGGCCGGTTGGGCCTATGTGCTCGAAGAGATGGGGCAGGGGGCTGCGGATGTGCGGTTTGCTTATGCCGATAGCACATTGTTGGCGATGGCAATGGCGTCTGAGGGCGTGGGGGTTGCGCTGGCGCGGGCACCGATGAGTGATAGCGCGATGGCGGGGGCGGGGTTGGTGCCCTGTTTGCCCGGGTTTGAGACGGCGGGGCGGGAAGGATATCATCTGGTCTATCCCGAACGTGCGGCGCTGAGGCGTCCGGCGCGGGTGTTTCGGGAATGGCTGATTGGGTTTTGTGAGGGCATCACGGTGCGCGATGCCTGAGGTGAAGATACGGCGTGCTGATGCGCGGGATGGGCGCATCCTGGGGGACATATTCGTTGCCGCGCGCAGGGCTGCCTTGCCCTTTCTGGAAGAGGCCCACAGCCCGGCGGAGATTAAAGCGTGGATCAGCACAGTGGTCGTACCGCGTCAGACCACTTTGGTGGCAGAGATGGGCGTGCGGATCGCCGGGTTCATGACGTTGGACGACGGCTCGATAGAGCATCTTTACCTCGATCCGGCCATGCGGCGCGCGGGCGTCGGATCGGCCTTGATTGCGTTTGCCAAGGGCCAGAGTCCTGAGGGCCTGACCTTGTTCTGTTTTGCGGAAAATCATGCGGCCTGTCGGTTTTATGAGGCCCACGGGTTTAGGGCCGTGAAATACGGTGATGGGTCTGACAATGAAGAGGGCGCGCCAGATGTTCTATATGAATGGTCGGGCCGGGGTTGAGCGGTTTGTCCGCCCTTGCGGGCCGTCTCGCGCGGGCGTATAGGCGCGGCTTGAACCCGAAGGAGACCCGACCATGCATGGCAGCGCCAATGTGAACATCATGATCAAGGCCGCGCGCAAGGCAGGGCGGTCGCTGGTGAAGGATTTCCGCGAGGTGGAGAACCTGCAGACCACCATGAAGGGGCCGGGCGATTTTGTGAGCCGCGCCGATATGGCCGCCGAGGAGATCCTGAAAGAGGAACTGATGGGGGCGCGGCCCACATACGGTTGGCTGGGCGAGGAAGGCGGCGGTGAGGATGGCGAAGATCCCACGCGGCGCTGGATCGTGGATCCGCTGGATGGGACGACGAATTTCCTGCATGGCCTGCCCCATTGGGCGGTGTCTATTGGTTTGGAACACAAGGGCAAGGTCGTGGCGGGCGTGATTTATGATGCCGCCAAGGATGAACTGTTCTGGGCCGAAAAGGGTGAGGGCGCTTGGCTGAATGAAAGCCGGTTGCGCGTGTCGGCGCGGAGCAAGATGATCGAGGCGATTTTTGCCACGGGTGTGCCCTTTGCGGGCAATCGGGACCTGCCTGCGACCCTCGCGGATCTGGCGCGGTTGATGCCTGCGTGCGCCGGGGTGCGGCGCTGGGGATCGGCAGCGCTGGATATGGCCTATGTGGCGGCGGGGCGTTACGAGGGGTTTTGGGAACGCAGCCTCAACGCGTGGGATGTGGCTGCCGGAGAGATCATCGTGACGGAAGCCGGGGGGCTGATTGAGACGGTCACCGGTGAGGGGTCTGTCGTGGAGACAGGCGATGTGCTGTGCGCCAATGAGGCGATCTTTGAGAAATTTGCCAAGGTGATCCGAGGCTGAACTACCGTCGCGTGACGCGGGGGATCGTGGTTCGGACGTATTTGTACTTTGCCTCCGGGTGGGGTGGTGTGCCCTGCGTGGCCTCCCAAAAGGCCGTGCCGCCGAGGCGCAGGAACAGGGGCAGCGTCAGCAGGATGCCCACCGCAAAGCCGCCGATATGGGCCCAATAGGCCACGCCGCCGCCATCGGGATTGGGGTTCGCAAAGCCGCCGAAAAACTGGAGCGCCAACCAGACGAATAGCGTGATCCAGGCGGGGATCGGGAAGATGCGGAAGAAGACGATGAAGAAGACGAAAACGTCGACGCGGGCCTTGGGGAAGAGCAGCAGGTAGCCGCCCATCACGCCCGCGATGGCCCCCGAGGCGCCAACGGTGGGCACGGTCGAATAGGGGGCGGCGGCCACGTGGATCAGCGCTGCGCCAACCCCGCAGGCCAGGTAGAAGATGAGGTATTTCACATGACCCATCTTGTCTTCGATATTGTCGCCAAAAATCCATAAAAACAGCATGTTACCGGCCAGGTGCATCCAGCCGCCATGCAGGAACATGGAGGTGAAGATGGTATGTTCGCGCACGCCGGAGGTGATCGCGCCGGGGACCATGCCCCATTCTATAAAGAACGCATAAAGCGCGCGGTCATCTGTGTAGGCGGGCCAATAGGCGAGGAAAATCCCGATATTGGCAATGAGCAGCGCGTAGGTGACGAAAGGCGTGCGGCCAGAGGGGTTGTGATCGCGGATCGGGAACATGGGCGCAGACTGCGCGGGCGGCGTCGGAGGGTCAAGGGCGGACTGTGCATCTGGTGCGCCCGCCACTGGCCGGTACGATGCGGCACGAGCAGACCATTGATGTGAGACGTCTTTAGGCTGCGGCCGGTCTCAGGCCCGTCGTCTGCGTCGCTTGCGGCCACCGTCACCTTCGCCCTCACCGCGCCCGCCGGTGTTGAAGCTGACCCGCGGCAGGTCCACGACCTGGCTCAGCTCAGGGAACGGGTCGGTCTTGTGCGGGATGGCGTTGGCGTTAACGAAATGTTCCTGGAATTTGGGCTCAATCGCGGTTTCCACCTTGGTGATCTGGCGCACGACTTTCTCAATCTCAGCTCGCGCGCCGACATTGCAAAGCGCCAATCGCGCGCCCGTGCCCGCGGCGTTGCCCGCGCTTGTCACGCGGTCCAGCGGCACATCGGGGATCATGCCCAGCACCATCGCGTGCTTGGCGGAGATATGCGCGCCAAACGCGCCGGCCAGCACCACGCGATCCACCTTGTCCACGCCGCGTTCATCCATCAAAAGCCGCGCGCCCGCATAAAGCGCCGATTTGGCCAGTTGGATGGCGCGAATGTCCCCCTGCGTCACGGTCACACGAGGGCCGCCAGAGGCCGTGCCATCATAGATCAGGTAAGAATGCGTCCGCCCATCAGGTTCACAGCGGTAGGTGCCGGTTTGTTCCGCCGACCCAATGAGCCCGCTTTCATCCATCAGCCCGGCGATGCGCAGCTCTGCCACCGCCTCAATAATGCCGGACCCGCAGATGCCGGTGATCCCGGTGCCTGCGATATCATCATCGAACCCTTCCTCATCAGACCATTTGTCCGACCCAATCACGCGGTAGCGCGGGGTTTTGGTTTCGGGGTCAATGCGAATGGCCTCAATCGCGCCCGGCGCCGCGCGCTGCCCGCTGGAGATTTGCGCGCCTTCGAAGGCAGGCCCGGTGGGCGAAGAACAGGCCAGCACGCGTGACCGGTCGCCCAGCAAGATTTCGGCGTTCGTGCCCACATCGACGATCAGCGCCAGATCGAGCGATTTGCCCGGCTCTTCAGACAGCGCGACGGCGGCGGCATCCGCCCCTACATGGCCCGCGATGCAGGGCAGAATGTAGACCCGCGCGCGGGGATTGAGCGCGCCAAGCCCCAGATCACGGGCGTCAATTGTCATACTCTCGGAGGTGGCCAGCGCGAAGGGCGCTTGGCCCAGTTCCACCGGGTCAATCCCAAGCAGCAGGTGATGCATCACGGGGTTGCAGACAAAGACCGTTTCCATGATCAGGTCGGGTGTGATCCCGGCCTCCTTGGCAATTTCTTCGGCCAGCGTGTTGATCGCGTCGCGCACCGCGCGGGTCATTTCCAGATCACCACCCGGGTTCATCATGGCATAGGACACCCGGCTCATCAGGTCTTCGCCAAAGCGGATTTGCGGGTTCATGATGCCGGAGGAGGCCACGACCTCGCCCGTTTTGAGATCCGTCAAATGCGCGGCCACAGTGGTTGAGCCAAGGTCAATCGCCAGCCCGTAGATGCCGCCGTCATATTCACCCGGCCAAATCTCCAACACTCGCGCCACGCGGTCCTGGTGGGATTTGTTGATGGCCACGGTGACGGTGAATTTGCCCTTGCGCAGGACGGTTTGCAGTTTGCCCAACAAAGACACCTCCGGCAGCAGCATGTCCTCCATGCCTTGCGCCTTCAGCGCGGCTTCTAGCCGTTCCAAATCACCGGAGGGTTCGTGCATATCCGGCTCTTCCACCGTCACGGTGTAAAGCTTTGTCGCCGCGTCCATTTCAATGATCCGGGCGGAGGCCGCCTTGCGCACCACCTGCTTATGCACCTGACTTTCGGGCGGCACGTCGATCACGATATCGCCCATCACCTGCGCCTGACAGCCTAGGCGCCGGCCTGGCTTCAGGCCCCGCTTGCTGTCGTAACGTTCTTCCACCTCGTTCCATGCGGTGAGCGCGTCATCGGCGACCGTCACACCGTGCTTGGGAAATTCGCCATAGGACGGCGTGATCTGGCATTTGGAACAAATCCCGCGCCCGCCGCAGACGCTGTCGAGGTCCACGCCCAATTGCCGCGCGGCGGTCAGTACAGGGGTGCCCACCGGGAAATGACCGCGTTTGCCCGAAGGCGTGAAGACAACAAGAGGATCGCTGGACATGGGCCTAGGTACCTTCGCGCTTAAACCTATTGCGTCAGAGCATAGCGTGCATGGGGTTTTTCAAAAGCAAAAGAACGGCAAAATCGGGTCGCAGACCGTCATTTTTTCGTTTGTGTGAACGGGGTTGATAATGGTTGTGAACGCCGTTCAAAAAGCCGGGCGATTGCGGGTGTTGGCGCGTCATCGCGCGGGTTTGGCGCGGGTTTGGCGAGGGGTCGCCTCCGGTCGATTGCTCAAAAAATAGGCTGATGGATTTTGACCTGCGGGAAACTCGTGCTTTAATCTGGCCACCTCCGGCGCTGTTTGACAGGGTCCGGCAGCACCATAAAGGACGTGGCTTATCCTCGATCAACACTCAATATCGCAGGCATCGATGGCGGAGGCAGTGCCCCGTGCGCAAGGTGAGGGGCTGATCACCGTCAGGCAGAAGGCGGGCAAGAGCGTGCTGTCTGATCTGCGGATGTTGGGATGTCTGAAGGTTTTGTTTTCGCGCGGGGGGGCGCGGCTGGATGCCATCGTGATCAATTCGGCGGGCGGGTTGACCAGCGGCGACAGGATAACGGTGGATGTCGGGTTGGAGCCGGGCGCGCGTGCCTCGGTCACCACGCAAGCCGCTGAACGGGCCTATCGCGCCGCTGATGGCACGGCGCGGGTTGAAACGCGGTTGATAGTGGCTGAAGGGGCAGAGATGTTCTGGCTGCCGCAGGAATTGATCCTGTTTGACGGCGCGAAACTGGAGCGGCGTTTGACCTGCGATCTGGCCCCGGGCGCACGGGCGTTGCTGGTGGAGCCGGTGATCTTCGGCCGCGCGCTGATGGGGGAGGCGTTGCGGGACATCCGGTTTGTCGATCGCATTGCCGTGGATCGCGCGGGCGTGCCACTTCACCGGGACGCCACGCGGCTGCGTGGCGATATGGACGACCTGCTGGCCCGGTCTGCTGTGGCGCGCGGCGCCGGGGCGATGGCGACCCTGGTCTATATTGCGCCCGATGCCGCCCATCATCACGCGGCGATTGTGCCGGATTTGCCCGCGATGGCGGGCGCGTCGCTTTTGCATGATGATGTGATGGTGCTGCGGATGCTCAGCCCCGATGGCTTTGCGCTGCGCCAGTCCCTGCTGCCGGTGCTGGACCGGCTGACCGACAATACCCTGCCCACATCCTGGAGGCTGTAGATGAACCTGACACCCAGAGAGAAAGACAAATTGCTGGTGGCGATGGCTGCAGAAGTGGCGAGGAAGCGGCTGGCGCGGGGGGTGAAGCTCAATCACCCGGAAGCGATTGCGCTGATTACCGATGCCGTGGTGGAGGGCGCGCGCGATGGGCGGTCCGTGGCGGATATGATGCAGGCGGGGGCGCAGGTGATCACCGCTGAGCAATGCATGGAAGGCGTGCCGGAGATGATCCACGAAGTGCAGGTGGAGGCGACGTTTCCGGACGGCACAAAACTGGTGACGGTGCATAATCCGATCAGATGAGCATGAGTATTTTTGGCCCAAAAGAAGGAGGGGCAGCGCGATGATACCCGGAGAGATGTTTGTAGCCGACGGCGAGATCACCCTGAATGCGGGCGCGGAGGCTGTGACGGTGATGGTGGCCAATACGGGCGACCGGCCGGTGCAGGTGGGGTCGCATTATCATTTTGCGGAGACGAACCCGGCTTTGGAATTTGATCGGGAGGCAGCGCACGGGCGGCGGCTGAACATCGCGGCGGGGACGGCCGTGCGGTTTGAGCCGGGGCAGCGGCGGGAGGTGGCGTTGATCCCGATCTCCGGCGCGCGGCGGGTGTTTGGGTTTAACCAGCGTGTGATGGGGGATTTGTGATGCGTTGCGCGGCGATTGTATTGGCGGCGGGTCTTGTTCCGGCGATGGCTCAAGCGCAGGACTGTTCAGGCACAACGGCGGACATGGCGGCCTGTGGCTCGGCGGAGTTTCAGCTGGCGGATGCGGAATTGAACGCCGTTTATGGCCGCGCGATGGCGGCGGCGGAGCGCGGCGGGTTTGCCGCCGATTTGCGCGCGGCGCAGCGGCTTTGGATCCCCTATCGGGATGCGGCCTGTCATGTGGAAGCCGCCCCCTATGCGGGTGGGAGTATTGCGCCACTGATTTTTGTGGGCTGCCTGACCCGGTTGACCGAAGAGCGCACGCAAGGGCTGCGCCTGATTTATGAGAATTGAAACGAGGGTGGGCTGATGCCAGCGACAATCAAGAAGTCTGACTATGCGGCGATGTTTGGGCCCACGGTGGGGGATAAAGTTCGGCTCGCCGATACCGATCTGATCATCGAGGTGGAGCGGGATTTGATTGCTGAGCGGGCGGGGGCGGCGACCTCGGACGGGTCGGGCGGGAACGCGATGCTTTACGGCGAAGAGGTGAAGTTTGGCGGTGGCAAGGTCATCCGGGATGGGATGGGGCAGTCTCAGGTGACGCGGGCCGAGGGGGCGGTGGATACGGTCATCACCAATGCGCTCGTGCTGGATCATACCGGGATTTTTAAGGCCGATATTGGGTTGAAGGACGGGGCAATTGCCGGGATTGGCAAGGCGGGGAACCCGGATACGCAACCCCGTGTCGATATCATCGTGGGGCCGGGGACGGAGGCGATTGCGGGGGAAGGCCGCATTCTGACCGCGGGCGGGTTTGACAGCCATATTCACTTCATTTGTCCGCAACAGATTGAGGATGCGTTGCATTCGGGGCTGACGACGATGCTTGGGGGTGGCACGGGGCCGGCGCATGGGACGCTCGCCACAACCTGCACGCCCGGGCCTTGGCATATTGGGCGGATGTTGCAGGCGGCGGATGCGTTTCCGATGAATCTGGCCTTTGCGGGGAAGGGGAATGCGTCACTTCCTGCCGCGATTGAGGAGCAGGTGAAGGCGGGGGCATGTGCGTTGAAGCTGCATGAAGATTGGGGCACGACGCCGGGGGCGATTGATTGCTGTCTGACGGTCGCCGATGCCATGGATGTGCAGGTGATGATCCATACCGATACGCTGAATGAAAGCGGGTTTGTGGAGAATACGGTGGCGGCCATGAAGGGGCGGACCATTCATGCCTTCCATACCGAAGGCGCGGGCGGGGGGCATGCGCCGGATATCATCAAGATTTGCGGGGAGGAGCATGTGTTGCCGTCCTCGACCAACCCGACGCGGCCTTTCACGGTGAACACGATTGAGGAGCATTTGGATATGCTCATGGTCTGTCACCACCTAGATAAGTCGATCCCGGAGGATATAGCCTTCGCCGAAAGCCGGATCCGGCGGGAGACGATTGCGGCTGAAGACATCCTGCATGACATGGGTGCGTTTAGCATCATTGCGTCGGACAGTCAGGCGATGGGGCGCGTGGGGGAGGTGATCATTCGCACCTGGCAAACCGCTGATAAAATGAAAAAACAGCGGGGGCGGTTGCCGGAAGAGACCGGTGAGAATGACAATGCCCGCGCGCGGCGCTACGTGGCGAAATACACGATCAACCCGGCGATTGCGCATGGGGTGAGCGAGCATATTGGTTCTATCGAGGTGGGCAAGCGGGCGGATCTGTGTCTGTGGAACCCTGCGTTTTTCGGCGTGAAGCCGGAGATGGTTTTGCTGGGTGGGACGATTGCCTGTGCGCAGATGGGGGATCCCAACGCGTCGATCCCGACGCCGCAGCCGGTGTATTCGCGGCCGATGTTTGGGGCCTATGGGCGATCGGTTGAGCAATCTGCCGTGTGTTTCGTGTCTGAGGCGGCAGCTGCGGAGGGCGTGGGTGAGGCGCTGGGGCTGGCGAAGACCACGCTTGCGGTTAAGAACACGCGGGGGATCGGGAAGAAGGATCTCAAGCTGAACGATGCCACGCCGGAGGTGGAGGTCAACCCGGAGACCTATGAGGTGCGCGCGGATGGGGAATTGCTGACCTGTCAACCGGCGGAGGAATTGCCGATGGCGCAGCGGTATTTTTTGTTTTGACGCTTTTTCATCGGGGTGAAACAAGGAACCATGGACGACAGAACGCGCCTTCGACAGGCCGTGGCGTGGCGATCCGTGTTTCGGACTGCGGTGCTTTATGATTGGTTTCCCGGACGTTTTAGAAGCTACGCGCCGGTGTCATCGTTTCGCCATGCCGTGGGGACGGCCTGACGAAGGCGCGGCGGGCTGCGCCCTTGATTCCGCGCCGGGTAGCTTAATGATAGGATGATCTGACATGTTGAAGACGGCAATTTTTTCGCTCGCCTGCTTTGCTGCATTGCCCGCTTTCGCCTGCCCCACCGCCGATGACCTTGGCCGTGGCATCGAATTTCGCACGGCGGATGGCGATGTGGAGGTGCACAAGCAATTGCGCCCCGATTGGGTGACCTTGACGGTGACTTTCTCCGATGGCGACGGGTCTCTGATGGAGTTGTATCGCGGGCTTTACCTGCAATCGGTGATCCCTATGGAATCGGGTCTGCCTTTGATGGCCGAGCGGGAGGATTACGCCTCGTCCTCTGATCTGCTGCAATGGCAGGTGCCGCAGCCCGATGCCTCTTGGCGGAACCGCACGCCCGGGGGTGGGCAGGCCGTGGCAGGGCCGATGGAAACCACGGTGATCGCCGGGTGCTCGTATGACAGTTTCGAAGTGGTGATCCAGTTCAACGATGATGACACCTACAAGGAATTCTACGATTACCTACCCGAATTAGGCGTTGGACTTCTGGTGAAAACCGAAGCCTCTGACGGGACGGACACCTACAGCTACATCGCTGTGAACGCGGTGAATTAGGCCATGCTGACGGCGCTGACATATCGCGATCATGGGCATGGCGCGGCCGTGGACCGGGTTGAGTTGACCTATGACGCGCGGTTTCTTCGGCGCAAGACGGTGGTCACGATGTCGGGCGCGCGGCTTTTGGTCAACTTGGCGCAGGTCACATCGCTGGATCACGGCGGGCGGTTGATCACCGAAGATGGCGCGGAGGTTGAGGTGCTGGCCGCGACAGAGGCGCTGTTGCGCGTCACTGGCGATGATCTGGCGCGGCTTGCCTGGCACATAGGGAACCGGCACACGCCGTGCCAGGTGGGCGATGGCGCGTTGTTCATCCAGAATGATCCGGTGATCCGGCATATGCTTGAGACGCTTTGTGCCAGGGTGGAAGAGGTGGAAGCGCCGTTCACGCCCGAAGGTGGGGCTTATGGGCATGGGCGCACGCATTCTCATGATCACGGGGCCACGGCCCATGCCCATTGATCCCCATCTGATCACGCTGACGCAGTGGCTGTCGCCCAGTTTTCCGGTGGGGGCGTTCGCCTATTCCCACGGGCTGGAGGCGGCGGTGGCCGAGGGTTGGGTCAAGGATGGGCCGGGGTTGGAGGCGTGGTTGCGCGATGTGCTGCTGGCCGGGTCGGGGCGGTGTGATGCGATTTGGCTGCGGCTTGGGGCCGGGGCGGAGGATCTTGGCGCGTTGAATGCCTTGGCTTTGGCCTATGCGCCTGCCGCTGAGCGGCGGATGGAGGCAGAGCGGCAGGGGGCGGCCTTTGCGCGCACTGTGCGGGCGGTTTGGGGGATGGATATGGCCGACACGGTGTTGCCTGTTGCCGTGGGCGCGGCCTGCGCGCGGCAGGGTGTGGATGTGGAACTGGCGGTGCCGCTTTACCTGCATGCGATGATGAGCAATTTGGTGGCGGCGGCGCAGCGGTTGATGCCCTTGGGGCAGACAGAGGCGCAGCGCGTTTTGGCGGCGTTGCAGGGAGATATTGAAGCGGTGGCCGTGGCGACGCGGGGCGCGTCTTTGGATGACTTGGAGAGCCACGCGTTTCTCTCAGACATCGCCGCGATGCGCCATGAGGGGCAGGAGCCGAGGATGTTTCAGTCATGAGCCAGGTGAATGGCCCCGTGCGCGTGGGCATTGGTGGCCCGGTGGGCGCGGGGAAGACGACGTTGACGGCGCGCTTGGCGGAGCGATTGAAGGCGCAGTTTTCCATCGGCGTGATCACCAACGATATCTACACGCAGGAGGATGCTGAGGCACTGGTGCGGATGCAGGTTTTGCCATCGGATCGCATCATCGGGGTGGAGACCGGGGGCTGCCCGCATACGGCCATTCGGGAGGATGCGTCGATCAATCTGGCGGCGGTGGCGGAGATGTGTCAGAGGCATGCCGATCTTGACCTGGTGCTGATTGAAAGCGGGGGCGATAACCTGTCGGCCACGTTCAGCCCGGAACTGGCGGATGTGACGATCTACGTGATTGATGTGGCCGCGGGGGAGGAGATCCCGCGCAAAGGCGGGCCTGCGATCCGGCGGTCGGATATTCTGGTGATCAACAAGACGGATCTGGCGCCGCATGTGGGGGCGTCTTTGGAGGTGATGGAGCGGGATGCTGGTGTGGCGCGGGGCGGGCGGCCATTTGTGTTTACGTCCTTGCGGGCGGGTGATGGGGTGGATGCGGTGGTGGCGACGTTGATGCAGATCGCGGGGTTGGAAGAGACCGTCTAGAGGCTTTGCACTCGGCGCGGAATCAAGGGCGCAGCCCGCCGCGCCTTCGACAGGCCCCACCCAGGGCCTGGCGAAATGTGGACGGCGGCGCATAGCTTAACTGTACGGCGGAGCTTCATGATAAAGCGCGTTGAGATGAGATCGGGATCGCCAGACCGGGGCCTGACGAAGGCGCTCTGTCATACAATCATCTCAGTGCTGCCATCCAACCGATGTTTTGATCCGGAGGCGGGCGGTATTCGGCGCCGAGGGGGCGGTGCCATCCTAGAGATGCGATATGGTCGAAGATGGCGCGGTAGTTCAGTTCTCCGCGATCCGGGGGGCCTCGGTCGGGGACGGAGGCGAATTGGATGTGGCCGATGAGTGGTAGGAGGTCGGTGAGGCGGCTTATGACGTCGCCCTCTGTGCGGCCCACGTGGTAGCAATCGAACATGAGTTTGAGGTTGGGCAGGGCGAGCGCCTCGATGATGCTGCAGGCGTGGTCCGTGGTTTCTAGGAAATAGCCCGGCGCGTCGCGGCGGTTGAGGGGCTCGATCAGGATGGTGCGGTCGGTGGCGGCGCAGGCGTAGTGGAGATTGGCCTCAAAGGTGGCTTGTGCCTGCGATCCCTGGGCGAAACCAGCCATGACGTGGATCGCGTCTGCGCCCACCGCATCAGCGTAGGCGATGGCCTGATCTATGGCGGCGCGGGCCTCTGCTTCGCGACCCGGTAGGGCGGAGAGGCCATTTTCGCCGGGCTTTCCGCGTACTGTGTTGAGGCCCAGAAGCGGGAGGCCGGTATCACGCAGGGCAGCGAGGGTGTCGGCGGCGGGGGTGTTGTAGGGCCAATGCATCTCCACCGCCTCAAAACCTGCCATCTTGGCGGCGCGGATGGCATCGGGCAGGGGGCGGTCCTGCCAGAGGAACCCCAGATTGGCCGAAAAGCGCGTCAATCGTCCCAGTCCACGTTGAACTTGGTGACCAGGGCTTGCACTTGGGCGTCGGTCAGCATGGTCGTGGGCGTGTCGCGCATCATCATGGCGAGACGCGCGGTGGCCTCCAATTCCTCAATCGCGTTGCACGCGGAGGCCACGGATTTGCCTGCAACGACCGATCCGTGGCTTGCCAGCATCACGGCGGAGCGTTTTCCGCCAAGCGCGCGGACGGCCTCGCCCATCGCCTCATCGCCGGGCAGGAAGAAGGGCAGCAATTTCACACGGCCCAGAAGCATGATCGCGTAAGGCGTGAGCGGGGGCAGGAAGTTGTCCGCGTCGAGACCCTGCGTCATGGACCATGCGATGGCGTATGGGGAGTGCAGATGCACCACCGCGCCGGTGCCGGGTCGAGTGTCATAGAAGGCGGTGTGAAGCGGCATTTCCTTGGTGGGGGCATCGCCGCCCACATGTGTGCCGCCCGCGTCAAAGCGGCTGAGGCGGGCGGGATCAAGGCGTCCGAAACTGGTGCCGGTGGGGGAGACGAGCAGCCCGCCATCCTCTGTCCGGGCGGAGATGTTGCCGGTGGAGCCATGGGTGAGGCCACGATCAAAGAGCGAGGCAGCACGCGTGCACATCTCTTCGCGGAGTTTGCTCTCTCTCATGTCCTCAGCACCTTGTCTGCTTTTTCGAAGAAATCTTCCGCGCCGAAGTTCCCGGATTTGAGGGCGACGACGAGGCCCGTGTTGGCGCGCAGGGCAGGGACGCCGGGGTCAATCTCGGGGCCGATAGTGAGCTGGCCGAGGTTCAGGGCCTCGACCACTGCGCCGGAGGTTTCGCCGCCGGCTGTGATGATGCGGGTGATGCCCGCCTGGATGGCGCGTTGGGCGATCTCGGCGAAGAAGGCCTCAATGGCGCTTGCGGCTTTGTCGCGGCCGTATTGGGCTTGGACCTCTGCGACGGTTGCGGGATCGGCGGAGGTGTAGATGAGGGGGAGGTCGCCTGCCTCCAGCGCCCAGGTGAGCGCGTCTTGCGCTGTGATGCGGCCTTCGATGATGTCGGCGGCGGTGAGGCCGTGTGCCGTATGGGTCGCGGCGTGATGGGCCACCTGCGCGCGCGTGGCGTTCGAGCAGGAACCGGAGAGGGCCAATGCCTTGCCCGGCTGGCCCTGCCAATCCGGGTCGCCCGGGGTGCAGCCGAAATTGGCAGGCAGGCCGAGCGCGACACCGGAGCCGCCGGTGATGAGTTTGAGATCTCGTGCAGCATTGCCAATAGCCGTCAGATCTTCATCGCGGATGGCGTCGACGATGATGTGGCGGGCTGTCTGCGCGGTTAAAGCGCCCCGGATCGCGTCTGCACCTTGAAAAACAGTTTGTGCAGGTATGTGGCCGACCGCGTGCGGTGTCTGCAGTGCCAGCCAGCGGCGCAGGTCGGGATCTGTCATCGGGGTCAGGGGATGGGCCTCCATCCCGCTTTCATTGAGCAGGCGATCCGCGACGAAAAGGTGCCCTTGGTAAAGCGAGCGCCCCGTGCCCGGAAAGGCGGGGCAGACGATCACTTGGTCAGCGCCCAGAGCATCGGCCAGCGCGTCTGCGACAGGCCCGATATTGCCTTCGGGCGTGGAATCGAATGTCGAGCAATATTTGAAGAAAAACTGTGTGCAGCCCTGAGCGCGGAGCCAGTCGAGCGCGGCGAGGGATTGGGTGACAGCGTCCTGCACCGGGATCGAGCGGGACTTGAGGGCGATGACGCCGGCCTCGACATCCGGTGCGGCGGACGCGCTGGGAATGCCGGTGTATTGCACCGTCCGCATGCCCTGTTTGGCCAGCGTGTTGGCCAGATCGCTGGACCCGGTGAAATCGTCGCCGATGCAGCCCAGTTTCATGATTTTGGTTCCGGAAGTGTCACGCCTGCCTCAGCGGCATAGACCTTCGCCACGGCGGCGTCATCTTCGCGGCCCAGGCCCATGTCCACCGCCTTTGCATACTGCGCGAGGGCGGTTTTGGTAATGGGGGCGTCGAACCCTGCGGCCTGAGCGGCCTCCAGCACGATGCCAAGGTCCTTGGGCCAGATATTGATCTGGGAATGGGGTGTGTAATCACCGGCCACGATATGGGGCGCGCGGTTTTCCAGCATCCAGGAATTGCCCGCGCATTTGGTGATGACCTGCGCGAAGGTGGCCGGATCCACGCCTTGGGTCATGCCGAAGGTCAGCGCCTCGGCCATGGTGGCGATGTGGACACCGGCAAGCAGTTGGTTGACGGCTTTCATCGCCGATCCGGGGCCTGCGGCGTCGCCCAGTTTGAAGACCGTCTCTGCCGTGGCATCAAGGATGGGCTGAGCTGCGGCGAAAGCCTCCGCGCTGCCGGAGGCCATAATGCCCAGCTGGCCCAAACCCGCCTTCACGGACCCGCCGGAGATGGGTGCATCCAGATAGAGCACGCCTTGGGTGGCGCAGCGGGCTTCCATCGCTTTGGCAAAGTCTGGCGGGACAGTGGCACAGGCCATCACGACCGCGCCGTCGGGCAGGTGAGGCACAACGCCTGCATCGCCAAAGAGCACGTCTTCGACCTGTGCGGCGTTCAGAACGACCACGACCGCAGCAGAGAGAGTAGGGGCGATGTCGGACAGATTGCCCGTCTGGCCGCCCTCATCCGTAAAGCGCGAGACATTGTCGGCGACCACGTCAAACCCGTAAGTGGGCAGCCCTGCTGCCACACAGGATTTGGCCATGCCATAGCCCATGGACCCAAGCCCAAACACAGCGATCTTCATCCTGTTCCCTCGCGATTCCCTGCCTCGTCAGGCTGTCTTGACGACTTTATCTTCCGGCCAGCTTGCCAGCAACTTGGTCGCCAGATCCTCATTGAAAAGCGCAAGGATCGCGTTGGATATGGTGGGGGACTTGTCCATGATCGTCTTCAACGTCGCCTGATCCCACATGATCACCTCAGCGCCGGGTTTGGCAGTGACTGTGGCGGAGGCGGGCGTGCCTTTGAGAAACGCAAGCTCGCCCAGGAAATGCCCTTGTTCG
Source organism: Pseudomonadota bacterium (assembly GCA_038532355.1). GTDB lineage: Bacteria > Pseudomonadota > Alphaproteobacteria > Rhodobacterales > Rhodobacteraceae > Roseovarius. Next base: position 1,513 of record JBCBAT010000028.1, on the reverse strand, counting down.
AGGGTGGCCACCTTGGCGCCGCGTCGGATTTCCACCTCACCGGAATGGACGAAATAGAGTTTGTCGACCGCGACATCGCGCGTCAGCAGTTCCGTGTCCTTTTCGACGCGCCAGCGTGTTGCCTTCTTCATGATGCGGCGGAAATGACCCGGGCGCAGGGTGTGGAAATTTGCAAAAAGCGCACGTTCGGACGTGGTCATCCCAAAGGTCGAGCGTTCGTAGATGATGATGTAGGAGGAATAGATATTGGCCGCGGCAATCGCCAGCGATCCCCAGATCGCCTCCCACAGGGGAAGATCGGAAATGAAGTAGTAATAGAGGATGTAAAAGAGTGTTCCGGCAAGGACTTGCGCCCGAAGGATCAATTCATCGCGGGTCAGAAAGCCAAGCACATAAAACAGCAAGGCAAGGTGGACATAGACCCGCGGCGGGGTCAGCTGAGCGATGAGGTCAGCCCCGAGAAATTCAGACAGCATGCGTGTTTATTCACCTAAAGAAACTTCTTTTCCTGTCTTAAACGAGATCGGCCAAAAGTCACGAATTCATTGACGCGGCGCTTGACCGTCTGGGCGGGCTAAAATATGTGGAAGACCGCGCGGCGGGTATGGTGAAAAGGTATCACGCGAGCTTCCCAAGCTTAAGTTGCGGGTTCGATTCCCGCTACCCGCTCCAATCCTTTCTCACTTGCGCAGATGGCGCGGAAAGGCGGCCCCCATGCAGATCACAGTGGCGATTGACGGGCCTGCGGCGGCAGGCAAAGGCACGTTGTCAAAGGCGGTGGCGGCGCATTTCGGATTTGCACATCTGGATACAGGGCTTTTGTACCGCGCGACGGGGCGGCGGGTGTTGCAGGGTGAGAACCCCGTGGCGGCAGCGCGCCATTTGCGGACCGAGGATCTAGAAGGCGATGATCTGCGCACGCCCGATGTGGCGCAAGCGGCCAGCCGGGTGGCGGCAGACCCAGATGTGCGCCGCGCCTTGGTGGATTTTCAGCGCGCTTTTGCCCGGCGGGCAGGCGGTGCGGTGCTGGACGGCCGCGATATCGGGACGGTGATTTGCCCGGAGGCGGAGGTGAAGCTTTACGTCACCGCGTCAGATGAGGTGCGCGCGCAGCGTCGGTTTGAGGAATTGGCCGGCAAAGGCCATGATGTGACGGTCGAGGGCGTGATGTCTGATCTGCAGGCCCGCGATGCCCGTGATGCGGCGCGAGCCACCGCGCCGATGAAACCGGCGGAGGATGCGGTGCTGCTGGACACCTCGGAGATGGATATCCCGACGGCCGTGGCCCGGGCGGTGGCCTTGATCGAACAGGCGGTCATTCGTTAGCGCCGCGGTGCCACAGGGTCGCGTTCACGGCCCGCCCAAGCGCGGTTGCGAAACAGAAAACGCGCAGACCCGGGAGGGTGGCCTGCGCGTTTTATCCATCGCCGCACCATGGCAGGCGCGGCGTCCATTGTCTTTTTATGCAGCCAGTCGCGTGGACCCGGCCCCGTCAAAGGCGGCCATCGCGCCC
>JBCBAT010000027.1:0-45792 GCA_038532355.1 Pseudomonadota bacterium | reverse complement strand
TGTGGGATGACCCGGCCAAAGCGCAGAAACTGATGCGCGAACGCCAGTCGCTGGTGCAAAAGCTCTAGCGAGTTTTCAATTTCAGAGACGGTTTGTTCGATTTCCGCGCGCATGGGCCGCTTCCTTTTTGCTCAGGGGCGGGTGTAGCAAGGGCCGCGCGGCGGAACAAGATGCGAGGGTGGGGTAAGGCGGGGTGAACCCCGCCCTACGGATTTATTCGAAGACGGACGCCAATTGGTCCACGCCCACGCCTTCCTTGATCTCCCGCAGGCGGGCATAGATCAGGGATGTGGCGATCCCGAAAAGCGAATAGGTGAAACCGTTGATCACGGAAATCAGCAGCACCATCACCAGAACGCCGACAAAGCTGGTGCCGAGGCCGTAGATGGCAAAGCCCACGATCACCCCGAAAAGCATCCCAATCAGGATCATGCAGATCCACGTCACGGCCAGCAGCCCCACGATGGGCCAACGGTATCCCTTGGTCAGCGCGGCACTGCGGCCCATCGCGCCAAAGCCCGCGCGTTCGATCACGATGATGGGCACCACGATGCTGAAAACCGCATACAGCCAAAGCCCCGGTACAACGAGCGCGATAAACCCGATGGCCACGAGAATGGTCACCACGATGGTCAGCGCGACAACCGGCACAAGCGCGGCCATCGCCGGACCGAAATAGCGCGAAATATTCACGCTGCGGCCCAGTTTCACGTCATAGGCAAACTGCACCAGCATCGCGATCATGATGCCGTAAATGCCCATCTGCACCACCATGGAGAGGATGAACATAAAAATTTCCCCGCCGGAGGAAAACGTGGGCGTCGCGGTGCCCAGCATCGCATCCCAGCCCTGAAGCATTCCACCAATGACCGCGCTGGCCAGCATGGGCAAAAAGCCGATCATGATCACCGCGGGGATGTTTTTGAAAAGAATGGAAAAGCTTTCCGAAATAAGTGCCCCCACGCCCAAGGATTGGGTCGGGGCCGAGGTTGACGTTTCAGCCATGAATATGTGTCCTGTTTTCTGTCCCGTTTTATTGGCTCTCGCGCGAAATTCACACGCGATCACTGCCTTATTGCGCGAGATTATCCATCATTTGTCAACAGGATCGTGTGTCGCGGAGCCGCATTTTCTTGCAAGAAAATGCCCAAGAAAATCCGAATTTTCTTGAGCAAAATTTTGCAAAATTCTGCGGCTCTTCATTGCGACGTTTTCTCGTCTTCCTGTGCATCGAAATGCTTGTCGGACCGCCGATCACCAAAGAGCTGGCGTTGTTCGAGATAGGCACGTTGCGCATTATAGAAGGCTTGCAGAAACCGCACGCGGGCCTCGGGCGTGACCTTGTCGGCGTAATCAATCCGGCGACGGATGTTTTCAACCACCTTGCCCAAGGTCTCTGCATAGGTCTTGGAGGTTTGATACGGCGTGCCAGTGGCCTGCGCGCGCAACAGATCCTCCAGCGTTTGCAACTCAAAGGCGCCGTAGTGATCAAGGTGATGGGACAGGAAGGTGAATTCTTCCGTCTTGGCCTGCGCAGGCGCGTATCGCGCCACATCGGCCAGAAGCACAGGTTGCGGCAAGTGGATCACGTAGGTGCCAGCAATCAGGTCCCCCAAACGGCGGCGGCGTTTGTTGCACAGCGGCACCATCAGCGTGCCGATGATCCAGACCAGGGCGATCAGCGTGTAGACGGGCTCTGACGCATCAAGCGTGATCAGAAGCGTGCCGGGCAGGAACACTTCGGCCTCTTTCATCAGGTTGCGCACCACCAGCGCGTGGGTCGTCAGCGACGCGCCGTCATGGGACACCACCTTGATCTTCATCAGCTTCTTGCCCAGCGTTTGGCCATTCCACACGATCTCCGCAAGGACGTAGTAAGGGATCCGCGTGAAGAAAAAGAGCATGGAGGCCACCGCGCCCCATGTGGACGGTGTGGTCAGGTCGAGCGTGGCCAGCAGGATAAGCAGCGCGATACCCGCCGCAAGCGTCAGGATCAGATCGACAATCTGCGCCCCCATGCGCACGCCCACGCCCGCAATGCCAAGATGGATCGGCACGCCTTCGGGGGGCAGCAATTGACCCGGCGGCGGGCCGTCCGGTTTGGGCTTGCGGCGAAAAAGCTTCATGACCGCACCCGCGAAGATGCGCGCCCACCGAGCAGGAACCACGCCACCCACAGCGCGCCGATGCCCCAGCCAATGATCAGCCGCGTGTTCATATCCTGCACCAACTGCCGCCCGAACCCTTCCAGCAGGGCCGCAGCCACCAGCATGAGCGCGGCGACAAGGGCCAGTTTGGTGGCATCACGCCCAGCCTCCCGCAAGGCCCACGCGCGGGTGCGTTGACCGGGGAAAAGCACCGCAAAGCCCAATTGCAACCCTGCCCCGCAGGCAATGCAGATGGCCGACAATTCCGTCACCCCGTGGATGGACAGCCAGCCCGCGATGTCCCAGCCCAGGCCGCGATCCACGTGCAGCGCGACAAACGCCCCGAAAACCAGCCCGTTGTAGAAGATGAGCGCGATGGCGGGCATGCACAGGAAAACCCCCAACCCGAAAACGAAAATCGCGATGCGGGTGTTGTGGGAAAAGAGGTAGGTGGCAAAGGCCCCCAGCCCGTTGGCATCGGGATCATCATCATAGATCACGCTGCGCAGAAACTCAGTCGTACTGCCCGGCCCCCTGCCCCCGGCCAGCCCTTCGGGCATAAAGACGTGGTACCAATCGGCATCCTCAAAGAAGAGCAGGTAACCGCAGAGCGCACCCAGCCCCATGCACAGGAACCCCAGCAGGATGAAGAACCATGACCGCCGCATCGCCTGCGGTGCGCTGGTGTTGAGAAAGCGGGTGAAGACGCCGCCCAGCCGTTCCTGCGGGGCGTAGACGCTGAGATAGGCGCGGGCCGTGAGCGCCTCCAGATAGGCCAGAAGGGCCTTGTCGAGAGAGATTTCCCGCGCGATGGCAAGTGACGTGGTGGCTTGGCGGTAGAGCGAGGCCAGATCGCGGGCTTGCATGAAGCTAAGGCCCGTGACGCCCTTCGCCTCGGCCTCTTGCACCAGGGCCTCAAGGCGCTTCCAATCTGCCTCTCGTTCTTCCCTGAACCGCGCGGAGCGGATGGTGAGCGTGTCCATCAAATCAGCTCCCGCGCTTTAATTTCGAGATAGGTGGAAATGAGCCGGGATGTCACCTGCCCCGGTTCGGCATCGACGATGGTGGCGCCAAGGCGGTGAAGCTTTTCCAGCACCAGACGCCGTTCGCGCAAAGACGCCCCTGCGGCGACGAGCGTGGCGACGTTATCAAGGCTTTCGGGCGCAGTATGCACCATCTCCTCGAGCGCCGGGTCGCGCAGGGTGACGAAGATGACAAGGTGGCGTTTGGTCAGGACGCGGATGTTTTCGATGAGCAACTCGGCGGAGGTGGTATCGACGAAATCCGTGAAAATGATGATGAGCGAGCGTTTGGGTGTACGCGCATTCAGCCCCGCCATGGCCAGCGTGTGGTTGGTTTCGCGGCTGACGTAATCCAGTTCCGCCGTCTGACTGCGCAAACGGGCGAAAGCCGTGCGGCCGGGTTCAGGGCGGACGAAAATCGACGGCTGCACATCATAGGCGTAAAACCCCACCAGATCGCCCCCAATGGCCGCGGCCCATGCGGTGGCAAGTGCGGCTGTGATGGCGTGATCGATCTTGGGCAGGCCCGCGATTTCCTCGCGCATCAGGTAGCCGTTATCGAGCGCCACGATGACATGGTGATTGCGTTCCGCGCGCAATTCCTTGACCACCAAAGATCGCTTGCGGGCAGAGCGCTTCCAATCGATGGCCTTCACATCCATACCGCGCACGAAATCCTGCAATTGGTGAAATTCCGACCCATCCCCGATGGCGCGGTTTTCCTTCACACCGTAAAGCGCAGAATTGACTGTGGTGGTAATCTGACCCGATTGCACAAGGCGGATATTGGGAACGACCTTCACCGTGATCTCGGTCGCGATGCGCGGGACGTATTCGAAAAGGCCAAAGCGCGAGGGCCAGTAAAGCCAGATGCGTTCAATCGTCCATGTGCCACGGCGGACGGCACGGCAGGGAATGATGACCTCCGCATGGCTATCATAGCGGTCAAACGTCACTTCGCCATCGCCGGACAGGCCTTGCGGCCAGTCGAGTTCGGCGCGCATCCCCTCTCGCCAGGGTTTTATCATGAGGATGATATTGACGGTTTCGCCGACGAACACCTCGGGCGGGACATCGAACACCAACTCGCTGCGTCGACGGCCGGTCATGACAATGTCGGCCACACCCACCAACCCCAGAAGCGCCCAAAGCACAAAGGCCATGCTTTGCGTGGCCGGGCTGATCACGGCGATCAGCACGCTGGCCAAGAGCGCGGCAAGGCCGAGGGCCAGGGCGGTGCGGGATGGGCGTATCATCGCGCGCGCCTACCGGGGCGCTTCGATCTGATTGAGGATGTTTTCAAGCACCTGATCGGCGTCGCGGCCTTCAATCTCTGCCCCCGGGCCAAGCACGATCCGGTGGCGCATCGCGGGCACGAAGAGCGTTTTCACATCGTCCGGAATGGCAAAATCCCGGCCCGACAACGCGGCCATCGCCCGCGCGGCGCCGGCCAGTGCGTCGGCGGCGCGGGTGGAGACGCCAAAGGCAATTTCTGCATCCGCGCGCGTCGCACGAACCAGACGCAGGATGTAATCGAGGATCTCATCTTCGAGGATGATGCTGTCAATGAGCGCGCGGCTCTCAGACAGTTGCTTGGCGTTGAGGACCTTCGCCGTGCCCTTCGTCTCCGCCCGGCTGTCGAGCGATTGCGTGGCGTGGCGTTGCAGGATCGACATCTCCACATCCGCCGGGGGAAATTCGATGTTTAGCTTGAAAAGGAAGCGATCAAGCTGCGCCTCGGGCAGCGGATAGGTGCCTTGCTGTTCAATCGGGTTCTGGGTGGCGATGACGAAGAATTCGCGGCCCAGGTCGTAGTCTTCACCATCAATGCTGACGACGCGTTCGTTCATCGCCTGCAAAAGAGCAGCCTGCGTTTTGGGCGGTGCGCGGTTGATTTCATCGGACAGCAGGACTTGCGTGAAAACAGGCCCCTTGGTCAGGACAAACGCATTGGTTTTGAAATTGAAAATCGACGCCCCCAGCACGTCGCCCGGCATCAGGTCAGGCGTGAATTGAATGCGGTCAAATTCCAGATCCATGGCCGACGCAAAGGACCGCGCCAGCAGCGTTTTGGCCGTGCCGGGTGGACCTTCCAGCAGCACATGGCCTTGGGCGAAAAGTGCGACCAGCAGCAATTCGATGATCTCATCCTGGCCCTGCACCGTTTTGGCAATTTCCGATTTCAGATCGTCGGCGCGGGCGCCCAGCGTTTCAAGTGTCATGGGTTACCTCTTCCAGAATATCCTCAAGCGCATCGACATGGGTGATCGCATCCCGCGCGGAAAGCCCGGGCGGCAGCCTGTCGATGGTCTCCAAAACCGATGTGAGCGCGGCGGCGCGTGGCGGGTCGTGCCGCCCCAAATGGCGCAGCAACAGATCACGATCCCGCCCCGCGCGGGTTTGCGCCGGACCAAAAAGCCGCACCACCACGGAAGACAGCCGCGCGCTGGCATATTCCGTCAAAAGCGCGCCGTCCTGTCCGGTGAGACGTGACAGCCGGGCTTGCGCGGCAATGGCCTGGGCTTTGGAGGCGCTCATATCCGCGCGCTCCACCGCCACGGGGCCGTAGCGCAGGCTCGCGCGCCACAAAAGCAGCGCAAGGATCAACCCCGCGCTGAGCCACATGGCCAGGAAAGGCGGCTCAAAGAACCGCAAGAGATCCGCCCAAGTGCGATCCCGCGTGGTGCCGCCTGACCGGGACAGGAACCAATTGCCATCCGAGTAGTCGATCACAATTTGCCCTTCATCGGAAAAAGGCGCGAAGAACGCACGCGCGATGTTTGCGTTGTCGCCAAGGCGCAGGCCGTGATTGTTGAAAAGATCAGGATCAGAGAGGATCATGACGCGCTTGTCCGACCCCTCCAGCGGGCAAGACCCCAGGATCATTTGCCCGCGCCGCCCAATGATGGGCTCACAGTCCGGGCTATCGAAGACCTGGGCCACGTAAAGCCGCGCGCGCAGCCGTTCGCCCGTGTCGCGCAGATAGTCAAAATCGGTGAAGGGCACGGGCACGCGGCCCAGGCGCACCGCCTCCCCGGTGAGATCTTCAAGCACGCCCTCAAGCCGCTCGCCTTCCACCAGAAGCGCGGGGTGGCCCAGCCCCGTCAGCCGCATGCCGGAGCGCCATTTGGGCAGAACCACGAGGCTTGTCAGGTCACCGGCCTTTTCGCGCAGAACGCTCGCCCGCTGATCGGCCTCATCTTGTTGAAACAGCAGGTCTTCCTTGGTCTCCGGCCGGTCGCGGCGTGCATCGAGTGCGGTGTCAAAAAGCGGCATCACCAGCAGATCGACATTGTCGGGGTCCATCACCCAGCCGCCGGTGAAATTCTGCGCGGGCAGATCGGAACTGGTCAGCCAGACCTGAAGCCCGTCAAACCCCACAGGGGACGTGCGCAACGCCTGTTGGCGCTGACCCGAAAGATAAATGAGCAGCGCGATGGCCACGACGACGATCACGCCAAAAATCAACGTCTCGGTCTTGGGACCATTGCGCGTTTGGGTCACCCCATCCGTCATGGCGCGGCCTGTGTGAAGAGAGGCCGGATGCGGGTCAGATAGGCCTGAAAATCATCCTCCGGCACGTCGCGACCGCCAAAAAGCACCCGCTCCCCCGCTGCGATCAGATCGCTGAGCGTGTCACGATGCGCCATGTCGCGCGGCAAGCGGCGCAAGGCATCGCGCGCCGTCCAGCTTTTTTGCAGGAACAGCCCTTGCTGCGTGATGGCACGCATGAGGGCGCTTTGGGCAAGTGTCACGAGCGCTAGGCGGCGATCGGAAATCCGGGCAATGGCGTCAAGATCACTGGGCAAGGGCGCGCCGTCTTGCCCTGTCACCCGCCCGGCAGAGGTGCCTCGGGTGGCATCCTCATCGCCGCGCAGGGACACGGAAAACTGCCCGCCGTAGCGCATGAACAGGTAAATCACGCCCAAAAGGACGGCCACGGCGATCACGTTGGCGGTGAAGGACACCTGCCGGGTGCCAATGTCCACGGGATCGCGCTCTTTGTCAGGGGTGGCGTTGGTTTCAAAGGCGGGCGGCGGGCGCGTTGGGTCGTAATAGGCCACATCCGTATCAACACCGCGCAACCGAAGCGCCTTGAGATACGCCTCGCCAGAGGTGGTCACTTCAAGGCCTTCTTCCACGCGCTGTTGAGCACCAAGGGGTCCCGCCACGCACAGGACCAGTGCCATGGCCACCAACAGCCCACGTCCCCAGATGCTGATCATATTTGCCCGCTCATGCCCTGTCGCATGGGCTGAGGGTGCGATTTTTCCACGCCCTGTCCAACCCCCAATTCACCCGCCGCGAAAAAAATATTTCGCACAGCATGTGGTTTTGAAGCTCTTGTCATTCCCCCTGCCCTGCGGTAAATCGCGCCAGCCGCTTCGGCAGCGCCCCTATAGCTCAGCTGGTAGAGCAACTGATTTGTAATCAGTAGGTCCGCGGTTCGAGTCCGTGTGGGGGCACCATTTCTTCCTAAAATCTAACCCAAAAGCGCCGGCAATCGCAGGCCGTGGTCACGGGCACAGCCGAGGGCTGTGTCGTAGCCCGCATCGGCATGGCGCCAGACGCCAGAGGCCGGATCGTTCCACAACACGCGTTCCAGCCGCGCGGCGGCCTCCGGGGTGCCGTCGGCCACGATCACAACCCCTGCGTGCTGCGAAAACCCCATGCCGACCCCGCCGCCGTGGTGCAGGCTGACCCATGTGGCGCCGCTCGCGGTGTTCATAAGCGCGTTCAATAGCGGCCAGTCAGAGACGGCATCTGAGCCATCGAGCATCGCCTCCGTTTCCCGGTTGGGGGAGGCAACTGAGCCCGCGTCAAGGTGATCACGCCCAATCACCACGGGCGCTTTCAATTCGCCGGAAGCCACCATTTCGTTGAACTTGAGCCCCGCGCGATGCCGGTCGCCCAAGCCGATCCAACAGATGCGCGCGGGCAGGCCTTGAAAAGCGATACGCTCCTGCGCCATGTCGAGCCAGTTGTGCAGATGGGTGTTGTCGGGGAAAAGCTCCTTCATCGCCTGATCGGTTTTGTAGATGTCTTCCGGATCGCCCGACAGCGCGCACCAGCGGAACGGCCCGATGCCCTTGCAGAAGAGCGGGCGAATGTAAGCTGGCACAAAGCCCGGGAAATCGAACGCGTTTTCCAAGCCTTCTTCGCGCGCGACCTGCCGGATGTTGTTGCCATAATCCAGCGTCGGAACGCCTGCATTCCAGAAATCCACCATCGCGGCCACATGCGCCTTCATGGAGGCGCGGGCGGCGTGCTCAACCGCCTTGGGATCACGTTCGCGCTTGTCGCGCCATTCCGCCATGGTCCAACCCTGCGGCAGGTAGCCGTTGACCGGATCATGGGCAGAGGTCTGATCGGTCACAATGTCAGGCCGCACGCCGCGATTATAGATTTCCCGGAACACGTCTGCCGCGTTACCCAGAAGGCCCACGGATTTCGCCTCCCCCGCGGCTGTCCAGCGGGCGATCATTTCCAACGCCTCATCCAGCGTGTCGGCTTTTTCGTCGAGGTATTTGGTACGCAGGCGAAAATCGATGCTGTCGGGGTTACATTCAACCGCAAGGCAGGACGCGCCAGCAAAAACCGCCGCCAAAGGCTGCGCGCCGCCCATGCCACCCAGGCCGCCCGTCAGGATCCAGCGACCGGTCAGGTCACCGTCGTAATGCTGGCGACCGGCCTCCGCGAAGGTCTCATAAGTGCCTTGCACGATGCCTTGCGTGCCGATGTAGATCCACGACCCGGCGGTCATCTGCCCGTACATCATCAGCCCCTTGCGATCGAGTTCGTGGAAGTGATCCCAATTGGCCCAATGAGGCACGATGTTGGAATTGGCGATCAGCACGCGGGGGGCATCGGCATGGGTTTTCACGATGGCCACGGGCCGGCCCGATTGCACCAGCAGCGTCTCATCGGCTTCCAGATCCTTCAATCCCGCAACGATGCGATCAAAATCCTCCCACGTGCGGGCGGCGCGGCCGATGCCGCCATAGACCACCAGTTCATGGGGGTTTTCGGCCACGTCCGGGTGCAGATTGTTCATCAGCATCCGCATCGCGGCCTCTGCCTGCCAGGACTTGGCGGTGATCCGGGGCCCCGTGGGCGGGAAGACATCGCGGATATTGTGGCGGGGATCGGTCATGGCAGGGTCCTCAGGGAAAGCGACATGGTTTCGAGCGTCTTGAGAATGCGGGCCAGCGTTTCACGCAAAGCCGCGGCCTTGATAGGGTCGTAGTCAAAGGGTGGATCTTCCGACACCAGATGCGTGGATTGGGCCAGTTCCATCTGGATGGCGTGTACCCCTGCCCCGGGTCGACCATAATGCCGCGTGGTCCAGCCACCTTTGAAGCGGCCATTGAGCACGGTGCTGTAGGTTTGGTTTGATCTGCAAATCCGCTCCACCGTGTCGGACAGCATCTTGGCGCAGCTGCGCCCGTCATTGGTGCCGATATTGAGATCGGGCAGCGTGCCGTCAAAAAGATGCGGGATGTTGGACCGGATGGAATGGCAATCATAAAGCACCGCCACGCCGTGGATGGCTTTGATTCGGGCGATCTCTTCCGTCAACGCGGCATGATAGGGTGCGTGAAAAGCCGCGCGGCGGATGTGGATTTCGTCTTCCGTCGGATCCACCTGCCATAACGGCGCGCCATCGAAATCCGTGACAGGCACCAGACCGGTGGTGTTCTGCCCGGGATAAAGGCTTTTGCCTGTTGGGTCGCGATTGGCATCGATCACGTAGCGGTGGAAGGTGGCGCGCACCGTTGTGGCCGCGGGCAGAAGACCATCATAGAGCGTATGGACATGCCAATCGGTGTCGCGCAAATCCTGCGCATCGGCACGCAGATTGGCACGCATATCGTCTGGCAGATACGTGCCCGTATGGGGCAGTCCCAGGATCACAGGGCTGCCGCCGCGGGTGATCTCAACGGGCGTCACCGACGCAAGCTCACACCTGCCGCGCGGGTCAGCGCGCCGTCTCGCACAAGCGTCGTTGCGGCGTCGATGTCGCGGGCCATGAAGCGGTCCTCCCCCAGTGAATCGACCTTAGCGCGCAACGCTTTGATCACGTCTTGCAGCGGCTTGCTGGTTCGCAGAGGCGCGCGGAATTCTACGCCTTGGGCGGCACACAACGCCTCCACCGCCAGGATCACGGACAGGTTGTCGTTCATTCGCATCAGCCGCCGTGCACCATGGGCAGCCATGGACACGTGATCTTCTTGGTTGGCAGAAGTGGGCGTGCTGTCCGTGGAGCAAGGATTGGCGAGGTGTTTGTTTTCGCTCATGAGCGCGGCGGTGGTGACTTCCGCGATCATCAGCCCGGAGTTCAGCCCCGGCTCTGGCGTCAGGAACGGCGGCAGATCAAAGCTGAGCGTGGGGTCCACCATCAGCGCCACGCGGCGTTGGGCAATCGCGCCCACCTCTGAGATTGCCATGGCGATCTGATCGGCGGCAAAGGCCACGGGTTCGGCATGGAAATTGCCGCCGGATACAATGTCGCCCGTGTCGGTCAGGACAAGCGGGTTGTCGGAGACGGCGTTTGCCTCCACCTCCAACGTGGTGCCGGCAAAGCGCAAAAGGTCCAGCGCGGCCCCTGTCACCTGCGGCTGGCAGCGGATGCAATACGGGTCCTGCACGCGGGTGTCGCCTTCGCGGTGACTTTCGCGGATTTCCGACCCGGCCATGACATCGCGCATCGCCGCGGCCACATCCATCTGGCCTGCATGGCCGCGCAACGCGTGGATCGCGGGGTTCAGTGGCGCGGTGGACCCCATGATGGCATCGGTGGACAAACACGATATGGCCACCGCGTTTTCCAGATGGCTGAGCGCGGTGAAGTAGCCCACCAGTGCACAGGCAGTTGAAAACTGGGTGCCGTTGATCAGGCCAAGCCCCTCCTTGGGCCCAAGCGTGACCGGGGTGAGGCCCGCGCGGGCAAGTGCCTCCTCCGAGGGCAGCGTTTCACCGTCAAACACCGCCTCCCCTGCCCCGATCAATGTGGCGGACATATGCGCAAGCGGGGCCAGATCGCCTGAGGCGCCGACCGATCCCTGATCCGGAACAACGGGTGTGACGCCTTTGTCCAGACAGGCCTGCAACAGCGCAATCGTGTCCCACCGCACACCAGACGCGCCGCGCCCGACCGAGATCAGCTTCAACACCATCATCAGGCGGGTCGTGGCGATATCGAGCGGCGCGCCAACGCCGCAGCAATGGCTGAGGATCAAGTTGCGTTGCAGCGCCTCAGTGTCGCCTGCATCAATGCGCACGGAGGCCAGTTTGCCAAAGCCCGTGTTCACGCCGTAAACCGGTGCGTCCCCGGCGGCGGCCTGCGCCACCACCTGCGCGGCCTCCTCTATCTGCGCCCACACTTCCGGCACCAAGCGCGCGGCTTGCCCTTCGCGCCAGATCGTTTCCAATTGGGTCAGCGTGACCGCACCGGGGGTCAGATCCATCATGTGACGTCACCTGCAAACATGCGTTTCCATAGCGGGTTGAACCCGATGCGGTAGGTCAGCTCGGATGTGTCTTCCACATCCCAGATCGCCAGATCGGCGCGCAGGCCCGCGCGGATCTCACCCCGATCCGGCAACCCAAGGGCGCGGGCCGCGTGTTGCGTCACGCCGGATAGGCACTCCGTCGGCGTCATACGAAAGAGCGTCGCGCCCATATTCATGGTCAAAAGCAGAGAGGTCATAGGCGACGACCCCGGGTTGCAATCGCTGGCCAGTGCCATGGGCACACCGTGGCGGCGAAACGCGTCTATCGGCGGAATTTGCGTCTCCCGCAGCGTGTAGAACGCCCCGGGCAAGAGCACGGCCACGCTGCCTGCATCCGCCATAGCGCGGGCATCTGTGTCACTGGCATATTCCACGTGATCAGCCGACAGCGCCCCGAACCGGGCGGCAAGTTCGACACCGCCAGACCGGCTAAGCTGTTCGGCGTGAAGTTTGACCGGAAGTCCCAGGTCGTGCGCGGCGGCAAACACGCGCTGGATTTGTGCGGGCGTGAAGGCGATCCCTTCACAAAATCCGTCCACGGCATCCACCAGACCTTCTGCATGGGCGGTTTGCAGGGCCGGGATGCAAACCTCATCAATATAGGCATCCGCGCTGGCCCCTTTCGGCACCGAATGCGCGCCCAGAAAACTGGTGGCCACGCCAATCGCACGGACCTCAGCGATGCGGCGGGCGGCACGCACCATGCGCAGCTCTGTGTCGTGATCCAGCCCGTAGCCAGATTTGACCTCAATGGTTGTGACGCCCTCAGCAATCAGCGCATCCACGCGGGGCAGCGCGGTCTCTAGCAACGCATCTTCGCTGGCCGCGCGCGTCGCCTCCACGGTTGAGATGATGCCACCCCCGGCGCGCGCGATCTCCTCGTAACTTGCGCCTTCCAGCCGCTGTTCGAATTCCCGCGCACGGTGGCCGCCATGAACAATATGAGTGTGGCAATCAATCAGGCCGGGCGTGACGCAGCGCCCGTCCAGATCCAAGACGTCACCTTGGCGATAGGCGTCGGGCACATCTGCCACCGGGCCCACCCACGCAATCAGCCCATCGCGCATCGCAATCGCGGCGGTTTGGCCGTTGATCCTGGCATGGGTAAGCAGCATGAATCACCTTGTTAAGCGTTCCTCTATTTTGTATATGTACGTACATATTTTCGTCAATGGGGTCGCCATGACAAAAATCCACGCAGACCGCGCGCTGACGGCGGATGGCTGGCAAAATGATGTTTTGGTGCAGATCGGCGTGGATGGGCGGATCGCGCATGTCGGTCAGGGCCCGCACGCACCAGAGGCCCACCGCGTGGCCACGCTTTTGCCTGCGCCGGTCAACGCCCATAGCCACGCCTTTCAACGCGCCATGGCCGGGTTGACCGAACAGCGCGGGCCCGATCCGCGCGACAGTTTCTGGACATGGCGGCGGTTGATGTACCGTTTCTTGGACCGTCTGACGCCCGAACATGTGGAGGCGATCACCGCGTTTGTTCAGATGGAAATGCTGGAGGCAGGTTTTGCCACCAATGTGGAATTTCACTACGTCCATCACCAGCCGGGCGGCGTGCCATATGACACTCTGTCAGAGCTGTCACAGCGTGTGGCCCAAGCCGCCGCAGAAACCGGGATCGGGCTGACATTGCTGCCGGTGCAGTATCAATATGGCGGGCTGGATCAACGCCCGCTCACGGGTGGGCAAATGCGTTTTGGCACTGACCTCGATCAGTTCGCCAGGCTGCACGAGGGCGCGGCGCGGGCCGTGGCCGGGTTGCCTGATGATTGTCGCATGGGCGTGGCCCCTCATAGCCTGCGTGCGGTGGACGCTGCTGCCCTGCCCCAGTTGTTGGCGCTGACAGACGGCCCGTTTCACATGCATCTGGCCGAACAAAAGGCCGAGGTGGAGGAGGTGCATCAGGTCCTCGGGCAGCGGCCAGTGGAGTGGGTGCTGGACACCCTGGAACCGGACGCGCGCATGACATTCATTCACTGCACGCAGATGCAGCCCCATGAAACACGGGGGCTGGCGCGTTTCGGCGCGGTGGCCGGGCTGTGCCCGATCACGGAATCCAATCTGGGCGATGGCATCTTTGACGGGGTCAACTGGCTGGATCATGGCGGTCGCATCTCCATCGGGTCGGACAGCAATATCCGCATTTCCCTGTCTGAGGAGCTGCGCGTGCTGGAACATTCGCAACGGCTGCGCGATCACAGCCGCGCCGCCCTTGCCACGCCGGACCACTCCACCGGGCGGCGCTTGCTTGAGGCCGTGCTGAGCGGCGGGGCGCTGTCGGCGGGGCGCAAGACCGGCCAGATCGCGGTGGGGTATGAGGCTGATTTGATGGCGCTGGACGGCGCGCATCCCGATCTTGACGGGCTGTGTGGGGATACGTTGCTCGACACCTATATATTTGCAGGCGATGACCGCATGGTGCGGGATGTGTGGTCGGCGGGGCGGCATATGGTCCGCGAAGGGCGGCATATCAAAAAAGAGACGAACACCCGCGCCTATAAGGCCGCGTTGCGAGACCTGAGGGCAGATTTATGACAACTGAGCGGGCAAATTCATGGATGACTGTGCAGCAGGAAATCCGCCGCCGCATTCAGGCGCGCGATTGGAAACCCGGTGACTTCATCCCCCATGAGGCGGATCTGGCGGCGGAGTTTGGATGCGCCCGATCCACCATGAACCGCGCTTTGCGAGGGCTGGCCGACACAGGTATCCTGGAACGCAAACGCCGGGCGGGCACGCGCGTCGCACTCAACCCTGTGCGGCAGGTGCGGTTGGAAATCCCGATCATCCGGGAAGAGATCGAAGGCAAAGGCGGGGCATTTGACTACCTGCCCCTGCGCCGCAATATCGCGGCCCCGCCCCCTGACATGCGCGCCCGGCTGCAAACGCGGGATGGCGACGCGCATTTGCATCTTGAAACGCTCTATATGTCGAACGGCGCGCCCTATGTGTTCGAGGATCGTTGGATCAACCTGGCCGCTGTTCCACAGGCGCGAGACGAACGGTTTGATACGCTGAACCCCAATGAATGGCTTGTGCGCGAAGTGCCGTTTGACGGCGGTGGGTTTGCCTTTTCCGCCACGGTGGCCACCGCTGATCTGGCGCAGACGCTTGGATGCGCGCAAGGCGATGCGCTTTTCGTGCTGGACAGGACGACGCGGGCGCAGGACCAGGTGATCACCTCTGTCCGGCTGGTGTTTCACAAAGGCTACCGGCTGCACACGGAACTCTGACGCGTCTCAGGTCAGACCATCAAAACTGAGCTTGGGGGGATCGGCCTTTTGCACCTTGCCGCGCACTTCACTGAGGAAACTGAGCACATCTGCCATGCGATCGGGATCAATCTGCAACTCGGCGAAACCTTCGGCAATGACGGCGCGCGCGCGCGTGAGGATTTCTTGGCCCATGGGTGTGATCGCGACCTCAACCCGCCGTTCATCTGCCTCGGCCCGCGCACGGGTGATCGCGCCGAAGGTGGCCATTTTCTTCAGCAAGGGCGAAAGCGTGTTCGCCTCCACCCCCGCATGGCCCGACAGGTCAGAAACAGACATCGGCCCTGCACTGTCCAGCGCCATAAGGATCACGAATTTGGGATAGGTCAGCCCGGTTTCAGAAAACGCAGCCTGATAGTACCGCCCGAAGCTGCGATGCAACGCGTGGATGTTAAAGCAAAGCATAGTGCCAAGCTGATCTATGGGCGTGGTCTGATCCATGGCTGGGCAACATAGGCGGTATCTTGCGCGCGCGAAAGGGTTGACTTTCGTTTTTTCGTGTAAGATTAGTTCGTATACGAAATATATTGACAAAGGACACTGCCATGACCTCCCTAACCCGCCGCAGTTTCGGCCTTGCCGCGCTTTCCGCCCCTGCCATTCTCACCACGACCAGCCTGCCCGCGCTTGCCGATGGCCACGCCAAGGGCGCGCCTGCACTGTTTGACGTGCCCGTGGGCAGCTATCGCATGACCGCGCTTTTTGACGGGATGGGGCCGCTGCAAAAGGGCATGTTCTTTGCCGATGATCCGGCCACGATTGATGCAGCCCTTGCCGCAGGTGGGATCACGGGCGATGCCCTGCCTGCCCCGATCACGGCCTTCCTGTTGCAAAGCGCGGACCGCACCATCCTGATTGATGCGGGCCTCGGTGATCTGGATATGTTTGGCCCCAATTTCGGGCGCGTCTTTTCAGGCCTGCACGCCATGGGCGTGACGCCGGAGGATGTGGACATGATCATCGTCACCCACGCCCATCCCGACCACATCGGCGGCATGTTGAGCGGTGGCGCGGCGGTTTTCCCCAATGCCGAGGTGGCAATCTCGCAAGCCGAGCTCGATTTCTGGGGCGACGCGGGCATCATGGCGCAGGCCCCGGAGGAGGCGCAGGGATTGTTCCAACTGGCCCAAGGCGTCTATGCCGCCTATGGCGACCGTCTGGTCCCGGTGCAAGATGGCGCGGACGTGGCCCCCGGCCTCCGGATGGAGCTGTCCCCCGGCCACACACCCGGCCACGCCTTGGTGCATATCGACGGCGGCGAAAGCCAGCTTTTGATGGTGGCCGACACGCTGCATTCTGCGGTGCTGCACACGGCGCTGCCGGATGTGGGCTTTGGGTTTGACACGGACACCGGTCAGGCCGCGGCCTCCCGCCGGAAAGTGTTTGATCGCGCCGTGGCCGACAATCTGCTGATCGCAGGCACCCACCTGCCTTTTCCCGGCGTGGGGCGTTTTGTGAAGTCGGGTGAGGCGTATGCCTACGTCCCGGCCAGCGTCATCTAATCCCCGGCGCGGAAACAAGGGCGTAGGCGGCCGCGCCTTCGTCCGCTGCCCGGCAAGCGATTGCTTGCAATCGCTGAGAGGGGGGCACCCAGGGCCTGGCGAAATGTCGGCATCATCGTGCCGTTCAGACGCTCAGCGGGACGTCACCATAAAGCGCCCTTGCTTGAGATTGGGATCGCCAGACCGGGGCCTGCCAAAGCCACTCAGTCGTGCTGTCAATCAAACTCTCAAAGGCGGCACATCCGCAGGGTCCAGCACCAACTCAATAAACCCCAAACCCTCGCGCGTCTTGAGCATCTCCAAGGCGGCTTCCAGCGCCACCGCACCATCCACGCGCACCGCCTGCGCGCCCATGGATCGCGCCACATCCGCAAACCCGGGCCAATCCAGATGTGAACTGGCCGGATCCATCTGGCGGTGTTCAAACTGGATATGTTCCGCGCCATAAGCGCTGTCATTGGCCACCACCACAACCATGTTGAGCCCCAGCCGGATGGCTGTGTGCAATTCCGTCAGCCCGCCCAGCATGAAGCCCCCATCGCCGCAACAGGCCACGACCGTGCGATCTGGTTTGGCCACAGCTGCGCCAATCGCTTCCTGCAGGCCAAGCCCGATGCAGGTGAAATGCGTGGCGGGGATGAAGCTTTGCGGATCCGGCACGGTCATGCGCGCCCAGATCTCTGTCATGAAGCGGCCCACATCGGTGACGATGATGCGATCTTGGGGCAACGCCTCTTCCAGCGCGTGGATGGCCTCAACGTAATTGACGCACCCCTCAGGTGTGCGGTTGGGGGGCGTGGGGTGATGTCTTAGCTCTGCCGCATCCAGCTCCTTGGCGAACCCGGAGGGTGCAATCTCTGCCTCATCAAGCCAGTACCGGATCAAGTCTGCGGCCGGTCCGACATCGGCGATGAGCGCAGCGTCCGGATGCATCCCCCGCCCAATCGCAGCCGGGTCAATATCCACCTGCACCAGACGCTTGTCTTTCAAAAGCTTGCCGTGATCGGTGGTGTAGTAATGCAGCCCAGCCCCGAAGGCGACGATGCAATCGGCCTGCGCCATCACCTCATAGGCCGCAGGTGTGCTGAGCGTGCCGATGATGCCGATATTGGCGGGATGACCTGCGAAGAGGCCATTGCCGCGCAGCGTTGTGGCCAATGGCGCCTCCAACCGATCAGCCAGCGCCACCAGCGCGTCCCTTGCCCCGATTGCACCGTGACCCGCCAGGATTAACGGCCGCCGGGCCGAGGCGATCATGCCCACGGCCTCATCCACCACATCGCTTTGCGCAATCCCCTGCGGCTGCTCAAAGGCCGGAAGCGGTGCGGCCTGTGGGCCCGCGTCTTCCCACATCATGTCCACCGGCATGTTCAGCACAACGGGCCGCCGCTCCGCCCGCGCGCGATAGAACGCCCGCGCCAAATCCTGCGTGGCCGTCGCGGGGCTGCGCATTTGTTCAAACCCCGCGCCGGTGGCTTTGAAAATCTCCCGCTGATCGACATTCTGGTGATGCAACAGGTTCTCGGCAGGCGTGTCGCCCGCCAGCAGCACGATGGGCACATGCCCCTTCACGCCTTCGACCAGCGCGGTCACGCAATTGGTCACAGCCGGCCCATGGGTCACCGTGGCCACGCCCACCCCGCCCGTTACTTGAGCATAGCCCATCGCCATCAACACCGCGCTGCCTTCGTGGGCCACGGAAATGAACCGCCCGCCATGGGCGCGCATCCAGTGATCCACCATGAAAAGATTGGCATCCCCCATCAGGCCAAAAAGGGCATCCACGTTATGATCGGTCAGGCTTTGGGCAAGCGCCTGGTGTACTGGGACAGCGTTCGTCATACCTGCAATCTGGCACAGCGCCGCCGAAATGCAATTGCAGTTTGCCGCCCCACGCCGTCTTTGAAGAACGTCGCCACCCGGACCCAAAATTTCCGAAAATCCGTCTCGCCGCGCCTTACGTTTTGCGTTACGCTGACCCGCGACTATATAACCATTCAGTCGCCAAACATCTCTCAGGGAGTGCACATGTTCGACAATTACCAGAAATTCTACATCAACGGCGCATGGGTCGCGCCCGAGGCGGGCGCCTCCACCTTTGATGTGATCCACCCCGGCAATGAAGAAACCATCGCCACCATCGCCATGGGCACTTCGGCAGATGTGGACAAGGCCGTGGCCGCCGCGAAGGAGGCGTTCAAAACCTACGGTCATGCAACGGTTGAGGAACGCGTCGACCTGCTGGAACGGATCATGAAAGCTTACGCAGAACGCGAAGAGGAATTCATTCGCATCATGCCTTACGAAATGGGCACGACCATGTCGTTTTCCCGTGAAGTGCATCAGCCGGTGGGCGTGGGCCATCTGGAGGCCGCGATCGAAGCGCTGAAAGCTCATGAATTCGAACGCCCCTCCCTGCGCGGTGGCTCCACTCTGGTGGATGAACCGGTGGGCGTGGTGGGCATGATCACGCCGTGGAACTGGCCGGTGAACCAGATCATGATCAAGGTCGCGCCCGCGCTGGCGGCAGGCTGCACCATGGTGCTGAAGCCGTCGGAATATTCACCGCTCAGCTCGGTCATGCTGGCTGAAGTGATTGATGCGGCGGGCTGCCCGCCCGGTGTTTTCAACATGATCAACGGCGATGGCATGGGCGTGGGCGAACCCATCGCGAAACATGAAGACATCGACATGGTGTCCTTCACCGGCTCGACCCGCGCAGGCAAGGCTGTGACCAAGGCCGCCGCCGACACGATCAAGCGTGTGAGCCTGGAACTGGGCGGCAAATCCCCCAACCTGCTCTTTGCTGATGCGGATCTGCCGGCCGCGGCGGCTGTGTCGGTCGATGCCTGCTTCATCAATAACGGCCAAAGCTGCGATGCGGCCTCCCGCCTGCTGGTGGAAAAATCGGTCTATGATGAGGTGGTGTCGCTGGTGACCAAAGAGGTCGAATCCCGTGTCGTGGGCGACCCGATGGAAGACGGCGACCACATCGGCCCGCTGGTGAACAAAAAGCAATTCGACCATGTCCAAAGCCTGATCCAAGCCGGCATCGACGATGGCGCAACGTTGGCCGCGGGCGGCCCAGGCCTGCCCCAGGGGTTCAACAAAGGCTACTACATTCGGCCCACCGTCTTCACGGACGTGAACAACGACATGGTCATCGCTCGTGAAGAGGTGTTCGGCCCAGTGCTCGCCGTGCTGCCCTTTGACACCGAAGAGGACGCCATCGAGATCGCAAATGACACGCCCTACGGCCTGGCCGCCTACATCCAGTCAACCGATCAAGACCGCATCCACCGCGTCAGCCGCAGGTTGCGCGCGGGCGTGGTCAATGTGAATGGCGAGGCGGGCGATTACGATGTGCCCTTCGGCGGCTACAAGCAATCCGGCAATGGCCGCGAAGCGGGCCCGCTGGGTTTCCACGAATATCTCGAAACCAAAGCCATCACGCAGTGATGGCAATCGGCGCCCCGCAAGGGGCGCCACCTCTCCCCCGCCCCGCAGGGGCGCTACCTTCTATGTTCAAGCGAGGCGCGCCCGAAGGGCGCGACGAGCGCTTAGCCTTCCCACAAATCCGTACCGGGATGAAACTGCGACCAGGCAAACCAGAATGCCTGGTGGCTGCCCAGATCCTCACCCGCCTCATCCACTGCCTTGATCCCTGTGCCGTCCATCACCAGCCGTACATTTTCAACGGACACCTCTTGCCCTTGGCTCAGCGCTGTGAAGGCCTTGGACCTCTGAAATGCCACGGGCGTTCCGCTCGCCGTCACCACACCGATGACATCCTCATGCACGCTCAGCCGCGGGTCCACATCGCCCACCGGGAAGATCGGTCCATTGGCATCGCGCCCGTTGCGGAAATCGAAATCGCGACCCAGGGCAAGCCCTTCGACCAGCACGGTTGTCTGCGGGTGCGCGGCTTTCCATGCGCCCCATTCTGATGTCACCACGCTGGCCTGTTGCAACACCACGCCCTTTTCCGCCAACGGCCCAGTGACGGCGCGGCCCAGAAATGTGTCCAGCACCGACATCGTTTCAAGATCGAACATCACCTTGTTGGACCGGATCAGCAAACCAGAGGTGCGCAGCGTCGGACGCGTCACGCCCGCAGGCACCGCATCGGTGAAATAGGCCTGCGCCGCCCCGCAGAGCGTACAATAGGGAATGCCCAAATCGCGCCCGCCCAGCGTGTCATTGACCATCTCGCGCACTTCCATGATGCGGCGGGGATAGGCGCGCGCCTCACCGTTCACCACGATCCCGAACACCACGTCACTATCCTTGAGCCACGTGGCCTCCTCTGCCGTGCTGACCGCCGGGTTATCCGCGGCAGGGATGCAGTTGCACGTGCTGTCTGTCTGCCCAAAAGGCCGCCCGTCCATGGGCACGCCGCCCCAGGACACGTGCCGCCAATCGATATCGCCTTCCACGAAAAGCGGCTCCCAATCCGGCAGCACCGTGGTGAAAATCGACCGCTTTACCGCCAAATATCCCGGCGGCGCCGGAATATCCCAGGCAATCAGCAAATCCGTCAGCTCCCCCCAGGCATTGTCACCGGGGATCTGCTGCCCCATCAATTCAGACGCCGCCGCCGCCAGTTGCGAATTGATCGACCGCGACGGAATAAAGCGCAGCATGTCGGAGATGATCCACGCCAGCCGCGGATCCCCCGATGCGCCCACATCCATCAGCGCGATTTCCTGATCCCGCCCCCAAGTGGATTGCGTCATGCTGTCGACAAACGCCATCTGAATGGCGCGCTCCAGATCCTCCGACAAGGCGCCATTTGGCACTGCAGGCGGCACGCCGTATTCCGCAAGCACATGCACTGGCAGGGCCCGCGACGGCCCGGGTAAAAGCCCCGCCACAAGAACCACCAACACCAAAACGCTGCGCAGATGTGAAAAATGCCCAATCCGCATATGTCTTCCCCAAGTCCAATTCCTTCCCCTGATGCGGGCAAGCCGCACCATCACAGGGTGCGACATCCTGTACACCCCGCGCAGGTAAACCACCAATCACGAATCCATCAGTGCTGGCCATGCGCACCTGCCGCGTTCATGCCGCCCGGTTTCTCTGGAAGCCGCGGAAAAAGCGCGTATATAAGGAACGCACCAAAATCGAGCGGCCCGTTACAACATGCATATTGTCCTTCACGCAGGCGCCCACGCCACCGATGAAAATCGCCTTGTGCAGTGCCTTTTGAAGAATTCCGAACATCTGGATGCGATTGGCACGGCGGTGCCCGATCCCGAAAGCTATCGCAATGTGCTGCGCGATGCGATTGCCGATGCCACTGGCGGGCGGGCCAGCGCCAACGCCATGGCGGAGGCCGGCGACAGCTTGCGCCGCATCCTGTCCCCCGCCGGGCCTGTGGACCGGTTGGTCATTTCCAATGACAGCTTTTTCGGCACGCATAAAATGGCCGTCAAACGCATGTTCTACCCTGCGTCTTGCGCACGGCTTGAGGCGTTGCGCCAGCTGTTGCCCGATGACACGATTGAGCTCTTCTTCGCCGTGCGCAATCCCGCGACCTTCATGCCCGCACTGCTGGAGATCACCAATTACAACGCTGTCGAAGACCTGTTTCGCGGCTATGACCCGCTCAGCTTCCGCTGGTCGGAGCTTTTTGAACGTATCCGCGCGCAAATCCCCGATATCCCGATCACGGTCTGGTGCAATGAGGACACGCCGCTGATCTGGGCGGAGCTGATCCGGGAACTGGGCGGATTGGACCCCACGCAGGAAATCGAAGGCGAATTTGACCTGCTGGAAGAAATCATGACCGAGGCGGGCATGAAACGCTTCCAGACCTATATCCACGGCCATCCGGGGATGACCGAGGTGCAAAAACGCCGGGTGATCGCCGCTTTCCTCGACAAGTTTGTCGATGAAGACGCAGTAGAGGAAGAATATGAACTGGAGGGCTGGACCGATCACCTGATCGACCAGATGACCGAGCTTTACGAAGAAGATGTCTTCAACATCCCGCGCGTGCCTGGCGTGACGTTGATCACGCCATAGTTGGGCTGCACGTCGCATTCTTTTAAAGACTTCGTGGAACCGCTCACATCCCCAAGGCTTCCTTGTACATCTCAAGCACCGCCTCTTCTTCGGCGATGTCATCCTTGTCGCGCTTGCGCAGCGCGATCACCTTGCGCATGACGCGGGTGTCATAGCCGCGGGCCTTGGCTTCGGCCATCACCTCTTTTTGTTGATCGGCAAGGTCGCGCTTTTCCGCCTCAAGGCGTTCGAACCGCTCAATGAACTGGCGCAGCTCATCTGCTGTCACGCGGTAGCTGCTGTCGGGATTGGTGGTTGTCTCGCTCATGTCGTCTCTCCTGCCGCGGCCAATGGGGATCGTTTAGGACGCCGGGCAGATGGCCGCAAGGGCCGCCTTGCAGAGCGCCCCCAAAACGCATAGGTGCGCCCCCAACGCAAAGGAGAATGCGCATGGAATGGGTGATCTGGGTCGGTGCGGCGGTGTCGCTTTTGGGTCTTGCCGGTCTTGTCTATTGCATCAAACGCGTGTGGTCGGCGAAAAAGGCAGGCCTTGATGATAACGCGCTGAAAGACGTTCTGCGCAAGGTGGTGCCCATCAACACCGGGTCGCTGTTCTTGTCGATCTTTGGCCTGATGATTGTCGTGATCGGGATCGCTTTTTCCTGACAGGGTCAGAAAAACCGCCGACCATTTTTGACCATGTCATCCATGAGCGGCGCGCGTGACCAAACGGCGGGGTCCACAGGCGCAAGCGTGCTGAGCACATTGACCACGCCCAGCATTCCGTCCAGGTCGGTTTGGATCAAAGGCCCGCCCTGCTCTGCCGACATCAAGAGACCGGTTTGCGACACCAGATCAATGTCTGAGATACGCTCCACAACGCCTGCCTGAAGAAGGCGCGCGGCCTCTGACACCAGGGCGGCATGCAGCGCGGCCATCGGATCAATTTCGGGCCAATCAGGCAGGCGACCGGGATGATCAGCGCGCCATTCCGAAAGCCACGCCGCAAGCGCGGGATCGCGCGCAAAGCTTTGCCCGGACGGCGCGTGAAACACCAAGGCGCGGCGCGCCTCTTGCGCGTCCCCATCAGTCACATCCGACATCCTGTCCGACAACAGCCGGAGCGGCGCAAGGCCTGCGTCGCGGTGATCATAAAGCCTACGCATCTGCGCAAGAGACCGCCCCGCGCCCAGCACATCGATCATCTGCAACGGCCCCTGTCGCAGGCCCAGCCGGCGTGCGGCCCGTTCAATATCACCGGGTGGCAGCCCGGCCGCCAGCATAACGAGGGCGGCGCGAGCCACCGCAGAAAACAACGCGCCGAGGACACCGCCGGGCGTGTCGGCGGTGACAATCACGTGGTGGCCCCCTGCCCGAAGCGCAGCATGGGCGGTAGCGATAGCACCTGTGCCGGTTTCGGGCGGTGCGCTGAGTTCCACAAGGTGGCTTGCCCGCAACAGCCTGCGCATGCGCAGACAACAGCCTGTCGCCCCCACTTCGGCTGCACGATCGGCCACGGGAATATCGGGGGAGGTCACGATCCAGACCGCGTCGGCCTGCATCTCAACCGGGGGATCGGGGGTCAGTTCGCCCGTGTCAAACACCAGATCGGCCTGTTCCATCTTAGCGCCGGTCAGATCGATGGCAAGCCTGTCATGTACGCTGGTGTTACCACGAAACCGCGGGCTGAGCCGTTTGCGCGCCAATGCGGCCAGCGCCTCACCCTTTGTTTGGCTGCCCGCCTCGATCCACACGCTGCGGCCCTGTTCCAGCGCCATCGCGGCAAGATCTGCAGCCTCAGACGACCGGCCCATGACCACGACCGTGTTCACTGCGCGCGCGGATCCCGCCCGGGTGGCGGCGGCGGCCTTGATCCAGGCGGCGTGGCGCAACAGGCGCGACGCGCGGTCCCGGCTACGCTCAACAAACCGCGCGGTTTCAAAGGCAAGACCCTGCGTGAGGGGCAGAAGATGCGCGGCCTCCACACAGGCGATGATGTCGGCCTGCGCAGGCGTCGGATTGGGCAATCTTGCGCGGGCTTGGGCCAGCGCATCTATAACGGCGGCGGCCTCTGGCGCGGCGTGCGGCGCATTTGGTTTTGGTTTGCGCGCCAGTTTGATGGCGGCCAGATCGGCATCGCCGCTGACCACAGCATCGGTGAAACCACGCAGGCGGGGATCGGCGATGGCCCAGGTTTCGCCGGACACCGTCAGACGCAACGCAGCCTCGGGCCCGATCACTTGCGGCAGGCGCTGCGTGGCACCGCCGCCCGGGATCAGACCCATGTCCGCTGCGGACATGATCACATGGGCATCGGATGAGGCGACGCGGGCATCGGCGATCAAGGCCAGATCCAGCCCTTCATTGCGCACCTCCCCCGACAGCAGGGCGATCACGGATTTGGGGCAGGCGCGCATGGCGGAAGAGAGCGTGGTAAAGCATTGCGCCAGATCGGCCAGATCAGGCTCTGCGGGATCAAAGCCTTGGGCGTCGCCCGCCAGCACGATCCCGGCCACTTGCCCATCCGCCCCGTGCCGCGCCAAGGCCGCGATCAGCGCGTTACAGACCGCGCGGGTCAGATAGCCGCGCAGGGTCAAAACGACAACGCCGTCCTCGTTCACTTCGGTCAGGTGTTCGCTCACCCCAGGTGTCCCCCACGCACATCCTGAACAGGATTAGAGCCTGTGAATGTATCCCGCGCAAGCATTGGCTGCGCCGGGGGCGGCAGGATGCCTACAAACTGGGCAGATCAGGAAGATCTGGCAGTTCCCGCGCGTCTTCATCTGATGATCCCAACGTGGCCTCATCCAGCCCGCTTAGATCGGCGAGGTCGCCAAGTTCCAAATTGTCTGCACCGGACAGGTCGGGCATTTCACCGTCATCGAAGGACAGATCAGCCTCAAGATCAGGCAGGTCAAGATCCGGCAGGCCCACGGCATCATCTGCTGCATCGACCGAAGAACCGGCCAGATCAGCACCCAAATCAGATCTCAAGTCACCACCCAGATCAGGCAGGTCATCAACAGTGAACGGGATAGCATCATCCAGTGTCGCGGCCGCCGATGATCCTGCCGCCAGACCCGGACCCGCGCCGTCAAAGGCCGGAGGGGCCATGGTGCCATCAAGATCACCATCCACTTCATTCTGGCCCAGCCGCACCGCGCGGAACCCGTTCATCTGGCCAAGCACCACCTTGCCCAGCATGAAGCCCTTGGAGCCGACAAGTTCCGTCCGGGTCAGCGCGGCCCGTTCCACCGGCAGCGTGTCACCGGGTTTGAGCGCGGACACTTTGGACAATGGCATGGACAGGCGCGCCACAACCGCATTGAGCGAGACCGGCGCCGACAGGGCCATCCCGCTTAGGTCGAAACTGCCCGCATCGGCCTCTTCCGCGTCGGGCACAGGGGGCGGCGGGCGCAAAAGGTCTTCGGGGATGGCCAGCACCATGTCACCGCTGCGCTTGCCCTGTTCGACATCAATGGAAATGCGGAACAGCGCGTAATCCGGTGCCTCCAACGCCAAAAGCAGCGCGCGCGCGTCTTCCACCTTGTCGCCATAGCGCAGTCGCAGGGGATCGGGGCTTTGCGGGGTTTCGGCCATCATGTCATCGACCGAGGCCAGCACAGGATCAATCAGCTGTGCGGTCACGGCGGCATCTGTGGGGGTAAAGGGGCGATCTTCGAGGTCCGCATCGGTGACTTTGCCGCGGGTTTGTACCTCCACCAGGCTTTGAACAAGACCCCGGTCAATGATGGCCGCGCCGCGGCCCATACCGCCCCACCCCGCGTCACCTTTGGCAAGATCGGCATAGACATCCAGAAGCATCACGAGCCGGTCGCCAGCCGCCACATCCTTCAGATCCGCCATGGCGCAGTCTTCCTGCACCACGGTGCGCACACTCAGCTGCAAATCGAAAAGCCGGTCGCCCAACCGTTCGAGTGAAAGGCGCACCGCCTTTGACCAAGACATCGCGCGGGCGTCGAAATCTTCACGCCCGCTTTGCGCCTTCTTGCGTATGACAGAATTATCGCTGCCGGTTGACATATCTTCCGCCGCTTGACCTTATCCGTCGATTGCACCGGTCCCCGCGACCGATTTGCACACTACGTCGGCAAGGTTACCAAACCGTTTCCAACTGTCTGGCTTCTGGTGTTTTCGGAAATGTGACGCAGGAAAATCCGCTACTGGGCGGCCTCAAGACGGCCAGAGGCTTGCATGGGCAGCCGCACGCGGAACGCCGCGCCTGCCTGTCCCGGCACATAGCTGATCGATCCGCCCAGCCGGCCCATCACCTCACGACATATGGCAAGGCCAAGACCGGCCCCCCCGGCCTTGGTATCGCCCACACGGGCGAATTTTTCAAAAATCACGGCCTGTTGGTTGCGGGGAATGCCCTGACCGTTGTCGATGAAGTCAATCACCAGATCACCATCGCGCATGTCAGGCTTGATGGTCAGTTCAGGGGTGTCCGTTTCACAATATTTGCGCGTGTTGGAAATCAGGTTGATGAAGACCTGCGTCAGACGATCCAGATCGGTGTGCAGGGGGACTTGTTCTGCCTCATGATTGCGCCGGATGCGGACCTGTCCGGTGGCATCTGCCGCCGCGATCGCCCGGTCCAGCAGGTCCTCCAGCCGCCCGGTTTCACGATTGAGCACGACCTGCCCGTTTTCCAGCACGCTCAGATCCAGCAGGTCGTCCAGAAGTCGCGTCAGGCGGGTCGCCTCATCCTGAATGATCTTGGCGTATTTGTTGCGTTCTGCCCCGGTCAGATTGTCGGTTTCCCGCAGGATTTCCGAAAAGGACCGGATGGAGGTCATGGGCGTGCGCAATTCATGGCTGATCTGGCTGAGAAACGCATCCTTTTGCACGGAAATCTGGGTCAGTTTTTCATTGGCCTCGCGCAATTGCCGCGCAGTGCGGGCCTGTTCATCGGTCTTGGCCTCCAGACGGCTGGAATACTCCATGATTTGCGCAGTTTCGTCGGCCACGGCCATCAGATCTTCCACCGACACAGTCGCGCGGCCCACGATCTGGGAAATCATCGCGTGCGCGGCGGCGGCCCCGATGGACCCCGACAGTTCGCGTTCCAACCTATTGAGGAAATCGGGCGAGGGTTCGGGCAGATACCCGCCCAGGCCCTGGCGCTTTGCCTCCTCTGAAAAAAGCGCCTGCGCCTGCCCTGCCCCCATGATGCGCTGCGTCATGATCAGAAGATCCTCAGACTGCGCCAGCCCACCGGACCAACCGCCCGGCGTGCCAGAATGGTCGAACACGTTGACAAACTGCGCGCCCTGAAGCCGCTCAATGGGTTGCGGCAAGGTCAGGATCGACACGAAGATGAACGCCCCAGCGTTCAAAAGCATGCTCCACATCACGGCGTGAATGACACGGTCCATGCCTTCGGTGCCGAAAAGCGCGTAGGGGCGCAGCCACGCAAGACCGAAAAGCCCATCATCGAAGACAGACTGCGGCAAGATACCGGACGGGCCGAAACTGGGCAGGAACAGGCAGTAAAGCCAGACAACAAAGCCGATGCCCAACCCTGCCAAGGCGCCCGACCGTGTGGCCCCGCGCCAGTAAAGCCCGCCCATCAGCGCGGGCAAAAACTGCGCCGCGCCCACGAACGATATAAGACCAATCGCCGCCAGCGCGCTGCCCCCGCCAGACAAGCGCAAATAGAGGTAACCCAGAAACAGGATTACCGCGATGGACAGACGCCGGGCTGTCAGTGCGACGGTGCGCAAGTCACCCGAAATCACCGCCGAGCCGCCGGTCGAGCGCAGCCATATGGGCATCACGATGTGATTTGACACCATGGTCGACAGCGCAATGGCGGCCACGATCACCATGGATGTGGCCGAACTGAACCCGCCGAGGAAAGACAGGATCGCAAGCCCTTCGCGCCCTTCCATCAGCGGTAGGGTCAGAACGAAAAGATCAGGATTGGCCTCTGCCGGTAACATATCAAGGCCCACGACGGCGATGGGCACCACGAAAAGGCTCATGAACATCAGGTACAAAGGGAAGGCCCAGCTGGCCACGCGCAGATGGTCTTCATGTTCGCTTTCCACGACCATCACCTGAAACATGCGCGGCAGGCAAATAAACGCCGCCGCCGATAAAAGCGTCAGCCCCACCCAGCGGCTGCCCGGCACATCCCATGCGGAAATGGGCGAGGCTTCAATGCGGGCGAGCGTCTCCGTCACGCCGCCCGACAAGCCC
The DNA here is from genome assembly GCA_038532355.1 of Pseudomonadota bacterium. Lineage (GTDB taxonomy): Bacteria > Pseudomonadota > Alphaproteobacteria > Rhodobacterales > Rhodobacteraceae > Roseovarius. Next base: position 17,090 of record JBCBAT010000027.1, on the reverse strand, counting down.
CAGACCACAAAGACCCCTACGGCCAGAAGGGCCACCAGTTTCACCACCGCCTCAATGGCGATGGCCATAACCACGCCGTGGTGGCGTTCATTGGCGTCCACATTGCGGGTGCCAAAGAGGATGGTGAAAAGCGCCAACCCCGCCGCCACCCAAAGCGCGGTGGATTGCTGACCGGGGGAATCCTCGGGCGTGATGAAATCACTGGCCGCGATTGTGGAAAAGCTGAGCGTGACCGATTGCAACTGAAGCGCGATATAGGGGGCCAGCACGATCACGGCGATGACGGTCACAAACACCGCCAGCGTGTTGGATTTACCGAAACGTGACGAGATAAGATCGGCAATCGACGTGATGCGCTGGCTGCGGCCCACGCGGACCATTTTGCGTAAGGTAAACCACCAGCCGATCATCACCAGCGTCGGACCCAGATAGATGGTGACAAATTCCAGCCCGGATCGTGCGGCAAACCCCACAGCACCATAAAATGTCCAGGCGGTGCAATAGATCGACAGTGACAGCGTGTAGATGAGCGGTGACCTCAGCCAGCGCGCCCGGCCTTGCGCAGCGGCACGATCCGCGATGAAGGCCACCACGAAAAGCAGCACGACATAGCCCAGACAGACCAGAACAAGAAGGTTCAGCATGGCCATCAGCCCAGCCCTTCCTCTTCAGCGGTTGGGGTATCTTTGTCCTTGGGGTCATCCTCTTCCGGGGCAAGGCGGCGCGACAGCACCCCGGCAATGCCCGCCAGGGCCGCCCAGACGACGAACAGGTAGACCATGACGCTGGCCGTGCTGATGCCTTGCGTGCCAACCCACAAGGCCGGGATCAGAAAGAGGATCCCGCCCAGGATCGGCAGCATCCGCGCGGCATCGGCCATGCGGCGACGGCGGTAGGTGCGTTGCTGTACGAAAAGCGCGGGTTTGGCATCGCTCATGGTGCGTCTCAGGCGCTGGCCAATTGGCGCACGGCGTCGAGCACTTCGGCGTTGGAGAAGGGTTTGGTCATGTAGGCGCTCGCCCCCGCGCGTTCGGCCATTTCACGATCCTTGGTTTGACCCCGCGCCGTCAGCATCAGAACCGGGGTCTGGTGCAAATCGGTGTCGCTGCGGATTTCAGCCAGTATATCAAATCCGCTTTTGCCCGGCAGCATCACATCAAGGATCACGATATCAGGTTTGCGCGCGCGCACGGCATCGACGGCATCATGGCCGTTGGAATGGGTCGCCACATCCCACCCGTCTCGGGACAGGATGAAACTGATCGCCTCAATGATGTTACGCTCGTCTTCAATGACGATGACGGTTTTGCCCATGCACTCGGCCTCCCCTCCGATATTGTGCGGGTCAGGTCACTATCTAACGGATTTGCAAAGCTGTCAAAGCTTCGTCACGTCAGGGTTTCATGCCTCCGGCGGGGATATTTAAGGCAAAAAGAACGGCTTACTCGATCGTCAAGACGTCACCAATGCCTGCATCCGGCAGGATAAGCATCTGCGCCCGATACTGTGCGACCCGCCCGATGGATGGCGCGCGCACCTCGTCGCTCATGGCCAGCGCGGTCACGCGGGCATCACCGTGGCGCACGCGCTGCTGGATCACATGGCCCGGATGGGCCAGCACATCGAAAATCGGCCAATCGAGGCTGACCGTTTCGGCGCGCATCATCCCAAGGCCCAGAACCGGTTTTTGCAAGACCATGCGCCCGGCACCATCGCAGATGAAAAGCCCGACCGCGCCCACCATCGCCTCGGGCAAAGACGCAAGCCGCCTTGCGATCACAGGCAACGCCTGCCCTGAGGCTTGGGACAGCCGCAACGGATCAAGGCCGTGGCGTTTCACCAGGTCTTCCATATCCGCCAAGGGCAACGCGCGGGCGTCCTGCACATATTGATTCAAAAGCGCGGTAGCCATGCGGCGGGCGGCATCGTCGGCCAGGTGATCACTGCGGGCCACAATCGCAGCCACACGGGCCGATCCACCTGCGCCTTCCAGTTCCGAGAAGTGATGATCATGGGCGGCCAGAAACGCCTGAACCTGTTCGAGCGGCGTGCGCACAGCCATCTCCGCCCCCGGCGCACCTTCAAGATATCGCACCAGCGCTTCCGCCTCAGAGGCCAGCCTCTCACTGTCTTCATTGATGTTGCGGTGAAAGCGGCTTTGCCATTGTGGCTCCAGCGATCCATCCGCAAGGATCGTGGCGGTGGAGCGGATGGCCGTCACGGTCGAGATGACCTCGTGCAGTGACGTGGCCAGTTCCGGGTCATGGGCGATGCGATCCGACAGCGTGTTGACCGACCGGGTCAGATCATCGCGTTCACGCGCCAGGTCGGCCACCAACCGTGCCCAGCCCGGGAAGCGACCTGCGAATTCTTCGATACGGTCGGTTTCGGCTGCAGGGGCCGTCATCGCAGCTTCTTCAAGGGCCTCCAGCAACGCCGCCTCCGCCCCTTCTGCCAACTGGCCGGACGGGACGTTGAGCACGTCCGCCAATTGGTTGAGCGTTTTGCCCCCGATTCTGCGTCGGTTGTGTTCGATCAAATTGAGGTAAGAGGCGGAAATCCCCGCAGCCCGGGCCAGATCGGCCTGTTTCATACCGGCCATCACCCGACGTTCCCGGATGCGGCTGCCGATCATGGAGGCGCGTGCATTGTCCATTTTTCTTTATACTTTCGTAACTTCGGCGATATTCGCGATGACGGCGTAAAAAGAAATTTACAAGTTTACCGCGTCATTTGTCCAGAAATTTACAAAACATTTGTTTACGTTGAGGCAGTTATTGATCCGTTTTCAACCATCTCACCATAATGACCCAGCACTCAGTGCGTCCGGGGGGTGAAAGAGGAGATCCTCTCGGGGTAATCACTTTAGGGAGGATTTCTATGTCCAAAACTGACCTTACGCGTCGTGGTCTGATCAAGACGGGTTCCGTTGCCGGTGCCAGCCTTGCTCTGCCGACCATCTTTACGGCGCAATCTGTTGCAGCCCACACCAATGAGCCGACAGGCGACACGGTGACCCTTGGCTTCAACGTGCCACAGTCCGGGCCATATGCTGACGAGGGTGCAGACGAACTGCGCGCCTACGAGCTGGCGGTTGAGCACCTCAACGGTGGTGGCGACGGCGGCATGATGAACACGTTCTCGTCCAAAGCGCTTCAGGGCAATGGTATCCTGGGCAAGAAGGTCGAATACGTGACAGGCGACACGCAGACGAAGTCTGACGCGGCGCGCGCATCTGCCAAGTCCATGATCGAAAAAGACGGCGCTGTGATGATCACAGGCGGCTCATCTTCTGGTGTGGCCGTGGCCGTGCAGGCGCTCTGCCAAGAGGCTGGCGTTATCTTCATGGCGGGTCTGACCCACTCCAACGACACAACCGGTAAGGACCGCAAGGCCAACGGGTTCCGTCACTTCTTCAACTCCTACATGTCTGGTGCGGCGCTGGCGCCGGTGCTGGCCGCCAACTACGGCACGGACCGCAAGGCCTATCACCTGACAGCGGACTACAACTGGGGCTACACCACGGAAGAAGCCGTGAAGTCCTCGACGGAAGCCATGGGTTGGGAAACGGTTGCAGCTGTGAAAACACCGCTGACACAGACCGACTTCTCCTCCTACATCGCGCCTGTTCTGCAGTCCGGTGCCGACACGCTGGTTCTGAACCACTACGGCGGCAACATGGTGAACTCGCTCACGAACGCGGTTCAGTTCGGTCTGCGCGACAAGCAGGTGAACGGCAAAGACTTCCAGATCGTCGTTCCGCTTTACTCTCGCCTGATGGCGAAGGGTGCGGGTGCGAACGTGAAGGGCATCTTCGGCTCCACCAACTGGCACTGGTCGCTGCAGGACGAAGGCACCAAGGCATTCGTCAAGAGCTTCGGCACGAAATACGGCTTCCCGCCGTCCCAGGCCGCGCACACCTGCTACGTTCAGGCCCTGCTGTATGCAGACGCCGTGGAACGCGCCGGGTCGTTCAACCCCTGTGCGGTTGGCGAAGCGCTGAAAGACTTTGAATTCGACGGCATGGGCAACGGCAAGACGCTGTACCGTGGCGACGATCACCAGTGCTTCAAAGACGTGCTGGTTGTGAAGGGTAAAGAAAACCCCGACAGCGAATTCGACCTTCTCGAAGTCGTTGAAGTCACCCCGGTTGAGCAGGTCACTTACGCACCTGATCACCCCCAGATGGGTGGCCCCGAGGCGCAGCTGGGCGATTGTAACCCCGGCGCCTAATTCGGGCGCGTAACTCGCGACCAATGACCAAAATCTGGGTGGGCAATCAATGCCCACCCAACCCAAAGCCACCCGCGCCACCTGAGCGACGGGACTAGCTGAGATGTGAGGGGCACTCCGATGGAAGCCATTATTCTTCAAGTATTAAACGGCCTGGACAAAGGGTCTGCCTATGCGCTCATTGCGCTGGGTCTGACGCTGATCTTCGGCACGCTGGGTGTGGTGAACTTCGCCCACGGCGCGCTCTTCATGATCGGTGCGTTCTGTGCGGTCACGTTGAACCGCATTCTGACATTGTCTCGCGAAGTGATCGACGAGACCAAGACAGACTTCCTGGGCAATCCGCTGAAGGTCGATATCCCTTACGTCTACGACTATTTCGGAGAGGCCACGGGCGCCGCGATCATCAACTGGTCGGTGCCTCTGGCGATCCTCTTCGCGATCCCGATCATGATGCTGATTGGCGTGGTGATGGAACGCGGGCTGATCAAGCATTTTTACAAGCGCCCCCATGCGGACCAGATCCTTGTGACCTTCGGCCTCGCGATCGTGCTGCAGGAAATCATCAAGTATTTCTACGGTGCCAACCCGATCCCGACGCCCGCGCCTGACGCGTTCCAGGGCTCGTTCGATTTCGGCGCCGCACTGGGCTTTGACCCCAACCTGATCATCTATCCCTACTGGCGGATCATCTACTTCACGTTTGCCATGATCCTTGTGGGTGCTGTCTTTGCCTTCCTGCAATTCACCACCTTCGGGATGGTCGTGCGGGCCGGGATGGCCGACCGGGAAACCGTGGGTCTGCTGGGCATCAACATCGACAAGCGCTTCACCATCATGTTCGGCCTCGCGGCCGCCGTGGCGGGGCTTGCGGGTGTGATGTACACGCCGATCAATTCGCCGAATTACCACATGGGTATGGATTTCCTCGTGATCTCCTTCGTTGTGGTGGTTGTGGGCGGCATGGGGTCCCTGCCCGGTGCTGTCCTTGCAGGCTTCGTGCTGGGTATCCTGGAAAGCTTTGCGTCCATGCGTGAGGTTCTCGCGATCCTGCCCGGGCTCAATCAGATCATCATCTACCTGGTGGCGATCATCATCTTGCTCACGATGCCTCGCGGCCTGATGGGCAAAAAAGGCGTGATGGAGGACTAAACCATGCTCGGACTAGACAGAAAAGACTTCCGGCTGATGATGTTCGTGGTGGTGCTGACACTGCTCGCGCCCTTCATACTCAACCCCTTCCCCGAAGGCTCCGGCCTGGCGCAGTTCAACGCGGGCTACCCGGACCTGATGCAGCGTTTCGTGATCTTCGGGATCTTTGCCATCGGGTTCAACATCCTCTTCGGCCTCACCGGCTACCTCTCCTTCGGCCATGCGGCCTTCCTGGGGGTGGGGTCCTACGGCGCGATCTGGACGATGAAGCTGCTGACGCTGAACGTCATTCCGGCGATCATCGCGGCCATCATCGTGGCAGGTATCTTTGCAGTGGCGGTGGGATACATTTCCCTGCGGCGCTCCGGGATCTACTTTTCGATCCTGACACTGGCCTTCGCGCAGATGTCCTACGCCCTGGCCTATTCGGTTCTGACCCCCCTCACGGGCGGTGAGACGGGCCTGCAGATCAAGCCCACGGACCGGCCTATCCTGTCGAACCTCGGCGAAGGTGAGATCGGTCGCGCCAACCTCTTCGGGATGGACATGCGCCAAAGCATTGAGGTGAACCTGGGCGATTGGCTCTTCACCTTCAACGCGGGCTACTACATCGCCGCCGTGGTGATGCTGATCAGCTTCTATCTGTCGATCCGCATCTTCCGCTCACCCTTTGGCGTGATGCTGCGGGCGGTGAAATCGAACCAGACGCGGATGTACTACACTGGCCTCAACGCCCGTCCCTACACGCTGGCGGCCTTCGTGATCTCTGGCATGTATGCCGGTCTTGCGGGCGGTCTTCTGGTGGCGATGGACACGCAGGTTGGCCCGGAACGCATGTTCTGGACAGCCTCGGGCGAGGTGGTCCTGATGACGATCCTCGGCGGTGCCGGCACACTGATTGGTCCGGTGCTTGGCGCAGGTGCGATCAAGTACATGGAAAACATCCTGTCCAAGATCAACAAGGACATTCTGTATGAATGGTTCGCCTTCCTGCCCGATGGGCTGACGGATTTCCTTGTGACCATCGTCTATCCCTTCGTGGGCAAAGGCTGGCACCTGACCCTTGGTCTGATCTTCATGGGCGTGGTGATCTTCCTGCCCGGTGGTCTGGTCGAAGGGGGCCAACGTCTGGCGCGTCTGTTTGGACGCGGCAAGGCCAAAGCCTCCGACACCGCCTCAACCCCTGCTGAATAAGGAGCGAGACAGATGGGAATTCTTGAAGTCAAGAACGTCAACAAGCGCTTCGGCGGGTTGCAGGCCCTGGGGGATGTGAACCTCAGCGTTGCAGAGCAAACGGTGCACGCCATCATCGGGCCGAACGGCGCGGGCAAATCCACCCTGCTCAACTGCCTCATCGGCAAGCTGATCCCCGACACCGGATCAGTGAGCTTCGATGGGCAGTCGGTCTTGGGGCGCAAACCCTTTGAGATCAACCAGATGGGCATCAGCCGCGTGTTCCAGACGCCTGAGATTTTCACCGATCTCACCGTCATGGAAAACATGATGATCCCGATCTTTGCCGCTCGGGATGGCGCGTTTCGGATGCATGCCATTGGGCACGCAGATGACGAAAAGGACGTGATCACGACCGCGGAGGAGATGCTGGACTCGCTGGGTATGCTCGACAAGCGCAACATGCACGCAGGTGCCATGTCGCGGGGTGATAAGCGTCGGTTGGAGATCGGCATGTGCCTGTCTCAAAACCCGCGTCTTTTGCTACTGGACGAACCCACCGCCGGTATGGCGCGGGCCGACACCAACAACACGATCGACCTGTTGAAGCAAATCAAGGATGAGCGCGATATCACCATCGCCATCATCGAACACGATATGCATGTGGTCTTTTCTCTCGCCGAACGCATCACCGTTCTGGCGCAGGGGTCACCGCTGGTCGAAGACACGCCCGACAATATCAAGGGCCACCCCAAGGTGCGCGAAGCGTATCTGGGCGAAAGCGTGTAAGGGAGAGATAAGATGAACGTCAAACCCGACTTCAACAAAGGCAAGAACTACGCCGAAACCGCCCCTGCCTTCCTGTCCGTCTGGGACATGAAAAGCTACTATGGCGAAAGCTATATCGTGCAGGGCGTGTCCTTTAACGTGCACGAAGGCGAAATCCTCGCCCTGCTGGGCCGCAACGGTGCGGGCAAAACCACCACGCTGCGTTCTATCGCGCGGATGGACAGCCCGCAGGTCAACCATGGTGAGATCTGGCTTGATCACCAGCCGCTGCACAACATGTCCAGCTACCAGGCCAGCCAGGCCGGGATCGGACTGGTGCAGGAAGACCGCGCCATCATCCCCGGCCTGACGGTGGAGGAAAACCTGCAACTGGCGCAGATCGCCCCGCCCATCGGTTGGTCGCTTGAGCGTCTTTATGAGCTTTTCCCCCGACTTGCCGAACGTCGCAAGCAGGAAGGCGTGACGCTTTCTGGCGGTGAACAGCAGATGCTTGCGGTGGCGCGCGCACTCGCGCGTGACATCAAGGTGCTGCTTCTGGATGAACCCTATGAAGGCCTCGCGCCCGTGATCGTGGATGAGATCGAAAAGACCCTCAGCGTGATCAAGGAACAGGGCATCACCACGGTGATCGTGGAACAGAACGCTGTGCGCGCCCTGGAACTGGCCGACCGCGCCGTGATCCTCGACACCGGCAGCATCGTCTTTGACGGCTCCGCCGAAGAAGTGCTGCAAAACGAGGAACTGCGCGCCGAATACCTGGCCATTTAAGGCCCTCCCCTCCCCGCGGGTCTTGGGATCCGCGGGGCCACGACAAGAAAACGGGACAGACTACCCATGCCTGACACATACGCCCCCTCACAATCTACCATCGACCACGCCCTGATTTCCGAGGCGAAATACGATGAAATGTACGCCGCCTCCATCGCCGACCCAGAGGCATTCTGGGCCAATGAGGCCAAGCGCATCGACTGGATGAAGCCCTTCACCAAGGTGAAAAACGTCTCCTACGAGTTCGGTAATGTCTCCATCAACTGGTATGAGGATGGCACGTTGAACGTGGCCGCCAACTGCGTGGATCGCCACGTGGCCACGCGCGGTGACAAAACGGCCATCATCTGGGAACCCGACAGCCCCGATGAAGAAGCGCAGCACATCACCTACGCGCAGCTGTTTGAGAACGTGAACAAGCTGGCCAATGTCTACAAGTCTTTGGGCGTGGGCAAAGGCGACCGCGTCGTGCTTTACATGCCGATGATCCCGGAGGCCGCTTATGCCATGCTGGCCTGTGCGCGCATTGGGGCGATCCATTCCATCGTCTTTGCCGGTTTCTCGCCCGAGGCCCTGGCCGCCCGCGTGCAGGGCTGCGAAGCGGCCTTGGTCGTCACCGCAGACGAGGCCCCGCGCGGCGGACGCAATACGCCGCTGAAGGCCAATGTCGACAAGGCGCTGGCCATCTCCGGCGACGTCAAAACTCTTGTCGTGGGCCGCACCGGTGGTGATGTGCCGATGAAAGACGGTCGTGATTTCGCCTATGGCCCTCTTATGGCTGATGCGTCTTCCGATTGCCCGCCAGAGGAAATGAATGCCGAAGACCCGCTCTTCATTCTCTACACGTCCGGGTCCACCGGCGCGCCCAAAGGCGTGGTGCACACGACGGGCGGCTACCTTGTTTACGCCGCCATGACGCAAGAGATCACGTTCGATTACCACGACGGCGATATCTACTGGTGCACGGCGGATGTGGGTTGGGTCACCGGCCACAGTTACATCGTCTACGGGCCTCTGGCCAACGGCGCGACGACGCTGATGTTCGAAGGCGTGCCTACGTTCCCTGACGCCTCCCGCTTCTGGCAGGTCTGCGAAAAGCACAAGGTGAACCAGTTCTACACCGCCCCCACCGCCATTCGTGCATTGATGGGTCAAGGCAATTCATTTGTCGAAAACTGCGACCTGAGCAGCCTCAAGGTGCTGGGCACCGTGGGTGAACCCATCAACCCGGAAGCCTGGAATTGGTACAATGACGTCGTCGGCGGCGGGCGCTGCCCCATCGTGGATACCTGGTGGCAGACCGAAACGGGCGGCCATCTGATGACCCCCCTGCCCGGCGCGCATGCCACGAAGCCGGGATCGGCCATGAAGCCCTTCTTTGGAGTGGAACCCGTGGTGCTAGAACCCGCCTCAGGTGAGGTGATCGAAGGCAACGGCGTGGAAGGCGTGCTTTGCATCCGCGACAGCTGGCCTGGACAAATGCGCACTGTCTGGGGCGATCATGAGCGGTTCGAGAAGACATATTTCTCGGATTACAAAGGCTACTACTTCACCGGTGACGGTTGCCGTCGGGATGAAGACGGCGATTACTGGATCACCGGTCGCGTGGATGATGTAATCAACGTGTCCGGCCACCGTATGGGCACGGCAGAGGTAGAAAGCGCGCTTGTCGCCCACCCCAAAGTGTCTGAATCCGCGGTGGTAGGCTACCCCCACGACATCAAGGGACAGGGCATCTATTGCTATGTCACGCTCATGTCGGGCGAGGAATACACCGATGATCTGCGTACTGAGCTGCGCAACTGGGTGCGTCAGGAAATCGGGCCGATTGCATCGCCTGATCTGATCCAATGGGCGCCCGGCCTGCCGAAAACCCGGTCCGGCAAAATCATGCGCCGCATCCTGCGCAAGATCGCTGAAAACGATTTCGGCGCATTGGGCGATACCTCTACTCTGGCCGAACCAGCGGTGGTCGATGACCTGATCGAAAACCGCATGAACCGCGGCTAACATAACTTACCAAAGGGGGCCGAGCGCAGCGAGGCCCCCTTTTCATACGGCGCGCAGCGCCGCCACCAGCAGCATAAGCGAGACGCGCCCGAAGGGCGCGACGAGCGCACGTTTGCGACATTCTTCGAACACAGCCTCAGTCGCAAACAAACAAGACAGGCCACGGCCATCGCCCTTACCCTGTCGACCATGTCTATCGCCTCCGCCCCCACACTCGCGCCTTCGCGCACGCTCACTGGCATTGCCTGCGTGGTGATCGGCATGTGCTTTTTCGCCGTGCAAGACGCGCTGATGAAGGAATACCTGCCATCCTACCCGATCTGGGGCCTGCTTTTCATGCGCTCCTGCATGGCGATCGTGGTGCTGGTCCCGCTCATCCTGTTCATCGGCGGGCCTGCGATGCTGCGGACGCGGTTTATGGGGCTGCATGCCGCGCGCGGGGCGCTCTTCGCAGTTGGGTTTGCGATCTTTTACATGGCCTTCCCTTTCATGGGGCTGGCGGAGGCCACCACCATCTTCTTTTCTGCCCCCCTGATCATCGCGATCATGGCTGTGCTTTTCCTGGGCGAACGCATCGGGCCGCACCGTATCGGCGCGCTCATTCTTGGTTTCTTGGGCGTATTGATCGCCATAAATCCCACGGGCGGCGTTTTCACATGGATTTCGCTTCTCCCCCTCATTTCGGCCGCTCTGTACGCCGCCTCTCAAATCCTCGCCCGCAAAATCGGCGACCGGGAATCAAGCCTCACCGTCGGGCTTTACACGCTTGTCTGGTCGGGTCCCGTGGTGCTGGTGATGGGGTTCATCCTCAACCAAATCTTCACCTTCACGCCGGAATTTTCGCATATGGAATGGCACATGCCCGCAGTTCCGGTGTCTCACATCGTGGGGCTTTTGTGCCTTGGGGCATCAGGCCTGACCGGCTACGTGCTGCTCTCTCGTGCGTACCAAGTGGCGGAGCCGTCGAAGATTTCGCTTTTTGATTACAGCTACCTGCCCATTGCCACCGCGCTTGCCTGGCTCGTCTGGTCCGAGCTGCCCCCCATCAACACCGTGATCGGCATGGTGCTTGTGATCCTCAGCGGGATCTATATCGGCATCCGAGAGATGCGCATGACCCACGCGCAAGAGGATCCAGCGCCCGTGTCCGAGACCCTGATCGCCCCGGGCAACCCGCTGCCCGCGCCATCCACCGGCGAAGATCTGCCCAAGTGATCCATCAAGCGGCAAGCTTTCGCTAAGCCATTTATTTCTTATTCTAGCAGGGAACCCTTCTGCCTAGTCTGCGTTTCAATGAAAACAGAAAGGCAAAACCATGCGCAGGCATTTCCTGAAACCTACACTTCTCGCTCTTCCGCTCGTTCTGGCAGGCTGTTTGAGCTCCAATGAACAGCAGGTCCTGGGCGGTGCCGCCATCGGCGCGGGCTCAGGCTTTATCGCAGGCACTTTGTTGGGCTTCGGCAGTGGCTGGGTCGCTGTCACAACGCTCGCAGGGGCTGCCGCTGGTACGCTTATTGCCACCAACAGTCAGCGCAACGAATGCGCCTATGCAGATGGCAATGGCGGCTACGTCACCCGCCGCTGCTAAGGGGGCAGAGTTTTAGGAAAACTCTGTCGCCAACGCAGGTGGCGTTTTCGCGCGCGAAAATGCCACTTGCACCTGCATCAGTCGCTCAGCTCAACCGGCTGACGATCACCGTCACTTCAGGCTTCTTGCCGATCTCCGCCATCGCCGTTTGACGCACCACGCGGCGCATCCCCTCTTCGATCTTGTCATCATCCGTCAGCGTTTTGTCACCCGCGCGCCCGATGAATTGGCTGAGGTCTTCTTCCAGCACATCAACAAGCGGCGCGCGGCTGCTGCCTGTCTCAGAGAGCCCCATCACTTCGCACCAAGGCTCCCCAAGCGGTTCATCGTCTTCATCCAGGATGAGGTTGACCATCACATGGCCATTGAGCGCCATGCGAATACGATCGCGCACCACCCCGTCCAGCGCGCCGACCTGCACGTGACCATCCAGATAGACGCGCCCCGTCTCCACGTATTCGGCCACGGATGCGCCCTGATCGGTGAGTTCGATCATCGTGCCATTGGGCGCCAACACCGCATCGAATTGGCCTTGCTTGGCCAGTTTCACATGTTCGCGCAAATGGCGGTGTTCGCCATGCATGGGCACCACGATCTTGGGCCGCACCATCTGGTGCAGGCGTTGCAGATCCGGCCGGTTGGCGTGGCCTGACACGTGATAGCGCCCGGAACTGTCATCCACCACGTCCACGCCTTTTTCGCTGAACTGGTTGATGATGCGGTTCACGCCGCGTTCATTGCCCGGGATGGTCTTCGAGGAAAACAGGAACATATCACCGGATTTGAGCTCCATCCCGTTATACTTGCCATTGGCCAGCTGGGCCGAGGCCGCCCGGCGTTCACCCTGCGATCCGGTCACAATCAGCGCGAGGTTTTCGCGGGGGATGCTGCGTGCGTCCTCAATCGTCACGGTCTTGGGAAAGCCTGTCAGAACGCCCGTTTCCACGGAGGCCTCGATCATCCGCCGCATCGCGCGGCCCATCAGACACACCGACCGACCGGCGCGATCCGCGGCCTCTGCCAGTGTCTTCACCCGCGCCACGTTGGAGGCAAATGTCGTGGCGACAAACATGCCCTTCGCACCCGCGATCAGGCTTTCGATGTCTGGCCCCAGCGTGCCCTCGGATCGGCCCGGATGGTCGTTGAACACATTGGTGCTGTCACACATCAGCGCCAGCACGCCGGGCTCGGACAGCCCGCTCCACATATCTTCGTCGAAGGCTTCACCCACCACCGGGTCGGGATCAATCTTGAAATCGCCCGAATGCACCACGCGGCCCGCTGGCGTGTCGATCACCAGACCAGAACTCTCTGGAATGGAATGGGAAATCGGCACAAAACCCACTTTGAAAGGGCCAACTTCCACCACCTCGGGCCAGGGGCTGACCGTCTGCACCGCCCGCTCCGGATGACCGCGATCATCCATCTTGCGCCGCGCGATATTGGCGGTGAAGGCGCGGGCATAGATAGGCGCGCCAAGTTTGTCATAGTAATGCGCCACCGCGCCCACGTGATCCTCATGGGCGTGGGTGATGAACACGGCCTCCAGCCGGTCCTTACGCTCTTCCAACCAGGAAATATCCGGGAAAATCAGATCAACCCCCGGTGTGCCATCCATATCCGGGAACGCGACGCCCAGATCCACGAGGATAAACCGCTCTTTCCCCGGCGCGCCCACGCCATAGACATAGGCATTCATGCCAATCTCACCCGCCCCGCCGAGGGGCAGATACACCACACGTTTACTGCTCATGTTCCGTATTTAGCCTTTCACATTATGGGCGTGAATCACAGTCAGCCCATGCATCGTCAAATCGTCTTCAATCTCGTCGAAGAGCATCTCGCTCCCGACACTTCCTTGCGCAAAAAGCGGCGCAAGCCCGCCCGTTCCGATCACGCGCATGGGGCGGTCATATTCGCCCTTGATGCGCGCGCATATTCCATTCACGAGGCCCACATAGCCCCAAAACACCCCCGACTGCATGCAATCGACCGTGTTCTTGCCAATCACCTGCTGGGGCTTGGTCACATCCACATGGGGCAGCGCGGCCGTGGCTGTGCCAAGCGCCTCAAGCGACAGGTTCACGCCGGGCGCGATCACGCCGCCCACATAGGCGCCATCTTCTGCCACCACGTCAAAAGTCGTCGCTGTGCCGAAATCCACCACGATCAGATCGCCGCCATGGCGGTCAAAGGCGCCCGCGGAATTCACCAACCGGTCCGGCCCCACGATCGTGCCTTCATCGACGCGCGGCGCCACGGGCAACGCGCAATCAGGCTTGCCCACCACCCACGGACGGCATCCGAAAAAACGGTCGGTGAAGACGCGCAGGTTGAAAACGACGCGCGGCACAGTCGAGGAAATGATCACATCGGTGATATCCACATCGAGGCCATAATGTTTCACCAGCGTCGAATACCACGTGAAATAGGCATCCGCCGTGCGCGCGTGATGGGTCGAGGTGCGCAGAGTGCACAGAAACTCCGACCCGTCCCAGATCGAGAATACCGTGTTGGTGTTGCCGCAATCGATGGCCAGAAGCATCGCGTGTCGCCTTTAGAAAAACACGTCAGCAGCCGGGATCGCCTGCCGCCCTTGGCGCGTCTTTAAAACAAGTTGGCCACGCTCGTCCACCGTCTCGAACGTGCCGGTGATCTCTGCTGTGCCGGTGCGTGCGGTGATCACCTCCCCCAGCCGGGCGGCTCGGGTGAGCCAGGCTTGTCGGATGGGCGCGAAACCGAAACTGGTGAACTGATGTTCCCAATGGGCATAGGCTGCGGCCAGATGATCAAAAAACGCCTCCTGGCCCACATCCACGCCCGTCTCCGACAGAACAGAGACAGGTCGGAGCGCGCCCGCCTCTACCTCCGCCGCGCCGGGGGCGGCGACCAAATTGACGCCAATTCCGATAATCACGTGGCTGGCCCCCGCGCCGTGCCCTGCGCTTTCGAGCAATATCCCGGCCAGTTTGCCACCGTTGAGCAGCACATCATTGGGCCATTTGAGCGCGAAACTTTCGGCGCGGCCTGTGACAGCCACCAGCGCATCAAAAAGCGCAAGCGAGGTGACGAAAGACCGTAATGCCACCTGTTCCGCAGACTGATTGACCGGCAGCACGAGCGAGGCTGCAAAATTGCCCTCCGGCATTTCCCACGCGCGGCCGCGCCGGCCTTTGGCGGCCGTTTGACGCTGCGCCATGATCCAGGTGGGGCCTGCCAGATCAGCCCAGATGCGGGCGGCCTGCGCATTGGTGCTGTCCACCTGCGCCAACACATGTCGCGCATATCCTTGCGGCCAGCAAACGCCTGTCATGTCCCCGGCTTCATCTTGCCAAAAATACTCCCGCCGGAGGCATCGGGCCTTTTAGTCACGCGCATCTGCGTAGCCTTGCACAAGCGCGTCAACGGTTGCCCCCGTCGTTTCCGTGATCACGCCCGGGAACAGCCCAAGATACAGGATCACGCCAAAAAGGGCGGCGAACACACATATCTCCCGTCGGCTAAGGGCCGTCATGTCCTTCAGGCTTTGTTTGATCAGCGGCCCGAACATCACCTGTTTCATGACCCTCAGAAGAGCGGCGGCCAGCAGGGCCACACCCAGAAGCGCAAGCGCGGCGAGGATTGGCTGGCCCTCAAACACACCAACCATGATCAGGACCGTGCCAATGAACCCGGATGTTGCAGGCACGCCGAGGCTCGCCAGCGTAAAGATCAGCGCGCCAAAGGCCAGAAGCGGCATCTTGGCGGCCACCCCGCCGTATGCGGCAATATCGGTGCTGCCCACACGTTCGTTCAGTGCAGCAAGCACCAGCATCAGCGCGGTTATGACAACGCCGTGGCTGACCATCGCAAACAGCGCGCCGTCCACGCCCTGCTGCGTGGCGGACATCATGCCCAACAAGACAAACCCCATATGGCCCAGCCCTGCATAAACGAAAAGCTGCATCAAGTCGTTCTGCGCCATGGCCACCAAAGCCGCATAAAGGACCAGTGCAATGGACAGCCACATCAGGATGTCAGACAGCATCACTGCGCCCTCTGGAAACATCGGCATGACAAAGCGCAGAATTCCAAACGCGCCGAGTTTTGTCATCAGGGCCACCATCACGATGACGCCCGCCAGCGGCATGCGCCCGCCCGCGCCAGTTGCCGCGCCTGCAAAGCACACGTGCAGTGGCCAGATGGGCAGCTTGACGGCGAAAGGCACCAAAAACGCCAACGCCATCCATAGCGGCGATATGGTATCGCTGAACTGATGAGTCATCAGGGCTTCGATATCCGTGGTGCCTGCGTCGAACACCATCACGACCATCGCCACCAGCATCACAACCGCACCAGGCAGCGCGTAAAGCAGAAGTTTCACGGCAGAGGTTCGCCCTCCGTCGCCGCCCCAAATGGCCAGCATCATCATCAGCGGGATCAACGCGGTTTCGGCGAAGATGAAGAAAAACATCACATCAAGGGACAGGAACGCCCCAAGGATCAGCGTCTGCGCCATCAAAAGCGCGATCATGAAGCCTTTGGTGCGCGCGGCCTGCCCCCATGATCCGGCGATGATCAGGGGCATCAGGATGGTCGTCAGCATCACCAGCCACAGGCTGATCCCGTCGACGCCCACGCGGTAGGTGATGCCAAAGACCCATTCATGTTCTTCGCGAAACTGAAACCCCGGGTCGCCTGCATCAAATTCGAACAAGATGAACAGCGACACCAGGAACGTCATGGATGAGGCGATGAAGGCCACCCATTTGGCGTTGCCCTGCGCCTCTGCATCGTCACCGCGCAGGAAAATCGCAAGGATCACGGCCGCGATGGCCGGAATGAAAATGGTGATCGACAGCAGGTTGTCCATTACACCGCCCCACCGGCTAGCACGGACCAGGTGATCGCCGCCATAAGGCCAAAAAACACCGCCGCTGCACACCCGATCAGCCACACACCAAAGCGCCGATCCGCAATTGCGTTGACCTTAGGTGTCAGACGTTTTGCAAGTCCCGCCATCGGCGCATCAAAACCGGTCGGATCAATCCTGTCGCCAAAAAGCGCCCCCAATTGCTTGAACGGGGCCACGATCATCACGCCATAGGCGCGGTCCACGTAAAGCCCTTCCCGCAATAGGCGGTGGAGCGCGGGCGCGCCCTGCGCCGCCGCTTTGGGCAGCCCCGGCTGGAGGATGTAACACCATGCGGCAAGGCCAAACCCGGCCAGTGCCGCCGCAAAGGGCGCCCAGACCAGCCAAGCCGGGCCCGCGAGCCCCGGGAATCCGGCCATCCGCATGCCTTGCCAAGCCACAAAACCCAGCATGAGGCCGCTCAGGAGCACAAGTACGCCGCCCATGACGCGCGGTGTGGGTTCGATGCCCTCCACCACCGTTTCG
>JBCBAT010000026.1:0-45958 GCA_038532355.1 Pseudomonadota bacterium | reverse complement strand
GACCACGCTGGACGCGGATCTGTCCCGCCGGATGGAGCCGCGCGCGCCATCTCCCAAACGCCGCCTGCAGACGATCGAACGCCTCTCAGAAGCCGGTATCCCCGTGCGAGTGCTGACCTCTCCGCTGATCCCGGGCCTGACGGATCATGAGCTTGAGGCGATGCTGAAAGCGGCGCGTGATGCAGGCGCGCAGGCAGCCTCCTGGGTGATGCTGCGCCTGCCGTTGGAGGTGTCGAACCTCTTCCAGGATTGGTTGTCAGAGTATTATCCCGACCGGGAAGAGCGCGTCATGGGGCTTTTGCGCGATATGCATGGCGGCAAAACCTACAGCGCCAATTGGCACCACCGCATGCGGGGGGAGGGGCATTACGCCCAGATCATCGCGGCACGTTTCCGCCGCGCGACCCGCGCGCTTGGCCTCGATACACCGCTGCCCGATTTGCGCACGGATCTATTCGCCCGCCCGCTCGGGACGAAAAACCAACTCAGCCTGTTTTGAAATCGGCTTCTTTTGGGCCGGAAACACTCCCGCCAGAGGCATGAAACTCTAGCAGCAGCTGCGCCGACGCCGGGATCTTTCGCGCCGGGGGGCAGGGGCCCCTTCTTCGGTGCCATCCACGGCCGACGAAAACGCGCCCAGCTTTTCCACGATCAGTTCCGGGCTAGGGGCCTCCGCCGGGGGACGCGTTTCCAATGCCGCGCGCATCTCGCTGAGGTGTTCGGCCATCGTGCCACAACACCCGCCAATGATCTTCGCGCCCGCATCTCGGGCCAGCACAGCGTAATCCGCCATCAGATCAGGCGTGCCGTTATAGATGATTTCACCATCTACGTATTGCGGGATCCCGGCATTGGCCTTGGCGATGATCGGACGTTCCGTACCCTGGGCCTTGAACCCAAGCACGGTGCGCAAGAGGTCAGACGCCCCAACCCCGCAATTGGCCCCAAAGGCCTGCGGCTTGTGGTCGATCTTTTCCACCATTTCAGCCATGGCCGCCGATGTGACGCCCATCATGGTGCGCCCGGCGGTGTCAAAGCTCATGGTCCCGCACCAGGGCATGCCGACCATGCCGAAAGCCTCTGCCGCCGCGCGGTATTCCTCTGGGGCAGAGATGGTCTCCAGCCAAAGCACATCGGCCCCGCCTTCTTTCAACCCTTCGGCCTGTTCGTGGAAAATCTCTACCGCCAATTCGTGAGTCAGTTCGCCCATCGGGGCCATGATTTCACCTGTCGGACCGACAGACCCCGCCACCACGACGGGGCGGTTCTGGCGGTCTGCTACCTCGCGTCCGATTTCGGCTGACATCCGTGACAATTCCCGCGCGCGGTGACCGGCATCATGCAGCTTCAGACGGGCGGCATTGCCGCCGAAAGAATTAGTGAGGAAAAGGTCACTGCCTGCATCAACGGCAAGGGAATAAAGCTTATCGATCCGGTCGGGATGTTCTTCGTTCCAAAGCTCCGGCGCATCGCCCGAACTCAGCCCCATGTTGAACAGATTGGTGCCGGTTGCGCCATCTGTCAGGATCCAGTCGCGCTCGGCCATCATAGCCTCGAAATTATTGGTCATGATGCCTCTCAATGATGGGATTTGCCCGCTTTTCTCACGCGTGCATTATACAATCAAACTCATAATCTTCATGATGAACATGAGCGTAATTTGAACAAAACCCCTTTGCCCGACGCCGCTTTCGATCCGGTTAAGCGCAAGTCACAAAAAAAACGCGCTCCGGTCGGGGCGCGTTTCATTGATGTTCGAAAGGGGTCAGACTTCAGTCATGATCTGACCTTTGGCCACGACAAGCAGTTCTTCCATCTTGGCGCGGATTTGATCGGTATCGGCAAGATCGCCCACATCCCCTGCCACTTTGCGCACCACATCTTCGATGCCGGCTTCTTCGAAATCGGACTTGACCACTTCGATGGCGTAGGCATCGGCCTCATCGTCTGTCTTGCCCATCAGTTCGGCCGCCCAAAGCCCCACCAGCTTGTTGCGGCGCATCTCTGCCTTGAACTGCATTTCCTGATCATGGGCGTATTTGTTTTCAAACGCGTTTTCGCGGTCATCAAAACTGGACATGGGTGCGGCTCCTTCATTGGCGCTTTGGTTGCACAAGATATGACCCCTGCACGGCATTGGCGCAAGGGCAGGGGCCGGCTTTGCTTGGTCTTGCAATGGAGGGGCGGATGGCCTACGACGCCAGCAAGCGGTTCGCGGGGCGTCTGACCCCTGCGACACAAGGCTCTGAGGACCTCTATGGCGCGTCGCAAGAAAATCTACGAAGGCAAGGCGAAAACCCTGTTTGAAGGCCCCGAACCCGGGACCATCGTGCAGTATTTCAAGGATGACGCCACCGCGTTCAATGCCGAGAAAAAAGATGTCATCGAAGGCAAGGGCGTGCTCAACAATATGCTGAGCGAGTACTTCATGAACGGGCTCACGAATGTGGGCATTCCGAACCACTTCATGAAGCGTTTGAACATGCGCGAACAACTGGTCCGCGCCTGTGAGATTGTGCCGCTGGAAGTGATCGTGCGCAACTATGCGGCTGGCACCATGTCCAAGCGTCTGGGGATTGAAGAGGGCACGCAGCTGCCGCGCCCCATCGTGGAATATTGTTTGAAAAACGATGACTTGGGCGATCCTCTTGTCACCGAAGAACATATCGCGGCCTTCGGTTGGGCCAGTCAGCAGGACATGGATGATATCCTGTCGCTGGCACTGCGGGTGAACGATTTCCTGTCGGGCGTGATGTACGGCGTGGGCATCAAACTGGTTGATTTCAAGATTGAGATCGGCCGCATTTATGACGGCGATTTCATGCGCCTGATCGTGGCTGATGAGATCAGCCCTGACAGCTGCCGCCTTTGGGATATTGAGACCGGTCAAAAGCTGGATAAGGACGTGTTCCGCCGCGATCTGGGGTCGCTGACGGATGCCTATTCCGAAGTGGCCAAGCGCCTGGGTGTGATGCCCAAAGGGTCAGGCCAGGTAACACGGCCAACGCTCATCAACTGAGCCTTCGGCCAAACTGCGCCCCATGCAGGTGGGGCATAACTGGGGGTGAGCGTTATGAAAGCACGCGTGCATGTCATGTTGAAAACCGGGGTCCTTGATCCGCAGGGGGAGGCCGTGCGCCATGCGCTTGGGTCCCTGGGATTTGACGGTGTCGAAGGCGTCCGTCAGGGCAAGGTGATTGAACTGGACCTGACTGAGACGGATAAATCCAAGGCCGAGGCGGCCGTGAAAGACATGTGCGAGAAGCTGCTCGCGAATACAGTGATTGAAAGCTATTCGGTGGAGATCGCGTGATGCATGCCGCCGTTGTCGTCTTCCCCGGATCGAACTGTGACCGTGACATGCAGGTGGCCTTTGAAGCCGCCGGTGCGAAGGTATCCATGGTCTGGCACAAGGACACCGATCTGCCCCAAGGCGTCGATGTCGTGGGCGTGCCGGGCGGCTTTTCCTTTGGCGATTACCTGCGTTGCGGGGCGATTGCTGCTAATTCACCCATTTGCCGGGCGGTGAAGGGCCACGCGGAAAAGGGCGGCTACGTCTTGGGCATCTGCAACGGGTTTCAGGTGCTGTGCGAAACGGGGCTGCTGCCGGGCACCCTGCTGCGCAATGCCAAGTTGAAGTACATCTGCAAAGCCATTGATCTGAAAGTGGAAACCACGGACAGCGCCTATACCTCCGGCTACGGGCAGGGCGATGAGATCACGATCCCAATCGCGCATCACGATGGCAACTATTTCGCCGATGACGAAACCATTGCCGCGCTTGAGGATCAAAATCGTGTGGCCTTCCGCTACATGGACAATCCCAACGGGTCATTGAATGACATCGCGGGCATCCTGTCGGACAATCGCCGCGTGCTGGGTATGATGCCCCATCCCGAACGCATGGCCGATCCCGTTCATGGCAACACGCAAGGCAGCATCCTGTTTTCATCCCTTGTGGGTGAGTTGCAAAGCGCCTGACTTGTGACGCGCCCCCGGACGGCGTAGTTTACAGTCATGAAAACGCCCGCCAAAACACGGACCAACGCATCGGTCAGATCGACCGCGAAGGCGCGCAAGCGGGCGTTGCGACGCATGCCGACCCTCAGTTGGCGGGCGAGGCTTTACCTGATTTTGCTTTTGATCATTGCAGTCGCGACGGTGGCTGTCACCAACCGCTATCTGACGGACCGTTTTACTGAAAACACGCGCAACCGGGCGGAGCTTCGACTGGTGCTTTACGCGGGCAACCTGCTGAGCGAATTGCGCCAAAACGCAATCGTGCCCCAGCTTTTGTCGCGTGATCCGGCGCTGATCGCGGCCCTTGCCAGTTCCGATTTTACCCTGTCATCGCAACGCCTGATCACATTCAAGGAAGAGATTTCAGCCGAGTCCCTCACACTTCTGGGGCGCGATGGGCGCGTCGTGGCCTCAACAGACCGGGAATCAATCGGCGCTTCCTTCAGCACGTCGCCCGTTTTCATTGAGGCGCTGCGTGCAAATGACAATATTTTCAATGTGATACAGGACGATTCTAACCGGTTTCGGTTTTTCTATTCCCGTCGCGTGGAAACCCAGGCCGGATTGGCCGGTGTGATCCTGGTTGAGGTCAATCTGACCCAGTTTGAACAGGCCTGGGCCGGGATTTCGGATGCAGTCATGGTCACGGATCCCCAAGGCCGGATCATCCTATCTACTGAGCCGAAGTGGCGCGGCGTCTCCGCCGAAGAGGCGCTGAGCGTCACACCGCCCACAGGGGCCATTCAGCGCGCCATTCAGGCGACAACCGATTGGGCGCCATTTCCGGCAGATGCCTATTGGCGTGGACAGGCGGTGATGCGCAGTGACGGGCGCGTGGCGTTCCGAGGTTGGCGGATTTCCAGCTTCACCACCTATTCCAGCGTACGCGAACGGGTGAACGGTGTTCTGGCGCTTGAGATTATGGCGTTTGCCATTCTGCTGGCGCTGGCGTTTTATTATCTGAACCGGAAATCGACCCTGCGGATGGCGGTGGCCCAACGTGAATCGGCAGAGCTTCGCCAATTGAACGTCCGCCTCCAGCGGGAAATCGCCGAGCGTCAGAGGGTGCAGGAAACGCTTGCCGTGGCCGAACAGACGCTTGCGCAAAGCTCCAAATTGGCCGCCTTGGGGGAGATGTCGGCGGCGGTGTCGCATGAACTCAACCAGCCGCTGGCGGCGATGAAAACCTATCTGGCGGGCGCGCGTCTTTTGCTCAGCCGGAACCGCCCGGATGAGGCGGTCTCAAGCTTCCAGCGGATCGACGATTTGATCGAACGGATGGGCGCGATCACGCGGCAGCTGAAATCCTATGCGCGTGACAGCGGGCACGAATTGGCCCCTGTAAATATGGGCGATGCGCTGCATTCGGCGCTTGCGATGATGGAGCCGCAACTGCGTCAGCGGCAGGTCAAGATCACCCGCTCCATCCCCGATGAAGACGTGGTTGTGATGGGCGACCGGGTGCGTATCGAACAGGTCATGATAAACCTGCTGCGCAACGCCCTTGATGCAACCCAAGCGGTGCGCGACGCGGAGGTCGACATTATACTTGCCGCCGGGGAAACCGCATCGCTGACCGTGCGCGACAACGGCACCGGTTTGGAAGACATCGAAAACCTGTTTGAACCTTTCTACACCACCAAAGAGCCCGGCGAGGGGGTCGGACTTGGTCTTGCTATTTCATCGGGCATCGTGAACGACTTGGGCGGGCGGCTGACCGCACGCAACGCTGCGGCAGGGGGGGCTGTATTCGAAATGCAGCTTCCTATCTTGAACCAAAGTTCCGCCGCCGCAGAGTAGTCATCCGGGACGACATGCCCCGGGAATTTGGAGGCACCCATGCCAAATGCCATGAAGATCGCCATCGTCGATGATGAAAAGGACATGCGCCAATCCATCAGCCAGTGGCTCGCGCTGTCGGGCTACGACACCGAGGCGTTTCCAAGCGCCGAAGACGCGCTGAAGATCCTTGGCCCAGATTACCCCGGCATTGTGGTGACAGATATCCGCATGCCCGGCATGGACGGGATGCAGTTTTTGAAAAAACTGATGGGGTCGGACAGTTCCTTGCCTGTCATCATGATCACAGGCCACGGCGACGTGCCCATGGCCGTGGAGGCGATGCGCATCGGCGCGTTTGATTTCCTCGAAAAGCCGTTCAACCCGGACCGGATGAACGATCTGGCCAAAAAGGCGTCAAACGCGCGGCGGATGACACTGGATGCCCGCATGTTGCGGCGTGAATTGTCCGACGGCGGGCAGTTGATGCGCAAACTGATCGGCGCCAGCCCGGTGATGGAGCGTCTGAAGGAAGACGTGCTGGATCTGGGGCAGGCGGACAATCACGTGCTGATTGATGGGGAAACCGGCACGGGCAAGACGTTGGTGGCCCATGCCCTGCACGCCGTGGGCGCACGCGCAGGCAAGAAATTCGTGCTCGTGCCCTGTGCGGCGCTGGAAGAAGACGCGCTGATCAAGCGGCTCTTTGGCCCGATGAACCCCGAAGACAATCAACTGCCTGCAGTGGAAGAGGCACGCGGCGGCACATTGGTGCTGGAAGACATTGAGGCGCTGTCAGATGCCGCACAGGCCCGGCTGCTGACCTTTATCAACGACGAAGGCACACCGCCTGAGACGCGCATCGTGGCCATCTGCAACCTGCAAGAACAGGATCGCACCTGCGAAGACGCGCTGCGCCCGGATCTGTTCTACCGCCTTGCCTCCTTGCGGATCACCATCCCGCCGCTGCGGCAACGGGGGGAGGATATCCTGACCCTTTTCACCCGCTTCTCTGATCAGTTTTCCGAAGATTACGGCTGCGAAGCCCCGCAGGTTAACGCGCAGGAGGCCGCACAGCTGTTGCAAGCCCCGTGGCCCGGCAATGTGCGGCAGCTGATCAATGTGGCCGAACGCGCGGTGCTGCAAGCCCGTCGTGGCAGCGGCACCATCGCCTCGCTGCTGATGTCGGATCATCAGGAAATGCAGCCCGTGATGACCACCGAAGGCAAGCCGCTCAAGGAATATGTAGAAGCCTTTGAACGCATGCTCATCGACAACACCATGCGGCGGCATAAGGGCTCCATCGCCTCGGTGATGGACGAGCTGTGTCTGCCGCGCCGGACGCTCAATGAGAAGATGGCGAAATACGGTCTTCAGCGCGCGGATTACCTGTAGCGGGTCAATCATTTCGCCCGTGGTGCGACTTTTTGATTGAAAAGCCGCACCCTGACACATTAGGTGTAATGTATCGGGTCGGGCGTTTGCCCACCGGTTGAGAGTTTCGCTGACCTCCCCCTGCGCAGGATACAAACCGCAGAGCGAGGCAGGACGATTAGGCCGATCAAACGGCTGACAAAACGCCCGAGTGCTGCGGATATGACGGCCCGGGCAGAGATTGGCACCCCAACCGGGTGTCGGAGAAGAAGAACCGCGATGAAGCGCGTGCGACAATATCAGGCCTTTTGCCAGGATGCCCCAACGGGGCAGCCCGTCGCCGCACATTCAATCGCCCCAAGGACAATGCCGCCCCCGATCGCCAGGTCCCAGACATCAGGTCTGAGGCCAGCCAGTCGCGTGCGCGCTTACGATATCCAAACATGGCAAAGAAAATGCTTATCGATGCCACCCACGCGGAGGAAACCCGCGTCGTGGTGGTCGACGGAAACAAGGTCGACGAATTTGATTTTGAATCTGAAAACAAACGCCAGCTTGCTGGCAACATCTACCTCGCAAAAGTAACCCGGGTTGAACCGTCGCTTCAGGCGGCGTTCGTGGATTACGGTGGCAATCGCCACGGGTTCCTTGCGTTCTCGGAAATCCATCCTGATTACTACCAGATCCCCGTGGCCGACCGGGAGGCGCTTTTGGAAGAAGAACGCGCCTACGCCGAGGCTATGCGCGCCCGGGATGAGGAAGAAGAGAGCAAACCCAAGCCCAAGCGCCGCCGAGGCTCCAAGGCAGCCAAAACCGACAGCGATGATGCGGTAACGCAATCGGATGACATCGACGGGATGCAAACCATCGACGTCGATGAAGACAGTGATGAGGCGGGCGCCGAAGGGGAAGGGCTGTCGCCCATGACCACGGTGGAAGACACACCCGTCGAAACGCCATCCTCTGATGATGACGAGGCTGCCTCTGACGACAGCGACAGTGATGCATCCGACGATGAGTCGTCCGCGGACGGCGAGTACTCTGACGACGATGACGACGATGACCAGAGCAACAAATCCCGCGGTCGTGGCCGTCGTCGCAGCCGGGGGCGCGGACGTTCGCGCTCCAACGCGTCTGAAAAGGACGACAACATCGAATCGGTCGCCGATGATGATGACCACGATGACATACGCCCACCGCGCAAACCGCGTCCGCGTCGCTACAAGATTCAGGAAGTGATCAAGGTGCGCCAGATCCTTCTGGTGCAGGTGGTGAAAGAGGAACGCGGCAACAAGGGTGCCGCTCTCACGACCTATTTGTCTTTGGCGGGTCGCTACTGCGTTCTGATGCCCAACACCGCCCGTGGCGGCGGCATTTCCCGCAAGATCACCAACGCCGCAGACCGCAAGAAACTCAAAGAGATCGCGACCGAAATTGATGTGCCGCAGGGCGCCGGGCTGATCGTTCGAACGGCGGGCGCCAAGCGTACGAAATCTGAGATTAAGCGGGACTATGAATACCTGCAGCGCATGTGGGAACAGATCCGCGAACTGACGCTGAAATCCATCGCGCCTGCGCAAATCTATGAAGAAGGCAACCTGATCAAACGCTCGATCCGCGATCTCTATAATCGCGAGATTGATGAGGTGCTGGTCGAAGGCGAGGCCGGGTATCGCGTGGCCAAGGACTTCATGAAAATGATCATGCCGTCCCACGCCAAGAACGTGAAACACTACGGCGATGCGCTGCCACTCTTTGCCCGTTATCAGGTCGAAAGCTACCTCGCGGCGATGTTCAACCCGACAGTGCAGTTGAAATCCGGCGGCTACATCGTGATCGGCGTGACCGAGGCACTGGTTGCCATCGATGTGAACTCCGGCCGGGCCACGAAAGAAGGCTCGATCGAGGAAACAGCGACCAAGACCAACCTGGAAGCTGCGGAAGAAGTGGCGCGCCAGCTGCGTCTGCGTGACCTTGCGGGTCTCATCGTGATCGACTTCATCGACATGGATGAGCGCAAGAACAACAACGCCGTTGAAAAGCGGCTGAAGGATCGTCTGAAATCCGACCGCGCGCGCATTCAGGTGGGCCGTATTTCCGGCTTTGGCCTTCTGGAAATGAGCCGCCAACGCCTGCGCCCCGGTATGATTGAGGCCACGACCCAGCCATGCCCTGTCTGTCACGGCACCGGCTTGATCCGCTCTGATGACAACCTGGCGCTGTCGATCCTGCGTCAGATCGAAGAAGAAGGCGTGCGCCGCCGGTCGCGTGAGGTGTTGGTCAAATGCCCGGTGGGCATCGCCAACTTCCTGATGAACCAGAAACGCGAACACGTGGCCCAGATCGAGGCCCGCTATGGCCTGTCCGTGCGGGTCGAAGGCGATCCGATGTTGATCAGCCCTGATTTCTCCATCGATAAGTTCAAAACAGCGACCCGTGTGGTGCCTGAGGCCAGCGCGCCTGTCGTATCGGTCGACAGTTCGTTGATGGATGAGGTGGATGAAGCGGAAGAGGCGGAGGTCGTCGATGAAGCCGTGCCCGCACCGGAGGAGAGTGAAGACGGCAAGCCCAAAAAACGCCGTCGTCGCCGTCGTCGTCGGGGCCGGGGACGCGGTGAAAATAGCGATGCGGAGAACTCAGAAGACGGGCAAGAGGGCTCTGATACCACTGAGGATGGTGACGCTGACATGAAGTCAGAGCCAGAAGCCTCTGAAACGGAAGAAGAAAAGACCGAAGAAAAGCCAAAGCGCAAGCGCGCACCTCGCAAGAAGAAGACTGAAGAGGCCAAGGACGCAGCAAAGACTGAGGACGCAGCGCCCGAAGAAAAAGCGGATGATGCGCCTGAAGAGGTCGCAGAAAAGCCCAAACGCAAGCGCGCTCCGCGCAAGAAAAAGGAAGAGGTGGCAGAAGAGCCAGCTTCCGCAGAGGACGCCGCACCGGAGCCCGAGGCCGCGCCGGAACCAGCCCCTGAACCCGCGCCTGAACCCACACCGGAACCTGTGGCGGAAGCGGAGCCAGAGGCAGAACCGGAACCCGCCAAGCCAAAGCGCCGCGGATGGTGGTCTGGCGGGCGGTAAGCTGTTTACTTTCAAAGGATCGGGCGAGGAACTTCACCTCGCCCTTTTCTTTCACACCCGCTTGCGCACGCGATAAATCACGTGATCTGTCGCCTCGTCCTGACCGATCAATTCATGGCCGGACTCAGTGCAATAATGCGGTACATCAATCGCGGCGGCCGGATCATCGGCCCAAAGCGCCACGACCTCGCCGTCGCTCACGGATTTCATCCGCTTGCGCAGTTTCAAAACGGGCAGGGGGCACAGTAGGCCCCGCGCATCAATGGTGTCTTTCACGTCCATGACCGCCAGATAGCCCTGGTGTTACAGAAGGTCCACAACCTTGTGACCGTCCGTCACGCCAATGGCCCGTGACGGCGGGGGTTGGATAGACTAAATCAGCGATATGTTCGGAATTGAAATCATAGACGCGGCCCTGTTGCCCGCCATGATCGTGGCCCTTGTCGCGGGGCTGATTTCGTTTCTGTCCCCCTGCGTGCTGCCCATCGTACCGCCGTATCTGGCCTATATGAGCGGTGTGACCCTGAACGATCTCAGCTCGGCTGAGCAACCCAGATCCCGCGCGATTGTGCCCGCGGTCTTCTTCGTTCTGGGCCTGTCGACGATCTTTCTTTTCCTGGGGTTCGCGGCCTCTGCCGCAGGGATCGCGATCTTGCAATATCAAAGCTATTTCAATGCGGTAGCGGGCGTTATTGTTATGGTGTTCGGGGCGCATTTCATCGGCATCTACCGCATCGGGTTTCTTGACCGCGAAGCCCGTCTTGATGCAGGCGATCAAGGCGGGTCATCCTTTGGCGCGTATGTTCTTGGGTTGGCCTTCGCATTCGGCTGGACCCCGTGCATTGGCCCGCAGCTGGGTGCGATCTTGTCACTTGCGGCATCCGAGGCGTCTGTCAGCCGGGGCACCGTGCTGCTGGGGGTCTACGCGCTTGGCCTCGGCGTGCCGTTCATCCTGTTTGCTGCGTTCCTGCCCAAACTCGGCGGGCTCATGGCATGGATGAAGCGCAACATGGAGCGCATTGAAAAGGTGATGGGTCTGCTGTTGTGGACCATCGGTCTTCTGATGCTCACAGGCGGGTTCGCCAGCTTTTCCTACTGGTTGCTGGAGGTGTTTCCGGCCCTCGCTCTGGTCGGCTGAGCCTTACTATCGCCCCAAAGCTGCGCTACACTACACCTCTAACGAGGTGAGAGATGAGCAGCCCCACCCAAAACCCAATTCGCACGCGGCGCGTGTTCTATATCCCGGGGTACGATCCCATTCATCCCCGGCGCTATCGCGAACTCTACCGCAAGGAGGCGGCGGAGCAGGCACGCATTTCCGGCTATGACATTGATCTCAAGGCAAAACCCAAATCTGACCGCTATGGCTGGACGGTTTCCGCGGAGATCGATGGCACCCATACGGAGACGGATTTCGAGGTGCTTGTCTGGTCCGATATCGTACGGGACAGTATGGATACCGGGATTGTCGGCACCTACGCAGCGCTGGCGAAAACAGCATGGGTTTACATCGCATCCGGCGCGCTTTTCCGGCTAATGCGTCTGCGCAAAGGGCCAGTGATTGCCGCGCTTTACCCGGTTGGTTTCTTGCTTGTGCAATTGGCGATCGCGCTCGGTCTGGCCTACGGGGCAGGGCGGGCATTGGAGATGATCCATCCTTGGCTTAGCTGGACCGGGCTGATCCTTGTGCCCGTCGTGCTGGAATGGTTTCGGCGCAAGGACAACAAGTTTTTCGCCTACTACCTCATGCATGATTACGCCTATTCCGCCCGCCATCGCGGGGCCGAACCGCCTGAGTTGCAGGCGCGCATGGCCGATTTCACCCGCGCCATCGCGGAGGCCATGGAAACGGATGTGGATGAGGTGCTGGTGGTCGGCCATTCGTCGGGCGCGCATCTGGCCGTGTCTGTCCTGTCTGATGTGATCCGCGCAGGCGGGGCGGCGGGCAAGACCCCGCAATTGTCTTTCCTGTCGCTCGGGCATGTGGTGCCCATGGTATCGTTTCTGCCCGATGCCCACCGCCTGCGGCGCGATTTGAACTACCTGTGCGCCCACGATGACCTGGTCTGGATTGATGTCACCGCCCCTGGGGATGGCTGCGCTTTTGCGCTGTGCGATCCGGTGAAAGTGTCGGGCGTCGCGCCAGAGGATCAGCGCTGGCCGCTGGTGATTTCCGCGGCCTTCACCCAAACGCTGAGCGAAAAGCGCTGGAAGGAACTGCGTTGGCGGTTTTTCCGTCTGCATTTCCAGTATCTTTGCGCTTTTGATCGGCCGCGGGACTACGATTACTTTCAAATCACAGCCGGGCCGATGAGTTTGGCCAGCCGGTTTGATGGCCGCGCGCCAAGCCCCAGCCGCATTGAGGCCCCGGTCAACCGGTTTACGGACATGGCCGCATGACAGGCCGCATGACAGGCCCCGGACAATGCCCCATGCATCCGCCAAAGCCGCCGGCGCGAAAGGGCAGGGTGACGCTTTGGCGGTACCTCAAGCTGTTCCGCCAGGACATTCTATCGGCGCAACCTGCCCGGCTTTACCGTGCATGGATGGCCGAATTTCGCACGCCGTTTTTCCGCTCTTACCTTTGCAATCAGCCCGAACTGGTCGATTTGGTGCTGAAAGGGCGCCCCGATGATTTCCCCAAATCCGACCGCATCCGCGAAGGGCTGACGCCGCTTCTGGGCAATTCCGTTTTCGTCACGAACGGAGAGACATGGCGCAGGCAGCGGCGCATTATTGATCCCGCTTTTGAGGGCGGGCGGCTGCGCGACACGTTTCCGGCCATGCTTGGGGCCAGTCAGTCGGCGGTCGCGCGGATGACGCAGATCGCCGATGGCGCCCCCCGCGATATCGAGGCAGAGACAAGCCACGCCGCGGCGGATGTGATTTTCCGCACGCTGTTTTCTATCCCCATTGAGCACCGCGTCGCGTCTGAGGTGTTCGAGGAGTTCAAAACCCATCAACGCACCCAACCCGTGGTCAACCTGGGCGCGCTTTTGCCGCTGCCGCGCTGGTTCCCGCGTTTTCACAAATCCAAAACGCGGGAGACAGCAGCGATCATTCGGCGGCTGATCACGCAACTGACCGAAGATCGGATGGCGGATATTCAAGCAGGGAATGCGCCCGACGATCTGGCCACCAAGATCATGACCACCCCCGATCCCGAAACAGGCCAGCGATTTGAAACCGACGAGATGGTCGATCAGGTCGCGATTTTCTTTCTGGCGGGGCATGAAACAAGCGCCTCCGCGCTGGCTTGGGCGCTTTATCTTCTGGCGCTTTATCCCGATTGGCAGAGCCGCGTGGCCGAAGAGGCGGCATCGACCTACGATGAAACAGGCCCGGAATTTGCAGATATCGGTAAGTTACGCGTGGCGCGCGATGTGTTCCGCGAAACCCTGCGGCTTTACCCGCCCGTGCCGATGATGGTGCGCGAAGCCAGCCAGCCGGAGCGGTTTCGCGATCGGGATGTGCGCAAAGGGTCTCAGGTTGTGCTGAGCCCCTGGCACCTGCACCGCCACGAACGGCTGTGGGAGCGCCCGGATGAATTTGATCCCGCGCGGTTCGGCACGGAAAATGGCAAGGCGTGTTTGCGCAGCGCCTACATGCCCTTTTCCGCCGGGCAACGGGTGTGCACCGGGGCGGGCTTTGCGATGATCGAAGGCACGCTGTTGTTGTCGATGCTGGTGCGCGCCTGCCGGTTTGAGATGGTGGACGAAAAGCCTGCCATGCCAGTGGCGCATCTGACGGTGCGCGGCAAGGACGGCATTTGGTTGAAGATCTCGCCTCGGTCATGAAGCGCAACAGCATTTTCTTCGAAGAAAATGCGCCAGAAAATTCGAATTTTCTGACGCAGAATTTTCTAAAATTCTGCTTCTCTCTCAGACAGACAGCCGCGCCGAGTGAGCCCCGCGTTCGCGATAGGGGGTCGTATTGTAATGCGACCTGTAGCATTTGGAAAAATGCGACGGGCTGGCAAAGCCACACGCCAGCGCCACGTTGATCACCGTCATATCCGTTTGCATCAGCAGGTTGCGCGCCTTCTGCAGGCGCAGTTCCATGTAATACCGCTTGGGTGACCGGTTCAGATACCGCCGGAACAGCCGTTCCAACTGGCGGGTGGACATGCCCACCTCTTTGGCCAGCAAGGCGGGGCTGATCGGTTCTTCGATATTGGCCTCCATCATCTGGATGACCTGGCTCAGCTTGGGGTGGCGCACGCCTATGCGCGTGGGCACGGACAGGCGCTGCGTGTCCTGATCGGTGCGGATGGAGGCATAGATCAGTTGGTCTGCCACAGCATTGGCCAGCTTCTCCCCATGGCGGTCGGCAATCAGCTTCAGCATCAGATCCACCGATGACGTGCCCCCTGCCGTGGACATGCGATTGCCATCGGTGACAAAGACCGACTTTGTCAGCTCCACCTCTTCGAATTCTTCCAAAAACGCATCGTGGTTTTCCCAGTGAATGGTCGCCTTCTTTCCGTCCAGCAACCCGGCGCGTGCCATCACATACGCCGCCGTACAGAGCCCGCCCACCACAAGGCCGCGCCGCGCCTCCCGCCGCAGCCAGTTGAGCATTTTCTTGGTGGCAGTGTATTGCACATCCGTGCCCCCGCACAGCAGAAGCGTGTCATCGCGGTTCAGTTCTTCCAACCCCAGATCAAGTTGGAACCGTGTGCCGGCAGAGCATTCCACTGTTTCACCGCCTTCGCCCGCAAAGGCCCAACGATAAAGCTCGCGATCGGCCATCCGGTTGGCGATGCGCAGGCAATCCAAAGCAGCGGCGAAACACAGCAATGAGAAATTATCCAAAAGGACAAAAACAAACCGCTGTGACCCGGCGCCCGGGTCCACGTCGATCTTTTCGGGTTCATTTTGCATCACGACTCAATCTTGCTGGCGTGTTTTCGATTTTCCGAGTGTCACGAAAATGCGCGTTTTGGCAAGAGTTTGGCGTGTGAAATGCACGTTATCCGCCGCGCGGGGGAGGCAATATATTCTATGGCCATGGCCCCCTTGGCAGGATATACACAAGGCTGGTTTTTAAACGCGGAGAGACCTGATGACACAGTGGCACAAAACGGATTGGCGCAAAAAGCCCCGGATCCAGATGCCGGAGTATACCGATGAAACCAAGCTGGCGCAGGTTGAAGCGCAGCTGTCACAGTTTCCGCCGCTGGTTTTTGCAGGTGAGGCGCGTCGCCTGAAGGCCGCACTGGGCGAAGCTGCGAATGGCAATGCGTTCCTTCTGCAAGGGGGCGACTGTGCCGAGGCGTTTGATCAATTCTCTGCCGATGCCATTCGAGACACCTTCAAGGTTATGTTGCAGATGGCCATGGTGCTGACCTACGGCGCCAAAGTGCCGGTCATCAAGGTGGGCCGCATGGCCGGTCAGTTCGCCAAACCGCGCTCTGCGCCCACGGAAACCGTGGAAGGCGTTGAACTGCCAAGCTACCGCGGCGACATCATCAACGAACTGGCCTTCACGTCTGAGGCGCGGATCCCGGATCCTGAAAAGATGATGCGCGCCTACACCCAGGCGGCGGCGACGCTGAACCTGCTGCGCGCATTCTCCACCGGTGGTTATGCCGATGTGAACCAGGTGCATGCCTGGACGCTGGGCTTCACGGAATCCGAGAAGGCGGAAAAATACCGCGATATGGCCAATCGCATCACCGACACGCTCGATTTCATGAAGGCGGCCGGGATCAATGGCGGGTCTGCGCATACGCTGCAGACGGTGGATTTCTACACCAGCCATGAAAGCCTGCTGCTGGAATATGAAGAGGCGCTGACGCGGCTTGATAGCACGTCGGGCAAATGGCTTGCGGGATCCGGTCACATGATCTGGATCGGCGACCGCACCCGTCAGCCGGATGGCGCCCATGTTGAATTTGCCCGCGGTGTGCAAAACCCGATCGGCCTAAAATGCGGGCCGTCGATGGAAGCCGATGACCTCAAGCAGCTGATGGCGACACTCAACCCCAATAATGAAGCCGGTCGCCTGACGCTGATAGCGCGGTTTGGTGCTGGCAAGGTGGGTGAACACCTTCCGCGCCTCATCCGCACGGTGAAGGAAGAGGGGGCCAATGTGGTCTGGGTCTGTGACCCAATGCATGGCAACACGATCAAATCCAACACCGGCTACAAGACGCGACAGTTTCACGCCGTGCTCGCCGAGGTGCAGGAGTTTTTCGGCATCCACCGCGCCGAGGGCACGATCCCGGGTGGTGTCCATTTTGAAATGACCGGCCAGGACGTGACCGAGTGCACGGGTGGGGTGCGCGCGGTGACCGAAGAGAACCTGTCGCTGCGCTATCACACGGCCTGCGATCCGCGCCTCAACGCGTCGCAATCGCTGGAACTGGCCTTCCTTGTGGCTGAAGAACTCTCTGCCCTGCGGATCAGCCGGGAAGAAAGCAAAGCAGGCTGATACGACAGGCCGCGCTGAAACGTAAAAGCCCCGCCTTGCGATCGTGCAAAGGCGGGGCTTTTGCTTTTGGGGCCTGACGGGTCAGTCCTTGACGACAAGCCGCAGGTAACTGGGTTGGCCCGGCTTCAACGGGGCGTAACGCGGCGCGCTGTCTTCGGCAAACCCGGGTGCCGCGTTGGCAGGTTGATGGGCTTTTTCATGGGCCAGACGCGCAATGCGGGAGGGGATCACATCATCCACGTCATCGCCCTTGTCCAGATCCACAGACACACCATCGGCCGGTTTCACAACCGACACAGGATCAACACGCAGATGGCGGATATCGAAACGCCGTGGTGTCTTGCCGATTTGGCCGCGGGCGATCAGACACCCGATGGCGCGCGTCACCTCACCCCGGTCATCGCGCAGGGGCAGGATCAAAAGCTCCGCTTCCAACTCGGGCCGGCGGAATTCACCTGGCGCGCTAAGCGCGGCGCGCAGAATGCCGGGCATGTCGAAGATTTTTCTCAAGCCTTCTAACAGTTCATCCCGCGATCCCGGGCGCATCATGGCACTGATCGGCATCCCGCGCACATCCATGCCCAGCAGGTCCGCCAGATGCGTGCCCGCCACGCGGAACCGCCCCAAACCGGGTGCAATTTGTTCGATAATGAAGGTTTTCGACAGCATGCCCGCAATGCCGCGCGGATCAATCTCCGACCGAAGCGGAATGTCGGCCCCGGAGCGGGTGGCATTCCAATAGCGCAAAAGGTTACGACTGTCGGCGCCCGAAGATGTCGTGTCCGGCCGCAACCGACGGATCAGCCCGCCCGTCGTCTGGCCACCGGATGGTGTAAAAGGTGTATCGGACATGGGTTAAACCTCAATCAAACTGCTTGGATACAATTTGACATACTTTCATCACGAATGCTTCTATTTCCTTTGAAATGGTTAACCTCACAGGCCGGGTGTTTGTCAACTTAAGGTTGATTTCATTGGGCCTGTCGGCGTTTGCTTGCCCTCTGATGGGCCTTTGCTTAAACGGAACCCAACACCAATCGGAGGGACCCCCGTGCTGAAATCCATGACCGCTTTTGCCAGCGCCCAAGGGGCGGATGGTGCGTTTTCCTGGGACTGGGAGGTGCGCAGCGTCAATGGCAAGGGGCTGGATTTGCGTCTGCGTGTGCCCGATTGGATCCCCGGGCTGGAACAGGGGCTGAAGGAGGCATTTTCCGCCGCGCTGGATCGGGGCAATGTCACGCTCAGCCTGAAACTGTCGCGCGAAGACGGGGCAGGGCGGCTTGGCGTCAACCCGCAGGTTTTGGAGGATACGCTTGCCGCGCTGGAGGTGGTGGAATCCACAGCCATGGCAAAGGGCCTGTCATTGGCCCCGGCCACAGCAGCAGATGTGTTATCTGTGCGCGGCGTGATGGAAGCGGGCAGCGTGGAGGAGGACACGGACGCCTTGCGCGCCACGCTGATCAAGGATGCCGCCCCGCTGCTTGACGCGTTCATAGCCATGCGCGCCAAAGAAGGCGCACAATTGGCCACTGTGATGTCTGCCCAAATCGATGAGATTGACCGCTTGACCGAAGCGGCCCACACCATCCTGTCCACGCGGCGGGACGATCTGGAGGCCGGGTTTCGTGATGCGCTAGCGCGCGTGATGGAGGGCGCGGGCGCATCCGACGGAACCCGCGTGGCGCAGGAATTAGCGTTGCTGGCAGTAAAATCGGATGTGACCGAAGAAATCGACCGCCTGCGCGCCCATGTATCTGCAGCGCGGGACCTGATCGCGGCGGGTTCGCCCGTGGGCCGAAAACTGGATTTTCTGGCGCAGGAGTTCAATCGCGAGGCCAATACGCTGTGTTCCAAGTCCCAGCACACGGAGCTGACGCAGATCGGGTTGGCGTTGAAGACGGTGATCGATCAGATGCGGGAACAGGTGCAGAATGTTGAGTGACGTGGGCGAGGCCAGCGCCCAGACGCGCAGAAAGCTGGGGGCCAGCCCCCAACGTCGAAGCATGCTTCGACGATCCCCCGGGATATTTGTGGCAAGAAGAAAGGCGGGCCGGGGGATATGAGTGTGCGCAGGGGGCTTTTGATCATTCTGTCGTCGCCCTCGGGGGCGGGAAAATCCACCTTGTCGCGGCGGTTGCTGGAATGGGATCCGTCTTTGTCGTTTTCCGTGTCGGCCACCACGCGCGCGCCGCGGGAGGGCGAAGTGGATGGCCAGCATTATCACTTCATGACCAAGGACACGTTTCAGGCCGATGTGGACGCCGGTGAAATGCTGGAACATGCAGAAGTGTTCGGCAATTTCTACGGCTCTCCCAAGGGCCCGGTCGAAGCCGCGATTGGCGACGGACGCGATGTGCTGTTCGATATTGATTGGCAGGGCGCGCAACAAATCCAGAATTCCGCGTTGGCGCAGCATGTCTTGTCCATTTTCATCTTGCCGCCCTCCATCGCCGAACTGCGCCGACGGCTTGAAGGGCGCGGACAGGACAGCGCAGAGGTGATCGCAGGCCGGATGCAGAAAAGCTGGGGCGAGATCAGCCATTGGGCAGAGTATGACTACGTGCTGGTCAATGATGATCTGGCCCGCACTGAGGCTGAATTGCGCGGGATCGTCAGTGCCGCGCGGCTCCGGCGCCATCAGCAGCCCTCTCTCAGTGATCATGTGCGCGGGTTGCAGCAGGAATATGAGGATATGTCATGAGTGTTTTCAGCTTCGAAGGCCACGCGCCGCAGATCCACGACGACACATGGGTGGCCCATGATGCCAATGTTATTGGCAATATCGTGTTGGAGGCAGCCGCCTCCGTCTGGTTCTGCGCCACGTTGCGCGGTGACAATGAACTGATCCATGTGGGCGAGGGCACCAATATTCAGGAAAACTGTGTGCTGCACACCGATATCGGTTTTCCGCTGACCATCGGGGCAGGGTGCACGATTGGCCATAAGGTGATGCTGCATGGCTGCACGATTGGCAACAATTCCCTGATCGGGATGGGCGCGACGGTGCTGAACGGGGCAAAGATCGGCGACAACTGCCTGATTGGCGCGGGCGCGCTGATCACCGAAGGCAAGGAAATCCCCAATGGGTCGCTTGTGATGGGCGTGCCGGGCAAGGTGGTGCGCGCGCTGGATGAAGCCGCGATCGACGGCTTGAAGAAAAGCGCGCTTGGCTATCAAAAGAACATGCGCCGCTTTCGTGAGGGACTGACCCGGCTGTGACATGAATATCGATGCGATCTCTTCGCTGCTCAATGCGCTGCCTTTGCCAGCTGTTCTGATCGGGCGCGGGGAACGGGTTCTGGGCGCCAATGAACGGGCGACAAAGCTGCTGGGTGGTCAGATGGTCGGGCGGCATTTCATCACCGCCTTGCGACAGCCGTCTATTCTGGATGCCATTGAGGGCAGCCTCAAAGACCGCGCCAAACGCACCACGCGCTATTTGTCGAGCGACGGCGCACAGGACACCGCGTTTAACGTGACCTGCAGCCCGGTGGAAACGGACGCCGGGCAGGGGGTGCTGGTCTGTTTCGAAGATGTCACGCATCTGGAACAGGCGCACCAGATGCGCCGCGATTTTGTCGCCAATGTCAGCCATGAGCTGCGCAGCCCGCTCACATCTTTGCTGGGCTTTATTGAAACACTGCAAGGCCCCGCTTTGGGTGACCGCGCGGCGTCAGAACGGTTTCTCACCATTATGGCGGGGGAGGCGGGCCGGATGGAGCGGCTGGTGAAGGATCTTCTGTCGCTGTCGCGCGTGGAAGAACAGATGCGCGTGCGACCCACGGGCGCTGTGAATCTCTCAGATGTTGTAATCAGTGTAATGCACGCGCTGAAGACCATCGCGGGGGATCAGAACGTGACCGTCGTGACCGATCTGCCCGACGCACCGATTATCGTACCCGGCGATGCCGATCAGTTGCAGCAGGTGGTCACCAATTTGGTGGAAAACGCCATCAAATATGGCGGGCAGGGCAAGCAGGTGTTGTTGTCGCTGGCCACGACAGACCGCGAACCCACCATCCGCGGGCCGGGTGCCGTGATTGCGATCCGGGATCAGGGTCCGGGCATTGAGGCTGTGCATATTCCGCGCCTGACGGAACGGTTTTACCGCGTGGACAGTCACAGATCGCGCGAGGTGGGGGGCACCGGGTTGGGTCTGGCCATCGTCAAACACATCATCGGACGCCATCGCGGCCGGTTGCGGATCGATTCGACCGTGGGCGAGGGATCAGAATTTCGCGTTGTCTTGCCTTTAGAGGTCTGAAAGACGCGCGTGTGACCGTTTTTTTTCAAACAAAATAGGCGCTTTAGAGGTGTCATAAAACTGTTACGTCACTGTAACAAAAGCGTCTTGTGCGGCGCGTAGTTCGTCCACATCGCCATCGCTATGGATGGCTATACCTAATCAGGAGACTTTCATGTCATACGCGAAATCGACCGCCTCTGCTTTGGCGATCATTGCTGTTTCTGCCACCACCGCGGCTGCCCGTGACAACGTTCAGGTTGCCGGTTCTTCCACCGTGCTGCCCTACGCATCCATCGTGGCGGAATTGTTCGGTGACAACACCGACTTCCCGACACCGGTTGTCGAATCCGGTGGTTCCTCCGCGGGCCTCAAGCGGTTCTGCGAAGGTGTGGGCGAAAACACCATCGACGTGGCCAACGCCTCCCGCGCGATCCGCGAAAAAGAGATCAAGGCCTGCGCCGAAAACGGCGTGACTGACATCATCGAAGTGCGCATCGGCTATGACGGGATCGTCTTTGCCAGCCAGCAAACTGGCCCCGCCTTCAACGCCTTTGAGGCCTCCGACATCTTCAACGCCATCGGCGCGAAGGTGCTGAAAGACGGCGCAATCGTCGACAACACGCATGAAACATGGGCTGAATTCAACGGCGACCTGCCGGACGTGGAAATCGCCATGTTCATCCCCGGCACCAAGCACGGCACGCGCGAAGTGTTCGAAGACAAGGTCCTGCTGAAAGGCTGCGAAGACACAGGTGCCATGGCCGCCATGATGGACGCGGGCATGTCTGAGGATGATGCAGAAGATGCCTGCCTCGACGTGCGTCAGGATGGCAAATCCGTGGACATCGACGGTGACTACACCGAAACTCTGGCACGCATCGACGCCAACACCAACGGCATCGGCGTGTTCGGCCTGTCCTTCTATGAGAACAACCAGGACAAGCTGAAAGTGGCGACCATGGGCGGCGTTTCGCCTTCCACGGAAACCATCGCATCGGGTGTCTACCCTGTGTCCCGCCCGCTGTTCTTCTACGTCAAGAAAGCGCATATCGGCGTGATCCCGGGCCTGAAGGAATACGCACAGTTCTTCATGGCCGATGAGATCGCAGGTTCCGGTGGCCCGCTGGCCACATACGGCCTGGTCCCCGATCCTGAGCTGGCCGACACGCAGGCTGCGATTGCAGACGAAGCGACAATCGGTTCCGGGTCCTAACCTGACCGCATGATCTTTCCGGGGGCGGCTGCGCCCCCGGACACACATAAACCAAAGGCTGCTGGGGGACAGGATGCCGCTTTTTTGGCTCATCATCACGGTGCTTGGCATCGCATTCGCCGGCTTCATTCTTGGACGCGCTCGTGCTCTGGCCAGCGCGGGTGGTGAGGCCAGGGGCCTCCACTCTCTTCCGAATTATTATGGCTGGAACGTCGCGCTGAAGGTGATCGTACCGGCGTTTGGCGTGATGGTTGTCTGGCTGATCGTGCAGCCGCTCTATGTGGCCAACACGGTTGCGGCAACGCTGCCAGAGGCTGCAATCGCCGAGGGGTCGACACGCGGACTTGTGATGGCCGAAGTGCGGCGCACCTCAGATGGTATTGAGAACGCGGTGCGCGAAAACCTCATGGATGAGGAATTTGCCCGCAATGCCCGCGCAGACCTGAGCGACGTGACGCAGCGCCTGCGGGACGCGGGGCAGATCGTAACGTCACAAATCACCCAACCCATCTTGCGCGCCGCGCAGGATTACCGTGTGATGAACAAGGCGGGGCATCTTTACAAAGACTTTGCGGTGCTGATCATCGCCGTCATTGGCCTGCTTCTTGCCTTGCGCGAAACCAATGCAGACTTCCGCGCCCGTAACGTGGTGGAAAACGGCGTGCGCGCCTTGCTGATTTCGGCGGCGATGATTGCGATCCTGACCACGGTGGGCATCGTGCTGTCGCTGGTCTTCAACACCTATGAATTCTTCACGCTTTACCCTGCGTCCGAATTTTTCACCAACCTCACCTGGGCGCCCAGTTTCTCGGGCCGGGGTGGGGGATCTGACCTTGGGATCATCCCGCTGCTCTGGGGCACGCTGTACATCTCTTTCGTGGCGCTGGCCGTGGCTGTGCCTATCGGACTATTCGCTGCAATCT
Source organism: Pseudomonadota bacterium (assembly GCA_038532355.1). Taxonomy (GTDB): domain Bacteria; phylum Pseudomonadota; class Alphaproteobacteria; order Rhodobacterales; family Rhodobacteraceae; genus Roseovarius. The sequence goes on along the minus strand of JBCBAT010000026.1, from coordinate 22,891 downwards.
ACCTGTCGGAATATGCAGGCCCGGGTGTGCGCGCCGTGGCCAAGCCCATGCTGGAGGTTCTGGCCGGGATCCCGACCATTGTTTACGGCCTTTTCGCGCTGCTGACGGTTGGCCCCCTTTTGGTCAGCGTCTTCGGCGATGATGGTCTTGGCTGGATGCAATCGGGCACCGCTGTCATGACCGCCGGTTTGGTCATGGGCATCATGCTGATCCCGTTCGTCAGTTCACTGTCCGACGACATCATCAACGCTGTGCCGCAGGCCATGCGCGATGGGTCTTACGGGCTGGGCGCCACCAAATCTGAGACGATCAAGCAAGTCGTTCTTCCTGCCGCCCTGCCGGGCATCGTCGGCGCGATCCTTCTGGCTGCGTCCCGCGCCATTGGGGAAACCATGATCGTGGTGCTTGGGGCAGGGGCTGCGGCGAAACTGTCGCTCAACCCGTTTGAGGCCATGACCACCGTGACCGCCAAGATCGTGAGCCAGCTCACCGGCGACAGCGATTTCGCCTCCCCCGAGGCGCTGGTGGCCTTCGCGCTCGGGATCACCCTTTTCGTCATCACGCTGGGGCTGAATGTCTTCGCCCTCTACATCGTGCGCAAATACCGGGAGCAGTACGAATGACCGATATGCCCATCGAATCTGCGCCTGGCCGGGTCCCGCTGACGGAAACGGACGCGCGCACCAAGAAACGCAATGCGGCCGAAAAACGGTTCAAGCTCTACGGCATTGCCGCGATCCTCGTGGGTGTGGCGTTCCTCATCGTGCTGGCCGTGTCGATCATCCGGTCTGGCATTCCAGCCTTCACCCACACCGTGGTGGAGATGGAGTTCACCGTCACGCAGGATCAGATCAATGAGGCCGAAGGGACGCTGTTCAAAACCAAGGCCTATTCCAACCTGTTCATCGCCGGGCTGCAATCCAAGCTAGAGGAGCGGGGGTTCGAGGTCGCCTTTGACGAAGCCGCGATTGAGCGGCTCATGGGTAAGGTGGGCGCGGATATTCGGGAATTCTACCGCGAAAACCCGGATGCCATCGGCAGCCCGCAGAGTTTTGAGCTTTCGGCATCCTCCCGCGTGGATGGCTATTTCAATGGCCGCGTGACGCGCGATACGCTGGTCGAAAGCCGGTTCCTGATGCTGAGCGATCTGGATCTGGTGGATGCGCTTTACGAGGCGGATATCATCAAATCCGCCTTCAACTGGAACTTCATCGCTGGCGCGGATAGTGGCGTGGACAACCCCGGCGGGGCAGGGATCGGCGCATCGGTCATCGGGTCCTTATTCATGATGCTGGTGGTGCTTGTACTGTCACTGCCCATCGGGGTGGCGGCGTCGATCTACCTTGAAGAGTTTGCGCCCAAGAACCGGTTCACAGACCTAATCGAGGTGAACATTTCTAACCTCGCCGCCGTGCCGTCTATCGTCTTCGGAATCCTTGGCCTTGCTGTCTTCATTCAGTTTATGCACCTGCCGCAATCCGCCCCACTGGTGGGTGGCCTCGTGCTGACGCTGATGACACTGCCCACGATCATCATCTCCACCCGCGCGTCCTTGCGCGCCGTGCCGCCCTCCATTCGCGATGCGGCATTGGGGGTAGGGGCCTCCAAAATGCAAGCGGTCTTCCACCACGTTCTGCCGCTCGCCATGCCCGGTATCCTGACCGGCACCATCATCGGTCTTGCGCAGGCTTTGGGCGAAACGGCCCCGCTGCTTCTCATCGGCATGGTCGGCTTTGTCGCGCGCGGCTACCCCGATGGCATCGCGGCGGGCTTCACGGAAGCCAACTCCGCCATGCCTGCGCAGATCTACACATGGGCCACCCGCGCCGATGTGGCATTCTATGACAAAGCCTGGGGCGGGATCATCATTCTGCTGATCTTCCTGCTCTCCATGAACATCCTGGCCATCATTTTGCGCCGCCGGTTTGAGCGCCGCTGGTAGGAAAGGTATACCCATGTACGACACACCAATCACGGAGCACGGCGTGAACAGCAACGAAATCAAGTTTTCGGCCAAAGGCGTGCAAGTCTTTTACGGCGACACCCATGCCATCAAGGATGTGGATGTGGAGATCGCGGACAAGACCGTGACCGCCTTCATCGGGCCGTCAGGCTGCGGCAAATCCACGTTCTTGCGCTGTCTGAACCGGATGAACGACACGATTGATATCTGCCGCGTCGAAGGCGACATTCACCTCGACGGTGACGATATCTACGACAAGCGTGTTGACCCGGTGCAACTGCGCGCCAAGGTCGGCATGGTGTTCCAGAAACCCAACCCGTTCCCCAAGTCGATCTATGACAACGTGGCCTATGGCCCGCGCATCCATGGTCTGGCCAAGAACAAGGCGGATCTGGATGACATCGTTGAAAAATCCCTGCGCCGTGGGGCCATCTGGGATGAGGTGAAAGACCGTCTCGATGCGCCTGGCACCGGCCTTTCGGGTGGTCAGCAACAGCGTCTGTGCATCGCCCGCGCGGTTGCCACGGAACCCGAAGTGCTGCTGATGGATGAACCTTGTTCCGCGCTTGACCCTATCGCCACCAGCCAGATTGAAGAGCTGATGGATGAGCTGCGCAAGAACTATTCGCTCGTGATCGTGACCCACTCCATGCAGCAGGCCGCGCGAGTGAGCCAGAAAACAGCCTTCTTCCACTTGGGCAACCTGGTGGAATTCGACGACACAAGCCAGATTTTCACCAACCCCAAAGATGAACGGACAGAGTCCTACATCACGGGACGGATTGGATAAAACCATGATCGACGACACACATATCGCCTCCGCCTATGACCGCGATTTGGAAACGCTCCAGGCGCTGATAATGAAGATGGGTGGCCTCGTCGAAGACGGCATCACCAAGGCCGCCACGTCTTTGGAAAAACGCGATGAAGAACTGGCCGAAGAGGTCCGCGCCGCCGATGTGGCCATTGACCGGCTGGAAGAACAAATCAACGAGGAAGTGGCCCGCGTGATCGCCATGCGCCAGCCCATCGCGGTGGACCTGCGGGTGATCCTGACGGTGCTCAAGGTGTCTTCAAACCTCGAACGCATCGGTGACTATGCCAAGAACATGGCCAAGCGCACCACCGTTCTGGCGGGTATGCACCAGGTCAACGGCTCTGCCGCCTCGATCCGCCGCATGGCCAAGGAAGTGGAGCGGATGCTCAAGGATGTGCTGGATGCCTATATCCAGCGCGACGCCGATCTGGCGATGGAGGTGATCAAGCGCGACATCGATGTGGACCAGATGTACAACGCGCTCTTTCGCGAATTCCTGACCTTCATGATGGAAGATCCGCGCCTCATCACCGCCTGCATGCACTTGCATTTCATCGCCAAAAACACCGAACGGATGGGCGATCACGTCACCAACATTGCCGAAGAGGTGGTGTACCTGGTGACCGGCGAACGCCCCGATGAAAAGCGACCCAAGGAAGATCAAACCTCCTTCGATGCGAGCATCGCACCCGTCTGAAAGGGACGTGAAACATGGTTCAAGATCAGCCCAATGTGCTCCTCGTTGAAGATGAGCCCGCCCAACGCGAGGTGCTGGCCTATAACCTGGAGGCCGATGGTTTCATTGTAACGCCCGCGGAAAACGGGGAGGAGGCGCTGCTTCTGGCAGAGGAAACCAACCCCGATATCATCTTGCTGGATTGGATGTTGCCCAACGTGTCGGGGATTGAGGTCTGTCGCCAATTGAAGACCCGCTCAGCCACCAAATCAACGCCCATCATAATGATTTCTGCCCGGTCAGAAGAAGTGGACCGTGTGCGCGGGCTTGAAACGGGTGCCGATGATTACGTGGTGAAACCCTATTCTGTGGTCGAATTGATGGCCCGCGTCCGCGCCCAACTGCGCCGCACACGACCCTCTGCCATGGGGGAGCGTCTGGAATTTGGCGATATCATGCTGGATGCCGAAACCCACCGCGTCACCCGTGACGGTCAAGCACTGAAACTCGGCCCAACAGAATTCCGCCTTTTGTCCACCTTCATGGAAAAACCCGGCCGAGTCTGGAGCCGTGAGGCGTTGCTCGACCGTGTTTGGGGGCGCGACATCTATGTCGATACCCGCACTGTGGACGTGCATATCGGGCGGCTGCGCAAGGCTCTGTGCCATCACGGCGGCGACGATCCGCTACGCACGGTGCGCGGGGCAGGGTACGCGCTTGGGTGAATATGTCTCTGTTTGACGGGTTCAAAACGGTCTATATGTAACTGCAAGAGACGCCGTTACAGGAGCCCGCCATGAGCCTCGATACCACACCTTTGAAGCCCAAGGACAAACCCGATCTTGGCAGCTTTGACTGGGAAGATCCGTTCTTCCTGAATGATCAGCTGGCCGAAGAAGAACGCATGATCGGCGAAAGCGCGCGGGCTTTTGCGACTGAGGTGTTGGCGCCCAAGGTGATCGATGCTTTCGCGCAGGAAACCGTTGACCCAGGTATCTTTCGAGAGATGGGGCAGATGGGCCTTTTGGGCACCACAATCCCCGAAGAATATGGCGGGCTGTCAGCGGGCTATGTCAGCTACGGTGTCGTGGCGCGCGAAATTGAGCGCATTGACAGCGGCTACCGGAGCATGATGAGCGTGCAATCGAGCCTCGTGATGTATCCGATCTATGCCTATGGCACTGAGGAACAGCGCCAGAAATACCTGCCGGGGCTGGCCTCGGGTGAGCTGATCGGCTGTTTTGGCCTGACCGAACCCGATGCAGGATCGGACCCCGCAGGCATGAAAACCCGCGCTGTGAAAACGGCGAACGGCTACAAGATCAGCGGTGAAAAGACGTGGATTTCCAACAGCCCGATCGCGGATGTCTTTGTTATCTGGGCAAAATCCGAGGCCCATGGCGGCAAGATCCGTGGTTTCGTGCTGGACAAAGGCATGAAAGGCCTGTCCGCGCCGAAGATCGAAGGCAAACTCAGCTTGCGTGCCTCCGTCACCGGCATGATCGTGATGGAAGACGTGGAGGTGTCCGAGGATGCGCTGCTTCCCGGTGTCGAAGGCCTTAAAGGCCCGTTCGGTTGTCTCAACCGCGCGCGCTACGGCATCGGTTGGGGCGTGATGGGCGCGGCGGAGTTCTGTTGGCATGCGGCCCGCCAATACGGGCTCGACCGGCAGCAATTCAAGCGGCCCCTGGCGCAGACGCAGCTTTTCCAGAAGAAGCTGGCCGACATGCAGACGGAAATCACGCTTGGCTTGCAAGCCGCGTTGAGGGTGGGGCGGCTGATGGATGAGGCCCGCGCAGCACCAGAGATGATTTCGCTGATCAAGCGCAACAACTGCGGTAAGGCCCTCGACATTGCGCGCATGGCCCGTGACATGCACGGCGGCAACGGGATCACCGGGGAGTATCAAGTGATCCGCCACATGATGAACCTGGAGACGGTCAACACCTATGAAGGCACGCATGATGTGCATGCCTTGATCCTGGGCCGTGCGCAAACCGGGCTTCAGGCGTTTTTCTGATCCAGTCGGAGGGTGGGCGGTTGAATACGCCCATCCTTTTAATGGCAGGTAGTTTTCGTATAATATATATTATGTTAAATATACAGGTGTGTGATTTAGGTAAGATCGCACCGTAACGCCCTGTTTTTACGTTGCATTCAGGTAGACCACAGGCTTAAGCATCCGTGTCACATTCTGCGATAAAACCATCGTACAAGGCTCTGACGTCTCGACAGATGCCTTTTTCAGCGCGTAAGTGAAGAAAACGCAGCGAGCCTACCCATGACATCCATCCTGATCCTGAACGGTCCCAACCTCAACCTGCTGGGTCAGCGCCAGCCGGAGGTGTATGGCACCACCACCCTGTCGGATATCGAAGCGGCATGTCGCGCCAAGGCGGATGCGCTTGGGATCTCCGTGGTGTTTGAACAAAACAACTCTGAGGGTGCATTGGTGGATCTGATCCACGGCGCCAAGGGCACGCATGATGGCATTATCCTCAATGCCGGCGCGTACACGCACACCTCAATTGCGCTGATGGATGCGATCAGTTCCGTTGAATTGCCAGTGGTGGAATTGCACCTCAGCAATATCCACGCGCGGGAAGCGTTCCGGCACGTGTCCTACATCTCAAAGGTGGCGGTGGGTCAGATTTGCGGGTTTGGGCCAGCAGGATATCCGCTGGCCCTAGAAGCTATGAATGATGTTCTAAATCATAGGCTTGGGAAGTAATCTTCACACTTTCCTTCGCGGTAGACATCGGCCGTGCAGCAATGCAATCCGCCGCCGAACGCATAGGCATCGCGAAGGTCCACCTCGACCACCTCCATGCCCAGCTTGTCCATTTGTTCCGCCTGATAAACCTCTGATTTCTCGACACAAACTGTCTTTGGATCAAGCACCAGAACATTCATCGACAGCCAGACAGAGGAATAGCACAGCGGCGGCGGCGCGTTATGCGCTGGCTGCGCGGCATCGACGATTTCCCACCCGTTCTTCTCAAACATATCGCGCTGATCCTCGGGCAAACGGCGCTGCGGATTGTTGAGGATGAGGCCGGGCCGCAGCGGCGTGAACGTGGCGTCGATGTGGATGGGATACGGATCCCCTGGGAAGTTCACCGTATGCACGCGATGATCCGGGAAATGACGGCGCAACCACTCTATCCCCTTAAGATTGGTGGTAAATCCGTGTTGCACGACCAAGTCGCGGCCAAAGCGCAGCACGTCTGCGGCGTCGAACAAAGGCTCTTCTTCGGTGGTAACAAAGAACTTCTCCGCCGCCCATTTGAGGCGCTTTTCGACACCGATTTTGTCGGAGAGGTAATCGGGGTGATAATCGGCATCCGTCAGACGCGGTTTTGGCGCGGCCTCGTGCCGGAAATTGGGGTCTTCTTCCCAGTATTTCTGCATCAGGGGGCGGTAGTTGAGGTATTCGAACCACCGGCAGCGGTAAGACATTGTCGCTTCAAGGATTTCCGAGCCGACGGTCAGCAGAACATCGCGCGGGGGCATACAGCCGAACTGGCTGTCGGTGTGAAAATCGGGTGTGGTGACGGGTTTGGAATGGTCGATCGCATCAGGGCGATCCACGCGAATTCCCCGTGATTTCAATTGGTTGGCGAAGGTATCTAACAGCTCATTGGCGCGGTCGATCGTCTCTTGGGGCCGCCTGCCCCACTGGCCGCGCATGTCGCTGTCTTCGGGCACCTTGGCGTCCAGCGCGGGTTCTTCGGGCGGGATGTGGCAGTTATCAGCCCGCCCCACGATGACGTGGCGCAAAGGATCCCATTCATTCCAAGAGCTTACGACGGTTTTTTCAGGTGACCATGTCATGGGTCATCTCCTTATCCGAAGGAGATGAAGACACTGGGGCCTTCAATCTCCCGATTGAAAATCCCGGCGTACAGGAAAGGTTTTGGTGTGCGGTTTCAAAGCGACGCCATCGCCCTGCCCTGAGGGCAATTTGTACAATTTGGGGTAGCTTTTCAAACCCCAAAACACAAAATGGGGTAAGTTTTGAGCCGCTCTAGGGATCAAGCACAACCCGCCATCGTGACAAACTGAGGATGTAACGCCGAGATGCGCGAATACAGCATAGGTACAATTTTAGACATCTCAGAAGACCTCGACGCGGGGTTTGTGTCCTTGCTGAGTGAAGGCCGCGATCGTGTCACGTTTGCGGCGGGTGATACGATCTATCATCAGGGCGATCCCGCAGATGGCGTGTTTTTCCTTCTGTCTGGAACCGCGCGATCCGTTTTGGTAAGCCCGGCGGGTAATCCATGCCTTTTGCGCATGCATTTGTCCCACAGCCTTTTGGGTCTGACATCACTTTCTGCCAAAGCCGTAAGAGACGCGGACGCGGTTGCAACAAGCGACTGCATCTGTGTGAAAATCCCCGCGGAGAGTTTTCTGGATCTCATGCGGTCTCACCCTGATTTTGCCGTTCATGTGATACGGATGCTCGTGGACCGGATGAGTGATTTTCACCACCGGGTCGGTGATTTCCTGACCCGGACGGTGGAAGAACGCTTGGCCGCAACGCTTCTTTCGATTTCGCGCAGTGATCCCAGAGAAGAAGATCCCAGTCAGCGGCGGCCCATTGATCTTACCCATGAGGAATTGGCCAACTTGCTTGGCTCGCGGCGACCGACCATTACAGCCATCCTCAACAGCTTTTCATCAGATGGGTCGATCGAAAGACGGGGCCGCACTATCCGCGTCGTGGATCCTGACCGATTGGCAAAACGGCTTTTCAACGATTAGCGAAAACTCCGCTGTTTCGTGTTTTGTCATCTTCCTGACAGAGCGTTTTTCTCGTGCCGGGTAAGCATCCTCATTATCTTGGAAGAGAGGGAGGAACAGCCATGTCACAGGTCGCAACGCAGGATGAAACGCAAACAACCGGAACGGCTTTGCAAACCCGTCCGATCACAGAGGTTTTTGGTCTTGAGATCGTCGGGTTTGATATCCGAACGGCGCAGGCGGCGCAGGCGCGAGAGATTGAAGCGCTTTTCAATCAAAACGCGGCGCTGCTCTTTCGCGACCAAAAGCTCGACCCCAATGATCTTGTGCGCTTCAGCCGCCACTTCGGGGATCTGGATGAAGCGCCCGTCAACGAGGACGGCAAGACTGCCATCGATGGTGTTCCCGAGCTTTATGTCATCTCGAACATCATGGACAAAACCGGGAAAGCCGTGGGCAGCCTGGGCGCTGGAGAGGCCGTTTGGCACACGGATATGTCCTATCTTGAAAGACCGCCCAAGGCGTCAATGCTTTATTCGATGGAGGTGCCGGATGAAGGCGGCAACACCTGGGTGGCCAGCATGTATGCGGCGCTGGAGGATATGCCCGTGGACCTCCGCAAACGCATCGAAACCCGCCGCATCAAACATGACGGCACGTTCAATTCAGCGGGGTTTTTGAGGCAGGGCCTAGAGGAATGCAATGATCCGCGTAATTCTGTGGGCACGTTTCATCCGATCATCTGCAAGCATGAAGATACGGGGCGCGATGTGCTCTATCTGGGACGCCGGCGGAATGCGTATATCGAAGGGTTGGATCTTGATGCGTCAGAAGCTTTGCTGGATGACCTGTGGGCCCATGCGTCGCAAGAAAAATTTGCCTATAACCATAAATGGCGCGTAGGCGATGTTTTGATGTGGGACAATCGGGCCACGCTTCATCGGCGCGATCCTTTTGATCCAAACACCCGACGATACATGCTGCGCACCCAGATCAAGAGCGGTGCAGCACCCCGTGCGGCGTAGGCGGATGGACGCGCGTGACGCGTGACTGGGTAAAAAAATGGGGGCGCCAAGACGCCCCCAAATCACATTCATTTTTAAGGTCTATCAGCCGCCTGCGGCGGTCTTGGCGACCTCTGCGGCGAAGTCTTCTTCTTTCTTCTCGATCCCCTCGCCCACTTCGAGGCGGACGTAACCGGTGATCTCGCAACCCGCTTCCTTCGCGGCGTCGGCGACGGTCAGGTCGGGGTTGATCACGAAGGCCTGGCCCAGAAGCGTGACCTCGGCCATGAATTTCTTCATGCGGCCCACGATCATCTTTTCAATGACCTGTTCGGGCTTGCCGGACTCGCGCGCGATGTCCATCTGGATTTGCTTTTCCTTTTCGACCACGGCCGGATCGAGGGAGGCTTCATCCAAGGACGCCGGGTTCGTGGCGGCGATGTGCATCGCGACCTGCTTGCCGAAGGCCTCATCCCCCGTCAGGGCGACCAGCACGCCGATCTTGCCCATGCCGTCAGCGGCGGCGTTGTGGATGTAGGACACCACGGTGGCGCCTTCGAGCGCGGCCATGCGCCGCACAGACATGTTTTCACCGATTGTGGCGACGGCATCAGTGATGGTTGCCTCAACTGATTTGCCGCCCATATCGGCAGCTTTCAGGGCTTCCACGTCAGACACGCCCAAGGCCGCGTTGGCCACGTTGGCGACCATGTTCTGGAAGTCAGAGTTCTTGGCGACGAAATCAGTCTCGGAATTCACCTCAACCGCGACACCTTTGCCGCCGTCCACTTTCACGGCCACGAGGCCTTCTGCTGCGGTGCGGCCAGATTTCTTGGCGGCCTTCGCCAGGCCCTTGGTGCGCAGCCAGTCAACGGCGGCTTCCATGTCGCCATCTGTCTCGGTCAGCGCTTTTTTCGCGTCCATCATGCCTGCGCCTGTGCTGTCGCGCAGTTCTTTTACCATTGCTGCTGTGATCGCCATCTTTGGCTCTCCTCACGTTCTGATATGTCTCTTGCGCGGCAGGTATCCCCGCCGCGCGTGTCAAGCTTGTGACAGGGGGTTAGCCTTCGGCTTTTTCCTCAGCCGGGGCTTCCTCAGTGGGGGCTTCGGCAGGGGCTTCTGCGGCCTCAGCGGGGGCTTCTTCAGCAACCGCTTCTTCTACAGGGGCTTCTTCCATCGCGCCCATGTCAACTCCTGCCGCGCCCAGTTGAGCGGACATGCCGTCAAGAGCTGCGCGTGCCGCCAGGTCGCAGTAGAGCGAAATGGCACGCGCGGCGTCGTCGTTGCCGGGGATGATGTAGTCGATGCCTTCGGGTTTGCAGTTCGTATCAACCACGGCGACCACGGGGATGCCCAGCTTGTTGGCTTCCGCCACGGCCAGCGATTCTTTCTTCACGTCGATGACGAAAAGCAGGTCGGGCGTGCCGCCCATTTCGCGGATCCCGCCGAGGGAGGCCTGCAGTTTTGTCTGTTCGCGTTCGAGGCCAAGACGCTCTTTCTTCGTCAGACCTTCAGCACCTTCGCCGATCTTTTCGTCAATCTCTGCGAGGCGTTGGATGGATTTGGACACGGTCTGCCAGTTGGTCAGCGTGCCGCCCAGCCAGCGGTGGTTCATGTAGTATTGCGCGCATTTCTCCGCCGCATCCGCGATGGGGCCCGCAGCCTGACGCTTGGTGCCGACAAACAGCACGCGACCGCCCTTGGCGACCGTTTCACGCACAGCGTTGAGCGCAGCATCCAGCAGCGGAACGGTTTGTGTCAGGTCAAGAATATGAATGCCGTTGCGCGCGCCGTAGATGAACGGACCCATGCGGGGGTTCCAACGCTGCGTCTGGTGGCCGAAGTGAACGCCAGCTTCAAGCAGCTGACGCATGGTGAACTCTGGAAGAGCCATGTCGTGTTTCCTTTCCGGTTTTCGCCTCGGCATGGGATGAGAAGCAGTTGCTTCAACCGGTGGACATGACGAGGATGTCTCCCCCATCTGCCCGCCCATACCTGCGGATTTAATGGGCGCGGTATAGCCAGAAGCACGGGGGCAGGCAAGCCCTTCCCTGCATCCGGTTAAGGCAGGGTTTCGACGCGGAAGAAAAGATGGGTCGTCTGATGCTGCGCCTTGTCCTTCAGAGACAGGGAAAGGCGTTCTTTATCAGTGCTATAGAAGACTTGGTTAAAGCTGTCTGGGTGGTTGACATCCGTGCCTTCGGGGATGGTTTTGGGGTAACACCCGTCCATCGCGATCTCAACCGCCTCAAAGGCGTCGCGCGCGGCCTTGGATCGGTATTCAAATGTCCATTGGCACATGCGCGCCTCTTGTCCGGCTTCATCCGTGTAGGTGCCACAATCGGAGGCCAGCGCGGCGTCCGGTGCAATCTTCACCTTGTCGGGCGCGCCCATGGGATCACAATCCACCACCGTCTCCGCCCGCGCCGTCACCACCCAAAGGGCAATCACCGCAGCGTTAAGAACGAAGGCTATGCAATTGGTCCAAGTCAATAATCACCCCTAGCAGCAGAGAGTGAGGCGGCCAGCCCGGGTGCCGCTTCTTCCAAAGCCGCCATCAGGACGGGCGCCCCCACGGGGGCATAGTACCAATCTTGCGCCGTCCAATAGAGGATCCAGGCGCGGCATGGCGTGTCTGAGCCACAAGCCGCCAGTTCACCCCCCGCCGATGCGCGGAATTCAGCCCGCTCTGTCACAAGCGCCCAGCCCCATGGGCCTGCGACCCCTGTCAGGAGGGTTTGCGGGCTGTCGAAGACGGCCCCGGTGTGGTCAAACGGGCCTGTCTGGTCAGGATCGGCAATTTGCAGGCGCAGCGCGTCCTCGGTCAGCCCAAGGGCTGTGGCGTAGGCCGTGATGACCTCGGGCTGCACATGGATCAGACGGGTTAGGCGATTGTCGCGCTGAATGCGCGCGCGGGCCAGAAAATCCACCCCCCGTGGATCGGGTGGCGCGCTGAGGATGATGAACTCTGACACCACGGATTGGGCGCGCGTCTGGGACGTACGGTCACCATCCATCAGCGACACAGCCAGCGCCAGGGCGATGACCAATGCCAGCCCTGCATAGATAACGGTTTGCTTCATGCGCTTGTCCAATGGATGCCCCCTGCCCTGACCACCACGGTTGCAGCCTAGACCCAAGCCCGTCAACCACGGCCCGTTTTGCGCGCCCGTATTCGGCGTATGCCGCACAAATCAGCAGGGCTGCGCGGGCGTGCCTGCGGTTTCACCAAAGGTGATTGCGAAACAACCGGATAGTATCGTTTCCTAAACAAGTGTTGTGCCTGCTTTGTGCTGCGCTTACATGTTAATCTGTCAACCTTGCGCCGTCCAACAACAGGCATCCATGAACACGCCCTTCGACGAAGATCAGCTGCTGAACCCCAAGAAACGCCGCTTCGCCGGGTTGCGGGCCAGTTTCCTGACGGGCATCGTGGTGATCGCGCCTGTGGGGCTGACGATCTGGTTCATTTGGTCGCTGATGGGATGGGTGGATTCGGTGGTCTTGCCGCTGGTGCCGTCGCAGTTCCGCCCAGAGCAATATATCGGCATCAACCTGCGCGGCGTGGGCGTGATCATTTTCCTGATCTTCACGATTATCGTGGGGTGGATTGCCAAGGGTCTGATCGGCAAGACGCTCATCGGATTTGGCGAAAGCCTGGTGGAGCGGACGCCGGTGGTGCGCACGATCTATTCCGGCGTGAAACAGATTGCCGAGACGGTGTTTGCCCAATCCGAGCGCAGCTTTGAAACCGCCTGCCTGATTGAATATCCGCGCAAGGGGATCTGGGCCATCGGCTTCATCTCCACCCAGGCGCGGGGTGAGGTGGCGGGTAAGGCGGGCAACGGCGGTGACCTGATGAGCATTTTTGTCCCCACCACGCCGAACCCGACCAGTGGGTTTTTGCTGTTCTTCCCCAAGGAAGACGTGATTGAGCTGGATATGTCGATCGAGGAAGCGGCCAAGCTGGTGATCTCTGCGGGGCTTGTGTATCCCGAGCATCCTCAGATCGTGGACAAGATCAAAGCCGCCTGATACGCCCCGTGTGTAAGATCGCCGGTCAGGTCAGATGAGCGGCACCGAATAAAGATACAAATTAACCAAAAAAAACGCCGGCACGAAGCCGGCGTTAAGTTATTGAGGCAGGTTTCATACAGGCAAGAAACCTATCGAGCAGTACCCAAGGTATAAGCGATTGATCTCCGTTATCCAAGCTAAAAGTTTGAAAAGGCTTCAAACCCTCTTTACCGTCTGAGCCAATGAAACAAGGAACGTCCGGGATTGTTGCGAAAGTGAGACCAATTTTTTTCCACATGCGCGGGTCGCTTTTCCACGGAATCGCTGCCTTGGTTTCTGCCGCGTGGTTGGCGGTGCCCGGCACGGCAGAGCCCAGCCATGGCATAGCTATGTACGGGGCCCCTGCCCTGCCACCGGATTTTGTGTCGCTGCCCTATGCCAACCCGGATGCGCCCAAGGGCGGGCGCGTGGTGACAGGCAATATCGGCAGCTTCGATACGCTCAACCCATTCACGCTCAAAGGAACGGCGCCGTGGCAGTTGCGGTTCCTGACCCACGAAAGCCTGATGGCGCGATCCTATGATGAGCCATTCACGCTTTACGGCCTGCTGGCCGAATCGATTGAGACGCCTGAGGACCGATCCTGGGTGGAATTCACTTTGCGTGAGGAGGCCCGATTCTCTGACGGGACGCCCGTGACGGTCGACGATGTGATCTGGTCCTATGAGACGCTGGGCACGCAAGGCAATGCGCGCTACCGGGGGTTCTGGCAATCGGTGGACAGCATCGAGGCGCGGGGCCCCCGCACCATTCGCATCACTTTCAACCGCGAAGACCGTGAACTGGCCTTGATCGCGGGTCTGCGCCCGATCCTGAAAAAGGCGCAATGGGAGGCTGCGGATTTTGAGGCTGCCAATCTGGAGGATATCCCGCTTGGGTCAGCCCCTTATGTGGTGGCGGAGTATGAGGCGAACCGCTTTGTGACGCTGCGCCGCAACCCCGATTACTGGGGCCGTGATTTGCCGCTGCGCCAGGGCGTGGCAAATTTCGATGAAATCCGCATCGACATGTATTCCGACGCCACCGTGATGGAGGAAGCGTTCAAGGCCGGTGCCATATCCTACATGCGTGAATTCAACGCTGAACGCTGGGCCACGCAATACGACTTCCCCGCCGTTCAATCGGGCGCGGTGCTGAAATCGGAAATCCCCCATGCAAAGCCCTCGGGCATCACCGGGTTCGTGATGAACACTCGCCGCGCGCCTCTGGATGATTGGCGCGTGCGGGAGGCGTTGATCCAGGCCTTCAATTTTGAATTCGTCAATGACACGCTGACCGGGGGGCGGCAGCCGCGCATCACCTCCTACTTTTCCAATTCAGAACTTGGCCTGCGGGATGGCCCTGCCAAGGGTCGCGTGCTGGACCTGTTGGAGCCACTAAAGGACCATCTGCTGCCCGGGGCGATAGACGGCTATGCCCTGCCCGTCTCTGACGGGACAAAGCGCAACCGCAGCAATATTCGCACCGCGATGGCGCTGTTGAATGAGGCGGGTTGGACCGTGGAGGACGGCAAACTGGTGGGGCCGCAAGGACAGCCCCTGATCCTGGAGGTGCTGTTGCAACAGGATGCGCTGCTGAGCCAGGCGCGGACCTATATGGATATCTACAAACAGGCGCTGGAACGGCTTGGGATTGAGCTGCGGATCCAGACCACGGACAGCGCGCAGTTCAACGCGCGGCTGTCGGAGTTTGATTTTGACATCACCTTCATGCGCCGTGCCCTGTCGCTGTCCCCCGGCAATGAACAGCGCAGCTATTTCGGGTCTGAGACCGCCGATGTGGAAGGCAGCCGCAACCTGATGGGCATGAAATCGCCCGCCGCCGATGCGCTGATCACCGCGATCTTGTCGGCAGAGAGCCGGGAGGATTTCGTGGCGGCTGTGCGCGCGCTCGATCGGGTGTTGATTTCAGGCCGCTATGTCATTCCCATCCATCAATACGCCGTCGGGCGGATTGCCCACTCGGCGGATTTGCATTATCCTCGCGACCGATTGCCGATCTACGGAGATGGGGTTTGGTTCCTGCCGGAGGTTTGGTGGTTTGAGGCAGTAAAGCAGTAGAGGCCGCAAAAGGCCCGCTATAGGTGAAACATGAAAAAGCTGTTTGCAGTGGCGTGCATTGCCGTGACCCTTGCAGGGTGCGCGACGATTGATGGTATCGGGCGCGATGTGTCAGGTGCCGCACGGGGCGTTCAGGGCTGGTTCTGACCCTGTTGTGATCCCAGCCGGGCCGCCGCCCCTTCATAAAACTGATACATCCCTGCGCTAGGCGACAGGGCATGAATATACTTGTGCTTTGTACCGGGAATTCCGCCCGATCCATCCTCCTTGAAAGCATCCTCAATGTCGAAGGCCGTGGCCGGGTGACGGCGTTTTCCGCCGGGTCACAGCCTACGGGTAAGGTGCATCCGCAATCCCTTGTTTTACTGGGCCAAAAGGGCCATCCCACGGACGGCGCGCGTTCCAAAAGCTGGGATGAATTTGCGGAAAGTGACGCGCCGCAGATGGATGCGGTGATCACGGTGTGTGCCTCGGCTGCGGGCGAAACTTGCCCTATCTGGCCCGGTGCGCCGGTGCGCGCCCATTGGGGGGTGGAAGATCCGGCGAAGGCCGAAGAAGCGGATTGGGCGCCGGCGTTTGATGCCGCCTATGCCGCCCTGCATCGTCGCGCCATGGCGTTCCTGGACCTGCCATTTGAGGCGATGGAAACAGATGAATTGAAAGAGGCGCTGGACCGGGTGGGCGTGATCTGACGCGTTATTCCAGCGCCCGTTCGGTGACGACCATCACGCTTTCTGCCCCGGCACCGCGCAATTCCCGCGCAAGGCGCACAAGGTCTTCAGCAGGCAATTCACGATCAGGCACAAGGCGCACGGTTTTGCGTTCTTCCTCCGTCCGGGTGGCGAGGAATTCTTCAACGCTTCCAATGTCATCGCCGCGAAAGCTCAACCGCCCATCGGGATGCACGACCAGCGTGTCAGGGGGCAGCGCGCCTTCCAGATCGGCGGTACGCACCAGTTCCAGATCACCATCCAATGGCCGTGAGAGCGTGCCTGCCACCAGAAAGAAGATCAGCATCAGGAACACGATGTTGATCAGTGCGATCGTCGGCTCCCGGTGCCGTTTGGGGCGAACGCGGCGCAACATCAGCTGCCCAACACCGTCACGGCCAGCCCCTGCACCGGGCGCAGGGCGACGAGAAGATCAGTAAGGCGCTGTGATGTCACTTCGTCCTGCAAGCTGATCAGCACCGGCAGGGCGTCTTCGTCATCCTGACGCAGCGCGCCCAAGGCTTGCGGCAGATCGGCCAGTTCATAGGTCTGACCGTTCAGGTTCACGTGATCTTCGCTGAGCCGCAGGAAGGTGGGTTTGTTGTCTGACGGCTCCGACGCCTGACCCGCGGCGGCGGCGGCGATTTCCACCTCAGCAAAGCGCGAAAAGGTCGAAGACAGCATGAAAAACAGCAAAAGCAGAAAGATGACATCAATCAGCGATGTCATCGAAAGCGGCCTGCGGCGGGAGGGTTTACGCAGGGCCAAAGGCGGCCCCCTGCGGCATCTCGGCGGCGCGCGGGCCTTGGGGATAAAGGATCGTCGCAATCGCGCGTTCGGCGATCACGCGTTCCTTGTCCAACCGGCTTTCAAACCAGCTGTGCACGACCGATGTGGGCATCGCCACCGCCAGCCCCACAGCCGTGGTCAGAAGCGCGACCCAGATGCCGCCTGCCAAAAGCGATGGGTCCACCTGTGCACCGGCCTGTTGCATGGATTGAAACGCCTCGATCATGCCAAGAACTGTGCCGAAAAGGCCCAGAAGCGGCGCGATCTGCGCAACAGAATCCAAAAGACGCATGCCGCGTTCAAGCTGCGCAAACCGGGTTTCGGCCTCGGCCTCAAGGCGGGAACGATCCTCTGCCCGGGCATGCAGCGCCATCTCCACAACGGGTGCGAGGTAGCTGGTGGACCCTGACAGCGCCAGCCGCGCCCCTGCCCGGTCGCCGTTATCCCACGCCGCAACCGCCTGGCTAAGCGCCTTGTGACGCCCCACACCGGCGGCTGAAAACTGCCACATCTTGTAAAGCACCACGGCTGTTGTGACGATGGCGATACCGATCAGGATCATCACAACCGGGCCGCCCAATTGGGCGATGGAGGCCAGAAGGGTCAAAAGTTCGGTCATCCGATCACCTCAACATCGGTGCGGCTGTTCAGTTGCAGACCCTTTTCACAAGCGCCGTCCACCAGATCCGTGCCGTCGCATGTGTGCGATCCGTTGATCAGGATTTGCCCCAGATTGGCACAGGTCATGCCCCCCACGGAAAACTGCCGCACGCGCGGGCGACCGGGTGGAAGCGTGCCGAAATCAAACAAAGTCAGGCGATCCACCTGGCCCTGCCCGTCAAAAAGCACGGTTTCATAGACCGCTTTGCCGATTTCCTGGTCATGGCCGTTGATCACCATGAAGGTCAGCGCGCAGCTGTTGTCACCGTCCTTGATGGCGTTGAGTTCGATGGACACGGCCTTGCCGATCTCCGCCTCATCCGCCGCGGCGGCCATGGGCATCAAAAGCGCTGCACAGAGCGCGCCAAGTCTTGCAATGGATGTCATGGTGTACCCCCCGAGGATTGCCTCAATATGTCCCGTCCCGTCGTGCCGGGTCTGATGTGAAAGCTGGCTGGTCATGTGGGCGGGCTATTCGGTTGCATTAAAAACAAAAAGCGCCTGCCCTTGCAAGCGATAGCCATTGATCAACTCTGCGGCTGTCGGAGAGGTAAGCCATGCTTCCAGCCGCGTCACCTGTTCCGCCTTCACATGGCTGTGACGGGCGGGGTTGATGGGGATGAAGCTGTATTGGTTGAAAAGCGCGGGATCACCATCAAAAAGTAAGGTCAAATCGCCCCGGTTTTCAAAGTTGAGCCAGGAGGCACGGTCGGTCAGGATATAGGCGCCCAGCCCCGACGCGGTGTTGAGCGCGGCCCCCATCCCCGCGCCCACGGATTTGTACCATGCGCCTTCCGGCGTCAGGCCCGCCGCCGCCCAAAGGCGCATCTCTGCCTTATGGGTGCCGCTGTCATCGCCGCGGCTGACAAAATCGGTCTGGGCTTGGGAGATCAGGGTCAGGGCTTGCGCGGCGGTCGTTGCCTTCGCCACGTTCGCCACATCAGCTTCCGGCCCTACAATAATGAAATCATTATACATAATTTCACGCCGATGGGTGCCGTGCCCGTCGGCCACAAACGCCTCTTCGGCGTCTTTTGCGTGGACGAGGATCGCATCCACATCGCCTGCCCGCCCCAGTTTCATGGCCTGCCCAGTGCCCACGACCAGAAGTTGAAGGTCAATTCCGGTATCTGTTTTGATGACCGGCAACAGGATCTCTGCCAGACCGGAATTGTGGAAAGACGTGGTGACCGCAAGGCGCAAAGTTTCGGCTGAGGCCATGCCCGCCCAACAAATCACCAAGACACATGTGAGAAACCTCATTCGACAATGTCCCCTCGTAAAAACGCCTGCGCCTCTTGCGTGTGAGGCCCGGCAAAGAAGGCCCCTGCCGGCCCCTGTTCATGGACGCGCCCGTGCAGCAGGAAGATGATATCATCTGCCAGCCGCCGGGCTTGGCCCAGATCATGAGTGGAGAGGATCAGCTTTGTGCCGCCCGCGCGCACATCGGCGAGGATCGCCTCAATCTCTCGCGTGGCGCGGCCGTCAAGCGCGGCGCAGGGCTCATCAAGGAACAGCACTTTGGGATCCGCGATCATCGCGCGGGCCAGTGCCAGTTTTTGCTGTTCCCCCCCTGACAGCGACCGCGCCGGGCGTTCCAGCATGGACGACAGCCCTACACGCGCGGCCCAGTCTTGGGCCGCAGCGCGGGCGGCTTTTCGGGGCACGCCGCGCACTTGCAGCGGGTAGGCGATGTTGTCGATCACGGATCGGCGCAGCATCACAGGGCGTTGAAAGACGAAGGCTTGTGCGGCGCGGGCCTCCTCCATCGGGGCATTCCATGTGATTTGCCCTCCGGTCAGGCGGTTCGTGCCATGCAGCAGCGCCAGAAGCGAGGTTTTGCCCGACCCGTTTGGCCCCACCACCACGGTCGTGCCTTGCCCGTCAATATCAAGGTCCACAGGCCCTACCAGAACCGTGCCCCTGCGGGAGGTTTTTGCGCCTTCTACGGTCAGAGGAAACAGGGACGTCACCAGCGCCCCTCCACCTCTGTCCGGCTGAGGGCGTGCATGGCGATGTTGACGGCAATGGCGAGCCCGATCAGCACGAAACCCAGCCCGAGGGCCAAGGCAAAATCCCCCCGGCCCGTCTCAAGCGCGATGGCGGTGGTCAGAACGCGGGTGGCATGGTCGATATTGCCACCAACGATCATGATCGCGCCAACTTCCCCAATGCCCCGGCCAAAGCCCGCCAGCGCAGATGTCAACAGCGCGCGGCGCGCATCCCAGAGCAGCGTGCGCATTTTTTGGGACTGGGTCACATTCATGGAAATCAGCAGATCGTGGTAATCGGTCCAGAGCTCACGCAAGGATTGATGCGCGATGGACGCGATGAGCGGTACGATTATGATCACCTGCGCGATGATCATGGCCGTAGGCGTGAAGAGCAGGCCAAAGACGCCAAAAGGCCCGGATCGGGACAGCAGGACATAGACGATCAGCCCCACGACGACCGGCGGCAGGCCCATCAGCGCGTTGAGAATGGCAATCACCCCGCGCCGCCACCGAAACCGCCGCACCGCCAGCACAGCCGCCAGCGGAAACGCAATCAGCGCAGCAATCACAAGCGCGGTCAGCGTCACCTGAAGGGAGCGCAGCGTGATCTCCAGCAGATCTGCATCGAACGTGATGATGAGCCAGAACGCCTGCCCCAGCCCACCCCAAAGATCACCCATCGCAATCGGCCCTTTGACTACCCTGCAAGTGTATCCGGGCCTCGGGGCGGGTGCAGCAAGAAAGCGCGGTCAACACAGTGATTTACGCCCCTTGAACCCGTGCTATCTTGTTCGGAGGACCAACGGCCACCCAACCAGCCCGAAGCGCAGGGCGCAGGAGATGCCGCAATGAAAGATCACGATCCCAAGTTTGACTGGTTGACGGAAGATGTGGACCTGCTTTTGACCCATCACCGGGATGGCCATGCCATGGCGCGCGGGTTTTACACTTCGTCCGAGGTCTATGAAGAAGATATCAAAACCTATTGGAATAAAACGTGGATTTGGGTTGGGCATGTGTGTCAGCTGCCCAAGAACGGATCCTTTTTTCTGTTCGACTACGGGCCGGAATCGATCATCATTGCGCGCGACCGGCGGGGCGACATCGGCGCTTTTGTGAATGTCTGCCGCCATCGCGGCGCCCGTGTCTGCACGGACCGCACGGGGCGGACGCATTCTTTTACCTGCCCTTATCATGCCTGGGTCTATGAGCTGAATGGTGATCTGCGTGCCGCGCGGCATATGGAAGAGGGCTTTGATCGCGAAAACCACGGGCTGATCAAAGCGCATATCCGGGTCATGGAAGGGTTGATTTTTGTCTGCACCGCGGACGATCCGCCTGCCATTGACCCTGCCATCGACGGTTTGGTCCCGTTGATCAGGCCGTTTGCTCTTGACCGCCTCAAGATCGCGCATGAGGCATCCTATCCGGTGCCCGCGAACTGGAAGCTGGCGGTGGAAAATTACATGGAATGCTACCATTGCGGGCCGGCGCATCTGGAATATTCGCAGTCGCACAGTCTGAAGGATCCGGCGTCGATCACGCCGGACTTGCTGGCCGCGCTCCATGCCGCGCGGGAGGCGGCGGGGCTCAAGGCCGATGCGGAATTCAGCCTCAACAATATCGGCACGGGGACCGCAGGGCTGGATGCGTGGTCAGGCTGTTATCCGCTTTATCCCGGCTACAAGACAGGCAGCAAAACGGGCGACTTGGTGGCGCCGCTTTTGGGGGATCTCAAGGCGCCGTTCAACGGGGCCAATGACCTGCAGTTGGGGATTTTGAACAACCTTCTGATTTATTCTGACCACGTCATCGGCTACCGGTTTGTGCCGCGCGGCGTGCAGGAGACGGATATTCAGATGGTCTGGTATGTGCGCGAGGATGCAGTTGAGGGGAGGGATTACACTGTCGAGGATCTGACCTGGCTTTGGCATGTCACCACGCTCGATGACGAACGCATCATCCGGGTCAATCAGGAGGGCGTGAATTCGTTCCATTTCCGACCCGGGCCGTTGTCGCAAATGGAAGAGTTCATGCGCGCGTTTTATGATGGGTATCTGGGCACTTTGCGGGCGGCGCGCGGACTGACCTAGGATCTGTCATCGCGGTGTCATGCGGCGGCAGTAGGGCTTCGGTGACATGGGGGAGACATCATGAGCAGTTTGGCATTCGACCGGCCCGGTCGGTTTTGGCGGGGCAATCTTCACACGCATTCTGATCTGTCCGATGGGGTTTTGACCCCCGAAGAAGTGTGCCGTCGGTATCGTGCGGAAGGGTATGATTTTATCTCGCTGACCGATCACATGGTGGGACTTTATGGCTATCCGATTGCCGACACCGAAGGCTTTCGGGGGGATGGGTTCATGACCATCCCGGGGGCGGAGTTGCATTCCGGCGCAATGGAAAATGGGGAGATTTGGCACATCCTCGCGGTCGGATTGCCGTATGATTTTGAACCTGCGAATGCGCCGGATTTCGGCGCGCGGGAAGATCAGGAAAGCGGGGCGTCGCTGGCCCGGCGCGCGCGGGAAGCGGGTGCGTTCGTGGCCGTGGCGCATCCCGAATGGTCAGGGATGACGACAGAGGATGCACGCGGGATAGATGCGGCACATGCGGTG
Source organism: Pseudomonadota bacterium (assembly GCA_038532355.1). Taxonomy (GTDB): domain Bacteria; phylum Pseudomonadota; class Alphaproteobacteria; order Rhodobacterales; family Rhodobacteraceae; genus Roseovarius. Next base: position 777 of record JBCBAT010000026.1, on the reverse strand, counting down.
GAGGTTTACAACCACGGCTGCGCTGTGGGCTGTGACCGTCCGCACGGGTTTTACACGCTCGATCAGTTGCTGTCAGAGGGGCGGCAATTGACGCTATGCGCCACCGATGACGCGCATTTCTCAGAGCCGGATCACTTTGGCGGTTGGGTGATGGTAAAGGCAGAGGAAAATGACCCCGATGCGTTGGTGGAGGCGTTGAAGGACGGGGCCTATTACGCATCCACCGGGCCGGAATTGCGGGGCGTGCATTGGGAAGACAACGCTGTGGTGGTGGAAACAAGCGCCGTGGCCGCCGTGATTGTCCAAGGGCAAGGATCAGGCACGCAAGCGGTGCATGGGTCGTCCATGACGCGGACGCGGATTGCGTTTGACCGGGTGGCGGCGTCACCGTGGTTGCGTGTGACCGTAGTGGACGGTGCCGGGCGGCGGGCGTGGTGCAATCCGGTGTGTCGTGGGTGACCAACAAAGCGCGTGATAAACCGGAGCTTAAATCCGAGTGCAGCAGGCCTTTCAGGGCAGCTTTTCGGGGCTTTGTTGCTATTCTTCCTAAGCACGAAAGAGCCGCGCATTGCTGGGCCGCGGTATGGCGATACTAAGCTCTGAACAGCAGCGATTTATCCCGGCAAATTCGGACAACAATTAAGCGACGCGCCCGGCCCAACCCAATCGCCGTGCCGTCGCGCCTAGGGCGCGCCACTACAGTTGGCACATCTTTGGTGTGACTGGGCGGCCCAGCGATGCGCGGCGGCACCGAGGGGCCTTGATCCCGCGCCAGGG
>JBCBAT010000025.1:0-47709 GCA_038532355.1 Pseudomonadota bacterium | reverse complement strand
GCTGAGAGGGAGGCCCCACCCAGGGCCTGGCGAAATTATGACGTCAAAGCGTTGTTCAGTCCCACGGCGGTACTTCACCATAAAGCGCTCTTGCTTGAGATCGGGATCGCCAGACCGGGGCCTGTCGAAAGCCCTCCAACGAGCACAATAGGAAACCCATGAACATTACTGCCCTTCAAACCTTTCTCGCCATCGTGGACACCGGCTCTCTCGTGCGGGCCTCGCAACGCTTGAACGTGACCCAATCCACCGTCACGGCGCGGCTCAAGGCGCTCGAGGATGAGTTGGGCCAGCAACTGCTCAATCGACAGAAATCAGGCACCACCCTGACCCCTGCGGGCACGCGATTGCTCAGTTATGCACGGATCATGACCGGGCTTTGGCGGCAGGCGAAATATGAGACGGGGCTGCCGGCGGGGCTTGCCTCTGTCTGTACTTTCGGCTGTGATCCTGAACTTTGGCAGGGGCTGGGGCGTGCGTTTTTCGACGGGGTGCTGGCAGATAATCCGGATATGGCCTTGTCCGTGCGGCAGGGTCGCGCGCGGGCGCTGGAGGCGTGGCTCGCTGAGGGCGCGGTGGATGTGATCCTGACCTTCGACAGCGTCACCCGTGGCGCGCAAACGGTGCATGCTTTGCCGCCCGAGGAATTGGCGCTTTATTCCGACCGGCCGGACACGCCGATTGACGCCGATCCGCTTTACATCTTCGTGGATTATGGTGAGGCGTACCGCCGCCAGCATGGGGAGGATTACCACGGCGCGGGCGTGGCGCGGATCAGTTTTGACCGTGCGGGGCCTGCACTGGAACACATGCTGGATCGGGGCGGGTCGGCCTATCTGCCGCGCGCGTTGGCGGCCCCGTTCGTGGCGGATGGTCGGCTCTATGCCTCCGCCAATGCGCCGGTTTATGCGCGCAAGACGTACCTGATCGTCAATGATGCCGCGCGGGCGAACTGGGCGTGGTTTGACCTGCTGGTGTCGCGGATGCACTTGCCAACGCCAGAGGCCGGGACATAGCCTGCGCGCAATAGGGGAGTGGCATGACAGATCCGTACCAGAAATCGATGATGGACAACCTGTATTGGTGGGGCATTCCCACCCTCTTTCGTTGCCCCAATGAAGGGCCGGAGGGGCAGGATATCGCGCTGGTGGGCGTGCCTCATTCAACGGGCAATGGCACCACGGAGCGCGATCAGCATTTGGGACCACGCGCGCTGCGCCACGTGTCAGCAGTGCAGCGGCGGGTGCATTCGGTGTTTGGTGTAGACCCTTGGAATGACGTGAAAATTTCGGATGTGGGCGATGTGCCCTTTCCGCGCGCCAATGACAATGAGGACTGCATCGCGCGGATCACGGAGTTCTATGAAGCGATTGATGCGGCGGGGGCGCGTCCTGTCTCCATTGGCGGTGATCATTCCATCACAGGCGGGATTGTGCAGGCGCTTGGGCGGGGCAAGCTTGCGCGTGGAGAACCGGTTTCGTTTCTGCATCTAGATGCCCACACGGATGTTTTCACCAAGGTCGATCATTTTCTGGGGGCGAAGAAATCAGCGGCCCATTGGGGGGCGTATCTGGCCGACCAAGGCGATGTGGATCCCAGCCGGTCCATGCAGATTGGGCTGCGCGGGCATCCCCGCTCGCTCGATTGGCTGCAACCCTCTTATGACTATGGCTACAACATCGTGACCATGGCGGAGTTTCGTCGGCGTGGGCTGGAGGATGTGGTGGCGCAGACGCGCGAGGTGCTGGGCGACAGGCCAGTCTACATCACCTTTGATCTGGATTGCCTGGACCCGACCGTGGCCCCGGCGGTGAGCAATCTGGAACCCGGCGAAAAAGGGTTCGACATTGATGAGGCTGTGGGGATCCTGCGCGCCGCCCGTGGGCTGAATGTGATTGGCGGCGATGTGGTGTGCATGATGCCCACCAAGGACAGCCCCAACAACATCACGGCCCTGACAGCGGCGGCGGTGATGTTTGAGATGATCGCGATGATTGCAGAAAACGTGGGTAACACGGCATGAAAGCGGCGGTGATGACCGAGTTCGACGGGGCGCTGCCGCTGGAAACGGTGCCGGATCCGATTTGTCCACCCGATGGGGTGATCGTGCGGGTTATGGCCTGCGGCGTGTGCCGGTCCGATCACCACGCCTGGAAGGGCGCGGACCCGGATGTGGAATTGCCCCACGTGATGGGCCATGAACTGGCCGGTGAAGTGGTGGAGGTGGGCCGTGACTGCCGCCGGTTTTCCAAGGGTGACCGCGTCACGGCGCCGTTTATCCTGGGCTGCGGCGCCTGCGACACTTGCATGGGCGGGGATCCCACCTGTTGTGACGTGCAAGACGTGATCGGCTTCACCCATTGGGGCGCGTTTGCGGAATTGATCGCGGTGTCGCGTGCCGATTTCAACCTCGTCCCGCTGCCCGAGGTTGTGGATTACACCGCCGCCGCCGGGATGGGGTGTCGCGTGACGACCGCGTTCAAGGCGGTGGTGGATCGCGGCGCGGTGCAGCCCGGAGAATGGATGGTGGTGCATGGCTGTGGCGGTGTGGGCTTGTCTGCCGTGATGATCGGGGCTGCAGTCGGCGCGCGGGTGTTGGCGGTGGATGTGAATGATGAGGCGCTGGCGCTGGCGCGTGAGTTTGGGGCCAGCGACACCATGCTGGCGGAAGGTGACGTCGGTGAGGCAGTGCGCGAGATGACCGGCGGCGGCGCGCATGTGTCGATTGAGGCATTGGGGCTGAACGTGACATTCCAGAATTCATTGAAATCCCTGCGCAAACTGGGCCGCCATGTGCAGATCGGCATGCCCACGGGGGATCACGCCAATCCTGTTCTGCCGCTACTGGGGCTTGTCTACGCGCGACAGTTGACCCTGCATGGCACGCGAGGCATTGCGCCTGCGCGGTTTGCCGCGCTTTTTGAGATGATCGCCGCAGGGCGGCTGAATCCTGCGCGGCTGGTGACGCAGACGATTCCACTCTCCGGCGTCGAAGCCGCGCTGCGCGGGATGGATCGTTTCCAAGGCGCGGGGGTGACGGTGGTGGATCGCCTAAATTGTTGACAATTGGGCAACAAAGCCTGCGGTTTTCTGCCCGCAGCATGTGGATAAGTCTGGATTGAATTCTGGTTTTGTGAAAGTTTTGTGACTGTGCCGCTCGACAAAAGGCACTCAAGACCTCTGCCGGGCGGTGCTCTTTTTGTGGACAAAAGGGCGGCCACGCGCCGCGAGGTACAATGGCAAAAAAAGCAACAGCCGAGGCAGGCAAACCATCCCCTCAACCCACGTCGAAGGATGAGGGCCCCAAAACCGTTTCAGCGCGCGTTTTCACGGATTTCGCGGCGATCTGAACGGGACTGGATGTGAGGAAGACGGCGCAGTCCGCGTGCGGTTGCGTCTACCCTGCTAACACTTGGATTTCTTGCAGGAGGTGATCTGGCACCTCCAAGCCGTTTTTTGCGGCGCGCGCGCGTTTTGCGTGGCGCGCCTCGCCCGGCAGACGCGTGCCGTCCTGGGCCAGGATCATCTGCAACAAACCATCCAGCCGCGCCGCAAAGTCGGTCTGCGGGGCGAAGGCAATCAGCGTTTGCCCCACACCGGGGGGCGCGCCGTCTGCGTCGAAAAACGATGTGGCCTCATGGGAATGGTTTGCCCCGGTGAGCGTGGCGCAGAGGATTTCCACGATAAGCGCGAGTGCGGCCCCTTTGGCGTCTCCCATGGGCAGCATGGTGCCCTTGAGGGCGGCGGCGGCATCGGTGGTGGGCTGGCCGCTGGCGTCCAATGCCCAGCCTTCGGGAATGGCGTCGCCTGCCTTCGAGGCCGCCATGACCTTGCCGCGCGCGACCTTAGAGAGTGACAGATCGATGACCAGCGGCGGGGCGTCCGGGCGCGGGGCGGCGAAAGCGATGGGATTGGTGCCGAAAAGCGGCTGGGACCCGCCCCAGGGCGCCATCGCGGGCGGGGAATTGGCGACCATCAGAGCGACGACACCGGCCTCCGCCAACGCCTCCACATGGGCACCCAACTGGCCGCAATGGTGGGAATTGAACACGTACGCCGCGGCGATCCCGTGGGCCTGGGCGATGCCCGGTAATTCGGATTTGATGAGGGTGAGCGCAGGGAAAGCAAACCCATGGCGCGCATCCACATGCAGCACGGAACTGCGCGGCTTGGTCAGCTGCGGCTCGGCTTCGCCCCGCACTTTGCCGGATTTGGCCTGCGCGGTGTAAGAGGCCACGCGCGACAGCCCGTGACCGCCCTGCCCGTCCACTTCCGCCGCAACCAAAGCCTCCGCCACGATGCGAGCATTCTTGCGGGAGGTTCCGCTGGCAACAAAGGCGCGCTCCACCAGTTCGGTGAGCGCCTCAACGGACATCCGCGCTGTGCTGGTCATGCTGCTTCCAATGGATTCGATGCCTCCGGCGGGAGTATTTCAGGCCAGAAAGAAGCGCGCGATCTGGCTTCTTTCTGGCTGAAAATACTCAAATCCGGTGGATCACGCGGAACGATAGAGTTTGGTCATCGAGAATTCCCGGTGACCAAGCGCTTCGGCGGCCGTGTGCCGGCCATTGGCGGTGCGGCGGATCATGTCGATCAACTCATCCCCCGCCTCATCAATGGTCATCTCACGGCGCAGGATGCCGGAGACGTCCACATCCACATGCTCGGACATGGTGCGCACCGTACGTGGGTTCGCGGTGATTTTGATGACCGGAACAATCGGGTTGCCCACCACGTTGCCCTGCCCCGTGGGGAAGGTGTGGACAACCGCACCACCGGCGGCCATGAGGGTGACGCACTCGGCGGCAGCAGACGAGCTGTCCATGAAGTAAAGCCCATCGCCGGATTTAGGCATCTCTGCCGGTTCCAGGATGTCGATGTATTGCGACGTGCGGCCGATTTTTTCGAGGTTGCCGAGGGCTTTTTCCTCGATGGTCGTGAGACCGCCTTCGATATTGCCTTTGGTGGGCTGTGAATCGGAGAGGTCATCGGTCTGGTGGGCGAAGATCACATCGTCCTGATAGGCCTTCCACATCTTGTACCAGCGCTCCCCCACCTCTTCGTTGATGGCGCGTTTCTGGCAGATGTGCTCAGCGCCCGTGATCTCGGAGGTTTCACCGAAGAAGCCGGTGATGCCTTCGGGCAGCAGCTTGTCATACATGTTGCCCACGGTCGGGCAGGAGCCGAGGCCCGTGGTCGTATCAGACTCGCCGCATTTGGTGGAGACCCAGAGCTCGGAGATGTTGCATTCTTCACGCTGCACTTCCGTGGCCTTGTGCACGAAATCCTTCGCGGCCCAGGAGGCGGCGCGGATGGTTTCGAAGTCACCTTTTTGTTCGATGGAGAATTCGGCCACTTCCTTGCCTGTCTCGCGGATGCCGTCGGCGATTCGCTTGGTCCAGCCAGGCTCAATGCCGATCACCACGACGGAATGGACGTTGGCGTTGGAACCAGTGCCGATCATGGTGCGGAAATGCAGTTCGAGGTCTTCGCCGAATTGCAGGCGGCCATAGGCGTGCGGGATGGCCAGCGTGCCTTTGACGTTGTTGGCCACGGCCTCAACGGCAGCGTTGGAGATATCATCCACCGGCAGGATGAGGACGTGATTGCGGACACCCACGCGGCCATTTTCGCGGCGGTAGCCCATGAAGGTCATGTTGGAATACTTGCTCATGAATTTATCCTTTCGCTATCGCTTCGCTACTTGAGCGAGGCGCGCTCCTTACCAGCGTTTGGTTTTGCAATTGTGGGTGTGGACATGGCGGCCCTTGGGGATGTCGGCGATGATTTTGCCGATGTCCTCGCCGTATTTGATGGCCGTGTCGCCTGTCTTGAAATCCTGAAGCGCGATCTTGTGGCCGATTGGCACATCGTCTTCGGCGGTCAGGGTGAATGTGGAATTGTCATGGGTCACGCAGCAGAACATTTCCGTGCCGGCGGTTAGCCCTTCGACCACGACAACGCCAACATTGTCGTCATGTTCGTGGACCAGCAGATGAGGGATATTGGACATCTTGGAGCAGCCTTTCAGAATTTAGGTGTGGTTTGGCTTCGTCTATCATGTATAAGAAGTCTTATACAAGACTTATCTTGAGGACGTGGCCGTGACCGATGATGTGATCAGCAAAACGCCGCTTTACCGCGTAGTGATCGACACCATCGTGGCGCGCATTGCGTCTGGGGAATTGCCACCTGGGGCGATGTTACCGAGCGAGGTGCAATTGGGCGCGGAATTGGGCGTGAGCCAGGGCACGGCACGCAAAGCGCTCATGGAGCTAGAGGCGCGCGGGTTGGTGCAGCGGGCGCAGGGCAAGGGCACCTTCGTGACGATCCAGACGCCGGATCGGGCGCTGTTCAACTTCTTTCGGTTGAGGGGCAAGGATGGCGCGCGCCCTGCCCCGGTGTTGGAAGCCCAAGAGATTGCGGGCCGCGCGTCGACGAAGGTGGAGAAAGGCCTGTTGCACGGCGCGCCGGCGCGGGTGTTTGAGGTCACGCGATTGCGCAGTCTGCCGGGTCAGGACCGGGTGCATGAAAGCATTGTCGTGCCGCAGGATATGTTCCCGGGGCTTCTGGAACGCGCGCCGCTGCCCAACACGCTCTACGTGTTTTATCAGCAGGCCTATTCCTGCATCGTGGTGCGGGCGGATGAGCGGTTGTCGCCGGGTGTGGCGGATGCCGAGATGGCGGAGCGGTTGGGCGTGGATGAAGGGGCTGCGGTGCTGAGGGTAGATCGGGTGGCCTATGATGCGCTGGACCGCGCGGTGGAGCGGCGGGTGAGCGTGATCCATGCGCGGGACCATGTTTACGATGTGACATTGCAGTGAGATGGAGTGGCTTTGGCAGGCCCCGGTCTGGCGATCCCAATCTTAAGCGAGGGCGCTTTATGGTGACGTGTCGCTGTGGGAGTGAGCGACGCGCTAACGTCAACGTTTCGCCAGGCCCTGGGTGGGGCCTGACGAAGGCGCGGCGGGCTTCGCCCTTGATTCCGCGCCGGGTTACTTGTTGGTGCCGAGCCGTTGGCCGACGCCTTTGCGGTTTTGCAGGGGCTTCCACCACGCCTCGTTTTCCAAGTACCAGTCGACGGTTTTTTCGAGGCCTTGTTGGAGCGTCACGGAGGGCTGCCAGCCCAGCTCTGACGCGATGCGTGTGGCGTCGATGGCATATCGCAGGTCATGGCCCGGGCGGTCGGTGACGAAGGTGATCTGGTCTCGGTAGGAGGCCGTCGCTGGGCGTTTGGTGTCGAGCAGGTCGCAGATCATGTGGACAAGATCGATATTGCGGGCCTCATTGTTGCCGCCGATGTTGTAGCTGCGGCCCAACTCGCCCTTTTGCAGGACCGTCAGCAGCGCCTCGGCGTGGTCTTCCACATAGAGCCAATCGCGCACGTTGAGGCCCTCGCCATAGACGGGGATGGGCTTGCCTTGCAGCGCGTTGAGGATGACCACGGGGATCAGTTTTTCGGGGAAATGGTAGGGGCCGTAATTGTTGGAGCAATTGGTGAGGACAACCGGCAGACCAAAGGTTTCGGCCCAAGCGCGGACGATATGGTCACTGGCGGCCTTGGAGGCGGAATAGGGTGAGTTGGGGGCGTAGGGGGTGTCTTCCGTGAAAAGACCCGTATCGCCCAAGGTGCCGTAGACCTCATCTGTGGAGATGTGGTGGAAGCGGAATGTGTCGGGGCGGTCTCGGGACTGCCAGTGGGTGCGGGCGGCCTCCAACAGGTTGTAGGTGCCGGTGACGTTGGTTTCGATGAAATCGCCCGGCGCGTCGATGGAGCGGTCGACATGGGATTCGGCGGCGAGGTGCATGACCGCGTCAGGCATGTGCTGCGCGAAGATGCGGTCGAGGGCCGCGCGGTCTCGGATGTCGGCCTGTTCGAATGTGTAATTGGGGTCGTCGGCGACAGAGGCCACGTTGTCGAGGCAAGCGGCATAGGTGAGCGCGTCGAGGTTGATGACCGCGTGGCCCTTAGCGATCGCTGCGCGCACGACGGCGGATCCGATGAAGCCTGCGCCGCCTGTGACCAGTAGTTTCATGGTGAACCCCTCATTGCGTTGATTTGCGTTATGCGCATTTGCCAAGAGGCTTTCAAGCAGCGCGCAAAGTAGTGGCTTTGGCAGGCCCCGGTCTGGCGATCCCATAGTAAAGCGAGGGCGCTTTATGGTGACGTGTCGCTGTGGGGTGGAGCGGCGCGATGACGTCGACATTTCGCCAGGCCCTGGGTGGGGCCTGACGAAGGCGCGGCGCGCTACGCGCTTGATTCCGCGGCGGGGGATGGATCATATGACATACGGCCAAAACGAAGGGGTCTGTCATGACGATCCGCCCTAGGCGCTCATTCATTTTCACGCCCGGGCTGCGGCCGGACATGTTTCCCAAGGCGTTGGCCTCGGGGGCGGATATCGTTTGTGTCGAACTCGAAGACGGGATTGCACCGAAGGACAAGGCGGAGGCGCGCCAGAAGGCACTGACGCTGTTTGAAAGCCCGCAAGCCGATGACGGGGTGGAACGGATTGTGCGGATCAATTCCATGCGGGAACGGTTCGGGATTGAGGATGTGCAGGCGATCCTCGCCACCCCTACCCCGCCGCCTGCATTGATGATGCCCAAGGTGCGCACGCCGGATGAGGTGGTGATGCTGGATCAGTTGCTGAGCGAGGCGGGGCACCCGACGAGCCTCCACGTGATCATTGAGACCAATGAAGGGTTGGAGGCGGCCCACGACATCGCGCGCTGCTCGGACCGGGTTGAGGCGCTGTTTTTCGGCGGCGTGGATATGGCGGCGGAGCTGCGCTGTCAGAATTCCTTTGAAGGGCTGTATTATGCCCGCGCCCGCGTGGTGCATGCGGCGGCCAGTGCGGGTCTGGATGTGATCGATGTGCCCTATCTGGATCTGGATGATCCGGAAGGCATGCGGGTTGAGGCAGAGCGTGTGCGGGAGATGGGGTTCTCCGGCAAAGGCGCGGTGCATCCCAAGCAGATCGCCGCGCTAAATGAGGTGTTTACGCCCTCGGAGACCCAGATCACCCGGGCGCGCAGGATTATTGCGGAATTTGAGGCCGCAGACACAGGGCTGGTTGTGATTGACGGCAAACTGATTGAAAAACCTGTGCTAAGGGAAATGTACCGGATCGTCGCGATCGCCGACCGGATGGGGGGATAAGCTATGGAGTGTTGCGGACCGGGCTATGCGTCGCCTGCGGAGGCCATCAAGGCCCCGCGCGAAAAGCTGCTTTACACTATCGCGATTTACACCGGGACGGGCATTCAGAAGCCGGATTATCTGGCGACGATTGATGTGGACCCGGACAGCCCGAGTTATTCTCAGGTCATTCACCGGCTGGAGATGCCGGGGATCGGGGATGAGTTGCATCATATGGGTTGGAATGCGTGCTCGTCCTGTTTTGACGACAGTTCGATGTCACGGCGGTTCCTGCTGCTGCCGGGGGTGCGGTCGAACAATATTCACGTGGTGGATACGGCCACGGACCCGCGCGCGCCGCGATTGCACAAGGTGATCGACGGCAATGAGATCAAATCGAAGACCAATCTGAGCGGGCCGCATACAGTGCATTGTCTAGGGTCTGAGATCATCATTTCGATGCTGGGCGATGCCAAGGGGGAAGCACCGGGGGGATATCTGCATCTCAACAAGGATTTTGAGATTGTGGGGCGGTGGGAGGCTTCGATGGGCGATATCCCGTTTGGCTATGATTTCTGGTACCAGCCGCGTCACAACGTGATGGTGAGCAGCGAATGGGCAGCCCCCAATACATTTATGCCGGGGTTTGATCTGGAGGAAGTGGGGCATCTGAAATATGGCCGCCGCCTGCACTTCTGGGACTTTGAGGCGCGCAAACCCGTGGAGACGATGTATTTGGGGGAAGATGGGCTTATCCCGCTGGAGGTGAAGTTTCACCATGATCCGGACAGCACGCACGGGTTTTGTGGGGCCGCGCTCAGCGCCAATGTAATCCATTTCTGGAAGGGCGAGGACGGTTGGCAGTGGGAGAAGATCATCGATGTGGAGAATGAACCGCATCCCGAATGGCCTATCCCAATCCCCGGGGTGATGTCAGCTATTTTGGTGTCGATGGATGACAAGTATCTTTATCTGAACAACTGGCTGCACGGGGATATGCGGCAATATGATATCTCTGACCCGCATAACCCGGTGCTGACCGGGCAGGTCTATATGGGCGGGCTGTTGGGCAAGGCGCCGGTGGTGAATGGCGTGGAGATGGCGGGCGGGCCGCAGATGTTTCAGCTGTCGCTCGACGGGCGGCGGTTGTACGTGACGACCAGCCTTTTTAGCACTTGGGACAATCAGTTCTACCCGGAGATCCGCGAAAAGGGTGGCGTAATGGTGCAGATTGATTGCGACCCGGTGAATGGGGGGATGGAGATCAATCCCGACTTCATGGTGAATTTCGGTCTGGAACCCAATGGGCCATCGCGGTGCCATGAAGCGCGCTATCCCGGTGGGGATTGCACGAGCGATATCTGGCTATGAAGACCTGTAGCGTGACGATTGCCAACCGTGAGGGGGCGGTGTTTGAAGTGGATACGCGGCGGCCTTTGCTGGACAGCTTGCGCGACCACGGCGTCGATCTGCCTTATGGCTGTCAGTATGGCGGGTGCATCACCTGCGCGGCGAAACTGACGCAAGGCGATGTCAATCAGGACCGGCAGGTGGCGCTCAACAATCGGCAGATCGCCGATGGGTACGTGATCCTGTGCGTTGCGCGACCCAAGGGCGATATCACCCTGGAGATCGGGGTGGAGAGCCATGACAAGCTCTATCGCAATCCGTTTCTGGACCCGCTCAAACCCCATGAATTGAAGGCGGATATCGCCAGCAAGGAGGTGCCGGATGCCTGAGGCAAATGTGGATCATATTTATGATTACGACCCGGGTTATCTGGCGGATATCCTGAAATCTGTGAAGACCATCGCGATGGTGGGCGCGAGCGCGGACAAGACCAAATTCAGCTATGGCGTGCTGCGCGTGCTGCATGAGACGGGCTATGAGATGCTGCCCGTGAACCCCAACCCGAACCTGACGGAGATCCGAGGGATCAAGGTCTATCATTCCTTGCAAGAGATCGACCGGCCCGTGGACATGGTGGAGGTGTTTCGGCCCAAAGAAGAGTTTTACGGGTTTGCCGAGCAGGCGATTGAGATCGGGGCGAAGGTGCTGTGGGGGCAGATTGGGGTTTATGATGACGCGGCCGCAAAGCTGGCGGAGGAGGCTGGATTGCAGGTGGTGATGAACCGGTGCCCGAAGATTGAGCTTTTCCGGCCGTTTTGGAAGCCAAGGCTGGATTTGCCGATTTGAGAGCTCAATAAAGTGCCTTCGTCTGGCCCCGGTCTGGCGATCCCGGCCTCAAGCGAGGGCGCTTTATGGTGACGTGTCGCTGTATGGTGGAGCGACGTGCAGGCGACACAATTTCGCCAGGCCCTTGGGGGGGCCAGGCGAAGGCGCGGCGGGCTGGCGCCCTTGATTCCGCGCCGGGGGCTTTAAGGCATGCGTTTGGCGCTCAGTTGAGTTAGGGGTTAGTGTTAATACAAGACCAGACGACCAAAGGACCAAATCATGAGCGGCAGACACACCCTTCAGATGACAGTGCTCATGACGCCCGAGATGGCCAATTTCAGTGGCAATGTGCATGGGGGCGCGCTGCTCAATCTGCTCGACCGCGTCGCGTTTTCGTGTTCCTCGCGCTATTCGGGGCAATATTGCGTCACGCTGTCTGTGGATCAGGTGGTCTTCAAGCAGCCCATTTTCGTGGGCGAATTGGTGACCTTTCTGGCCTCGATCAACGCCACGGGCCGAACCTCGATGGAGGTAGGCATCCGGGTGGAGGCCGAAGAGATCCAATCAGGCAAAGTGCGCCATACCAATTCATGCTATTTCACGATGGTGGCCATTGACGACAACGGCAAAGCGGTTGAAGTGCCCAAGATCGTGCCCGCGGATGATGAGGCCGAAAAACGCCAGGAAGCGGCGATTCTGCGGCGCAGCCTGCGCGATGAATTCGCCCGCCGTCATGTGGAAATCAACGGGGAAGACTGACCGACTGCCGTGGCGCAGCCCCCTGCCCCGACCGCGCGACCTGCGCGCATTGGGTTACCAGCGGGAATTCTCGTGAAGAACAGGTGTCACGTTCCGGGACATCCCGTTTGAAAAGACCTGAAATATGGGAAACACATATCGCAGTAAAACCCGTCTGATCCGTAAAACAGTGGGACCTACCTTGTGTGCGACATGAGCCTCCAAACTCAAAGACCTTGGACCGCAGGGTGAACCACCCCGACAGAGAGAAAGACACTTAAGGAGGCCCGGTTGCATCACTGTGTTCGACCTTTGAACCCCCGCTGGTAAGAAAAAGTTAACGCGATTCGTAGGGGGCGTCTGTGAACTGGAACACATTGAACGAAGGCCCTCCGCGCGGGCAAAATTTGTTCCGTAGTCTGTTTGGAATCAATGTGCTAGTCTGTGATGTGGCCGTGAACAACGCACGGGCCTGCCGCCCTGAGACGAGGTAAGTTAGAGGCACATTTCGGTGTTGGACAAAGATTTCCTGGACATCCCCCTCTCGCCAGAGCTGCGCTCTGCGTTGATGGATCTGGCGCGTCCGATGTGTTTGTCCCCGCGCGAAACGCTGTTTGATGAACATGATGATGGCGACGCGCTGTATTTCGTTGTGGGCGGTCGGTTGGAATTGTCGATGATGGCCGAAGACGGGCGCAAGCTGGGTTTGGATGTGGTGTCGCGCGGTTCGTTTTTCGGGGAGATTGCCTTGCTTGACCCCGGCCCGCGGACGGCCACGGCGACGGCGCTGGAGGAATGCGATTTGCGGATGCTGCGCCGGGCGGACCTGCTGCAGGTGCTTGACCGCAGCCCCCATCTGATGGTCGAGGTGCTGCGCCTCATCGGGATCCGGATGCGCGACATCACCGATCAGATGAATGAACAGATCCTGCTGCCCTTGCCACAAAAACTGGCCCGCAGGCTGCTGCGCTTGGCCACGGTGACCGAAGGCGGGCCACGCTGTTTGCGCCTGTCACATTCAGAGCTGGCCGATCTGGTGGGTGCCTCGCGGGAGGCAGTGTCGAAGGCGCTGTCGTCGTGGAAAAAACAGGGCTACCTGCACACCGGGCGCGGGTCGATCGAACTGTTGGATGAGGCCGGGCTGCGCAGCATTGCGGGGTTGTAACGGTCGGCGCGTGAGATTGAACGCGCGTCCTATTCGGGAAGTAAAAGCCGTTGGGACCTACGGTACACGCGCAGGACAACTGACTCTTGACAGACATGGCCGGTTGCGTTTGCCCAAACGGATCAATGAAAACTCGCCTGAAACGACGTTGCTGTTAAGGAAACGTGCGCGTCCAGGGGTGGGCGAAGCTCAAATGCCTTGGGTTCGCGCGTAAAGTTCCAGAGTCGAAACAGACACCATTCAGATCGGCGTTGATCTGCGACCGCCAATTCGTTGCGGGAAATGTGGAATGGCGTGCGTTCCCAACCATTGGTGGTTTTCACTTCGATTAAACGAGGTGCGCCATCCGTCGCGAAGCTGGCGATGTCATAACCGGCTCCATCACCATCTTCTTGCGAAACCCAGCGAACCTCACGCGCCAGATCGTCCCTACCGGCAGCTTTCAAGGTGTCAATTTCATAAAAAAGAACACGCTCCTCTCCCGCCCGTCCAAGCGCTCGATTTCGTTCATCGCGGCCCGCCGCATCGAATTTCCGCGCGACTTGCTGCATTTGCTCCAGTTCCTTCGGAGGGGGTTGATTTGACAGCGTTGGCGGTGGTCCGATCCAAAGGGGAGCGATTTCGGCTAGTCCTGTTGCCTTTGAATCCTCTTGTCTGTGTTCAAGCCATGAAGGGTGCAAGGCAAGCCATCGGGCAACAGAATCAACCAAGGTCGATTGAAAGTTGAACGCAGGTTTGTAACCAAGTATCCAAGTTTCCCCCAGCCCCTTCAGGACCGCGCTGATATTTTGGTGCTTGAATTCGACCGATCCGTCGGAACGATCATTCAACTTCGGCAGCAGCGCACGGCGGTGTGAGGCCTTGTTGTAAGGTCTGCCGGTTATGTCATGGGCGAGCATTGCGAAGTAATCCGCGACGATCAGGTCATTTTCATTATCGGACCAAGGCCTGTTGGACATGCGCCTACGCTAGATGTTGAAAATTGATTTGTCATCAACGCTTTAGAAATCTGCGACAACGCGATCGGGCACATCAAACCATGTGGGCGACAGGCTTTGCCCTAGCGAAAACAGTGAATGGCGGAGAGACAGGGATTCGAACCCTGGAGACGGTTTCCCGCCTACACACTTTCCAGGCGTGCGCCTTCGACCACTCGGCCACCTCTCCGGTGCGCGCCTTGTAGCCCCCGTGCGGCTGCCAGTTCAAGGGGTTTCTTACGCGTCCAGATGCAGATAGACGCGGCGGTTCTGGCGGCCTTTCTTTTCGACCTTGCCGAGGCGGACCGGGCCGATCTCTGACGTGCGGGCGACGTGGGTGCCGCCGCAGGGTTGCAGATCAACCTGGGTCGCGCCCTCTTCGCCGATGCGGATCAGACGGATGCGCCCTGACCCGCGCGGGGGTTGGACGGACATGGTTTTGACAAGGCCGGGGTTGGCATCAAGTTCTGCGTCCGTGATCCAGCTTTCCGTCACCGGCAGGTCGCGCGCGATCAGATCGTTCAGCGCGGCCTCAAGGGCGGGTTTGTCTTCGGGCGGGTCGACCATGTCGAAATCCAGCCGGCCACGGGTTTCTGAGATGGACCCGCCTGTGACGGGCAATGGGATCACGACAGACAGCAAATGCAGTGCGGTGTGGACGCGCATATGGGCGTGGCGACGCGCCCAATCGAGGGTCTGGGTGATCTGAGTGCCCTCAGGCGGCAAGGCGATAGGCTCTGCCGGGACGAGGGCGATCTGGCCGCCTTCGGCCTTCACGGCGGTGGCAATATCCACCGCACCGCCATCCCACGTGATGCGGCCACTGTCGCCGGGTTGGCCGCCACCGGTGGCGTAAAACAGCGAGGCATCAATTAGCAGACCGCCTTCGGGTGTGTGGCCGGTGATGCGGGCCGTGGCCTCGCGCGCATAGGGGGTTTCGTGGAAGAGTGCCGTGGTCATCTGCCGTCTCCATCACCGCCCGCATCGCCATCGGTATCGGGGCCGTCCATGTCATCTTCGGTCAGATGGGCATCAATGTTGTCTGAACGGACCTCACTGCCACCCTCCGAGGCTGCGGCGGGCAATGCCTCCGGGTTACGGATCCAGATATCGCGCTGGGCGAAGGGAATTTCGATGCCTTCTTCCTGGAAGCGGCGGGCGATCTCAAAATTCATCTCTGACCGGGTGGAGAGCACGTAGTTCACATCGCGCAAAATCGCCCGAATTTCGAAATCGAGGCTGTCGGCACCAAAGCCCTGGAAAATGATCGCGGGTGGGGTCGAGAGCAGAACCATGGGATGGTCGCGCGCCACCTCAGACAAGATTTTTTCCACCTTGCGGGGATCAGTGCCATAGGCCACGCCCACCGGTACGATCACGCGGCCCACGGTGTTGCCATGGGTGTAATTGGTGACGGTCCCGCTGACGAAATCGGAATTGGGCACGATCACGTCGGATCGGTCGAAGGTTTCAATCACCGTGGAGCGAACAGAGATTTTGCGCACCGTGCCATGGACGCCGCCCACCTCGATCCAGTCACCGATGGAGATGGGGCGTTCAATCAGCAAGATGATGCCCGAGACGAAGTTCGACACGATGTTTTGCAGACCAAAACCGATGCCCACCGACAGCGCACCCGCGACAATGGCAAGGGAGCTGAGGTCGATGCCCGCGGAGGTGATCGCGATGACGGCGGCCAGGAAAATCCCCACATAGCCAAGGCCCGACACGATCGCCACCTGCCCGCCCGGATCGATCTTGGTCTTGGGCAGAACGGTGTTGCGCAGCGTGCCCTGCAACAGCCGCGTGCCGGTGTAACCGATGACAAAGACGATGATCAGCGTGAAGAACACCGCGGGCGAAATGGTGATCCCGCCCAAGTCAAAGCCATTGATGATTTGCGACCAGATCTCTTGAAGGTCGGTGACGCGCGCGCCCCAGATCAAAGCCAGGATGGGCAGCGCGCCCAGCACAAGGCAGAAGCCGATGAAGATGGGAATGAGGCTGTTGCTGGCGCCTTCGCGATCTTCGGTGACCAGCACGTAGATTTCATAGACCAGCCGTTGCAGGATGGTGAGCGCGGCGAGGATCAACAGGGACCGCAGCGTGGGGAACAAGATGAACTGCGCCAGTTCAAAGTAGCCAAGCGCGCCGAAGACCGGCGACAGAAGTGCCACCACACCAAGGGCCAGCACCAGCACCTTCATCAGGCGGTTGCGATAGGTTTCGTCTTCGTTTTCTTCGGTGGCGTTTTTGCGATGGGCGCGCAGAAGCTGCGTGATCCAGAGCAGCATGAGGGCTGCGAAAAACAGGAACGGGTAAAGCACAGTGACGGTTGCATCATCGGGCCAATTGCCGATGGCGGCCATGTCTTTGAAGAAGAAATGCAGCCCGGCGATGAGGCCAAGATAGGCCCCGAAAAGCCGCCCTGACCGGCGCTGCGTCTCTGTCAGGTTGAGCGGCAGGGTACGGGCCTCCCGCGCGGGGAACATGCGTGAGGCGAGCCACCGGGCGAACAGGAACGCAAACGCCGCCGGCACCACATTGTCCAGAAGCTGTTCGCCGCGCAGCCCCACCAGCCCGGTGGTGTAGATCGCGCGGGTCAGCAGGAATATCCCCAGCATTGGCAGCACCAGAGAGCCAAGCGACAATCCAAAGCCCGCAAGCCAGCGTGCGGCACCCGGGTCTTCGCCCACCACGCGGGCGGTGACATGCCTGCTCCAACTGCGGCCGCGCAGGATCAGAACCGACCCGAGGATCGTCAGAACGGCGATAAAGGGCATCGCCTCTTTGGCTTGGCGGCGTTGCAGATCAATCGACCAGGCGGCACGGAATTCTCCGCGCACCAGGTCATAGGTGTCAGTCAGCACCTCAATCGCACCGGGCCAATTGGCGGGGTTAAGGGGCGATGGGCCGAATTCCAGCAATTCCTGCGCCTGGCGTTCGCGCACGATGGTGTCGATGGCGCGGATCAGCCCGTCGGCGCGGCTAAAGCCCAGCTCGGCGGTGCGCACGGGGGCCTCCAGCGTGGCCAGTTGATCATTCAGAGAGGCGCGCTCTGCCGCGATATCATCGCTTTCCACCCCGTCTTCAGGCACGGGGCCCAGCGTTTCAATCTGGCGCTGCACCGTCGCGATGGAGCGTGAATTGGTTTGCCGGGCTTCGAGGAAAATCTCCCGCCAGCGGACAAGATCAAGGCGCAGGGTCTCAAGCGCGGGGGTGGAGGCGCGGGCGTTGGCCACGGCCTCTTCCGCGCGGGTGGCAAGGCGTTGCCATGTTTCGCGTTCCTCCTCCGACAGGCCCGCCGCCTGGGCGTGGATCACCGTGGGTGACAGGCCCACGGCCATGGGGGCCGCGCAAAGCCAGAACAGAAGAAAGAGGCGAGAAAGCGCGCGGATCATTGGGCAAACACCTCTGGAATGTCAGAGGGGGCGGCATCCAGCCAATCGGGCACGGGCAAGCCCTTTTCACGCAGGAATTCCGGGTTGAAGAGCTTCGATTGGTACCGCGTGCCGTAGTCGCAGAGGATCGTCACGATCGTATGGCCCGGCCCCATTTCGCGGGCCATGGCCATCGCGCCGCCCACGTTGATGCCAGAGGACCCGCCAAGGCAGTGCCCTTCATGGCGTAAAAGATCAAACACGATGGGCAGCGCCACGTCATCGGGGATCTGGTACATCATGTCGGGCGTGAACCCTTCGAGGTTGGCCGTGATGCGCCCC
The DNA here is from genome assembly GCA_038532355.1 of Pseudomonadota bacterium. Classification (GTDB taxonomy): domain Bacteria; phylum Pseudomonadota; class Alphaproteobacteria; order Rhodobacterales; family Rhodobacteraceae; genus Roseovarius. The sequence continues at coordinate 29,790 of JBCBAT010000025.1, read as the reverse complement.
TGCCCGATGCCTTCGGTGATCGATGTGCCTTCGGCGGCCGCCTTGCCGTCGCGGAAAAGCGTGAACATGCCCGATCCCATGGGGTCCGCGAGCGCGACCTTCACGCCCTTGGGTTGCAGCGCCGCGCCGACGCCTGCGAGCGTGCCGCCGGAGCCCACGGCGCAGACAAAGCCGTCGACTTTGCCGCCGGTTTGTTCCCAGATCTCTGGTCCCGTCATGTCGATATGGGCTTGGCGGTTGGCGACGTTGTCAAACTGGTTGGCCCAGATCGCGCCATTGTTGTTCTGGCGCGCCATTTCTTCGGCCAACCGGCCCGAATAGCGCACGTAATTGTCGGGGTTGGAATAGGGCACCGCTGGCACCTCCACCAACTCAGCTCCCGCCAGCCGGATCATGTCTTTCTTTTCCTGGCTTTGGGTTTCGGGGATCACGATCACAGTCTTGAAGCCCATGGACGCCCCCACCAGCGCCAGCCCGATGCCCGTGTTACCCGCCGTGCCTTCCACGATTGTGCCGCCCGGGCGCAGATCGCCCTTTGCGATGGCATCGCGGATAATGAAGAGCGCGGCGCGGTCCTTGACCGATTGCCCGGGGTTGAGGAATTCCGCCTTGCCATAGATGTCACAGCCGGTCTCTTCCGAGGCCTTTTTCAGCCGGATAAGTGGTGTGTTTCCAACGGCCTGAGCCAGGTCATCTGCGACGCGCATGGGTCATCCCCCGAATTGCCAGTTGCCCCGTTCTAGGCCCCATCGGCCATGACCTCAAGCAGATGCGCGCAATCGGGAACGTTCGCGTTCAAGCCACAAAAGAAGCAGGATCATCGGGCCGATATTGGCCTCACCGCTGCTGAGAAAATCCTGCGCAGTGGCAAAAGAAAGAACATGCGTTCGGATGTCTTCGTGTTCTGTCGCAAGCCCACCAAGCCCCGCCACCTCATCGGGCAGATCGGCGAGGGCGACATAGCAATGAAACACCTCCGTCGAGGCCCCGGGGGAGCAATAATGCGAGCTGACATGTTCCAACGCACCAAGCGTCAGGCCCGCCTCCTCTTCGCATTCGCGGCGGGCGGCATCCTCATTGGTTTCACCTGCATCCACACGGCCCGCGACGGGCTCAAGCACCCAAGGAAAGGTGTCGCCCCGCGCAAAAGGCCCCATGCGGAATTGTTCAACCAAGAGCACGCGGTCGCGGACGGGGTCATAGGGCAGAACGATGACGGCATCGGTTGCAACAAACACCTCCCGCGTCAGGCGCGGGCTTGTGGTGCCGTCAAAGCGGGGATGTTGCAGATCAAAGGTGCGGGTCAGAAAGAACCCTTCATGGGTGGCCTCAGCGCTGTGCAGCGTCACCTCTGACTGGCGGGTCTGGCTGCGCAGTTTAGGGGCCTCACTGGCCTGTGCAGCCACGCGGGAGGCCGCACGCGCAAGGATCATGGGCAGGCGTTTGCGAACATCACTGGCGGGAACACGCGTGTGGTACTCCATGATCTCATGCGCGGCGTGGTGCATTAGGTCGGCGGATACATGTTGCCACGGGTCGGGATCCTCGGGGGTCTCACTCAAAAACAGGATGCCGGAGACGCGTTGCCCGTTCATCACCCCGTGTTTGGGCACGGGATGCGTGCCCAGAACGGTTGCGAAGTAACTCAGCCGATCAAACCCTGCGGGGTCGGCCAGTTCGATGGCGATGGCACCCTCGCCCGCCTGCGGCCCGATGCCGTCCAGTGTGACCGCCTGTTCGCCGGCCGGGGCCTGCCCCAGAACCGTTTCCAGAAGCGGCTTTGCGGTCATAGGGTCAAGCAGGAAGATCAAAGACACGATTGTCAGGACGCTTTCTTGCTGACCAGTTCCGAAACCATCCCAGTGACCATGGCCCCCACCACCATAAGGATCCAGAGCCGCACGTTTTGCAGGTTGAGCGCCCATTCATAGGCAATCGCAAACATGTTGTTGATCGCCTCAAAGGGACCATCGTAGCGCAGGTCGAGGGACCGGCCGATCATCTCATTGAACGCCAGCAGCAAAAAGAGCCAGAAAAGCATCACCGCCAGCCCCGTCAGCCCGGCATTGATGCCCGGGACCACACCATTGCCCAGCCGTTTGCCGATCACCCGCCAGCCTGTCACCAAGCCCACAAGGGCCGTGAATTCCTGAAACCAGCCGAAATTGAAATCCTCGGGCCAGATGGCGATCACGATGCCCGCGCCGTAATAGGCCAACCCGCCCAAAAGCACCGCCGCGACCAGCCGCCCCATCGTGGGCATTTTCTCGGTGGGGCGCATGGGGTCTCCTTACAGGGGTTTGGCGATGGTGATCTGTGTGACATCACAAATGCCACCGGCAAAGGCCCCCGCGCAAGAGGTGAGGTAGAAATTCCACATCCGGCGGAAACGATCATCAAAGCCCATGCCGGAAACCTGATCCCATTTGGCGTTGAAGGTTTCGTGCCAGCGGCGCAGGGTTTGAGAGTAGCTTTGCCCGAATTCCACCGACCGTTGGAACATAAGCCCCGCCTGTTCGGCCTGCGCGCGCAGGACCGACGGGCTGATCAGCATGCCGCCGGGGAAGATGTATTTCTGGATGAAATCGACAGAGCTGCGATAGGCGTTGAAATTGCGATCCTGGACGAGGATCACCTGAAGCGTTGCCTTACCGCCGGGGCGCAGGCGATCGTGGACGGTGCTGAAATAGGCAGGCCAGTATTTTTCGCCCACCGCCTCGAACATCTCAATCGACGCGATGCCGTCGTAGTGACCAGTTTCATCGCGGTAGTCCTGCAGTTTGAAGTCGACCATATCGCTGAGGCCCGCGCGGGCGATGCGTTCTTTCGCGAATTTGTATTGTTCTTCGCTGATCGTAAGGCCGGTGACCTTGAGGCCCCGTTCCTTCGCGGCGTATTCCGCAAACCCGCCCCAGCCGCAGCCGATTTCCAGCACGTGGTCGCCGGGTTTCACGCCCATCTCATCAACCATGGAGGCGTATTTGGCGCGCTGCGCGGCCTCAAGGCTTTCCTGACCGGTGGTGAAGATGCCGGATGAATAGGTCATCGTGTCATCGAGCCACAGCTCATAGAACTCGTTGCCCAGATCGTAGTGGTAGCTGATGTTCTTGCGCGCCTGGGTTTTGGAGTTGTTCTTGAACCAGAAGCGGATTTTTTCGATCAGCTGGATGATCGTCTGACCCGGGTAGCCGTTGTACATGCTATCATTGCGATCGTTCACCAGATCCATGAAAGCCTGCAGATCGGGGGTGGACCAGCCGCCTTCAAGATAGGCATCACAGAAGCCAAGATAGCCTTCGCGGACCATGCGGGCGAAGATATCGGGGTCGTGAACCACGATCTTGGCATGCGGTCCTGGTTCCGCGCCTGTGGCCATGAAGATGCGACCATCGGGCAGTTCAATCTCAATGCTGCCGCTTTCGATGTGGCGGGCGATGGCAAAGCAGGATTTGAAGTAGAGTGGCAGGTTTTTTTGGCCGGCGGTATCGGTCAGGATCATGCTGCTTCCTTCTGTCATTTCAGGAGTTTGGCCGGTTGGGCCGGTGGCGTCTAGTGAATTTTGTTCTGTCCATGAATTGGCGCCAACTGAGCGGCTTCGACAGGCCGTGGCGTGGCGATCCGGCATCTGAACAGCAGCGCTTTATTCCTGGGTTCCCGGACTCTGTTCGAGCGATGCTCTGGCTTCAACCATTCGCCAGGCCCCGGGACGGCCTGTCGAAGGCGCGGCGGGCTACGCCCTTGATTCCGCGCCGGACACCGCTCAAGAACAGCAACCACCCCTAAAAATCCCGGTTGGAATAGGCATCCAGCGCACGCTCTCGGCCCTCGGACAAGCCAACCAAGGGGTCGGGCACGGTGTCAGAGGGGCTCAGCCCCCAGGATCGGGGGATCGCATCGTAGTAGGACAGCGCCGTTTTGGTGGGCGATCCGTGGCCTTCTGCGATCCACGCCCGGCGATAGGCCCCGTCGCGGTCAAATTTGTCCAGCTGCGTGTCCGGGTTGAAGACGCGGAAATAAGGCGTGGCATCCGGGCCGGAACCCGCAACCCATTGCCAGCCCATGGCGTTGGAGGCCGGGTCCCAATCGGTGAGGCAGTCTTCGAACCACTTCTGCCCAATGCGCCAATGGGTCATCATGTGTTTGGTCAGGTAGGACCCCACGATCATGCGGGCGCGGTTGTGCATACGGCCTGTGACATACATCTCCCGCATGGCGGCATCGACGAAAGCGATGCCTGTGCGCCCTTGTTTCCAGGTCAGCACCGCGTCGCTGTCTTCATCCTCTTTCCAAGGGAATTTCTCCCACCCATCGCGCCAGCTTTCTGTGGTGATATGGGGCGTGTGATAGACGAGGTGATAGGCAAATTCGCGCCAGACCAGCTCTTTCAACCACGTCTCCGCGCCTTTCTTGCCATCCTCCATCGCGCGCTGGCCTGCGTGCCAGCAGGTGCGCGGGGAAATCTCACCCAAGGAGAGGTTTTCCGACAGGCCGGAGGTGCCATCAATGGCCGGGAAATCCCTGTCGGTGTCATAATCTGCGATGATGTCGCCGGTGAAGCGGTAAAGCCGATCGCGGGCCTTGTCTTCGCCGACGCGCTGGTGCGGCAGGCAGACCTCCGCGCCGCGGTTCATGGCGAGGCCAAGGCCCCAACTGTCCAGCGTTTCGCTGTCAGGCCATGCATCAAGCGCGGGGATAGATGACGGGGCCTGCAGCGGGCTGTCCACGTCCCTGCCCCGCACGGCCTTCCACATTGGCGAATAGACCTTGTAGAAGCCGCCAGATCCGGTCTCCACCGTCCAAGGTTCAAAGAGCAGGTGGCCCGCGTGGCTATGGGCCTCAATGCCTGCGTCCTTGAGCGAGGATTTCACATCTTTGTCGCGGGCGATGCTGTCAGGGTCATAGGCGCGATGCCAGTGGACGGCGGCGGCACCGGTATCTTCGACCAGCTGTTTGAGAACGTCGATGGCCTTGCCTGAGCGGAAGATGAGGCGGGAACCCACGTCTTCGAGGCTTTCCGCAAACACCTCCAACCCCAGCCCGAGCCGCCATTTGGGTGCAGCGCCCAAACCATCCACCAGATCATCGCGGATATAGACAGGGATCACCGGCCCGCCTGCATCCATCGCGGCCTTGAGCGCGGGGTGATCGCTCAGCCGCAGGTCACGGCGCAACCATAGGATTACTGGAGATTTTTCGCTCATACCCGCCTCACTGTCTTGGTGTTGTGAAGCGATGTAGCGGGTCAGAGCACGGCGTCCAGAGCGGTGATCAGCTTATTGACCTCCGCATCCGTGGTGTAATGCACGAACGACAGCCGCAGCACGCCTTTGTCGAGGTCAATGCCCATGGCCTGCAAAGGCCGCGCACCGTAGAAATCGCCGCCGCCCGTCATGATGCCATGTTTGGCCAGTTCCGCCGCCGCAGGTTCGCCCGGGCCATTGAGTTCAACGGCCACGGTGGGCGCTTTGACGGAGGCATTCGAGGGGCCGATGAGGCGGGCGGAGTTTTTATCGGACAAGTAGTCGAGCAAGGGTTGCAGCGCCTCCACTTCCCGCGCGCGGATCATGTCGTGGACGGCCGTGGCGCGGGTTTTGATGTCGCCCTCAAGGCCGTGGTGATCGGCCAGCGCGTCGACGTAATCGACCATGCCTGCGGAAGCTGCCACCTGCGCATGATCGGGGCCAGCGGGGGTGAATTTCTTGTAAAGTGACCCGGCGTTGAACCAGTGGCCCTGATTGGGCAAAAGCTCCGCCAAGGCGCGGCGGACGACCATGATGCCTTGGTGGGGCCCGTAGGTTTTGTAGGCCGAGAAAAGATAGATATCCGCCCCAAGCCGGCCGACATTGGGGAAACCGTGGGGGGCATAGCTGACCCCATCGACGCAGACAAAGGCCCCGGCGGCGTGGGCGGCGGCGGTGATTTCCACCACTGGATTGATCGCGCCGACGATGTTGGAACAATGGGGGAAACACACAAGGCGAACGCGCGCGTCCAGCAGATCATTCAGGTCGTCAAGCTTGAGAAGCCCCGTTTCCACGTCGATCTTCCATTCGCGCACCTCGATGCCCGCGTCCGCCAAACGCCGCCACGGGCCGGAATTGGCCTCATGATCCTGGTTGGTGACAATGATCGCGTCGCCTTCGTTCAACCAATCGCGGAAGGCCTGGCTGAGCACATATGCGTTCTGCGTGGTGGAGGGGCCAAAGCTCAGCTCATCTTCCTCAACACCCAGCATGGCAGAGAGACGCGTGCGGGCTTCATCCATTTCCTCGCCGCCAAGGCGGCTGGCCTCATAGGGCGCGTAGGGTTGCAGTTTGCGCTGCGTATAAAAGCGGTGCAGTCGGTCGATCACATGGCGGCAAGCAAACGACCCGCCCGCATTTTCGAAAAAAGCCTGGCCTTGCAAAGAGGGCTCTGCAAAGGCCGGGAACTGGCTGCGGACGAAATCAACATCAAGTGTGAGGGACATGGCGGGTCTTTCCGGGACGTGACTTTATACAACAAAACAGGAATTGAACGGCACCGACAAGTGCGCATTCAACGGCACCTATACGCGTCCGGACAACCGGCATGCGCGCCGTTTTTCGCACACGTATAAGGGCAAAAGGTCGCAAACAGACCACCTTGTGACGAAAACGCTTCGGCAAATGGGGCTTTGTGTGTGAACCTTTAATGACAGCCGGGGGGAAAGACACCGATCAGCGCCAGTTTTGATCGGTTTGCAAGATGAACAGCACACATCCTCGGCATTTGCAAAACAGGGACACATGACATGAGTATAAAACCTCCGTTCACGGACCTAGACATCCAAACGCAGGACAAAGGCTTTTACGAAGGCTACAGCCTGCCCATCGCGCTGATCTCAAAAGTGACAATGGTGGCGTTGGTGCTTTGGGCCATTATCTTTCCAGTGAGCGCAACCGCCACACTGGATTCGTGGAACTGGGCGACGCTGCAAGGCTTCAACACGTTCTACATCATCGCAGTAGGCTTTTTCGCCTTCTTCCTTTTTGTGCTGGCTGCCCTGCCGGTGGGCAAGCGCAAGCTGGGCGGGCCGGACACGCAGACCGAATTTTCCACCTTTTCATGGTTTGCCATGATGTTTGGCGCGGGTCTGGGCGTGGGCCTGATGGTCTTTGCCACCGCCGAGCCCATCGGCCTTTGGGGATCGAACCCCGTCATAGTCGCCCAAGAGGCCGCCCCGAACGTGGAGGCATCGGTTGAAAGCGCCTTTCGCTATTCGCTGCTGCATTTCGGGTTTCACGCTTGGGCCATCTATGTGGTGACGGGCCTTAGCCTTGCCTATTATGCCTATACGCGGGACATGCCGTTGACCATCCGGTCGGCGCTGACGCCGCTGCTGGGCAAGATGATGAATGGGTTTGCAGGCCATATCGTGGACGTTCTGGGCGTGGTTGCGACGATCCTTGGCGTGGCGGTGACCATCGGGTACGGCGTGAGCCAGTTTGTCGATGGTGTCTACAATGTCACCGGCATGGAATGGCTGATGTCAATCTCCGAAGACGGCGCCGTACCGGCCCCATCGACCGTGGGCCTGATCAGCGCGCTGGCGATCATCATGGGCCTGTCCATCATCTCCGCCGTGTCGGGTGTGGGACGGGGGATCAAGTATCTGTCGAACCTGAACCTGGTTCTGTCGTGCCTTCTGCTGCTGACCTTCGTGGTGTTCGGCTCGTTCCTCTTCTCGCTCACCACCTATGGCGCGGCCTTTGTGGATTACATCATCCACTTCATCCCGCTGAGCTTTGAGGCCTATAGCCCGATGAGCCAAGCCGAGTTCACCGCCGCATTGCCGGAAGAGGCACAAGCGGTGGCTGGCGGCCTATACGGCGGTGCCACCAATGCCTGGGGCAGCTATGATGGCTTCGTTTCTGGCCTTGAAGGGGACGCCGCAGCACTTGACCCAAGCGTTCTGGCAGCGGCCTACGAAACCGGCACCCAAGGACGTCTTTGGGGCTGGCAGGCTGGCTGGACCACGTTCTACTGGGCCTGGTGGATCGCGTTTTCGCCTTTCGTGGGGCTGTTCCTTGCGCGCATCTCCAAGGGTCGCACGGTGCGGGAGTTTATCCTGGGCTGCGTGATTGCACCGGCACTTGTGTGCTTTGCCTGGCTGACCATTCTGGGCGGAACAGCGGTGCATGCTGAACTCAACGGCATCGCGGATGGCGCGATCATCGGCGCGTCGAACACCAACAAGCTGTTCGTGGCGCTGGAAATGATCGTGCCAAGCTGGCTGTTGGGGGCGGTGGTGATCATGTGCGTGATCCTGATCATGACCTTCCTGGTGACTTCGGCGGATTCGGGCATCCTCGTGATGAACACGATCATGTCGGGTGGCAGCCAGGAAACAGGCGTCAAGCACCGCATCATCTGGGGGCTGATCCTGACCGGTGTGATCGGCAGCCTTCTGATCGCAGGCGCGCTTGACCCTGACAATGCCGATGCGCTCGCGCCGCTTCAGGATGCGATGATCGTTGGGGCCCTGCCCTTCACCTTCGTCATGGTCCTGATGGCGGTGGCCCTGGCCAAAGCGCTTTGGCGGGACAGCCAGCGCGACAAGGCCGATGCCACGGTGACAGGAGGCCAACCGGCCGAGTAACCGATCCCGAAACAAATGAAGGCGGCGCCGGGCTTCGGCGCCGCTTTTCTTTTGCGCGGGCGGCACTCATAGTGGGTTAAGACTAGTAAGGACCCCCCATGCAATCGAGCCACCTGATCCACCTCGCCGGGATCGTCTTTATCGCGATGTCTTTCATCGTGTTGGGCGACACGGCGGGCAAGCTTGTGATGGCGGCAGGCGCGGATCCGGTCTTCGTGGCCTGGACCCGGTTTGCCATTGCGGCGCTGGTGATGCTGCCGCTGAGCGGGATCAAGCGCCATGAATGGGTCATCTTCACCGATTGGCGGGTGATTTTGCGCGGGCTGCTGATTTCCGCGGGCATCAGCTGCATTCTGACAGGCCTGCAGACAGAGCCCATTGCCAATGTGTTCGGCGCTTTCTTCATCGGACCGATCGTGTCCTTCATCCTCGCCATCCTCCTTCTGGGCGAACGCGCCACACTGGCCCGCGCGGTCCTGTTGGTCACCGGGTTTCTGGGCGTGCTTTTGGTGGTTAAACCGGGGTTCGGGTTTTCGCCGGGGCTCGGCTGGGCCTTGGCGGCCGGGATGTTTTACGGGGCGTTTCTGGTCACAACGCGTGTTTCAGCGCCGCATTACCGCCCGCGACTGTTGCTGCTGTCGCATTTGGTGATCGGTGGACTGGTTTTGTTGCCATTCGGAGCCACGGGCGATTGGCCCGCGCCGGATGTCTCGACCATAGCACTTATCCTTGGCAGTTCTGCGGGCAGTACGATTGGCAATTACCTTGTCGTGGTGGCCAACCGCAAAGCAGACGCAGCCTTGGTGGCACCACTCATTTACACGCAACTGATTTCGGCCACCGCCGTGGGATATCTGGTTTTTGGCGACTGGCCTGACGCGTGGTCGCTGACCGGGCTTTTGGTGATCCTTGCCTCGGGCCTGGGCACCTTGTGGTTGGTGCGGGCCCGGGCGTAACCTTGGAACAGGTCATTGAAATCGTGTGAATTCTTGATAGGCTGACGGTGAACGCGGAGTGCGCACGCGGGCGCAAGGCCCATCAAAACCGGCCAGCCCATGCGTGGTGGGGGATAGATTTATGATGGTGCTTTTTGGGGCGCTGGCGCTGATTGCCGGCATGGCCGCGATGGAGCTTTTTGAAGACGACAGCGAGGATACACCCCCTCCGCCAGAGCAAGACGACCCACCCCTGCCCGAGGATCCGCCCGATACGGGCGCCACATTCCAGCAGACCGATGACGGAGTTGAGCTGGATTTGGGAGAGGACGAGACCGGATCGCTGGCCGTCATTCATTACACCGATACCGAGGATTTCGGCGAGTTTGTCACCGAGGTGGATGAGGCGCGGTTCTATCTGGTGCCCCCAGGGACGGATTGGTCCTCCGGCGACACCACCGAGACGCAGTTTGACATCCCCGGCCGGGCCGGATCGGGCATCGACGCATTTTCCTATGAGCTGGAGGATTTCGAGCGGGAAAACGGCCTTGAACTGCTGGGCACGGTCGACCTGCTGGGCGTCCCGCAGGCGGATGACCCGGATACGCGCATCGGCACGATCACGGCCAATGCCCCGGTTGAGAGCTATTTGCTGGAAGCCAATACTGATGGCGATGATCTGGTGACATTTCTGGCCAAGGATTTCACCGTCTTGCGCAATGGCGTGGCAGAGATGCCTGTGAGCGAAGACACCACCGGCACGGATGCCAATGACTGGTTTTCCACGTCAGAGGACGCCATCACGCTGGAAGGCCTGGGCGGTGACGACATTCTGGAAAGCGCGGGCGACAATGCGACCTTGCTGGGTGGCGCGGGCGATGATGACCTTGCATCAACGGGCGCGGATGCCGTAGCGCGGGGCGGCGACGGGGATGATAACATCATGCTCAACACCGGGTTTGCCGAAGGCGGTGACGGCAATGACGACATCAGCATCACCGAGGGTGAGGCCAGAGGTGGCGCGGGGGACGACGACATCGTGATCGGGCGTGGCATGGCGTTTGGCGGCGAGGGCAATGACGGCCTACGCTCTTTTGCGCCGGGCTCGTTCTTGGACGGCGGTGCAGGCGATGATGGCCTGATCGTGCGCGGCGAAGGCTCCGAAGGTTTTGCCCGGGACGGCGATGATTTTCTGTCCGTGGGCAATGGCGCGTTTGGATATGGAGGTGCGGGCGATGATATGCTCTCGGTCGATGCGGGCGGGCATGGGTTAGGCGGTGCGGGCGACGATGTGTTCCGTATGACGGAGTTCTTCAACAATGAGGACGGCCCGATCATCGTGACCACCGGCGTAGGGGCAGATACGATTTCGGCAGAAATCAGAAATGCGTTCAACGGCGCGGCGGATGACATCTATTTGCGCGTCACCGATTTCGACACGCGTGAAGACATGCTGGCGATTGGCGAATTCTCAAGCCCCAATGAGGTCGAAAGCTTTGAAATCCGCGAGGCGGCGGACGGGGCGTTTACAGATATCATTGTGACCTACACGGCCTATGCCGGGTTACCCGGTGGCGTTGCCACAATCCGGTTGGACGGGACAACGGGTGTCACGGCCGACAACATTGCCATTTTGCCTTAAGCGCAACGCGCTCTTTGCAACGGCGGCCGCAGCGCTTATATGAAAGATGTCCCCTCGGGGACTATGGGCATAAACGCGCTCGTAATAAGCGGATCGGACCCGGGGGCGGTACCCGGCGGCTCCACCATATTCTTCGTCGGGGGATCATGGGGCCGAAACAGGATCGACGAACGTGTAAAGGGGATTGCTTTGTCCCGGTGAGATACCACCGTTATCGGTTCACTAAGCATAATTGCCAACGACAATAATGCTCCGGTTGCTCTCGCTGCGTAAGCAGTGCGAAATACCGAAAACTTAAGCCCAGTCTTCTAGCAAAGGCTGGCGGGGTTCGCAGGCACCTGGCAACAGAAGCCTGCACCTTTCCAAACACACGCGATGAAACGCCCGAAGGGCGCCACCAGCACCCCCGCCCGAAGGGCGGCCACCCTCACCCACGCCCGAAGGGCGCCCCCCAAGCCAAGCGAGGCGGCCCAAAGGGCGGATGAGCGCCTCCCTAAAGCACAAACGCCAAAATGACCGGCAAGGTCAGCACCGACATGAGCGTAGAGACCACCACCAAGCCTGCAACCGCGTCCGCCTCTGCGCCGTATTTCTCCGCCAGCATGTAGGAGGTCACCGCAACGGGCGTGGCCACTTGCAGCACCAGCACGCCAAAGGCCACCGGCCCCAAACCAAACCACCACCCCGCAAGGGATGCACAGCCCGCGCTGATCATCACCTTCAGCACTGACAGCACCATGGGCCGCGTCAGCGCCCCGATGGACAATCGCGCCACCGCCACGCCCAGCGTGATCAACATGATCGGAATGGCCATCTGCGCGATCAGTTCCAATGCGTTGGTCAGAAACTGCGGCGTCTCCCAATCCATCACCAGAAACACCGCCCCCAGCACTGTCGCCGGCACCAGCGGTTCCTGGATCATTTTCACCAAGGACCCGCCCCCGGACACCAGCCAAATGCCAAAGGTAAACTGGATCATCGCCGACACCGCAAAGACCACCACCGCGTAGCCGAGCCCCACATCGCCAAAGGCAAAGAGCGCCAGCGGCAACCCCAGATTGCCGGTGTTGGAAAAGATGAGCGGCGCAAGATAGGTTTGCCTGTCCAACCGCCCCGCCCGAACCAGCACCCACATCGACACCGTCACCAAGCCGTAGGCCGCAAACCCCGCCAGTGACAGCGCACCCAGGGCGCTGGGCTCGATCTGGGACTGCATGAGCGCCACGAAGACAAGGCACGGCGTGGCCAGCGACATGCCCAGCCGCGTGACAAACTGCACCCGGTATTCAAACCCCAGCCGCACCCAGACAAACCCAACCGCCGCCAGCAAGAAGACAGGCGCCACAATCTCCAACACGGTCAGTGCGATATCCAAACTCTGGCTCCTTCTCAGCAGGGTGTCATCTGGCCGTTACGGTATTCAGTAAGCCTTGGCCATAGCGTTGACACCGCCACGCTTTGATGGAAAACCATACCCAAGGGGTTTGAACATGCGGCTGCCCCGTGAGGCGAAAGCCCAAAGTCGCATCCACTGAAAGACCAGAGGATGCATGATGCCTGCCCCCAATGAAATCACACCCGCGCAGCTGACCCGTTTGATCGGCTTGCCTGACTGTCCGCAGATCGTTGATGTCTGCATAGATGAAGACTTTCATCAGGATCCGTTCCTGATCCCCGGATCCTACCGCCATGATCACCGCGACCTTCCCGGCCTTTGCGCGAAACTGGCCGGTGCGCGGGTGATCGTGACCTGCCAGAAAGGTAAAAAACTGAGCCAGGGCGTGGCCGCATGGTTGGCCGCCGAAGGGTTGGATGCGCAGTTCCTGCAAGGCGGCATCTATGCCTGGCGCGATCACGACGCCGCGCCGCGCATCCCCGCAGCCGTGATCCCGCCTGCCCGTGATGGCGCCACGCTTTGGGTGACGCGGCACCGGCCCAAGATTGACCGCATCGCCTGCCCTTGGCTCATCCGGCGTTTCGTGGACCGCAACGCCCGGTTTCTTTTCGTGGCCCCAAGCGAGGTGCAGGCCGTGGCCGAAAAGCTGGGCGCGACTGCCTTTGATGTCGAGGGCGACTGGGGACACAAGGGTGATAGCTGCAGCTTTGATACGATGCTTGCGCGGTTCGAACTGACCACACCCGCCCTGTCGCGGCTTGCCACGGTGGTGCGCGGGGCCGATCTGGGGCGGCATGACCTTGATCCTGCCGCAGCGGGGCTTTTGGCGGTCTCCGTGGGTCTGTCACGGCGGTTTCGCAATGATCAGGACCAGTTGCGCGCGGGGCTTGATCTTTACGACAGTCTCTACCATTGGGCGCGGGACGGGTTCGAGGAAGGGCACAGCCATGACTGATGTGCCGTTGTCCCAGCTGTTCCGCACTTTCGGGCGCATTGGCGTGCTGTCCTTTGGCGGGCCTGCCGCGCAGATATCGCTCATGCATGCGGAATTGGTGGATCGCCACCGCTGGCTGTCGGAGGATCAGTTTCTCAAGGCGCTGTCCTTTTGCATGCTTCTGCCGGGTCCGGAAGCGATGCAGCTGGCCACCTATGCCGGATGGCGGCTGCGCGGCGTCATGGGCGGGCTGATCGCGGGGCTTTTGTTCGTGCTGCCGGGAGCGGCGGTGATCTTTGCGCTGGCCTATGGATATGCGCTTTACGGGGATCTGCCGCTGGTCCATGCGATCTTTGCGGGCATTCAGGCCACCGTGGTCGTGATCGTGTTGCAGGCGCTTTGGAAACTGTCACGCAAGGCGCTGAAGGGGCGTGCCTCTTGGGTGCTGGCCGGGCTGGCCTTTGTCGCGCTGTTTTTCTTCTCGATCCCCTTTCCGCTGATCATCCTTGTCGCGGCCCTGTTTGGCTTCTGGAACAGCGTGGGTGACGCCACTGCCCCTGCCCCGCTCTCCACCCGCCCAAGCACATTGCGCACCGTGGCGATCTGGGGCGCGCTTTGGGCCGCCCCTGTCGCGCTTGTCTGGGCGTTGGATCACACATTTCTCACGCAAATCGCGCTCTTTTTCTCGCAATTGGCGGTGGTGACATTCGGCGGGGCCTACGCCGTTCTGGCCTACATGACCCAAGCGGTGGTCGACACACATGGCTGGCTCACCACCCCGCAGATGATCGACGCGTTGGGGCTGGCGGAAACCACCCCTGGCCCGCTGATCCTTGTCACCCAGTTCGTGGCCTTCATGGCCGGGTTTAGCGAAGGTAATGTGGGCCTGGGCCTTGCGGCGGCCTGTCTGGCGCTGTGGGTGACGTTTGTTCCTTGCTTTCTATGGATCTTCGCCGGTGCGCCTTACGTGGAAACGCTATTGGCCCGGCCACGGCTGAAAGGCGCGCTGGATGCCATATCGGCCAGCGTGGTGGGGGTGATCCTGAACCTGTCGCTGTGGTTTGCGCTGCACGTGATATTTGCGCAGGTGACAGCCGGGTCGTTCGGCCCTGTGGTCGACCCCGGCACGCTGTCGGCGTTGAGTGTCGGCTTGATCATCTGCGCCGCACTGATGCTTTTGGTGGCGCGCCTTCCGATGATTGCCACGCTGGTGGTTATGGGCGGCTTGGGCGCGGCTCTGGGCGGCTTGGGATTTTTCGTTTGACGCCGCCCCGCGCACACGGTCTTTTGGGGTGCAAGAGATTCTCTTGGCTGCCCATAGGTGACACACCCCCATGTCACGCATGATTGACTACGGAAAACTGATGCACAATGCCATGCGCGGGCTGATCCAGCACGTTCTGCGCGATGTGCGCGACAACGGGCTGCCGGGTGTGCATCATTTTTTCATCACCTTTGACACCTCTCACCCGGATGCAAAACTGGCCGACTGGCTGCGCGATCGCTATCCCGGTGAGATGACCGTGGTGATGCAGCACTGGTTCGACAATCTGGTGGTGGAAGATGATTTTTTCGCCGTCACGTTGAATTTCGGCGACCAGCCCGAAGACCTGACCATCCCCTATGACGCCATCCTGACCTTCGTGGATCCTTCCGTTGAATTCGGCCTTCGCTTTGAAAGCCATGAGGAGGAAGACGACGAGGATGAGGATGAAGATGAGATCACCTCAGACGACGTGGCCCCTTTCACCGAAGTGACCGAAGAGGACGCAGCGGACGACGATGATAAACCGGAGGCGGATGTGGTCAGCCTCGACAGTTTCCGCAAGTGAGGCCTTTTCAGTTTTCTTAGAGGAAATGCATCATCTTTTGCGTTTGAGCCGCCAAGGCATTTGGTGGCGAAAGGCAGCGAAAGACGATCCTATTTGAACTGGAACGGCTATAGCCTTTGCACTCCTGCCTGCCCGCGTTAAGACGTAGGCAACGATTGAAGGAGCGCCCCTTATGACCACCCGCACAGAAACCGACAGCTTTGGCCCCCTTGAAGTACCCGCCGACAAGTATTGGGGCGCGCAGACGCAGCGGTCGATCATGAATTTCCCCATTGGCTGGGAACGCCAGCCCGTGGCCGTGGTCCGCGCGCTGGGCGTGATCAAGAAGGCATGTGCGATGGCCAACAAGGACCAGGGCACGCTGGACGCACGTCTGGCGGATGCGATCATTGACGCGGCGGGGGAAGTGATCGACGGCAAGCTTGATGACAACTTCCCGCTAGTCGTGTGGCAGACCGGATCCGGCACGCAATCGAACATGAACGCCAATGAGGTCATCGCGAACCGCGCGATTGAAATGCTGGGCGGCACAATGGGGTTGAAAGACCCGGTGCATCCCAATGATCACTGCAATATGGGGCAGTCATCCAATGATACCTTCCCCACGGCGATGCATATTTCCACTGCGATGACCGCGCGCGATGTGCTGTTGCCGGGGCTGTCAAAGCTGCTGGCGGGGTTGAAGGCCAAGGTAGAAGCCTTTGACGGCATTATCAAAATCGGCCGCACGCATACGCAGGACGCGACGCCCCTGACCCTGTCTCAGGAATTTTCCGGCTACGCCCATCAGGTGGAAATGGGAATTGCCCGCGTTGAGGCGGCTTTGGGCCGGATTTATGAGCTGGCCCAGGGTGGTACGGCGGTGGGCACCGGGCTGAATACCCGCGTCGGCTGGGATGCCAAGGTGGCGGCGAATATGGCTGAGATCACGGGCCTGCCCTTTGTCACGGCACCCAATAAGTTCGAGGCGCTTGCGGCCCATGACGCGATGGTGGAAATGTCCGGCGCGCTCAAGACCGTCGCGGCGTCGCTCTTCAAGATTGCCAATGACATTCGGTTTCTGGGCTCGGGGCCTCGGTGCGGCTTGGGCGAATTGGTGCTGCCTGAGAATGAGCCCGGATCATCGATCATGCCGGGCAAGGTGAACCCCACCCAGTGTGAGGCGCTGACGCAGGTTTGCGCGCATGTGATGGGCAATGACGCGGCTGTGGGCTTTGCAGGGTCTCAGGGGCATTTTGAACTGAACGTGTTCAAGCCAATGATGGCTTATAACGTGTTGCAATCCATGCAACTTTTGGGTGATGCGGCCTCTGCCTTTACTGACAATCTGATCGACGGACTGGATGCCAATCGCGACCGGATTGAGAAGCTGATGCGGGAATCGCTGATGCTGGTGACGGCGCTGGCGCCCGAGATTGGCTATGACAACGCCACGAAGGTCGCCAAGACCGCGCATTTGAACGGCACGACGCTGAAGGAAGAGGCGATCAAGCTGGGATTTGTGGACGAAGAGACGTTCGACCGCGTGGTGCGCCCGGAACAGATGATTGGGCCTAAATGAACGAGGGGCCCATCAACCTCAACAAAGCCCGCAAGGCGCGCGCGAAGGTGAAGAAGCGCGCGCAAGCGGATGAAAACGCTTCGTATTTTGGGCGCAACAAGGCAGAGAAAGCGCGTGACGCGGCGGAGGTTCATTCGCTGAAGTCCAAGCTTGATCAGCACAAACGCGAATGAGCGCGCGCCCTGTCAAACACTCGCTGACCCTGCGCGGCCACCGCACCTCTGTGTCTTTGGAAGATGAATTCTGGACCGCTTTTCGCGCGATTGCGGCGGAACGCGGTGTGCCGATCAACCAAATGGCGGCAGACATTGATGAAGCGCGGGGGACGGAGGCGGGGCTGGCCTCTGCCATTCGGGTGTTTGTCTTGCGGCACTATCGCGACAAAGATTAATGCCTCCGGCGGGGATATTTTTAGCCAGAAGAAACACTGATCTGGCCTTCTTTTGGGCTAAAAATACTCATTCTAAACAACACCCTAGAGGGCATTATTCACCATTGGAGATCTGCCTTTTCAACTGAGCATTCTCAGCGCGCAATTGCGCCAGCTCCTGTTGGAACGGGGCGAGCATGGGTTGCAGCTCTTCCATGGTCAGCCGCACGGGCAGATGTTGGGGGCAGTTCCAATCAAAGGCCTCCACGTCGATCACCACGGCGCGTTCTACGTGGCCGCGATAATCCGGGTCGCGTAATTGTTCGATGAGGCCCGCATCATCAGACAGCCGCGCGCGGCCGAGGATCTTGATGCGGGCGGAGTTGGGGTAATCGGTGGCGATGATGGCGATGCGGTCGTCCGTGCGCAGATTGCCATCCGAAATGTACTGCCGATTGCCGCGAAAATCGGCATAGGCGATGGTTTTGTCGTCCAGCACCTTGAGAAACCCGCGCGGGCCGCCGCGGAATTGCACGTAAGGCCAGCCGTTCTCAGACACGGTGGCTTGATAGAAGCCGTCGCGCAGGCTGAGAAACTGCACTTCATCCGGGCCAAGCCTGTCCTTGCGCGGGGCATCCTCGGCAAGGTGGCGGGCATACATGCGCTCAGAACCCTGATCCTTCTGCATCTGGCGCACCGTGTCGGTGAAGAGGGTTTCGTAGAATGCCTGAACCATGGGGGCCTCCTGTCACAGGGCGTGAAACTGCGCCTCTTGGCTTGCGTTCCAGCGGACGGTGAGGTGGTAGCCGTCCTCATCCTGAGTTTCGTCTTCCACGAGGCCCTTGTCAAAAAGCCAGGCACGCTGGCGCCCTTGCGCGTAGCCGAGCGTGAGGGTCGTGACCGTGGTGACGCCCGCGATGCCGGTGCGGATGCCTTCGACGAACGTCTCCAGCCCTTCGCCGGTGATGGCGGACAGAAGCAGCGTGTTGTCCATCCGCGCGGCACGGTTTTGGGCGACTTCGAGGTCTTCGGGCGACAGCTGGTCGATCTTGTTCCAGACCTCGATCTGCGGGACCTCTTCGGAGACGCCGAGGCTGGTGAGGATGGCGCGCACGTCTTCAGCCTGTCCTTCGGTTTCCGGGTGAGAGATGTCGCGGACATGGATGATGAGATTGGCGGCGGTCACCTCTTCCAGCGTGGCGCGGAAGGCAGCGACGAGTTCGGTGGGCAGGTCAGAGATGAAGCCCACGGTGTCGGACAGGATCACCTCTGGCCCATTCCCCGGCAGGGCTATGCGGCGCATGGTGGGGTCGAGCGTGGCAAAGAGCATATCCTTGGCCATCACCTCCGCCCCCGTCAGGCGATTAAAGAGCGTGGATTTGCCCGCGTTGGTGTAGCCCACGAGCGCCACGATGGGGAACGGGACCTTGGCACGGGCGGCGCGGTGCAGCCCGCGGGTTTTGACCACCTTGTCGAGTTGGCGGCGCAGGCGGACAAGTTGATCGTCAATGGCGCGGCGGTCAGCCTCAATCTGGGTTTCGCCCGGACCGCCGACAAAGCCAAGCCCGCCGCGCTGGCGTTCAAGGTGGGTCCAGGCGCGCACAAGGCGCGTGCGTTGGTAGCTGAGCGCGGCCATGTCCACCTGCAACACACCTTCCCGGGTAGCGGCGCGGTCAGAGAAAATCTCCAGGATCAGGCCAGTGCGGTCGAGCAGTTTGCAGCCAAGCGCTTTTTCGAGATTGCGTTGCTGCACGGGTGTGACCGGGCCGTCGATGAGGATGAGGCCGATGTCATGATCGTCGACCATCCGGTGCAGTTCTTCGATCTTGCCTTTGCCGAAGAGCGTGCCGGGATGGGGACGCGCCAAGCGCACCACATCGCCGCCCAGCACTTCAAGTCCCGGCAGAGCATGGGCAAGAGACACGGCTTCATCCAGTGCATAGCCAGGCTCACGCGTGCTGTCATCGCTGGGGATGTCGGGGTGCAGGACCCAGGCGCGGGTTGTGGCGCCTTCGGTTAGCTCCATGCGTTAGCCACGAATTTAGCTCTCTGCTGCATCGTCACCGTCATAGAGGTTCACCGGCTGGGATGGCATGATGGTGGAGACCGCATGCTTGTAGACCAGCTGCGATTGCCCATCGCGGCGCAAGAGAATGCAGAAATTGTCAAACCAAGTGATGACGCCCTGCAGTTTCACCCCGTTGATCAGGAACACAGTCACCGGGATCTTGGTTTTGCGGACTTGATTGAGGAACGCATCCTGAAGGTTCTGACGGTCGTTTGCCATGATGAGCCACCTGTTTTTGCTGTTGTTTATGATGGCGCCACGGCGGGCACCTCCCTCGTCGGGGTGAGTATGTATGTGGTTTGCGGGAGTTTCCAGCCCTAAAATCAGGTCCTTGAGACAGGTGTTGGAAAGTTGCCAACGCATTCGCCGGGGCGACTTTGAAAGCCGACGTCGCGCGTCAATTGCGCCAGACCCGCAGGTTGATGAGCGCGATCAGCCCCAGGGTTTCCAGACGCCCCAGCACCATGGCCATGCAGAGCACCAGTTTGGCAGGTGTGCCAATATCAAGAAGCGCGATGGGCTGGGACGCAGCGCTGTCGATCAATGGCCCGGTGGTGGAAAGCGCCGCGATGGCCAGCACGATTGCGGATTCAAAATCCTGTCCGAGGAAGGCCAGCACGACAGCAATGAACGCCAAAGACAGCGCAAAAAGCATGAAAAACACCCATGCGATGAACGCCCCTTCGCGGCGGATGCGGCGGCTGGAGGCCTTGGCATTGCCCATGGATGACGGCAGCACCAGCTTTTCCAATTCGCGCCTGCCATTGAGGTAGAGCGCATAAACCCGCAAAAGCTTTACCCCGCCCGCCGTGGTCGCCACCCCGCCCCCGACAAGCGCAAGCCCCAGCAGGATAAGACCTGGCGTGCCAAGGCCCGACCAATCCTGCGCATCGGCCCAGGCGGTGCTTTCAAAGCCGGTGGTGGTCAGGAAGGACAGGATGGTGAACATGCCGCCCCAAAGGGCCGATGCGGCGCTCACGAGATTCTCGGAATCATCAAACTCAATGGATCCGATCCAGTGGCGCGAAAACAACAGCAGCGGGACAGCCAGCACCAGAACCAACCCCATGCGAAATTCGGGGTCATTGCGCAGTTTCGACGTGCTGGAAGTGACCGTGTCCTTCGAAAACGTGAGCCGGGACAGCCCGAAAGCCAAGAAGAAGAAAATCACGCCTTCGCCGTAGAACCCGGTTTGCAGCCCTTCCAGCCCGTTGAGCGGCGTGATGCCGGACGTGGCAAGCGTGGACATCGCCAGGATCGCGGCCACCACCGGATCTTCATTGGCGACCACCATGAAAAGCCAGACAAGAAATGTAAGCCCCACATAGATCGGGATCAGATCCTGCCCAATCCGGGTGATGCGCTTGGCGGAATTGGCACGTTGGAAACGATCAAACCGTTCATCCCCCTGCCCCGGTTCGGCGCGCGCGGTCACCTCAAACCCGCCCAGGTTCAGCGGCGCCAGCACCGCAGAGGCCGACACCCAGATAAGCAAGCCCCCCAGCCAACCCACGATCCCACGCCAGAGATGCAGCGCATCAGACAGCCGGTTCGCCTCAAAAAGCGGCGCACCCGTGGTGGTCAAGGCGGAGACCATTTCCATATAGGCGTTGATGTAGCTTGTCGTCTCAAGGCCTTCGTAGAACGGCAAGGCCAGAAAAAGCGGCAGCACCGTGTAGGCCAGCGCCAGCGAGGCGAGGTTTTCCAGATCGGAATTGTCGGTCTTCGACCGGTTGGCGAGGGACAGCCCGATCATGGTCACCAGGAAAAACCCGATGACACCCGAATAGAAAAACGCCTGCGCGACGGAATGGTCCTGCGCGAACAAGGCATGCGCGGCCGGCACGAACATGGCGGCCGCAAAAAGCCCGGTCAGCGGCAGGATCAGCGGAAGGAATAGAATGCGCGACAGCATCTCAGAAGAAGTCGATTGCGACCTGAAGGAGTTGTTCCACCTGCGCCACGTCCGCTGCGAGTGAGAAGATCACCACCACGTCGCCCGCCTGAAGCTTGGACCGCCCGGTGGGTTTGACGATCTTGTCGCCTTTGCGGATGCCCGCGACCAACACGCCTTCGGGGAAGCCGATATCGCGGATCTCCACCCCCGCGATGGAGGAGGTGGAGAGGACTTCGGCCTCGATAATCTCTGCCTCCGCATCGCCCACGGAATAAACCGTTCGCACGCGACCATGGCGGATATGGCGCAGGATGGAACTGACGGTGGTGGCGCGGGGGTTGATATAGGCGTCGATGCCCAAGGGCTCCATCAGCGGCAGCAGCGTGGGGTCATTGATCAGCGCAATGGCAAAGCCGCAGCCTTCGGCCTTGGCGCGCACGGCGGCCAGCATGTTGGTTTTATCGTCATCGGTCACCGCAAGGATGGCATCGGCGCGCGCGACATTGGCTTCGGCCAGCAGCACGCTATCAAGCCCGTCGCCATTCAGCACGATGGTGCGTTCCAGAAGTTCCGCCGCGCGTTCGGCGCATTTGCGTTCGCGTTCGATCACCTTGGCCTTCGTCTTGCGCCCACGCTTTTCCAGCGCCTGCGCCACGGAAAGACCGATATTGCCGCCGCCCACGATGACCAGCCGTTCCTGCACGTGAGAAGATTTGCCGAACACTTCGAGCGTGCGGGGCACATCATCGACGGGCGAAAACACGTAGGCCTCATCCCCGGCCTGCAATTCATCATCGGCGTCAGGGGCAAAGAGCTTACCGCCCCGGCGCACGCCCACGACGACGACGCGCAGGGTGGAGAAAAGCTCGGTCAATTGGCGCAGGGAGGTGTTGAGGACAGGGCAATCCTCACCGAGGCGCAGGCCCATCAACTGTGCCTCGCCATCCAGAAAAAGTTCGGTGTCAAAGGCGGCAGGCGCGGCGAGGCGTTGCATCGCGGCCTGCGCCACTTCGCGTTCGGGGCTGATCACCACGTCGATGGGCAGGTGATCGCGGCGGTAAAGATCGGAATAGATGGCATCAAGGTAGGATTGGCTGCGCAGGCGCGCGATCTTGCGGCGAATATCAAAAACCGAATGAGCCACCTGGCAGGTGACCATGTTCACCTCGTCCGAATGAGTGGCGGCGATGATCATGTCGGCATCGCGCGCACCGGCCTTGTCCAGCACATCGGGGTAGCTGGCAAAGCCCGTCAGGCCTTGGACGTCAAGCGTTTCCGCCGCCCGGCGCACCAGATCTGGGTTGTTGTCGACCACAGTGACATCATTGTTTTCGCCGCTGAGATGGCGGGCGATTTGCCACCCCACCTGCCCGGCGCCGCATATGATGACCTTCATGCAAAAGCACCTTGATCAGTGTCGGAAATGTTTGTGTGACAGATGCAGGGACATCGGTCAATTGCCGATTGCGCCCCTGCCACGGCCTAGGACGCGGCATTTTCTTACAAGAAAATGCATCAGAAAATTCGAATTTTCTGATGCAGAATTTTGCAAAATTCTGCCTCTGCCCATATCAAAAGGCCGCCCGAAGTGAGCGGCCTTTTCTCAGTGATCCCATACCTGCGGATGATCAGCCGACCAGTTCAAGGCCGGAAAAGAAATACGCAATCTCCACCGCCGCCGTTTCCGGCGCGTCAGACCCGTGGACGGAGTTTTCACCCACGGATTCAGCGAATTCTGCGCGGACGGTGCCGGGGGCGGCATCGGCGGGGTTCGTGGCCCCCATCACTTCGCGGTTCTTGGCAATCGCGCCTTCGCCTTCCAGAACCTGCACGACCACCGGTTCAGAGGCCATGAATTCGCACAGTTCATCATAGAACGGGCGTTCCGCGTGCACGGCGTAAAACACGCCCGCTTGCGCCTTGGTCAGGTGAATGCGCTTTTGCGCCACGATGCGCAGGCCTGCGTCTTCGAACTTGGCGTTGATCTTGCCGGTCAGGTTGCGTTTGGTGGCATCGGGTTTGATGATGCTGAGCGTGCGTTCGGTCGCCATGGGTCTTGCCTCATTTGCTAGGGTCCAAATTTGCGCGCGGCGTACCATGGGTGTTTGCGATTGAAAAGCCGCGATTGACGCCGCGGTGCCGTTGGGGCATCCCCGGCCCATGTTGCGCGTCGAAGATATCACCTATGCCGTGGCGGGGCGGCCCTTGTTTGAAGGGGCATCTGCCACCATCCCCGAAGGCCACAAAGTGGGGCTTGTGGGGCGCAACGGGACCGGGAAAACCACGCTGTTTCGGATCATTCGCGGGGAATTGGCACTGGAGTCGGGCGATATTCACCTGCCCAAGCGCGCCCGCATTGGCGGGGTGGATCAGGAAGTGCCGGGCAATGAGGTGTCACTGCTGGATACCGTGTTGAAGGCCGACACGGAACGTGCTGATTTGCTTGCAAAATCCGAGGTTGCGACGGATGCGGGCGAGATTGCTGAGATCCAGACGCGGCTCGCTGATATTGACGCCTGGTCAGCTGAGGGCCGCGCGGCGAGCATTCTCAAGGGGCTGGGGTTTACAGACGAAGAACAACACATGCCCTGTTCGGCCTTTTCCGGCGGGTGGCGGATGCGCGTGGCGTTGGCGGCGGTGCTCTTTTCCGCGCCCGATCTGTTGTTGCTGGATGAGCCGACCAACTATCTCGATCTGGAAGGCGCGCTGTGGCTGGAGACGTATCTGGCGCGCTACCCGCATACCGTGTTGGTGATCAGCCATGATCGCGGGCTTCTCAACCGCGCCGTGGGGTCCATTCTGCATCTCGAAGATCGCAAGCTGACGCTTTATCAGGGCGGATATGACCAGTTCGCCAAAACCCGCACAGCCCGGCTGGCCGCGGCAGAGGCGGAAGCCAAGAAACAAGACGCGCGGCGGGCCCATCTGCAATCCTACGTGGATCGATTCCGCTACAAGGCCGACAAGGCCAAGCAGGCGCAGGCGCGGTTAAAAGCACTGGCGCGCATGCAGCCGATCACACGGCCTGAGGAGGCGGCGTTGCGCGCTTTTGCCTTTCCTGAGCCCGAAGAGCTGTCCCCGCCCATTGTGCGGCTGGATGGGGCGGCTGTGGGTTACGACGGTGAGGCGGTGTTGAAGCGCCTCGATCTGCGCATTGATCAGGATGACCGGATCGCTCTATTAGGGCGCAATGGGGAAGGGAAATCCACGTTTTCCAAGCTTCTAGCGGGCAAACTTGATGCAATGGAAGGGCGTTACCACGCAACATCCAAACTGCGGATCGGATATTTCGCGCAGCATCAGTTGGAAGAATTGCACGCCGATGAAACCCCGCTGGATCATATTCGACGCTTGCGGCCAGAGGAGGCACCCGGAAAGCTGCGCGCGCGATTGGGTGGTTTCGGGATTGGTGCGGAACAGGCCGACACGCCTGCGGGGCAGCTGTCTGGCGGGCAGAAAGCGCGGTTGAGCCTGATGCTGGCCACGATTGACGCACCGCATATGTTGATCCTCGACGAACCAACCAACCACCTCGACATCGAAAGCCGTGAGGCGCTGGTGGAGGCGCTGACGGCTTATTCCGGCGCTGTGATCCTTGTGAGCCACGATATGCACCTGCTCAGCCTCGTGGCGGATCGGTTATGGTTGGTGAAGGGCGGGCGCGTGGCCCCGTTTGACGGGGATCTGGAGGCGTATCGGGCTTCTCTATTGGGTCAAGAAACGCCTGCAAGCCATTCTAAAAGTGCCGAAAAACCAAAACGACCTTCGCGAGATGCCATCCTTGCACTGCGCCAGGACGTGCGCAAATGCGAAGAGAGGTTGGAGAAATTGCAGGTGATGCAGGACAAGATCTCCACCAAACTGGCGGACCCGGCCCTTTATGAAGAGGCCCGCGCAGGTGACATGGCCGAATGGCAGAAGAAATACGCCGAGGTCATGGAAGGGCTGAACCGGGCGGAGGCGCTTTGGATCGCCGCGCAAGAGCGGCTGGAGGCGGCAGAAAGCGCATGATCCGGGCTTAAACCCCGCCCTCGAAGGATTATATCTGACCCATGGATGATTTTGATCTTGGACGGCTGACATACCTCATCGTGCTGGGCACAGCCGTGGTGTTCTGGTTCTTTGCGGTCAATCGCGGCAGCATGAACAAAGTGCTGCAACAGGCTATGGTCTGGGGATTTTTGTTCATCGGCGTCATTGCCGCCTATGGGCTTTGGGACGATGTGCGCCAAACCTCTGCCCCTCGTCAGATGGTCAGCGCGGAGGCCCGCCAGATCGAACTGCCCCGCGCGCCGGACGGGCATTACTACCTCGTGGCGGATGTGAATGGCGCGACGGTGGAATTTGTCGTGGATACCGGCGCGACCGACATCGTGCTGAGCCAGGCAGATGCGGTGCGCGCGGGGTTTGACCCGGGGGACCTGAACTATGTGGGCCGCGCGCTGACGGCCAATGGTGAGGTGCGGATTGCGCCGGTGCGGATCGACAGTTTCGCAGTTGGGTCACTGGAGGACACAGGCGTGCGCGCCGTGGTCAATGAGGGCGATCTGGATGGGTCGCTTTTGGGGATGAGCTATCTGCAGCGGTTCCGGTCAATGGAAATTTCCGGCGGGCGGCTGGTGCTGACGCGGTAGTTATTTCTCCGCCTTCTTTTCCCATTTCCCGCTTTCCTCGGACCAATATTGCGCCGAACAGCCTGCATCGGTGAGGGTTTTCCACTGACCCCGCGCCGTTTGCAGCGCCTCTTCGTTGTTGCCGTCAAAAAGAACGCAAACACGGTCTAGGGACTGCACCTCGTCCGCGGCAATCTCCGCCCCATCGATCGTCATCACGCATTGCGGGCTGTTGGGGGCGTCCGGCGATGTGGTGAGCAGAATAGGTTGGCGCGCGTCATGATCGCCGCCAGCAAGACCGTGGGGAAAGAACCCTTCCTCCGGGCCGAGCCAGAGTTTTTGATCGAGCCAATCCATGCGCTGCGGATCAATCCCGCGCACCGCTACGCGCCAGCCTGCCCCGCGCGCTTTTTCGAGCAGCATGGGCAGCGTTGCCTCCAACGGGCGGCGCGTCAGGTGATAGAAATACGCGGCGCCCATCAGCTCTCGTATTGGTCGGCGACAAGGCGATTGAGGGCCAGAACACCCCACCCGGTGGAGCCACGGGGTGCCATGGGCGTTTCATCCGTCACGCGCGCCACGCCCGCGATGTCGAGGTGGATCCAGGGCGTGCCCTCTTGCACGAAACGTTGCAGGAATTGCGCCGCAGTGATGGAGCCAGCGGCGCGCCCGCCCACGTTCTTCATGTCTGCGATGCGGGATTTGAGCATTTTGTCATAGGCGTCACCCATGGGCATGCGCCACGCGCCTTCTTTTTCTGTTTTGGCAGCGGTCAGGAAGTGATCGCAGAAATCATCGTCATTGGAAAAAACGCCTGCGTTTTCATGGCCCAAGCCGATGATGATGGCCCCGGTGAGCGTGGCCAGATTGATCATCGCGGCGGGCTTGTACGTCTCTTGCGCGTACCAAAGCGCGTCGGCCAGAACCAACCGTCCTTCGGCATCGGTGTTGATGATCTCAACCGTGTCGCCTTTCATTGAGGTGACGACATCGCCCGGACGCGTGGCGCGGTCAGAGGGCATGTTTTCCACCAGCCCAACGATGCCCACCACGTTGGCCTTGGCCTTGCGGGCAGCAATCGCGTGCATGACGCCCGTCACGACCCCTGCCCCGCCCATATCCATCGTCATGTCTTCCATGCCGCCTGCGGGTTTGAGCGATATGCCGCCGGTGTCGAACACCACGCCTTTGCCGATCAAGGCCAGAGGGGCGTCGCCATCCTTGCCGCCGGACCATTCCATGATGGCAACTTTGGACGGCGTGATGCTGCCGTGACCCACGGAGAGCAGCAGGTTCATCTTTTTGGCGGCAAGTTCATCTTCGTCGAGGATGGTGATCTTGAGGCCGAGAGAGCCCATCGCCTCAATCCGCGCGGCAAATTCCGTGGTAGTCAGGATATTGGCGGGTTCATTGGTGAGGTCACGGGTGAGGAAGACCCCTTCGGCCAGTGCGCGGGCAGTGGAAAGGTCAACCGTGCCAGAGGCCATGAGCATCACCTCACCGGGGTCTTTTTCGTCCGCCGTTTTGTGATCGGTGAAACTGTAGGCGCGCAGCATGAGGCCAAGGGCGAGCTCATCCGCGCCGTCGCGATCCATGAACAGCACCAGTTGCGCGCTGTCCCCCTTGGCTTTGCCAAGCGCCGCCCCCGCCTTCCGCGCAGCATCCGAGGATGGCAAGGACACGATATCAAGCGCGGTTGCGGCCATACCCGTGGGGTAGTCGAGCGATTTTGCCTTCCCGGCGGAGATCTTTTCCCACGCCTCAGACCCGGTCACGCGGGACACCGCGCCGCCGGTGAGCTCATCCGCTTTTTTGCCCGCCTCATCCAGCGCGCCGTCTTCGCCCACGAAAATGGCCACGCGGTCTTCGAATGTCGCGATTTGATCGAGGTCGGGCGTCGTGGGCGTGATGGTGACGGGTGCGGACATGGGCGGGCTCCTGACATGTGCGGAAATTGCGTTTGGGAAGGTGTAGCGCGCGGGCATGGGGATGACCAGTCAAAGCGCTACTCCGGTGTTGTAAGGCGAAGGCGCGGCGGGCTGCGCCCTTAATTCCGCGCCGGGCATAGTAACCGTCAGAGGTCATTGACCAAAAACGCATTACCGGTGGTCCGCCCGCGTCACTTCGGCTAATATCCCCAAAAATAAACCGTGGGGGTAAGAGCGTGACCAGATTCGACAGGTATATGCTGTCGCAATTCATGGTGCTTTTTGGCTTTTTTGCGCTGATTTTGGTGTCCATTTTCTGGATCAACAAGGCAGTGCGGCAGTTTGATCGGCTGATCGGAGACGGGCAGCCGGCATGGGTGATATTGGAGTTTACCGCCCTCACCCTGCCGGGCGTTATCGGTATGATCCTGCCGATCGCAGCCTTTGCGGCCGCCGTTTATGTCACCAACCGCCTCAGCACGGAAAGTGAACTGACGGTGGTGCAGGCGACGGGCTATTCGCCGTGGCGCCTTATACGACCCGCGCTGGTGTTCGGGGTGATCATCGCGGTGATCATGTCGCTTCTCAGCCATTACCTGATCCCCACCTCGCTGGGCGAGTTGCGCCAGCGCGAAGCCGAAGTGCGTCAAAGCGTGTCGGCGCGTTTTTTGGAAGAAGGCGAATTCCTCCACCCGGCCCCGGGCATCACCTTCTATATCGGGGAAATCACGCCCGAGGGCGAGTTGCGCGATGTGTTCCTGTCAGACCGGCGGGATTTGCAGAACTCGGTCGAGTATTCATCGATCCGCGCTTACCTGGTGCAGGATGGCACGGGCACATCGCTGGTGATGGTGTCGGGGCTGGCGCAGACATTGCGTGGTGAGGACGGGCGGCTTTTCACCACGCATTTCGATGATTTTTCCTATGACATCTCAAGCCTCATTTCGCAAAATCCGCAAACCCTCAACCGCGTGGAATTTTCCCATACCGGTGATCTGATCCTGCGGCCCACGCAGGTGATGGAGGCCACGGGCGCGACCCCAGGCGCATTGCAATTCACGCTGCACAGTCGCTTTGCCCAAGCCCTGATGTGCATTGTCGCGGCGCTTGTGGGCTTTGCCACGCTGCTTTTGGGCGGGTTCAGCCGGTTTGGGGTTTGGTGGCAGATCATAACGGCGTTTTTCCTGCTGGTGGTGATCAAGGTGGTGGAAGGATCCATGACGGGCGTGGTGATTGCGAATGCAGCGCTGTGGCCTGTGATGTATGCGCCCGCCGCGCTTGGTTTTGGCCTGACGGTGATCCTTTTGTACCTGGCGGCGCGGCCTTCCATCTTGCGGCGGGTGAAGCGGGCCGTGACATTCCGGCGCGCAGGCGCGGATACGGAAGGGGATCCGGCATGATCCTGCATTGGTATTTCGCGCGCAAATTCCTGTGGACCACCGTGCTGATCTTTTCGATCTTCGTGGTGCTGCTGGCGCTGATTGATCTGGTGGACAAGCTGCAGGATTTTGCCGCGCTCAGCTTCGGCGAGGTGCTGGGCATCGTTTTGCTGAAAATCCCGGAGGACAATTACGAAATCCTGCCGCTGGTCGTGGTGCTGGCGACGGTCGCGCTGTACGTGCGGCTGGCGCGGTCGTCGGAGTTGGTGGTGGTGCGCGCGGCGGGCCGGTCGGCCTTGCGCAGTCTGGCCGCACCTGTGGCGGTGGCGGCGGTGATCGGGCTTGTGTCCGTGACCGTTCTCAACCCGCTCGTGGCGGCATCGGCCAAGCGGTACAACGATTTGGTGAATTCCTATCTGGGCGGGGGCGGGTCGTCGATTTTGGTGATCGCGTCCGAAGGGCTGTGGCTGCGGCAAGGCAATGATGAAGGCCAGACCGTCATCCATGCAGAGCGGGCCAGTTCGGACGTGTCTGTCCTGTTTGACACTACGTTTCTGCAAATCCCACAGCTTCACATCGTACAAAACCCACTCTCCGTCGCGCAATCGCGCGGCC
>JBCBAT010000024.1:0-47988 GCA_038532355.1 Pseudomonadota bacterium | reverse complement strand
CTTTCCCGCAGACGTCTCAAACCCGCGAATGGTGAAATCATCCGCCTCCACGCGCCACGCTTTGCCGGTAAACGCCTCCAGCCGTGCCGCATTTCCCGCCCGCAGCGCCAGCTTGCCCATCAACGCCTCACAGAAGCCCGAAACCACGGCCACCAGCCGATCATCATCGGGCGCAAGCGTCGCGATATCCTGTTCCATCTCCCACAACGCGCCGTGCAGAGCGAGCTGGGCATTATCCGTCAGCACCTCCTCCACATCGCCCAGATCGACACTCACCTCAGACCCGTGCGGCGCCAACAAAAACGCGCAAGCATTTGCAAACACGTGAGAAACCGCCAACGCCTCCGCAGCCATCAGCTCCGTAAACTCCCCCTTGCGCCCCGCCTCCAACGCCCCCGCCAGGTTCGCGCGCCGCAAATCTGCGAGCCCCGTGGCCTCGGAAAACGCCTCCCCCACCGCCAAGCCAATCGCCAAGGCCCGCCGCAAAGAATGCAACACCGTCGCCTGCAACGGCGTCACCAACGGATCATCCTCGTCCGCCGCCGTCACCGTCGCCACCAAATGCACCCCATCGGCCTTCGCGGTGGACCGCGTCACCAACCCCGGCGTCGTCGACCGAAACCGCCGCCGCGTGCCCAACCCGGATGATTTCTCTTCCGCCACGTCCCGCGCCTTGCCGACCCGAGGGGCATGATCAAACCCCTCCAGCATCGCATTGGCCGCCGCGTAGTGCTTGACGACATCCTCCTCCCGCAACTCCATCAGATCAGACGTCAAAGACATCGCTCACACCCCCGCTTCATCTTTCCAAAAATACTCAATAGCGCAGCACCCGCCCGGACTGCCCCACGACATACTTGTCGACGCTGGCAAACCCCGCCGGCGCCTTTTCTGCCAAAACCTGAAAGGGCCGCTCGGGCAGGATCAGGCTGCGCTGCATCCGCGTCGCCCCCGTCTCCGCGCCCCGACCAGCAAAGGGATCGAGCGCAAAGACCTGCCGCTCCACCGATCCAAACCAGCCTGATTTCGTCTCAACCACCCGCTCGCTCTCCAGCACCTCATCGGTCCAGGCGAGCGCCCAATCCTGCCCCTCAGGCGCGCGCGCCTCGGCCAGCACCTCTCGAATAGGCCCGGTTTGCCGCGTGAACGCATGCGAATACATCGGCCCCAAATGCAGCCGCCGCAGCCGCTTGGGATGCAGATCGTCAAAGGCCTCGTCAAACCCCTTGGCAATCGTCAGCAGCTTTAGCCCACCCAGCGCCTGCCCCATCAAATGCGCCTGCACCTCCGGCCAGCGCCGCCCGTCTATGGGCAACCCCTTGCCGCCGCCGCTGTCCTCGACTTCCAGCAAATACACCGTCGGCAGGTTCAGCTGACTGTCATAGACCGCCCAATGCACCAGATACGTCACCCTCGGCTGGATGCCTGTCAGCCACACTGCCGTCGGGTCATTCCTCGCCCAAAAGAGATGCCCCTTCGCCAATTCCTCATAGTAAAGCCTTTGCGACAGCGAAAATTGCAGCCGCGTGGGGATCGCGCGCTCGCCGATGATCCGCTCTACCATCTGGGCCTTCAACTGCTCCGGCGTCGGCATATTCTGCAAATGCCGCGCGGCCTGTTGCGCGTCATTGGCCATCACCATCAGCTCATTGAAGACAGGAAAGCCGCTTTCCGTCACATCCATGGCGAGTGAGCCAAAAAACTGCCCCGTATCCCGCCCCACCAGCAGATATTTCATAGAGAGCGCCCGGAACGTGTAAGACAGCCCCCGCACATAGCCCGTTAGCACCTCAATCTCAGGTCCGCTGAGCTGCCCATCGGCCTGCATCACCGCGCTCACCTGCTCCAGATGCCGCGTGATCTTTCCGAATTTCGCGAAATAGCGCCTTGAGGCGAACATATCGGTCAGGCCCACATGATCGGGGCCAGAAGCATTCGCATTCTCAGACATTATTCAATTCAGCATCCAAATCCGCGACCAGATCGCTTGCGTCGTGAAGCTCAGGCAGTTCACCGCCCGCCAGTTCCAGCAGCTTTTCATAGCGTTCCAGCGTCATCAACACGAAACGCGGCTTGCCGTGGCGTGTGATCTCCACCGGCTCCCCTGCTGCCGTCAAAAGGACGTCGCCGGTATTGTTGGCCAGTTCGGTTGCGGAATATCCACGCATTTGCGCCTCCACTTCTAGCTAAATTAGCTATTCAATGCACAGTCTTCATCACCCTGCGCCCGGCGCGGAATCAAGGGCGAAGCCCGCCGCGCCTTCGTCAGGCCCCACCCAGGGCCTGGCGAATTGTTGACGCTTGCGCGCTGCTCAACCCCACAGCGACACGTTACCATAAAGCGCCTTCGCTTGAGACCGGGATCGCCAGACCGGGGCCTGACAAAGCCGCTTCATTCGTAAAGTCACGCCCCATACAGGTTCTTATCATGCTTCTCGATGATCTTCTGGAACCGCCGGGCGAAGCGTTCATCCGCCTTGGCCTTCGCCTCCAGCACTTCACGGGCAAAGACCATATGGTCCTCGTGCTTTTCCATCATATCCGCCATCTGCTTGTTGGTCGCGGCACCAATCCCCGCCATGGCCGATTGCGCCTCTTTGTCCGTTTCAACGCCGATCTCATTGATCCGGTGCGCCACGTCCTGCTGCTGCGCGGTCTTCAGTGACTTCGACAGCGCGTCATAAAGCACCACCCGCTGTTTTGTGTCCGTCTGCAATTTATTAATCAGCACCATCTGCGTCGCTGCCTGGTTCTGCAATGAATCAACCCAGGTCTTGCCCTTCTCGATGTACCGCTCCAGCGTCTGAGATTTGGCCAGCTTCACCTGCTCATCCTGCACCATCTGGTTATACTTGGCGTTCATCTCCGCCAATTCGGTCTCCAGCTTCGTGCGCGCGGCGGCATCCGTTTCATTGGCAATGGCGTTCTCCAGCCGGATGATCTCCGGATCCATGCCAGAGATGTCGCTGCGCAGCGTCTCCAACTCCCCCACCGTCAACTCGCGTTCGTCCAGCGTCTCGGTCAGGTTGCCCTCCACCTTCACCTTCTGCTCTTCCAGCATCTTCAGCTGACCTTCCAGAAGGTTCACGATCACGTCCGATTTCGAAATCAGATCCTGCAGCTTGTCGTCAATGTTCGCCGTGCGGATCCGATCCTGCCGCATGCTGTCCGACTTGGCTGAGGAGAAAATCCCCACCACGCTCTCCCAGCCCGTTTTCGACCGCATCTCATCAAAATCCTTGGAGAACCCGGCCGTCACATCATCTAGCCCCATGATCAGTTCCGCGATGTTGGCGTTCATGACCTCGGTATGGGCTTGCACATCCTCAAGCGAGGCATTCTCAATATCCAGCGTGGCATCTTCCCCACCCTTGATCTTGGCCCGCGCCGTCTCAATCCGGCTGGTCAGTTCCGCAATCCGCGTCTGCGCCTCTTCCACCTGCGCCTGACTTTCGCGCACCTGTGCGTCCAAATTCGCCATGTCCCATCTCCTGAAAATTCACTGTTTGACCAACACTATACCCACCCATCCCGGAATGATAAGCGCAATTGCCCCTATTGCGTGGCTCAAATGCCCCTTATAGTTTGACGCCAGAGCAGGAAATGAGGGGCTGGCATGCCCGCCAAAAAGCGTAAACCTTTCAACATCATGGTGGTAGGCCAAGCCGGGCGCCTGCAATATGAGGCTATCCTTTTTGCAACCTCGCTGCGCCTGAATTCCCCAGATTTTGATGGAAAACTTTACGTAGCCGAACCTCAGCCCGGTAAGCTGTGGAAAAGTGATCCGCGCATTCGAGGCGACGCCCGCGAGGTTCTGGACCGTCTTGAGGCCGACATCATCCCCTTCGAGAGCCGCCATTTCGGCGAACGCTACCCCTATGGCAATAAAATTGAGGCGCTCTTCGCCCTGCCCAAAGGGGAGCCGTTTCTCTTCCTCGACACCGACACGCTGATCCTGGATGAGATCACGAAAGTGCCCTTCGATTTTGCGCGTCCCACGGCCTCGATGCGCCGCGAAGGCACATGGCCCGAAATTCAACTCTACGGCCCGGGATACAACGCCACATGGGGCGCGCTTTACGACAAGTTCGGGCTCGATTTCGAAAGCTCGCTCGACACGTCTTACCCGGATGAATTCTGGCGGCGATACCTTTATTTCAACGCAGGGTTCTTCTTCTACAAATGCCCCCACGCCTTCGGCCAACGGTTCCTCGATTACGCGCTCGGCATCCGCGACACCCCGCCCAAGGAACTGATCTGCCAGTCGCTTGATCCCTGGCTCGATCAAGTCGCGCTGCCGCTCACAATTCACTCACTAGGTGGCGGGCGCGACACGATCCCGGACGGTCTGATGGACGGCTCCGTCACCTGCCATTACCGCGTTTTGCCGCTGCTTTATGCCCGCGAAAGTGACCGCGTGGTGGCCGCGCTGGAACAGGCCGCCGCGCCCAACTGGGTGAAGAAAGTGCTGAAGAAATACGATCCGGTGAAATTCATGATCTACCACGGACGCGGCGCCAAAACCCGCGCGCTCTTTGATCAGGACAACCTGCCGCGCAAAGAACAGGCCATCCGCAACACGATCAAGCGCAACGGCTTCTGGATGCGCTAGGCCCCACGGAACGGGCCGCGCACGCCGCAACCGCGCCACGCACACCGTCCGGTTGTCCTCCACGCCCCTTTCGCCTAACCCTTGATCAAACAGACAGGGAGACCCCCATGACCAACGAGACCGACCGCATCCACGAA
Organism: Pseudomonadota bacterium; assembly: GCA_038532355.1. Classification (GTDB taxonomy): domain Bacteria; phylum Pseudomonadota; class Alphaproteobacteria; order Rhodobacterales; family Rhodobacteraceae; genus Roseovarius. The sequence goes on along the minus strand of JBCBAT010000024.1, from coordinate 43,239 downwards.
TTCGGCTTCGACACGCTGCAAATCCACGCAGGTGCCCGCCCGGACCCCGCCACCGGCGCGCGCAATACGCCGATCTACCAGTCCACAGCTTATGTCTTCCGTGATGCTGAGCACGCCGCGGCGCTCTTCAACCTCCAAGAGGTGGGCTATATCTATTCGCGCCTGACCAACCCCACCGTCGCCGTTCTGCAAGAACGGGTGGCCACGTTGGAAGGCGGCGCAGGCGCGGTTGCCTGTTCGTCGGGGCACGCGGCGCAAATCATGGCGCTGTTCCCCATCATGGCGCCGGGCCGAAATGTTGTTGTATCCACAAGGCTTTATGGCGGTTCCGTCACCCAGTTCAGCAAGACCATCCAGCGCTTCGGCTGGTCCGCGAAATTCGTCGACATCGACGATCTGGACGCAATCAAGGCCGCCATTGATGAGGATACCCGCGCCGTCTATTGCGAATCCATCGCCAATCCCGGCGGTCACATTGCCGATCTCGATGCCATCGCCAAGGTCGCTGATAATGCAGGTCTGCCTCTCATTGTCGATAATACCACCGCGACGCCCTACCTGTGCCGCCCTATTGAGCACGGCGCCACCATTGTGACCCACTCGCTGACCAAGTTCCTCACGGGCAATGGCACGGTCACAGGGGGCATCGTGGTCGACAGTGGCACGTTTGACTGGTCGGCCTCCGACAAATTCCCCTCGCTCAGCCAGCCGGAAGATGCCTATCACGGCCTCAAATTCCACGAAACGTTTGGCCCGCTTGCCTACACCTTCCACGGCATCGCCATCGGGCTGCGCGACCTGGGCATGACGTTGAACCCTCAAGCCGCGCATTACACGTTGATGGGAATTGAAACGCTCAGCTTGCGGATGCAAAAGCACGTTGAAAACGCCGAAAAAGTTGCAAATTGGCTGGAAAGCCACGAGGCGGTCGAGGCCGTCACCTATGCCGGTCTCAAATCCTCCCCCTCCAACAAACGCGTCAAGAAAATCTGCCCCAGGGGCGCGGGGTCGCTTTTCACGGTGGCGCTCAAGGCGGGCTATGAAGGCTGCGTGAAATTGGTCGATAATCTCGAACTGTTCAGCCATGTGGCGAACCTTGGCGACACGCGCTCCTTGGTGATCCATTCGGCCTCCACCACCCACCGTCAGCTGACCGCGGAACAGCAAACGGCGGCCGGGGCCGCGCCCAATGTGGTGCGAATCTCTATCGGGATTGAGGATGCCGATGACATCATCGCCGACCTCGATCAGGCCCTCAAAAAAGCAAACGCCTGATCAATTCCCTACAAATCAGTGCAATTAGAGCCCCCCAGACCTATGTTTCTGGGGGGCTTTCGCTTTGCCTCCGCCGTGTTCCTCATGTAAAAATGCCCTGTCTGCCTTTTGTCTGCCCGGGTGTTCCAACGTCCATAACGCCTGTTTTTGTCTGTAAGTCTGTTCGATAAGTCTGTGCGATGAAACCAAATTTCGCTCTTACGCTTTCCTTTGACGGGATCGGTCTTTTGCACCGGTCCGGTGATGGCTGGCTGTCGGTGGGCGATGTGCCCCTCAACGATGCGGATCTGGCTGGTGCCCTCAAGGCGTTGCGCGACACCGCAAAGGCGCAGGATGCAGGCGACATCACCACCAAACTGGTCGTGCCCAATCAGCAAATCCGCTACCTCAAGTTCGAAAGCGACAGCCGCGATATCGACATTCTTGAGGCGCAGGTACGCAGCACGCTGAACGGGGCCACGCCCTATCACGTCTCCGAATTGGCCTATGACTGGTCCATGACAGGCGGTGAGGTTTGCGTCGCCGCCGTGGCGATTGAGACGCTGACAGAGGCCGAAAGCTTTGCCGTCGATCACGGCTTCAGCCCGCTGTCTTTTGTGGCCGTGCCGGATGAAGGCGCTTTCGAAGGCGAACCGTTCTTTGGCGAAACCGTGCATGCAGGCGATGTTCTGGCCCCGGGCGACAGCGTCGACCGTGACGAGGATGCGATCCGTGTCACGGGCAAAATCGCCCCACCTGAACCGGAACCGGAACCCGAATCCGACCCCGCGCCCGAAACTGCGCCCGAACCCATGGCCGAGGTCGCGCCAGAACCGGAACCTGAGCCGGAACCCAGTCCCGTCCCAATAGCCGGTTTCCAGTCAGCGCGCGCAACACCCCCCGCAGAGGCACCAAAACCAGACAAACCGACCGTCACCCTGACCGGCCCGACGGATGACACGCCAGATACAGACGCGCCCGAACCAGACGCCCCAAGCCCGCCGATGGCCTTTTCGTCTGCGCGGCGCGCGCCCAAGGCGGATCCCCCCCCTGCCGCGCCCGGCCTTCCACAGGGTCGTTTCCGCCCCTCCGACCCGGAAACTGAGCCCGCCAAAACCGCCGATGACACGCCCGCCACCCTGACGGAAAAGCCCGCTGACGCGCCTGAAGAGACCCCAAAAGACAAACCGGCAGACACACCACCTGCCACCAAGGCCCCACCCGCGCCGGCACCCGACTTGCCGCGCCCGGTGGAGGCCACGCAAAAAACACCCGATCCCGCCCCCGAAGATCTGGCCGCCGTTGCACAGGCCCGGGCCGAAACACTCAAAAGCACCGAAGCGGCACCGACGTCGACCAGCAAACCGCTCGACACACCCGCAGCGTCCGGCGCGCCGAAAATCGCCACGCCTGCGCCCTCGGCCCCAACTGCACCACCCAGCGCACCAACCAGCGCATCTGGCACAGCGCAATCACCCATTCGCCCACCCGCCGCGCCGTCTGCGCCTGTGTCAAACCACCCCGGCCGCCTGGCATTCCTGTCGCAACGCAAAACCGAACCCGGCCCCGCCGCCACGGCCCCCACAACGGCCGAACGCGCGCAGGCAGCGGCGAAAGCGTCTGGGGCGGCCATCACGGCAGGGATCAGCGCCGGGCTGAAATCCAAACTCGGCGCAAAACTCGGTTCCGGCTTGCGATCCGGGCTGCAATCGGGCGTCAAGAAATCCCGCGGGGCTGCGGCCAATCTGCGCCCCAAGGCCAAAACGCCCAGCCCTGCTGAGCAAACCGCCACCCGCGCCTTTGAAGATGAACGCCAGCGTATGACTGTCTTCGGTGCGCGCAACCCCGATAACACCTCATCTGAAAGCAATCCGCGCTTCATGGCCCTGGCGCTTACGGCAGGGTTGTTGTTCTTCCTCGTGGGCATCGCCGCCTGGGCCGCAATTTTCCTCGATGGCGGGCTCTCCAGCCTGTTTAGATCCTCCGATGATGTCCAATTCGCCGATGACCCCGCCGCGATTGAAGCCCCGGAAGCGGTCAGCACGGAAACCGACACCGACATCGCCGCCCTGCCTCAAGACCCCGTTCAGGACACCGAAGCCCTAGCCGATGAACCGCTCGACAGCCTGCGTGCCGATGAGCCGATCTCAGAGGAACTCTCCCCGGATGAGGCCCGCGCCCGCTACGCCGCGACGGGGATCTGGCAGATGTCGCCAACCCCCACACGCCCTCCGCTGGAAGGGCAGTTTGAGGATGTCTACCAGACCTCGCTTGACCCGGATGTGAATTTCTCCGATGCGGTGGCCCTGCCACAGGTGGCGGCCCTTCTGCCCTCGGCCCGGCCTGCCACACCGGGCGATCCGCTACCACCGGGCAGTGATGATGTGGCCCGCGATGCGCGCGGCTTTGTTCTGGCCACACCCGAAGGCACGGTCACGCCCGATCGGCTGATCACCATCTTCACCGGCCCCCCGCCCCTTGTGCCGCCTGCAACGCCTGAACGCGCGGAACCTGAGGTGGTCGAAGTCGCGCTGGCCCCTGAACCCGAAACGGTGACCAGCGAAGACACTGGCCTGCGCCCCCGCGCGCGACCCTCCGATCTGTCAGACAATTTCGAACGCGCGGGCAATGGCGGTCGCACGCTGGATGAATTGCAAAGCATCCGCCCCCGCCTCCGCCCGCAAAGCCCGCAAGAACAGGCGCTGGCAGAAGCAGGCATTTCCCCTGAAATTGCAGAGGCCACAGAAGACGGCACCGCAAACCTGTTCGAAGACGCAACAGAAGAGGCAGTGACCGCCTCCCTCAAACCCCGCACGCGTCCTGCCAATTTCGCGCAGCTTGTCGAACAATCCCGTGAAACCGCGGCGGCCCAGCCTGTCAGCATCGAACAGCAGGTCGAGGTGGACATCCCCACCACCGGATCCGTGGCTCGCGCGGCAACAGAGCGCAATCAGATCGCTCTCAGACGGCTCAACCTGATTGGCGTCTACGGTTCTGACGGAAACCGCCGCGCGCTCGTGCGTCTGCCCAACGGGCGCTACAAGAAGGTGGAAGTGGGCGACCGTCTGGATGGCGGGCAAGTGGCGGCCATCGGCGACGGTGAATTGCGCTATATCAAGCGTGGCCAGTCGGTTGTCCTGAAAATGCCGCGCAGCTAGGCCACGAAAGATTTCAAACCTGTCACACCCTCGCGCAACGCTGCGGGTTCAGGCCCGCGTTGCCCATCTCACCTTGAAGCGGGCCAGACATGCGGTAGGGTAGACGCGACCATGCCCACCCCGGGGCATGACCAGAATATTAGGCCCGCCCCTGATGGAAGGTTTCCTGTTTCAAGCCACGATTTTCCTCGCCGCGGCGGTGATCGCTGTTCCGCTGGCGGCGCGGTTGGGGCTTGGATCGGTGCTGGGCTACATCGCGGCGGGCATTCTGATCGGCCCGATCTTTGGCTTCGTGGGCGGGGACGCCACGGTAGAATTGCAGCATTTCGCGGAATTCGGCGTGGTGATGATGCTGTTCCTCATTGGCCTGGAGGTTGAACCCCGCGCCCTTTGGCAGATGCGCGACAAATTGCTGGGGCTGGGCGGGCTGCAAATCGGTCTCACGACGCTGGCCATCATGGTGCTGACCGCGCTCTTCGGCTTCCCTTGGACGGTAGCGCTGGCCATCGGGATGATCTTCGCGCTCTCCTCCACCGCCATCGTGCTGCAAACGCTGTCGGAAAAGGGATTGATGCAAACCGGCGGCGGGCGATCGGCGTTTTCCGTTTTGCTGGCCCAAGACATCGCCGTCATTCCCATGCTGGCGTTCCTGCCCCTTCTGGCGCTGCCCAAGACGCCCGGCATGATCCTGGGCGAAACCATGGAACGGCTCAGCGAAGGCGGTGGCGACGGCCATGGCGATCATTCTGTGGCGGGGCACGAGGCGGCGGTGTCTTTCATCGCCTCACTACCGGGCTGGGGCGCGACGCTTGTCACCATCGCGAGTGTGGGCGCGATTGTCTTCGCAGGCATCTACCTTACGCGGCCTGCGTTCAAATTCATCCATGCGGCCCGCCTGCCGGAGATGTCCACCGCGCTCGCCCTGCTGATCGTCGTGGGCATCGCCTTCCTGATGAACCTCGTGGGGCTGTCGCCCGCGCTCGGGGCGTTCCTGGCGGGGGTGGTTCTGGCCTCGTCCGAATTCCGCCACCAACTGGAAAGCGATATCGCCCCCTTCAAAGGTCTGCTGCTTGGGCTGTTTTTCATCACCGTGGGCGCGGCTATCAATTTTGCGATCTTATTTAGCAGTTTTTTCACAGTTATCGGCCTCGCCCTTGCAGTAATCCTGCTTAAGGGGGGCATTCTCTACATGCTCGGCCGTGCCTTCGGGCTGCGCGGGCGCAACCTCTGGCTCTTCACTTTGTCGCTGGCCCAGGCCGGTGAATTCGGCTTTGTCCTCATTGCCTTCTCCAGCCAGCAAAATGTGATCCCGCCGGCCATGACAGAGCTTCTGTTACTGGTCGTGGCGATCTCCATGCTGATCACACCGCTGCTCTTTATCCTTTATGATTGGCTGTCGAACCGAATGGATGACACGTCAGAACCGCACGCCCCTGATGAGATTGACACCCAAGGGCCGGTCATCATCGCGGGCATCGGCCGCTTTGGCCAAATCGTGAACCGCATGGTCCGCTCAAGCGGGTTTGACACGGTCGTGCTGGATCATGACCTCGACACGATCCAGCGCATGCGCCGCTTTGGCATCAAAAGCTTCCTGGGCGATCCGTCGCGCCCCGAACTGCTGCACGCGGCGGGGATCGGGCAGGCCAAGGTGCTGGTCGTCGCCCTCGACAATCCGCAAGCCACAACACAGCTGGTGGCCTATGCCCGCCGTGAACACCCCGATCTGCACATCATCGCCCGCGCCCGCGACCGCACCCATGTGTTCCGCCTTTATCAGGCGGGTGCCAATGACATCGTGCGTGAACTCTTTGACAGCTCGATCCGCGCAGGTCGCTACGTGCTCGAAAACCTCGGCCTGTCAGAATTTGAAGCGTCTGAATTGCAGGAGGCGTTCTACCATCATGATCGCCATTCCGTGCGCGAACTGGCCGGGCTTTGGGATCCATCCATCCCCACGACGGAAAACGCCGCCTACATCGCCCGCGCGATGGAGCTTGAAAAAGACCTTGAAACCGTCTTGCTGTCCCAGCTGGAAGTGGCCGCCGCCGAAGACGCGCAAGACGATCAGGATCGCGAACAAGCCTGAGTGCGCGCCTAGCTGTCCGACACCCCGGCTTCTGCAAAAGTAGCCATGCCCGAATGGCACGCCACGGCCGCCTTCAACACCCCAAGCGCCACCGCAGCGCCAGACCCTTCGCCAAGCCGCATGCCCAAAGACAGGAACGGGTCCTTGCCAAGCCGCTCCAGAACCCGGGCGTGCCCCCCTTCCGCGCTCAGATGCCCTGCCACAGCGTGATCCAGGGCGCGCGCGTCCATCGCGTGCAACGTCGCCGCCGCCGCGCAGCAGATGAACCCATCAAGGATCACCGGCACATGCGCCACGCGCGCCCGCAGGATCGCGCCTGCCATGGCCGCAATCTCCCGCCCGCCAAGGCAACGCAACACATCCAGACCATCGCCCGCCGCCGCGTTCGCCTCCACCGCACGGGCCACGACACTCGCCTTCAGCGCAAGCCCTGCGTCATCCACGCCCGTTCCCCGGCCTGTCCAATCCTCCGCCGCCCCCCCGTAAAGCGCGCAAGCCATGGCCGCGGCAGGCGTTGTGTTGCCAATGCCCATCTCCCCCACGATCAGCACATGGGCTTGGCCGTCAACCGCATCCCACCCGGTCTGAAAGGCCGCCAGAAAGGCGGCCTCAGGCATGGCAGGCCCCGTGCTGATATCGCCCGTGGGCTGGTCCAGATCCAACGCATGCACATCCAGCGACGCGCCAAACGCCCCGGCCACCTGATTGATCGCCGCGCCACCGGCCTCAAAATTGGCCACCATCTGCGCAGTCACATCCGCCGGGAAAGCCGACACGCCCTGCGCTGTCACCCCGTGATTGCCTGCAAAAACAACCACTTGCGGACGCTCAAGCAAAGGGCGCGGATCGCCCCGCCATGCCGCGTACCACAGTGCCAGATCCTCCAACCGGCCCAAGGCCCCGGGCGGCTTGGTCAACTGGCCATTGCGTGCCTCCGCGCCTGCGCGCGCCGCGCCGTCAGGCAGCGTCAGATCCGCGAAAACCTGCCGGATTTCCTGCTGTGTCGCGAAGCCCATAAGCGCCACCCTTTTCAACCAATTGCCCGACAGGCTTAACGCAGGCATGATGGGCGGGCATAGCGAAAAAGGCGCGCCCCATGGCCAAAAACGACCCGCTGATCCAACCCTCTGATATCATTGACGCGATGCAATTGCTGACCCGCCTGCCCGTGCCATCCAATGACGCACCGCGCGGGGCTGCGGCGGCCTGGGCCTATCCGTTGGCCGGTCTGGTGCTGGGGGCGCTTTCCGCCGCTGTGGGGCTGATTGGCCACGCTCTTGGCCTGCCCGCGCCTTTGACCGCGCTTTTGTCTCTGGCGACGCTGATCATCGCAACAGGCGCTCTGCACGAAGACGGGCTGGCCGACACCGCAGACGGTCTTTGGGGCGGCTGGACGCCGGAGCGCCGGTTGGAGATCATGAAAGACAGCCGCATCGGCGCTTATGGCGTGATCGCGCTTTTTCTGGGTCTGGCATCACGTTGGGCCGCGCTCTGGCTGCTCTTTGAGGCAAGCCCCGAGGCCGCCGCCGCCGCCATTCTGGTCACGGCCGCTGCCTCCCGCGCGATGATGCCGGGCGTGATGGCCACGCTGCCCCATGCAAGGCCAGACGGGCTGTCGGCGCAGGTGGGCGATGTGCCATTGCCTGTTGCCTTGACGGGATTGGGAATAGCCCTTCTGGTGGCTGTTATTTTCGCAGGCGGAGGCGGGATCATGGCACTGATCTGGGCGCTGGTGGTGACGGCATTCTTGGCGCGCGTGGCGCTGACGAAGATTGGAGGTCAGACCGGCGACATCCTTGGCGCGACACAACAAATGGCAGAAATTGCCATCCTGTTCAGTTTGTTGGTCTGAAGCACCCGACGCGGAATCAAGGGCGCAGCCCGCCGCGCCTTCGTCCGCTGCCCGGCAGGCGATTGCTTGCAATCGCTGAGAGGCGGGCCCCACCCAGGGCCTGGCGAAGCCGCTTTGTCATGAAAAAAACCCGCGCAAAAACGCGGGTTTCATTTGCATTGTTCGAAAAGGATCACGCCGCGCGGGACACCAGCACGTCATCCACCTTCTTGGCGGCCAGAACCTCATCCCCGCCACCAACGGCGGCCACTTCGCGGGTCAAACGCTCCAACGCGGCCTCATAAAGCTGACGCTCAGAATAGCTCTGCTCGCGCTGATCATCGGTGCGGTGCAAATCGCGCACCACCTCGGCAATCGCGATCAGATCGCCGGAATTGATCTTTTGCTCATATTCCTGCGCGCGGCGCGACCACATGGCGCGCTTCACCCGCGCCTTACCCTTCAGCGTGGTCATCGCCTTCGACACCACATCGGGGCTCGACAGCCCGCGCATCCCCACCTCGGTTGCCTTGTGCGTGGGCACCCGCAGGGTCATCTTGTCTTTCTCGAATGAGATCACAAAGAGTTCGAGGTCAATACCCGCGATTTCCTGACGTTCAATCGACACGATCTGGCCCACGCCATGGGCGGGGTAGACCACGTAATCATCGGGGCGGAACTCGGACTTTTTCGACTTGCTCATACAGTTTTTCCTTCGTGGATGATCCGTCAAACGGGTTGGGCCCTTGGCGCAAAAAACACTGCCTCAGAGGATTTATGCATCCGATGAGCCAGTGGGTTATGACACGAAAGGCCCTGTCCGGCCCGTATTGGGCGACGCAGGATCACAGTTGGCGGTGTGTGTTTGTCACAAAATCATAACATAAAAATGGCCCTTCGGAAAGCTTCGCGCAAGACAGAAGGGAAATACGTGTTTGATTACAAATGGCTAGGTGGTGAAATTGAGCCGATTTCAACCGCCGCAACAGGGTCCAAATCGAATCAGCGGTGCGTCAACCGCCTTCGCCGGGGGCCTCTGAGAAGTATTTTTCCATCTTGCCGCTCTCCCCATCACGCTCTGCGGCCTCCGGCAGTGGATCGGCCTTGGAGATGATGTTGGGCCACATCATGGAATACTTGCGATTGAATTCCACCCATTTTTCCATGTCGGGTTCGGTGTCGGGGCGAATGGCATCGGCGGGGCATTCGGGTTCGCACACGCCGCAATCGATGCATTCATCAGGGTGGATGACCAGCATGTTTTCACCCTCATAGAAACAATCCACGGGGCATACCTCGACACAGTCGGTGTATTTGCACGCGATGCAATTGTCCAAAACCACGTAAGTCATTGAGAGTGCTCTTTCCCGGCCTTCTCTACCCGAAATAATTCACAACTTAGAATCATTCAAGACGGTCCGGGCCCGCCCTGTCGGATTTATGGCTGTCTATTTTGCGCCGGTCACGCTTGGTGGGGCGGCCCTTGCCCTCAAACCTGGGCGCTTGAGGCGCGGGATCGGGTTTGGGTGGCGGCGGGGACAGATCTTCGTAGAGCGCCTGCGCCTCGGGCGCGGGGCCGCGACGGGTGCCGCAGGCGAGGATGCGTACAACGCGAATCTGACGGGCCTGCGGAAAAGTGAGCACATCGCCCGGCGCCACCGCATGGGCAGGTTTTGCCACCTTCGACGCGTTCACCCGCACATGCCCGCCTGAGACGGTTTTGGCGCTGAGCGAACGGGTCTTGAAAAACCGCGCCTGCCACAGCCACTTGTCGAGCCGTATCTTGTCGCTCACGCGGCGACCTCGTGCATCAGGATTTGTCCTTCAGCCCCATAAGTGCGGCCGCAAAGGGGTTGTCAGGATCAATCTTGTCGGATTTGCCGGGTTTGGAACTGTAGGTTTTGGGCCCTTTGTCCTTTGCACCACGGCCCGGCTTGCCACCCGGTTTCTTGCCCTGCTTTTTGCCCTGCGTCTTTCGGTGCGGGCCACCGTCCTGCTGGCGGTTGCCCTGCTTCCGACCACCCCAGGTGAAGACATAAAAGACTTCCGTTTCAGGTTCCGCCACCTCCGCCGGTGACGCACCCGGATCCACCTCTTCCGCCGGTGTATCGGCGATATCGGCCACGACTTCCGTGGTAGACGGCGCAACAGCGGCCTCGGGCGCGGCACCCTCATCAGGCATCTCGCCCGACAATGCGCCCGCCTCATCAGCAGGCGGGGTGACAGCCGTCTCGGCCTCCGCCTCCGCAGCCATGGCCGCGTCATCGGGGGCATCGGCGATCGCCTGGTCCACCGGTTTGGTCTTTTCACGCTCACCGCGTTCCGCGTTGTAACCCAAGCCCTGCATCAGATCTGAGAACTGTTCCAGCGTCATGCCCGTGATCGACAGCATATCCGCCTTGGCCTCAAATCCTGCGCGGCTGTCTTCAACGCGCAGCATATCGGCCAGCCGTTCCAGCATGTCGATGCGGATCGCCCGTTCGCCTGCCGCGCGGTAGCCGGCCATGGCGAAATACCCCTCCGGCATGTCACCCGGCGCACCCGCAGGGACGGTCACCAGACCGGGCGGCGGCGCTTCGGGGAAATCCTGCAAACCCTTGGCCAGCGACCACAGCACGAGGCGCAAACGCGTCGGCGCGGGTTTCAGAAGAAGCGGCATGAAAATCGTAAATTGCCCAAACCGCACGCCGTGCTTGCGCAGCACCGCGCGGGCATCCTGATCCAGCGCTTTGACATCATCAGCCACAGCGCCGCGCGGGATGATGCCCAGCTGTTCCACCATCTGAAAGCCAAAACCGCGCGCCAGCCCGGTCAGCGTTTCGTCCTTGGAAATCGCTAACAGCGGCTCAAACAGCGTCGCGATCTTGCGATCAATGAAATGCTGCAACCGGCGCTGCACTTTCTGGATCACTTCCGCACCTGCGGCCTCATCCACAAACGCCTCTGCCGTGGGTTTCAGCGGATCAGACCCGGCCACCAGCTTGCCCACCGCATCCGTGCCCCACATCAGGCCACCCTGTTCGGTGAAATCAATCTCTGTGTCCGGCGCGTTATAGAACCGGTCCGCGCGCAGATGGAAATGCGGCGCCAGCGCCTGCAACGATGCCTGCGCCAGCGCTTTGGCCTCTTGGCCCGCACCTGTCTTGTCCTGAATGAAGCGGAACCCATCCAGACGGCCGACAAATTCGCCTTCCACCGTCACTTCACCGCTGTCGTTCACTTCGGCCACCATGGCCTCCTTCTGCTTCAACCGGCGCAAGAGCACGGATGTGCGCCTGTCCACAAATCGTTTCGTCAGCGCGTCATGCAGCGCGTCTGACAGGCGGTCTTCTACAGCGCGCGTCGCCTGACGCCAATGCCTTTCGTCACGCACCCAGCCCTTGCGCTGCGCCACATAGGTCCAGGTGCGGATATAGGCCAAACGTTTCGACAATGTGTCAATGTCGCCGTCGGGCCGGTCAATGCGTTTGACCTGACGGGCAAACCAATCCTCTGACACCTCTCCGTATTGGTGGAGATCGCTATAGATCGTGTCCAGAAGTCCCGCGTGTTCTGATTGGCTTATACCACGAAAATCAGGGATGCGGCAGACCTCCCACAGCAATTTTATGGACGCCCCGTCAGAGGCCCGCGCGCGGATCTCCGGCTGGGCGGCAAGGGTCTTGAGCGCGATCAGATCATCGGCGTCGCGCGCGCGCGCCAGCCGGTCCGCCAGTTTCGGCTTGGCATGGGCGGGCTTTTCTTCCAAGGACGCAATCAGCCCGTCCAGATTGCCGAAATTCAGCGCCGCATTGCGCCATTCCAGCTTCCGAATGGGGGCAAAGCGATGATCCACGATGGCCTGCGCCACCTCGTCATCCAAAGGCGGCGCCTCTCCGGTGACACCAAACGTCCCGTTCGACATGCCGCGCCCTGCCCGGCCTGCGATCTGCGCCAACTCATTGGGCATGAGCCCGCGCATGCGCCGCCCATCAAACTTTGAGGTCCCCGAAAACGCCACGTGATCAATATCAAGGTTCAGCCCCATCCCGATGGCATCCGTGGCCACCAGGTAATCCACCTCCCCGTTTTGATAGAGGTCGACCTGCGCATTGCGTGTCCGCGGGGAAAGCGCCCCCATCACCACCGCCGCGCCGCCCTTCTGGCGGCGAATAAGCTCGGCAATGGCGTAGCAATTCTCAACCGAGAACCCCACAATGGCGCTGCGCGGCGGCAGTTTGGGGATCTTGCGCGATCCGGTGTAGGCCAGCTGCGACATGCGCTGGCGGCCCACGAATTCAATCCCCGGCACCAGATCGGCAATCGCCCCACGCATCGTGGCCGCGCCCAGAAACTGCGTCTCTTTCTGCCCCCGCATCCGCAGCAGCCGGTCGGTGAACACATGCCCCCGCTCGGGGTCAGCACAAAGTTGAATTTCATCCACCGCCACGAAATCCGCGCCCATCCCTTCGGGCATGGCCTCCACCGTGCAGACCCAATACTTGGCCCGCTCCGGCACGATCCGTTCTTCCCCTGTGATCAGCGCCACCACAGACGGCCCGCGCAGGGCGACGATCTTGTCATAAACCTCCCGCGCCAGCAGCCGCAGGGGCAGCCCGATGATCCCGGTGGGATAACCCAGCATCCGCTCAATGGCGTAATGGGTCTTGCCCGTGTTCGTGGGCCCCAGAACCGCAAGGGTCCGCGCCTTGTCCGCCATCGCGCTTTACCTGTGTTAGAGTTCCGTGCCGCCGACCTGCGGGTCAATCACTTCAAGCGCCTGGGTCACATCCGGGTGGTGCGGGTGGATTTCCAGAACCTCCTGAAACGCCTCCCACGCCAGATCGGGCTTGTTGATCTGAATAAGGATCCCGCCCAGCGTGGCAATGGCATCATAGTGGCGCGGACGGAATTCCAGCACCCGTTCCAGATCGGCCACCGCCGGGCCATACTTCTCCATCGCCACGAAAACCTGCGCGCGGCGGTGCCACCCTTCGGCAAAATCCGGCGCATGATCTGTGAGCGCGGTAAAATGATCCAGCGCAGCCTGCAAATCGCCGGCCTCCAACGCATCCTCACCGCGCTTGAGCAGCAAATTCATCGCCGGAGAGCCGGAATTGGCCAATTCGCGGTCAATCTCGCGCGCCAGTCGCAACGCCTCCGCCCGCTCCGCATCTTTCAGCTGGATGTACAGATCATCCAGACGCGCCTCATTCACCGCCCAGACCGGGCTGGCCAGCACAGCCACCGCCAGAAACGACGCAACGACACGTTTGAGAAATGAAAGCTTGAGGATCATAACAGTATGGAATGTAACCGTCCTGACCGGGAATCAAAGCCCGGGATTGGATTTAGATAAAGGATTTTACCATGAGTGACATGATCAACGCCGCCGTTTCCGTGCTGTCAGAGAAACTGGATGGCGGATTTGATGGATCTGCCAAGTTTGCAATCGAAGACGAAGGCACCATCGTGGTCGACGCCAATGGCGTGCGCGAGGGCGATGAAGACACCGACGTCACGCTGACCGCAGATGCCGACACGTTCCAGTCCATCATCGAAGGTGATCTAGACCCCACGAGCGCCTTCATGCAGGGCAAGCTGAAGGTCGATGGTGATATGGGTGCGGCGATGAAGCTGGGCTCGGCGCTGGCGTAACCCAGTGACGTGACACGGTGACCTGACCGGTATGGACCAAGCCCCCTATTTCGCCGACATCGTCCCACACGGCCCCGAGGCAAACTGCGTCTGGGACCGTTCGACAGATGGCGTGCGCCTGCGTTTGGGGTTGTGGCGGGCGGACGGGGATAACGGCACGCTGCTGATGTTCCCGGGCCGCACCGAATACGTGGAAAAATATGCACCCACGGCGGGCGATATGGCGCGCCACGGTATTTCCACGCTGACCATCGACTGGCGCGGGCAAGGCATCTCTGACCGGTTGCTGAGCGATCCGCTGCCCGGCCATGTGGAGCGCTTCCCCGACTACCAGCGCGACGTGGCGGTGATGGTGGGCCACGCCACCGCGCTCGACCTGCCCAAACCGTGGTTTGTGCTGGGCCATTCCATGGGCGGCTGCATTGCCCTGCGCGCGGTGATGGAGGGGCTGCCCGTGACCTCTGCCGCCTTCAGCGGGCCGATGTGGGGGATCTCCGCCTCCCCCAAACTGCGCCCTGTCTTGCGGCTGTTCAGCTTCACCGCCACCAGCCTTGGGTTCGGCCACCGCTACCCGCCGACCACGACAGGCCCTGTGCCCTACCCGCTGTCAGAGCCGTTTGAGACCAACATGCTGACCCGTGACGCGGATGCCTACCAACTGATGCGCGACCAGTTCACCGCGCGGCCAGAGCTGAAACTGGGCGCCTGCACGCTCAACTGGCTCTATGAGGCCCTCAAGGAAACGCGCACCCTGTCGCGCCGCCCCTCCCCCGATCTGCCTTGCCTCACGATCATGGGCTCGGAGGAGGCCATCGTTGATCAAACCCGGATCCGCACCCGCATGACCCGCTGGCCGGGCGGCACCCTGCACGTGGAACCAGGCGGGCGGCATGAATTGCTGATGGAAGACACCACGACGCGGCAGCGCATGACCGACATGCTGGCCGCGCATTTCCTCGCGCCCTGATCGCGGGCGAAGCCGCAATATCCTGCTGCAAGCGCAGCGTGGTCACAGTCAGACCTGACGAACCTCATCCCTTTGGGCTATCTAACCAACCGACGCGCGCTGCATGATTGAGGTAGACCATGGCCGACACCCCACCCGGAACGCCCCTTTGGCATGACCTGACCGTGCCTGACGCAGCCGCCCTTGCCCCGTTTTATGAGGTCGTCTGCGGCTGGTCCGCATCAGAGCATGACATGGGCGACTACGCAGATTTCGACATGACCGCCCCCGGCGGTGACCGTGTCGCAGGGCTGTGCCACGCCCGGGGGGCCAACGCAGGCCTGCCACCGGTCTGGCTTATGTATGTCACGGTCGCGTCCCTTTCAGACGCGCTGGCGCAGGTGGAGGCTCATGGCGGCACTGTCATCGACAAACGCGGGGACACTCTGGCGGTGATCCGCGATCCGGCGGGTGCCCATCTGGCCCTCTGGCCGCAATAACCCCGCCTCTTTTGCGACAGGGCCCGCGCCTCTGGCCGGGTCCCGCGGTTGCGCTACCCTCCCCCCCATGGTCCTAGAGTTCAAACCCCAAGGCATCTACTGCCCCGCCGGTGACTTTTTCATCGACCCGTGGCGCCCTGTCGACCGCGCGCTCATCACCCACGGCCACGCCGATCACGCCCGCCCGGGCCACGCCCGCTACCTCTCCACCGATATCGCCGCGCCTGTCATGCACCACCGCCTGGGCGACATCCGCCTCGACACAGTCACTTACGGCGAAACGCGCCAGATCGGTGGCGCCACCGTCTCCTTCCACCCCGCAGGCCACGTCCCCGGCTCCGCCCAAATCCGCGTCGAAGTGAATGGCGAAGTCTGGGTCGTCTCCGGCGATTACAAAACCGCGCCCGACGCCCTCTCCACCCCGTTCGAGCCGATCCAATGCCACGCTTTCATCACAGAATGCACCTTCGGCCTGCCCGTCTTCTCCTGGCCCTCGGAAGCCGACGCCGCAGCCCAAATCAACAGCTGGTGGGCCGCCAACGCCGCAGATGGCAAATTCTCCCTCCTAGGCGCGTATTCCCTAGGCAAGGCCCAGCGAGTCCTCTCCCTTCTCGACCCCTCCATCGCCCCCATCCTCACCCATGGCGCGGTGGAAAACACCAACGCCGTCCTGCGCGCTCAAGGCATCCCCCTGCCTGACACGATCCACGTCACGCCCGACCTCGCCTCCAAGGACCACCCCGGCGCGCTCATCATCGCGCCCCCCGGTGCATTGGGCTCCACATGGGCTCGCCGCTTCCGCCCTGCCTCCACATCGTTTGCCAGCGGCTGGATGCGCATGCGCGGGGTGCGCCGCCGCCGCGCCGTCGACCGGGGCTTCGTCATCTCAGACCACGCCGATTGGGACGGCCTCAACACCGCCATCGCCGCCACGGGGGCAGAGAAAATTTTCGTCACCCACGGCTACACCGACATCTTCGCCCGCTGGCTGACGGAACAGGGCTATGACGCCGACGTGGTCCCCACAGAATTCACCGGCGAAACACTAGACGCCACGGAGGACGAGACATGAAAGATTTCGCCGCCCTCTACGCCCTCATCGACCAGACCACCAAAACCAACACCAAGGTCGCCGCACTCGCGGATTATTTCCGCACCGCCCCCAAGGAAGACCGCCTCTGGACCATCGGCCTCTTCTCCGGCCGCCGCCCCCGCCGCGCGATCACCACGACGCGCCTGCGCGAATGGGCCGCCGAGCGCGCCGATATCCCCCTTTGGCTCTTTGAGGAAGCCTACCCCATCGTCGGCGACCTGTCTGAGACCATCGCCCTCGTCCTGCCCGACCCGACGGAGACACACAATCAAACCCTCACGGCATGGATCACCCACCTGCGCAGCCTCGACAAGGCCGAGGAGGAGGACCGCAAAATCGCCATCCTCACTGCCTGGAACCAGATGAACGCAGGCGAACGCCTCGTCTTCAACAAACTCCTCACCGGCGGCTTCCGCGTCGGCATTTCCCGCAAACTCATGACCCGCGCCCTGGCGCAAGCCACTGACCGGGATGAGGCAGAACTCGCCCACCGCCTCATGGGCGACTGGACGCCCGACACCACCACGTGGGACACGCTCATTGAGGCGGAAGACAAATCCGCCGACCTCTCCCGCCCCTACCCGTTCTGCCTGGCCTACGGTCTCGATGACATGGAGCCGCAAGACCTGGGCGACCCCGCCGACTGGCTGGCAGAGTGGAAATGGGACGGCATCCGCGGGCAACTTATCTGCCGCGAAGGCCAGCATTTCACATGGTCCCGCGGCGAAGAACTGATGACCGACCGCTTCCCTGAACTCGCCCGCGCGCTTGACTTTCTGCCATCCGGCACCGTCCTCGACGGCGAAATCCTTGCGTGGGAAAACGACGCTCCCCTCCCCTTCAACGCCATCCAAAAACGCATCGGCCGCAAATCTGTCCCGAAGAAACTGCTCAAAGAGGCCCCGGTGATCCTGCTGGCCTACGACCTCCTCGAAGACAACGGCGAGGACCTCCGCACCCTCCCCTTTGCAGACCGCCGCTCCCGTCTCGAAACCCTCCTCTCCAATCTCCCGCCAGAGGCCCCGCTCCGCCTCTCGCCCCGCCTGACCTTTGACAGTTGGGCCAGCTTGAGCGAGACACGCGCGAACGCGCGGGACGAGCGGGCCGAGGGGCTGATGCTCAAACGCCTCTCCAGCCCCTACCACACGGGCCGCAAAAAGGGCGATTGGTGGAAATGGAAACTCGACCCGCTCACCATCGACGCGGTCATGATCTACGCCCAACAAGGCCATGGCCGCCGCGCTAACCTCTTCACCGATTTCACCTTCGCTGTCCGCGACGGCAATGACCTCATCCCCTTCACCAAAGCCTATTCCGGCCTCACTGATGCCGAATTCCGCCAGATCACGGCTTGGGTGCGCAAAAACACCCTCCAACGCTTCGGCCCTGTTCGCCAGGTCACCCCCCACCACGTCTTTGAAATTGCCTTTGAGGGCATCCAGGCCTCCACCCGCCACAAATCCGGCGTCGCCCTGCGCTTTCCACGGATGAAACGCTGGCGGCAGGACAAACCGGTGGATGAAGCCAACACGATGGACGATTTGCGCGAAATGCTCGCGGCCTACGGATGACCGCCCCTTGACACTTCGCCCATAAATCGAGATATCTCGATATATGGACATCCAAACCGCCATCGCTGCCCTCAACAACCCGGTCCGCCGTCAGATCCTGAAATGGCTCAAGGACCGGTCGAATTTCCCGCCCGCCCTGCCCGGACATGAAGACCTCGACGGCGTCTGCGTGGCCTACATCCAGGAAAAGGCGAACCTGTCCCAATCGACCATCTCAAGCTACATGGGGATGCTGAAACAGGCCGGTTTCGTCACCTCAGAACGCCACGGCCAATGGACATTCTACCGCCGCGATGAGGACAACATCCGCGCCTTTCTCGCGGCCGTAGAAAACGAATTGCTCACCTCCTGACCCACACACACCGCGCTGCTTGCGCGCCCACCTCCACCGATATATCGAGATATTCCGATGCATAAATCCAACCGTCTTTCCCGCCCCCTCCTCCTCCCCTGCGGCGCGCAGCTCAAAAACCGCATCATCAAATCGGCCATGTCCGACAGCCTCGGCGATGGCGCGGGCAATCCCACGACCACTCAAATGCGCCTGTACGAACGCTGGGCCGAAGGCGGCGCGGCGCTGTCTCTGATCGGTGAGGTGCAAATCACGCCTGACTTCCCAGAAAAGCCCGGCAACCTCGTCCTGACCCTAGATGCCGATGCCACCGCCATGCGCACGCTCGCCACACGCGGCTCCGCCCAGGGCGCACAGATCTGGCCGCAGTTGGGCCATGCCGGTGCGCTGTCCCACGCCCCCATCAGCCGCCCCAAAGGCCCTTCACCGCTCGACGTGCCCGGGCTCAAATGCGATGGCCTCTCCTTGCCAGCGATCGAAGCCCTGCCCGAGGCTTACGCCCGCGCCGCAGCCCTCGCCCAAACATGGGGCTTTGGCGGCGTGCAAATCCACGCAGGGCACGGTTTCTTGCTCAGCCAGTTCCTGTCGCCGCTCTTCAACCACCGCACCGACGACTATGGCGGGCCGGTCGCCAACCGTTTCCGTATCATAGGCGAAATCATCGCCGCCATCCGCGCGCGCGTTGGCCCCGCTTTCCCCATCGGGATCAAGATCAACGCGACCGACAAACTCGACGGCGGGCTGACCAACGATGACGCGCTCGACGTGGTTCGCCTCCTCGATGCCACCTCCATCGACCTCATCGACATCAGCGGCGGCACCTATTTCCCCGGCGCACCCGCCAGCTCCGATGGCCTGTCGGACAGCGGCGCATATTTCGCAGGTTTCGCCCGCCACGCCAAACAGGTGACGACCAAACCCCTCGCCCTGACCGGCGGCATCAAGACCCGAGCGGAGGCCACCCAGATCGTGGAAGACGGCACCGCCGATGCCATCAGCCTCGCCCGCGCGATGGTCATGGACCCCGCTCTGCCGCGCAGCTGGTTGAGCGACGGCGGCAACCCGACCTTCCCAAAATTCGACGCGCCACCCCCTGGCAGTGTGACCGCCTGGTACTCCATGCGGCTCACCGCCCTGGGCGAGGATCGTGAGGATGCGTTCGACCTAACCGCCACTGACGCGCTCAAATTCTATGACGCGCGCGATGCCAAACGCTGCGCGATCTGGCGCGCCCGGTTCGGCTGACCGTGCAAAACGACACCGACGCAATACCGACGTGATACCGACACAATACCGACGTCCCGAAATCAGCGCCTTGAGGGTCGCAGCCCTTGGGCCTATCTCTGGGTCTAATGATGAAAGGATCCCCCATGTTGACCCCGCCCAAACCCGTCTTTGATGCCAACCCCACCTCCGGTGCTGACGGCTTGGGCGACCTGCCAGAATGGGATCTGACCGATCTTTATGCATCGGAAGACGCCCCGGAATTATCCCGCGATCTCAATTGGTTAGAGGGCGAATGCGCTTCCTTCGCCGCGGATTACGAAGGCAAACTGGCGGATCTCGACGCTGCTGGCCTCCTTAAGTGCATAGAACGAAACGAAAAAATCTCCGCCATCGCGGGCCGCATCATGTCATTCGCCGGCCTGCGCTACTACCAGCTCACCACCGATGCCGGGCGCACCAAGTTCCTCTCCGACTGTCAGGAAAAGATCAACACCTTCACCACGCCCTTGGTGTTTTTCACGCTTGAAATCAACCGCTTAGACGATTCCGCACTCGATGCGATGCTGTCCGAGAATACCGATCTCGCCCGCTACAAACCCGTCCTCGATCGCATCCGCGCCATGAAGCCCCACCAGCTTTCTGATGAGTTGGAAAAGTTCCTCCACGACCTCGGCGTGGTAGGCGATGCCTGGGAACGGCTCTTTGATGAAACCATCGCGGGCCTCACCTTTGAGGTGGATGGCGAGGTACAAGGCCTTGAATCCACACTGAATTATCTCACCGAACAAGACCGCAGCAAACGCGAATCTGCGGCCCGCGAACTGGCCCGCGTCTTCGGCGAGAACATCAAAATCTTCTCCCGCGTCCACAACACCGGCGCCAAGGAAAAAGAGGTCATGGACCGCTGGCGCAACATGCCCACGGCCCAGACCGCACGGCACCTGTCCAACCATGTAGAGGCCGAGGTTGTCGACGCCCTGCGCGACGCCGTGGTCGCCGCCTATCCCAAGCTAAGCCACAGATATTATGAGCTAAAACGCAAATGGCTAGGCCTCGACACAATGCAGGTCTGGGACCGCAACGCGCCCCTGCCCATGGAAGAAACCCGCACCGTTGATTGGCCTACGGCGCAAGGGATGGTGATGGATGCCTACTCTGCCTTCGATCCCCGTATGGGCGAATTGGCCGAGCCTTTCTTCACCAAAGGCTGGATCGACGCAGGCGTCAAACCCGGCAAAGCGCCTGGGGCCTTCGCCCATCCCACGGTGACGGATGTGCACCCCTACGTCATGCTCAACTACCTGGGAAAACCCCGCGATGTCATGACTTTAGCCCACGAACTCGGCCACGGCGTACACCAGGTTCTGGCGGCAGGTCAGGGCGAACTCCTTTCCTCCACCCCGCTCACACTGGCCGAAACCGCCTCCGTCTTCGGCGAAATGCTGACCTTCCAAAAAATGCTCGACAACGCCACGTCCGACACCGAACGCAAGGTCCTGCTGGCTGGCAAGGTCGAGGACATGATCAACACCGTCGTCCGTCAGATCGCCTTCTACGATTTCGAATGCAAACTCCACGCCGCCCGCCGTCAGGGCGAACTGACCCCCGAAGACATCGGCGCGCTCTGGATGTCGGTGCAGGGCGAAAGCCTTGGGCCCGCGTTCGAGTTTATGGACGGCTATGAGACCTTCTGGGCCTACGTGCCCCACTTCGTCCATTCGCCCTTCTACGTCTACGCCTATGCCTTCGGCGACGGCCTCGTGAACGCGCTTTATGCGGTCTATGAAGAAAAACCCGACGGGTTCCAGGAAAAGTATTTCGACATGCTGCGCGCAGGTGGGTCGAAGCACCACAAGGAGCTGCTGGCGCCTTTCGGCCTTGATGCATCCGACCCTGCGTTCTGGGGCAAAGGCCTCAGCATGATTTCGCGCTTCATTGATGAACTGGAGGCGATGGAGGATTAACGCCTCAGGCGCCGCAACGGTGACAAAGCGCCCAGCCTATTGCGGCTGGGTCAGCACCATGTAATCGCGGAAATTGGTCGCGCCGCCTTCGGATTGTTCGATCATGCCCCGCAACACCCTAATGGCCACGGGCGATGTGACGGGTACCGAATGATCCAATGCGCGCCCATCCGAGAGCGCCGTGAAATCAATCACTTGCACGTCGAGCCCGTCCAGCGCTTCGCGGTTGTCAATCACGCCAAGGCGCGGTTTGAACCCGGTCAAAAGCGAGGACAGGTTGAGCGCGCGATCCTGCTGCGACACAAAAATGAGGAATGGATCAGGCAAGGTGCCGATGGCAAGGGCCTGCCTGCGGAAGACATCCATGTCGATATCAGGCGACATCAACACCACCGATGACACCCGATCCAGCATACCCCGATTGCCGCGCAACGCGGCTTGCCGCAACGTCTCCATCACCAAATGCGACCCCATGGAATGGCCCAGGATCGATACGGTGCCACCCGATTGCACGGTCAGCGCGTTCAGCACGGCCTCAAAATCATCGCGGGAGTAAAGCACGCTATCGCGGTCATAGGCATAGCCGCGCAAATCCCCTGCCGACGGCCAGGAAAACACAACCCCGTTGTTTTTGAACCCGAAATCGGTGCGGATCTGGGCAAAGCGATAAACGGCATCGGAAAAGGTCACGTTGTAGCCATGCACATAGACCAGCGTTTCGCGGGTGGGTCGTGCGGCGCGCATGGCGGCAATCATTTGTGGCGCGTTTCGATACACGTCACTCTCCGTCATCACGAAATCCGTGGCGGCATCCGGCGGCCCGTCTGGCCATTCAATATTGCCCGGCTCGTGCGTCGGCGGAATGGACACATCAACGCTTAGAAAATTCAGGCCCGCGGGCCGTTCTTCCCCGAAAATCGGGCCAAGATTGGACAGTTCCAGCTCTGTCGCCACGAAAATCCGCTCCGTCGACGCGCGCGGGTCGCCGGTGCCGAACTGCGCGACATTGCTAGGCGCGCAGGCGGTCACGAATAGGAAAACGAGCATCAGGATAGGGCGTGATCCAAACACGGGGGGCGCACCTTTTGTAGCGTCAGCCGGAGTTCATTCTTCCTTAGGGCAATCTGACCCGCGCGCAAAGAAAAAGGGCCCGGAATGTCCGGGCCCTGCCAAAATTTTGCCGATGGCTCAAGCGCTGGTCATCATACCCTTTTCGGATGCGAGGCTGCGCATGCGTTTTTGCAGCTTCTCAAACGCACGCACCTCAATCTGGCGGATGCGTTCGCGGCTTACATCGTACTGGCCGCTGAGGTCTTCCAGCGTCACGGTTGTCTCGCTCAGACGGCGTTGGGTCAGGATGTCTTTTTCACGCTCGTTGAGCACATCCATCGCTTCTGCCAGAAGCGCACGGCGCGCGTCCAGTTCATCCTTGGCCTCATAATCCCCGGCCTGATCGGCATCTTCATCTTCCAGCCAATCCTGCCATTGCATCGCGCTGTCTTCATCGGACCCAACCGTGGCGTTGAGCGATGCATCCCCGCCCGACATGCGCCGGTTCATGGAGATCACTTCTTGCTCTGTCACGCCCAGATCATGGGCGATGCGGGCCACGTTTTCAGGGCGCATATCGCCTTCTTCCAGCGCGCCGATGCGGGATTTGGCCTTGCGCAGGTTGAAGAAAAGCTTCTTCTGCGCCGATGTCGTGCCCAGTTTCACCATGGACCAGCTGCGCAGGATGTATTCCTGAATGCTGGCGCGGATCCACCACATGGCATAGGTCGCGAGGCGGAAGCCCTTTTCGGGGTCAAAGCGTTTGACGGCCTGCATCAGGCCCACATTCGCCTCAGAAATCACTTCCGCCTGGGGCAGACCGTAGCCGCGATAGCCCATGGCGATTTTTGCCGCGAGCCGCAGGTGGCTGGTGACCATCTGATGCGCGGCGTCGGTATCTTGTTCCTCGACCCAGCGTTTGGCCAACATGTATTCCTGTTCCGGCTCCAGCAGCGGGAATTTGCGGATTTCCTGAAGGTAACGGTTCAGACCGCCCTCAGGCGTCGGTGCGGGGAGATTTGCGTAATTTGCCATACTGTCCATGTCCTCCGGGATGCAGCGCTTATGTTTATGCGCTTAACATTGTAGGTAGGGTTGCCTTGCACTGTTTTCAAGCTGGGTGACCCAAAACGTTTAACAGCAGGTAAACCTGCGGTGGGCAGGGTTCCAGATGTGTGACAGGGGTCTCACGGGACTGTGCAGGTTGTTTCAGACCTCGGCAGCAAGATGATTGAGAAGCACGGCCATATCTTGGGGCAAATCCGCCTCAAAGCGCATCACTTCACCGCTCACCGGGTGCTCAAACCCCAACACCCTCGCGTGCAACGCCTGTCTGGAAAATCCGGCTATCAGGTCCACTGCCTCAGGCGCCAGCGCCCCCACCTTGATCTTGCGCCGCCCGCCATAGACCGGATCACCGATCAAACCATGGCCGATATGGGCCATATGCACCCGGATCTGATGGGTGCGGCCCGTTTCAAGGCGGCATTCCACCAAGGAGGCGACCGGTGGCACTCCAAAAACCTGACGCACCCGCACCCGTGTCACGGCATGGCGGCCGCCGTTGAACAGCACCGCCTGTTTCTGCCGATCCGTTTTGTGACGCGCCAATTGCGTGGTGATCTTCACGATATTGCCCGGCTCGGATGACACGCCTTTGAGCCCGCGCAACCGCGGATCACCCACGTCCGGAGCGCCATAGACCACGGCGGCATAGACCCGATCCACGCTGTGTTTTTCAAACTGCTCGGCCAACCCGTGATGGGCCCGGTCACTTTTGGCCACGACCAAAAGCCCGCTTGTGTCCTTGTCGATCCGGTGCACGATGCCGGGGCGTTTTTCGCCCCCCACGCCAGACAGGCTGTCCCCGCAATGGTGCAACAGCGCATTGACCAGCGTTTGCGATGGCGTGCCGGGTGCAGGGTGCACCACCATGCCCGCCGGTTTGTTCACGACGATCAGATCCTCGTCTTCGTGCACGATGTCGAGCGCGATATCCTGTGCGACAATGTCGGTTTCCTGCGCCACTGGCACGTCGACCTCTACCAAATCGCCCTCCGCCACGCGGGCCTTGGCATCCACCACGACAGTGCCATTGATCCGCACGAACCCTTCCGCGATCAGCCGCGCAAGCCGGGTGCGCGACAGGGACGCCGCCTCTGGCACATCACGCGAAAGCGCCTTATCAAGGCGGGGCGGCGGCGCGTCCGCAATCCGAAAGCTTATCAGGGGGTCCCCCATGGCCGACAACCCTCAACCTGCACCGGTGGATCCGGGCCCAGTGGACCCCGGCACTGTCAAATATCTGCGTTGGTTGGTGACCATCCTGACAGCCACCATGATTTTGGGGTTCATAG
Organism: Pseudomonadota bacterium; assembly: GCA_038532355.1. Lineage (GTDB taxonomy): Bacteria > Pseudomonadota > Alphaproteobacteria > Rhodobacterales > Rhodobacteraceae > Roseovarius. The sequence continues at coordinate 18,210 of JBCBAT010000024.1, read as the reverse complement.
TGATCGTGGTGCTGTTTGTCATCCGTTTCTCGGATGCTTTTGGCCCGGATTTGCCTGATGTGATCACCCTGCCCGACGGATCAGAGCCTTTGGCCTTCACCCAGGGGGGCGATTGGTACGCGGTGGTGACGCAAGATGACCAGATCCTGATCTATGATCGCGAGAGCGGCGAATTGCGCCAGACCATAGCTGTGGAATGAAGATGGTACCGCCTCCCCGGCTCGAACGGGGGACCTCTAGATCCACAATCTAGCGCTCTAACCTACTGAGCTAAGGCGGCCCTGCAGCGCCATATGCCAAAGGGCGAAGGCTGATGCAACTGTCAAAAAGCCTTTCACCCGCTCTGTGGGGCGGAAACCGCCGCAGCCCGTTGTCCTAGGCCGCCGACTCCCCATCCTGCATGCGGCCCATCTCAGGCTTGTAGATGCGAAATCCGTGGCGGCCCTGCTCTTTCACGACGTAGAGCGCGGTGTCAGCCTCCTCCATCATGACGTCGGCATCCACCGTTGCGCTGTCACGGGCGATGCTGATGCCGATGCTGGCCGACACATGCAGGTTTTGATCCCCAAAGGGCACGGGTTTTTCAATGGCCTTCACGAGGCGATTTGCCAGCTTACTGACGATGGTTTCCTCAATAGCACCAGGCAGCAGCAGCGTGAATTCATCGCCGCCTTGGCGGATCACCGTATCCTCCACCCGCGTCACGGCGCGCAGCCGTTCCGCCACGTGCAGCAGCACCGCATCCCCGGCGGCATGGCCAAAGGTGTCGTTGACCGCTTTGAAGTGATCCAGATCGATATGCATCATCGAAAAACCGGTGCGCTGCGATTGCAGTTTGCCCATCGCCAGGCGCATCGCGCGCCGATTGCCGAGCCCGGTCAACGTGTCCGTCAATGCCCGTTCTTCGGCCTGCAATTTCGCACTTTCGAGCCGCGTGTTGAGGTTGTGCAATTCCTTCATGACGGCGCTTTTCGCCTCCAGCAGGTAAAGCATTTCAACCGTCAGATCGGTCACCGCGAAATCCTTGCCGGTCAGCGCATAATCAGCCACCGCATCCATCACCGATATGCCAAACCCAAGGCTCAGCACCGCACCTTGGTCCACCCCGGGCAACAGGCCCTCCGGCAGCGGTGTGATCACGCCTTTGAGTTCGGTATGAGGTGCCGCGCGCGTGGCAAAATGCAGTTTCCGCCCGCTTTGCGCCAAAAGCCCCTGCATGCCCTGCAGTGTTTTTGGGCGGCGCAGTTCCAGAAAATCCAGCAGGGCCATGCCGGTCAGGGATTGATTGTCATTCAGTTTGGGCACAGCGGCGCCCGTTTGATGAATGATACCATCCGCATCCAGCAGGATGTACCACGGGCAAAGAACATCCAGAACCTGCGCCAGCGGCGATGGGGCGGTCAAAGTATCACTCATCCAACCTTGGTCCCCAATTCAAACGCCCGCGCGGTTGCAAAATCCAATTCCAGCAGGCGCACATCAATGACTTCCGTCCCGTTTTCGTCTTCATGGGGGTCAAGAAAGACCAACACGCCGTAATCATCGGCCATGGCCCGAATGAGCCCCAGCAGAACATGGCCAAAAAGCCCCTCCGTGCCCGGAAGGGGCCGGATCACGAGACTGAAGGTCTGCGCGTCTTCTTCTTGCAACTCAAGCTGCGGCATCGGCAGGGCCGGTACGGCCAGCCGCACGCGCGCCGGTAGTTCATCAAGGGAATTGAGAAAATCAACGAAATCCGTGCCGCCGAAGCGCAAAAGGCGGCGCAAGGCATCCATCGTGGGCGAGGCCACAAGGTAGGTGCCAAGATCCTCAAGCACCTCTTCACGCCGCTTGTTTAGGTGGCTTGCCAGCGCCGTCACCACGCGGTCGGTGATCCCCCGCTCATAGGGAAGCATGGCCTCAAAGGAGGTAAAGTTGAGCCCCGCCGCCTGGACAACCGACCCCCAAAATGCATCACCGTAAGTATCCCGGGCAAAACTTTCGACCGCCCTATTCATCAGCCCGTGCAAACCGCACCTCCGCAAAAACCATGCGTCACTGTTTCATGCGGAAGGTTAACAAGAGCAGAACAAATCCAATTGTAGGTACTTTACTGACCTACACCGGGCGGTTCAGAAATCCGTCGGCGCGCCACCTTCGCGTTTGCGGCGTTCCACGAAATCCGCCAATTCATCGCGGATCGCGATGTCCATGGGCGGGGCCTCAAAGTTGGCAATGATGTCGTGGAATTGCTGATGCGCGCGCTGCGGGGTCCAGATGCCGCCCGCGGCTTCCCAAGCCTCGTAATTGCGCCAATCGCTGAGGAACGGTTGATAAAAGGCGGTGGTGTAGCGATCTTGCGTGTGCTGGATCCCGAAGAAGTGACCTTGGTCGCCCACCTCCTGCACGGCATCAACCGCGATTTCATCAGGGCCGGTTTTGGTGATCATCGGATCCATATAGCGTTGAATATGCTGCAAGATTTCGCAATCCATGATGAATTTTTCAGGGGACGCGATCAGCCCGCCTTCCAACCAGCCAGCGGCGTGGTAGACCATGTTGGCGCCGGCCTGCACGGCGGACCACAGGCTGTTCGAAGTCTCCCAAATCGCCTGGCCATCGGGCACGTTGGCCGCGCAGACCCCAGAGGCGCGCATGGGCAAGCCGTAAAACCGTGCCAATTGCCCAGTCATCTGCGTGGCGCGCATGTATTCAGGCGTGCCAAAGGCGGGCGCGCCGGATTTCATATCGACGTTGGAGGTGAATGTACCAATGGCGCAAGCCGCACCTGGGCGAATGAGTTGGGCCAGTACAACCGCGCACAGCCCTTCTGCCAGCGATTGCGCCACAGCGCCTGACATGGTCACCGGCGCCATGGCCCCGGCCAGCGTAAACGGCGTCACCACAAGCCCTTGATTGCGCCGGGCCAGCCGCATCCAGCCATCCAGCATCGGGATGTCATGCTTGAGTGGCGAGGTAGAGTTGATGTTGGTGTACATCCGCGGCGTGGCGTCAAATTCCTCATGGCTCAGCCCGCCTGCGATGCGCACCATTTCCATCACGTCTTCGACCCGTTCCTTGCCCAGGCAATAGGCGTGCGCGACCTTATCGGTCAGCGTCAGCTTGTCATAGAGCGCATCAAGGTGACGGATGGAGGCATGCACATCCTGCGGCTCCACCGGGTAGCCGCCGATGAAATGGATGCAGTTGAAATGCTGGCTCAGCTTGAAGAAGTTCGCGCACATCTCACGCGTGCCGGTGACCTTCTTGCCGATGTTCATGTCCCAATAGCTGGGCGGCGAGGATACGTTACCGAACAAAAGGTTCTTGCCGCCCATCGTGATCGTATGATCTGGGTTGCGCGGTGTGATCGTCCATTGCGACGGCGCAAGCGCGATCTTTTCCATCACGAAATCACGGCCCATGCGGACGTTTTCGCCATTGATCGTGCAACCACCGGAGGCCCGCAGGATTTCCAACGCTTCGTGGTTCAAAAATTCGATCCCGATTTCTTCGAGGATGCGCATGGCCCCGTTGTGGATGGCCTCTACGCCCTCCTCTGTCAGGGGCTCCGTCGGGCGGTCAATGTTGACGGGCGGGTTCCATGGCATCTGCTGATCGCTGGCAGACCCCCGACGTTCTGCATTGCCTGCACGTCCGCCACCGCGCTTCCTGCGTTTTGTCTCAACCGCCATGGGACTCTCCTTGCTGTCGGGATCCAAGGAACCATCTGGCGTGGGCGCAGGTGTGCCATTTTGCGACAAGATTTGTCGTTAAGGTCGTTTCGCGCCGAAACCTGCAGCGCAAAAGAAAACCCCGGCCAAACAGATCGGGGCTTCTAGCATTCTGTAGGCCGGGGTTTACCCCGGCGCCGCTTCAGCCTTTTTCTTCGATGATCTCCACCAGGTGGGGGATCTTGTTGACCATGCCGCGCACAGACGGTGTGTCTTCCAACTCACGCGTTTTGTGCATTTTGTTCAGGCCAAGGCCCACCAATGTCGCGCGCTGTTCTTTGGGGCGACGAATGGGGGAGCCGACTTGTTTGACGACGATTGTCTTTGCCATGTCTCTCTCTCCTTAGCTCGCCGCTTCTTCAGCGGGCGCTTCCGCGGCGGGTGCATCGTCACGACGCAGAATGTCGGCGACTTTCTTGCCACGGCGCTGTGCCACCATGCGAGGGCTGGCCTCTTTGCCAAGACCGTTCAGCGTGGCGCGGATCATGTTGTAAGGGTTCTGGGAACCGATGGATTTCGCAACCACATCCTGCACGCCCAGCATTTCGAACACGGCACGCATCGGACCACCGGCGATGATCCCTGTACCAGTCGGGGCTGTGCGCATCACAACCTTACCGGCGCCATGACGGCCTTCCACATCGTGGTGCAGCGTGCGGCCTTCCTTGAGCGGGATGCGCACCATCTGGCGCTTGGCTTGCTCGGTGGCCTTGCGGATCGCCTCAGGCACCTCTTTGGCTTTACCCTTGCCAAAGCCCACGCGACCCTTCTGGTCACCCACAACGACGAGGGCTGCAAATCCAAAGCGCTTACCACCCTTCACCGTCTTGGAGACACGGTTGATCGCCACAAGGCGGTCTGCGAATTCCGGGGCTTCGTCACGATCGCGACCCCGTCGGTTATCATCTCTTGCCATAATGGCGTCCTTTCCGTGTGGGCCTCTCGCCCGTTTGTCCGATCCCAGTGGGCGAATGCCCCCGGATCATCGAGGCGGCCCAGCTCAGGCCGCCTTCACTTTAGATTTTCAGACCACCCTCACGGGCGGCATCGGCCAGCGCCTTGATGCGACCGTGGAAGAGGAACCCCCCCCGGTCGAAATAGGCTTCCGTCACGCCCGCTTTCTTGGCGCGCTCGGCAATGGCCGCACCCACCTTCTGAGCCGCGGACATGTCGTTCTTGCCGCCAGTGTCGAGGCCCTTCTCCAGGGAGGAGGCCGACGCCAGGGTCACGCCCTGAACATCATCGATCAGCTGAACGCTGATGTTCTTCGACGAACGGTGCACGCTGAGGCGAACGCGGCCTGCGTTCACCTTGCGAAGTTTGCTGCGAACGCGCATGCGGCGTCGCTGAAACAGAGCTCTTTTGCTTGTTGCCATCTTTCTCGCGTCCTTACTTCTTCTTGCCTTCCTTCTGGAAGATATACTCGTCTTTGTAGCGGATGCCCTTGCCCTTATAGGGCTCCGGGCGGCGCCAATCGCGGATATTGGCCGCGACCTGACCGACGAGCTGCTTGTTGTGGCCTTCCACGATCAGTTCCGTGGGCTTGGGTGCCGTGACGGTAACACCGGCAGGCACTTCGAAATCCACGTCATGAGACAGGCCGAGGTTCAGTTTGACGATATTGCCCTGCACCTGTGCACGGTAACCAACGCCGCGGATCTCAAGCTCTTTCTTGAAGGGCTCTTTGGATCCGTGGACCATGTTGGCGATCACAGTGCGGGTCATGCCCCACTGCTGCTTCGCGCGCTTGGATTTGCCGCGGGGCGTGACCGTGACGGAACCGTCTTCGACGGTCAGCGTCACATCGTCGGTGGCCGTGAAAGACTGCGTGTCCTTCGGGCCTTTGATTTCAATGGTCTGGCCGCTCAGCGTCGCGGAGACGCCATCGGGCAGAGCCACAGGTGCTTTACCAATTCGAGACATCGCGATCCCCTTAGAATACGGTGCAGAGCACTTCGCCGCCGACATTGGCAGCCCGTGCATTTGCATCCGACATCACACCTTTGGAGGTGGAGACAATCGACACGCCCAGGCCCTGACGGACTGAGGGGATGTCATTCACGCCCATGTACACGCGACGGCCCGGCTTGGACACGCGCTTCATCTCTTTGATGGCAGGGGCGCCTTCGAAATACTTGAGGCTCACTTCGATGGTCGGGTGACCGTCCACGCCGGTGGAGGCCTCATGGCCACGGATGTAGCCTTCGTCGGCCAGCACGTCTAGGACGCGCACGCGCATCTTGGAGGCAGGCACCGACACGGTGGATTTCCCACGCATGGCCGCGTTGCGGATACGGGCCAGCATATCGCCGATAGGATCGTTCATGTGTGTCCCTCCTTACCAGCTTGATTTCACAACACCGGGCATCAGGCCGGCAGAACCCAAATCGCGCAGGGCGATCCGGCTGACCTTCAGCTTGCGGTAATAGGCGTGCGGACGACCGGTCAGCTGGCAACGGTTGTGCAACCGTGTGGCCGAGCTGTTGCGCGGCAGTTCAGCCAGCTTCAGGGAGGCGCGGAAACGCTCTTCCATCGGCTTGCTTTCGTCGCTGATGATTTCTTTCAAAGCGGCACGCTTGGCGGCGTATTTTTCAACCAGACGCTGACGCTTCTTTTCGCGTTCGATCATTGCTTTTTTAGCCATGTCTAAATCTCCTCCGGCTCAGCTGGTGAAGGGCATGTTGAAATGCTTCAACAGCGCCTTGGCTTCAGCGTCAGATTGCGCCGTGGTTGCGATGATGATGTCCATGCCCCACATTTCATCGACCTTGTCGTAGTCAATCTCGGGGAAGACGATGTGTTCCTTGATGCCCATGGCGTAGTTGCCATTGCCGTCAAACGACTTGGCGGACACGCCGCGGAAGTCCCGGATGCGGGGCATCGCGATGGTGATCAGGCGGTCGAGAAATTCATACATCCGGATGCCGCGCAGGGTGACCTTGGCGCCCATCGGCATGCCGTCACGAACGCGGAAACCAGCGATGGATTTCTTGGCCACTGTCATGACAGCCTGTTGACCAGCGATCAGGGTAAGATCCTCAACAGCCGATTTGGCCTTCTTGCTGTCTTTGACGGCAGCGCGGCCGCTGCCGATGTTGAGCACGATCTTGTCGAGCCCGGGGATCTGCATGTCATTCTTGTAGCCAAATTCTTCTTTCATGGCCGCGCGAATGGTTTCGTCGTAATGCGCCTTCAGGCGCGGGGTGTAGTCAGCCGCATCAAGCATCAATCACGTCCCCCGTTGTCTTGGCAAAACGCACTTTCTTGTCGCCATCCATCTTGAAGCCGACGCGGGACGGTTTGCCGTTTGCGTCTACATAAGCAAGGTTCGACAATTGAATGGGCTGCGCCTTTGGCAGGCGGCCACCTTGGCTTGTCTGGCTCTGCTTGGTGTGGCGGATGGCCATGTTCAGCCCGTCCACCACGGCTTTGCCGGTTTTCGGGTCAACGGAAGAAATGGTGCCTTCCTTGCCCTTGTCCTTGCCGGCGATCACGACGACCTTGTCGCCTTTTTTCAGTTTCGCAGCCATCAGAGAACCTCCGGCGCCAGTGAAATGATCTTCATGTAGTTTTTCGCGCGCAATTCACGCACAACCGGCCCGAAGATACGGGTGCCAACGGGTTCGTTGTTATTGTTGAGAATAACAGCGGCGTTGCGGTCAAAGCGAATGGCGGTGCCATCTTCGCGGCGGATTTCTTTGGCGGTGCGAACGACGACGGCTTTACGCACGTCACCTTTCTTCACACGGCCGCGGGGGATGGCTTCCTTTACCGAGACGACAATCACGTCGCCCACGGACGCATATTTGCGTTTGGAACCACCCAGGACCTTGATGCACTGAACACGGCGAGCGCCGGAGTTGTCAGCAACATCCAGATTGGTCTGCATCTGGATCATTTGGTTTCTCCCGACCTTAAGGGTCTAGCCTAAGCGTTTTGGCCCTTGGGTTTCGATCAAACCGGGTGTGTCAGAAGCTTACGCCTCCAGCACCTCCCAGCGTTTCGTTTTGGAACGCGGTGCGCATTCGATGATCCGAACGGCATCGCCCACCTTGTAAGCGTTCTTTTCATCGTGCGCCCGGTACTTCTTGGACTTACGAATGGTCTTTTGCAGCACCGGGTGCTTAAAGCGGCGCTCGACCTTAACAGTGACGGTTTGCTGGTTTGCGTCAGAGGTCACAACGCCTTGCAGGATACGCTTTGGCATGGGCTTACTCCTCGTCCGCTGCGCCAGCAGCCTTTTCGCTCAGTACAGTCAACACGCGGGCCACATCGCGGCGCACGGTCTTCATACGGGCTGGGTTTTCCAGTTGGCCTGTAGCGGCCTGAAAGCGCAGGTTGAACTGCTCTTTCTTCAGGTTGACCAGTTCTTCACGCAACTGATCGGGCGTTTTCTCACGCAATTCCGCGGCGGTCATAGCGCCATCTTCCTTTCATTCCGACACCGGCAGGCCCAAGACTGTTGTTCCAGGTCACCCGAGGTCCGGTGGACAAAACACGATTTCACGAATCCAGACTGGTCTGGTTTCGCAGATTGGGCGCGTATAGGGGAGGCAAAACCCAAGAGCAAGCAAAAGTTTGAACTTTTGGCATCACCTTAGTAGAAATGCGTAGCAGCCCAAAAAACCGCCAAATGCGACATACCGTCAAACTTGTCACGCCGGTTTTGCCACTTACATCTACGCCTGACCATCGCGACTGTTGATCAAACAGAAGTGATGGAGCCTTGGTGTGCTTTATGCTACAGGCACGCCAAGCGCCAAAAAAAGACGCGGATCGTTCAGGGGTTTCTTTGGCGGTCCGCACCCAGTGAAAGGAAGAAAACATGACACTTGCACTTAGCCGTCGTACGCTTCTGTTGGCAGGTACCGCCGCTCTCATCGCGCGCCCCGCCATCGCGGAGGAGCCGACAACCCACACTGTTGAAATGCTCAACAAAGACCCCGAAGATCCTAAGCAGCGCATGGTCTTCAAGCCGGCGTTCCTGACGATCAATCCCGGCGACACGGTGCAATTCGTGTCGGCCGACAAAGGCCATAACAGCGAAGTCATCGATGATATGATCCCCGAAGGTGCCGAAAGCTGGAAAGGCCGTATCAATGAGGACGTGGAAGTCACGCTCGAAACACCGGGCTTTTATGGCTACAAATGCACGCCGCACGTGGGCACCGGCATGGTCGGCCTGATCGTCGTGCAGGGCGAAGGCATGATGGACAACCTGGAAGCCGCGCAAGACGTGCGCCACCGGGGTCAGGCCAAGAAGCGCTTTGAAGCCCTGTGGGAGCAGGCGGAAGAAGCAGGCGTTCTGTCCGCTTAATACAAGCGATATCCACATTGAAACGCCCGGGCCTAATCGGCTCGGGCGTTTTATTTTGTGCGCTCAGGTTGCGTGCGCCCAACTGTAGTTGAAACTGATGGAGATGCGATCATCCTCCGCCGGGTTCATGGGCACCTCATGGCGCAGCCAACTTTCCCAAAGCAGCACATCCCCCGCCGCGGGCTGGGCGCGGTGAAACACCTGCAGCTCTTCGCGCGCACCCTTGCGCCGGGTGGGTGCGGCCATCATCCGCGATGATCTTGGATCTTCCAGTTTCAGCGCACTGGTGCCATCGGGCATGGCCACGTAAAACGTGCCGCTGATCACCGAATGCGGGTGCAGATGCGATCCATGCGCACCGCCCTCGGGCAGGATGTTGATCCAGATGTCTTCCAGTTTGAGGCTGCCGCCATCCAGATCAAATTCCAAATCCTCCACGAACGCCGCAACATGCGCATCAAGCGCCGCGACAATGTCTGCAAAAATCGGAAACCGCCAAGGCAGGTCGGTCAGGGACGCATAGGATGTGTACCCCGGATAGCCGTTATCCTCACACCAATCCTGCCCGGCCTCATCATCTTCGGCAATGGAATAACACGACGCTTCCAATTCCTGCATGTTCACCGAAGGCCCATGGTCGGACAGGGCGGCACGGTACAGACGCGTCACAAAGAGGGATTTCAGATCAGCCATGGCGTGGATCATACAAAGCCTGCGCATTCTTTGAAAGAATGCGGTCGAAGTCTTTCCCAGATTTCGCGGGGCTCAGATCAGGAAACAGTCGCACCTTCGAGGGTTTCGCGCAGCCAGGGCATGGCGACCTCTTCGGGCATTTCGTTGCCAGACGCGTCAAACGTCCCACGCTCGCCAACCTGTTTGGCGCCCAGTTCCAGCAGTTTGTCCATCACCGTCTGGGACCCGAAATTATAGGTGGCCGCGAATGTCTTGTCGCCCAGCCCGAAGATCGCGAACTTGATGTTGCTGAGGTCAGGTTTTTCCGCCTGAAGCTTGTCAAAGAAAGGGATCGCCGTGAAAGGCAGATCACCCGATCCCGTGGTCGCCACCACGAACACGTTCAAGGCATCCGTGCTCAGATCCGCCGGGCCCATATCCTCAAGGCTTTGCACCTCGCACTCCACTTCGCCATCCAGCTCATCCTTGAGATCATCGCAGAGTATTTCCGCCGTACCGGTTTCAGTGCCGTAGAGAAGACGAATTTGCATGGTCGCGTACCTTCAAGAATGGATCGATTGGCCTGTGTCGGGCGATGGCCCGAGTCGGGTTTTAGCGACAGTATCGCGCGACCGCGTCAAATCAAGAGGACCAAGTGTCAATTTGATCAAAACCTGTGGCCTAAAACCGATCCGGGCTAAAACAAGCGAGATCGGTGTTGGAGGGCCGCCCGGCCAGGATATCGGCCACCAGCCGCCCCGTGGTTGCGCCCAGCGTCACACCCAGCTGGCCGTGACCCGTGGCAAAAACCACGTTTTTATAGGCTTTTGTGCGCCCGATGATGGGCCGCGTGTCGGGCGTAAAGGGCCGCCGCCCCATTCGGCGTTCGGCCCCTGTCGTGTTCAGCCCGGGCAAAACGCGGTGGGCATGTTTGACCAGCACATCCGCCCTGCGCCATTTGGGCGCGGCCCGCTCTCCGGCGATTTCCACGGTGCCTGCCACGGCCAAGAGCCCTTCATGGGGCGTCATGCCAAAGCCGCCTTTTGGGTAAAACACGGTATGGGTGAGCCCCGTGCCATGATCGGGCAGCCCTGTCCAATACCCCATCAAACCTTCCACCGGCAAAGCGAGCCCGAGCTGACGGGCGAGCGATTTTGACGCTGTCCCACAGGCGATAACAACCTCGCGCGCATCAAGCGGCGGCGCGCCGTTGAGCTGCACTTTGGTGACGGTTTTGTCGACACGCTCAAACCCCGTGGCGCGGGCTGCGATCACCCTACCGCCACGCGCCACAAAGCTTTCGGTCAATTCCCGCACCAGCCTCACGCAATCGCCGATATGGGACCAATCGCGCAAGATCGCCGCATGTTTGAAATCGGGCGCGATGGCGGGTTCCATCTCATGGGCTTCCGCGCCAGACACCTCATCAATCGTGCAGCCCATGTCGCGGGCCAGCGCGAAGGCATCCGCCATGGAGGCGCGATCAGCATCCCCGTCAAACAGCTTCATCACGGGCCACTCAACCAGCATGTCGCGAATGCCGCAACGGGCCATCTGGTCTTTGAAATCACCCGTGGCCTGAAACGTGAGTTGCGCCAAGTCCGACGCGATGGCCCGCATTGGCGCGGCGCGGGCATTGGCTGTGAAACGCGCAAGCCAAGGCAGCATCCGCAGCGCAGTGGCGGGGCGGATGGCCAAGGGTGCGTCGGGGTTCAACAGCCATTTGGGCACCTGCCGCAGCATGCCCGGCTGCGAAAGCGGCACCACCTCCCCCACCGCGATGCAGCCACAAGACGCCCAGCTGGCCCCCTGCCCCACCGGGCCGGGCTCAATCACCGTCACCTTGCGCCCGTCGGCCTGCAAAGCGAGCGCAGTTGAGATGCCCACCATGCCGCCGCCGATGACGACGACATTATCCGTCAAAGCCGAGATCCCGCAGCAAGGATGACGCCACGGTCACGCCCTCATTTTCTGCCTTGGCACGCTTTGCCTTGCGTCCATCACCCGGCACACGCGCGCCTGGCATATCGGTGATGGCATCCGCCACGCGGGTGACCTGAGACAGGAAGGCAGGGTTGCCAAACTTGGCTGGGTCAATGGCGATGACCGTGACACCGGGCTTCACGTTCAACGCGCCCAGCGCGTCCTTCTCTTGGGTGTCCATCGACAGCGTCCCACCCGCCAGAGCCGCGCCAAGGATTTCGACCATCAGCGCAATCCCGGTGCCCTTGTGTTCGGCAAAGGGCAAAAGGCTGAGCGTCTCAGAAATGGCCTTCGGGTCCTTCGTGACGTTGCCATCCGCATCAAGCCCGCCATTGACCTTCAGCATATGCCCTTCGGCGGCGGCCATCTTGATATCCATCAGCGCCACGACTGAGGAGGATTGATCCCACACAATCGGGTCCGCGCCCTCTCGCGGGCAGGCAAATGACATCGGGTTGGTGCCGAAAACCGGTGCGTCCCCTCCGTGCGGCACGATCAGCTTCAGCGCATTGACGACAGCGATGGACACCAGCCCTTCATCGGCCAGCGCCATCGTGTCAAACCTGAGCGCCGCGAGGTGGTGGCAGTTGGCGCAGGTGTAGCTGGCAATGCCTTGTTCGCGCGCCATCTCGATCAACTCGGGGCGGGCGGCGTCCATCGCGATCTGGAAATAGCCATTATCGCCATCGCCCCGCAGGACACCGGGTGCGATGCGCGTCGCGGTGGGGTTGGCGGTGGGGTTGGCATACCCGCACTCAAAGCTTTGCCGGTAAACAGGCAGCATCCGCAGCCCATGACTGCGCGGCCCGTCGCGTTCGGATAGGGTGACAAGGTCGGCGAGCACATCGCTGCCCCTGTCGTCCATTCCCGAGGCGGCGAGCCAGGATTTGGCAAGTTGGCGCACCTGATTGAGTGAAATATTTTGCGTGTCCATGGCCCTCTTCCTTTCGGAATTATTTGAATTCAGCGCTTGCGCGGAATCAAGGCCCTTGGGCCGCCGCGCGTTCGCCTGGCCCCCCCCAGGGCCTGGCGAAGTGTTGACGCCCGCGTGCTGTCCTATCGCTCAGCGGGGCGTCACGATAAAGCGCCCTCGCTTGGCGTCAGGATCGCCAGACCGGGGCCTGTCGAACGCGCTACATCAAGCCGAATACGCAATCTTCTTCTTCGCCACGAACTCATCCAAAGCGCCCGCCTGATCCACATCCATCGGCGGCTTCACATAATTCTCAATCATCCGCTCTGCCGCCAGACGGCCCACCTCATCGGCGTTCCGCGCGCCCTCATCGAACCATTGCTCAAAACTGTCATTGTTCTGCAGCGGGTTCATGACCATCGGGTTTTCGCGCGTATGATCTGTGCCAAGGAAATGCCCGCCCGGCCCGATTTGCGACACATCCGCCAAAAGCGCGTCGATATCTTCTTCCTGAAGCCCACTGAAAAAGCGGTGGTAGCTTTCCAACTGATAGGCATCCTGCACCCATTTGGAGTAACTCACCCCCAGTGCGCCTTCCACGAACCCCGCCGAGTGCACGATGTAGTTGCACCCGCCCAGAAGCACCGGCCACATCGTGTTTGCACTGTCAAAGCCGGCCTGCAGGTCCGCCGATTTCGACCCGGTCCACATCGTACAGGTCCGCCACGGCACGCCGTAGTGCCGCGCCATCTGACCGACCAGAAGGTTCATCAGGCCCGGCTCAGGCGACCCCATCATCGGCGCACCGGTTTTCATCGACACGCCCATGATCGCCACGCCCAACACCATGGGCGCACCGCGCCGGATGATCTGGGAATAGGCCATGCCTGCCAGCGATTCAGCGATGAGCAGCGCTACACCCCCCATGGGGCTCGCGGGTGTGGAGGCCCCGGCCAAGACAAAGGGCGAGAGCAAGCAAGGTTGGTTCGCCGATGCATAAACGCGCAGGCTTTGCAGCATGGTTTCATCCCACACCAGCGGCGTGTTACAGTTGAGAAGGGCGGCCATGACCACGTTGTCGTCGACAAACTCTTCCCCGAAGACGATGCGGGCCATCTCCACACAATCCCGGGCGGCAGTCTCGGACAGCACGGACCCCTTCACCGGTTTGTCCGTCAGCGTCAGCGCAGCATGCATCAACTCCAGATGCCGATGTGGGACGGGCACATCCTGCGGCTCCACCGGCAGGATGCCCGGCACATGCATGGCCTGCGCCATCTGCGCCATTTTGAAGAAGTTATGGGCATCCGCCAGCATCGAAGGTCGCCGCTTACCGTCCAGCCCGTAGACGAACGGCGCACCATAGGCGTTGGCAAAGACCGTATCGCGCCCGCCCACGCGCATGGACCGCTCCGGATTGCGCGCGGCATAGCCCCAGCTTTCGGGCACGGAGGAAATCAGATCCATCAGCATGTCACGCCCAATGCGCACCCGTTCGCCATCCACATCCGCGCCGTGCTTGGCCCAGTCCTTCAGCGCCACGGGATCGCGAAACTCAATCCCCGTCGTCTCCAGAATGGTCATGGCAGCATTGTGGATTTTCTCCACCCCCTCCGGCCCCAGCAGATCAATCGGCCCCACGGCACGGTTGAGCGTCGGCAGGTAGACCGGCGGCGGGTTGGTGCGGGCGGAAACGCGGGCGGCGCGGCCACCTTTGGTTCGGGCGCGGGTGCGTGTCTGTTCTCGGCTCATTTTCCGTCTCCTTTAGGCCCGCGCACGCGCGCTGGTTGGGTCGTAGGCGCACGTGTCGATCACCTCCGCCTCGCGCAGTTCCGCGTGCACTTTGACCTGCATCGTGCTGCCTGGGCTTGTCAGCTCTTCAGGCACCAACGCCATCGCGATGTCATGTTCGCAGTGGTAGGAATAGCCGCCCGAGGTGACGCGGCCTACAATCTCCCCGTCTTTCCAGACGCTTTCATGGGCGATAACGGAGGTGTCGCGCAGGGGCAGTTTCAAGGTGACCAGACGGTTGAACGCGCCATTGGCCATCTGCGCCTCCAACGCGCCCCGGCCCACGAAATCACGCTCCGCCACCTGCCCGCCGATCTTCTCTTTCATGGCGACAAACCGATCAAGGCTCGCCTCGTAGGGCGTCATATCCTTGCAAATCTCACGGTTGATCGCGCGGTAGGATTTTTCCAGGCGCATGCTTTCCAACGCCTCAGCCCCAAAGGGCTTCGCACCCGCCTTCAACAACTGATCCACGATATGGCGGTTGTAGTTCACCGGGTGATGCAACTCCCACCCCAGCTCTCCGGTGTAGCTGACGCGCAAGAGATGCACCCCTTTGGCATAGCCCACCTCACCGATCTGCGCGGTGAGCCAAGGGAAGGCCTCATTGCTGAGGTCATTGTCGGTCAGCGGTTGCAAAATCTCCCGCGCCTTTGGCCCGGCGAGCGCGACCACACCGTACTGCTCCGAGATGTCCGTCATTGTCACAGACCCATCGCGGGGCATTACGCGGCTCAACTGATCCCAGTTGTAGCGCTGGCCGTTGGGCGTGCTGACGAGGTAAAACTTATCCTCTGCCAGCCGCACAATGGTGTATTCCGCATCCATCCCGCCTTTGGCATTCAGCGCCAGTGACAGCGTCATCCGCCCCTGCTTTGGCAGCTTGTTGGCCATCAGCCCATCGAGCCACTGCGCCGCCCCCGGCCCCTCCACGAGGAATTTGGTCATGGGCGACATGTCGATGAAGCCCGCCTCCTCCCGCGTCGTGCGCACCTCTTCCTGCACGTATTCCATATGTGCCGTGCGGCGGAAGGAATGTTCGGGGATCGCCTTTTCGGGCGTGGGCGCGAACCAGCGGGGGAATTCGTAGCCGTTGAACAGCGTCCAGACGGCACCTTGGGCGGTGAGCAGGTCATAGGATCCCACGGTGCGCATGGGGCGGGCCGAGGGGAAATCCTCTCCGGGGATATGGGCATGCATATGCGTGCCCCAGGTTTCGCGCACCTTGTCCATCGTCCAGCGCTTGGAGGCGTAATCGCCAAACCGGCGCGGGTCGAGTTCGGACATATCAATGCCCGGGTCGCCATAGGCAATCCATTTGGCAATCGAATTGCCCACCGTGCCGCCCCACAGAATCCCGCCGGGCATCCCTTCGGCCAGCCACAGGTTCTCATGGCCCGGTGCAGGGCCTGCCAGTGGCAACTCATCTGGCGTCATCTGGAAGGGGCCACGGGTGTTGGCCTTGATGCCCACCTCGCCCAGCGTGGGCACGCGTTCCAGCGCGCGTTCCCACTGCGTCTCCACCGCTTCAAAATCCTCGGGCAACAGGTCCGCGCCGAAGTCAGGCGGCACGCGGTCTGTGGCGAATAGCTTCAGATCGCCTTCAAACTCATACGGCCCAAACTGAATGGCGCCGGTGTCCTCGCGCAGATACGCGCCGTAATCCTCATCCCGCAGAATGGGATATTCCCGTTCACCATTCTTGCGGCGTTCGACCAGTTCCGGTACCGGCTCCGTCGTCCAGTACTGATGCACAATCGGAATGCAGGGCAGATCAAGCCCCACGCGGCGGGCATTTTCCCGCGCGTAGTTGCCAGTGGCGAAAATGAGGTGTTCGCAGGTGATGTCCCCTTGGTTGGTGATCACCTTCCAATGGCCATTCTCCAGCTTCTCATACCCCTGCGCCTCGGTGTTCTGATACACCTTCGCGCCCGCATCGCGTGCCAGTTTCGCAAGCCCTTGCGTGATGTCTGCCGGGTTCACATAGCCATCTTCGGTGTGCAGGATGCCGCCCTTGATATTCTCATTCTGATTGAGCAGCGGATGAACCTCCGCGATCTCTTCGGGCGTCAGCAGCTTGCACGGCACGCCCGCCGCCTCAGCCACCGACAGATAGCTTTGAAACTCATCCCAACGCTCCTGCGTATTCGCAATCCGCAACTGCCCCACCTGCCGCAGCCCGACCGAGGTGCCCAGCTTCTTTTCCACCTCCGAATAAATCCGGATCGTCTCCAACGTCATTTTGGAGACATTGTGGGAACGCACAAACGTCACCAGCAACCCGGCAGCATGCCAGGTAGACCCAGCGGTCAGCTGCGTGCGTTCCAGCATCACGCAGTCATCAATCCCGTGCTCCGTCAGACCGTAAAGCAAAGACGCCCCAAGGCACCCGCCCCCGACAACAACGACTTTCGTATGGCTTTTCATATCCTGAACCCTGCAGATGTTTTTTCTCATCACGAGTGTTCCCGATAATCCTCCGATCCGTCCATCCCGCAATTGCAAAAAGATTTCCGTCAGGTTAGCTGAGCTAATGCCAGACACACGCTACACCCACCTGCCCTTGCGCGCCCTCGTCAGTTTCGAAGCCGCCGCCCGCCATGTCAGCTTCAAGGCCGCCGCACGCGAACTGAACGTGACGCCCGCCGCCGTCAGCCACCAGATCAAGGCGCTGGAGGGCGATTTGCGCACCGCGCTCTTTGACCGACACAATCGGGGCGTGGAGTTGACGGAAAAAGGCGCCTACTTGCTGGTGGCCATCCAACGCGGGTTTGATCATGTGGGCGACGCGCTGGATCAACTCAAGTCCCGCGCCCGGCCTGCCGCCGTCACCATCCACTCCACGACCGCTGTGAGTTCCCTCTGGCTCACCCAGCGCTTGGCCAGTTTCTGGCGCGCCCATCCCCGCATCGCGGTCAATCAGGCTGTGGATGACATGCGGCGCGATGCGGGCAATTGCGATCTGTCCATTCACTATGGCGATATGGCGCTGGAACCCGCGCCGTGCCGCGCGCTCTTTCGGGATACGATCACGGCACTGGCCAGCCCCGAATTTGTGGCCGAACATGGTGTCACGTCCATTTCCGAGCTGGGCCAAATCCCCCTAATCCACTTGGAAATGGCGGAAAACAACTGGACCTCGTGGGAAGAATGGGCGGGCGCGCTTGGCTATACCGGCCCGTTGCAGATGTCGCACCGGGTGAACAACTACGTCATCGCACTGCAAGCCGCGCGGGACGGGATGGGCGCGGTCCTGGGCTGGGATGGGCTGACGGCGGATCTGGTGGCCTCCCGGCGGCTTGTGAAGCTTTTGCCTGATGCGCTGCCATCCCCTTTGGATTTCTACATCGCGCAGCACAATGAGGCCTCGGACCAGGCGCGATTGGTGTTTGATTGGTTGTCTGGCTCCTAACAGAGCGCCTTCGTCAGGCCCCGGTCTGGCGATCCAAGCTTAGTTCAGCAGCGCTTTATCCCTTGGTTCCCGGACTCCATACGGGCGACGCTCTGTAGTTGCCATTTCGCCAGGCCTTGGGTGGGGCCAGGCGAAGGCGCGGCGGCGCGAGGCGCCTTGATTCCGCGCCGAAGGACTTACTGACAAATTCCTTTACACAGCAAAACACCTCTGTACAGATGTGTACAGATGACTCGCTATTCTGCATGGAACCTCTTCAAGGAAGGATTGCGCGGCCATAAAGGCTGGGCGCAGGCGTGGCGTTCGCCCAAGTTGCAGGCCTCATATGACGCGGTGATCCCATGGTTTTTTGCCAGATAGTAGGCAGTGGCCAACCCATGCCCGCCGCCCCCAATGATCACCGCGTCAT
>JBCBAT010000023.1:0-50180 GCA_038532355.1 Pseudomonadota bacterium | reverse complement strand
GTGCAGGAGATCAACCGGTACGCGGATTCAGAGTTCAGGTATGCGGATAAGTCCGATGAGGCGGCGATTGAAGCGGCTGTTCGGGATATGGGGCGGATGGAAGAGGCGAAGATGCGGTATTTGGAGGGGAAGGGTGGGTAACGACCGTTTTGCACATTACGAAGTCTTTAATCTTGACTGGAAAGACCTTGAGCAGATTCCGGAAGACCACGTCGCTGCGATTTCTGTACTGAGCTATGCCGTAAGCGAAGTGAATGCGCTTCGTAAAATCTACTTGGCTCAAGAGCATGATCTGACGGATGACAAGGCTGTTAATAGTGCAATCAATATTCATCGTTTTGTTGTTCTCAGAACTTGGAGCTCGCGTCTGTTTGAAGCTGTTGAATTCATTGCCAAAGGAAAGAAAACAACTTTCTTAAAAGATGAAACGCTAAAGGAGTTAACAGAAACAGCTATCTTGGACTTCGGCAAGGTAAGCGAAGGCGAGGGTTATCTAACAGCTCGTGACGTAAGGAATGAAGCGACAAATCACTACTCGTTTAAAGCCGCAAAAAAGAACTTGAAACACGTTCCACGTTCTATGGATTGCAACATGTATACGGCGAAGCAGAACGGAAACGAATTTTATCCAATGGGTGAGGCAGTGATGTTTCATGCGCGCTTGGACAGAAGATGGGCTGACGTCGCAACCAAAGAAGAACGTGATAAGCGATTTAGGTCTTGGCTATCATGGAACTTAGACGCAACCCGCTGGCTCTCTGAAACGCATGCCCGCTTCGCTGGAGAACTCTTGTTTAAACCTCTTGGTCGCAGAACTTTTGTTAGGACACCAAAGAGGGTGAGTTCTGGCTTTGCCGGGCGACCGGAAAATAGTCTGACGCCGGTATATTTTCAGGAACGAGACTAACTTGAACTGTTCCTAGTACCTTCGAGCGGCATCAAATGACTTTTACAGGTGCTAAGTCGTGCACTTCCGGCGCGGAATCAAGGGCTTTAGCCCGCCGCGCCTTCGCCTGGCCCCACCCAGGGCCTGGCGAATTGGCAATTGCAGGATGTCGCTCGGAGGGTCGGCGGGGCCGGGGGATAAAGTGCTGCTGATCAGAGGTTTGGATCGCCAGGCCGGGGCCAGGTGAAGGCGCTCTGTTTGGGGTGTTTGAGGGAGGTTTGGGATGATTTTGCTTTGGGTGACGGTTGGGTTGGCGTTGGTTTTGGGGGCGTTGATGCCGCTTAGGTGGGGTGTTTGGGGGCTCATTGGGGCGGTGGTTTTGCTGTTGGGCCTGCAGGTTGGCGTGCGGACGGGAATGGGGTTTGAGGGGGCCCCGATTGAGGAGTCCTTGCTGCTGTTTAATGGGTCTTGGGTGGCGTTTGTCGGGTGGAATGTGCAGGTGTCGTATCGGGCGTTTGCGGGGCCTCTTTTGGCGCTCGTGCTGCCGCTCATCTGGCGGTATGCGCGGTGAGTGCGCTTTGGTGGATTGGGGTGCCGCTTTTTGTGCTCGGTGGCGCGGCGATTTTGGTGCCGTATGTGCTGATCCCGAGGGAGACGCGGTCGCATAGGCGTGTGGCGCTTGGGGTTGGGGTGTCGGCGGGGGTGATGATCGCGCTGGGCATTCTGGTTTTTCTGATGTTTGATACGCGGGATTTGGCCACCGGGTTGGAGATCCATGGTGTTGGCGGCATGGTGGCGCTGGCGCTGGGCGGGTCGATCCGGAGTGCGATACTGTGGGGGCCGTTGTTGGTGATGTATTGGCTCTATGCGGCGCAACGGGTGGAGCGGTTGAGAGGGAAAGATAAGGTGCGGGACGGGGTGTGATGGAGTTTGGGTTATGTGCCCGGGCGCGGAATCAAGCGCGTAGCGCGCCGCGCCTTCGTCAGGCCCCACCCAGGGCCTGGCGAAATGGTGACGTGGGCGCGCCGTTCAACCGCTCAGCGGGACGTCACGATAAAGCGCCCTTGCTTAAGATTGGGATCGCCAGACCGGGGCCTATCGAAAGCGCTTTTATTGGTCCGTTGGGGAGAGTTTGATGGAGCGGCTCATTACCTCTGGGCTGATGTTTGGCAATCTGGTGCATGTGGCCTCGCCCGCGTTGGTGGAGCGGTATAATCGGGCACTGGAGCATTTGACGGGCAAGACCACGAGCCTCACGGATTTCTACATTGATATTTCGGGTTATTCCCCGGAGGTGGGGCATGAGTTGGGGGATGCGCTGTACCTCAACCATCAGGGGGTCAATCGGCAGTTTATCTTGCTGACGACTGAGCAGAAGCGGGCACCGCTTTTGGATGCGAAGTTTTCCACCTCTCGGTCGATCCTCAAGCAGTTCATTGAGGCCAATGAGAGCGCGCTTTTTGCGCTGACGGCGCGAGATGCTGTCGCGGGGGAGTTGGTGAATTCGGTGTTTTCGCTGAATTCCGCCGCGAGACTTTTCGATATCCGGACGATCAAGGTGGAGGCGGATACGACGAATGGGCGGATCCGGCGGGCATCAGAGCTGGATGGCAAGGTGGAGCGGTTTCTGAACGAAGAAGACGCGTGGTTTGATGATGTGCTCATTGCTGAAATGATCGCGCTGGCGGGGGAGACGGGGGATATCCTGCGCAATCCGGTGGAGCTCGACGAGATGGCATTTGAGCAGCGCAATTTCTGGACGGCGCATTTTGGCGGGCTTTACGTGTTCCAAGACCTGGAGTTGCCGGGGGTGATCGCGGTGGGCGACGCGCCCGAGGATGTGCCGGTGGAATACATTATGGACCTGTCAGATCGGGATCGGGTGGCAAATTATCTGGATGTGAACGGGTTGGTGGAGCCCATCGTGAAGGCGCGGGGGATCGATGCGGCGGCGGTGCTGCGCCAGAAAATGGATTTCATTCTGGTCAATGCGCTGGCGGGGGAAGGGACCCAACTCACCGACCGATCCAAAAGCGACATGCGGCGGTTGGCGCGGGCCCATGCGGATAAACTGCCCGAGGAGTTTCATTTGCTGGCCGCACTTGTGAACTGGGCGGAGAATGATGGACCGTGGCCCACGATCCCAGCCGAAAGCCCGGCCTATTTCTATACGCTGCGCGCGGCGGATCACAAGGATGCGGATCTGGTGAATATGTTGCTGTCGGAGCTGGCGCCGAAGGATTTCCGGCAGCTGTTCATCTGCCATAAGGAGCTGTTTTATCAGCTTTACGCGGGCTGGACGGAGGCCAAGAAAGACTACGTGGTCAGCTATTTGACCCGTGAATATCAGGTGGACAAACTAGGCGCGCGCGAGGCACTCTTTGGCCATGAACCCGGCATGGAGGTTGAGCCGAAATCGGAGCTTGATGCCATGGTGGATCTGGTGGGGCCTTGGGGGCCGGTTAACAGGGGGCGGTAACGTATGGTGGCATTTGCAAGGCTTGCGATTTTTGGCTTCATCGCGCTGACGGTGATCTATTTCTGCCTGTCGCTCTATTCGCGGTCGGTTCGGAAAGGCAAGCTGGAGGAATGGTATGAGGAGGCGGGGCGACCGGGGGATCGCGAGGCTTATATCGAGGCCGGTCTGAAGGAATATGAAGGATCGCTGCGGCGCAAGCTGATCTGGGGTGTTTATGTCGTGCCGGTGACGATCGTGATCGCGATCATTTACTTCACGAATTTCCACTGAGGGGGCGCCGATGGTCTACGTAAAATGGGCGATACGGATCCTTTTGGTGCTGCTGACCGTCGCGGTGTTTCACTATACCTTGCCGCAAACGGATGTGGTGCGGGTGACGGACACCTATGAGAAGCGGATCGATTTCGGGGAGAATTCGATTTTTTGGGCCGCGCCCGATGTGGGCAATGACGAAACGCTGGCCAATCGTGATGTGTTCTTCATTCAGACGGTCTACCCCAATGGCCGGATCATGGTCTATCGCAATGAAGACACCGGCTGGGGCTGGCCGCCTTACTTCAAATTCGACACCTCGAACCTGCAGGCGGAAGCCTCTGATCTGAAATCCACGGTCGAGACGCCCAAATGGGTGGCGATCAAGCACTATGGCTGGCGCAATGAGCTGATTTCGATCTTTCCCAATGCGGTGTCGGTGTGGCGCGTGGAAGGGCCAGATGCGAAGACGGCGTTTCCGTGGCTCAATGTGGTGATCATCGTTGGATTTGTGGTGCTTATGCTGTTGGTGCGGCTTGCGTGGCGGCGGTTTCGGACGGGGCGGATTGATCCGGTCTTTGACGATATCGGCGACGGGTTCGATGCCGCCGGGGATGCGGTTGCGGCGCGGCGGGGGCGCGTGCGGGCGTGGCTGGATACGTGGAAGCCCAAACACAAACGGCGTTGATCCTGTTGGCCTGACCCGCCTATTTGCGGATGTTTATAAAACAAAAAAGGCCCGCCACCCGGATGCATGGCGGGCCTTTCTTTGACGGTCACATCAGTTTTGCAGCGGGGCTTTCGATGTGAATTTGGGGATGGTGTTGGTGGAGGCATCAGCGCCTTCAATCCCGCCCCAGTTGCCTTCGGCGAGGTTGATGTTGCCGGGGATGTCTTCTTCCCAGAAGCCCACCACGACAGGCGTGATGTTCAGGTAAAGCTTGTCATCCACAATGCGCCACAGGTTGGGATTGCCCGGCACCTTGCCGCCTTTGGAGACGCCGTAGGCGCAGTGCCCGTCATATTGAGGGGCATAGCGGGCGGGATCGGCGAGGAACGCGTCGCGATTGGCCTCAGAGGAAAAGGCGAACGTGGCGCCATTATATTCAGCGGTGATGTCGGCTTTGCCCTTCACGCCTGCCGGTTGTGCCTGTCCGACAGCGACCTGATCCAGATCGAAATAGGCCACAACATCATAGCCGGATACGGCATAACCCGTTTCATCAATGTACTGTGGGCCCGCGAAGGCCGCGCCTGTCAGCATGGCGAATGCAGCCGCCGAAGTGAGAAGTTTTTTCATGGAAACGCTCCTTGTCATGTGGATGGGGTGTTGACTGGTGCGCCCGATATGACGCGGGGCGCGGTGCAAAGATAGGGGCCTAACCGACCTGTGATCGCCCGCGGCCAAATTGTGAAAATCCACAGCAATTCACCGCCGGTCGCGCGATGCGTCATCTTTCAGCATGGTCACGTGGGCTGACATTGTTGTTATATTTGACGCAGGTCTCTGGATGTAGGTCATCCAAACCCATTACTGTTATGGCGTCACACCGAACCTGTGGCCCCGACCGTTTTTATCGATGAGAGGAGACAAGATGTCGATCGATCCCAAAAGCCTTGCTGTCGCCGGTGCTGTTGCTGCTGCGCTGACCGCTTCCATGACAACCACCGTGCAAGCGCAAGCCAAAGAGAAGTGCTTTGGCATCTCTCTGGCGGGCGAAAATGATTGCGCGGCGGGCCCGGGTACCACATGTGCGGGCACATCCACCGTGGATTACCAGGGCAACGCCTGGACGCTGGTGGATTCTGGCACCTGCACGGATATTGACCTGCCGGCGATGGCAGATGGCACAGCGCGCGAAGGCTCTTTGGAAGAGCTGGATCGCGATCTGCCGGCCTAACCCAATGGCTGGCCCCGTGTGATGCGGGGCCAGCGCCTTTATCGAAGGAGACGTGATATGCTGGACGATACATCGCGCCACACGGATCTGCCGCTGGCCCCCGGCGTGGGCTACAAGGCTGATCATTTCACCGCCCTTCAGGAGGATCCGGGCACGGTCGCGTGGCTGGAAGTGCACGCCGAGAATTACATGGGCGATGGTGGCCGCCCGATTGCGCAATTGTCTGCCTTGGCAGAGCGGTTTCCGATTTCCGTTCACGGTGTGGGCCTGTCCATTGGGGCCGAGGGGCGGTTGGACCCGGACCATCTGGCGCGGCTGAAAAAGCTGTGCGGTTGGGTGAAACCGGCCAGTTTTTCTGAACATCTGGCCTGGTCGACCCATGACACGTCATTCATGAATGACCTGCTGCCGCTGCCCTACACCCAAGCCACGCTGGCGCGGGTCGCGGACCATATTGATGAGGTGCAAGAGGTCGTGGGCCGGCGGATGCTGCTGGAAAACCCGTCCTCTTATCTCGCCTTTGACGAAAGCACGATGTCGGAGACGGATTTCCTGACAGACCTGGCGCGGCGCACGGGCTGCGGGTTGCTGCTTGATGTCAACAACGTGTTCATCAGTGCCACCAATCTTGGCATGGACGCAGGAAGCTATATCGATGCCTTCCCTATGCAGCATGTGGGGGAGATGCATCTGGGCGGCCATGATGAGGATGAAGACGACCACGGCGCGCCCCTGCTGATTGACAGTCACGGGGCGGAGGTGGCCGATCCCGTTTGGGCGCTTTATGGTTACACGATTGCACGCTCTGGCCCCCGGCCCACGCTGATTGAGTGGGACACAGATGTGCCCGACTGGCCGGTTCTGCGGGCGGAGGCTGCGCGGGCGGCCAAATACCTGCAACCAGTTCACGCCTGACGCCCCATGACCATTTCCCAGACATGTTTCACGGATGCGATCTTTGATCCGCATGCGCCCCGACCCGAGGGGTTGAGCGATGGCCAAGGCCGCGCGGCGGGGCGGCGGTTCGATGTCTACCGCAACAACGTGATCGTGTCGCTGATCGAGGCGTTGGAAGTGGCGTTCCCTGTGATACTGCGGCTGGTGGGGGCGGAAAATTTCAAAATTCTAGCGGGTGATTTTGCGCGGGCGCATCCACCGTCATCGCCGCTGATGATGTTCTATGGCGCTGAAATGCCTGAATTTCTGGCGGGATATGCGCCTGTGGCAGGGATCCAGTACCTGCCGGATGTGGCGCGTTTGGAAATTGCGATCCGGGAAAGTTACCACGCGGAAGACGCGGTGCCGGTGGACCCATCTGCGTTGGGAGCGCTGTCGCCAGAGGCGCTGATGCAGGCGCGGCTGACGCTGGTGCCGTCGCTGCGGTTGGTGCTCTCGCGCTGGCCCATTCATGCGATCTGGCGGTTCAACCGGGACCCGGGCGCGCCGAAACCTCAGGCCGGTGCCGAGGATGTGGTGATCCTGCGGCCCGGGTTTGACCCCGCGCCGCATCTGTTGCCTGCGGGCGGCGGGGCCTTCATCGCAGGGCTTTTGCGCGGGGACGCCTTGGGCGACGCGCTGGCCCAGGCCACGGCAGAGGTGCCGGGCTTTGACCTGACCCAAACCTTGACCCTTCTCATCGGCCAGGCGGCCATTTCTGACATCGGAGACACCCCATGAAGTCCATCTTGTCCTTGCCCGACGCAGCATTTGCCTGGGCTGAGCCGTTCACGGTGCCGGTGATGACCACGCTGGCGCGGTTCGTCTTCGCCGCCGTCCTGTTTTGGTATTTCATCAATTCGGGTCTGACCAAAGTGGATGGGTTTGGCAGCCTGTTTTCGCCCAGTTTCAATGCATTCGCCCAGATGTTTCCCAAAGCGGCGATTGAGGTCAGCTATGACATCACGCAGGCCACGACGTTCCAGAAAGCGGTGATATTGGCCGGGACATGGGCGGAATTTATCTTGCCCACGCTCATCCTTGTGGGGTTGTTCACGCGGGCGGCGGCCTTTGGCATGATCGGGTTCGTCGTGGTGCAAAGCCTGACCGATCTTGTGGGCCATGACGCCAGCGCGGGGGCGTGGTTCGACAATGTCGCTGACGCAGCGATTTTAGATCAGCGGGCGTTTTGGGTGTTCTTGCTGCTGTACCTGGTGTTCCGGGGCGCGGGGCCATTATCTGTGGATCGTGTGTTGTTTGGTGGGAAGGAGGAGCGTGAGGTCGTTTGATCGCCGCTCTCATCGTTTTTGCGAAACGACTGCCGCTTGGGTGATGCTGGTTGAGAGAGTGTTCGTCATTCCGCTGCGCGAAATGACGTTGGTGGGC
Organism: Pseudomonadota bacterium; assembly: GCA_038532355.1. Classification (GTDB taxonomy): domain Bacteria; phylum Pseudomonadota; class Alphaproteobacteria; order Rhodobacterales; family Rhodobacteraceae; genus Roseovarius. Next base: position 42,340 of record JBCBAT010000023.1, on the reverse strand, counting down.
GACCTAGGAATCGAACCTAGCGTGCGTCTCCGCGAGGGAGTTACAGTCCCCTGCCACACCTTGCGGCCTGTCGCCCACTGACGCGTTTTCCTAGAGGTGGGGCTGCGACCCGTCAACCCGAAAAACGGCGACAAAACAACTGGACGCGGGACGCGCGTCAGCGCATGGTGCGCGCGCTTTGATTTTGCAAGGAAACGCCACGCATGGCTGCCAAAAAACCGGATTGGGTCGTCGCCAAGGAACAAGCCAAGAAAGCCGCGCGCGATGACACTGTGTGGCTTTTTGGCCTGCACGCCGTGCGCGATGCGCTTCTGAATCCCGCGCGGGAAAAGCGCCGGTTGATCGTCACGCAAAACGCTGCTGCCAAGCTGGCGGAGGCGATAGCGGAGGCAGGCCTTGAGGCCGAAGTGGTCGATCCGCGGCGCTTTCAGGCCCCCATTGATCCGCAATCGGTGCATCAGGGCGCGGCCTTGGAAGTGCGCCCGCTGGATTGGGGCACGTTGGAGGATGTGTGTCTGCGCGGCGGCACGGGGCCCCTGCGGACGGTCTTGCTGGATCGCGTGACCGATCCGCATAACGTCGGCGCGATTTTGCGATCGGCGGAGGTGTTTGGCGCCTCTGCCGTGGTGGCGCCGCGCCATCACTCTGCGCCGGAAACAGGTGCCCTTGCCAAATCCGCCAGCGGCGCGTTGGAACGTCAGCCTTATCTCAAGGTGCGCAATCTGAGCCAGGCGATCACGGATCTGCAAACCATGGGCTATGTCGTGCTTGGATTTGCGGGGGAGGCGGAAGCGACGCTGGAAGCGGCACTTGAGGAACTGGGGGATCGCCCCGTGGCGCTCGTGTTCGGGGCCGAAGGGCCGGGTCTGCGCGCCAAAACCCGCGAAACCGTGGACCGGTTGGTACGGATCCCCTTTGCAGGCGGATTTGGGTCATTGAACGTGTCGAATGCAGCGGCGGTTGCCCTATATGCCAGCCGAGCGTGACAAGGGCGCAGTGAGGGCCCCTTGAAGCGGCGCGTTGGCGGCTTTTATTGAACCCAAGGATGTGAAAGGCGCTGACATGGGCAAAAAAATTGCAACCTGCAACTATTGCGGCACCCGGTCTGTGCTGGTCTTTGATGAAGTGCGCCATGAATTGGCCTGTTCGGCCTGTGGGGCGCCGCTGCACGATATGAAATTCATGCCGCAGCCGGTTGAAAGTAAATCGAAAAAAGTGGGTAAGGCCAAGGTGTCCAAACCGGTCACCGCAGCAGCGGCGGCGCGGGCGGCTTGGGGGTCCAAAGACCGCAAAATCAAGAAAAAACGGAAGAAAAAGCCAATGTTTCGCCGTGTTTTGGAAGATATCTTTGACGAGATCGAAGATATCTTTGATTGAGCCGCGGTTTGACCCGTGGCGCTGATCACAGGTTTTTGACGGGGTCTTTGAATTTCAAAATTAAGACCTATCTGAGTGTCAGGGATGCCGGTACGGAACACCGGCACCACCCTTCACTGTCCCTCGTTCCGCGACTGCGCCCAGACTTTGTTCTGGGCGCTTTTTTTATGCGGTAGGCGCGAGTATCGGTCAGAACGGTTACAAAATCCAGTCTGAATGTCAGAGCGGGAGTGCGAGGGCATCGCGTCCGCATTGGCACGACGTGTTTGTGTTCAGGATTTTGGGTCGCGGGCGGCTTTTTCGGCAAGGCCGGATTGGGATTGGCGGGTGGCCAGTTCATCCATCACATCCCGGATGGACACGCCGCGCGCATGCAGCATGACCAGCAGGTGGAACAATACGTCCGCGGCCTCCGACGTGAGGCGGGCGGTGTCGCCGCGGACGGCCTCAATCAAGCATTCGACGGCCTCTTCGCCGAATTTTTCCGCCACTTTCTCTGGGCCCTTGGCGAGCAATTTGGCGGTCCAGCTGTCATCGGGTGCGGCTTGCGCGCGGGATTTGATGATGGCTTCCAGATCGTCAAGGGTCATGCGCCCAACCTCATGGGGATGCCAGCAGCGGCCATGTGGGCTTTTGCCTCGGCAATGGTGAAATCGCCAAAGTGGAAGATTGACGCGGCTAGGACGGCCGATGCGCCGCCCATGCGCACGCCGTCGACCAGGTGGTCCAGCGTGCCGACCCCGCCGGATGCGATCACAGGGATGGACACAGCGTCCGAGATGGCGCGGGTCAGGGGCAGGTTGAAGCCCGCGCGCGTGCCGTCGCGATCCATCGAGGTCAGCAAGATTTCGCCCGCGCCTTTGGCCGCGACCGTCAGGGCGAATTCCACCGCGTCGATGCCAGTGGGTTTGCGCCCGCCATGGGTGAAAATTTCCCATTTGCCGGGCGCGGTGGTTTTGGCGTCGATGGCCACGACGATGCATTGGCTGCCGAAACGGGTGGCGGCCTCTGCCACCACATCCGGGTTGGCGACGGCCGCCGAATTGAAGCTGACCTTGTCGGCGCCTGCAAGCAGCAGGTCGCGCACGTCTTCATGGGTGCGCACGCCGCCCCCCACGGTCAGCGGGATGTAGCAGGCCTCGGCCGTGCGGCGCACCACGTCGAACATCGTGCCGCGGTTTTCGTGGGTGGCGTTGATATCGAGAAAGCACAATTCATCCGCGCCCGCCGCGTCATAGGCGCGTGCGGCATCCACGGGGTCACCTGCGTCGCGCAGATTGACAAAATTCACGCCTTTGACGACGCGGCCATCGGCGACGTCAAGGCAGGGGATGATGCGGGTCTTGAGCATGTCTTTGCCGCCCGGGCCTGTGTTTCACAGGGATGTTTATGGTCAAACCGGTGGATATGCCAGAGGATGGGCATCAGGAATTTGAGAATGGAAGGATTCACAATGATGCGGTTTGTTCTTTTTGCGGCTTTTGTCGCGCTGGCCATGCCGGGTTGGGCCAAGTCGGATGATCTTTTGCGGGTGAAGGCGGCAGGTGATGTGGTCACAACGATGGATGCGCTGGAGGCCGCAGTGACAGCCGCGGGTGCGACGGTCTTTGCACGCGTGGATCACGCGGGCGGGGCGGCGAAGGTGGATTTGGATCTCCCGCCGTCGCAGCTGTTGATCTTTGGCAATCCCAAGCTGGGCACGCCCGCGATGCAGGATGATCCGATGGCCGGGCTTTTCCTGCCTTTGAAGGTTTTGGTCTATCAGGATGGGGCCGGGCAGGTTTGGTTGGCCTATGAAAACCCGCGCGCGATGTTCGAAAACCTGGGCGGTATTTCAGCAGATGCCAAATATCTTGAGATGATGACAGGTGCGCTGGCGAAACTGACGGGCAAAGCATCCGGGCTCTGATCGGCCCGGACCCATCTAGAAGCCGCGGAAGTCGGCGAAGCGTTGTTCTTCGTCGTGCTGAAATGCGTCCAGTTCTTCTTCAGTCATGGGGATTTTTGTGTGAGGCACTTCGGCGCCTGATGCTCCGGTCATTTCTGCTGTGGCGAAATGCCGGGCGTCGGGGTCATGGTTGCGGGCAAATGACGGCATTTCGATCGGGGTGTTCGTCGCGCTTTCTGACCGGGTGACTTTGAACCTGATGAGGCTGTGCGCCAGTTCCGACGACTTTTGGTTCAGCGTGGTGGACGAGGCATTCACCTGTTCGGCTGCTGCGGCGTTCTGCTGGGTCACGAGGTCAAGCTGATTGACGCCATTGTTGATCTCATCAATGCCGAGGGCCTGTTCGCGCGCCGCGACAGCGATATCGGACATGACGCCCTGCATTTCGACCGTGTTTTTCAGGATCATTTCCAACCGTTCACCGGTGTCTTTGACCAATTGACTGCCCTTTTCCACATGGGTGGCGCTGCTAGTGATCAGTTGACCGATTTCAGTGGCTGATTCAGAGGCCCGTTGCGCCAGCGATCGCACCTCGGAGGCCACGACGGCAAATCCTTTGCCTGCGTCGCCTGCGCGTGCCGCTTCGACCCCGGCATTGAGAGCCAGAAGATTGGTCTGGAAGGCAATATCGTCAATCACGCTGATGATGCGACGCACGCTGTCGGAACTGTTTTCGATCAGGTTCATGGCATCCATCGCGTCGCGCACAACCTTGGCCCCGCTTTCAGCCATATTGCGGTTGTCCCGCCCTGCCTTTTCGGCCTTGTCTGCCCGGTCGCTCGTACTTTTGACGCTTTCTGTCAGTTCGTTGATGGCTGCCGCAGATTGCTCCAACGTGGCGGCCTGCGTTTCGGCGCGAGAGGCCAAATCATCAGAGGCCTGATGCATCTCACTGGCCCCGGTTTCCACGGCCTCCACGGTGTCATGCATATCGGCAATCGTGCGCCCCATTTCATCCAGCACGTCATTGTAGCTTTGGCGCAGATCTTCATAGTCGGCGGGGAAGGGATTGGTATCAGGGCTTTCGATTTTCCGGGTCAGATCGCCCTGCGCCAGCCGTTCCAGACCCGCGCTGATCTCATCCACGACGCGGCGTTGATCGGCAAAAACATCCTTTTGTGACCGATGCGATTCAATCTCTGCCAAATGGCGGGCCTGTTCTTCCTGAAGCGCCTTTGTCTCGGCCAGGCTTTCGCGAAAGTTGCGCAAGGTGTCGGCCATCTGGCCCACCACATCCTTGACGCCCGTGTCGGGAATTTCGACGCTGTAATCGCCCGCAGACATGGATTGCATGGCCTGCCGCAGGTCGCTGAGCGGTTTCATAACGCGCTGCAATGCCAGGGCGACCGTGCCCGCGATCAGTGCGCTGAGGATCGCGATCACCATGGCAGAGGTAACAGCGAAGGATCGCATTTTGGCCATGATCCCGCTGCTGTCCAGCGCAGCCTCCAGCGCGCCGATATGGACGCCGGCTTCATTTTGGATCGGAACCCAATTGGCCGTGAATTTCGTGCCTTCAAGGTCAATGTGCCCCATGAAACCTGACACCTCATCGGCCAGATCAATCATGATCTGCTCGGCCACGTCGGGTGATACATCGGCACCCTCCTGCCCGGGAACAGATGAAGCGACGCGGGTAAAAAGCCCCGTGGTCGGATCAAGCGAGAGCAATGACACTTGGACCCGGGCCTGCGTTCTGACCCGTTCCATGACCGCATCCAAACCGCCCGCCGGCAGCGCATCCCAGATCAGCGCATCCACCCCGCCGTCATCGCCGGACACGGTTCGCGGGGTGGAAACGTTTGGATTGATCTGCGCGTCACGCACAAGAGCACCGGCCAGCACGTTGATGCCCACGGACGTTTCAAATTCCTTGCCTTTCTGGATCGCGTCGCGTTGGAACATGCCCATGATCATGGCGAAAAGCACCATGGACGCGATGACGGTGACAATCGTTGTCAGCACAACTTTGGTGTTCAGGGTCGCGGCACGCAGTATCAATGTTCAATCCTCAGTAAAACGTTGAGCGGGGTCATGAGCACTTCGCCCTGTCATAGCCGCCAATCCTTTAAGGACCGGTTTCCAACACCGCAGTTTCCGTGACGTTGGCGCAAATTTTTTCCGACGTTTTGCCAAAGGAGGTCAAAACAGCTCAATGCTGCCGGATGGGCGCGGGGCGGGCGGGCTTTCGGCCGGGCAGGGCAAGGCGGCGTCACTTTGGAGCACATCGATGGAGGTGGCACCCGATGCAGGCATGAAAACAAGGCGTCGTCCATGCAGGCCGCCCACCTCGCAGTTTTTCAGTTTGAAGCCTTCGTGGCGCACGAAATCCTCGGCAAAGCGGGCATTGTTGGCACCAATTGGGGTGGCGGTCTTGATCACTTTTGCACCGCCGAAAAGGCTGACCTCCAACCGGTGTTTGGCGGCCCCGGCACGCAGCAGCGCATTGACAAGCTGTTCCATCGCATGGGCGCCGTATTTCACTTCCCCCGTGGCACCAGGATCGCGGCCGGGCAGAAGAAAATGGTTCATCCCGCCGATGCGGGCGACAGGGTCGTGGAACACGGTCGCAATGCAGGATCCCAGCACGCAAAAGAAGCGATCATCGGGATCGGCAGAGACGCGAAACTGGCCCTGTTTGACATTGAAGAGGTGGCTGGCAGATGGATGCATGTTTGGCTTTCTTTTAGCCCGGGGTGACGGCACTGGAACGCGCGGAAACAGACTGTGGGAGGCTGCCAGGTGATCTGGATGCAGCCTTGAGGACGGCATGGCCAATATCGCGCAACGGAAGTTCTTGGGTCAGCGCGCCGGTTTCTGCAGCGGCGCGCGGCATGCCGTAGACGATGGAACTGTCTTTGTTCTGACCAATGGTCCAGGCGCCGCGTTGGCGCATATCCAGCAATCCCGCGGCGCCGTCGCGCCCCATGCCCGATAGGATGACGCCCACGCAGTCCCCCCCCCAGGCCCGCGCGGCCGAGCCGAACAGGACATCCACGGAAGGACGATGGCCGTTTTGCGGCGGGCCGTCCTGCAATTGGCAGCTGCGCCCGTTCGGGGCGATCACGAGGTGGTGGGTATCACCCGGGGCGAAATAGATATGCCCTGGCGTGAAGGGTATATTTTCCACCGCGGACCGAACCGATGGGGCGCAGATCCGATCCAGCCTCTTTGCCAGTCCGGGAATGAACGACCCTTTGATATGCTGCACCACCAGCGTGGGTGGCCCAGCGGCTGGAAACCGCGACAGCACTTCGATGAGGGCTTCGATACCACCCGTAGAGGCGCCGATGACCACCGGCCGCCATCTGGATTGCGCATCTTTTTTGGCCGATGGCGGCTTGGCAGATATGGTTCGGCCAGGCCGCGACGGCAGACCCCGGCGGACATATGCCTTGAGCGCGGTGATCTGAACTTGGCGCGAGGCGGGCAGGCGTTCATTGGGGGCAGATCCGTAGGCGACAACCCAGTCAATGGCCAAGGCGGATAGCATCGAAACGAAAACCGCAAGGCCCGGTTCTTGCAGGATGTCTTCGTCAAACACCACCAGATCGGGTTGTGACTGTTCGGACAGATCATGGGCATCACACAGATCGATGGCGTGGCGCAGCGCCGCGTCAGGGCAGGCCGCACGCAGATCAGACATCATCTGCACCGCGCGCGAACGATTGGCCTGAACGATCAGGAAACAAGAAGGTGCAGGCGTGCGTGTCACGAACCGGTCCACTGACTACTAACGCGGCCCGGTTTACGGCGCGGGGCTTAAGAATTCGACAACGCCACCTGCATGGCGGGCTTTTGTGAATGCGGGTTGGGCTTTGGACGGATTTTAGGGATTGGCCATCGCAATGCGGCTTCGGTTTAACGGATTGTTTGGGGGTTGCGACCAATAACGGGTCAGGAATCGATTTCGAGCCTGATCTGCCAGCGGACAGGAGACAGTGGAACATCATCGGTGCGCGGACACTGCGCGCGGTGCGCAGGCAGCGGGGCGGCCAACGCCACAGGATGAAAGCCAAAGGAGGGCGCATGCCAGACCATAAACTATACCTGCCTGAGCATTTTGATGGCTCAACCGCGTCCCAAGTCGTGGCGGAGATGCTCAGCCATCGTGGCAAACCATTGACGTTGCATGGGGCGCGGGTGAAGAGCGCGGGTGCGCTTGGCCTGCAGGTGTTGATCTCGGCGACCAAACAATGGGCGCATGATGATCAACCTTTCACAGTTGTCGATGGGTCTGATGCATTGATCCGCGGGGTGGAAGTGCTGGGCATGGACTCTTCGGATCTGGGGATTGCCGCGCCGCAGGTGCCAGCATGAGCCTCAAAATCCTCGCCATTGATGATTCCCGCACCATGCGCAACTTGTTGCAGGCCACGTTGGGGCCCGCCGGGTTTGACGTGGATGTGGCCGAAGACGGTGAAGATGGGCTGCGGGTCTTTGATGATACGGACCCCGATGTGGTGATCACCGATATCAACATGCCCAAATTGGATGGGTTCGGCTTCATTGAAGCGGCCCGCAAAAGACAGCGAGATCGCATCGTGCCGATCCTGGTACTGAGCACGGAATCGGGGGATGACATGAAGGCCCGCGCACGTGCCTCGGGGGCCAGCGGATGGATCGTGAAACCGTTCGACGAACAAAAGCTGCTTTGGGCCATCGAACGCGTGGCGAGCAAAGGTTAGGGCCGCATGTCAGACAAAGAGGATTTTCGCAGCAGTTTTTTCGAGGAGTGTGAAGAGCTTCTCGAACAAACGCAGGATGGACTGGATGCTCTGGCGGCTGACCCTCAGGATGGGGAAGCGGTCAACAGCGTGTTTCGTGCGGTGCATTCGATCAAGGGTGGCGCGGGCGCGTTCGGCCTTGAAGCTGTGGTCGATTTTTCTCACAAGTTTGAAACTGCGATGGATGCGATCCGGTCGGGCGATGTGGATCTGACGGGGGAGATGCTTGAGCTCTTTCGCATGTGCGGCGACAACCTGTCTGATCTGGTGTCGAACGCCCGCGCGGGCGACAACAGCCCGCTTGCGGCGTCTGCGCAGTTGGAGGAAAAGCTGCTCGACATCACGGGCGACATTGAGGAAGAGGACGCGCCTGAATTCAATCCCGTTGTGCTGGATCTGGGCTTGGATCTGGGTCCGGATCTGAGTGACGACGGCGCAGACGATGATGGCCCGGCCACGTATTCGATCGAATTTAAGCCCCGGGCGGACTTGTTTGCGGCAGGCAATGAGCCATCGGCGCTTTTCAAGGCGTTGCGCCGCTTGGGTGAGGTGAACGTTGAGGCCAAGATCACCGATGTCCCCCCGCTTGCAGAGCTTGACCCCTGCGATTGCGCTTTGGCTTGGGTGATTGAAATCACGACCGAGGATTCGCAAGCCGAAATAAAGGAAGTCTTTGAATTTGTGGAAGATTGCTGCGACCTGACGATTGAGCCGTCGAACGATGCGTCGGGTGGTCTGCCGGATTTGGGCGATGTGACCCTTTGCAAAACCGATGATCATGAGTTGGGCTCTAAGGGCGGTGATACACCTGCGCTGGATGTGCCGGGCTTGGGCGATCTGGTGCCAGATGTCGGCGGTGATGGCGGCAACGTGCAAAGATCAGAGAATGCCGACACCGCAGATGGCAGGGGCGGGTCTGGCAGCAAGGATATGACGCCTGACGCATCGACCGCGGCCCCGGTCAGAAAGCCCGCGCAAAAGAACAAATCCTCCAGCACGATCCGCGTGGATCTGGACCGGATCGACAAGCTGATCAATCTGGTGGGGGAGCTGGTGATCAAAGAGGCCATGCTGACCCAATCGGTGGACGAAATGGATATCTCCCGCGGGTCGGCGGTGTCGACCGCGCTCGACAGTCTCAAACAGATCGCAAGCGAAATACAGGAAGGCGTGATGGCCATCCGCGCCCAACCGGTGAAACCGATGTTTCAGCGGATGGCGCGCATTGTCCGGGAGGCCAGCACGGCCACGGGCAAGAAAGTCCGCTTCGTGACCATCGGGGACTATACTGAGGTGGACAAAACCGTGATCGAACGGCTGGTCGATCCGCTGACACATATGATCCGCAACGCCATAGATCATGGGCTGGAAAGCCCCGAAGGCCGGGCCGAGGCCGGCAAATCCCCGGAAGGGACCATCACGTTGAGCGCGGCACACCGGTCGGGCCGGGTGCTGATCGAGGTGGTGGATGATGGCGGCGGGATCAACCGCGATGTCGTGCGCAAACTGGCCATAGAACGGGGCATCATTCAGGAAAGCGATCAATTGAGCCCCGGTGAGATTGATCACCTGCTGTTCATGCCGGGGTTTTCGTCGAAAGAGGAAGTGTCGGAACTGTCGGGGCGCGGCGTTGGTCTGGACGTGGTGCGCAGCGCAATTCAGAAACTGGGCGGGCGCGTGACCATTCAGTCAGAACCGGGGGAGGGGGCCACGTTTTCCATCAGCCTGCCACTGACGCTTGCGGTGCTGGAAGGCATGGTCGTGGAAGTGGGCGGTGAAACCATGGTGGTGCCCATTTCATCGGTGCAGGAAACGGTGCGGCCCGCGGCAGAGGATCTGGATCGGCTTGGCGTGGATTCGGTTGTTCTGCGCAACCGCGGCCAGCTGGTGCCGGTCATTGATCTGGGTGCCTTTTTCGGCTTCCGCACGGCCCCGCAATCGCTGGAAGATCACGTTTTGCTGTTGATCGCGGCGGATCAGGGGCCGCGCTATGCGCTTGTGGTCGATGCCATTCAGGATCAGCGGCAGGTGGTCATCAAAAGCCTTGAGACGAATTATCAGCAGATCAGCGGCGTGGCGGCGGCCACCATTCTGGGGGATGGTCGCATCGCGCTGATCATCGATGCGGACACCGTGATGCGCGATCTTGGATCGGGCGGTCCTGGTGACAAACCAATGAAAATGGCGGGTTAGACATGCAAGATGCAATTTTGGAAAATTCTGAGCGCGATCTGGAAGTTGTGGCGTTTCGCGTGGCTGGGCAGGATTTCTGTTTTGATCTGGCCTCCGTCCGGGAAATTCGCGGTTGGACATCGACCACTGCGCTGCCCCATGCGCAACCTTTCGTCAAAGGCGTGATCAACCTGCGCGGCTCCGTCGTGCCGGTGATTGATTTGTCCCAACGGCTGGGCTTTGGCGCGGCAGACCCCGGCGCGCGGCATGTGATCATCATCGCCGTGGTTGCCAATCAGACGGTGGGCCTTCTGGCGGAGGTGGTGTCGGACATTCTGACGGTGTCGGAGGCAGATTTGCAGCCTATTCCGGAGATTGTGGATGAAACCGTGCGGCAGTTCATTTCGGGCGTTCTTATTCAGGACGACAAGATGATCCGGCGTCTCGAACTGGGAATGATCCTGGATCAAGCGGGGAAACATGCCGCCTGAAACCGCAGCGCTGCCCCTTGATCCCGTGGTGTTACCGCGCAACTTCGGTTTGGATGATGCCGCTTTTGAACGCATCGCCGACCTTGTGCGCCGTGAGGCAGGGATCAAGCTGAGCAAAAGCAAAAGCAACCTGATCGTGTCGCGCCTGGGGCGGCGGATGAAGGCGTTGAACATGACCCAGTTCCAGAGCTACCTGGATTTTGTCAGCACTGATGCGGGTCGCGGGGAGCGGCGCAAGATGCTGTCGCTTCTGACCACGAATGTCACCCGCTTTTACCGTGAACCTCATCACTTCGATGCGCTGCGCGAGACTGTTTTGCCGCCGCTTCTGGCGAGGGCAAAGGGCGGCGGGCCGGTGCGCATTTGGTCAGCGGGTTGTTCCACCGGGGCCGAACCCCTGAGCATCGGTGTTGAAATTCTGCGCCAATGCCCGGATGCGTGTGATCTGGACATTCGCATTCTGGCCTCCGATCTGGATCCTGTCAGCCTGCGGATGGCCAGCGATGCGATCTATGACAGCACGGAAATTGTTGACCGCGTGCCCCCTGATCTGGCCGCGCTATACTTTGAGCAGATGGACGACGGCAAAAGCATGCGTGCACGGCCCGTTCTGCGCGACCTGATCACCTATGCGGAGCTTAACCTGGTTGGCCCCTGGCCGATGGAACGGAGCTTTGACGTGATCTTTTGCCGAAATGTGGTGATCTATTTTGACAAGGACACGCAAGCCGACCTTTGGCCACGATTTGCCGATGCGCTGATGCGGGGCGGCATGTTGTTCATCGGGCATTCGGAACGGCTGAGCGGCGCGGGTGAAACCCGTTTTGAACCGGTTGGCATCACGCAATACCGGCGCATTTGAACTGGAAAACCTGACCCGGAAAATCCGGGGTGGAACTGAGGCACTTTGAAGGAGAGGCGCTCATGAGTACGAAAGACCGTTTGTCGGTGATGGTGGTCGATGACATGGCTGTCAGCCGTGGCCTGATCATTCAGGCGCTGGAAGATATGGGCATCAAGAAGATCGACTATTGCGCCGATGGGGATAGCGCCTTTAAACGTCTTGCCGCGCAACCGGTGCATCTGGTGATCTCAGACTACAATATGCCGGGTGCGAATGGGCTGCAGTTGCTGGCGGGCTTGCGTAAATACCAGACCACGCAGAAAATTGGGTTCATCCTGATCACGGGCAAGGCGACGCAGGAAATCATCGATACGGGCAATCAGTTGGGCATGAACAACTACATCAAGAAGCCGTTTTCCACGCCGGATTTGAAGGCCTGTATTGAGCGGGTGGTCGGGCCTCTTTGACGGTGGTTTGGGATTTCTGTGCTGACGATTTTGCGTGCGTTCGGCTGTCGCGGATCACGTCACCGCCTTGCGCGCCTTGTAGGCGGGTTTGTCCCACAGGTTATCCACCACAACCTGCGCCAGAATAGCCACCGCGCGGTCGATATCCCCGGCATCCAGATAGAGCGGCGCGATACCAAAGCGCAGGATATCAGGCGCGCGCATGTCGCCGATCACGCCACGATCAATCAGCGCCTGCATGATGGGATAGGCGTTATCAGCGGCAAAAGAGACCTGACTGCCCCGCGATTTGGAGTCACGCGGGCTGACAAGACAAAGGTCGGGGCACGCGGCCTCCACCCCGTCGATGAAACGTTGTGTCAGGGTCTCTGACGCGGACCAAAGCGTGGGAAGATCAACCCCCTCCCACACCTCCAAGGCCGCGTCGAGCGCGGCCATCTGCAAAACCGGCGGCGTGCCCACGCGCATGCGCCCCATGCCGGGCGCGGGGCGGTAGGCGCGTTCAAAATCGAAAGGAGCCGCGTGGCCCAACCAGCCCGACAGTGCGGGCGTGACGCGGTCGACCAGATCGGGGCGCACATAGATGAAGGCAGGCGCGCCGGGGCCGGCGTTGAGGTATTTGTAGGTGCAGCCCACCGCAAAGGCGCATCCTGACCCGGTCAAATCCAGCGGGATCGCCCCGGCGCTATGGGCCAGATCCCAGATCATCACGGCCCCCGCCGCGTGGGCCGCTTCGGTGATACGGGTCATGTCGTGGCGCGCGCCGGTGCGGTAATCGACTTGGGTCAGCATGACGACAGCCACGCTGTCATCAATGGATGCCGCAACCTGATCGGGGTCCACGAGGCGGAGTTCGTGGCCTTTGCCAAGCCGCGCCGCAAGCCCGTCTGCGATATAGAGGTCAGAGGGGAAATTGCCGGTGTCAGACAGGATCACGCGGCGATCAGGCACCAGATCGACCGCGGCAGAAAGGGCCTGAAACACCTTGATCGACAGCGTATCGCCCACCATGACCGTCCCCGGCGCGGCGCCAATGACGGGCGCAATCCGGTCGCCCAGACGCGCGGGTGCATCCATCCAGCCGCGGCTGTTCCAGGCGCGGATCAGGTCATGGCCCCATTCGTCCTCCACTGTTTTGGCCACACGCGCAGCCACGGACTTGGGCAGTGGCCCCAGCGAATTGCCATCCAAATAGATCACACCTTCGGGCAGGTGAAAGAGATCCTTGCGGGGCAGGGTCACGACAGGATGGCCTGCATCAGCGGGCTGTCTGGATCGCGCATTGCCTCGATCACGGTGAAATGGTCGTGGCCTGTGTCGTAGACCGCGGTGGCGTCGACCCCGTGGTGGGCCCAAGCTTCTTCAATCAGGCGTGTCTGGCGCAGAAATTCAGGCCGTTCCTGCGCGCCAACCCATGCGGTGAAGGGGATATGCGACAGGGGCGGCAAGGCGGCGGGGCTTTCAAGGCGCGCCTCATGTTCGGTCAGGCGCAGTGTGTCGTTGAGCGCGATGAGGCAAAGCGGGGCGAGATCATGAAGCCCGCTGATGGAGGTCACGCGGGCCACGCGGTCCGTGACGTCGCCCGGCAAGACGCCTTCGCACATCATGCGAGAGGCCAGGTGCCCGCCTGCGGAATGGCCTGCGATGCGGATGGGGCCGGGGGTGGCTTCGGCTGCGGTGGTGACTGCGGTGGCGATGGCTTGGGTGATCTGGGAAATGCGGGCCTCGGGCGCAAGCACATAGCTGGGCATCGCCACGGTCCAGCCTGCACGCAAGGCGCCGCCCGCCAGATGCGACCAGTAGGATTTGTCAAACCGCCGCCAGTAGCCGCCATGTATAAAAACAAACAGGCCCGCGCTGTCGCCTTCCGGGTGAAAGAGGTCATACCGGTGGCGCGGCGCGGGACCGTAGGGGAGGTCCGCCTCCATCAAGCCCTTGTTCATCCAATCCTGCCGAAACGCGGCCGCGTCAGAGGCCCAGACATCCGGTAAACCCTGCGCGCCGGGAATGTGGCCGGAGATTTCGAATGCGTCGTCCCAATCGATCATCGCTGCCCTGTCTTTGCTGCTATAGTCACACGCAAATGTGACGCGGAAACGTGGGCGATGTCACTTAACTTTCGCGCGTGAGGCTGCAATTTATGGCTCAATGCGGGTAAAAGGACCGCCATGGAATTCGTGTTTGCATATCTTGCCGGGCTTTTGACGCTGATCAATCCGTGCGTCCTGCCGGTGCTGCCGATTGTCTTGGTGGGCGCATTGAACGCCAGCAAGGCAGGGCCCGTCGCGCTGGCCGCGGGGATGAGCGTGTCTTTCGTCATTTTCGGCGTGTTTGTCACCGCGTTCGGGTCGGCCATTGGCCTCACGCAGGACATGTTGGCGCAAGTCGGCGCGGTCCTGATGATTGTCTTTGGTGTGATCCTGTTGGTGCCTGCCTTTGCCCACCGGTTTGAGATGGCCACGGCGGGCGTGGCTGCGGGTGCCGATGCGCAGATGAACAACATTGATGCAGGGTCTACCCGAGGGCAGTTTCTGGGTGGGTTGCTGCTTGGCACGGTGTGGTCGCCTTGCATTGGCCCGACGCTGGGGGGTGCGATTGCGCTGGCCTCACAAGGGGAAAGCCTGATCTATGTCACCGCGATCATGATGGTGTTTGCCGCCGGTGTCTCCACCCTCATCATCGGACTGGGCCTTGGGGCGCGCGAAGCGATCCGCGCACGGGCCACGGCCTTGCGCGGGCTGGCGGAGCGGTCCAAACCCATCATTGGGGCCACATTCGTTTTGGTCGGCGCGATGCTTTTGTTCAATGTTCACCATATGCTTGAGGCGCTGGCGCTTGAAGTGATGCCAATCTGGCTGCAAGACCTATCTGTCATGTTCTAAGGAAAGGAAACGCTATGAAACGCAGGACTTTTATCGCGGCAGGTGTGGCCGCTGTGACCCTCCCCATACGCGCGCGCGCGGCCGGTTTCGTGGACTACACGCCCGGCCTGATTGATGAAGAACTGGCCGCGGGCAAGACGGTGTTCGTCGATTACGGGGCCAAGTGGTGTGGCACCTGCAAGCGGCAGGAACGGGTGATCAATGCCCTGCGCGAGGCTGATCCGTCCTATGACGCGGCGATGACCTTCGTGAAGGTGGATTGGGACACCTACAAGAACGACGATGTCACCGTTTTCCGCAACATTCCGCGTCGGTCCACGTTGCTGGTGCTGCGCGGGGAGGATGAACTGGGCCGGATCGTGGCCGGCACCGCGGAAAGTGAGATCAAGGCGCTGATGGATCTGGGGCTGTAACCGCCCACGGGTCAAAGCATCTGGGACAGCGGGGCGGGCTGTGATAGGACCGTCCCGAATTGTTTTCGGAGATATGCCATGGATCTTGAATATGTGTCGGATGACTATGCGGTCACGGGTCAAATAACGCCTGAGGATTTGGCGGATCTGAAGGCGCAAGGTTTCAAGGCCGTGTTCTGTCACCGCCCCGATCATGAAGGCGAAGATCAGCCGGAATTTGCACAGATTGCCAAGGCGGCAGAGGCGCTGGGAATGACGGCGCGATACCTGCCGGTCCACATGCCCCATGGTGCCACGGATGACGATCACACCGCCTATCGCGCAGCGCTTGGGGCGACGGAAGGCCCGGTTTTGGGCTATTGCAAGGGCGGTGGACGGGCGAAAGCCTTGTGGAAAGCCGCGCAGGGCTGACCTGTCACCCCGGCTTTTGCCACAGACCAAAAGCAAAATGAGAAATGCCCTGATCCCGCGCTTTTTGATCCAGCGCAATGAGGCGGTCGTGGATCGTCGGATCATCCTCTTCCGCGCCATTGAGGAACCCGCCGCCCAGATGGATCACGGCCCCGCCCAGAATGTTCAGATCGGTGCCCGTGTGGCGTTTATAGGCGGCTTCGATCTTGTCGCTTTGCGGGGCCTCTGACGGGTCGCGCAGGAATTGTTTGTAGCGGCGGAAGGGCGTGCCGTATTTGACGCGTTTGGGATCAACGCCGAGCGTGTCGGCATTGTCGCGCAGGAATTGGCGGACCATCCCAACTTCGGACCGCCGCCATTGCAGGCGGGTGGGGCCGATATAGTCGTTCACCACCAGCAGCCCGCCGGGCTTCAGCGCGCGCACGCTCCACGCGACGGCGTGGTCCACATCGAACATGTGGTGCAGCGCGTGTTCCCAATAGACGAGGTCGTACTCGGCGTCGAAATCATGGTCGAACGCGTCTTCCAGCCGGGCGGTGACATTCTCGCTCAGCCCTGCCTCGGCGGCGGCTTGTCGGGATTGGGCGACACGGTCTTCGGACACCTCGAACAGGTCGAAGTTTTGCACCAGACCTGCGCTGATCATGGCAATTTCCTTGGCCCCATCGCCTGCGCCCACAGACACGCCCCGGCCAAGGGCCACATCACCCGTCGCGGCGCGGATTGCGCCGTGCACGCCGGTTTCATGGTCTGGCGAAATCGCGGTGTCAAAATAGGATAGGAACTGCGGGTTATCCACCCAACGGGTGTTGGCGCGCACCTTCTTGAATTTGCGCCCGGACATCTTGTGGAGAACGGATTTCAAAGCCATATGCGCCCCGTCAATTTGCCTGTCCGGGATAGACGGGGTGCGGCGGGGGATGCAAGCGGTTTGACAGCCCGGGTTCAATTCCGCAAGAACGGGCATCCCTCAACCACCCGGACCCGCAATGCCAAAGCCCCCGTTCCTATCCGTTTGCATCCCCAGCTATGCCATGGGCGGGCAGGGGGCGACGTTTCTGCGGCAATCGCTGATGGTATTGGCACAGCAGAGGTTCAGGGATTTTGAGGTCGTGGTCACGGATCAATCCGATGACACCGCCGTTCGGAACCTGTGTGATGGGTTTGAGGGCGTGACCCTGCGCTATCTGCACACAGGGCATCTGGCACGGCAGGCCTCTGCCAACACAAATGCCGCGATTGAGGCCGCTCGGGGGGACGTGGTGAAGGTGCTGTTTCAGGATGATTTTCTGAACGGTGTGGATGCGCTGGGCCAGATTGCGGGGGCTTTTGAAAGCGTGGATTGGTGCCTGACAGGCAGCGCGCATAGCCATGATGGGGAGGCAATTGCGCGGCCCATGGTGCCGCGCATGCATCACCGCATTCATTTCGGTAAGAACACGGTCAGCAGCCCGTCGGTGCTGGCCTTCCGGCGGGAAGGTGCACCGCGCTTTGATGAAAACCTCATTTGGCTGATGGATGTGGATTTCTACAAACGCTGCGCCGATCAATGGGGGGACCCTGCGATTGTGTCTGAGCCTTTGGTGGTGAACCGGTTGCATGCGGGGCAAGTCAGCGCAGGCGTCGACCCGCACGTGGTGCGCCGGGAATTGCGATATGTGTGGGGTAAGTATCGGCGTTGGCAGGACTGGTTTTATTACCTCGGGCGCTTGCGCCGAACCTATTTCTAGGTTTTTTTGAACCTTTTGGTGCGCCCGCGCGACCCATCTTCGTAACGCAATCAGACACCTTACGGAGATCAGATATGTCCAAACCCATTTTCAAAGCATCTTTCATGGCCAAACTGGCCGCAGGTTTCCTGTTGGTCAGCGCCTTGATCGCGCCGGCATTGGCAGGTGAAGGGGGTGGTGGTGCGCGGCTTGATGGCGCGGTAAAGACCCGGCCTGCGAAAACCGACCCGGTCGAATTGGCCTGGCCCAAGAAGATCAATGTGCCGGTCAACTACGAGGATGTGTTTTTCCCCGGGCCGATGCCGGGCTCCAAATCCCGCGACCGGTGACGCGCTATTGCAGCTGCGCCCAGAAAAGCTCCAGATGGCGGGACATGATCTCTTCAAACCGCCCGCTTTCGCGGAGTTTCTGAAGCCCGGCATTGATGCGGTAAAGATGCGTCGTGCCGCGCCAGTGGCGTTTTGAAATCACCACATGCAGCCCTTGTTCAGAGAGCGGTTTTTCCAGCGGCACGACCGTGTTGCGCAGCCCTTCCTGCACCAGGATGTTGGCGCCCAGAAAGAGGTTTACTGAGGCCAGATCAACCTTGCCATCGGCCACCATTTTGAAGCAATCCGTGGCGGTTTCGGCCTGGATCAGCGTGATCTTGTCGTCATCAAGCCATTTGCGGCCATCACGGTTGAGATCATGGGTGAAAAACCCGACCGGCCGGCAAAGCGATTTGCCCACGATGTCGGCGTCTGTCTGGTAGTCGATCCCGCTGTCTTCGCGCGCGAACAGCATGATCGGCATTTTCATCAGCGGTTCCGAGAAGTGGAAATTCACGCAGCGTTCGTTTTGCGGCTCGGCCTCACAATTGGGCTGAAGCCACGGGAAGCCCATGTCGAATTCCTTGGTGTCGAGCATCGGAAAGAGGTGCTGGGACCAGTCATCTTCCCACGTGATCGCATAGCTGACAGGCGCGGGCGTCAGTTCAAGCGCGGCATTCACAAGCTCGGTCACCATGCCTTGGCCGGGCAGGTTCTGATCGGTGAAAGGCGCGTAATTGCCGCCGGTCAGCAGGGTCAGTTCCGCGTCTTCGGTGCGCAAGGGGGTCGCATCGGGGGCGCTGGCCTCCCCCACGCAGGGGATGAAGAGTTCGCTGCCCGGCAGCACCGTCGCGCCCGCCAGCGTATCCTGATTGCGGTAGTAGACGTTGCTCCACCGATCGCGGGTGCCGTAGTGCTGTTCCGAGATAGAAAAAAGCGTGTCCCCGGGCTGCGCCACATAGGTCACATCGCATATGGCCCATGCTGCGGCGGGCGCCATGACCATCGCCGCAGACGTGGAGAGCAATCGGCAGAGAAACCGTGTCATCGCGCCGCCCCCCTAGAACCCAGCCCAGATTCTGGCCATGTGATCTTCGATGATGGCTTGATAGCTGCCATCTTCCTGAATGCCGCGCAGGCCGCGGTTGATCATGGTCAGCATGTCTTGGGCTTGCGGGTGGGTTTTGTGAACGATCACGTGCAAACCTTCCAGCGCCAGCGGCTGCTGGATGATACGGATCTTATCCTCATAGCCTGCATCCTTGATTGCAGTGCGGCCGGTGAATTCATTCATGGCCACGGCATCCGCTTCGCCCGCAAGAACCGCATCGAAGCAGTCTTTGACGCTGCGCGGGCGGACCAGTTTGATCTTGCCGTCTTTCAGCCAATTCCGCCCGTTTTCATCGAAATTATGGGTGGCGTAACCAATGGGCCGGCAGAATGTTTTGCCGAACACGTCCGAGTCTTGGGTGAAGTTGAACGATCCGCTGGCATCAGCAAAGAGCAGGATCAGCATTTCAAACATCGGATCGGAGAAAAGGAAATTCTGACACCGGCCTTCTTCGGGATTGGCCTCACAATCGGGTTCGATCCAGGGAAAGCCCATATCCAGCAGCGCATTCGACAAAAGCGGATCAAAATGCGCCGTCCAGTCATTGACCCAATGGATGGAGTAGCCCTCATCCGGGTCGGCCTTGTCCATTGCGGCGTCCACGACCTCATTGAGCAGCCCGCCATTATGGGCCGACAGCGCCGTGAAGGGTGCGTAATCGTCGCCCGTCAGCAGGTTGATCTTTTTGCGCACGGCGGCTGTGCCGGGTTCGATCCGGACAGGCACGGTTTCTTCGGGCGTGGCCTCTGCCACGGTGCGGCCGCCGGGCAGGCCAGTGGGCAAGCCGTCAAGACAGGCAATCGACAGCTCCATCCCCACCAGAAGCAGGCTGGGCTTTTCGCCGATCACGTCCAGGTTGCGGCTGTAGATCGCGCTCCATTTCTTGGCGTCTTTGTAAAGCGCGTCGGAAATTTCAGACAGGCTGTCGCCGGGTTTCACCGTGTAGGTGCCGCCGCAGGTTTGGGCCGCCGCCATCGTGCCCGTCAGCCCGAGGGCCGCAACCGCACAAGCCAGGATCGTGTTCTTCATGATAACCCCCCAAGGTTTTGTCAGGCGCCCCCCGGGTTTTGCTTTTTGACACGTCCGTGGCAGTGACGCGTCGGTGCCCGTGGGTGGCAAGGCAGTATTGGTCTTTGTGGTCGGGACGATGTCCCACGGGCGTTTCAGCCCGGTCAGTTGCCGACAAACACCGCCAGCAGAGTGGCCGTGTCTACCCGCCCGTCCGGGCCAATCAGGCTTTCCGGCACGGTGATTTCCTGGCGCGCGTGGGCCCCGTTGACCAGTTGGTCGATGTAGTCTTGCGATTGGCCTTGCGCGACGGCGGTCATCAGCAATTCGTAAAGCGCGGTGCGTTGAACGGCTGTCACTGGCGCGGCTGGGGCAGCCGTGGCGGCGGCGTCTGTCTGCGCCCCCTGGCGCAGAACCGCGAGCGTGTTGGCTGTCATTTTATCCATCATCGTGTCGGCGAAGGATGTGGGGCCGACACGCTCCGCAGGTGCGGCGTCCTGTGCGACCGCGACCGGTTCGGTCTGCCGGGCTGTCGCCTCGCTGATGGGGGCGGCCGTGTTTTGAATGTCCGATACCGTGGTCACGTCAGACTGCGCCTGATGTTCTGCGGGGGTGGCCTGCGCGACGGGTGTGTCATCGGACCCGCCAGGGAGAAACGCGTAGAGCAATCCCACGCAGACCAGAACGCCCACGGCGGTCAGTCCGGCTATGGGGATCAGTTTGCTTCTGTCGGTTTCGACCTGCCAAGGGTTGCGAGACAGGGTTTGCGGCGCAGGGTCGGCCATGGCCCGCGTCTCTGCCTTGGGTGACATAGGCTGGGTCGGTTCAAGCGGGGCGTTTTCCGTGGCGGTGGTCTGTCCGGTGTCCGCAAGGGCGCTCACCTCGATGGAACTGGACGGGAAAATGGCGTCGATGCTGATGGGTTTGCCGCAAGATGACTTGGCGCGATCTGATGGACCAGTCTGCGCTTTTGGTGTCGTCATCTGTAATCCCCCTGAACAGATTTGGCGTGAACCTCCGGGACACAGTGCCATTCAAACCCCGGTTGCAGCGCTTTTTTCATAACTACTTGTGGGATTTCGGTCAACATGTTGTGGCCCCAAACAAGGGTGGCACAAGCATTCTGCGCGGCTTGGTGTGTCCTATCGGCACGCGGCCCCGGGCGCCTGCTGTGGCCCGTCGGGACGTCGCAGTGAAGAACTGTTTGAAAGACAAAAGGAAACGGTGGCTCAGCGGGGTTGTTTCGGCCTCACCATCAGGTTCTGAAGCGAAGTGCGGGTGAGGGTGGCAGACCGCGTTTGTGGTATCTGGCGGCTTGCTGTTTTGGCGCGATGACCGGGATCGCGCATTAATCGGCGGCGCAAGGGCGCGCCCCTGATTCTCTGCTGGGATTGGCCAGAAAAGCGCATGCGTTCAGGATTGAGGCGCGAACGGTCTGAAGGGGAAAGTGGCAGCCCGTAGGGGAATCGAACCCCTCTTTCCAGGTTGAAAACCTGGCGTCCTAACCGATAGACGAACGGGCCACAAAACCAAGTCGTGGTCTGAGCCTGCTGATTATGAAAAACCATGGGGCTGCGCAAGGGGGTTTTTCACGCAATTTGCGTTTCAGGCGGGGCTGGCATCTTCGAGGCGCAGCTGCACCGATTGCCTGCCGCCCCATGTGTTGATGTCAAGACGGCCCGCCAGATGGAAGCGTGCGCCGCCGTGATCCAACAGGCGAGGGCCCAATGTGCTGTCCGGCGGGCCGTCGAATGCGCCGAAGGAAATGGCATCAAGCTGTGGCCCGGTGCCGTCACCGAAGCGCAGTTTGAGGTGGCTGTCGCCCACGCGCTTTGCGAAGGTCACGACCATATCGGGGAAGGCGTAGCGCGGGCCGGGGGCGCCTGCGCCAAATGGGCCTGCGGCTTCGATCTGAGTGACGAGGTCAGGGGTGGCGGCACCCGGCATCAGAAGACCATCGAGTTTGAGGTCAGAGGGGCCGGCATCGCCCGCGCCCTGTCTGGCCAAGAGGTCCGACAGGCGTGCCATGGCGGGTTCTAAATGATCGCGGGTGAGGCTGAGCCCGGCGGCCATGCGGTGGCCGCCACCTTTGGTGAGCAGGCCTTCAGCCGCCAGACGTTGGATCGACGCGCCCAGATCCACGCCGGAGATGGATCGGCCGGAGCCTTTGCCGTCATCACCGTCAAAGCCAATGACCACGGCGGGGCGGTTGGTGCGTTCCTTGAGGCGGCTTGCGACAATGCCCACGACGCCCGGGTGCCAGCCATCGGCGGCGGCCCAGATGAGGGGGGCATCAAGGCCCCGTTCTTCGGCTTGAGCAAGGGCTGCCTCGCGCACGGCGGCTTCGATATCGCGGCGTTCCGTGTTGAGTTGGTCGAGGCGCTCGGAAAGGGCTGCGGCCTCATGGGGGTCGGTGGTGGCCAATAGGCGCGCGCCAAGGTCGGCCTTGCCGATGCGCCCGCCTGCGTTGACGCGGGGGCCAAGCACGAAGCCGAGGTGATAAGAGCTGGGCGCCGTATCAAGGCGGGCCACGTCTGAGAGCGCAGTCAGCCCGGGGCGCGCACGTTCCGACATGACGCGCAAGCCTTGGCGGACAAAGGCGCGATTGACGCCTTTGAGCGGGGCGACATCGGCGACGGTGGCAAGGGCCACGAGGTCGAGCATGGCCATGAGGTCCGGGCCACGCTGGCCTGCTTCGCGCAACTGGCGGCCTGCTTCGACCAGCATGAGGAAGACGACGGCGGCGGCACAAAGATGGCCCAGATCGCCCGCTTCGTCCTGGCGGTTGGGGTTCACGATGGAATGGGCTGAGGGCAGGGTTTCGCCGCCGAGGTGGTGATCGAGGATGATCACATCCGTGCCTGTGGCGGCGGCGATGGCATCATGGCTGAGCGTGCCGCAATCGACGCAGATGATCAGATCATGCCTGGCGGACAGATCGGCCATGGCGGTGGGATTGGGCCCGTAGCCTTCGTCGATACGGTCGGGAATGTAGAGCGTCGCAGGCAGGCCCATCTGGCGCAACCAGTCAATCAGCAGCGCGGCGGAACTGCCGCCATCGACGTCATAGTCGGCGAAGATGGCGATGGCGGATTTGGCGTGGACGGCTGCGATGAAGCGCGTGGCGGCCTGTTCCATATCCTTGAGGCTGCGCGGATCGGGAAGGAGGTCGCGGAGTTTGGGGTCTAGGTAGCTGTCGACATCCTCGGGCGGGACGCCAAGGCGGGCCAGTGTCTGGCAGAGCGGGCGGGGGAGTGCCGTGGATTGTGCCAGCGCTTCCGCCTGTCGGTCAACCTCAACCCCCGGACCGATCCAGCGACGCACGGTCAGTGAGGTTTCCACGTTCAGGAAGGCGGGTTGAGACATGTGGATGAGCGTGGCACAGAACTTGGCTAGGGGAAAGCGGCGCTCCGCTCCCTCCGGTCGCTGCGCGCCACGGGAAAGGGGGCGCCCTTCGGGCGAGAGGGCAAGGCGCGCCCTGCGGGCGCGGGATGAAGGGGGCGCCCTTCGGGCGTTTTTTGAATTTAGATCGGGTGGCGGCAGGTGGTGCGGCGGCGTTCGCCTGTCTTGGAGCGCAGCAGCATCGTGTCCGTTTCGATATAGCCGTCGCCCAATTTGAGGCCGTTCACCATGGAGCCTTGAGTGACGCCGGTGGCCGCGAAGATCACATCATCTTTGACCATGTCATCGCGCGCATAGATGCGGTTGAGATCGGTGATGCCTGCCTTTTCGGCGCGGCCGCGTTCGTCATCGTTGCGGAACAGCAGCCGACCCCAGATCTGGCCGCCTAGGCATTTCAAAGCGCCCGCCGCCAGCACCCCTTCGGGTGCGCCACCGGATCCCATATACATATCAATCCCGGTCGTGGCCGCATCCGAGCAGTGGATCACACCCGCCACATCGCCATCGCCGATGAGGTACACGGACGCGCCGATGGCACGCAGTTCCGCGATGGCATCCTGGTGGCGAGGGCGTTCGAGGACGCAGACCGTGATGTCGGATGGCGCGACGCCTTTGGCCGCGGCCAGGGCCTCGACCCGCTGCGTGGGGGTCATGTCGAGGGAGACGACATCGGTGGGGTAACCGGGGCCCACGGCAAGCTTGTCCATATAGACATCCGGCGCGTGCAGCATGGTGCCGCGCGGGGCCATGGAGATGACGGTCAGCGCGTTGGGCATGGCCTTGGCGGTGATCGTCGTGCCCTCCAGCGGGTCCAGCGCGATATCGACGCCGGGGCCGTTGCCGGTGCCCACCTCTTCGCCGATGTAGAGCATAGGGGCCTCATCCCGTTCGCCTTCGCCGATCACCACGACGCCAGCGATGTCCAGCTTTCCCAGCTCTTCGCGCATGGCATTCACAGCGGCCTGATCGGCGGCTTTTTCATCGCCGCGGCCGATCAGAGGGCGGCAGGCGAGGGCGGCTTGCTCAGACACGCGAGCAAGACCGAGGGAGAGCAGGGCGTCATCAAATTGGGCGGACATGGGGGTTCCTTACTGGTGCGGGCTTAGACGGTTTCGATGCGCAGGGCGACAGGATCGCCTGTGACCACATCAAGCGCGGTCATGGCGGTGATCGCGGTGGACAGCGCGTCATGAGTGGTTTTGTGGGTGACGATCAGGATGGGGGCCGCACCATCACCATCATGGCGGTACTGGCGCATGCGGTCGATGGAGACACCTGCATCCCCCAGAACGGACGCCAGTTTGGCCAGCGCGCCGGGTTTATCTTCCAACGCGAGGCGCAAATAGTAGGGCGCGGGCGTGGCGGTTTTGGCAGGGGCAGCCTCCGTCAGGGACGCGGCGGGTGCGCCAAAGGTGCTGACCCGGAAACCACGCGCAATGTCCATCACATCGCCCATCACGGCGCTGGCGGTGGGGCCTTCGCCCGCACCGGGCCCGCGCAGCACGACCTGTTCCACCTGGTCGCCTTCCAGCACGACCATATTGGTCCCGCCTTCCAGCTGACCCAGCGGGCTGGTTTCCGGCACAAGGCAAGGCGACATGCGCTGTTCCAGCCCGCGCCCGGTCATCTGCGCCACGCCCAGAAGTTTGATGCGGTAGCCCATATCGGCGGCCTGGTTGATATCATCGATGGTGATGCGCTCAATCCCTTCCAGTTCGACACCGGCGAAATTGACCTGGGTGCCGAAAGCGACCGAGGCGAGCAGCGCCAGTTTGTGGCCTGCATCAATGCCGCCCACATCCAGCGTGGGATCCGCCTCCAGATAGCCGAGCGCGTCGGCCTCGGCGAATACCTCAGCGTAAGGCAGGCCCGCAGATTGCATGCGCGTGAGGATGTAGTTGCATGTGCCGTTCATCACGCCCATGACGCGGTCCATGTCATTGCCCGCCAAGCCTTCGGTCAGGGCCTTGATCACGGGGATGCCGCCGGCGACAGCGGCTTCAAAACGCAGGGCGACGCCATTGGCCTCGGCCAGTTCTGCGAGCGCCTGACCGTGATGGGCCAGAAGTGCCTTATTGGCGGTGACGACGTGCTTGCCGGCTTTCAACGCGGCCTCAACGGAGGCTTTGGCCGGGCCGTCCGAGCCGCCCATCAGTTCCACATAGACATCCACGTCATCGCGGGTGGCCAGGGCGACGGGATCATCTTCCCATGCATATTGGCTGAGGTTCACGCCGCGGTCGGTGTCGCGGTTGCGGGCGGAGACGGCGGTGATGTCGACAGCGCGGCCTGCGCGGGTGGCCAGAAGGTTCGATTTCTGACGCACGATCTTCACGACGCCCGCGCCCACGGTGCCAAGCCCTGCAATCCCGAGGCGAAGGGTATCAGTTGGGCTGGTCATGATGGCGCTCCGATCCGCGAAAAGTCTTGCAAGAGCGCTCTACATCCTTGCGCAGTCCGGTGCAACGCGGTGATTGAGGTGCCATTGCTGAGGGCGGGATCAGACTTCTTCGTCGTCGATGGTGATGTCTTGATCAAGACGGTCGCGATCTTCGTCGTCGATCACATCGCCGCGCAAAGATGCCGCGCGGGCGCGCAGGGAATTGGCGCGATTGTCGAGCTGTTCAGCCTCTTCTTCCAGCTGGGCCACGACAGGCAGGCCGCCACGTTCTTCTATCGGGCCGGTGGAGGCTTGCGCGCGCAGGTTGTCGGCCGGCAGCAGCGCGGGGTAGGAGGCGGTTTGCACCTCGGGCGCGGTCTGGGCATCAAGTTCCGGGAATGTGGAACAGGCGGACAGGCCGACCGTGACTGTGATGATCAAAACGCTGCGGTGCATGGTGTATCCTTTGCCCGGATGACGATGTCCTGTTGTGCCATTTATCCCACCGTCCGCGCAAGCGGGGATTGATTTGGGGTGGGCTTCGGTAAAAGGTTGCGCATGGCCCGCACCCAAGGATCCCATTCCGATATCACCGGACCGCGCTTGCGCAGCGCGGCCAAGGCGCTTTTTGCGCGCTATGGCTATGCCGCAGTGTCCATGCGCCAAATTGCGTCGCAGGTGGGGGTGCAGGCAGGGGCGCTGTATAATTACACGCCCGACAAGCAGAGCCTGCTGTTCGACATCATGAAAGCGCATATGGATGAGCTGCACGTCGCTTATGATGCTCATGCCGAAAACCGGCAGATCGCGCGGCTGTCACCGGTGGATCGGTTGCGCCATTTCGTGACCTTCCACATCCGCCACAACCACGCCCGGCGGGAGGCGATTTTCATCGCCTATATGGAGTTGCGCAACCTGACGGCTGAGAACTTTGAAAAGATCGGCGTGCTGCGCCGGGCCTATGAGGCGCAGTTGGAGGCGATTTTGAATGACGGCGTGCGCGATGGCAGTTTCCAGGTGGCCGACACGCGCATCACGGCGATGGCGGTGATTGCGATGCTGAACGGGGTCAATACGTGGTTTCGCGAAGACGGGCGGCTGAGCATGGAAGATGTGGAAGCGCTGTATTGGGACATGGTACGCAAATCCGTTCTGGCGTGATCGCGGTTGGGTAAAATTCCTCTCGAACACCGTGCGCAAAGCGGATAGGGACGCGGCCATGTCTGATGAGGTGATCACGGAACTCTATGCCTCCCCCGCGCGCAGGATTTTGGGCGTGGGGATGCTTTTGGTGCTGGGCGGGTTGCTGCTTTACACGGGGCTTGCCTTCCCGCCCGCGCATCCGGGGTGGCAGGTGTTTTTGCTTGGTATGGGCGCGCTTTGCGTTTGGGTGGCCGAACGGATGCGGCAGGCCACGGCCCATGGTGTGCAACTCACGGAAGATGGGTTGCGCAGCAGTGACGGGGAGGTCATCGCCGCGATGGACGATATAGACTCCGTTGATCGCAGCATTTTCGTTTTCAAACCGTCCAACGGGTTCGTGGTGCGCCTGAAACGGTCGCCGGGTGCGCGGTGGATGCCGGGGCTCTGGTGGCGGATGGGCAAGCGCATCGGCATTGGTGGTGTCACGCCCGGTGGCGCGGGCAAGATCATGGCGGATATGCTGGGCGCGATGCTGCTTCAGCGCGATCACGAGGGTGACGGGCCGCTGTTTTAAGGCGCCTCAGAACGACATGAACGGGCGCTGGGCCCGTTCATTGAGACGTTTCAATTTTCATCCCTGACCCGTCAGGAACCGCAGGAGTCAAAGCAAAGCTGCGGGGCAAAGCGGATCGACGTGAAGACGCGCGTCGTGATGGTCATCTCATCGGAAAAACCGACTTCGAAGATCGTGCGGTATTGCGCCTGGCTTTCGACTAGGATCACGTGTTCGCCATCGTCCATGATGGGCAGCACGTCATGATCATCGCGCACATGCACGTCTGTCAAAGGGCTCATGGAGTTTTGACCGCGCACTTCGGACCATACGATACCGTACTCATCATCGGTGGCATTGTAATCAATGACGCTGACCCGGATCGTGTTGACGCCGTAGTCATCGGCAATCTCATCAAACAAGGTTTTCACGTTGTCCATGTAGACATCGTTGATCACCGATTGTTCGCGCGACAGCATGTCGGCAACGGTGTAGCTGGCTTTGTCCCGCGTGCTTTGGAACCGGTGGACTTCGAAGAATTCGAACATGCCCGCCAGGCCCATGAACATCATGGGCAGGGTCAGCACGGTTTCCACCATGATGGTGCCGTTGGTGTCTTCCGCGAAGTCGCGGATGTAGGATTTGATCAGTGGCCAGTACATATCAACGAGGCTCCTGCACAAAGGCGCTTGTGACGATGACAGAGGCCTCGCCGCTGCCATCAAGATCCAGTGCGCTTCCAAGGAAGGCGTCTGGGAAAAGCGGTTCATATTTCAGGCATGCGCGCAGCAGCATCAGTTCGTTCTGCTGACCCGGTGTCCACTGGCGCACGGGCTTTGACGGTTCCGCGCTGTCGGTGCAATCGGCCGTCGTGTCGAGCGCACCAAAGGCGCGGATATCGGCAGAGCGCATTTCCAGCTGCAACTTGTTCTGGCAATCCAGCAGCATGAGCGAATTGGCGCAGATCATGTCCTTGATATCATCATGCTGGGGCGCGGTGCCTGTGCCCAGGCGCACTTCCCGCACGGCGATATCAAGCCCACGTTCCAGCAAGGTGTGGCGCAAGGTGATCAGGCCCAGCTCAACGCCCATGACCATCACCCCGATATAGATCGGCATCACGAGGACAAATTCGATCGACGCAGTGCCGCTGTCTTCGCGTGCAAAGCGCTGGATATGCGCCTGCAAGCTTTGGATCGTTGAACCTTTGATCATTGTGTCAACCTCAGGTTTTTCACGTTGGACGCGATGGAGTTGAAGGCCGCCGAGATGCCCGCACCATCCGTGGGATAGTAGTGGTTGAGGCTGGAGGCGCAGGTTTCAAGCTGGGTTTCCGCATTGCCGCCCGCCGAGATCGCGTAGCCGATTGTGTAGACCACGACGCCCTCGCTCTTGGCGGCGGTACAGATGTTCTGCATCAGGCCGTCCTTTTTAGAACCATAGTGCGTTTGCTGGTTTACGAAATCGTCTTCTGGGCCGTAATCGTCGATGATGTCGTCAATGAAATCAGGCGAGATCAAACCCCATGCAATTTCCCAGGAGACAGCCTCGGAACTGATGAAGGTTTGGCCACCGCCGGTCCCGTCAAGTTCACTGAAATCGTCGAAGTCGTCGCCTGAGATCCATTCGTAGCCGTCCGAATTCCGGTCAGCCAGGCCCCAGGACGCTTCGATGTCCAGATACCGGTCATCGCCTGCATCATAGAGATAATAGGCAGAGTAGGCATCGCCCACGGCGGTGTATTCGCAGGTCCATTTTTTCTTGGAACACTTGCTCGGGTCGTCCGATGTTTTGATGCCACCCTTTTTTCTTATACGCCAGGCGTAGTCGAATTCCATGTCCTGCCATGTCACCTTGTGCAAGTCAGAGTCCGACCCAAGGTAAGAGCCGTTATCGTTCAGGTAATAGGACGTGGTGTTCTGACCGTCGGCCATCAGCACGATGATTTTCAGGGTTTCCGCCTCCCCGTGGACGGCCGGCAGGTGATCCAGCGACGCATCCACCACCTCAGCGGTTTGCAGTTCGTCGACAACATCCTGGAATTCATCATCCAGAAGGGCAGAGCCCCACTTCAAGCCAATATGGGCTGACGTGTTGCCATCGGCCGTCAGGCCGTTGATGTGGGCGTGCAGTGCCGCTTCGTTCGTGGAATAGGGCAGGATTTCTGCATTCTCGTCATTGTAACAGGTGCGCCACCACGGGTCCAAGGCGTCGAACCCGTCATCATAGCGCGACGTGAATTCCTGCAACTGATACGTGCGATCTGGATCAATGTAGGCATCCAGATAATCGTTATCGTCAAAGCGGATGCACGTGGAATAGGTGTGTTCGTTCGTCACCGTGAGCGCGTCAAAGAGCTCGGGGCTTGGCGTCACGTTCCAGGCAAAGGGCACAACGGAGATCACCGAGTCCCCGGGCGACGATTGGCCTAGGATGGTGGTCACAAAACTGCGCGCCGCCGTTTGCATATTGGTCAGCTTGTCACCGCGCATGGAGCCTGAGACGTCAAGCACCAGCGACACTTCCAATTTCGGAGTGGCCACCTGCGCCTCGGCCGCGGCATTGGCCTGAAGCTCATCCACACCTGTCATTTGCAGCAGGTAGGTGTCGATATCCATCGACGCCTCTGCATACACCCGGGTGGCGTTCAACGATGTTTCGATATCCGCATCGTCACCTTCCAGATCCATCTCGCTGAGGTAGTCGGACATGTCATTTTTTTCAAAATAGTCCTCAACGATGTCAGCAACGCCCTGCACGTCGGTACCTTGCGGTGCGCCGGCGCCTGCCAAAACGGCGGCATCCAGCGTGGATTGCAGGTGCGTGCGTTCCATTTCCTGGCGCATGGTGTCAACGCCCAAGCCTGCCATCACCAGCAGCATAAGTGTCGTGTAAAAGCTCAGCACGCCGCTGGCGCCATCTTCGTCGCGGCCAAAGCCCGACACGCGCTGCATCGCGGTCGAATTCAACAGAGAAGCGCGCAGTTCACGGCCGTGCTCTGTGCAGGCGTCTTTCACGTGGTCCCAATCGATATTCATAACATTACCCTCAAATCAACCACGGATTAACCCGCAGTTATTGACCTCGGAGGTATCGTTTAAGAACAGGGCATAAATATGGCGAAAATGAGTATTAATGAACGATTTCAATGGATTAACGTGAACAGTGTCGGCGCTGACGGCTGATTGTTTCCGGCCTGTGACCAATGGGTCGATGATTCGGTCATACCCGTGTCGCAGTCCTGTGTTTGGTCAGTGCTGGACAAAGCGAAGCTATGGGATGACCATGGTGGAAAAATGGCCAAGCGATTCAACGCATGGTCGACGCGCAAAAGGGAGAGAGACATGTCCACCAATTCCAAAGAGCCGAGTTTTCGCGAAAGCGTTGATCTGATGTTCAACCGCGCCGTGGCGCTGATGGAGCTGCCACCGGGGCTGGAAGAGAAGATCCGCGTGTGCAACGCGACCTATACGGTTCGGTTTGGTGTGCGGCTGCGCGGACAGATCCAGACATTCACCGGATACCGGTCTGTGCACTCTGAACATATGGAGCCTGTGAAGGGCGGCATTCGCTACGCGATGGCCGTCAACCAGGATGAGGTGGAAGCGCTTGCCGCGTTGATGACGTTCAAATGTGCCGTGGTCGAGGTGCCGTTTGGCGGCTCCAAAGGGGGCCTGCGCATCGACCCGCGCGAATGGGATGAACATGAGCTCGAATTGATAACCCGCCGCTTCACCTATGAATTGGCCAAGCGCGATTTGATCGACCCGGCCCAGAACGTGCCAGCCCCCGATATGGGCACCGGTGAGCGGGAAATGGCCTGGATGGCCGATCAGTATCGCCGCATGAATACCACGGATATCAACTCCCGCGCCTGTGTGACGGGCAAACCGGTGGCCGCGGGCGGCATCCAAGGCCGGACAGAGGCGACTGGCCGCGGCGTGGAATACGCGTTGCAGGAGTTTTTCCGCCACCCCGAGGATGTGGCCAAGGCGGGGCTGGATGGCACGCTGGATGGCAAACGGGTGATCGTGCAGGGCCTCGGCAATGTGGGCTATCACGGCGCGAAATTCCTGCAAGAGGAAGATGGCTGCAAAATCACCGGCATCATCGAACGCGATGGCGCGCTTTATGATGAAAGCGGCCTCAACGTGGAAGAGGTGCGCAACTGGATCGGCACGCATCAGGGTGTGAAGGGCTATCCGGAAGGCACCTATATTGAAGACGGTGCCAAGCTGCTGGAAGAGGATTGTGATATCCTTTTGCCTGCCGCGCTGGAAGGGGTGATCCACCTCGACAATGCCGACAAGATCAAGGCGCGGCTGATCATTGAGGCCGCCAACGGCCCGGTCACCGCTGGCGCGGATGCAATCCTGCGCGACAAAGGCGTGGTGATCATCCCTGATATGTACGCCAACGCGGGCGGTGTGACGGTGTCTTATTTTGAGTGGGTCAAGAACCTCAGCCACATCCGCTTTGGCCGCATGCAGCGCCGACAGGAAGAGACACGGCACCAGTTGCTGCTCGATGAGTTGGAGCGGATCAGCAAAGACAATTCCATCAACTGGACGCTGTCGCCCAAGTTCAAGGATCGCTACCTCAAGGGCGCGGGGGAGTTGGAGCTGGTACGCTCCGGACTCGATGACACGATGCGGTCGGCCTATCAGGAGATCGCCGAAACCTGGCGCACCCGCGATGACGTGACCGACCTGCGCACGGCGGCTTATCTGGTGTCGATCGGCAAGGTGGTGAACAGCTACAACTCACTGGGTCTTTGATGGCGGTGTGGCCCCCAAACTTGCGTTGGGGGCCATGATGTCTTCGGATGCGGGCGCGTTCGACACGCGCGCGGATGCAAACATGGCGCGGCTGATCCGCGCGAGGCGCATCTTGGCGCGCTACAATGCCACAGGACCGGATGAGACCGTGCTGCGACGGCAGGTGCTGGAAGATTTGCTGGATGACGTAGGCGAAGGTGTCTGGATCGAGCCACCGTTCTTTTGTGACTACGGCGATAATATCCGTCTGGGAGCGGGCGTTTTCATCAACCTAAATTGCGTGATCCTAGATGGGGCCAAGGTCGAGATCGGGGCGGGTACCTTGCTTGGCCCGGGGGTGCAGATTTACGCGACCTCTCATCCGTTGGACCCTGACGCGCGCATCTATGACAAGGGTGGAGTGCCAGCCTACCGCACGGTTGCGGCGCCGGTGACCATCGGTGAAAAGGTATGGATCGGCGGCGGCGTCCTCATCCTGCCCGGCGTAGAGATCGGGCAGGGCACGACGGTCGGGGCCGGTTCTGTGGTGACAGAGAGCCTGCCAGAGCGTGTTTTCGCCGCTGGAAACCCCGCGCGCATTCTGCGGCAATTATAGCCCACCTGACCCCGAACGGCGCCCCTTCTGTAAGAGACGAGGTGCTGTGTCAAAGATGGGCGGGATTAGGGTTTTATTTGTCGCATTCGCCCATTGCATTGACGGCCAAAGGGTGGTGACTCTTTCGGCGCAACGCGGAGGTGGCTGATGGGCTTTTCAGGATTTCGCATCCTCAAGGAAGGGCTGACCGGGAACAAGGGCTGGGGCGCGCATTGGAAAGATGCCGCGCCCAAGGATGCCTATGATGTGGTGATCATCGGCGGCGGCGGGCACGGGCTGTCCACGGCCTATTACCTCGCGAAAAACCATGGCGTTCGGAACATTGCCGTGCTCGAAAAAGGCTATCTGGGAGGTGGCAATATCGGGCGCAACACCACCATCGTGCGTGCCAATTACATGATGCCCGGCAACTCGGAATTCTATTCCCATTCCCTAAAGCTGTGGGAGGGGTTGGAACAAGACCTCAACTACAACGTGATGCTGTCCCAACGGGGTCAGATCGTGCTGCACCATTCCGACGGGCAGCGCGATGCCGCGTTCCGGCGGGGCAATGCGATGATCAACCAGGGCGATGATGCCGAATATCTGACCGTTCCGCAGCTGAAAAAGCTGGCGCCTTATCTGGATTACAAACAGGCACGCTTTCCGATTTACGGTGGCATCTTGCAACGCCGTGCCGGGACCGCGCGCCATGATGCCGTGGCCTGGGGCTATGCTCGTGGGGCCAGTGAGCGGGGTGTCGACCTCATTCAGAACTGCGAGGTGACGGGGATCGACATCGAGGGCGGTCGCGTCACCGGCGTACAGACATCGCGCGGGGCGATCAAGGCGGGCAAGGTGGCGATCATCGTGGCAGGACGCAGCAGCAAGGTGGCCGCGATGGCCGGGATGCGCCTGCCGATTGAAAGCCACGTGTTGCAGGCCTTTGTGACTGAGGGGCTGAAGCCCTGCGTCGATCACGTGATCAGCTTCGGCATGGGGCATTTTTATATCAGCCAGTCGGATAAGGGCGGGCTGGTCTTTGGCGGGAACCTCGATTTTTACCCGTCCTACGCCGCGCGGGGGAACCTGCCCATGGCGGAGCATGTGACGGAGGCCGCGATGGCGCTCATGCCCGCGATTGGCAAAGCGCGGATGCTGCGCAGCTGGGGTGGGATCATGGATATGTCGCCCGATGGTTCGCCCATTATTGATCGCACGCATATTGATGGCCTCTTTCTCAACTGCGGCTGGTGCTATGGCGGGTTCAAGGCGGTGCCGGGGTCGGGCCATGTGATGGCGCATCTGATGGCCACTGGAAAGCCGCACGAGGCAGGCGCGAAATTCCGGCTGGATCGGTTCCGCACAGGCCGCGGGTTGATGGATGAAGAGGGCTCGGGCAGTCAGCACAACCTGCACTGACGCGCCGTTCGAGAGGTCGGGATATGAGTATTTTTGGAAAGATGAAGCGGGGGGACGCGTGAGGCTCAACTGCCCCAATTGTGGATGGCGGGACATCCGGGAGTTCACCTTCATGGGTGCCGCCACGCTGATGGAGCGTCCGGCGGAAGATGCGCCGATGGAGTTGTGGGATGACTACCTGCATCTGCGCGACAACCCCGACGGGTTGAGCCGGGAGCTGTGGCATCACACGATGGGCTGCGGGGCAATGTTGGTTGTGACGCGCAACACGCTGACCCATGAGGTGATCGCTTGCGAGTTGGCGGAAGGGGTACGCCCATGAGGATTGATGGCGAGGGCCTGATTGATCGCGACAGCCGCGTGTCTTTTCATTTTGACGGGGTGAAATATAGCGGGTTTGAAGGGGATACGCTGGCCTCCGCGTTGCTGGCCAATGACATCCGTTTTGTGGGGCGGTCGTTCAAATACCACCGCCCGCGCGGCATCCTGAGTGCGGGCAGTGAGGAGCCCAATGCGTTGGTCACGCTGGGCCGTGGTCGGGGGCAGGAGCCCAATCAGCGGGCCACGGTGGTGGAGTTGCACCGTGGGCTGGAGGCGTTTTCGCAAAACGCGTGGCCGTCGCTCGGGTTTGACGTGATGGCGCTCAACGATCTGGCCGCGCCGTTCTTGGGCGCTGGGTTTTACTACAAGACGTTCATGTGGCCCAAATCGTTTTGGGAACGGGTCTATGAGCCGATCATCCGACGCGCGGCGGGCTTGGGCGGGCTGCACTTGGAGGCGGATCAGGACCGATATGAAAAGGCATGGGCCCATTGTGATCTTCTGGTGATCGGGTCCGGCCCGGCCGGGTTGATGGCGGCGCTTACGGCGGCGCGCGCGGGCGCTGATGTGATCCTGGCCGAGGAAGACACGGTTCTGGGCGGGCGGCTCAATGCGGAAAGCATTGAGGTGGATGGCCTGCCGGGGCGTCGCTGGGCGGCAGAGGTGATAGCTGAACTTGAGGCGTTGGACAACGTGCGCATCATGACGCGCTGCACGGTTACGGGCGCTTATGATGGCGGCACCTATGGCGCGTTGGAGCGGTTGGCCCCGGACGTGGCCGCGCGGGCGGGCGCACCTAAGGAGTGTTTCTGGCGCATCGTGACCAAGGGCGCGGTGCTGGCGGCGGGCGCGATGGAACGGCCCATCGCGTTTGCCAATAACGACCGACCGGGCATCATGACGGCGGGCGCGGTGCGGGCTTATTTGAACCGCTGGTGCGTGGCACCGGGGCGGTCTGTGGCTGTCTTTGGCAACAACTCGGATGCCCATCGCACCGCCGCCGATCTGTTGGAGGCGGGCGTGCATGTGAGCGCGCTGATTGATGCCCGCGCGGAGGCAAGCAGCGACCTGGATGTGCCGTTTTTCGCAGGCGCGCAGGTGGTGAATTCGTCGGGTCGCAAGGGGTTGGAGGAAGTGACGGTTGAGACGTCCCGTGGCCGCGAACAGATCAAGGCGGAATGTTTGGCGGTGTCTGGCGGGTGGAACCCGACGGTGCATCTGACCTGTCACATGAATGGCCGGCCCCGATGGGATGAAAGCATTGCGGCCTTCGTGCCCACGCCGGGCGCGGTGCCTGGTCTGGTGGCCGCAGGATCGGCTGCGGGCGTGATGGAGACGGGCCCGTGCCTGCAAAGCGGTGTGGATGTGGCGCGTGAGGTGCTGGACGGTCTCGGCGTGACATCGCCTGAGATGGAGGTGCCGCGCGCATCTGATAGCGCATACGACATCACGCCGCTTTGGGTTGTGGCGGGTAAAGGCCGCGCGTGGCTCGATTTTCAGAACGACGTGACGGTCAAGGATGTGAAGCAGGCGGCGCGTGAAAACTTCCGTTCGGTGGAGCATATGAAGCGCTACACCACGCAAGGTATGGCCACCGATCAGGGTAAGAACTCCAACGTGCAGGCGCTGGCGGTGCTGGCGGATGCCACAGGGCGCGGCATTTCAGAGACCGGCGTGACCACCTTCCGCCCGCCTTATGTGCCGGTGCCGATTGCGGCGATGGGCGCCGGGGGGCAGGGCAAAGGGTTTGCACCGGAGCGGCATCTTACATCGCATGCCGCGACCAAGGCGCGGGGCGCGCCCATGATTGAGGCGGGGCTGTGGTATCGCCCCAGCTATTTCCCCCGTGCGGGGGAGCGGACGTGGCGGCAATCGTGCGACCGGGAGGTGGAGATGGTGCGCAATGCGGTGGGCATTTGCGATGTCTCAACCTTGGGCAAGATTGACATTCAGGGGCCGGATGCGGGCGCATTTCTGGATTTTGTCTACACCAACACGTTTTCCAAGCTGAAGGTGGGGCGCGTGCGCTACGGGCTGATGCTGCGCGAGGATGGTCATGTGATGGATGATGGCACCACCGCGCGGCTGGGGGAGGATCATTTTCTGATGACCACCACCACCGCCGCGGCAGGGCAGGTGATGGGGCATTTGGATTATGTGCATCAATGTCTGCGGCCCGATTGGGATGTGCGTTACATGTCCGTGACGGAGCAATGGGCGCAGTTTGCTGTGGCGGGGCCTGCCTCGCGCGATTTGCTGAATGATCTGCTGGTTGCGCCCATTGATGATGAAAGCTTCCCGTTCATGGGCTGTGGCGAGGTGGCCATTGGTGGTGTCACGGCGCGGCTTTTCCGGATCTCGTTCTCGGGAGAGCACGCCTATGAAATCGCGGTGCCAGCGCGGTATGGGGCATCGCTTTTCGATGAATTGGTGACCCGGGCGGAGGCGATGGGCGGCTGCGCTTACGGGATGGAAGCGCTCAACGTGATGCGGGTGGAAAAAGGCTTCATCACCCATGCCGAAATCCACGGCCGCGTCACCGCGTTTGATATTGGGATGGAGCGGATGGTGTCCGCCAAGAAAGATTGCATCGGCAAGGCGATGGCCGCGCGGCCCGGGCTTTTGGGCGAAGAACGGGAGCAGCTTGTGGGCCTGAAACCCGTGGGGTCTGTGAAAGAGATCATCGCGGGCGCGCATATTTTCACCGAAGGCGATGAGGTGACGCGCGAGACCGATCAGGGTTATGTCACCTCGGTCGCCTATTCGCCGACATTTGGGCATGTGCTGGGCCTTGGGTTTCTGAAGGGCGGGCGCGCGCGGATCGGGGAGACGGTGCGCGTGGTCGATCACCTCAAGGGATCCCGCACGCTGTGCGAGGTGCAAGACCCGGTGCAGTTTGATCCAGACGGAGGGCGCACCCGTGGTTGAATTACGGTCTGACACCCCGCTGGCAGATATGGCCCCGCTGGACATTGGTGCTGTGCGCCTGACGGAGGTGGACCTGGGCGCGCTGACCAGCCTTGCGCCCTACAAAGGCCAGGACGCGGCGCTGTCAAAAGCCTTGAAAGCGGCGCATGGTATGATGTGGCCGGGGGCCGGGCAGGCCACCGGGAAAGAGGGCGCGCGGGCCATCTGGTTCGGTCATCGAATGGCACTCTTGGCAGGCCCTGCGCCGGATGCAGATTTGGCGCGGTATGCCGCCCTTTCTGATCAGACGGATGCCTGGGTTTCGGTGCGCCTTGACGGGGCGGATGCGGGCGATGTGCTGGCCCGGCTGACGCCGCTTGACCTGCGCAAGGATCAGTTCAAGCGCGGGCATACGGCGCGGACGGAACTGATGCACATGGCCGTGTCGATCACGCGGATCTCAGCGGACGCGTTTTTGATCCTTGGGTTTCGCAGCATGGCAGGCACGCTGCGCCATGATCTGGAAGAGGCGATGCGCGGGGTTGCGGCCCGGCGCGGGGGCTGACAAATTGTTCCTTATGGGAACTCGATTGCTCCATATCGTCTACGCCGCCGTCATCTGTGGGGTGCTTTCCGCGCCCGCGCTTGCTAATGAAAAGCGCAAGGAAAGTTGCGCGATCACGGCTGGTATCGTGTCGCAGGCCGTCTTTGCGCGCATGGCAGGTCAAACCCCTGATGAGGCCAAGGCCGCGTTGCGGGCAGACGGATCAGGGATCACCGGTATTTACAAGGCGACGATCCCGCCGCTGGTTGACATGGTCTACGGCTTTGAAAAAAGCACGTTGGGTCAAGGCGTTGTGGATGAGTATGAGGCGCAGTGCTTGAGCTTCTAGGGGGCGCTGCCCCCAACCGTCGACGCACACTTCGAAGCCTCCCCCGGAGTATTTTTGGAAAGATGAAGAACGGGGCCGAAACCTGATGGTTTCATCTTGCCAAAAAGACTCACACCCCATGCGTGCGACAGGCGATGCGCGCGGGGCGTGGCGCGATCAACCAAACCTGCCAGAGGCCCCTTGGCGCGGGGCGGCCTTTGGCCCATATTTATCTTTATGAGTCTGCCCCCCGGTTTCCTTGATGAATTGCGCACCCGGACGTCGCTTACCCAAGTGGTGGGGCGCAAGGTCATGTGGGACACGCGCAAGTCGAACCAGGGCAAAGGCGACATGTGGGCGCCGTGCCCGTTTCATCAGGAAAAGACGGCCAGTTTCCACGTGGATGACCGCAAAGGGTATTACTACTGTTTTGGGTGTCACGCGAAGGGGGATGCGATTTCCTTCGTGCGGGAAACCGAGAACGTGGATTTCATGGAGGCGGTGAAGATCCTGGCCGGGGAGGCCGGGATGCAGGTGCCCGAGCGTGATCCGCAGGCGCAGGCCAAGGCCGACAAGCGACAGCAACTTACCGACGTGATGGAAATGGCCGCGCGGTATTTTGCGCTTCAATTGCGCAGTGGCGCGGGGGCTGCGTCGCGGGAGTATCTGGAACGGCGCGGGCTGTCGGAGGAGGCACTGGCGCGCTGGGGGATCGGGTTTGCGCCCGATGCGTGGCAAGGGCTTTGGGATCACTTGACCGGTAAGGGCGTTGAGCCGCAGATGATCCTCGATTGCGGCCTGGCCAAACCCAGCCAAAAGGGCGGCAAGCCTTATGACACATTCCGCAACCGGATCATGTTTCCGATCCGGGACCCGAGGGATCGTTGCATTGCCTTTGGCGGTCGCGCGATGGACCCCAATGACAACGCCAAATATCTGAACTCGCCCGAGACAGAGCTGTTTGATAAATCCCGCACGCTTTACAACCACGGCCCCGCGCGGGAGGCGGCGGGCAAGGGCCGCGCGCTGATCGTCGCCGAAGGCTACATGGATGTGATCGCGCTCAGTGAGGCGGGGTTTGGCGCGGCGGTGGCGCCGCTGGGCACGGCGGTGACTGAACATCAGCTGCAAATGCTGTGGCGGGTGGCCGATGAACCGATCATCGCACTGGATGGGGACACGGCCGGATTGCGCGCGGCCAACCGGGTGATTGATCTGGCGCTGCCGTTGCTGGAGGCCGGAAAATCCCTGCGCTTTGCGCGGATGCCCGAAGGTCAGGACCCCGATGACTTGCTGCGCGCCAGTGGGCCGCCTGCGGTTGAGGCGCTGCTGGACACAGCCCTGCCCATGGTGAAGCTGTTGTGGGAGCGTGAAACCGACGGGCGCAGTTTCGACAGCCCCGAACGCAAGGCCGCGCTTGATAAGGCACTGCGTGACAAGATTTCCGAGATCAAGGATCCAAGCATTCGCCATCACTATGGTCAGGCCATCAAGGACATGCGGTGGGATCTGTTTCGTGGACCGATGGGGCAGGGCCAGCAACAAGGCGCGCCACGCAGCTATCGCAAGGGCCCTGTAAGGGACCCCGTGCGCGCCACCACGCGGTCGTCCATGCTGGCCGCTGCGCAAGGCGAGGTGGAAACCGAACTGCGCGAGGCGGTGATCTTTGCGATCGTGCTGCGCTATCCCGATCTTTTCCCGGAATTCGAGGCGCAGTTGGAAAACATGGTCTGTTCAACGCCTGATCATACGGCCTGGAGAGATGTGATTTTGCGCTACGCGGGTCTGGGTGCGGATACGCTTGAACATCACCTGGAACAGTCCACGGGCGCGCAGGCAGTTGAAAGCCTTTACGCGCGCCCCCATGTGGCACTTGTGCCCGCGATCCGGCGCGCCCGTCAGGGTGTGGAAGATCCGGTGCAGATTGAAATGGCGCGTCTGACCCTCAAGGAGGAATTGGCGAAGCTGGATGCTGCATCGGGTCTCAAATCCGAGATTTCCGAGGCAGCGGAAGACATCGAAGGCATCGCGGATGAGACCGTGACATATCGCCTCTCAGAGGCCACGGCCGCGCAGCATCAGGCACAACGATCTTTGCAGGAAGATCAGACAGAATACGAGATTGGCCCCAACGGGGCTGCAATGAGCCGGGCGGAAAAGGATGCTTTTGACCGTCTGCTGGAAAATATCGGAATGCCGAAAGGGCCCGATCCGTGACCAGTTGTTAACCAACAATCGTTTAGGTTGTAATGGCACGGAAGGCACGAATGGCTAGAAAAACAAGGGACAAGGGTTTGCGAATCACGTAATCGCGCTAATGATTCGTTCAACCACGCGAATCAATGCGAATCACACGATGTGACGCGTCCGCGACACGCACCCCGAGATGCATCAGGAGCACTCCATGGCCGCCAAAGACAACGACGACCAGAAGACCGAAGACCAAGACACCGAAATCTCTCTTGATCTGAGCCAAGCCGCCGTCAAGAAAATGATCGCAGAAGCACGCGAACGCGGCTTTATCACCTATGATCAACTCAACCGCGTGCTGCCGCCCGACCAGGTGAACTCTGAGCAAATTGAAGATGTGATGTCGATGCTCTCTGAGATGGGCATCAACATTATCGAAGAAGAAGACGCCGAGGAAGAAGAGCAGAAATCCACCGCCGTGGCCGAGATTGGCCGCAAGGGGGAGATCACGCTGGGATCGGGCAAGGAAGAAAAGCTCGACCGCACGGATGATCCGGTGCGGATGTATCTGCGTGAGATGGGTTCGGTTGAACTGCTGTCCCGCGAGGGCGAGATTGCCATCGCCAAGCGCATTGAGGCCGGCCGCAACACGATGATCGCAGGGCTGTGCGAAAGCCCGCTCACGTTCCAGGCCATCACGATCTGGCGCGACGAACTTCTGAGCGAAGAGATTTTGCTGCGCGATGTGATTGATCTGGAAACCACCTTCTCCGGCCAGATGGGCGAAGACGGGGAAGAGGGCGAAGGCATGGTCGATGCCGCCAATATCTCCACCGCGCCATCCTCCGGTCAGGCCAAGAAGGAAGAAACGGCCCAGGAACTGGATGCCGATGGCAACCCGATTGCCAATGACGATGATGATGACGATGACGAGCAGGCCAATATGAGCCTTGCCGCGATGGAAAGCGCGCTGAAGCCGCGCGTTCTGGAAACTCTGGATCGCATCGCGGAAGATTACGAAAAGCTGTCTGAAATGCAGGACAGCCGGATTTCGGCCACGCTGAACGAAGATGGGTCGTTTTCTGCGAAACAGGAAGACAAGTATCAGGAACTGCGGTCCGAGATCGTGGAACTGGTGAATTCGCTTCACCTGCACAACAACCGTATCGAGGCGTTGATTGACCAGCTTTACGGCATCAACCGCCGCATCATGCAGATTGACAGCGCGATGGTGAAGCTGGCCGATCAGGCGCGCATCAACCGAAAGGAATTCATCGAGGCATATCGCGGGCGGGAGCTTGACCCCAACTGGTTTGATGACATGGCGCAGAAATCGGGCCGGGGCTGGCAGATGTTCATGGAACGCTCGCCCGAGAAGGTGACGGAGCTGCGCGCGGATATGGCCCAGGTGGGTCAGTATGTAGGCCTCGATATCCCGGAATTCCGCCGCATCGTCAGCCAGGTTCAAAAGGGTGAGAAAGAAGCGCGCACCGCCAAGAAAGAAATGGTGGAGGCGAACCTGCGCCTCGTGATCTCAATCGCCAAGAAATACACCAATCGCGGGCTGCAATTCCTCGACCTGATCCAGGAAGGCAATATCGGCCTGATGAAAGCGGTCGATAAGTTTGAATATCGCCGCGGTTACAAGTTTTCGACCTATGCGACGTGGTGGATCCGTCAGGCCATCACGCGGTCCATCGCGGACCAGGCACGCACCATCCGGATTCCGGTGCATATGATCGAGACAATCAACAAGCTGGTGCGCACGGGCCGCCAGATGCTGCACGAAATTGGCCGCGAACCGACGCCGGAAGAACTGGCCGACAAGCTGCAAATGCCGCTTGAGAAAGTGCGCAAGGTGATGAAAATCGCCAAGGAGCCGATTTCGCTGGAAACGCCCATTGGGGAC
>JBCBAT010000022.1:0-51447 GCA_038532355.1 Pseudomonadota bacterium | reverse complement strand
CTTGCGTGCCGCCCAACTGGGTCACTTCAGACAAAAAGTTGATGGTGTCGGTGCCCAGCCCGCCAACAATGCTGTCGCTGTCGCGCCCGCCCAGAAACGAATCTCCGCCCGCGCCACCAACCAGCGTGTCATTGCCATTGTGACCAACAAGGAAATTGTCCTCGGCCCCGCCTACGAAACGATCGCCAAAGCTTGAGCCCAGCAGCGCCTCGATATGCGCAAACGTGTCGGTGTCGCCGAACGTGTCGGTGCCCGTGCCCGTGGCCAGGTTCACATTCGCCCCGACCGTACCGATGTAATGCCGGTTGTTGGCCACGTCCCAAAAGCCATACAGTTCTTCATCCACAAAGCTGACCGCATCCACACCGCTGCCACCGTCGAAATGGTCATCGCCCCCATATCCGGTGAACTGCTCCCAATGGTCGAACGCGGCATTGCCACCGGTGAACGTGTCGTCAAATCCCGAGCCTGCGATCACGTTGAACACCCGCGCTGCCGAGAAATCGACACTCAGCAAGCTGCTGCTCGCCAGACCGGTGCTCAGATCCAGCGCAATCCCGGTGCGCTGGTCGGTGAAACTCATATGGTGCCCGACAAGGGCATCGCCCGTGCCGGTGCCGATCACGGTGGTGTGGCCGATATCGGTGAAAAACAGATTGTCCCAGGCCCCGTTTGTGCCAGACATCACAACCACGTTGTTGCCGCGGCCGGGATCGATCAGGTCGCGATGGTCATCCGTGCCTGCATCCAGCGTATCGTCACCCCAGCCACCGCGCAGCGTGTCGCGACCCGCACCGCCCAGGATACTGTCATCCCCGCTCATGCCGATCAGGCTATCATCACCGGCCAGCCCAGTGATGGTGTCGTCGCCATGGCGGCCATTGATCGCATTGCCCGCCCCGTCACCGGCCATGGCCTCTCCCAGGCCTTCAACCTCCTCCAGGTGCAGGTCGACATCGTTGATGGTTAGGCTGCCGTCACCCTGTACAATCTCGGCCCCGATCTCGACCGAGTGCAGCCAAAGGTCCGACGCGATCAGCCCATTGTCCTGCATGACCTGAAGGATATCGTCGATATCAAGCGTGCCCGCGGTGATGCTGTCCGTCCAATAGGTGGGCACGATAAAGTCCCAAACATGGTCATTCTGGCCAGACGCATCCGTTTGGTCCTCCAGCAACCACAGCTCGTAGGTGCCCAGATTGTCGGTGGCCTCGACCCCGGTGAACTCCCCCGCCGGATTGTGGCTGCTGTTGCGCAACCAGATCATGACCTCGTTCTGGACCGCGTCGAACCCGCCATCGGGATCGTTGGTCAGCCACAGGGACACCGAAATGTTGAAATCATCTTCGGGATCAAGCGACTGCCAGTCAAAATCGAAATCCAGCGACAGATCGACAATGTC
Organism: Pseudomonadota bacterium; assembly: GCA_038532355.1. Lineage (GTDB taxonomy): Bacteria > Pseudomonadota > Alphaproteobacteria > Rhodobacterales > Rhodobacteraceae > Roseovarius. Next base: position 50,045 of record JBCBAT010000022.1, on the reverse strand, counting down.
CTGCACCTGGATCGGAAAATGGTCAAAGGTGTTCTGAAGCGGGTTCCACGGCACCTGCCCGATGGCAAGTTCGGGATATCCGTAGACAAAGGCATCATTGACCTCTTCGGGCCAGTCCCAGGCCAGCACAGCGCCATCGACGGTGGCATCCTCGGGATAGGTGACATCGGGCACGGTGATCGACTGATCGTAATCCGTGCCATTGGTCAGATCCCGCCGGTTCCAGGTGTTGTTATGAATGTACCAGCCATCAAGCCCGATCCAAACGCCACTGTCCTCGGAAACCACCACGGTGTCTGTCATGTCTTGATGCCTATATGAAGCTGCGTACGATAAGGGGCTGAGTGACCTGTTTTCGTGTCACGAGCATGGCATCACTGTGCCAAGAGCCACTAAATATCCCCTTAAAAAACGGCAATTTGAGCCTTGTTCAGCCCGCGCGGCTCAAGATCGGTCTTTCGGTGGATCTCCGGCTTGATGTCAGGGACTTCGCGCAGGGAATTGATATGCAAGGCGCGTTGACGCAGGTTGGCTGGACAAGAGCCAACCGGGTCAGGAAAATGTCTGCAGGCAAGGCTAGAAAACCGTCACTTTCATCCCCGTCCGGGTCCGCAACGCATGTCACTTGCAACCAACACGTGGCATATGACCCCTGGGCCGCCGCACACCCCCAACAGGCCGGGCCGCGCCATGACACGACACCACCAGACCCAAGAGACCTGAAGTGAAGCTCATCCTCCATATCGGCACGCCCAAAACGGCGTCAACGCTGATCCAGAACAGCCTCGAGGCGAACCCCAAATGGCTCGCGCGACACAGGCTGGCATATGGCCAGGTTCTGGCCCCGGATGCCAACCACATCACGCTGTTTTATGCCTGCGCCAACAGAGTGCATGACTTTGCACGCGATTACGGTCTGAACTCGATGGATGAACTGGCCGCCTTCAGAAGCACAGTCGCAGATTGCATCAGGCAGCACCAGAAGCAGCTCGGTCGCAAGGCCCATACCATGATCTTGTCGTCAGAGAACCTGACCGGCAACATGCAGCATCCCGCTGAAATCGCGCGCCTCAAGCAGTTCCTGAGCCCGCATTTCGATGACATCAAGATCGTCGTCTATGTGCGCCGGCAGGATGACGCAATCCTATCGATGTACGGCGAACACATGCGCCGCGGGTTCAACAATGACCCATTCCGCGAATTTGTTGATATCTGCATGGGGCCGGACAGCCCAACAACTTACCTGTATTACCGCAGGGAATTGTCCAGATGGGTCGACGTTTGGGGGGCCGAAAACATCATTGTCCGCCGGTTTTCACCGGTCGATTTCATCGACGGAAATATCATTGCCGACTTTCTGGGAATCGTTCTGAATACGTGGGAACCGGACCTGAACGGGTTCATCCCGTCCAAGGACAACAATCGCGGACTGTCCGCCCCCGCCCTCGAATTCTTGCGGCGCCTGCACCCTCACATCGCCTTTATCAAAGACGGCCAGCCAAATCCGCAACGCTCCTTGCTGACACCTTACATCAGTCAATTGCCGACCCGCCCCCGCCCGGTGATGGCTGCAGGCACCGCCCGACATATCATGCGCCATTTTGAACCCGCCAATACATGGCTGAAAAACACATTCTTTGCAGACCTCAAAGGCCCTTTTTTTCCGGATCGACCTGACCACCCCGACCGCGGCAACCTTGGGCACATATCACCCGAAGACATGATCGACCTCACCGGTCAATTGCTCTCAAACCTAAGACTGCGCGACTGATCATGGCCAACAAAACCTCTGCTGTGCCATTGGCGTCCCAACGGCAAACACCAGCACTTAAATTGCCGCACTCCGAAATATTGCAGGCGCTCGCCTGGCCAGAGCCAAAGCTGTGCTCGGAACGGGACCTGTTCTTTCACCTGCACGGCGGCGCGGGATTGTCTCTTCAAGACCACTCCATACACTTCACAGCGGGTGCACATCTGCAGTTCGACACCTATTTCAACCTGTTCAATATCGGGAAATGGGTGACCCATTGTGATCTGGAGGCGATCGGCCTACAGCTTGCGGGTGAGGGCATGGTCGAATTGACTGTTTTCCTGGCGTTCCCGGATCGCTCCTGGGCGCGGCTGATCAATGAAATTGTGCATCTCACGCCGCACGAGGCGCAACATGTCGATATCGACCTTTCCGCCAGCGCGCCCGAATGTGGCGTGCTGTTTTTCGAACTCCGCTGTCTGACCCAAGGCACGCTGACCTGGGCCGCCTGGGACACGACACAGCCCCCCCGCCGGAAACCAGATCTGGTGCTCGCCGTCACGACATTCCGCCGCGAAGCGGCCGTGGCCGACACCGTGGCGCGCTTTCGCAGATTTGCCACCCGGTCCCGGCTGGGGGCGCATATGCACATGCTGGTCATCGACAACGGACGCAGCGCGCAGATCGAAAACGACACCCATGTCACGGTGATCGGCAACGAAAATCTGGGCGGGGCCGGCGGGTTTGCACGCGGTCTTCTGGCCGCCACCGACCGGGGTGCGTCGCATTGCCTGTTCATGGATGACGACGCCGCCACCCCGATGGAGGCGATGGAACGCACATGGATGTTTCTGGCCTATGCGCGTGACGCAAACACGGCCGTGGCCGGGGCGATGGCATCCACCCGCCACGCCTGGGCCATCTGGGAAAACGGGGCCGTGTTCGACCAGGCCTGTTATCCGCTCCATGGCGGCACCGATCTGCGCGATGCCCACCAGGTCTTTGGCATGGAATACGCCTCGACCCCGCGCCAGCCCGACAATTTTTACGGCGGCTGGTGGTATTTCGCCTTTCCCGTGGCTGCGGTGACCCACCTGCCCTTCCCCTTCTTTGTGCGTGGCGATGACGTGAGCTTTAGCCTGGTGCACGATTTCAACATCGTCACGTTGCCCGGTGTGGTGTCGTTTCAGGAAAGCTTTACCGAAAAAGATAGCCCCCTGACCTGGTATCTGGACCTGCGCAGCCATATGGCCCACCACCTCAGCCTGCCCGCCCTGGATATCGGGCGACAGGCCACGACGCGGATCCCCTTGTGGTTTGCAGCCCGCGCCCTGATCGCAGCCCATTACGACACGCTCTCGGCCATCAACATCGCGCTCGAAGACGTGATGCGCGGGCCCGATTTCTTTGCCGAAAACGCCGACATGGTCCAGCGGCGGCGCCAGATCAACGACCTGCGCACCACCGAAGCCTGGACCTCCCTATCGCCCCCATGCAGGGAGCGGCGCTGGATCAACCCGCACAACCGGGTGCTGCGGACGCTGATGAAACTCACATTGAACGGGCACCTGCTGCCCTTCTTTCCAGCCATCGGCAATCACGTGACCTTGCCCGTCGCCGCGCGCTGGCACCCGCGCGAGATCTGGGGCGCGGCCCGGATCACCTACCACAACGACAGCACTGGCCAGATGTATACCGTCACCCATTCCAAGCGGCGCGCGCTGCGCGAAGGGAGGCGCACGCTGCGGCTGGTCTGGCGGTTCTGGTGGGCCTATGACCGGCTCAAGACGGACTGGCAGGCCGCCTATCCCAGGCTGACCAGCGAGGCATTCTGGCACGACGCGCTGCACATAAAGGCCGCACCACAGGCCCCAACAGACCGGGCCCGGCACAAGTGATGCGCCCCGGCCCGGTTCTGAGACGCCCTGCGGCGCCTAGATAATCGTGATCGATTCCGCCAGGCCCTCAAGGCCAGTCACCGAATTCAGATAGATCGCCTGCCCGGCCCCGGCAAAGAAATAGACGCCGTTGTCGCCAAACTGGAACATCTGGTCCTCGACCTGCTGCGCGGTGCGCCCGCCCACCAGCGCCGATGCCAATTCCAGCGTATCCACACCAACCTCAAAGTCAAAGATGGTATCTTCCGAGATGATCGCACCAAAGGAGAACGTATCGGCGCCACTGCCGCCATAGATGCTGTCGCGCCCCCATTCGCCAGCTTGCGCGGTGTCGACATAGCGGTCATTGCCCGCGCCCAGGAAAATTTGGTCCTGACCGCCGCCGCCATAGACCAGGTCATTGCCATCGCCCGCATCAATCGTGTCGCCGCCGATGCCGCCATAGACACTGTCATTGCCAAGCCGGGCAAAGATCACGTCAAACCCGTCATCCCCGTGGAACTCATCATTGCCGTTGCCGCCGTCGATCACATCGTTGCCCGCCCCGCCAAACACGGTGTCGCTGCCTGCAGCGCCGCCCTGGCCATTGTCGACAAACAGATCGTTGCCGTCATTGAGGAACACCAGATCGCGCCCGTCGCCGCCCACAACCGTGTCCTGGCCCTCGCCCGCATTCAGCGTGTCATCACCAAGACCACCGTGGAGAAGATCATCGCCCAGACGGCCATAAATCACGTCCGCCCCGTCCTCGCCGTGGAATTCGTCGTTGCCGCCACCGCCTTCGATGGTGTCATCGCCAAAGCCCGCAAACACCGTATCGCTGCCCGCATCACCGCCCTGGCCATTGTCGACAAAAAGGTCATCGCCTGCATTCAGGAACACCCGGTCACGCCCGTCCTGGCCATAGACCGTGTCCGCACCATCGCCCGCGCTGATCGTGTCATCTCCGACACCGCCATAGACCAGGTCGTTGCCCGACCCGGCATTGATGATATCGGCCCCGTCCTCGCCATGGAATTCGTCGTTGCCGCCGCCGCCTTCGATCGTGTCATCGCCCAGACCGGCAAACACCGTGTCACGGCCCGACGTGCCCCCTTGATCATTGTCGATAAAGCGGTCCCGGCCCTGGTTCAGATAGACCATATCGCGCCCGTCACCGCCCACGACCGTGTCATTGCCACCCCCGGCGGTCACCGTGTCATTACCCGCCCCCAGGGACAGGTTGTTGCCCACGGCATTGCCCGTCACCGTGTCATTGCCGCTGCCCAGATTGGCGTTTTCGATCACCGTGCCGCGCGCAATCCCGAGAATATCGCGCTTGTTGCCAAGATCCGAGAATTGCTCGTCCCGCAGGTCCAGGCGCGCGGCACTGGTCATGTACCCGAAATCAAGCAGGTCAACCCCGTCACGGTCATAGATGGTCATGGCCATGGTGCTGTTGCCAATGGCAGAGGACGTGTTGCCCGTCGCCCATCGGTCAAAGATGTCATCCATGTAGTTGTTCAGGTTCGAATTGGCCCCATAGACCGTATTGCCCGCCGTGGCAGAGTCTTCATCCGGCGCACCGTAAAGTTGCTGGATCGCAACAATATCGGCCATCATCGCCCCGGACAGATAGGCAAAGGACGCGTCTGTTGTCGTGTTCTGGGTCTGGCTGAAATACGACATCACCGACAATTGCCAGCTGTCATTCGAGAAATAGGCCCCGTCCTGATAGGTGATCGGCGTGCCGTTGTAATTGTAATCGCCCTGGTGGCGCAGACCCAGCGCGTGCCCGAATTCGTGCACATATGTCTGGAACGAATAGGTGTCGAGCCTGGTGCCGCTGGAGTTGAGCCACTGGGTGGATACGTTCAGTTCGACGCCCGCCGCTGTCGATCCGGCATTGGGGTAATAGGCAAAGGCCCCGCTGTCCTCGTCATCGACGGTGATCATCTCGTTGCCCTGGCCGTCCAGTTGCACGACAAATTCAAGGTCAGCCACCATTTCCCAGGCATCCATCGCCCAGCGGGCCAGTTGCTGGCCCTCGGCGGTCAGCCCCGAGATATCGACGGTGATCTGGTTCGACTGGCTGGTATCATAGGACCGCGATATGCCGCTTGTGCCTTCCAGCAGGAAATTGGCCAACTCGTCCAGCGTGCCTTCGCTGCCCGCGGGCGGCGGCGGCGGTGCGCCTTCGCTCACCGACAGCGCATACGTGCCCGTGTTTATGCCATAAGCGTCAGCGGCAATGTAATAGGTGCCAGTCTCGGTGGCGGTGAATTCCAGCAGCGAATTCAGCCCGGGCCCACCATCGTCATTGCTGGCAATCTGTTGGCCTGACGCGTCGTAAAGAGTGACCAGCGGATCGCCCAGCGACAACCCGTTATGGGCAATCTCATAGGTCACGCCCGCCGTCAGCTCGATACTGATCCAATCCTCGTCAGACCCGTCTCCGATGGTCCCGAAAAACGTGTCGCCCACCGCCATCGTATAGATCGTCGCCGTGCTTTCGGCCGCGTCGCTCGATTCATCGATATCCGCAAAGATCGGTGCGTCCGGCGCATGACGGCTAGGATCGAATGTCTGGGTGAGGGCGCAAATATTACACATTAGGTTGTCCTGCTTGTCGCGCTTGAGCGCTGTTTATTTTGCTTTCTGTGTGGAAGAGGCCGCGTGCAGTGCAGCAACGATCCGGGGGGTCGAGGCGAGAAGCCCGTCGATAAATCGGCGGATCTTTTGGGCGGGGGCGGGCAGCGTAAGATCAAGCGGATGATCCGATCCGGTGTGCACAGCACCATTCGGACCCGTTTTCCAAAGCAACTTGCCTACGGTCCCGGACATCTCAAGCCGCACCGAAACATCGGTTTCGCCATAGGGCTGCCACTCTTCGGGCATCACCTGCCGATACGCAGCGCGCGGCACGATGGTGGCCAGTGATTGCACCAGCTCTTCGCACAGGATGCGCAGGTCCCGTTCCGGCAAGGTGGCACTGGTGCACTGCACCCGTACTGCTGTCCGTTCTGGACTGTACGCCTCCGCAGTGACATCGCCTATCATGGCAATTATCAACCCCAGGAAAATTACAGACTGCCTCATTAGTCCGCAGGAGTTGGACAATTTTAAGACGAGGACAAGGCACGCTTGGACACGCTCACCAAGAGCGGCGGAAACCTGCGGATGACCGGCACAGATATGCCGAAAGCGCGTTGCTGGCCCTGACCAGACCTGCCACAACATGGCCCAGATTGGCGGAGGGTTAACGGTGCACGTTCTTCTTGTCGGGGCCGGATTGTCGGGCGCCGTAATCGGTCGGACCCTGGCCGAAGCCGGTCACCGGATCACCATCATGGAATCGCGCGATCACGTGGCCGGAAACTGCCACACGACGCGGGATGCCGACACCGGCGTGATGGTGCATGTCTATGGCCCCCACATCTTTCACACCGACGACGAAGAGGTCTGGGACTACGTCAACCGGTTCGAGACGTTCCTGCCCTACAAGAACCGGGTCAAGACCACCTCGAAGGGCCAGGTGTTTTCGCTGCCCATCAACCTGCACACGATCAACCAGTTCTATGGCAAGACGATGCGCCCCGATGAGGCGCGCGCCTTTATCGAGGCGCAGGCCGACACCAGCATTGACGATCCGCAAACCTTCGAGGAACAGGCCCTGCGCTTTGTCGGCCCCGATCTGTATGAGGCCTTCTTCAAAGGCTACACGATCAAGCAATGGGGCCTGAGCCCCACCGCCCTGCCCGCCTCCATCCTCAAGCGCCTGCCAGTGCGCTTCAATTACGATGACAATTACTTCTTTCACCGCTTTCAGGGCATGCCCGAACACGGCTACACCGCGATGGTCGACCACATCCTCGATCACGAGGGCATCACCGTGCATTTGAACACCACCTTCACCCGGCAGATGGCGGGGGATTATGACCACGTGTTCTATGCCGGGCCCCTCGATGGCTGGTTCGATTACGCATTGGGGCGGCTGGGCTACCGTACGCTCGACTTTGAACGCTTCCACTATGAGGGCGACTATCAGGGCTGCGCGGTGATGAATTATGGCGAGGCTTCCGTGCCCTACACCCGCATCACCGAACACAAGCATTTCGCGCCCTGGGAAACCCATGACGGCTCGGTGCTCTACCGCGAGTTCTCGCGCCTGGCCGAACCGGGGGACATTCCCTATTACCCGATCCGGCAGGTCGATGAAAAAGCGCTTCTGGCCAAATACGTGGCCCGCGCCGAAACCGAAACCGGCGTCACCTTCGTGGGCCGTCTCGGGACCTATCGCTATCTGGATATGGACGTGACCATCCGCGAAGCGCTGGATACGGCCGCAATGTTCCTGGACAAGGGGGCGGCCACGCCTGTCTTCTTCAAGGCGCCGCTGTAAGCGCGCTCCGTCGCGGGGCCCTGTGGGCGCTAAAGAATGCTGATGTCCTCTTCCAGGCCCGCAGCGCCTGTCAGACCTTCCAGCAGAATGGACTGGGCCCCGTCAAAGGACAGCAGGACGCCGCCGGATGTCACCACCGCATCGGCTTCCACCTGCGCTGCACTCCGCCCGCTCACAAGGGCCGCGGCCAATTCCAGCCGGTCCACACCCAGCTCGAAATCTGTGATCACATCCTGGGATGGGGCCGCTCCGAACACGAATGTATCGGCCCCGGCGCCGCCGGTGATCGTATCGCGCCCGAACTGATCGCCCTGATCGCTGTCGACAAACCGGTCATCCCCCGCCCCAAGCCAAACCCGGTCGGTCCCTGTCCCGCCATAGACAAGATCATCACCCTCGCCCGCATAGATCATGTCGGCCGCCAGCCCGCCATAGACACTGTCATGGCCCAATCGGGCATGGATCACGTCGGCCCCGTCATCGCCGTGGAACACGTCATCGCCGTTGCCCCCCTCGATCGTGTCATTGCCAAAGCCGCCAAACACCGTGTCACGGCCCTGCACCCCGCCCTCGCCATTGTCGATAAACAGATCATCGCCCTGGTTCAGAAACACCAGATCGCGCCCATCCTCGCCATAGACCGTGTCGCGGCCATCGCCTGCGCTGATCGTGTCCGCCCCCGTCCCGCCCCGCACAAGGTCGTCGCCCAGGCCCGCGTTGATCACATCGTCTCCGGCCTCGCCGTGATAATCATCGGCCCCCGCGCTCCCCTGGATCGTGTCCGCCCCCGTGCCTGCAAACACGCTGTCGCGCCCCGCCTCTCCGCTCTGGCCAGTGTCGGTGAACACATCGTCACCGCTGCCCAGAAACACCAGGTCACGACCGTTGCCACCCCAAACCCTGTCATCGCCGTCCCCTGCATAAAGACTGTCATCACCGTCTCCGCCATAGACACTGTCATGGCCCAGATTGGCGTATATCAGGTCATCCCCCGCCTCTCCGTGAAAGGTGTCATCGCCGCCGCCGCCGTGAAGGGTGTCGCGGCCTGCCCCGCTCCAGACGGTGTCGCGGCCAAATGCGTCGTTCTGCGCGCTGTCCTGAAACGTGTCGTCGCCCGCGCCCAAATAGATCAGGTCGCGTCCGTTGCCGCCCCAGACCACGTCATCGCCGTCGCCTGCACTGATCGTATCGCTGTTGCCACCGCCATAGACAGTGTCGTTGCCCGACTGAACAATGATGACATCATTGCCCCATTCCCCGTGGAACAGATTGTTGCCATGCCCCCCCTCCAGCGTGTCATCCCCATCGCCGCCATAAACACTGTCATGGTTCAACACCTCTTCACCGGCCGCGCCGAAAAACATGTCATGCCCCTGACCCAGAAAGACCATGTCGGGTGCGTCCCCGCCCCAGACCGTGTCATCGCCCAGCCCGGCATAGACCGTGTCGGACTGCGCGCCCCCGTGGATCAGGTTGTGCCCGCTCCCGCCCGTCAACAGGTCCTGGCCTGCACCACCCTGCAATTCATCGTCGCCCGTCAGGCTGGTCAGGGTGTCGTTTCCGTCGCCACCAAAGACCGTATCGGCCTGATTAGAGCCTGTTTCGGTGCCATCCATAAACAGATCAAGGCCCGCCCCCAGAAAGATCAGGTCGCCCCCGTCCCCGCCAATCACGGTGTCATCGCCCGATCCGGCCTCCAGCAGATCATCCCCGGCCCCGCCATGCAGGGAATCGGCGCCGTCAAAGCCGCGGATCGTGTCATGGCCATCGGCACCTGCAAGCGTGTCATTGCCGCCCGCCCCCTCCAGCACCTGGTCCGAGGTCTCGGTCGGCAGCACCAGCAGCGGGCGGTCAACGGTCCAGTCAATTGCCGATGCGATCTGCCAGGCCTGCAGGCTGCCCCCGTCAGCGCTGCGCAACTCAAGCGTTTCGCTGCGATACGTGATCACCGCGCCCCAGGCCCGGCTGGACACGTCAATCTGGCCCATACTGTACAAAAAGGGCACATGCGACAGATCAATGCGGTCCTGCCCGGCCTGGAAATCCGCGATCACATCGTGCTGGCCATCGGCCACCAGCACAAACAGATCGGCCCCGGCCTCGCCGCGCAGCACGTCCCAGCCCGACCCGTCCTCCAGAATGTCGTCCCCTGCGCCCCCGAGGATCGTGTCGGCCGCGGCCGAGCCCTGCAACAGGTCGTTCAGCGCGGTGCCCGACAGGGTGCCACCCGTCATGCCCGTGCGCACCACGCCCTGTTGCGACAAATCCGCCTCAAGCTGGGTGAACCCGGTGGCCGTGTGCTGGGCCAGCAGGATCTGCAAATCACCATCCTGGGCCACCGCCGCCGACATCCCCGACACGCTGTCCAGCATGGCGCCCACGGCGCTGGCGATGGTGTCCAGATGCACCAACCGCCCCGCAGGGGTCAGCGCGAACAGGCTGACACCATCATCGCCCCCCGACGCAATCACATAGGTCCAGTCGCCCTTCTGGACGACCTCCAACTCGGTGGCCGCCCCGAACCGGCTTAACTGGTTATCCAGGATATGATCGGTCACACGCGGCTGCCCGGCCTGGTCCACGGCGATCACGCTCAGCGCGGCACTCTCGCTGGTCTCGGCCCGGGTGATCACCAGCACAAAGCCCTGCCCCCCCGTCACGGCGGTTTCCATGTCCACCGCCGTCTCGAACAGCCCCAGCCCCATATGCGCGCCCACAGCGCCCGTATGCACCGCATGGCCCGTCACCGGATCCACCTCGAACACCGAAATGCCAATATCATCCAGGCAGGCCGTCACCAGAAAATCGCGCCCGTTGATCGACAGCATGTCGACCGCACCGGGCACCGCATGAAAGGTGTCATCGGCATCCAGCGTCACCTGTCCGGCCATATACATGTTGGCGTCCTGGGGCCGGAAACACCGCAATGTCCCGTCCGTGCCCGCAGCGAACAGATAACCGCTGTCGCTGACCTCATACATGGCGCTGGCCGCAGCGCTTAGCCCCATGCCCTGCAGCGCACCCGCACCAGCGATGGCGGCCCCGTCAATGTCGTAGCCCAGCAGCCGGTCACTGCCCTCGCGGGCCACCGCCGCAAAGACGCTGTCGCCCGTGGCAATCAGCGACAAGGCGCCATTCGACTGCGCCCAAAGCGGGTCTGTCAGAAATTGTGTATCCGCCACATCGGCCTGACCATCCACCCCAAAGGTCAGGGTGACCAGCCCGCCCCCGGCCGCCGACAGCGCCACCAAGACAGGGCCGTCTGGCGCATCGATCATCTCAAGATGATCGACACCCGTAGCCAGGGCTCCAAGCCCCTGCCCCACCGTGCCCGTGACACTCAAGCCAATCATGAATTCTCCGCGCGTGATCTGCAGCAGAGATAGCCAGGCGCTACGGCACAGTACGGTCCGATTTCAGACCAAATAATGGACTAATCACCCAATTTTCAGCAATTCTTCCGGGACCGGAGCAGCCAAACCCAACCCGGCCCCACCCTGTCCGATCCGATCCAGTCCAACGCGGGCAAACCCTCTTCGGGTCAGTCCATCAGCTCCTTGTGATAGGCGATGGCCGCACTCAGATCCTCGAAATAGGTCGCACTTCCGTCCTCCAGCACCACGCCCACATCGCAAAACTCGCGCACCTCGGGCATGTTGTGGGTGACCAGGATCGCGCTGGATGTTTTCATACGCGCCCCAAAGACCGATTTGCTCTTGCGGCGGAATTGCTGGTCACCCACGGCCGTCACCTCGTCGACCAGATAGGTGTCGAACTTGATCCCCATGGACGTGCCAAAGGCCAGCCGGGATCGCATCCCCGATGAATAGCTGCGCACGGGCATGTGGAAATGCCGCCCGATCTCGGCAAATTCCTCGACAAAGTCGATCAGGCTCTCGGTGTCGACCCCATAGATGCGCGCGATGAACCGCACGTTCTGGGCCCCGGTCAGGTCGCCATGAAAGGACCCGGCAAAGCCCACAGGCCAGGAGATCGTCCCGTCCGACACCACGCGCCCGGAATCGGGCAGCATCGTGCCCGCAATCAGCTTGAGCAGCGTGGATTTTCCGGCCCCGTTGCGGCCCAGAAGCGCGATGGATTTGCCACTGGGCAATTCCATCGTCAGATCATCGATGACCACACGGCGCACCCCGTCGACCCAGAAGCTTTTGGTCAGGTGTTCAAACCGGATCACGCCGGGCCCTCAGCGGCGGTCCCGGATGCTGTAATAGACCAGGGCCAGGATCGCCCAGGTCAGCAGCAGGAACAGCCCCACCAGCGCTGTGAGCACGTAACGCTGCGGATAATCGGCGCTCTGGGCCCGGGTGGGTTCGATATAGGTGGCCAGATAGCGGCTGCGGCGGATCGCGTTGGCGCGCGCCACATCCAGCGCCGTCAGCGCCGCCCGGTAGGTTTCCTCGGCATATTCACGGTCCACGGTCAGACGCTCGAACTCGGCAATCAGGGTCGGGTAATCCTCGGTCAGGGCGCCCACATCGGTGGCCCCCTGGGCAAAGGCCAGACGCTCGCTGGCGATGCGCGCCCGGATCACCTCGATCCGGCGGCGGGCCTGCTGGACCCGCGGGTCGTCGGGATTGCTGGTCTGGCTGAGCAGGTCAAACGAAATCAGCGCCTCGGCCAGTTGCTGCTGCAGGTTGTTCATCACGCCCATGCGCCCCTGGATATCGACCTCCGGATCGACGATCTGTGACTTGGTGCGAAACGCCGTCAGCGCCTCGCGCGCAGCTTTCAGACGTGTCAGCGCCTCGTCCAGATCGGCCTGCGCATAGCGGGTCGCATCGGCCCGCGCCGCCGCCGACAGCGCGTTGATCATGCTCTCGCTCTCGCGCACGATCTCCTCGGCCACGGCCTGCGCGTAATCGGGATCAAAGGCGCGCACCTCGATCTCCATCAGGCCGGCGGTCTGGTCATAGGAAATCCGCACCACCCGCGTCCAGAACGACACCAGGTCTTCGGTCGAGGCTTCGGGCCAGAGGGAAAAGACCTTGTCCACGTCCCAGTGCTGTTCGTAATGGCCGCGCAGATCGATGCGCGCATCGATCCGTTCCACGATTTCCTGGCTCTGGATATATTCAAACAGGATGTCGGAATCCGATGACCCGCCTGACCCTGCAAAAAAGTTCAACCCGCCCAAGAGATCGCTGGCGCTGCCGCTTTGCTCCTGCCGCACGGTAAAGGCGGTGGTCGAGGCGTATTGGTCCTTGGCAATGGTGAACAGATACATTGCCGTCAGCGCGATCGGCACCATAACGACCAGGATCATGGTCAGAAACACGCCCCAATGGTGGCGGCGCAACCGCGCGGGTTTGGGCACCGGCGCGGACGGATCGCCGTCCCGGACCAATAGGCGGGGTGTCTCGGCCGGGGACAGCACGGTTTCGATGCGCTGGGGGCTGCCCGGCTTGGGGCCCGGACCCATCGGCCCCTTGTCTGCTGAGGCGGGCGTGGTCCGGCCTGCCTTGAACGTGCGCGGCCCCTCCGCTTGCGCGAGCGACTTTTGCACCGCCTCAATATCGACCACCCGGTTCGACCCGCTCATACTGCCCTGCCCCGCATTCCTATCCCGCATTGGATGCTTGAAAAGCCTTTCGGGCTTTTCTACTCAAGATTGGCACGAACTTCCAGCAAAGTGACACGCCTTGAAATGACGGCCAACCGTTCCGCACCTGCCCTTGCATCCCCCTCGGGGTCGGCTGTGCCGCGCCGGTCCTTTGCCAGCCTGCGCACCATTATCGCGTTGATGTTGCGGGAAATGTCGACGCGCTACGGGCGCTCTCCGGGGGGCTATGTCTGGGCTGTGGTAGAGCCCATTGGCACCATCCTTCTTTTGTCCTTCGGCTTTTCACTGCTGATCCGCGCCCCGTCGCTGGGCAACAATTTCATCCTGTTCTACGCAACCGGATACCTGACCTTCAATATGTACCAGCAGATTTCGCTGACCGTGGCGCGGGGCATCCAGTTCTCAAGACCGCTGCTGTTCTACCCGGCGGTCAGCTGGGTCGATGCGGTGCTGGCCCGGTTCCTTCTGAACGCCCTGACCAGCGTGATGGTCAGCGTCATCATCCTTGTGCTGATCTTCTCCGTGCTGGACACGCGCACCGCGATTGACATCGGCCCGGTGCTGTTGAGCTTTCTGCTGGCCCTTATCCTGGGGTTTGGAGTGGGGGTGATGAATTGCGCACTCGCGGGGCTTTATCCCACATGGGATATCGTCTGGTCGATCGCCACCCGGCCGCTGTTTCTGGCCTCGGCCATTTTTTACATCTACGAAGACATGCCCCGCGCCGTGCAAAATGTGCTGTGGTACAACCCTCTGGTCCATGTCTCGGGGGTGATGCGCTCGGGGATCTATCCCACCTATGTGCCTGAATATGTGTCCCTGCCCTTCGTGGTCGGCACCAGCCTGGTCACCATGGTGCTGGGCCTGTTGCTGCTGTACCGGCACAACCGCACCATTCTCGAAGACTAGGGGCACATGCGCATCAACAGACCACTAATGTTTCGCGCGCGAAACATTTGGCTCTGACCAGCGCAGCACTGTGGCATGGGGCACGTCCGTGCGCCGCAACAGCCCATCGCGCAGCGCACGCAACATCAACCCCAGAAAGCGCCCCCGCACACCGCTGTGCACCCGTACCTTTGACACCCATTTGGGCACAATGACCAAAAGCACCGGCAGGAACCACCAGCCCGCCGCCAACCGGTAAAGCAGCAACAGGTTGCGGTGGTAATAATAGACCTTCCAGAGCGGCTGGAACCGGCCCCGCTGCTGGTGGCCGAAGGTGGAACAATCATGTTCGAACCGGACCGACGGCTGAAACAGGATGCGCCCGCCCGCCAGGCGCAGACGCAACGCATAGATCCCGTCATCAGCATAGATGAACAGCCCCGGATCAGGATAGCCCACCCGCGCCACGCCCCGGCGCGAAACAAAGAACCCAACAAACGAGGTGACGTCGATCTCCACCCCCTGCCCGGCAGCATAATCGTCAGGGCCCAGGTGAAACCCGCCCCGCCCCTGCCGGATCGTGCGCAGGAACGCGCGCCCATGCCAGAACGGATTGCGCGACGGCCGGTTCATGTCACAGATGGCACCGCCGGGAAAATAGGCCGCAGCGGCCACCGCATCGCATGTGCGCAGATCAAGGGCATGAAATGCCGCAAAAGCCCCTTGATAGGGTCTGGCATCGTCATCCATCAGCACCAGCCAATCGGGGTCAAACCGGTCTGTGGCGATCTGCATTCCGGTCGCAAACCCCCAGGCCCCACCCCGGTTGACAGGGCCCCGATGCACCACCACGCGCGGGTCCGACAGCTGCTCCAGCCAGGGTCCGGTGCCGTCGGTGGACTGATTGTCGACCACCACGATGGCGTGCAGATCGCAGGCGGGCGTGTCGCACAGACGGGCCAGCGTGACCTGCAACTGCGCCAGCCTGTTATGCGTGACCACGATGGCCACCAACCGGGATTTGCCTGCCTCCTGCTCGGCCACAGCACTCTCCGTTCGCGCGCGCCTCATGCTTCGCTAAGGCCACAGTTGATCGGGCTTGTCAAACCGCGGCCCTTCACGGCCCGGGACCGGTATGGCATGGACCCCCTACGCCCTTGACCCTGCACATGGAGTGACCATGCAGATCGAACAGACCGCCCTTGATGGGGTTGTGATCCTGACACCCACCCGCCACCAGGACGACCGCGGATTTTTCAGCGAAAGCTGGAACCGCGACCGGATGGCCCAGGCCGGGCTGGACTATGACTTTGTGCAGGACAATCATTCCCTGTCGCGACAGGCGGGCACGCTGCGCGGGCTGCATTTTCAGGCGCCCCCCCACGCCCAGGCCAAGCTGGTGCGCTGCGGACGCGGGCGGCTTTACGACGTGGCCGTCGACATCCGGTGCGGCTCGGCCACCTATGGGCAATGGGTCGGTGTCGATCTCAGCTTTGAAAACGGGCGGCAACTTCTGATCCCCCAAGGGTTCCTGCACGGCTTTGTCACGCGGGAGGCGGACACCGAGGTGATCTATAAATGCTCGCACACTTATGCGCCCGCAGCGGACGGCGCTGTTCATTGGGACAGTTGCGGCATCGACTGGGGGCTTGAAGGCACGCCCCCCCTGCTCAGCGACAAGGATGCAGCCGCCCCGACACTAGCGCAGTTTGACACGCCGTTCTGATCCGGGACGCGCCGGCATGGGGATTTACCCGCATGGGCGCGATTGATACTCACGCGCGCAAAGGATTTGGACAGACCATGAAATTACTCGTCACCGGCGGGGCCGGATTTATCGGATCAGCCGTTGTGCGTCAGGCCGTGGCCGCGGGCCACACGGTGGTCAATCTGGATGCGCTGACCTATGCGGCCTGTCTCGACAATGTGGCCGACGTTGCGGACCATGCGGCCTATACCTTTGAACAGGTGGATATCCGGGATCGCGCCGCCCTGGACCGCGTGCTTGACACGCACCGCCCCGACGCGATCATGCACTTGGCTGCGGAATCCCATGTGGACCGGTCCATTGACGGCCCTTCCGCCTTTATAGAGACGAATATCACCGGCACCTACACCCTGCTTGAGGCCGCCCGGACCTATTGGCAGGCACAGGGGCGGCCCGATACGTTTCGCTTCCATCATATCTCCACCGACGAGGTCTTTGGCTCTCTGGGCGCGACGGGTCTGTTCACCGAAGAAACGCCTTACGATCCACGCAGCCCCTATTCCGCGTCGAAAGCCGCCAGCGACCATCTGGTCCGCGCCTGGCACGAGACCTATGGCCTGCCCGTGGTGCTGACCAATTGCTCGAACAATTACGGGCCCTATCACTTCCCCGAAAAGCTGATCCCGGTGGTGATCCTGAACGCGCTGGCGGGCAAGCCGCTGCCCATCTATGGCGACGGGTCGAACGTGCGCGACTGGCTTTATGTCGAGGACCACGCCGATGCGCTTTTGCTGGTGTTGCAACAAGGGCAGGTGGGGCGCAGCTACAATATCGGCGGCGAGAACGAGCGCAGCAATCTGGAACTGGTGCGCAGCCTCTGCGCCATTCTGGACCGGTTACAGCCGCGCGCGGACGGCACGCCCTATGCCGATCTGATCACCTTTGTGACCGACCGGCCCGGCCATGACGCGCGTTATGCCATCGACCCTGCGCGCCTGCGCGACGAACTGGGCTGGCGTCCTTCCGTCACGCTGGACGAGGGGCTGGAACGGACCGTGCGCTGGTATCTGGACAACCCCACCTGGTGGCAAGCCCTGCAGGCCCGCGACGGCGTGGGTGACCGGCTGGGAACAGGCACATGAGTGTTCTGGTCTTTGGCCGGACGGGGCAGGTGGCACGCGCATTGGCGCGGGCGGCGCCCGTCACCGCTCTGGGCCGGGATCTGGCCGACCTGACAGACCCCGCCGCCTGCGCCGATCAGATCCGCGCCCACGCGCCACGGGTTGTCATCAATGCCGCTGCCTATACGGCGGTGGACCGCGCCGAGGAAGACGAGGCGCTGGCCCATCAGATCAACGCCGACGCCCCCGGTGCCATGGCCCGCGCCTGTGCCGATCTGGGCATTCCGTTCCTGCATATCTCGACCGATTACGTCTTTGACGGGGTGGGGCAGGGGGCCTGGGCGCCTGATGCCCCCGTGGCCCCGCAGAACGCCTATGGCCGGACCAAGCTGGCGGGCGAAGAGGCCGTGCGTGCGGCAGGCGGACAGCACGCCATCCTGCGCACGGCGTGGGTGTTTTCCGCCGATGGCGCGAATTTCGTCAAGACCATGCTGCGCCTGTCCGAGAGCCGCGATGCGCTGAACATCGTCGGCGACCAGCGCGGCGGGCCCACATCTGCCCGCGGCATTGCCGACGCATTGCTGAGCATGGCCGGGGCCATGCAGGCGGACGCGACCCGCAGCGGCACCTGGCATTATGCCGGCCAGCCCCCCACCACCTGGGCATGTTTCGCGCGCGAAACATTTGCCCTGGCCGGGCGTGATGTCACGGTGACCGAGATCGCCACCGCGGACTATCCAACCCCGGCCAAGCGCCCGCTCAATTCCGAACTGGACTGCACCACATTGACCCGAGACTTTGGCATCACCCCGCCCGACTGGCAGGACGATCTGGCGCAGGTGATCAAGGAGCTTCTGCCATGACCGCACGCAAGGGCATTATTCTGGCCGGGGGGTCGGGCACACGGCTCTACCCCATCACCATCGGCCTGTCGAAGCAGCTGGTGCCGATCTATGACAAGCCGATGATCTATTACCCGCTGTCGGTGCTGATGCTGACCGGCATCCGCGAGATCGCAATCATCACCACCCCCGAGGATCAGGCCCAGTTCCAGCGTTCGCTGGGCGATGGCAGCCAGTGGGGCCTGTCCTTCACCTATATCGAACAGCCCAGCCCCGACGGGCTGGCGCAGGCCTATATCCTGGCCGAGGACTTTCTGGGCGGGGCGCCCTCGGCCATGGTGCTGGGCGACAACATTTTCTTTGGCCACGGTTTGCCCGAACATCTGGCGGAAGCTGATGCACAGGCCAGCGGCGGCACGGTCTTTGCCTATCGGGTGGGCGACCCCGAACGATATGGGGTCGTGGATTTTGCCGCGGATGGCACCGTCACGCAGATCATCGAAAAACCCACGACCCCGCCCTCGAACTATGCGGTGACGGGGCTGTATTTTCTGGATGGCACAGCGCCTGAACGCGCCCGCGCCGTGGCCCCGTCCGACCGGGGCGAGTTGGAAATCACCACGCTGCTGGAAAGTTACCTGACCGAAAACACGCTGCAGGTGCAGCGTATGGGGCGCGGCTATGCCTGGCTGGACACGGGCACCCATGCAAGCCTGCTGGATGCCGGGAACTTCGTGCGCACCCTGTCGGAACGGCAGGGATTGCAGGTGGGCAACCCCGACGAGATCGCCTGGTCACAGGGATGGATCAGCGATGCGGATCTGGAAGGCCGGACGCAGATCCTGGCCAAGACATCCTATGGGCAGTACCTGCTGGGATTGCTGGGCAAAGGGTAAATGTTTCGCGCGCGAAACATTTGCACTGCACTCAATCCTGATCCTGCAGCCAGTCAAAAAGGCGGATGCGCAAATCCGGCGTGATGGCATAGCCCGAAATCTCGACCGTGCCGGTCGCCTTGTCCACGCGGACCATCACGCCCGGACGCAGTTCCCGTTCGGAAAATTCCGGCGTTTTTTCCTTTTTAGGGACGGGTTCACGCGGCCCGAGCGATTTGGGCCCGTCGCTGAGAAGCTCTGACAGGGCGGCCTGTTCTGTCTCGGCGGACCGGTCCGCCTCAAGCCTCAGCCGCCGGATCAGGATCTGGGGAAAGGTGTGATCCTCTTCAAGCCGCTTGGCCAGCAGCAGGCCCTGACGTTCCCCGATCCGGTGGGGATGGGCCAATATGCCATCAAGCGCATGCACGAGGTCGACAAAGGAGCCAATCTTGGACCGTTTGGCGCGGGACGCGGTGCCGAACAATGTGCGCAGCGCCATCTGTGTCGTGTCAAACACCCCCTGTTCCACCGACTTGACCACGATGCGCGCCCGCTCAAAATAGCTGAGACCGACGCGGATCTCGTTTTCCTCGATCATGGCCAGATAGGCGTCAGAGGCCGTTTCAGGCTGTCGCAGCAGGGCCAGGGCGTGATCGGGACCATCCCCGGTATCGGCCAGCCGTTGCAGCGCCTGACAGCGCCGCCAGCCCGAGATGAGCCCATAAAGGCCCGGCTCAAGTTCGACCACTTCGATGGGGGTTTGCTGGCCGCGCTCGCGGATTGAGGTGATGAGCGCTTCCATCTCGGCATCATCGGCGGCGATCCGGTCGCGCACGAGGTAATCGGTCTTGATCTGATCCAGCGGGATCTGGGTTACCATGCGGCCCGTATCACGGGCCTCTGCCATGGCCTGGCTGACATCGCGCAGCGCGGATGTGGCGGCGGCTTCGGCGGCGACATCGGCGATGGGCGCCCGCCGCAGCCCCGATGCAGTGAGGGGCGCGGCCCCGGTATCCTCAAGAAAGGTGGGGTTGGCGGGTGTCAGGCGTTTGCGTTTGGCCATATCGGACCTCCCTGTCGGCGGGCGCGGATCATGCCGCCCCCTCCTGTTCATCGCGGCGCCAGCTGCCGATCAGCAATTGCTTGAACGCGGCATAGGTGGCGTCAAAGGTTTCGCGCCCGCGCGCATAGGTTTCGCGGTTGAAATCGCGGTAATCCGCTTCGTAGATGCCTTGGACCTTTTCGCCCGCCTGACCGATCAGGGCGGTAAAGCCTTGCCGGTGCGGGGACAGGGTTTCACCCAAATACGCCTGCATTAGAGCCGCAAGTTCGGCCTGTTGCGCCCCGTCATAGCGGGTCACCACGGCCCGCACTGCATCCCACTGGAACGCCATTTCATCCCGGCCCAGGGCGCGGGCGGCCATATTCTCGGCCTCTTCGATCGATCCGAAGGTGGCGTGCAGCATGTCAAAGAAGCGGCCCGTTGAATCAAATTCCAGAAATGAGGCCCCCATGGGCACCAGCAGGATATCGGCCGCCGCCAGCCCGTTGATGGTCAGATAGCCCAAAGCGGGGGGTGTATCGAGCAGGATCACGTCATAGGCATCAAGCAGCCCGTCCTGTTCAAAACTGTCTGTGAGTGCGTCCCACAGCTTCCAGCCGCGCGCCTGCATCCGCCAGACGGGGATCTGAAATTCCGCCCAGTAAAGGTTCAGCTGCGCGCCAATGAGGTCGATATTGGGCCAGTGGGTGCTTTGGACCAGATCGGTGGCCTTGGTGTCGAGCGCATCTGTCAGCGTGTCATCGAGGGGCAGGGGCGGGTCGCCGCGGTCAATCCGGCGCTGGTTTTCGCCGCGCAGGTGTTGCGCATAGTGCCGCGCCAGCAAGGGAAAGACGGTTTGCCATTCATCCGTGACCTGCCCGCCAAAGATCGAGGTCATGGAGCCCTGGCTGTCGAGATCGACCACCAGCACCTTGTAGCCATCAAGGGCCGCGGACATGGCCAGGTGCGCCGCCATCGAGGTTTTGCCAACGCCGCCCTTGAAGTTCGCCACGGCGGTGAGTTTCGCGGGCTGTCCTTCGGGGCGGTAGGGTAGATATTCCTTGGCCTTGGACCCTTCCTGGCCGAAATGGGCGCGCAGGCGCAGCACCTCATCGAGGGTGAACCATTTGGCCCCGCCATCGGTTTCGGAGGTGCCCTGGGGCAGATCGGGGTTCTGGCGCAGCACGCGGCGGAAATGGCCGGTGGCCACGGGGATCAGGTATTTGGTGATTTCCCAGGTGGAAAACAGGCGCAGCTGGCGCTGGCCATCCTGTTGCAGCCCCCGGCTGGCCAGGTCTGTGCGACCGGCGCTACAGGCCTTGGCAAGCGCTGCGAAACTGGCTGTCGTGCTGGGGTCGCTGAGTTGCGCAGCGGCATTGTCCGGATCAATGTTGAAATAGGGCGGGAGATCACCCGAGGCCTGCGTGCTCATTCTTTGCTGCTCATGTTCTATGTTTTCACCATCATAACACAAAAGGCGCAACATGGAACAATTCATGTGACATATCCGGGCTTTCATAGCCCTTTTCCCCGATTTTACAGGGGCTGCGAGGTCAGTGGTGATCTTTTTTCCAGTTATATTCTGTTATTTATCGTTACGGGCTTTGTGTGCATTGGCTTTTTGTCGTGGAATCAAAGCATTGCGTTGCTTTTTCTAAGGCGAGGTGACTCTGATACCGCGAAGCTGCGACTCTGATCCACCGCTTGGGCGACTCTGATCCAACGAGGCTGTTCTGGACGGGGCCTGTGGATAACTTTAATCTGCCTGTCACTGAAACCCCGAAAAACGGGGAACAGATTCGGCACCCAAATATGGGGCCAGGCAGGTGACAGTGGACCACGCGATACCAGGTGCGGATGCACGCGGATTTTTTGTTTGCGATATTTTCGATGCAAGCCCCAAGGATGATTTGGGCACGATGGAGCATCCGATCTTTTCGCTGAGTACGAAGCCGGACCGGCGCATTCTATCTTATGTGCATAACGACGTGACCGTGGGCGTGACGCCATCGGTGCGGGGGCGGGCGACGATCCATGACAAGGACATCCTGATCTATTGCATCAGCCAGTTGATGGCGGCGCTGAATGCGGGGCGGGCGATTTCGCGGACCTTGCAGATCAAGGCGCATGATCTGTTGGTGGCCACGCGGCGCGACACGTCGGGTGATGGCTATGCGCGTCTGCGCGACGCGTTCGAACGGTTGGCGGGCACGCGCATCACCACCAATCTGAGCACGGGCGGCGTTGAGGTGACGCAAGGGTTCGGGCTGATCGAAAGCTGGGAGATCGTGCGCAAGGCGCGGGGGGGCCGTATGGTGAGCGTGATGGTCACCCTGAGCGAGTGGATTTTCCGGGCGGTGCAGTCGAAAGCGGTGCTGACGCTGAGCCGGGATTATTTTGCGCTGCGCAAGCCGCTGGAGCGGCGGATCTATGAGTTGGCGCGCAAGCATTGCGGGCGGCAGCCTGAATGGCGGGTGAGTGTGACGACCCTGCACAAGAAATCCGGCTCGGCCGCGCCCTTGCGGGTGTTCCGGGCGGCGCTGCGGCGCATGATGCAGGCGGACCTGTTGCCCGACTATACGCTGACCGAGGCGCCGGGGGATCTGGTGCTGGTGCGGCGGGACGCGCATGTGCTCGCGGTTGGAGAGGCGCCGGTGCTGGGTGCGGATGTGCTGGCGGCGGCGCGCGAACTGGTGCCGGGCGCGGATGTCTATGCGCTGGAGGCGGCCTGGCAGGTTTATTGGGTCGACAGTGGCCGCCCGCGCCTGAGCGATCCGGGCCGCGCCTTTCTGGGGTGGGTTGCAACGCAAGGCCAGACGTAAATCAGCCGTTAAGCTACCGTGCGCTGCGCTGAGAGGGCATTAATGTTTCGTTCATAAACCCTTGTGCCGATTTCACCGTCACGCAAGGACATCTGTTTATGACCGACATGACCGCCCGGCTTGGGTTGCCGCTGATTTTGCCGTCGCAGGCCCAAAAGCACGTCACGCATAACGAAGCGCTTGTGCTGCTGGATGGCATCACGCAGCTGGTGCTTGCGGGTCTGGGGGCGAGCACGCCGCCGGCGCTGCCCGAGCCGGGGGCCGTCTATGCGCTGAGCCCGGTGCCCACGGGTGATTGGGCCGGGCAGGGGGGGATGCTGGCGCATTGGACCGGGGACCACTGGCGCTTTATTGCGCCGCAGGACGGGTGGCTGGCCTGGGACCTGGCGGGCGGGGCGCTGCAGGTGCATGGCGCAGGCGGCTGGCAGCCGGCGCTTGGCAGCTTCTCAGAATTGGGCATTGGCACCTCGGCGGATGCGATCAACCGCTTTGCCGTGGCTTCGGACGCGTCGCTGTTGACCCATGTGGGGGCCGGGCACCAGGTCAAGATCAACAAGGCAGGTCCGACCGACACCAATGCCCTGCTGTTTCAGACCAACTGGTCGGGCCGGGCCGAGATGGGCTGTGCCGGCGGGGATGATTTCTCGATCAAGGTGTCGGCGGATGGCACGACCTTTCGCGACGGCCTTGTGATCGATGCGGCCAGCGGGGCGGTGCGCTTTCCCAGCGGTCTGGCGGGCACCGGATCGGCAGCAGGCCCGATGGGCGGGCAAACCGTGGCCTTTGTCGGCGAGCGCAACAGCCCGCTATCGGCGGGGCAGTATATCTCGTTTGGCAACGGGTCGGTCGACACGGCGGGGCCCGTCGTGCCCTTTGATGCCCGGATTGTCGCGGCCACCCTGTCGGTGACGGCGGGGGCATCCGGTCTGACGACCTTTAGCCTGACCGTGGACGAAGTGGCGGACCCTGCATTTCAGGTCGCGTTGACGTCTTCGGGGGGGGGCAATGTCGCCACAGCTGTGGCCGATTTCTCGGCAGCGCCGCGGGCGGTGCCAGCAGGGTCGGCGCTGTCGCTTGTCTGTGCAAATTCGACCGGGGCAAACAAGGTGGTGGCCACATTATACGTGACCTTCGACTGACCTGATGCGCCGGGGCCGTTGCCGTCCTGGCTAGGGGTCCGACACAGGGCGGGGGCGCGGTTTGGAACGTGGTTTGGGGCGTGCCGCGGCAAGGGCCAGCCCCGCCAGATAACCTGCCATGTGGGGTTGCCAGGCCAGGGCCCCATTTTCGACGATCAGGGTGAGAATGTTCAACAGGGCCAGCCCCACCGTGATGGCCAGGGCAGTATTGATGCGCCCCTTGTGCACATAATCCAGCATGACCATCGCCCCGACGACGCCAAACACACAGCCCGATGCCCCCACCATGGGGGACGCGCCATTGGACAAAAGCGCAAAGGCCCCGCCCCCGACAATGGCGCAGACAAGCCACAACAGCGCAAAGCGCATAAACCCAAGCCGTGCGATCACGGACGGAGCCATCCACAGCACAACCGCTGCATTGCCAATCAGGTGCAGCGGGCCGGTGTGCAGCACGGAGTAGCTGAGGAACATGGTCCAGGGCTGTGCCGCATAATTGGGCTGCCAGTTTCCAAGCAGGCCGGGCCAGAACGCCCCGTATTGGACAGAGAGAGGGCGCCAGAGCGGCGAGCCGATCCAACCCTGTTCAGCGGCCCAGATGCACAGTTCCGGCCCTGCGATCAGCGCAATCAGCAGATAGGTCAGGCCATATCCGGTCAATGATCTGTGCGGGGCGGGAGGGGTCATTTCTGTATGCGGGACCTTTTGCCGGGCAAGACATGGCACGCCGGACCATGGGCACGGGCTGAGCTGTCCCAGATCGACCGGAGACTGTTCTTTTGATGGTCTGGACTGTAACGGGGCCTGTTTTAGAGACAAGGTTCATTCCTGGCGAACCCCCAATAGGGACCCGGCATCAGATCCGCGGCCCTGATCCAGGGCGCACAAGGTCGGGAGTGATGGGAGGCCCGCGTCAGAGCGCGGGTTTGAGGGTCTGGATGTCCTGATCGCACTTGGCCGTGCCGTGCGCACCTGCGCCGCGCTCTTGCCGGGCGACGTTTACATAGACGGTTGCGCATGTCGCGGCCATGCTGCCCGCAAGGTAACTGGCAACAATCAAAACCAGGCCCAGCCCGAAATACATGGCAAGAGAGATGCTCAGAAGGCCGCTGGCGAAACTGAAGCCGATCAGTTTGATCATCATGCCTTTGACCCTCCCTTGTCTCTGGCCATTTTTTGGCCCACCTCTCTGGGCCTCGTCTTTGGCATTTCGGGGCGGTGCGTCACGAGGATGCACCTGTGTAATGCTCTCAGTGAACCCGGACTGAGTCCATCAATTGATAATTACTATTTTAGATTGTGCCCTCTCTCCGACAAGAAAGATGCCGGTGATGTGACTTTTGGGCTGAATCCCGCTGACGCGTTTGTGTTTGGCCTGACATAGGGGCCTGTGGCGGGACACGCCGCGCAATACGGTGATGTATCTAGGTCAGGGCGCCAACGGCTGCGGTGTCAGCGGCGTATAGACAGGTCACGCCGCAGATTGAGCGACAGGCGGTTGTCCCGCGTGTCCGGGCCGAAGCTGTCCTTGATGATGCGGTGTTGCAGGCCGATATCCATGCTCCAGTCCCGGGATAGGGAGCGCTGCAGGCCAAGGGAAATGGTGCCAAAGCTGCTGTCATCATCAATCCCGGTGTCGTTGCGTTCGGTATAGGCGAGGCTGACATTGAATGTGGTCAGGGCGTTCAGCTGTGTCGAATAGCTGGTGCGGGCCGTTGTGATGTCCTGCTGGATGTCATCGCTGCTTGAGACCACGCTGCGTTCAAATTCGGCATTGATCAGCCCGTTGCGCAGGGTGTGGGTCAGGGCGAGCGCGCCCACGGTAAAGATCTCGCCATCGACGCCGCGTGTGATCCCGAGCGATCCTGCAAAGGTCCAGCTTGGCATGACAAAGCTGCGCCCGCCGGTCAGGGTATAGCGGGTGCCGTCTTCGGTGTTGGTGGCGCCAAAGCTCAGGCTGATATCGCCATTGGACATGGATTGGCGCAGACCTGCGTTCACGGCGATCGTGTCGCGCCGCCCTTCGTCGGTGCCATCGTCTTCGAACGTGCTGAAGCGTGTGTCGAGCGTGGCTTGGAGGGCGGGGTTCAGATCGAACCGGAAGGCGGCCCCGAGGCGAAACCGGTCCTGATCGGTCAGGTCCGGGCTGGTGGTATCGAAATAGCGCAGGCCGGTATATCCGGCGGAAAAGGTCACGCCAAAGGGCGATTGGCGGCGCAGTTCGAGGGCGGTGTCGGCCCCGAAGCGCAGGAGCGTGCCTGAATCGGTGAGCAGGTCGAAATTGGCGCTGTCGGGGATGGCCTGCAGAAAGGTCGAGGTCACGTCCCGCTGCGCCACGAAGGCGGACACGTTCAGGGCGGCATCACGGGACTGGCGGGTGTAGTCGAGGGCCACGTTCGGATCGAAGATGCCCTGGTCAAGGTCGTCGCTTTCCGCCCCGTTGGCGGTGCGCAATCCGATATCGCCGCTGAGGGTCAGGGACTGGATCGGGGTGGCAAAGCGCAGGTCGAAATCAAGCCGTGTGGTCAGTTCCGTGGTGCTGCCGGGCGATGTGGCATCCAGCCCCCGGTTGCTGCTGATGATGAGCCCGGTGGTCAGACCGAAGCTGAGCGCGGGGCCGTCGTTTTCATTCTGGTCCTGTGCGGTCACAGCACCGGACAGGACCAGCCACAGCGCGCCCCCCAGGGCCGCGCCCCATCTGGCCCCCCGCCGGTGGTGGCGGGATCTGGCAGGTCTGTATGTGGCCCCCCCCATGAGACCTGATTACTCGAACAATCGCCGGGTTGGCACCAGGATCACATCGCCATCTTGCACGGTGAGAGAGGCGTTGTCGGTCACGCCGCGGGTGATGGCGTCATAGTTCAGGCTGAACACCTGTTCGACACCGGTTTTCGGATCGGTGCGGCGCAGTTGCACGCGCTTGGTGGCGGCGAAGTTGGAGAACCCGCCCATTTCGGCAAAGGCCTGCAAGACCGTGGCGCCCGGTTCCATCTCGACCTTGCCGGGGCGCTGGACTTCTCCGAGCATGAAGACGGTGATCGTCTGAGGGGCTGCGGCCGCGGCCGGGATCTGGGGGGCAAGCTGTTCGAGACCCACAAAGACAGTGGGCGCGGCTGCAAAGTTGCTGGCCAGGCGCGAGGTCAGCGTGGCCTGGATTTCCTCGACGCTGCGGCCGCGGGCCCGAATGGTGCCGGCCAGGGGCACAGCGATGCGCCCGTCAGGGGCCACAAGCACGATGCGGTTCAGCGCTTCGTCCTCGACAACCTCGATGCGCAGCAGGTCGCCGGACTTGACCCGGTAGACCTGTGCGGTGGCGGCAACGGGCAGGGAGATCAGAATGGCCATCAGCCAGGAAAGAAGGTGCCTGCGGTACATCATATGCTGGCCTTTTTATTATTTGCGGAACCGGCCCTGAGACGGGGCAACGGATGGTCGGCTTATACCACAATCGGTATACGAACAGTACAGACTGTCAAAGTATAGTTGATGTTCCTGACAAGTTGCAGCCTGCATGCAACGCTTGGGGCAGGGGGCGGTGTCTCTATGTGGCGCGCCGCGCAGGGCAGCGCACCGGGCGCGCGGGTCCTGGATCAGCGCCGCCGCTGTGGCGTGCCCTAGTTCGCGGCAAAGGCGTCGAGCGTGTCCCGGGCGGTTTTCATCTGGGGCAGGGTTGTATCCGGCCCGGCAATCTCAAGGGCGCGTGTCAGGGCCGCCCGCGCGTCCTCGGTCCGGTCGAGGGCCGCATAGGTCATGCCCAGATGGTATTGCACCAGCGCATTGCCGGGCAAACCGGCGGCGGCCGGTTCAAGATAGGTCAGCGCCTCTTCGAAATCGCCCTGCTGGTAGGCGATCCAGCCATAGGTGTCCTGGAAGGCGGGGATTTCAGTGCCGCGCAGGCGCCGGGCCACGGCGGCGGCGCGCGTCTGTGAGTCAGGATCGTCGCGGAACGCGCTGAGCAGGCTGGCCAGGTTGTTGGCGATCAGAACATTCGACGTGTTGCGGGCATAGAGGTCTTCGTAGATCTCGATGGCGCCTTCGATGTTGCCGTCGGTTTCCAACTCGCCGGCCTGGAACAGCATCAGCCGCTCTGCATCCGGTGACCTTTCGAGCGCGGCATTCAGCACGGTGCGTGCAGCGTCGGGTTGGCCCGCGCGGCGCAGCTGTGTGTAAAGCTGGCTGGAGGCGACCAGATTGCCGGGATCGTCCCGCAAAATCCCCCGCAATGCGGCCTGGGACCCGGCGGGATTGTTTTCGGTCAGCAAAAGGGCTGCGTTCATCATCCGCAGATTGATGTCATCGGGATTGGCCGCAAGCACATCGTCGAGATAGTCGCGCGCCTGTTCAAACTGGCCCTCTTGCAGATGTGTGCGGATCACCGCATAGACGGCCCCCGTATTTTCACCCCCATCCCCGGCCTGTTCCTGGAGGATGGCCAGCCCTTCGTCGATGCGGTCCTGATGCAGCAACAGGCTGGTGCGCAGCGATTGCAGGAGCGCGTCCGCATTGGGGCGGTCCTGCAGCTTTTCCACATCGGCAATGATACCGCGCACGATGCCGATGGCGTTGTCATCCAGAGCCAAACGGGCCGATTGCGACAGAATATCGAGATTGGTGGGATTGGCGTTTCTGGCATCCGCCAGCACCGAGCGGGCCGCACTGCGCCGGTCATTGCGCAGCAGATAATCCGCATAGAGCAGGGATTCGCGCGGGGCAGAGCCCGAAACCTCGACCGCCGTGGCCAGGCGTTCGCCTTGCAATTCGGGGCTGCCATTGCGTTCATGCGCAGCGGCCAGCAGCAGGATGATCGAGGTGTCGCGCGGGTTCTGATCCAGCGCATTGCGCAGATCAAGAATGGCCTCTCCGGCCTGGTCAGCCTCGATCAGCATCCGGGCGCGCAGTTTCAGGGCCGGCACATTCGCAGCGTCTTCAAGCAGGATCTCTTCGACGATGGCGCGGGATCCGACCTGATTGTCGGTGCGCAGCAGCATGGTGGCCAGCGATCCCTTGATCTGACGGGTCAGGTCACCGGGCTCTGCTGTTTCGACAATGTCCTGCAATTCGGCGATGGCCGCGTCGCGCTCGCCGTCGTCAAACCTGTATTCCGCCAGCAGCGTACGGTAGAAATCGGTGTTGCCGGGATTGTCCGGATTGGCGGCAATCAGGCGTTCGAGTTCAGCCTTGGCGGCGTCGCGCCCCCGGGCCTCTTCCAGCAATTGGATCACCGGCACGAACCCGATCGGATCGCCGGTGTCGTCCCCGGCGAGGTCCCGCAGGAAAGCCTCCGCCCCTTCGAAATCCTCGCGTTGAAGATAGAAGCTGATCAGTGATTGCTGCACGCGATCATTGTCGGGGAAGGTCTGGTACATGTCCTGCAGCAGCGCTTCGATGGCATCAAATTCCTGCAGCGCCGAAAGCGCCTGCAGCTTGATGCCGTAATATGCGAGATTGTCAGGGTCCTGCGCGATGGCGACATCGAGGTTATCCAGCGCCTCGGACAGGCGATTTTGCTCCATCGCGTGGGCAATGACCACGCGGCGGCTCAGGATGTCGTCGGCGTCTGCCGCAACCAGGGCTTTTGCCTCTTGCGCAAGGGCCGCGCGGGCTGCGCTTTGGTCGTCGATGGCGGCCTGACGATAATCAAGCGAGATGCGAATTGCCTGCGACAGCGGCGATGTCGGATCAAGTTCGACCGCTTTGCGGCCATGGCGTTCGGCCTCGTCCCAGCTTTGCTGTGACAGGGCGATCCTGGCCATGGACTGACGGATATCGGCCAGTTCGGGGTTCTGTTCGGACAGGCGGCGATATTGGGTATAGGCCGCCGCAAGATCGCCCTTGTCCTCGAAGATACGCGCCAGTTGGCGGCGCGCGTCCTCATGTTCTTCGTCATAGGTCAGGACATTCCGAAACTCGACCGTGGCCCGATCGGCATCGCCCTCTTCGAGCAGGGCAAGGCCCGATTCGTAGAAGGCTTCGGCTTTTTCTTCAGCACTTTCGCACGCGGACACAAACAGGGTTGCGGACAGGGCGAGCACGAGGAGATTGCGATTGATCATGCTCATTTTTACAGCACTGAAGGCCCGGAAAAAAAGGCAAAAAGATGAAAAAGACGCGGATGTGTGTGGAACGGTCCGATCAGCAGCCGGTGCCACGCAGCACAACGCGGACGGTCGACAACAGGATGTTGATATCCGTTTTGAGCGACAGGCTGGCGTTGTAACGCGAATCGTAGCGCGACCGCTCCGCAAAGGAGGTGTGGTTGCGGTCCGAAATCTGCCAGGTGCCGGTGATGCCGGGGCGCATGTCGTAATATTCGCGGCCCGGATACAGCGACTGCTGGTCCACCATCATGGGGCGCGGGCCGACAAGCGACATGTCCCCGACCAGCACGTTGAACAGCTGTGGCAATTCGTCGATGGACGTCTTGCGCAGGAAGCGGCCCAAAGGTGTCACACGCGGATCATTGAGCAGCTTTTGCTTGGTGTTCCATTCGGTGCGCATCTCGGGATTGTCCTGCAGGTACCCGTCAAGAACGCTGTCGGCATCGCAGACCATCGAACGCAGCTTCAACATCTTGAAAATACGCCCGTCTTTGCCGACACGGTCCTGTCGGTAAAAGGGCGAGCCGCCGTTGAGCGACACCAGAAGTGCCAGCATCAGGATCACGGGCAACACGATGGGCAGGCTCAAAACAACGAGCGTGATGTCCAGACCACGTTTGAAACTTGTACGATAAAGACCTGTGTGGGGCGCAGGTGATGGTTCTTTGCACCGAACATTGGCCGATTGTACGAGGTCAGTAAGATGGACGTCATGAGCAGTCATAAAAATGTCCGTTCTATTTAACTTGTAACCCCACCGATAACCTGCAGAGCGGGGCTCCGGGTCATCGAACACAGCAGGCGACTTCGCCAAAATTTTCAAGGTATCAGGCACTCGTAAGGTCACAACTTGGGTTTTGCGCCCAACGGCGCGTTACATGTGTAAAATCAAAAATCAGCAGCCCCCTCCGCTTAGCAGGATTTCGCCGACGTTTCTATGAAAGTTTACGGTAATTTTATGAATTGTCCGAAATTTTAGGAGTCTTCGTAAATTATTCTCTCTTGGGTTGTGGCTATGCTGCGGATTGTCCGAATATTGCACGCATTGGCAGGGCAGAGCGCAAATTTTCCACAAAACCGGTCTGATCCAGAGCCGGGGGGATGTTCTTACCGTGGCAGGACGCTTATGTGATTCTGGTCAGACGGCGCTGACATGATGACCGATTCCCAGTCTGCGCCAGTTTTGTGAGTAACCAGGTGTGCTGTTCCAAGCCAGCGCCACAAAATAGCCGTGCATTTTGTGATAAGGCTGTGCGGAGCAAGAGTGACAGGCACAATGAACACGCTTGAGATTTACACGAACCACTTCAACATGCGCGAGCGGCCTTTCACGCTTGTGCCCGATCCGGATTTCCTGTTCTGGAGCCCGGCCCACAAGCGCGCCTTTGCCATTCTGGAATATGGGGTTGTCACCCGCGCGCCGATCACCCTGATCACGGGGGATGTGGGGGCGGGCAAGACGACGCTGCTGCACCAGTTGCTGCAATCCATGGAAGAGGACGTGACCATCGGGATGGTGTCCAATGCCCAGGGTGACCGGGGTGAGCTTTTGCGCTGGGTGATGTCCGCCTTTGACCAGCCCACCCAGGACGCCACCAGCTATGTAGACATGTTCGCCACCTTCCAGAGCTTTCTGATCGAGCAATATGCGGCCGGGCGCCGGACCATCGCGGTGATCGACGAAGCGCAGAACATGAATCGCGAGAACCTTGAAGAGTTGCGGATGTTCACCAACATCAACTCCAACAAGGACGAGCTGTTTCAGATCATTCTTGTGGGCCAGCCCGAGCTGCGCGACATGGTGATGCGCCCCGACCTGTCACAATTTGCGCAACGTGTGTCGGCCCATTTCCACCTGACGGCAATGGACGCAGAGACCACTGCACAATATATTCACCATCGCTTGACCAAAGCGGGCGGGTCGGCCGATATCTTTGATGATACGGCATGTCGAATGGTGCACGAACACTCAGGAGGTGTGCCACGGGTTGTAAACCAGTTGTGTGATTTGTGTATGGTCTATGCGTTTGCAAGCGGTGATGATCGTGTCACTGCGGAAGTGGTCCGGCAGGTTCTGGACGATGGTGTGTTTTTCGCAGGCCGCCTCAAGTCGGACTCCCTGCGCCTGATTGACCCCATATCAGGAAAGACATGATGCTTGATCTGCGCTTCTATATTGCCCTCTTTATTCGGCGCCTGCCCTATTTCATGATCTTTACCGTCGCCGGGGCCGCCATTGGCGTGGCGCTGGCAATGACATTGCCGCCCAGCTACCAGGCCCAGGCCCGGCTTGTGGTGGAATCCGAGCAGATACCGGATGAACTGGCCGCCTCGACCGTGCGCACCGAAGCGCGCGAGCAGTTGCAGATCATCGAACAGCGCATCCTGACCCGCGACAATCTGCTGGAAATGGCCAACCGGCTGAACATCTATGCAGATCGCGCCGCCCGTTCTGGCGAACGGCTGCGCCCGGATCAGATTGTGTCGGATCTCAGATCGCGGATTTCGATCCGCACAACGGGCGGCGGTCGCGGCGGCGCGGCCACGCTTGTCAATGTGCGCTTCAGCGCGCCCTCGCCCCGCCTGGCGGCGACGGTGACCAATGAGGTGGTCACCCTGATGCTGCAGGAAAATGTGCGCATGCGCACCGGGGTCTCCGGTCAGACGCTGGAATTCTTTGAACAGGAAGTGGCCCGGCTTGACGAAGAGCTGACGCGCCGCGGTGCCGAGATCGTTGCGTTTCAGGAGGCCAACCGCGATGCCCTGCCGGACAGTCTTGGGTTTCGCCGCGATCAGCTGACAGCAGCGCAGGAACGTCTGCTGCAATTGTCGCGTGAGGAGGCGGCCTTGCAGGATCGCCGCACGGGGCTGGTGGCGCTTTACGAAGCCACAGGCAACACCGGGGGGCTGGATGGCCGCGCAGGCGGCAGTGGTGTGACCCCGGCCGAGCGGGAATTGTATACGCTGAAAGGACGTCTGGCGGCCTCGGGGGCGGTCCTGTCCCTGGACAATCCGCGGATCCGGGTGATGCGGGCGCAGATCGCAGCGCTTGAAGAACAGATTGCGGCAGAGGCGCAGGAGGCAGCGGACGCTGCAAAGCAGGATGCCGCGGCCCAGGAAGGTGTCGATCCCGGCCTGTCGGTCTTTGACATCCAGTTGGCCGACCTGGACAACCAGTTGGCGTTCATCGCCAAGCGCCGGGCCGAGATCGAGACCGAGATGGCCGAATTGCAGGAAACGATCGACGCCACCCCGAACAACGCGGTCTTTCTGGACACGTTGCAGCGCGATTTTGCGGCGACACGCACCCAGTATGACCAGGCGATCACAAACCGGGCCCGCGCCGAGACCGGTGACATTATCGAAGCCCTGTCAAAGGGGGAGCGTATCTCGGTGATCGAACAGGCGGTGGCCCCTGCCGAACCCACCAGCCCGGACCGCCCCCGGCTGATTGCGGCCAGCCTGGGCGGCAGCATGCTGCTGGCCATCGGCTTTATTGCCCTGCTTGAAATGCTGAACTCGACCATTCGCCGCCCCCAGGACATCGTCAGGCAGCTTGAGATCACGCCACTTGGCACCTTGCCTTTCATCCGCACCCGGCGCGATCGTCTTCGGCGCCGTGTGCTGTTGCTGTTGATCCTGTCAGGTGTGGCAGGGGTGATCGTTGGGGCGCTCTGGGGGGTGAACGAATATGTTATGCCGATTGATCTGGCGCTGGAGAAGGTCATGAACCGGTTGGAGCGTCTTCCGGGTCTGAGGTTCCTTGGTTAGGTCCGCGGCACAAGAAAGAGACATTTCTAGGTTATGGAAAAAATTCAGTCAGCAATTGCCAAGGCACGGGCCGAGCGTGGTGACACACGGGTCGTGCACAAGACGCCGCCAAGCGACCGGTCTGCGGGGTCAGCCGAGAACAGCCTGTCGGCCTGGGACGGTCTGCTGACGGTGGAGCCGTCCATGCGCCGGATGCGCGCACAACGGATTGTCACATTGGATCACGGTCGCGAGGCGGCGTCTTTTGACAAGCTGCGCACGCGCATGCTGCAACAGATGCAGGCCAACAACTGGCGCCGTGTCGCCATCACGTCTCCGGGCGCCAGAAGCGGCAAAAGCACAATAGCGCTGAACCTGGCCTTTAGCGTGTCCCGTCAGACCCGCAGCCGTGTCATCCTGTCTGAAATGGATCTGCGCAAGCCGTCCTTTCGCAAGATCCTCGGTCTCAAGACAGATCGTGATTTTGGTGAGGTGATCCGCGGCAATGCCCCGTTTGAGGATCATGCCGTGCGGTTGCGCCCCAACCTGGCAGTGGGCGCATTGCAAAACCCGGTCCAGCATGCGGCCGAACGGCTGCAGGATGCGGAGTGGGGAACGACGCTGGATATGATTGAGCGCCAGTATGATCCAACCGTCATGATGTTCGACATGCCACCCTATCAGGTCAGTGATGACGTGATGGCCTTTGCCGACAAGATCGATTGCGTGATGATTGTGGCGGCTGCCGAGCATACAAATATGCCCGAGCTTGACGTGTGTGAGCGCGAGATTTCGAATGTGACCAATGTTCTGGGCGTCGTGCTGAACAAGTGCCGCTACGAGGCGTTGGACAAGACCTATGAATATTACGCCTGACGCGCAGGCCCGGCCCTGATCAGTCCGGGATAAAGCGCGGCAAGACGGCGTTCATTTCGAGGAAGACGGATTTCAGGCGCTCTTCGGCCTGTTTTTCCGTTTCACCGGGTTGAACGGTGGTCAGCAGCCGCACCATCGCACCATCGGTCCGCCCCTTTGTCACGCCATTCCACAGCAGCCAGAATTTGGCGCCGATGTCCCAGGCGATATGGCGGCCCTGTTGTTCGAACCAGTAATAGCCGACCATGCGCGTCTGACCTTTCTGGATCACGGCGCGGTTCAGGTTGAACTCTTCCGCAAGGTCCAGTTCCGGTGCGATATCAACGCGTTCCAGCCAGGCAATTTCCCAACCGGCCCCGGGCAAGCAGACCTCGGGTGAGTGTGTTCCGCCATCAGACTGATCGTCATACCACGCCATGAACATGCTCACGGGGGCGGCCGCGTTTGCGTTGGTCAACTGGACCGAGTGGTAATCGTCGGCGCCCAGCACCACCTCGACACTTTCGTCCAGAGGGATGTTGGGAGAGGAACGCCAATCCCCCAATGTGCGCGGGAAGATGGCAAAGGGATCGCGGACCACATTGACCTGGTTCACGTCGGGCTTGGCGTGCCAAGCCGCAACGCTGGCCATGGTGAGAAGGGCGCAGGTGATCAGGGTGCGCGAGGGCTGCACCAGCGTCAGGCGCATGGCCTGGGTGCCCAGACCGGATGTTTCCAGATCCAGGGCGTCGGGCAGGGACGGGCGATCAGGGTGAAAGCGCAGCATGACCCAGGCCAGCATGAATAACAGCACGATGCAGATCATGAAGATCACCCAGCCTTCAAAGAAGTGGGTGAACCCTTCGAGGTGATCGACGCCCCAATGCTGTGCGATCCAGCCTGCCAGCGCGATCCGGACCGAGTTCATCATGACCGTGATGGGGGCCGCGGCCAGCAGCAGCACCGCCTTGTGCCACATCGGGCCGCGATAAAGCACCGCAAAGATGTAGGAGAAGGACAGGATCGGGAACAGGTAGTTCAGGCCTGAACAGGCCTCGGCCACGTGCAGTTTGAGCGCCCCGAGGTCAATGATATTGCCTTCGAGATAGACGGGCACATTGATCTGCTGCAGGATCCACACGCCGAATTCCGACGACACCTTTTGCAGCCAGGTGGACATTTTGTAGTAGAACACATCCGGCAGCGGCAGCATGTAGACAAGGTGCAGGACGGGGGGCCAGAAATGTTTGCCCACGCGCCAGCCGAAGGAAATCAGCAGCACCGCACCGACCCACAGGATCAGGGCATAGGCAACGATATCGTCGATCTTGCTGAGTTTGCCCATAAGCGCGAGCAGCAGTGAAAAGCCCAAAAGCCACAATCCGGGTGTCCGGTCGGGGACATCACCGTAATTGACGGGCACTTCCTTGAGCTGGCGCAGGAAAAGCAGCGCCGACAGAACCGGGATCAGGGGCCCGTGGCTGTATTCGGGCAGTTGCCAGGCTTTCAGAAGGGCCTCGATCCCCTCCCAGTAAAACACCGCGGCTGAAATCGTGGCGATGACCAGCCACAACAGCCCTGGATTGAAAAAGGAAGAAAGCGAACGATTTTCTTGGCTCAAATATGTCATGGGTCAGCACGGCCCTTACAATATACGGTTACTGGCGGCAGAGGTCTGCCAATCAAACTGTTGGCGCTAGATATACCAACAAAGATGGCAAATACAGGAAAACCGTATGCTGCGGCGATGACATTTTCGCAGGGTGCGCGCTTGGCACATAGCTTGGGCAGGCCCAGCCAAATTGTCCGGGTGTGCCCAAGTTTGCGTTTTTGTCCGTGCCGTCCGCTTGCCCCGATCCAATGGCATAACGCGCAGCGGTGAACGCCAAGCGGCCCGCGATGTTCAGAGCAACATGTCCGTCACGTCCTCTTCCGGCTCTTCAATCGGTGCGCCGCGGTCGGCATATATGTCCTGACGGTCTGTCAAAGCGGCCCAGAGCGCCTGTGGGTCTTCTTCCTCTTCCGGCAGCGGCGGCGGTGGCGCGGTGCCGGGCATATTTTCGATAACGTCGATGAAGGTTTGTCCTGTGCCTTCTCCAAGTGCTGTGACACTGAATGTGATCGTGTCGGCATCATAGTCGAAGGTCAGCGTGGCATCCTGGTCATCTGCCAGCCCAAGCAGTTCGATTTCATCGAAATCGCCGGTCAATTCATCGGCCGCAATCAGCGTGTCCTGCAGCGCGGCGCCGTTGAGAGCGGTGAGGTCGATGCCCAGAATACCCCCGTTCAGGTTGATCTCGGACGCGACATTTGGCGCGTCTGCGTCATAATGGCCCGAGCGAAACTCGGCGAGGGTGCTGAAACCGTCGGAATCTGCAATGAAATCTATGCGCGCGCCGGTTTCGACCTGAAGGGTTGCATCCCCCCCTGTCGCCCCGTCAAAGCCGACATCGGCATCATTGCCGGTGATCGAAAGACTGCTGCCCTCTGACAATGTAAGGTCGGCCCCTGCCGTGGCCAGGATGGCCTGTCCGTTGTCTGTCACGTCGATATCCACCGCGCCGTCCAGCGTTCCGGTATTGGCAAAGCGCCCGCCATCGACTTCGACGCTTAACAGGTCTGTGTCGGAATACCCATTGATCCAGACCTGTCCGGCATTGTCGACATCGATCTGCCCGCCATTGTCACCGGCAGAGAGCGCGCCATCGACCTGCAGATACCCGTGGGTTGCCAGCAAGGACCCGCCCGAGCCGAGATCGAGATCGTTGATTGTCGTGGTTCCGCCATAGACCACCCAGTTGCCGCCCAGATCGACATTGTCGCCTTGGGCGGTGCCGGGCAAATCCTCGGTGTCCCAGTTGAGGCGATTGTCCCAGCGCACGCCATCGCTCACGGCATTGGGGACAAAGCGCAAGGTGGCCCCGTCGTCGCGTATGCCGTCCTCTCCGGCGGTGACCCCGAAGCCATCCTGGAAATAGCGGATAATGACGTCCGCATCGACCAGATCGGGCAGCCCGTCTGCGTATTGGGCCCGTAGGAAATCAGCCAGATCGCCAAGTTCGGCCTCCGGGAGCGAGAGCAGGTCGGCGGTGAAATTTTGGATCGTGGTCTGATCCAGTGTGGTCTGGTCCAGGCCCGCGATATTCTCGTCATCCGCATTGTTGCGGCCGTTTTCGACGGCCCAATTGTAGATGATCGTGTCGTTGAAGTAGAACTCCTGGTCGTCCCGGTTGGTGATCGCCTGGGTCTGCGCTTCATCATCGTAGTTTTCATTGAATTCGGGATTGGTCCCCGGTTCGATGAGGTGGGTGATGATATTGTCGACGAGCGACGTCTGGTTGCCGGTGTTGACCAGGCCCCAGGTGCTGGCCCCTTCGAATTCATGGACAAGGTTGAACCCGCTAGAGGTGATCACATTGCCATTGAAAAGCGTGTATTCTCCGGTTTGGGCGTCTGTGCCGTTGATGGAGCGCCCGCCCAAGGCATTGATCCCGATATTGTTGCCCGCAAAGACGTTGTCTTCGATGAAGCCGCCGGGTCTGACCTGGGCCCCAAAGGAGGCCCCCCGCAGGATGATGTTGTCGCGCAATGTCACATCGCCCGCGCCGCGGTTGATGTAGATGTTGTGATTGAGCAGGCTGGGCGTCTGTCCGGCCTCTGCGCTGGCATAATAGTCGTAGCCCAGTTCGAACCCGTTGAGATCGAAAAAGTTGTTTTCCAGCAGAACACCTTGGGCATTGTTGACAAAAAGCCCCTGTACGCGGTCCGGGTAGGGTTCCCATGTGTCACCGCCAAGTGTCGGTGCGTCGAGATGTGTATCGGCGATCTGGGAATCCCTGAGCGTAACGGCACCCTGGTGCTGGAACGCGATTTCCTCGCCGTTGTTGTCAATGCCATCGAGGATGAAGTTGCCCCCGTTCAAGGACTGGAACTTGTCGCCAAGGGCAATGTCACGGATAACGATATTGGAGCTGTCCTGCTGGAAGATCACCAATTCGCCGTTCAGGACGGGCAGGTCCCCCTCGCCATAAGAGCCGACATAGAGGGGGTGCAGTTCGCTTTCGCCCTCGGCGCCGCCACCGATCAGGCGACCGACATCGTATTCATAACCCTTTTCGAACAACAGCCAATGGGATCCTGGCGCGGCATCGCCGCCGGTGATTTCGTCCCACAACACGCGCCCGGCTTCGTCGTCCAGCGCCGTGTCCGGCGAAGTGCCGTAGAAACTGTTAGCCAGCCATTCACCCGTGATGTCGGAGACGTCCATGTCTTCGAGTTCTGCAATTTCTTCGCGCGATAGGGCGGTGTCGTCACCGGTGACATGGACAAGGCGATGGTTGTCGCCATGTTCAATGACCAACTCACCCGTGTCATCGGTTTGCAGCATGTAAAAGTCGCCCTCGCCCCAACCGTCCTGTTGCGAAGGTGCGGCCACATCGGCGGTGGCATCTATTGTCTCCGTGGTGCCGTCCGAATAGGTCACCTCGTAGCTGAACTCCAGGCTGCCGGTGAATGCGCGTGCATCCGGGTGGCTCATGACAAGTGCCAGCGTGTTGTCGGGATTGACCGTCACATTGCCCACATCCGGCCCATCGACGATACGCACGGCCGCAATGTCATCCTCTTCGCCAAGGCTGAGCGTGCTGATGCGCCCGGCCTCTACGGTGATGGTGTCTGAGCCAAGTTCAACGGTTGGTCCGGTTTCCGGCCCCGGTGTTGGGTCGGGATCGGGCTCTGGCGTTGGATCAGGCTCCGGCTCCGGCGTTGGATCGGGCTCTGGCTCTGGCGTTGGATCGGGCTCGGGTTCTGGCGTTGGATCAGGCTCCGGGTCCGGCGTTGGATCAGGCTCCGGCTCTGGTGTCGGATCAGGCTCTGGCTCCGGGTCCGGTGTTGGGTCGGGATCGGGCGTTGGGTCAGGCTCCGGGTCCGGTGTCGGATCAGGATCCGGTGTTGGGCCAGGTTCCGGCTCTGGCTCTGGTGTCGGATCAAGGTCTGGTTCCGGCGTGGGATCATACACCGAATCTGATGTGTTTCGTGACGTCTCTGCATCATCCGATTTCTGCGTGCCCCGCGCAGCCGCGAAGAATCCTGCCCCTGAAAAGACAGTCAGCAACATCATAAAAGGGCTCATCCTGCACGTCCTTCTGGGCGAGTGCTGAACAGCCTTTGAAACAGGCTGACCAAACAGCAGTCGCCACTGCTCGTTTTTTGTTTGGGGCAAATTTTTCGCGAAATTAGTGGCGCTATTATGCAAATGCTAAGTCAAATTTTAGACCAGCTTCCTGGTGAGTGGAAAATCGCCAGAAGCTGCGCCGATGAGCGAATAGTCGAGCATTCTGCCCCGCTCAGGGCCTGTCGCACATCGGGCTGCGCGGCCCGGTTGGTTGAAAAAACGCGTTGCCACTCTTTGTGGTGCCGATTACGCATGATGTCCATTACATGCCGAAATTTTGCGGTGGGATAGAGAGGTGCGTCACCCTCGCTCTTGATGACGCAACGGGGACATATTTTGAGAATGACCATTGCCCTATCTCGTGTCTGTGACGCTGCCGTGAGACATCTGCTGCATGTGCCCTGCAAAACCTGTCACCGTCGCACCGCACATACGCTTTGGAGTGGCGGCGTGGGGTCGGGGGCGAGGACCATCGCATGAGCGCCCGCCCCTTGATGTCATCCGAACCCGTATTGCGGCGCCCCCCGGACTTTTTCATCGTTGGTGCACCGAAATGCGCCACCTCAAGTTTGC
Source organism: Pseudomonadota bacterium (assembly GCA_038532355.1). Taxonomy (GTDB): domain Bacteria; phylum Pseudomonadota; class Alphaproteobacteria; order Rhodobacterales; family Rhodobacteraceae; genus Roseovarius. Next base: position 9,549 of record JBCBAT010000022.1, on the reverse strand, counting down.
AGGCGCTGCTGATCCGGCATCCCGATGTTTTCATGTGCAGCCCCAAAGAGCCGCACTATTTTTCGTCGGATCTGCCGGGGCTGGCGGAGGTGGAGGATGCAGGCGGCTATGATGCGCTGTTTGATCCGGCGCCCGATGGGGCGTGCCTGGGGGAGGCGTCGGCCTTTTACCTGATGAGCCAGGATGCCCCGGCGCGGATACATGCCGCCAATCCCGATGCGCGTATTGTTCTGTCGCTGCGCAATCCGGTTGATGCGGCCCGATCCTGGTATCATCAGTTGCGTGATGGGTTTCGCGAGGATCAGACGACTTTTGAAGCCTCGTGGGCGCTGCAAGAGGCCCGGGCGCGGGGCGACCAGTTGCCGCCCTATTGTCCCGAACCCCGGCAGCTGCAATATCGCGACATTTACAGTTATGCCAATCAGGTGGCCCGCTATATCGACATCTTCGGTCGTGATCAGGTTTTGATCTTGCTGTTTGAAGAGATCAAAAGCGCCCCTGATACGACGATTGCACGGATTATCGAGTTTCTTGGGCTGACGCCTTTTGCGGACCCCGTCGCCTTGCCGCAAACAAATACACGCCGCCAGGCGCGGTTCCCGATGTTGACGCAAATGCTCAGTGCACCGCCGCCTATACTGCGCCCGCTGGTGGGGCCATCGAAGCGCGCTCTCAACGCTTTGGGCATCAAGCCCAGCGTTGTGATGATGAAGCATCTTTCACGCCCTGCCGAACGAGAGAGTGCGGAACGGCAGGATCCCGCGGTCCGAGCCAGGCTTTTGGCGGCCTTTGCCGAGGATATCGACCGGTTGGAGCCACTGGTCGAAGCGGATCTGTCGGCATGGCGGGTGTAGGGAAGGTCTGTTGATGTCCAAAACCTCCAACATTCCCGCATTGCCGGATGTTCCTTTGGGGTCTTCCATTCCGAAGATCATCCATCAGGTGATGATGCAGGGGTGGGACGCGCTGCCGCCCGAGATTGTGGACAGCATCACAGCGCTGCGCGACCGCAACCCGGATTGGGAGTACCGTTTCTATGACGCGTCTGCGGTTAAAACCTTTATTGGAGAGACCTATGGGCAGGCCGTTCTTGATATCTATAACAGCATTGACCCGATTTACTTTTCGCCCCGGTCAGATCTGTTTCGATATCTGGTCTGCTATGCGGAAGGTGGCGCTTATTTTGACATAAAATCCACGGCGTCCAAGCCGCTGGATATGATCATTCGACCTGATGACCTCAATATTCTGAGCCAATGGCCTGCTTTGGCCGATGTGCCCCCCGAAGCTGCCGGCACGATGGCAGCGGCCCATCCCGAACTGGCCCATGTGCCGGGCTATGAATACACCAACTGGTTCATTCTGACGGCCCCCGGCCACCCGTTTCTGAAGGCCGCGGTGCGGGACGTTCTTGGAAATATCGTGAATTATGATCCTTTTACAGATGGGGTTGGGCATCATTGTGCGATGCGTTTGGGCGGACCTGTCGCCTATACGCTGGCTGTGCACCCGCTGATTGATACGGCGCCGTACAGATGGGGGCATCTGACAGATGAGTTGGGTATTGAATTTTCGATTTATGGTGACCCTTTTCGGCACCGCAAAACGCTCGGGGTGCATTATTCCAAGCTGAGCCGCCCCCTTGTGCGGCAAGGCCTTGTAAAGACGGCGGCCACGCAGATCTGGTTTGGACGGCTGAAGCCACAGATCAAACGCGTGAAGCGCAAGCTTGGGCTGACCTGATGGACATGAGCGGCAGACATATCAAAGTACCCCTCACCCTAGTGCAGATGAATCCAGGCCCATGTCCAAACCATCCGTTCTTCTGATTGCCGAAGCGGCCAACCCCGACTGGGTGAGCGTGCCGCTGATCGGCTGGTCTGTGGCCGCGGCGTTGCGCGACGTTGCGGATGTGCACCTGGTCACACAGGTCCGCAACCGGACGGCCATCGAGGCCCAAGGGTGGGTTGAGGGGCAGGACTTTACCGCCATTGATACCGAAGCCGTTACCAGACCGATCTGGCGCACGGGTCAGATGCTGCGCATGGGCAAGGGCAAGGGGTGGACGCTGAACACGGCGGTCAACAGCCTGGTCTATCCCTATTTCGAAAGGCAGGTCTGGCGACATTTCGGGGCCGACCTGAAGGCCCGCCGCTTCGATCTGGTACACCGTGTCACCCCGCTGACCCCAACGGCCACCTCTCCGATTGCGCGGTGGTGCGCGCGGGCAAGGGTGCCGTTTGTGCTGGGCCCTCTGAACGGGGGGGTGCCGTGGCCTGCCGGGTTTGACGCCGAGCGGCGGCGCGAGCGCGAATGGCTGTCTTACGTGCGGGGCCTCTACAGGCTGAGGCCCGGGCGGCAAGCCATGTTCAGGGCCACGGCTGCGATCCTTGCAGGCTCGCACCATACGGCCAGTGAAATACCCGAACGGTTTCAGGACAAGGTGCTTTGGTTGCCGGAAAACGCGATTGATCCGGCGCGCTTCAACCGGCGCAGTGCGCAGGATATATCGGGGCCGCTGCGGGGCTGCTTTATCGGGCGCATGGTGCCCTATAAAGGGCCGGATATGCTGCTGGAGGCGGCAGCGCCGCACCTGGCCGCCGGGCGGTTGGTTCTGGACATGGTCGGAGACGGACCGATGCGCGCAGGTCTTGAGGTGCAGGCCCGCGATATGGGCGTGTCGGATGCGGTGACCTTTCATGGCCAGGTGCCTCATGATGCGGTGCAGGACATTGCCGCGCGCGCCAATCTGCTGACCTTTCCGTCAATCCGCGAGTTTGGGGGCGGGGTTGTGCTGGAGGCGATGGCTTTGGGTGTCGTGCCGCTGATTGTGGACTATGCCGGACCAGGCGAGCTGGTGACGCCAGAGACGGGTCTGACAGTGCCCATTGGCCCACGCGCCCAGATCATTGCCGATCTCAGAGCAAAGCTGGATCAGCTTGTGGCCGATCCTTCCGATTTACCGGCGATCGCGGATCGGGCATATGAGCGCGCGCGCACCAAGTTCACCTGGCCCGCCAAGGCACAGCAGATCCTGCGCGCCTATGAGTGGGCTTTGACCCCTGACGGCACGCCACCAACACTGGTTGACTGATGTTGAACAGACAGGGTGAGGCGGTTTTTAGGTGCCAACGGACACCATGCCGAAGGCTCATCTGCACCAGCGGGCTGCTAAGATGCGCTGCATGCTCCAAGCGATGATAAGATGGTCGCCTGGGCCTCTTTTTCCAACAGTTCGATCACGCATGTTCCACTGAGGTCATGGTCAGCACGACTGTCTGATGTGAATAGAAAGAGTGGCCCGGCGGGCAGATCGAAGCGCAGTGCCTCATGGCCCACCACGTGTCCGTGATATCCCGCCTGTGCCAGAGCAAGCTGAAGGTTGCGCCAGACAATCCCGCCCGGTTCAAAGAGATTTTGCTTGCCGACAAACGCCAACGCGACATCGCGCGGCTCCAAAACAGCTTTGAGAAGCGTGTTGGCCATCGCATCCGTTTCAGCCTTGGTATGTGGCAGGCGGGCCATATGCCAAAGATAAGCCCCCCATGTCCGCCGCCCGTCATGGGTCGGGATCTGCCGGCTGTCCGCAAATACGATTTGCACGTGCGGCGCCTCCTTGGTCGGCTCCAGGGCAGCCACCAAAAGAAAGGCCGTCATAGCAATCCAGAGACCGGTCAGAGTGCGGTACAATGCCGGGCGCAGTCGGTCCGCAATATCGATCCAGATCAGCGCGGCGATCACAGGCAGCAGCGCAAACACGGGCAGCATGTATTTGGCCGTGAGCATGTTTCGCGCGGAAAAGAGCATCGGTGTCAGACACAGCACCCCGATCGCAGCAGGCAACCAGGCGCGGGGTGTCAGCGCCGTCCAGATCAGTGCAATCGCCAGAAAGACCCATCCGGTGGGACTGAACACCACGGTTGTAACCATCATCTTGCGGAAGTCATTCCAACCCGGTGAATCTGCCCTGGCGATAATCTCGGCCCGGGCCAGGTTATAGGTTTCGATAGCGGCGGCCGGGTCCAGCAAGCCCGAGGCGAGTGCCAGCGCGAAAATGGCGATACCGGACAGGGCCGCGATGATAACGTCCCAAAGATCGCAGCGCATCCAGATGCGCATGGCGGCCACAACCGGGGCCACGAGGACGTAATCCATGCGCATCAGGATCGCCAGGCTTAGCAGGATACCAATCGCTGCCGCGCTGCGTCTGCGTGAACCGGTCAGTGCGAGAAAGACTGCAAGACACGCCAGAGGAAAGCCAAGCGCGGAGGAATTATAATAGAGCCCACTGTAGACGATCTCTGGAAAGAGCATCAGAAGAGGGAGAAAAAGCAGGGGCGGCAGGCCGACCGCACGTACGGTATAATATATAGTGGCAATACCCGCTGCTATGCTGATCTGTGCCAGCGCGAAGATCGCGTTGACGCTGCCGGTTATGCCATAGACCGCAGCACCCAGTTCATAACTCAGCGGTTGCCAGTGTGGGCGATAGATCAGGATGGCCCCATCCAGCGCGGCGCGCAGGTTCAGCATCGGCACCACGCTGTTTATGTCATCGCCTTCATAGCCGGTCCGATCTGCAAAGACCCACAGGACCATCACTGAGAGGCCAAAGACAAAGAGGGCTTCCACCCCGGCCCGCAGCGCTGTCGGTGCTGGATGGCGTTCAAGCATTGTTCGAGACCAAGGCAATTCCAGCGATCACGAGGGCAAGCCCGATCAGCTTCCAAAGCCCCAGATCCACGTTCTGAAAGCGCCATTCGATAAAGGTCATGGCCACAATCACCAGCGCTGTGAGCACCGGATACGCCACGCTGAGCGGTAACGTCCGGATCGCCGCCATAAACGAGGCGAGCAACAGCACCCCGCCCAGCCCTCCGATCCAGGCCCATGGCGAGGTCAATAACCCCTTCACCACCGAACCGACCGAGCTTGTATCCAGCCCACGAACGGCTGTTTTCAGACTGAAATTGGTAAGGAGGTTCGCCAAAACCGCAATGGCAAGGAATGCAAAGCCTTTGATCACCGTTCTTGTCCCATTCGCCATAATCGTTACGGGCCTACGTCCCCACATACGCCGCCATGAGGATCAGCGCACCACAGACATAACTGACCCTGTCCTTGGCGGCAAAGACGACCGGGTCGTCATGCATCCCGCCGCGGTGGGCAATCAGGATCGTGCGCAAGATCCAGTAAAGAAGCACCACGCAAATCCCCCACAGCGCGTCGGGCATGGAGTAAAGTTCGCGCACGGCATCCGAATTGAGGTAAAGTGCCGTGATCACAACCGAGACCATGCCAGCAGCCAGGGCCACCATCATCACAAAAGGCAGGTCTTCGGTGTTGTAGTCGCGCCCTCTGGTATTTGTTTCTGTTGCAGCATCAACAAGTTCAGCCTGCCGCTTCACTGCCGCCAGAGACAAGAACAGAAACATCGAAAGGGCCAGGAGCCAGACTGACAGGGAAATGCCCGGGGCTGCGCCACCTGCCACGATGCGTGTGGTGTAAAGCCCCGACAGCACGCAGATATCAATAACCGCCAGACGTTTGAGACGTAGTGAATAGGCCGTGGTCAGCACGAAGTAGATCGCCATCACCAGGGTAAAAGCCGGCCCGACAAGAAGCGCCACCAAAAAACCGGAACCCAGTAGCCCCGGAGCCATCAGACTGCCCTGCAAGAGTGGCACCGCACCGGAGGCAAAAGGACGATTGCATTTGCGCGGATGTGCCCGGTCGGCAGCAAGGTCCAAAAGATCGTTGAGCACATAGACGCCGGACGCCACCAGACTGAAGGAGACAAAGGCCAGCAGCACGGCACCAAAAGTGGCCGCATCGAATTGGTGTGCGACAATCATGGGCAGGAAGATCAGCGCATTTTTCAGCCACTGATGGATGCGCAGCGCTTTGAGATGCCCACGGCCAATGCCGGAATGGCGCCCAAGATGGTGCACGTCTGCAGCGATCGCCTCGACACGGGTGCGCAGGCTGGGCGCAGCATTTACTGTCACGGCCGTGGCGGCGGCTTTCCAAACCGGCAGATCAGCGGTGGAATCCCCAATATAGGCAAAGCCGCCTTCGCCATAGAGATCCACCAGCAGGTCAGCCTTTGCCTGGCCCTTGAGGTTGCGCGTCTCGTCAGACCCATAGACCGCGTCGAACACCCCCAGATGCGATGCCACCGCATCGGCCAGTGCCTGTGTCGTGGCAGTTGCCAGGACCACCGGTCTGCCGTTCGCGCGGGCGTCCTCGATAAAGGCCAAAACTTCAGCGTTGTAGGGCAGGGTCTCAACCTGTGGGTGCCCGGACGCCGCAAGTTCCGCTTTCAGGATGGGTTTGCCTTGTGCAAGTCCGGATGCGGCCTTGAACGGCATGCGCCAGTCTTGAGAGAAGCCTGCCCAGAAATTTTCAAGCAACATATCGCTGCGCAACAGCGTCTCGTCCAGGTCGACGATCAGAGGGAGTGCCGTGGTCATGGGAAATCTCGGTTGGTACTGCTTTACATCAAAAAAAGCGTTATTCTCTGGCAATTCGGGGGTCTGATACTCGGTAAAAGCTGGATTTCCAAATACTCACTGATGCACTCCGTTGGCTTTGTTTTACGTGAAGGCGAGGCTCACCCTATCATGGCTTTCCGCGTCCATATGGATGCAACATCTATTATGTTCAGCACTGTGGTTGCGCACCACGTGTTGCCCTCTTGTTCTGTAATCGCTGTCATAGTGTTCAGCGCACGCGACTTTATTCAGCGCCTGGAGGGGCGGCACAGAACGGAAAGGTGCGGATCTCATTGCGAAATGCACGCCGAATGATCGCGTCGACATCTGTATCGAACACCATCGTACGCTGTTTGCGAATGGCGGTCTTTTCCGTGCCCAGGGTCGCGTCCTCAATGACGTCTTCTGACACGCCCGCACGGGTCAGGGCCGTGCGCAGGCCGCCAGCCAGATCGGCATAGTCGAACACATCATCTACGATCAGCGCATCGCGCAGCGTGTAGCGTGTCCAATCGCTGGGCAGGGTTTGATCGTCGGTGCCGTATTGTTTGTGATTGCGCAGATATTCGTTGAAGGGGGGCAGGGTGCCACGACGGCCGAACCAGTAGTAAAAAGAGACGGTCTTGTCCCACGGGTTCCGATCAAAACAGAATTTGTAGTAGCTGTCCCAGATCTTGCGGGGGGTTCGGGCGCGCACGGAAGAGGCGCGAATATGGTTGTAGAACTTTGGGCGCTGCGCCATGTCGCGCAGAACCCTGGCCGTGTCTGTCGGAGTGCGGTTCTGGATAATTTCACGAAATGGCAGATACTTACCGCGGTAGTTTCGAGCCTGGGGAAACAGGACATCGCTGTCCCGACCCCACATGGAATCCGGAGTTAGAATGTCTTCGGGGCCGCAGATCTTTTGCAGCGCAACCTCGGTCGACGTTGAGCCAACTTTACGGTTCTTGATGAATATGAACTTGTGGCGATGAGAGATAATCATTTGCTCGGCTGCTCTTGGTCCGGCCCTCGAATGACGAGCCTTTACCCCGGAAGATGGGCTTTTCCAAGGCACGGTAAATATTGAACATATCAGCTTACCTAAAGATACAGGGCTAGGGTGTTGAGCGCGGTTGCGAGGCCCTAAAGGCGGGCAGAGCCAGATCGATCAACAAGCCGCGGTGGTTGGAGTTCAGATCGTCCCCGAACGGCGTGAGAGCAACAAGACGCGCGCCATTGTGCACAAGGGCCAGATCAATCGGGATCGCCCAGTTTCCAAGCGTAATAGGCCATGTTCCGGGGGGGCGGCGTGCGGCGTTCATCCCGGTATGCTGCATCAGTTCCGTGATATGCCGGGCCCAGGGTGCGGCATTGAAATCACCCACGGCAAGCACTGGCAGGTTCAGCCAGTCATACTGGCTCTGGAGTTTCCTGACCTCTGACCCCGACACCCCGCTGAACCAGGGTTTTAGAAGGTGCGAGGCTGCGATGAAGAACCTTTGGCCCTTCTGTGTTTCCAATTCGGTCACAGCATAGCGTTCGGGCCAGATCGGGTTCAGGGACAGCCGCCAGTGACGTCGCACAGGCAGCCGGCTGGCCACGACGATTTCGCAGGTGTTGATCGTACAGGGGCTTAGGATGTTGTAATGTTGCGCCAGACGGGGCAGGGCGCTGCGGATGCTCTGACTTTCGGTAAAGATGAGCACATCTGCATCGGTCTCCAATACCGCTGTTGCGATCTGGTCCGCAAACGCGGCGTTGACATGCAGTACATTGAAAAACAGCACCCGTGCCGCGATGTCTGCCTCTGGAACAAGCGGCAGGCTATATGCGCGATGCAGCCGTATGAGGTCTATCGCCCCTAAGGTTGCCAGAACCGCCAGCGCAACCGCAATTTTTCGCCCCCCGAGGACCCAAAGGGACATGGCGCCGACATAAACAAGCGCCAAAAGCCAAGGGGCCAGACTGTCGAAAATCCGGGCCAGGGGCCCAATGGGGGTTTCCGAAGGGATATGGCGCGCCAGCAGGGCGCAAAACAAGGCAAGGCCAAACCACCCTGCCAACGCTCCGACGCACACCTCCCGAAAGGGAATATGCACCGGCATCTTCGCTTTTGTTTGCCGTGCCAAAATCAAACCTACCGCATTGAAATATATGTCATTTATATCCAAATCTATAGTGCTGTCAGCGCTGACGAAAATCTTTGATATATCACGTCATTCACCAGATAAATTCTACAGCCCGTGGACTATAGCTGAATGCGAAAAAGGTGTTGGAGCCTAGCCCTGCTGAGACCCGATTTGCTGGACAGGGGCAGGTGGTGCGTGCGGTGCGGAACGGGCCACGCTGGCGGCCACCGCGTCTCGGCAATATGTTGCTTACCATAGGTAGAATTGGCGGCTTTTTGCACGTGCAGCAGAAAGCGCTTGGGTGTTGGGATTGGTTTTTTTGAGCAATCGAACTGATTCGCCCTGAAGCCGCACCTGTTATTTTGCGCTGCGGCATCTGTGGTTAAAATTACCTAAAAAACTGGCGAAAAATGCCCGCCTGACGGGAATTTGCCGGAATAAGTTGGCCGCGTGCTGCAAAAACAGAGTTTCAAATGTTTAACAGAAGAAGAGATATGCTATGTTCCATGGGCACAAGTTAGGTCTCGATATCGCGAAGGGTTATAGCATGACGAAGACATTTTTACTTACAGGAGCTGCAGTACTTGCACTGTCGACAGCCGCAAGCGCAGCCACATTTACACTGGATGGCGGCACACCGGGTTTGATCCCTGGTGGGACAAGCACCAACGAAGTTTTGACGAACACATTCGGGTTCGCCACTGGTCAAAGCCTTGAGGGTGGTTTCTTTGGTGCAAATGTTCTGCTGGACGAAGCAGCAGAAGTGACGGTCAACTACTTTGGGTATGAAGCCGGGTTCACCAATACATTCTTCGGTGGGGGTTCGGCACTGTTCTCGACAACCGATGGTCTTGGGGCATTGTTTGCTTCGGACGCCTTCACGCCTTTGGGCACCGATACATTCGCAAGCGGTGGCGGAATTGTTGATTTCTCGCTCTTCTCAA
>JBCBAT010000021.1:0-54510 GCA_038532355.1 Pseudomonadota bacterium | reverse complement strand
AAACCGAGTTTTTCCGGTAGGCATCTTCCATGCAGACAACTTCGACGTGATATCCGGATTCAATGAGGTCCTTGAACCCTGCTTCTGTAACCACATTCGGCGCTTCTTTTGCTAAATCCATCGCCATAGCGCGCTCTTCCATTCGTTGGGCGCACCGAGGCATTTGCTTCGATGAGCCATAGTTACAATAATACGGTTTTGTGTGCAAGATACGGTTTTGTCTTGCATAAGCCCCTAAACCTAGGGCATTATTACGCACGCGAAGGTGATTTTCTCAAGCATTGAAGGCAGAAAGCCATGAAAGCAGGTTGGTCAGCCAAGCGCTGTGTTTCCGTATTTTTGTTGATTGTTTTTCCCACAGGTGCGGTAGCACAAACATGCTATGCACCACCGAGACCCTTCGTTCCGGCCGATCCGCAAGACGTTCAGGAATTCAGAGACCTGATAGGACGTGACTTTGAAACGTACATTGCAGACATCCAAGCCTACTTTCGGTGTCTTGAAGAAGAACGCGCACGCGCCTTTGAAGAGGCGCGTGAAGTGAGCGAAGAGTATGGACGGTTTTTGCAGATCACTGGTGAGTAATTGGTCGCCACGTGCTAGCAACGCCTGAACTCATGATTTGTTGTGCGGAGCAGAGTGGGGCTTGTGCGCGAGGTGTGGGCGAACTGCCGATAAGCACGCATATGTTAATTGCTACGCAAACGATGACTATGGTCGAAGAGCACAAATGCACGGGCAGACTGGAACCGGTACATCCTGTGATGGATTGGGGTGAATAATTATTAATTACAATGGCTTAAATGTGGTCGTGTGCAGTGTGCGTGCAACTCGAAGTCGCCCTTTGTCGCGTTCTCTCGGGCGTTTGGCGGTTGTGCGGGACTGGTCGAACCATGGCGCGTTGGATCCGAAGTGGCCTCTTGACTTCACAAACCATCCAGGGAATTTAGTCATCTGTCCCTTGCCGCACTGATCAAAGTTTGACCAAGTTGCTGGTCGGCTTGTGGCATGGGCGCGCAGCCTCCATTTTCACCGATGTCTGATCGCGCCCTGAGGAGCGAACTTTAAGGAAAGCAGTAAAAGGCGATAGGCCGGTCGCATTGATGACGGACGTGGCGCCTTTGCGAATTCGGGTTCCCGGTTAGTCTTTGTTTTACTCAGCGGTTGCCATGCCAAGCCGTCGCAAGACGCGCCGTTCCACGATGACAACGGCCTGATAGAAGATGACCGATAACAGGACCGATACCGCAGCAACAGTCCAGATCATGCCATAGTCAAGAAACCCGCGCGATTGATTGAGCAGATTTCCGAGACCTTTACCGGTCGCGAGCCACTCCGCGATCATCACACCAAGCAGCGCGCGTGGTACGGTCAGTCGTGTCGCCGCAAACAGGTAAGGCAGCGAAGCCGGGATTGTGACCATACGCATCTCGGTCCAGCGTCCCGCGCCATAAGCGCGCGGCAGGTCCTCTGCGCTGCGCGGAACGAGGGCGAGACCCTGTGCCAAGGTAACAAAGGCCGGGAAAAAGGTGACCGAGATGGTCACCCAAAGCGTCAGCGACGTGCCCCGCCCGAGGATCAGAACCAGAAGCGGCGTCAGCGCCACCAGTGGCATGGTTTGCGTCACCAGCGCCACGGGCATGAAGGCCTCGATGGCGCGTGGGGACAGCCGTGATGAAATCGCCAGCAGGAAGGCAAAGCCCAACCCCGCGGCCATCCCCACAAAAGTGATCGGCAGGGTTTCAGCTAAAGCGGCCAAGAGGCGGGTCTGGGCGCTTTCGGCGGTAGGTGCAAAGAACAGATAGTCCACAACACCCAGGGGTGTCTTGGAGATCAGGTCGGGTACGCCTGTGGCCTTGATGAAGGCCCACCAGACCAGAAATGGGAGCGTAATGGTGCCCAGTGTTAGGGCAATGCGTTTGATCGGCGCGCTTGTCATAGGCGCGGCGTCCGGCACTGCGGTGTTCAACGTGACCGCGCGCGTGGCACCGATGGTCCGGCTGGCAAGCAGAGCAAAGACACCATAGGACAGTCCGGCAATCAGAGTGGCAACCAAACCGATGCCCCAGAGCCGATCCGGCTCTCCACGCCCCAGCGAGCCGAGAAGATAGGCCCCCAGGCCCCAGCGGCCACCGCCGCCGAATTCGGCCAGAATAGCGCCCAGCACCGCATTGGGTGCGGCCACACGAAGACCAGCAAGGATCGAGGGTAGCGCGCCTCGAAACTGCACGCGGCGCAGGATATCCCATCGGGTGCCGCCATAGGCACGAATGACGTCCGTGGCCCGGCTGTCGGCCTGGCTGAGGCCAATCACGGTCGCGGTCATTGTCACGAAATAGACGCCAAGTGCCGCGAGCGCGATGCGCGGTGCCATGCCCGAAAGCGTCAGAACGAGAATGGGCGCGATGGCAATGGGTGGCAACGCGAAAGCCGCGATGTTCACGCCGCGAAACAGGCGCAGCGCCGTGGGAGACAATGCAAAGATCACGCCTGCGCCGATGCCAAGCGCATTGCCGATCAGAAACCCGATGGTCGAGGCGTAGAGAGTTGCCCAGATGTGGCGGGGATAGTCGCCCCAATCGACCCAAAGCCGGATCAGGATTTCCGATATGCCGGGCAACGCGCCGCCCGCCACCAGGTCCAGCTGCCCAACGATTTCCCAGATCACCAACAAGATCGCTGTCGTGCGCATCCCGCGCCATCGCCCGGACGCCTCAACCGCCATGCAGCACCTCTGCTATGTGGTCGCAGACCTTGTGGAATTCAGGGTCGGAAAACAACGCGGGTGCCCGAGGCCGGTCAAATCCGATGTCGATGACATCCACGATCCGCCCCGGGTTTGCATGCATCACCACAACCCTGTCCGCGAGAAACACCGCTTCGTCGATACCGTGTGTCACCAGAAGCGCAGTCGAGCCTGTCTCCGTCCAGATGCGCTGCAATTCGAGGTTCATCTGACGGCGCAAGATCTGGTCGAGCGCGCCGAAAGGTTCATCCATGAACAGGATTTGCGGATGCGTCACCAGCGCCCGCGCAATGGAAACGCGTTGGCGCATGCCGCCGGACAACTCTCCGGGGAGCGCGTTTTCGTAGCCCTTGAGACCGACAAGGTCGATCATGTGCTGGATATGGGCCGTCTCTGGAGCGACCGAACGCCCCAAAACCTCGAGGGGCACCTCAATGTTGCGCCGGACACTGCGCCACGGCAGCAGCGCGGCATCCTGAAATGCCACGCCGGTCTTGCCGGCTTTTGCCGCCTGCATCGGGACGGTGCCTGCGATCTGCACCTCACCGGCATCCGCCGCCTCAAGGCCAAGCGCGATCCGCATGACCGTCGACTTGCCACAGCCCGAGGGGCCGATGATCGCAGTAAAGGAGCCCATGGGACCGGACAGGGTCACGTCACGCAGGGCTTCGACGACCTTGCCCCGTCCCGTAAAAGTCTTGCAGACCCCGGAAAGGGAAATCCCGTCCGGGGCCGACATCAAATCTCTTCGAGCAGAGTCGTGTCGAACATGTCGCGGGTGCCCTTGATCCCCACCTCAGAGAGCGCGCGCAGGTTGGCTTCGATCCCTTCTTCGGTCATCGCCATGTATCCTGCGGGGCTTTCCATAAGCGGCTGCTGGGCATTGTTGAAGAAGATCTCGTTTTCGATGGTCCGGCCAGTACCTGCGAACCAGGTATCAGCCCATTTTGGCGGCCAGAGGTTTGGATCCTTGAAATTCTCGTCCCAGCCCTTGCGCGAGGCGCGCAGCCAGGACACCAGTTCGGCCCGCTTGGAGGCCAGCGTTTCCTCCGTCACGACGACGGTATCATTGTAGATCGTGAACCCGAAATCATAGAGCAGGAACGACGTCGCTTCGACGCCCTGTTGGCTGATCGTGTAGGGCACGTTGGTGGTGAAATCGAGGCTGGCGTCAATCTCACCCTGAATGAGCGGTGTTGGATCATAAGCGTATGGCACGATATTGACGTCCGCCGGATCGATCCCGTTCAGCGCCAGCATTGCGTTTACAGAGATTACGTTGACCGGCGGCACGGCCAGGGTCTTGCCGATCAGATCCTTGGGCTCAAGGATCGGGTTAGAGGCCAGCGACACGATGCCAATCGGGTTCTTCTGATATTGCGCCCCGATGATTTTGAAGGGCGCTCCCTGATCAACGATGGCCTTGATTGTGGTGTCGGGCGTGGTCAGCGCCAGATCGGCACGGCCTGCAATTATCGTGCTTTCGGGTATCACGTCAGGGCCGCCGGACAGATAGGTCAGGTCGAGCCCTTCTTCGGCATAGTAACCTTCGTCGATCCCAATGAAATAGCCGGCGAATTCGGCATCATTGATCCATGCCGCCTGCATGGTGAACGGCGTGGCCGCACTGGCCCGAAGCGGCAGGGAGGCAGCTGCTGCGCTTGCAGCGGCTGTACCAAGGAAATTGCGGCGATTCAGTCTGAGTGTCATGGGAAGGGCTCCTTTGTTTGGGTGATCAGGCGAGGCCTTGAAGGCGCTGAAGCTCTTGCAAGGGTGGCGTTTCGGAAATCTGTTTGGGTTCGAGCAATGGCCATTTCACGCCACGCGGCCGTTTGGCTCGGCGTTCGACCACATGCGTTTTGTGCGGCGTCAGGATGGTATCAACCAGAATATCGGTCTCAGAGGGCTGCAACTGCTCTTCGACAAGCTGCACATCATGGACGACGGCATGAACGGGCGTATGTTCATCCACAAGGCCAAGATCGGTGAACATGCCCCATTCGAGATCAAAGAAGCCGTGGCCTTTTCCAAAACGGACACCGTTGACCGATACCGCCGATGCCCCGGTGACCAGATAGTCAAGCCGCCCTTTCTGCGCGATTTCTTCCAGCGAAATCGGGACTCCGAAATGCTCCATACCATCAAGCCACGAGGCATAGAGAGCAGCGCCTTCAGGCACCGTGGCCGGGTCAAGGTAAACAAAGCCGCGGTAAATCCCATAGGTCGACATGACGAAGGGCTTGCCATCTTCGATCATTCGGCGCCGTAGATCGGCAAGGCAATTGTCAGGCGTGATGAAGGCAAAGCGGCTGTTTTGGTAGGCCTCGGTCTGGACGACGCGGTCGTTTGCAGCTTCCGAGCCTTCGAAATCCGGGATCACCTCGGCAAAGTTCATGTGAAACCGGGTGTCCGGCCTCGCCACGTCTTTTAGTTTCGTCCATATCTTTTCTCGGATGATCTTGGAGGTCGACATATTGCCCATTTCGTGCGTTTCATTGTTTCATCACCTTGAAACAGCTGTTCCAAACGTCAAGAGAAATCGTTTTCCATGGCTTCAAGACTAATCCTCAGAATTCAGGAGCGTTCTGCGCACTTGACGTCGAGCGAAAAGAAAATTGCGCAGGTTTTGCTGCAAAATCAGAGTCTTGTCGAAACGCATACGGCAACGGAACTTGCGGCAAAGGCCGAAGTGTCCAAGGCGACGACTGCCCGTTTTTTCCGCAGTTTGGGGTATGCTGACTTTGAAGAGGTCAGGTTGCAGGCCCGCGAAGAGCGCAATCGGCGGGAACCTTATGCAGATGTCGAGTTGATTCCGCAGACGGCAACTTTTGGGCGGACCATATCCGATCACCTTGAACTGGAACTGCGCAATCTGACACGGACCTTTGAGGAGTTGCGCTCGGACCTGTTGCCGGAAGTCGCGCAGATCATGGAAGAGGCCCCGCATATCTGGTTTGTCGGCTTCGGCGATGAACAGGGGCTGGCCCGGCTGGGTCGGTCGCTTTTTGCGCGTCTGCGGCACGGCGTCCACGAGTTGCAGGGGCATGGGCAAACCTGGGCCAATGAACTGTCGACGACAGGCCCACGTGACGCTTTGGTCCTTTTGACATTTGACCCGCGTCCAAAGGTATTACGCCCCTTGCTTGCCCATGCGGGGACCACGCGCATGCGGATCATTACGTTGACCGATCACGCTTACGCCCTGCAGGCCGAACGGTTCTCCGAGGTTGTTCTTCGGTGCCACATTGCCAGCTATGGCGCACTTCCGACGCATGCGACGATGCTCTCCGTCTTACGGTTGATTGCCGTAGCCTATCTGGGCCGCAACCCCGAAGCCGTCAGTCAGCGCATCTCAACGCTGGCGGCGATAGATGAGGAGCTCGACTTGTTTGAATAGCAGAAGAACCCGGCTTGCCTTCGCCCTCCGCCATTTGATTTCAGGCCGGCTTGAATTGCAGATATGGTTTAGGTGGGTCGAGGCAGTGAGCAGATTAGGGCGACGCTCTGGTAGGGAGGGCTCTTCGCCACGCTTCATAGTCCTCGGCTTCAGTCCGGATAATAAGCTCTTCCAGACTGCGCAATGGCGCGTCGGCAAAATCGACCCTCAAGTCGATAGGAGGACTATCCGGGGCGACGATCAAGAGGGCTGCCGACATCAAGCCTCGGGCGTCGCCGCCGGCCTTTGCCCCCGAAAAGAGACCTGCCAGCAGTCGGCGTGCGAAGCTGGCATTGGACGTCATGTACCCCTCTACGGTGGCCGCGATGACGCCTGGCTTCAAGAGCATATTGCCCCCAGCACATAGGCCAGGCTGCACCAGCTCGGACATCGCGGGGATGTTGTCTTCCCCCGAGAATGCGGCCCCTGATCCCCCGTTGTTCAGGACAAGCAATTGTCTTGAGGCGCGACCTCGGTCCGCTGAAACGATGGTCTGCATTGCCTGCTCTGGCGCAACCCTATTTGCGAGCTCAGTCAGGACATCCTCACCCCAAAGCGTGCTTGGGAAATGGCCCTGACTGGCCGATATACCGACGCCAGCGCTTGCGCGTAAAACCCAGGCACCGACAGACAGATTGCCCGTGGCCGCTGCGCCACCAAGTGCCCCGGTTTCTGGATCGCGCGCCAGAAGGGAAAACGTCATGTTGACTATTCCTTTGCCAAAAGGATGAGTGAATGACTACTTTGTTTCATAGCGCATCAAAAGTGGTCAAATATGAAAGTGGCATCTAACAAATCCGCGCGTTTATCGGAACGCATTCTGGAATGTTTCGACGATTTGACCAAGTCTGAACGGCTGCTGGCCGATCACTTTCTGGAAAACCCGGACAGCTTGGTTCTGCATACGGCAGCCGAAATATCGGGTCAGGCGCAGGTGTCCAAGGCGACAACGGCGCGGTTCTTCAAACGTCTTGGGTTTCCAAGCTTCAAAACCGCGCAGCGGATGGCCCGTATTGTGCGGGACGACAGTCAATACAACAAACGTGTATATTCCGAACCCGTGCCAAATCTGACCGGGCGGGGGGATCTTGCGGATCATCTGGCATCGGACGTGCAAAACCTGATCAGGACGATTGAGGCGATCCGGAGCGACGATCTGAGGGCGGCGGTCACCTATCTGTCGCGGGCTGAAAAGATTTGGGTGGTTGGGTTCGGGGACAATTATCCCTTGGCTCACTTCGCTCGCGCGCAGCTGATCAAGGTCAAGCCGGACATCAGGATGATCCCTTTGGGAGGGTTTTCCGTACCTGAAGAATTCGCCTCGATCCACGCGTCGGATGCCGTCTTGGCCCTCGCAATTGGGCGACGCACGCCGACGTTGCGGTCCATTTTGCAATCCGCGCGATTGGCAGATGCCAAGACTATTGCAATCACGGATGTGGCGAGCACGCCAAGCCCAGACTTGGCCGAAGTGACTTTGCGATGCCGGACCAGTGGGTTGACCTATTTCGACTCTCTCGCGTCGCCGGTCTCTGTGATTACCTATCTCTGCATGGCGGTCGCAGATCGGCTTGGCCAAAACGCCGTGGAGCGGTTGCGCTATATTGACAGCATCCACAACGATTGGGGTGATGCCGGATAGTCTGAGAGTCAAATGCTGGCTTTGATCGGCTCTTCTTGGCGCGAAAAGAGTCAGTATTGAAAAAAGAGTCTTCATTTGTGAGTTCTTTTTGACCCGGTCCAACCGTCCTCCTAACCTTTTCGTTGGGGGTGTAACCCATCACACCAACGTAAAAGTCAACGACTGATATCCCGTCTGAACCCGCTTCAGGCGCATCAGAATTCTGTGCCTACGGTGCTGCAGCCGCCATGTGCCGGCAGCAGGTCACCCATGGCCCGACCAGAGAGGACCAAAATGACTATCCTTCACACCAACCTGCGCCGACTAGCCGGAGCCACGGCTTTGGCCGCCGGTCTTGCCAGTTCGGTTGCCGCTGACGATATCGTCTGGGCCCGCTATGGCGATATCGACTCGCTTGATCCCCACCGTGCAACAAGCACTCTGTCCCTGCAGGTTTGGAGCCTGATGTATGATACACTTCTAGCGACGGACGCGGATGGCTTGCCTGTCCCGCATTTTGCGAAGTCTTGGGAGTCGAATGCCGACGGCACCGAATACACGTTCAGCCTGCAAGACGGTGTTATGTGTCACGACGGCACACCGCTTGACGCAAACGATGTCAAATACACGATCGATACTGCCTTTAGTGAGGACACGCCGAGCTTGACCAAAGGCAGCTGGGGTCCGATTACCGCGGCGGAAGTTGTTGATCCGTTGACGATCAAACTGACGCTGGAAACCCCGTTTGTGGCTTTGATCCCGTTCCTGGCGGACAGCTTTTCCTCGATCATCTGCGACAGCAATGGTGAAGGGTTCGGAACCACGAGCGCCATTGGTTCTGGCCCTTGGAAACTGGTTTCCTGGACAAAAGGTGACCGGATCGTTCTAGAAAAGAACCCCGACTACCAGAACTTTGGCAAACTGGCCGAAAACCCGGGCGCGCCGCATGAAGACGGGTTGATCATCACCGTGGTGCCGGAACCGCAGGCGCGGCTTGCGGCGCTGACCACAGGAGAGGTGCATATCGCCGAGCCGCCCTTTGATGATGTGCCCATGATCAAGGATGAGGGCGAGCTGTCGATCATCGTCGCCGAAAACACAGGTCAGAACGTGTTTTGGGAATTCGCCGTGCATCGTCCCCCGTTCAATGACGTCCGTGCCCGTCTGGCCGTGGCCCATGCCACCGATGCCGCCACGGCGATCAGCTTGATTTATGGCGACCTGTCCGTTCCAGAAAACTGCCCCGTGTCACGCGGTGTCTTTGGCAATGATCAGGACTTCTGCGCCCAGTATCGCCCGGCTTACGATCCAGAAAAGTCCAAGGAGTTATTGGCCGAGCTTGGTTACAGCATGGACAATCCTCTTGAGACAGCATTGCTGGTCTGGACGGGTGGCAACCGCCAGAAACTGGGTGAAGTGTTCCAGGCGCAATTGGCTGAGGTTGGCATCAAGGCCTCCATCGAGATCATGGATATTGGCTCTTTGAATGCCCGCGTGCGGCAGGAGAACGAGAATACCGAAGGCACCACCGGCTCGATGGATATGATGACCTGGTCGTGGTATGATCCGGATATCCTTTACGCTTTGTGGCATACCCCCGGCGCCTATCGCGGCTATACCTCACCCGAGCTGGACGCCATGCTGGATGACACCCGCGTGCTAACCGATCCAGACGCACGTAAGGCAAAAGTGCAGGAGGTCTTTAAGTATCTTCTGGAAAACGCCATCCACGTGCCGCTTTACACCCCCGGCTGGGAATGGGTCTTTGCGGTCCGGCCTGAAGTCGAAGGGTTCTTCGTGGCGCCTTTCGTCTATCCAAACTTCTCTGACGTGAAGCTCGGCGGTTAAGGCATTGTGTGGCCCGGGGCTTCGGCCCCGGGCCGCCTTTTTTGAAAAAGGATCGGCCACATGTGGCGCTTTCTTGGCACCCGCATTGCAATGGGGGCCTTTACCATCTGGATCACCACCATTCTCGTAACGCTGTTGATCCACGCTGTACCGGGCGATCCGGTGCAGATCATGTACGCGCAAAGTCAGGGGACGACCCCCGAACAGATCGAAGAGGTACGCCGATCTCTTGGCCTCGACCGTCCGATCCCGGTGCAATACGTGATGTATATGGAGCGTCTGCTGCAAGGCGATCTGGGGGCCACGATACGAGGTGGGCAACCGGTGTTGGAAGTTATTCTGCAGCGGCTTCCGAACACACTGCTGCTGGCCATTGCCGCAATGTTCATCGCCATCGTGATCGGTGTGCCGATCGGCTTTCTTGCAGCCTATCGCGAAGGAACGCTGACGGACATCGCATTGATGATCGTTGCCATCGCAGGGATATCGATGCCGCATTTCTGGCTGGGGCTGATGCTGTTGTTCATCTTTGCACTGGAACTCGGCTGGCTGCCGGTCAGCGGGAACGGTTGGCTCAACTTGGTCCTTCCGGCACTGACGCTGGGGCTGTCGAATGCGGCCATTTTCGCGCGGCTCACCCGATCGTCCATGATCGACGTCATGAGTCAGGACTATGTTCAAACCGCCTTTGCCAAGGGCCTCCCCAAAGCGCTGGTGCTGCGGCGCCACGTCTTGCGAGCGGGGCTGTTGCCGGTGGTGACGATGATGGGGTTGCAGTTTGCATTCATGATGGGCGGGGCCATCGTTGTAGAAAACATCTTTTCCTGGAACGGCGTCGGGCGGATGGCGGTCGAGGCGATCTTTCAGCGCGACTATCCCATCATTCAGGGATTTATCCTGACTTTCTCGGTTGTGGTGGTCTGTGTGGCCATCGGAATTGATGCGCTCTATGCGGTGCTTGATCCGCGCATTCGGCGGTCTTGATCATGAGTGCATTGACACATCAAGATGGGCCCAGAGCAGCACCTGGCTTTCTGCGACGATTGCTCAGCTCTCCCAGTGGGGCAATCGGGTTGGCCATTGTGCTTTTGTTGATTTTCTGCGCGCTATTTGCAGAGATGCTGGCTCCTTACAACCCGTCCAAGATGGGGGCAGGCGGGCGGTTCCTTCCGCCGGGCGGCAAACATCTTTTGGGCACAGATGAGTTCGGCCGAGACATGTTCTCGCGCATCCTCTTTGGCAGTCGGATCACTCTTTTGATCGGGGCTGTCGCGGTTGGCATCTCTTTGACCATTGGCATGGCTGTCGGCATGATCGCGGCTTTCCGACGTGGTTGGGTTGAGGCGATCCTGATGCGCAGCACGGATGTCCTGTTTTCTTTTACGGAAACCTTGATCGCGCTCAGTTTCGTGGCTGTTCTTGGGCCAAGTCTGCAAAACGCCGTGATCGCTGTCGGGGTTGCGGGCATCCCGTTTTACGCTCGGACCTGTTATGCGGCTGCCTTGGTTGAAACGTCCAAACCCTATTTTGAGGCCAGCATAAGCGCGGGTGCGGGGCCCGCACGGCTAGTGCTGGTGCATTTGCTGCCAAACGTGCTGCCCACGATGATCGTCGTTGCGACGCTGGGGGTTTCAACAGCCATTCTGGCGGCGGCTGGCTTGAGCTTTTTGGGCCTTGGCGCGCAGCCACCCACCTCGGAATGGGGCTATATGCTGGCGGGATCGCGCGATTACATCAACCGCGCACCGTGGTTGATGACCATTCCCGGCATTGCGATTGCTGTGACTGTTCTGGGGTTCAACCTGTTGGGCGACGGTCTGCGCACCAGCCTTGACCCGGTGGAACGCAAATGAGTGCTTTGCTGTCCGTCAAAGATCTGTCCGTCTCGCTGGGTGGTAAGACCTTGGTGGACAAGATCAGCTTTGATGTTGCCCCGGGCGAGGTTCTGTCGATTGTGGGCGAAAGTGGGTCTGGCAAAAGCATGACCGCCAAGGCGCTGATGGGGTTGTTGCCGCCAAAGGCCAGTGCCACAGGCACGGCAATGTTTGATGGCGCCAACTTGCTTGCGCGGGATACTCAGACGCTGCGCGGCACCGGCATTGGCCTGATCTTTCAAGAGCCGATGACGGCGCTTACCCCGGTGTTGACCATAGGTTTGCAGCTAACCGAGGCACTGGAAAGCCATGGGCTCTGCTCCAAAGCCGAAGCCCGACGCCGCGCCATCGAAATGCTGGACCGCGTGGGCATCCCGGAGCCCTCAGCCCGCATGCATCAATACCCGCATGAGCTGTCAGGCGGTATGCGTCAGAGGGTGGTCATCGCAATGATGATGCTTCTTGGGCCGCGTGTGTTGATCGCAGATGAGCCGACGACAGCGCTTGATGTGACCGTGCAGGCACAGATCCTCGATCTGTTGCGTCAGATCGTTCACGAGACGCAAATCGGCTTGATCCTGATAACCCATGACATGGGTGTAGTCGCAGAGATGGCCGACCATGTTCTGGTCATGAAGGCTGGAAAGGCTGAAGAGCTTGGGCCGGCCAACGAGCTCTTTGCATCGCCCACGGCCGCATACACCCGTGAACTGTTGAAAGCTGTGCCGCGCATTGATGCGGTTAGCGCGGGTACGGAGCTAGATGCGCAAACGCTTTTGTCGGTGCGTAGTATCACGAAGACCTTCCAAACCCGTGGCGCGCTGTTCAAAAGTGGTGCCGGGCATCGCGCGTTGGACGACGTCTCGCTTGATGTGCGGCGCGGCGAAACACTGGCGCTGGTCGGCGAAAGCGGGTCGGGCAAAACAACACTAGGCCGGGTCATCGCACGTCTTACATCGGCGGATGCCGGGCAGGTCTTGCTGGAAGACACCGACTTGACCGGTCTGGCCGGACGCGATTTGCAAGCCCGGCGGCGCGCGGTTCAGATGGTGTTTCAAGACCCCTATGCCTCGCTCGACCCGCGCCAGACCGTTGGGCGCACAATTGCAGAGCCGATGATCATCCATGATGCCCTGACCAAGGCCGAGCGTAAGCAACGCATAGAGAGCCTACTCGAAAAAGTTGGTCTGGGCGTGGATATGGCGCGAGGCTACCCGCATGAATTTTCCGGCGGGCAGCGTCAGCGCATCGCCATCGCCAGGGCGATGGCCGCGCGACCCACATTGGTTATCGCAGATGAGCCGACCTCGGCACTTGATGTCTCGATTCAGGCACGGGTGCTGGACCTGCTTGAAGGGTTGAAACAAAGTGAGGATCTTACGATGCTGTTCATCTCGCATGACCTAGCGGTGGTCCGCCAAATCGCGGATCGGGTCGCAGTGATGCGGAATGGACGGATTTTGGAATTGGGGCCAGCCTCGGCTTTGTTTGCCGCGCCAAAGCATCCTTATACACGCGCGCTGATTGATGTCGCCCCGGTGCCCGACCCAACACGCAAACGCGGAAAGCGACCGGTCTTGCAGGGCGACTATCCGGCGGGACCACTGAAAGAGGTCGATGCCGGCCATTGGGTCGCCGAATGACGATCGGGATCGTCGCATCAGGCCCTTGGGCCGGAGCTGGAGTTTTAGCGGGTTTGCACGCGGCTGAAGCAGTGGGACGCGGCGCAATCGGAGGCTTTGTCAGCTTAGCGGTTCTCACCTTGGATGGGCGTTTGCTGCGGGCCGAAACACAAAACAGTGGCACAAAGGGGCTTTTTCCGGGCGATCCACCAGACGAAATTTTGCAAGCGCCCCGGGCGGCGCTCATCTCAAGCGGACCGGACCGACCCGAGCCCCTGTCGCAATTCATCGCCGCCAAACCCGGGGTTGGTCTGGTTACAGGGCACCGCTTTCCGCAGGCTTTGATGCGCGACGGACAACCGTTGAACGGGACCATTCTAAGCGCGATGCAGGAGGGCCGCACAGCTCAGCAGGCTGTCGACGAATTGATCGCGGACGCGCCCGGGTTTGACGCTGGGTTCATAGCGCTCTGTGTTGGTGGAGAGATTGGTATCGGAAACATGCCGTCGGTCCTGTGCCGTGCAGACCAAGGCGTTGCCATGCGCATGTGCGAGACGACTTCAGCCAGCGTGGCCGCGCTTCACAATGCGATCCAACCTCAGAATGCGATTGGGCTTCTGGCAGTCGAGGCGGCTTTGGATGCTATCCAGCTGCGCCAGACTGTGCAGTATGACATTATCTTGGGGGCGGGGCTGCGCCTGAAACGCGGCGACGCGCCAGAGGTCCATATTAATGAAGACGGTCAAGCCACCGGTATGACGCATCCTCGGGCCAACGACCTTTACGAAGAGATGTCCTTTGGGATGGGCGATCGGGTGCGGGTGGTGCGGAAAGGCACCCAGCATGGCTGGCTGGGACATGAGCCCTTTATGGTGGTCAAACAGGGCGTGGTCGTCAGCTTGGATGGCCAGGCCAGCTTAAAGGTGCCCGTGCTTGTGCCTGCCTGAGCCGAAAACGCGAACGCGTTACGCTGGGTTCGGCAGGCGTCTTTCCAGCGGTAGGCTGCGAGCCCCGGCGCGACGGTACATTTCCCGGTAGTGGGGGAGGTACTTTTCGACCTGCTTGTCGGCCATATCCATCGCTTGTTTCTTGCCCGCGAAGAAGGCCGAAGCTTCCGCCAGAATTGCCGCTTCGTCGATCATGGAAAGATGCCCGCGCTCGGCTACGATATTGCCGGCAACCATGGTCATCAACACCGATTGACCAAATTCGCAATGCACCAATTGGCGGGGCAGATTGTTCAGCGGCACAAAGGGCAGCGCCGTAAGATCGACCATAATAAGATCCGCATGCGCGCCGATGTCCAGCGTGCCAAGTCCCGGCTCGCGCATGGCCTGTCCTCCGCCGGCTGTGGCGGCGTGGATCACCTCGGTCGCTTGCGGCCAGCGCGTGTAGTCCCAATCGCTCAGGTTGTGGATGACGCTGGCGGTTTTCATCACCGACCACATGTTGATGGCATCATCAGCGATGGCCTCATCCACACCAATGCACAGCGGAATGCCCCGGTCCTGCATGTCCCGCCAACGCATGATGCCGCTGCCAAGGCGCAGGTTGGAGTTGGGGTTATGCGCAACGGTTGCACCGGATGCGGCCAGAAGATCGATATCCGCATCATCCACCCAGATCGCGTGGATCACGTTCATCCTGTCGCTGAGCAGCCCCAGATCATGGGTGTATTGAACAAGCGACCGTCCTTGCAGGCATTCCTCGCCATAGACGCGTTGCAGGCGCGTCTCCAGCATGTGCGCATAAAAGGGCAGATCATGGCGCAGGCTGATATCGTCTAGTTGCAGAAAATAGTCAGGCGAGACCCGTTGTGGGGCAGAACAGGACACTGCGGCCTTGATGCGGCCATCCGCTGCGCCGTGCCAAGCGGCGATAAGATGTGCGTAGCTTTCAAGCAAGGCAGGGGCGGCGACCCCCTGAGGCGCTGACAACTGGGCGCGCATGTCCGGCGGTAGAATCTCGCGCAGGTAGGGCAGTTTTTCCAACTCGCTCAGTTCCGGCTGATCAAGCGCCAGCCGCGCGCGCATTCCGCTGTCGACATAAGCCTGCGCCACGGCATCAATGATGTCCGGATCGGGCGACGGCACGAAAAAGCAATCATCCTGCACCGAAGTGGTGCCACCACGCAGCATTTCGATGCAGCCCAGCATCGTGCGCAAATAGGCCTCACGCGGGGTCGGGCGCAGCACCTCCAGCTCGGGGCATTCATACAGCATGAAAATCTCAAGCGGGAGTGAGGGCAGACGGCCCTTCATATGGTTCACGGCAGAATGAAAATGCCCATTGATCAAGCCGGGCATCAGCAGGTTGCCTGCGCCCTCGATCACCTTTTCGCCCGGCTGTGCGGACAGATCCTTGGCAATTTCGGCAATGCGCCCGTTACTGACCCGTAGATCGCAGGCCGCGGTCATGCCGTCTTTCAGGTCAAGGTCAAGGTCAAGCAGCCGCACGCCCCGAAACAGCGTTTGTGTCATGTGGAGGACGACCCTTGATAGAATGGCGTGCGCTGTGACGTGTTCTGAAGATACCCATCGTAAAAGTCTTCGACCAACGGGAAGACCTGCTCGCGTAACCAATGGCGTTCCTGCTCTTCCGCGTCGCGGGGTTTTGCCAAGGCCTCCGCGATTTGGGCGAGGATCGCCGCGCGATCGATTAGGGTAAATTCTCCGTCCTCGTAGACCACACGTCCGGCGATCATGACCGATTGCACATCCTTGGTTTTTGCGCGATGGATCAAGGCATCAAGCGGGGCGATATCCGGATCCTGGAAAGGGTAGGTGGCGCTGTCATAGTCCAGCACGACGACATCCATCTGCCGGCCCGGCTCAAGCCGCCCGATCTCGGCGCCAAAGGCTGTGGTCAGAGCGCCATGTTCGGTCGCCATACGCAAAACCTGCGCCGGAGAGGGCACGTCCGTGATTGTCATGCCCGGAACCCGGTGGACCGTCAGCGCCATGCGCATTTCCTGCAACATATCCCGATCATCGTTGATGCCTGCCTCATCCATGCCCATGCCCACGGTCATCCCGCGCTTTTGCAGCTCCATAAGAGGCAGCACGCCAGAGCGCAGGCGGAAGTTCGATGAGCAGTTGTGACAGACACAGGTGCCGGTTCCGGCACATATCTCGATATCTTCTTTGGTCATCCAGACGCCGTGACCAAGGGTCATATGTGGGCCTAAAAGGCCAAGCTTTTCCAGATGTTTGACGGCCGTTGTTCCAGTGCGTTTGAAGGCATATTCCTTCTGAAATGCCGTCTCAAGCAGATGCATGTGCATGGGCGCGCCAGCGGAACTCGATTTCTCCTGAATCGCCAGCAGCCCGTCGTCGCTCATCCAGTGCAAGTTGGCCGGGGCCAATTGGATGCGCGTGCGCGGGTTGTCATTGTTGGCCACCAGCACGTCGAAAAGCTGCATGAAATCGTCAAACTGCAGGGTTTGCCTCGCGAAATGCGCCGCCATGACCTTGGCCACATCAGGGGGCAGTCGTTTGCAGAATTCCTCGTCAGCTTCATAGACAAAGCGGTTCTGCTCGCGCACCGCATAGCAGTAAGATACCCGCATGCCGATATCATCATAGGCCCTCAGCACGCCACTGGCCGAGGCCACGACCTGATCAAAATCGCCCATGGCCCAGCCCTGAATATGCTGCACCGTGGTGACACCCGAGGCGATCATCTCAAACGCCGAAAACATCGTGTCCAGATAGGGGTCGATTTTGCGCATCGCCAAACGGGCGGCAAACCAAAGTTCCAGCGGGTAATCTGGCGCGCCCAGTTGTAGCGGTGTCAGACCAATATGGTGGTGGCTGTTCACCAGCCCTGGAATGATCATGTGGTTGGAATGTGCGGTCACGCTGGCGTCTGGATAGGCGTCTGTCACCTCAGCCTTCGGGCCAACGGCCAACACAACGCCATCCTGATGGGCCAGTGCCGCGTCGTCCAGCATCTCCAGCACGCCGTCTTTTGTGACGCCTTTGACGATCCACCGGGCGGTTACGATTTCTACCGTCATGCCAATTCCTGCTCTTGTTCTTTGAAAGACTTTTCGACCTCTTCGGCCAGCAGCGCTTCGCACTGTATGGCAAGGTCAATCATCTCGGGGCTGCGCATATCGCGCGGGCGGGGGGCAGAGATCGGGACCTCGGCCTTGATCTGGCCGGGGCGGGCGGTAAAGACGACCACGCGGTCCGCCAGTGCCAGCGCCTCTTCGATGGAATGGGTGACCAGCAGGACCGACGCTTTGGAACTTTCCCATATATTAAGCAGATGGCTCTGCATACGGGCGCGCGTTTGGATATCGAGGGCAGCAAAAGGCTCATCCATCAAAAGAACCTTGGGCTCCATTGCCAGCGCACGGGCAAGGGCTGCCCGCTGCCGCATCCCGCCAGAAAGTTCATGGGGTCGTTTGTCGCCCGCGCCCACGAGTCCCACAAGACGCAGTAAGCGCTCAGCCGCTTCATCCTGTTTCTTAGGGGTTTGTCCAGCGATCTTAAGGCCAAATGTGATGTTGTCGCCCACTGTCAGCCACGGATACAGGGCCGCTTCCTGAAAGATCAGACTGCGTTCGGGGGACGGCTCCGTGACCTCCAATCCGTCAAATGTCACGCTGCCTTCGGTTGCGTCCTCCAGCCCCGCGACGATGTAGAGCAAAGAGCTTTTTCCGCATCCAGAAGGCCCCAGAAGGACCACGAATTCCCCCAGTTCCACATCCAGCGTCAGGTTGCGAACCGCTGGCACTGGTTCGGGCCCGTCGGGGTTCCACGTCTTGGACACGTTGGTGACTTTCAGACCCAAAGCCATCTCAAAGACCTCCCACGCTGGACGGGCCAACCCACCACAGCACTTTGCGTTGCACGTAGCGAAGTGCCTGATCAAAAGTGAAGCCCGTAAGGCCGATGAGCGTCATGGTGAAAAACACGAGACTAGCGTTGAAAGTATTGCGGGCCATCATCGTGACCTGACCAAGCCCAGAACCGACGCCGACGGCCTCGGCGATCAGCACCACCATCCAGGCGGCAAAGAGGTTCATGCGCAGGGTCACGAACAGCTCTGGCAGAATCGCTGGCAAGATCACATGGCGATAGATCTGGCGCTTGTTGCAGCCCATAATCCTCGCTAGCTGAATATAGTGCACGGGAACACTGTCGATCTGGGACAGGGTGGCCAGCGTCATGATGAAAAAGATTGCGATAAAGACGAGAAAGATCGCGGGCGGATTGCCGATACCAAAAATGAACACCGCTACCGGCAGCCAAGCGACGGGCGAAATCGGTGCCAGCATTGTCACAAGCGGCAACATCAGTTTGCCGAAAATTCTGAAGTAGCGAATACCGATCCCGATCGCCAGTGACAGGGTAAAGCCCAGCACAAGCCCTGCCGTCACCCGAAACGACGACCAGGCGATCACGCCCAGAACGGAAAAGATCGAGCCGCCTGTTGCCAGCGCCCCAGCGCGCGTGCCGCCGGGGTCGAAGAAGCGAAACTGGTCGGGCAGATTCGCCAGAAAAATATGTGGTGGCGGAAGCAACAGCGGGTTCGCCCACCCCCGCCACCATGCGAATTCCCAGAAACCGACGAAAATCGACAGCGACGCAAAGACCCAAAGGGTCGGCTCAAGCCGCTTCAACAGCCGCTTGAGCCATGAGCTCTGTTTCTCTTCGACCATTGGTGAGCCAAGTGTTTCGTCAGTCATGGGTTTGCCCTTAAGCGGCCGTCTTCAGTTCAAGACTGTCGTAAAGGCCACCATTCTCTGCAATCACCTCTTCCAAGAGCGCCCAGTTCACGGCTGTGTCGGGCAGGGTGTTTTTGACGTAGCCCATTTTCTGCATGGACACGGAACGCTCGACAAAGAAATCGGTGTTGTTGCGCTGGTCGATCATGACCGGCTGGCGCGATTGGGCAAGGGTCAAAGCCTCAAGCGAGGTTTTGTAATAGGTACCCTGAGTTTCGGCCAGAGCGGCGGCCGTATCAGTTTCGGATTGATACTGCGCGGTCATCATCGCTTTGATCACGGCTTTGACGGCATCCGGGTTTTCTTCGAGCAACGGAGTCCGCGCGGCCAGAACGCAGTCGGAATATCCCTCGCCATAAAGATCCAGACCGTCGGTCAGAATGGATGATCCGGCACGTTCCTGCAGGCATTGCGTCGCATAGGGTTCAATGTGGCTGACCGCGTCGATCGCGCCGTTGATGAAGGCTGCTGCAAGCTCCGGCGAGGTGTTGAAGTATTTGATCTCCGCCTCGGCAAATTCCATGCCTGCCGACGTCATATAGTCGTAGGGAAGAACTTCAAGCGTGTCGGCCTGGAAGGTGCCGATGGTTTTGCCTTTCAGGTCTGCCGGAGACGAAATCCCTTCGGAGCCAATGAGGATACAGCCTTCAACGCCAGCACCGGCGACGATCTGTACGGGCGCACCGGCATCCACCAGCGTGATGAAGTTGGAATAGGGTATCACCGAGACATCTACCATGCCTGCGCCGAACAGCGTCACGACATCGGTGGTTGTGGGGGTGACGACAAAGTCGAGGTCCACGCCGTCGGCTTCAGCCAGCTTGCGTTCCTTGGCCAGGAAGATACCCAGATTGCACAATCCACCGCCATGGGTTGCCTTAATCCGGGTCAGGCCCTGCGCCGCAGCCATGCCCGGCGACATCAGCCCTGCAGGGATCGCCAGACTGGCTGCGGCCGCAGCGCCGCCTTTAAGAAAGCCGCGACGGCTTGCTTCTTGAATTTTATGGTACGTGTTTCCGCATCTTTCGCACATGTGATGTCCTCTCTGTCAGGACACAAACGAAGGAGCAGGGGCGGAAAACAGACGAACGACCCCGTCACTTCATTTGTGACAGTTTCGGCACGCCAACCAGAAAAGCAGTCAGGCGGATCGATAAGAGAACCTCACCTGGCGCTTTGCGCTGTCACAACGTTGCTGCAGGAGCAGACCTCTCTCAAAGCAGCTCGGCTCAGAAAGCTGCAAATTTTGCGAAGATGGCCGCAATTCGCCCCGTTTTTCTGCCTGAATGGTACTTTTTTGTGCGCGATGCATATCGGGTTTGGGCCGAACATCTGGTTTCAGGAGTAACCGAGACGATACAACGCGCCTGCTAGAATCTGAATCCCGTCGACAATGTCGGGGATGTTTGAAAGCTCCTCGGGTGTATGGCTGCGCCCATCTTTGCTGCGCACGAACAGCATGGCGACGGGGCAAATCCGACTCATCTGTTGGGCGTCATGCCCGGCCCCGCTCGCCATACGCAGCGTCTGGATGTCTGCCGCGTCGGCTGCATCTTGCAGGGTGTTCAATAGCCCCGGGTCGCTTTGGCATGGCGCATGATCGAGCGTTAGACGGCGCGTGAGTTTCAGGCCTCGCTTGGCGGCGATCTTGTCCATGATCTGGTTATGCGTATCGTGAAGCGCTTTGGCGGCCGCTGGGTCCGGGTCGCGCGCATCTATGGTGAAGGTCACGCTGCGCGGGATGATTGCAGGCGCATTTGGGTCGATGCTGCACTGGCCAATTGTGGTGACGGCCGGGCGGCCCAGAGCCTCGGCATGGGCAATGGCTGCAGCGGCGATCTCGACCATCCCGGCCATCGGATCGGCCCGAATGTCCATCGGGAAGGCCCCCGCGTGGTTCGAGACGCCGGTCAATGTGACCTCTGTATGCCGGATATGAGTGATCGCATCGACCACCGCGACTGAAAGATCGGCATCTTCAAGGATCGGGCCCTGTTCGATGTGCAACTCGATAAAGCCTGCAATATCGTTACGGGCGACCTCACCGATGCGGGCCGGATCGAATCCGCAGGCGCGCATTGCGGCGCTGATCGGGGCACCAGCCTCATCTACCACGATTTCGCAATCCTCCGGGCTCGACCGCCCTACGATCGCACGCGAGCCCCAAAAGCCAGCGTTGGGAAAGCGGCTGCTTTCTTCTTCACAAAGGCTGACCAGTTCCAACGGGCGTTTGGGCGGTCCAAAGGTTTCAAACAAGGTCTTGATCGCCACCAGTCCCGCAATCACACCAAGCGCCCCGTCATAGCGCCCGCCAGAACGCTGGCTGTCGATATGCGAACCGGTGACGAAAGAGGGGCCGGAGCTTTGCCCCTCAGCTTTGGCCCACAGGTTGCCTACCTGATCAAAACTTGTTGTAAGCCCGGCCTCTTGCGCCCAGGTCTGCACTTGGGCCTGCGCCTTTTGCCACGCATCGGTATAGACCAGCCGACAGACCCCAGTCTCGCCCACCGCGCCATGCTGTGCCAGCGAGAGGATCATATCTTCGACCATCTCGGGATCGATCTTGGGCATGTGGGGCTCTGACATCATTGGTGCTCCTTTTTCGGCACAGTGGAGCGGTGTAGCGCGCGAAGACCAGCGGCATAAAACGCTTGTGTCCTTTTGGCGTAGAAATCGATTAACTTTCAGGCAGTATCCGCGAATTTGTGCGGTTTGCGATCACCTACGACGGATTGCATGCCATTTTTGGGCCAATTCACAGACAAGCGGCCCGATGCCAATTTAGCCTCAACCAACAAGCAAAAGCTGTGGGGATCGGATGAAGGCGATTGGTATCGACGTGGGCGGGACGTTCACAGATTTGATCTATGTGGATCGTCGGACCGGGGCGCAAGGCGTACACAAGGTATCGACCACGCCAGACGATCCGTCGCGGGGCGTGATAACGGGGCTGTCGGAGCTCATGTTAGAAGGCGCGATTGCCGCAAGCGACATAGCCCAAGTCTTTCACGGCACGACGACCGCAACCAATGCGGTGCTAGAGGCGCGCGGCGCCTGTGCTGGGATGATTACCAATGAAGGGTTTCGCGACGTGCTGCATATCGGTCGCCATCAACGACCCGATCACTATTCCATCATGCAAGAGATCCCCTGGCAAAACCGCCCCCTGATCAAACGGCGCTACCGCAAGACCGTGCCGGGGCGACTGGTCCCGCCAACTGGTGCAGAACTTGAACCGCTGGACGAGGCAGCAATTCGAAAAGCCGCACAAGAGTTGAAGGCTGATGGGGTCGAGGCAGTGGCGATTTGCTTTCTCTTTTCCTACCTCAACCCGATACACGAAAATCGGGCAAGGGCTATTGTGGCCGAAGAAATGCCGGATGCATTTGTCACGACGTCCTCGGACATCTCGCCCCAGTTTCGCGAGTTTGAACGGTTCACAACCGCGGCCCTTGCCACCTTTGTTGGCCCCAAGGTCGGCAGGTATGTCAGGAATCTTGAGGGCGCGTTGGCAGATCAAAAGATCGGTGGCGATTTGCGGATCATGGCGTCAAACGGCGGCGTTGTGACGCCCCGGATGGTGATTCAGAACCCGGCGCTAACGATGATGTCTGGTTTGGCCGCAGGCGTTCTTGGCGGCGCATGGGTTGGGCAGCGCTGTGGGCGGGACAAAGTGATCACCTTTGATATTGGCGGCACCTCAGCGGATATTGGGATTGCGGTCGATGGGGTCTGTGCCGAGACGGATGCGCGCTCGACCTCCATCGCAGGATTCCCCCTTTTGATGCCGATGCTTGATATCCACACGATCGGGGCTGGGGGCGGTTCAATCGCCCATGTGGATCGGGGCGGCGCCTTTAAGGTTGGGCCACAAAGCGCGGGGGCTGATCCGGGGCCCGCAGCCTACGGACGCGGGGGCACCAAGCCCACGGTGACGGATGCGAACCTTGTCTTGGGGCGGCTGGAACCGGGTGATTTTCTGGGCGGCGAGATGGAACTGGATTTGGAGGCCGCGAAAGCGGTCATCAACGAACTGGCGGCGGAGCTGGGCATGGACCCGCTAGAGGCGGCCGAGGGCGTGTTGACGATCCTTAACGCCAATATGGCCAATGCGATCCGGTCCCGCACGGTGCAGCGCGGCATTGATCCGCGCGCCTTCTCACTGGTGGCGATGGGCGGTGCAGGACCGTTGCAGGGGGCTGAGGTGGCTGGAATGTTAGAGGTCCCCGAGGTCATTGTGCCGCCGCACCCCGGAATTACATCTGCCTTGGGTCTTCTGATCGCCGATCTCAAATATGACGTGATTCACACCCAGTTTCAGGTCTCGACCTCCGCCGATCTTGCCTTGTTCAACAGCGAATTTGCCGAGATGGAAGCCAAACTCACCGCACGGCTGGCCGAGGACGGCCTGAGCACGGACGATGTGCGGTTCGAGAGGGCCGGAGATTTGCGCTATCTCGGCCAAGGCTATGAACTGCGTGTGCCATTTGAACTGGGTGCGGTGACCGAGGCCGCGCTGGAAGAGGTCTGGCAGCGGTTTCATGACAGCCATGCCGCCGAATACGGCCATGCCTTTGAAAGCAGTGCGATTGAGGTTGTAAATTTGCGAATGACAGCTGTCGGTCCATCGCCCGACCTGGACTTGCCCACACTGGAAGGCGGCAAAGGACTGGACGCGGCGTATGTCCGGACGCGCCAGGCGGTGTTCCGGGTTGATGGTCGGTTGCAAAGTTTTGAGACGCAAGTCTATCGCCGCGATCTTCTGCCACTGGGGGTGCCGGTGCCCGGGCCTGCGATTCTGCTTCAAAAAGACAGTACAACCGTCGTGCCACCTAGGGCCACAGCCATACCCCATGAAACGGGCAGTGTGATTATCAGTCTGGAGAGCAAGTCATGAGCCGCATCGACCCCGTCACCGGTGCTGTCATTCAGGGGGCGCTGGAAAGCATCGCCTTGGAAATGGGGCACAAGCTGATGCGCATGTCCTACTCCTCGATCATTCGCGAATCCGAAGACTTCGGCGCTGCCCTGACCGATGCCGAAGGGCAGCAAATGTGCGAGTGTCGGATGTCCACGCCTCTGCAATCCGGGCCGATCCCCGGCTATATCCGCAACGTGCTCAAGGTGCTGGCAGAACGGGATGACCCCGTGCGTCCCGGCGATGTCATCATGCACAACGACCCCTACGGTGGGGCGTCGCACGGGCCTGACGTGGCTTTTTGTGTTCCCGTCTTTCAGGGTGAGGCGCTGATCGGCTGGTCCGCCACGACAGCGCACCATCTGGACATTGGTGCCCTGAGCCCGGGCAGTTGCGGGATTGTGGATGCTGTAGACACCTATGCAGAAGGTCTTCAGTTCAAAGCGATAAAGGTCTTTGATCAAGGCAAACGCAACGATGCGGTCTGGCATATCTTGCGCGCCAATATCCGCGCCACTGATCTGGTCGTCGGCGATATGGAGGCGCAGATCGAAGCGGCCCGCATCGGGGCGGCGCGGCTTTTGGGGCTGGTGGACCGTTACCGGTTGGACAGCACGATGGCCGCTTTTCACGACCTGATGGACTATTCTGAACGGCTCATGCGCGATGCGATCCGCGCTTTGCCAGATGGGGAGTATTCTGCAAGCACCATGCTTGACGGTTACTTGGATGACCCAAACCCCGCGCGCCGTGAATTGCCGCTGGTGGTGACGCTCAAGGTTCAAGGGGATGATCTGACCGTCGATCTGAGCGGCACTGCGGCGCAAGTGCCTGACAAGCCGATCAACATGCCGCTGGTGGGCACCGTGGATTGCTCGGTCTGGCTGACGATCCGGTCAATCTTGCTCGATACCGTGACCTATGGGCCGATCCCGCAGAATTCGGGCCTGACCCGACCGATCACGATTGAGGCGCCCAAGGGCACGCTGGTCAATCCGATCTTCCCTGCCCCTGTGATCGCGCGTTTCTGTCCGGGCAACCAATTGGCCGATACGGTAATGAAGGCCTTTTCGCAGATCGTGCCAGAGCAGGTCTCGGCCGGGATTGGCAATTTGCGGGTCGTGGCTCTGTCCGGCCTGCGGGACGGCGACCATTGGGTGCATATGGAGATTATGGAAGGCAGTTACGGCGGGCGCAAAGGGCTCGATGGGATGGATGCGGTAGATACGCTCTATGCCAACACCCGCAACAACCCGATTGAAGATATTGAATCTCACATTCCTATTCGCGTGGAACGCTATGAGTTGCGTGAAAACGCAATGGCTGCAGGACAATGGCGGGGCGGCATCGGTGCCATCCGCGAGTTCACCTTTCTCGATGAGGCGGGCTTTTCTCTCGAAGGTGAGGGGCATGCCTTCAAGCCTTGGGGGTTCGATGGTGGCGCAGACGGCTATGAGGCCGAGCTGACCTTGGTTCATACCGATGGCACAACCACCAGCCTGCCATCCAAGGTGCCATATTTCAAAGTCAAAGCCGGGGAAAAGCTGGTGTCGGTTGGTCCAAGCGGCGGCGGATATGGCGACCCGAAGAAGCGTCCGCCAGAGGCGGTCGCGGACGACATCGAGGATGGCTTGCTCAGTGAAGAAACGTCGAAAACGATTTTTGGATAGGATCTCCGCCCGCCAGCCGGCTAGACATGCTGATACCGCTCTGAAAGGTCGCGTCCGATCTGTTCTGCAAACCGGGAGGCGGCGACCGACAGGCTGCGCCCGGCCAATTGCCCCATCCAGAGTGTCCCGGGGGCGACATCTCGTGCATCTATCAGCCGGGCGGTGAGATATGTGTCTTGAACCGGGGCAAGAGGGGCGCCGCTTTCGATTTGAAACGTCACCGCCATAGTCTTGGCCACATGGGCCTTTAGGTACTCAAACGAGTTGCTTTCCAGCTCTGGTGAGCGGGCGTAGGATTTCTCCTGAAGCGCCGCATCCACCAAGGCCCGGCTGCCAAATCCAACACCTGGCATCGCCACAGGATGCTCGTAACACTGGCGCAAACGCAGCTGTTCAAAATGGGCAAGCGGGTGGTTCGGAGCCATCACGGCAGCCAATCGCTGGCGGACGCCCAACAGCGTCTTGAACTCAGGCACCTCTTCGGCGCCAAACACAAGGGCAAGATCAATCACGTGGCTGGCCAAGGCGCTTTGCGCTGCCCGATGTTCCATCACCACGACCTCAAACGTCACATTGGGATATGCCGACTGGTAGCTGCTTATGTGGCGAGGCAGAAAGTAGGGAACCAAGGCCTGACTGCAGCCAATCCGCACCTCGCCTCGACGCATTCCGGAAAGATCCGCCAGGCGCGAGGTCAACTTTCCAGTTTCGGAAAAGGTCTCGCGTATGTGCATTATCACCAGTTCCCCGGCAGAGTTCAACTCGACCCCCTGCGGCCCACGGTCGAAGATCTCATAGCCGATCTCTTCCTCATAGGACTGCAATCGCCGCTGAACCGCTGAAGGGGTCAGCGACAAGTTGTCGGCTGCCCCTCGGATAGAGCCGGTTCGGGCAATGGCATCGATGACCCGGAAGGTGGTGAGGTGTTTCATATCAAAAGCTTACGTGGGTGTACGATTTTCGGCAACGCCTTGGTCGAAAAATAGCAGACGACAGCAACGCGAATTCGGAACAGGCTTGATCCGGTACTGGGGGTACGTATGCAGAATCGGCAAAATCACTTACATTCAGATCGTTGGACGCCACTCAACGATGGTTCCGCTGTGTCCCTTCTGCGGCCTGCGCGCAACTCGCGGCCGATCCGCTTTGTCGCCGACCCGAAATCGGTCGAGGCGGACATGGCGCGCTCTGCACTGATGATCATCGACATGCAGAACGATTTTCTGAGCGACGAAGGTTGGTTCGCCACCTCTCGTTGCGCGGATGTGTCCCGTCTGTCTGACGTGGTGGGGCGGATCAACGCTTTGAGCGCTGCCTTTCGCAAAGTCGGATCCCCCGTGATCCACATCAACTGGGCGGTCCGGTCTGACGCGGCCAATCTGCCCGCCAATGTTCTCGACAAAGGGTCCGATTGCGGGGCGCGCCCCGGTTACGGCGACCAGATCGCGTCTGGGCGGGTGCTGGTGGACGGGGACTGGGGGGCGCAATCGGTGCCGACTATCGACAAGGGCACAGACGACATCGACGTGGGCAAGACCCGGCTAACCGGTTTTCGGGATAACGAATTGGACAGCATCCTGCGCCGCTTGGGCGTCAGCACTTTGTTTTTCACAGGCGTAAACCTTGACCGCTGCGTCTTTGCGACCCTCGCAGACGGATGTTTCAACGGGTTTGACGCGGTGCTTGTTGAAGACGCCACGACGACAGTGTCCCCGTCCCATGTGACGGACGCGATTCTTTACATCATCCGGCTGCTTTATGGCTTCACAGCCATGTCTGAAGACATCGTTGCAGCCCTTTCAACACAAACAAACATCGGAGCGAAGTCATGACTATTACACGACGGAATTTCACCAAACTCGCTGGTGCCGCAATGGCAACCACGCTTGCAGCCCCGGCGTTTGCTCAGGGCAAAACCAAGATCAAGATGATCCTGAATTGGCGTTATCAGGGCCCGCAATCCTGGTTCTTCCTTGCGCAGGACAAGGGCTATTTTGATGAGGCCGGGATCGACCTGACGATGGACCAGGGCAACGGTTCCGGCGCGGCGGTCGGCCATGTCGCGGGCGGGGCCTATGATGTGGGCTTCGGCGATGTGAACGCTCTCATCCGTTTGGCTGGAACCAAACCCGACGAGGCGCCGCTGTGTGTCTATCAGATGTACAACAAGCCGCCGTTTACTGTGGCCGTCCTAGCCGATAGCGACATTCAGACTGCCGAAGATCTTCAGGGGCGTCTGTTGGGCGGATCCGCGAATGACGGTGCGCTCAAGCTGTTCCCGGCTTTTGCCAATGTCGCCGGTCTCGATACCAGCGGCATTGAAATCCTGAACTTCAAATCGAACCTGCGCGAGCAGATGTTGAAGATTAAGGAAGTCGAGGGCGTCTTTGGCTATGTGAACACCATCCGCTTCTCGGCCAAGCTTTCGGGCATGAACCCGGATGAGGAGATCCGCTTTATCTCATACGGCGATTACGGGATGGATCTCTATTCCAACGGTCTGATCATTCCCAAGGCGATGGCTGAGGAAAGCCCCGAGATGGTCAGGGGCATGTGCTGGGCGATCAACCAGGGTGTCAAAGACACGCTGGCTGATCTGGATGCGGCGGTCGACGCGGTCGCGGCGCGCGAGCCGCTGATCAACAAGGAGATCGAGAAGGAACGCCTGATCGCGACGCTGCAGGACGAGATGAACCATCCTGAATTGGCGACGACCGGGCTGGGCAATGTCGACCCCGACCGCTTCAAACAGGCTATCGACCTTGTGGTGAAGGCCAATGCCCTGCCGCGGACACCAGAGCCGTCAGAGATTTTTTCGGATGCTTTCCTGCCTGCGGAAGACGAACGCATCTACAAGCTGCTCTGATCGAAATGGACCTGGAACTGAAAGACAAGGTCGTCGTGATCACCGGCCCGGCCAAAGGGATGGGTGCCGCCATTTCCATGGGTTTTGCCCGGGAAGGCGCGCATCTTGCCTTGCTGGGGCGCGACACGGCGGCCATTGGACCGGTATGCGAAGCGGCGCGTGCGAAAGGTGCCAAGGCAGAGATCTTTGCCTGTGACGTCACACAGTCTGACGCTGTTGCGACAGTGATCGAAGGTGTCTTGGCGGCCTTTGACGGCCAAATCGACATTTTGGTCAATGTCGCCGGTGGAACCGGGCCGATTGGCAAGACCGGCCTTGAGACCACGCAGGAGGAGTTTGACGACATCCTGCGTCTGAATGTTCTGGGTCCATTTAACCTGATACACGCCGTCGCCCCTGTCATGAAGACCAGGGGCGGCGGCAAAATCGTCAATGTGGGCGGCACCTTCGGGATGCGCGGGCGCGCGATGCGACTGTCCTATTCCAGTTCGAAATGGGGGCTCAGAGGCATGACAAAAAGTTTCGCGCTGGAGCTCGGGGCCGACAATATCAATGTCAATCTTGTGGCGCCGGGCATGGTCGATGGACCGCGCTTTCGCGATAAGGTCGTTCCGCAAGTGGCTGAGCAGCATGGAATTTCTCTGGAGGAGGCCGCTGCAAAACACGCTGCGGACTATGCGCTTGGTCGGGTGAGCACGGATGAAGACGTGGCGGCTGCAACGCTGTTTCTCGCATCTCATCGCGCAAGACAAATCACCGGCGTAGACCTGCCGGTCGACGGGGGATGGGCCGCGCTATGACAGACATGATTTTAACGGGCGGTTGGGTGGTCAATGCAACCGCACGCGATGTGGCGGACGTCGCCATCACCGACGGGCGCGTGTCGGCCATCGGTGCGCCGGGAACGCTGGGCGATGCGGCAGAGGTGATGGACGTCACCGGACTGCACCTGATCCCGGGAGCCATCGATATGCATGTGCACTTCCGCGAGCCCGGTTACACCCACAAGGAAGACTGGGAAACCGGCACGCGCGCAGCGGCCATGGGCGGCGTGACGACCGTGTTCGAGATGCCCAATACCCATCCTCCCACGCGCTCGGTCACCGAGTTCCGGCAAAAGCAGGACTGCGCGAAGAAAGCCTGCGTTGACTTTGGGATCTATGGCCTTCTAGCCGAGGACAACATCGATGAGTTGCTGGAGCTGATTGAGGCGGGAGCAAATGCTTTCAAATGCTTCATGGGAAATACCTTTGGCAACCTGCCGTCGCCCTCGACCGGGGCAATGCTGGAAGGGTTCGAGATCATTGCAGGCTCGGGTCTGCGCATTTCGCTGCATGCCGAAACCGCATCGATCATGGCATGGCGACAGGCCAAGCTGGAGGCAGCGGGGCTGAACGATCCGCTCTGCCACATCGCTGCGCGGCCCGAGGTGGTCGCCATCGAAGCGGTGGCGCGCGCAGCGATCCTGGCGGAATGGACCGGTGCGCGCATCCATGTGCTGCATATCTCCTCCGCTGGCGAGTTGAGGCCGCTGGCCGAGGCCAAAGCCCGCGGCGTCGAGATCACGGGCGAGACCTGCCCCTGCTATCTGTTCCTGAACTCGGGCGATTACGAGCGGCTGGGCAGCGTGATCCGCGTGAACCCGCCGGTGCGCGAGGCCAAGGACAGCGCGGCCATCTGGGACGCGTTGCAAACCGGCATCGTGGACATGATCGCGACCGATCATGCGCCGCACACGCCCGAAGAGAAACGCAATGACGTGATATGGAAGGCCGATTGCGGCTTTCCGGGCGTGGAAACGCAAATGCCTCTGATGCTGACAGAGGTGGCCGCCGGGCGCATGTCGCTCGAGCACTACGTCAAGATCTCATCGGCGAACCCGGCGCGGGCGTTCGGCATGTGGCCGCACAAGGGGCGCATCGCCGTGGGCGCTTTGGCGGATATCACGGCGGTGGATTTGTCGCGCGAGGAGGTGATCGCGGCCGAGCGTTTGCATTCGCGCGGCAAGATCACCCCGTTTGAGGGCCGCAAGACCGTCGGCGCGCCGGTGCACACTCTGGTGCGCGGGGCCTTTGTGCAAAAGGACCGCCAGATCGTTGAAGGCATGGCCGGGCACGGGACACAAGTGACCGATATTCAGGCGATGCCGGCG
Source organism: Pseudomonadota bacterium (assembly GCA_038532355.1). GTDB lineage: Bacteria > Pseudomonadota > Alphaproteobacteria > Rhodobacterales > Rhodobacteraceae > Roseovarius. The sequence continues at coordinate 24,020 of JBCBAT010000021.1, read as the reverse complement.
CCAAGCCCGCAGAACGTCGATCAGAGCCTTGCTCATCTTTTGAGAGGCGCGACATGATCGGCAAGGAATTCGTGAAATTCGAAGGTGTTGGTGTCACTTACGGGGCAAGGGCCGACAAGACACAGGCGTTGTGCCCGACTGATCTGTCCATCGCCCAAGGGGATTTTGTCGCGCTGGTCGGCCCTTCGGGCTGCGGCAAGTCCACAATCCTCAAGCTGGTCAGCGAGCTTTTGAAACCCAGCGAAGGGCATATCTTTTTTGGCGGGCGGGAGCTTGGGGCAAAACCGGTTCGCGTGGGCATGGCTTTTCAAAGCGCGAGCCTGCTGCAATGGATGACGGTGCGCGACAATGTGATGTTGCCGCTCAAGATCGTGCCGCCCTTCAAGGCAGAATTCCGCGCCAAACGGCATGGCGAATTCAAAGACCGTGTCGATGCGCTGCTGGAACAAGTCGGACTGATCGATTTTGCCGACAAAAGCCCTTGGCAACTATCAGGGGGAATGATGCAGCGGGCAAACCTGTGCCGGGCGCTGGTGCATGACCCGGACCTGCTGCTCTTGGATGAGCCTTTCGGTGCGCTGGACCAATTCACCCGCGAAGAGCTGTGGCAGACCCTGCAAGACCTGTGGATGAGCAGAAAATCCACTGTGCTGCTCGTCACCCACGACCTGCGCGAGGCGGCTTACCTGGCCAACCGCGTTTGTGTGATGAGCGCGCGACCGGGACGCATTCTTGAGGATCGCGAGGTTGCTTTCCAAAGGCCACGGAAAATCGACATCACCTTCGAACAGAGCTTTATCCAGTTGGTGCAGGACCTGCGGCAGATGATCGTGCATGCCCCGGCCGTTGCCAAGGCGGATGCAGCATGAGCCCACGCCAGCAAAAACTCGCCTCTGCCGCGCTGATCGTCGGCGTTTTTGTCTTTTGGGAGCTGTTTTGCCTTGCCGCCGGTATATCGGAACTCATTCTGCCAAGACCCAGCCGGATCATCGAGGCGTTTCTCCAATTCGCACCCGCCATCGCGCCCCATGCCTGGCAAACCCTTTATACCACATTGGTGGGTTTCTTCTTTGGGGTGCTGATTGGCCTGTCGCTTGGGGTGCTGATCGGATCATCAAAGCTGGCCTACGACACTTGTTACCCGCTGCTTGTGGGCATCTCGTCCATACCCAAGGTCGCTGTGGTGCCGATTTTTGTCCTGTGGTTCGGTGCAGGGACCGTTCCCGCCATCCTGACGGCGATGATTATCTGCATTTTTCCAATCGTTGTGAACGTCTCGACCGGCATCGCCACGGTTGAACCTGAGTTGGAGGATGTGATGCGATCGCTCAAGGCCAGCAAGCTGGAAATCCTCTGGAACGTCGGTCTGCCCCGTTCGTTGCCTTATTTCTTTGCCGCTTTGAAGGTGGCGATCACGCTCAGCTTTGTCGGATCGGTGATTGCCGAGACCGTGGCCTCGAACAAGGGTGTGGGCAACATGATGCTAATCGCGTCCTCGCAATTCAATGTGCCGCTCGTGTTCTCGGGTCTGATGGTGCTCGCGGTGATGGGCATCTCTCTTTATGCGATTTTCGCCTTTCTCGAACGGCGCATGACGGGCTGGGCGACCCGTAAGAACATCGCTTGACATCCAACACGAACCAACAAGGAGAAGACCATTGCATAAACTACTGACAACAATCGCATTCGCGGTTGGATTTGCGGGGGCAGCCTTTGCCGAAGGTGTCCCGATCAAATTCACGCTGGATTGGAAAATCCAGGGCGTACATGGCTGGTTCTATCTGGCCAAGGAAAAGGGCTACTTTGCTGCAGAGGGCCTCGATGTGACCATCGACCAAGGCGAAGGCTCTGCTGCCACGGTCAGCCGGATCATGTCCGGGGCTTATGACGCGGGCTTTGGTGATATGAACGCCATCATCCAGAACGCCGCCACCAATCCGGACGAGGCCCCGGTGATGGTCTATCAGATCTACAACCAGCCACCTTTTGCCGTTTTGACGAAAACCGGCGGCCCTGTCGAAAGCCTTGCCAGCCTTGAGGGTCTGAAGGTTGGTGCGCCTCCGGGCTCTGCCTCGACCAAGCTGTTCCCGGCGCTGGCCTCGGCGGCCGGGTTTGATGCGGAAAAGGTCGAGCTGGTCAGCGTCAAGTCCAATCTGCAAGAGCAAATGCTGGTGCAGGATCAGGTCTCGGCCAGCCTTGTCTTCAACGTGACCAGTTATCTGAACATCCTTGGGATCGGGATGGACCCCGACAAGGATTTCACCTGGTACCCCTACGGTGCCTCGGGTCTGGACATCTACTCGAACGGCGTCATGGTTTCGCCCAAGCTTCTGGAAGAAAATCCCGAAGCCGTGCAAGGCCTTGTGAATGCCATTGCCAAGGCGATGGCGGATGTACTGGCCAATCCGCAGGAAGGGATCGACGTGATCACCGCCACAGAGCCGCTTTCCGATGGCGAGTTGGAGATGAAACGCCTGCAATTTGCCCTCGACAACCTGATCTTCTCGGATGAAAGCAAGGCCAATGGCATCGGCGCTGTTGATACCGAGCGACTGACGCGTTCGATTTCAACGATCCAAGGTCTCTATGATCTGCCCGATGCTCCCGCGGCGGAGGCTGTGTTTGACGCCTCGTTCCTGCCGCCCATGGAGATGCGGTCCTTCTGATCTGGCGATTGGCGTGGAGAGATCGACAATGACACAGCTTCACGTCAATGCAGCCCTTCTGGGGCCGGAGTATCAAACCTCCGGCCCCGTTAAGATTTTCATCGAAGCCGGGCGGATCAGCGCGATTGAGCCCGCGCCTGCACCGGACGGTCCCGCACGGCTTGCGATGCCCGCTTTGGCGGACGCCCACAATCATGCGCGGCCCTTGTCGACCACCTCCTTTGGGTGCGGTGGGAAGCCACTGGAACAATGGCTCCCGCAGCTTGCTGTGATGCCTGCCGTTGATGCCTATACCGCTGCAGCAGCCTCTTTTGCGCGCTCTCTATGCGGCGGTGCAACCAGCGTCATGGTGCACCTGACCCGCGCGATGGGGCAAAAACCTTTGCCTGAAGAAGCCCGGGATATTGCGCGCGCGGCCGCGGATGTGGGCGTGTCTATCGGCTTTGCCATCTCGATGCGCGACCGTAACCCTTTAGTCTATGGAGACCATGAGGCGCTTTTGACCGGATTGCCATCCGAGGTGGCGCAACTGGCCTACGACACATGGCTCAGGCCGTTGCCATCCGTCACAGAGCAACTTTCCCTTGTCGATGAGGTCGCGCAGGCCTTGGCAGATCAGCCCCACGTGGATGTGCAATATGGACCGACAGGTGTGCAGTGGTGCAGCGATGATCTGCTGCTGGCCATCGCGAAGGCTTCCGCGCGGACCGGACGGCGCATACATATGCACCTGCTTGAAACCAAGCCTCAGCGGGCGTGGCTGGATCAGACTTACCCGCAAGGCGGCGTTGCGTTTTTGAAAGAGATCGGGCTGTTGTCGGACCGGCTCACACTGGCCCACTGCGTATGGGCACGACCCGATGAACTGGAGCAAATCGCGGCTTCCGGCGCACGGATCGTGGTGAATAACTCGTCCAACCTGCATCTTTATTCGGGCCGCGCACCGCTTGCCGCGATGCACGTGGCGGGTGTTTCTATCGCGATGGGTCTCGATGGTTGCGCGCTGGACGAAGACGACGACGGCCTGCGTGAGTTGCGGCTTTACCATCTGTTGGGGCGCAATCCGGGCTATCCCGAAAACGAGGGTGTTTCCCACAAAGCTGCCCTGCGGGCGGCCTGTCAGACCGGACGCGCCGCCTTGGGCCTGCCGGATGGCGGTGTACTGGAGGTTGGCGGGCCCGCTGATCTGCTGATCCTGGATCTTGCTGGCCTTGACCGTGACGCGCTGATGCCTGTGCCTGCCAAGGACTTGCTCTTTGCCCGCGCAACTTCAGCGCATGTGGTCGACATCTGGGCGGGTGGAAGACGGGTCTTGCATCACGGCAAGGTCCTCGGCGTTGATCTGGCCCGGCTGGAGACCGATCTGCGCGATGCGTATCGCGCAGGACTGTCAGGCAAAGCGGCGTTGCTATCGCTCTGGCCGCAAGTGGAACACGCCATAGAAGATCACTACCGAGGGTGCTGCTAGGCACCTTATTTGGATAAGAAAAGGAAGAACACATGAGCGAATTGATCGTCAAGGCGGGTGGCTTCACCTTTGGGGCGCGGTTCGAGGATGCGGACGCCCCCAAGACATGCGCGATGTTCCGCAAGCTTCTGCCCTATTCGGGGCAGATCGTGCATGTGCGCTGGTCGGGTGAGGGGGTCTGGATTCCGCTTGGCGACGAAGATTTCGGTGTCGAGTACGAAAACCATACCAGTCACGCAGGACCGGGGCAGATCCTGCTGTATCCCGGCGGGATCAGCGAAACCGAAATCTTGCTGGCCTATGGCGGCGTCTGCTTTGCGTCCAAGATGGGGATGCTGGCCGGGAACCATTTCATCACACTGACTTCGGGGCTTGAGAACCTCAAGACGCTGGGCAATGCGGTGCTGTGGGAAGGGGCCAAGGATATCTCTTTCGAACTGGCCGGATCGTGACCAAGCGGATCATCAAGGCGGGGCTTTGCCTGATGAGGGACGGGCAAGTGCTTTTGGCGCGCAGCGGGGGAGATACGCATTTCCAGATCCCTGGCGGTAAGATCGAACCCGGCGAAAGCGATATCGACGCCCTGATCCGCGAGGTGCAAGAGGAGATGGCAGTAACGCTTGTCCCCGACAGCGCGGCGCATATGGCAACCTTTGAAGCCAAAGCGGCCGGGCGCGGTAATATGCTGGTCGAGGTCTGGCTGTATAGCGGTACGGTCGACAGCACCCCGAAGGCCAGCAGTGAGATCGTCGAGTTGGTCTGGCAATCGCCCGCCGAACCTTCGGTGCGCTGTTCAAATGTTGTGCGTCTGCATATCCTGACTTATCTGGCGCGTTGCCTCTCAGAGCAAGGACGCATCCCATGCCAGTCATAAGAACCGTTGCGGTATATTGTGGATCCAACAAGGGGCAGGGCGATACCTATCTGCGCGCGGCATCAGAGCTTGGCGCCGTGTTGGTGGCGCGCGATATCAGGATTGTCTATGGCGGCACCCACAAGGGTTTGATGGGCGCGTTGGCCGATGCGGCGCTGGCGGGTGGCGGTCATGTCACCGGGGTGATTACCGAGCGTCTCAAGGGAAAAGGCCACACCCATCAGCACCTGAACGCCGTTGAAACCTTGCCCACAATGCAGGCCCGCAAAAAGCGGATGATCGAGATGGCTGACGCATTTGTCGCGATGCCGGGCGGGATTGGAACCTTGGAAGAATTCATGGAGGTCTGGACGCTCAACCAATTGGGGGAGATTGCCAAGCCTGCAGGGCTCTATGATGCGCAGGGCTACTATCAGCCGTTGATGGGCATGGTGGATCACATGATTGCTGAAAAGTTCCTTCCGCCTTCCCACAGGAACGCGATTGTTGTGCAGCAGGCTCCTGCGGACTTGGTCGATGGATTGATCAACTTTGTGCCAGTGACGACTCAAAAGTGGATGAGCTAGGCGCTGGACAACATGCACCGCGCCCACTTGGTCAGAACCCTTGCAGCGCAGTGAAAATCGTCCAAAGACATGTGTTCTTCCGGGTTATGGCTGCCGTTTTCGTTCCGAATGAATAGCATACCGGAAGGCACGCCCAGCCCCGCAAAAGTTGCAGAGTCGTGACCGCCGCCAGAAGGTAAGCTCATGGTGCCCACATTGCAGTGCTGCGCCGCCGCAACGAGGTCCGATTGCACCGTGTCATCCATCGGAGCAGGTGCCGCGCGGGTTGCTGGCCCAAGGTCGATAGCGACATCACGCTTTGCGGCAATCTCTGCGGACCTCGCTTTCAAGTATGCGTCGAACCGATCCAAAATGGCCGGATTCTGGCTGCGCATATCCAGTGTGAACCCCACATGTCCGGGCACTTTGGTGATACCGTGCCGTTCTGGGTTTGTAGAGAACTCACCAAGGGTCAGGACCATATCACCGCCATTGGCCTCAATCTGATGCCACCATTGCTCCAGGCTTGAGACCAGCTCGGAACCGGCCATCACTGCATCCCGGCGGCTTGCACGAGGTACACCGCCAGCATGGGTGGTCTCGCCCGTGATGCTGGCGAACCTGTGCCGGATATTGCCGCGAATGCCTGTCACGATGCCGATGGGCAGGTCTGCTTCAACAAGGACCGGGCCTTGTTCAATATGGACTTCGACAAAGGCGCGGATGCGCTTGGCATCGAATTGGGCCTGGCCGTCCCGGATCGGTTGGGGATCAAAGCCAGAGATGGTCATGTGTTCGCCCAACGTCTGACCGGTGTCGGAGCGTCTTACCCGATCTGGCGTGTCGTTGGGAAGCAGACCAAAGGCGGCGCGGCTGCCCAGGTAATGCTCCGGGAACCAGATCATCTCTTCGGCGCGGATCACCATGAGGGTCACATCGCAAGGCGGCGTTGGACCGGCGCTTAATTCTTCGAGCATATAAAGCCCGGCCAGAACACCCGCCGCACCATCGTAATTTCCGCCATGGGGCACGGAATCGAGATGTGATCCGGTCATCAAAACAGGCGCATTTCGGTCCAGGCCAGGTAGGGTAACGTAGAGGTTTCCGATGGCGTCCGTCCGATGCTCGAGCCCAATGGTCTCGGACTCGCGCCGGATCATCTCATGCGCCGTGTTTTCAACAGGGCCAAAACTGGCGCGGGTAACGCCCGGCGGGTCGGCGCTGATCTCGGCTAGCTCGGTAAACAGCCGACATGCACGCTCAATTGCGCTCAAAACAGCGCCTCAGGTATGACCATGACGATCTGTGGCCATAGGATGATCAAACCAACCATGGTCAGCATAGCCGCCACAAAGGGCAGGATACCCCGATAGACATCGGCCAGTTCTCCGCGTCCCCGTACGCCTTGGACCACATAGAGGTTCATGCCCACCGGAGGAGTGATCAGCGCCAGTTCCATCATGATCACCAGAAAGATGCCAAACCAGACAGGGTCGATGCCCAAATGCAAAATGACCGGCATCACCACGGGGATGGTCCCGACCATCATTGACAGGGTTTCCAGAAAGCAGCCCATGACGAGGTAGAACAGCACAAGGATCAGAATCATCTCGGTCGCGTTCAGGCCAAGGTCAGTGACCGCGCGGCTCATGGCTTGTGGCACGCCCAAAAGACCGACGATGAAGTTCAGGAAGAACGCGGCCGTGATGATAAAGAGCAGCATGGCAGAGGTTTTGATCGTGGCGATGAACGCCGCATGCAGCATCGCAAAGCTTAACGCGCGGTTCGCGGCGGCCAGCCCGAAAGCCAGAACCACGCCCAACGCAGCGGCCTCTGTCGGGGTGGCCCAGCCACCGTAGATCGCGCCCATCACCACCACGAAAATACCCAGCGGTGGCAGCAGATAGCGCAGGCGACGCAGGCGCTCCGCACGTGGCGGCACCTCGGTGACCTGTTCGGCGAGCGAGGGGCGCCACAAAACGGCGGCGGCGATGATTGCCATAAAAAGCAGGGTCAGCAGGATGCCCGGCAGGATCCCGGCTGCAAAGAGTTGGCCGATCGACGTATTGGTCAGCGCACCATAGATAATCAGGTTCACCGAGGGCGGGATCAGGATACCAAGCGTCGCCCCGGCTGCGATCGTGCCCAGCACCAGTGGCTCGTGATAGGCGCGGCGTTTGAACTCGTCCAGCGCGACCGTCCCAATCGTGGCGGCGGTGGCGACAGATGATCCCGACACCGCTGAGAACATCGCACAAGCGCCAATATTGGTGTGAAGCAGGCCTCCGGGGAGGCGGCTAAGCCAATCGGTCAGGCTTTCATACATGTTGCGGGTAATGCCAGCGCGGAGCAGCAGTTCACCCAGCAAGACAAAAAGCGGAATGGTGGTCAGCAGGAAGTCATTCATCACCGACCAGAGATTTGTGCCAAAGGACAAGAGCACAGGCGGTCCGAAATAAACCAAAGCGCCCAAAATGCCCGTGGCCAGCATGGCGATACCCACATGCAAACCGATGAACATCAGCCCCAGCATGATCACAAAGCCGATAAGCGCGCCCGTGAGGTCAATCATTTTCGGGCCTCTTCGATTTCTTCCGCCACCGTGGGCGGTGCCAGCACGCGGTCGGCATTTGCCAAACCGTGGCGTAATGCCAGAAGACCTCTTAGTGCCGTCCACAGTGCGGAAACTGCGAAAACGACCAGACCGGCCATCCACAGGGATTGCGGAATCCAGAGGGGGACTTGCAGTGGGCTGGAAGAGACCGAGCCGAATGTCAGGCTATCGTCCAGCGTGCGCCAGCCCATATAGCCCATAAATCCCGCGCCCAGCCCCAAAGCGACATATGACAGGAGGTTAAGTCCTGCCTGCACCGGTCCAGGCAGCCGCAAGAGCAACACATCAATCCGTGTATGCGCGCGCTCAACCGCAGCAAGCGCCATGCCGAATGTGCCGGTGACAGCGACCACGTACCCGCCGATCTCATCCACGCCCTGCAGGGAATGGTTGAACAGCTTGCGGGCCAAGATCTCAAAAAAGATAAGGAAAGACAGCCCAAGACAGGCATAACCCCCGAGTATCCCGATAATGCGCATCTTTGCTTCCCCATTGCGAAGGGCGCACCGGTCCGGTGCGCCCTGTTTGATTTACTTCAGTTCGATGCCACGCGCCGCGCCGACGGTGGCGTTCCAGATCGAGGAGCAATCGGCAAAGCCCGCGTTGCAGCTTTCGGCCCAGCCCGGCAGAACCTTATCCATCGTTGCAGCGGTGACTTTCGCTTGATCCTCGGGCGAGGGGTCAACCAGCGTCATGTCAAACGGCGTATAATTCTCGCAGCCCTCGCCACCGGTGTTGCAGGCAATCGCCCAGCCGTTGTTCTCTTTGGCGAGCGCCCAGAAAGCGTCCTCAAAGCCCGCGAATTCGGCCTCCAATGCCGCCTTTTCCTCGTCCGAGAAGCTGTTCCATTTGTCGAGATTGATGAAATGCGCGTTCACCGACCACGAAATGCCCAAAGGCAGGAAGTGGGTGGTCACTTCGGGCCAGTTGCCGGTGTTGCCCGAGGTGGGGGAAGTGATCGCACAATCCACAACGCCGCGCTGGAGGGCGGGGTAGACTTCTTTGAAGCTCATGGTCACTGGGGTCGCGCCCAAAGCCTCGATCAGGGTTGACATCGACGAGGTGTAGGACCGGATCTTGAGGCCCTCGAAATCGTCAAGACTGGCTATCTCGGCATTGCAGTAGAACACTTGCGGACCATAGGGCCAGACGGCCAGTGGCTTGGCGTTGAATTTCTCCGCCACGCGTTTTTCCAGTTCGGGCATGAAGGCATCGACGGCCTCTTCGAGCTGTTCCATCGAGGTCGAGACCCCGATCAGGTCGATTCCTTCCAGGAAGGCATCGTCCCGGGCCGCAGCGCCCACAGTGCTTTGCACGATGTCAAAAGCGCCTGTCCGCACCATCCGCAGTGTGTCTTGCATATCAACGCCCACCACGTCGAGCGGATTGAAGTTGATCTCAAGGTCAATGCCGGTTTTCTCGGACAGGCCCGCGTAGAACTCCTGTTCCAGCGCGGTGTGGAATTTATGGGTGGAGACCAGCCCGGTGGCCCGGATTGATGTCTCGGCCAAGATCGGTGTTCCGGCGACCACAAAGCTTGCGGCGGCCAGTAGGGATGTCATTTTCATTGTGTTTCTCCGTGTTGGTTTGTGGTTTGGCTGCTAGGAGGAGACGCAGCGAAATGCCGGGCGATGTCGATGCGACGCGCCCGCCAAATCTGACCGTCGAGGCCGGCCAGAAATTCCAGAATTTCGGTAACCGCGCGGAACCGTGCAGGACGGCCCGTGATGCGCAGGTGGAAACCAATAGAAAGGGTTGAAGATTTGCCGCGCTCTGCTTCAGCCAGCAATTGCCGGATGGCGTCTTTCACATAGTCGACCATCTCGGACGCCCGGGTGAAGCCATTGGGATGAAAGAATTTCATGTCATTGGCGTCGAGATTGTAGGGCACCACCACCAGCCCTGACGGATCGGCATAGGGCAGGTCATCGTCGAACGCGTTGGACGTGTAGGTATAACCTGCCTCCGCCAGCAGGCCTCGCGTCCATGGGCTTTCCGATCCCCGGCAAAAGAAGCCAACGGGCCGCGTTCCCGTTTTGGTTTCAATCGCATCCGTCGCGCGTGTCAGGGCCGCGCGTTCCGTCTCAATGTCGGTGAAATCCGCGTGCGGACGCCAAAGCCAACCATGATTGGCTGCCTCGTGCCCGGCTTCGGTGATGGCCCGGGCTAATTGCGGGCTGCGTTCCACTGCGCGGCCGCACATCAAGAACGTCGCAGGGGTCCCGGTGTCTTTCAACGCATCCAGAAACCGCCAAAGCCCGACACGGCTGCCATAAGCAAAGATCTGTTCCTGTCCCTGATCGCGCTGGCCGCCCGGCACGACGCTCAGCACCTCTCCGACACGCTCGGAGGTGGGGTCGCCGTCGCCCACTTGCATCTCGGCGCCTTCTTCGTAATTGACAGCGACAGAGACAGCCACACGGGCCCCATTGGGCCAAATGATCTGCGGCGGCGCGCCAGCATATCCGATGAGGTCCCGTTCAGACATCGAACAATTGCCCCCAACCTTTGATCCGTGCCGGGTCGTCGCCGGCGACTTGCATCGACTTCCAAAGGGCGGTCGAGACGCTGTCGAGCACTGGGATGCCGGTTTCAGCCTCGATGATAGGCGCGAGCCGCGCGCCCCGGAAATTGGTGCAATAGATGGTGATCGCGTCTGGTCTCTCGGCTGCAACGGCGCGGCACAACTCAAGAATGTCGGCCTCGGAATATGTCGCGAAAGAAAAGTTCCCAGGGTCGCCAAGGTGCTTTTCACCCGCAATCTCAAATCCTTCCGCGCGATAGTTGGCGAGGATGCGGGTCTGGATCTCGTCCAGATAGGGCGTCACGAAAGCCACGCGCTTCGCCCCCAGCTTTTCCAGCAGTTCATTCATCGCCAGGATGGACGAGCACGCCTTGACCCCCGTGCGCGCCTCGATCTCGGCGATCAGTGCGCGATCGGTGTCAAATCCCAGCCAGCCCGAAGATGTGCCATTCCAGCAAATGGATTGCACCTGCGCGTCGGCCAAGAGTTCAGCCGCCGCCAGCATGGGTTCGTTGGTGAACTGGCTAAGAGCGTCATCCTCCATCGATATTTTCAGCACACGGAACCGCGCAAAGTGTGCCGAGGCGTCCGGCAAGTCCGCCAGCATCGCGGCCGTCAGGGGTTCCAGCACCGTGTTGGATGATGGGGTGAGCATGCCCAAACGTGTGCTGGCCAATTGCGCTGTCATGCGGGATACCTCATCTGATGAAACCTGTTTTGCTGATCAATCCGAACAGTTCGGAGCAAACGACTGCGGCGATGCTGCGCATCGTCATGAAGCACCTGCCGGATGTGCGGGGTTGGACAAATGTCGCCGCGCCGAAGATGATTACCGATCCCGCGGCATTGGAGCAGGCCGCCGGGTCCATCGCTGATGCCGACTTGCCACCAGCCTCTGCGGTTATCGTGGCAGCTTTCGGGGATCCCGGCGCTGTCGCCTTGGCACAACGGTTGGACTGTCCCGTTGTCGGCATAGGAGCTGCGGCTGCGCGGGCGGCGGGGCAGGACGGTGCGCCTTTTGCCGTCGTGACAACAACGCCCAAGCTCGCCCCGGCCATTGACGCTTTGATGCAGGCCCATGGCAGCGGATATCTGGGCTGTTTTCTCACGCCCGGTGACCCCGAGGCGCTGATGGCTGATCCGGCCGCGCTGGATCGTGCGCTGATCAGGGCTTGTCGGGCGGCCACGCAGGCCCAAGCACAGCGGGTCATCATAGGCGGCGGCCCTCTTGCCGAGGCAGCAATCCGCATCGCAAGCGAGGTCGCGGTACCCCTGGTGCAGCCTCTTGTCGCCGCCTGTCAGGAGGTCGGATCTAGAACAGGACATCCGGGGCCTCCCGTTCCAGATGGGTCCCGATCGGGGCGCTGACAGGGGCGCCATCCTTGGCGACGGTCACGCCGCGCAGGATCGTGCGCACGGGCCAGCCTGTGATCTCAAAACCCTCCCATGGCGTGTAGTCTGATCCGTGGTTGAGATCGGCCTGCCGGATCGGTTTGGACAGGCCCGGGTCCCACAGGGTGATATCGGCATCCGCGCCGACCATGATGGCGCCCTTTCGGGGGAACAGCCCGTATAGCTTGGCGTGGTTGGTGGCGGTGATGGCCGCGAAGCGCTCAAAGCTGAGCCGTCCCTTCACGACACCTTCGGAAAAGAGGATCGGCAGACGTGTTTCGACCCCGGGAATGCCATTGGGGATGTTTCGAAAGCTCTGACGCGCGCCGGGCGCATCCTTGCCCGATGGATCGTTGAACCGGAACGGGCAATGGTCAGAGGAGAACAGATCAAAGGCGCCTTGTTCGATCCCGGACCAGATCTTGGGCCATTCATCGGAGGTCCGGGGCGGAGGCGAGCAGACATATTTCGCGCCATCAAATCCATCGCGGTCCAGATCCTGCGCGGTGAGGGTAATGTATTGCGGGCAGGTTTCGGCGAAAACGGTCAGGCCCCGCTGGCGCGCGCGCACGATTTCTTCGGTCGCCTCGCCGTTCGAGACATGCACGATGGTCAACGGCACGCCCGCGATTTCCGCAAGGCTGATGGCGCGGTGGGTTGCCTCACGCTCTACGGGGACAGGACGGGTGGTGGCGTGGTGATAGGGGCCGGTTTCGCCGTCGCGCTCTGCCTTGTCGCGCAAAAACTCGATGGCATCTTCGTTTTCGGCATGGACCATGACCATGGCGTTCTGTTCTTTCGCCACAGCCATCACATCCAGGATCTGCCGATCACTCAACGCCAGCCCGGCATAGGTCATGAAGACTTTGAAGCTGGTGTAACCGGCCTGAATGAGAGCCGGCAGATCCTGGCCCAATGTCACCGGGTCGGTCTGTTTGACGATCAGGTGGAAGGACACATCGGTCAGGCAATTGCCTTCCGCCTTGGCACGATAGGCGGCGACGGCCTCGCGCAGGGTTTGACCCTCATCGGGCAGGCAGAAAGGCAGGACGGTGGTGTTGCCGCCACAGGCCGCGGATCGCGTGCCGCTGGTGAAGTCGTCGGCCATTTCGATACCCGGCCCCGAGGGCTGGGAGATATGGACGTGGCTGTCGATGCCGCCGGGCAGGGCGACCAGACCGGCGGCATCGATGACCTCGGCCCCTTTCAGATCGGTTCCAAGCGTTACAATCTTGCCGCCTGTGATCCCGATATCGCACTGCGTCGTCCCGCTGGCCGTGACGACGCGTGCGCCGGTGATAACGGTGTCATGTGTCATGAAGGCACTCCTGCGATGATGGCGGCAAGAGCAAGGTCCAGCCCGGTCGAGGCTTTGGCCGCCGGTCGCGCCGCACGGTTGCTGTAGTTTGGCGAAAGTTGAAGCATCGCGATGGCTTGCGCCGTCGCGGCTGCGATTGGGTCGATCAGGATGCCGGGGCTGTCTTTCGCGATCTTCGGCGCGAGCCCGGCCAAGGGCGCACCGCCAAGGATGATGACATCCGCGCCATCGTCCGATGTTGCTTGTCCCGCAAGGGCGATCAGGTCGCTTTTCAACTCCGTCGCGATGTTGTCAATGGACACGGGCGGGTCTTTGGGGCAGCGCACACCGGTAAAGCGCGCATCAAGACCGGTTTGCAGCACGCAATCCTGATACCACCGCACCATATGCGGAGAAAACGTGACCACTGCAAAGCGCTCGCCCAGAACGGCTGCGGTCAAAACCGCGGCCTCGGCCATGCCCACGACCGGAATATCAAACAGCTCGCGCGCAGCGACGAGTCCGGGGTCTCCAAAAGCGGCAACGATGACCGCGTCTACCTGTCCCTGATGTGCTGCTATGGTCTCCAACACGTGCGCGCCGGCGATCTGCGCCTCGGCGCGTGATGAGATGTAAGGGAACCCCCGTGTCGCTGTTGATGGGATGATCTGGGCAATTTCGCCCGCCGTTTCGACAGCCACCTCGGTCATCGTATCCGTCATGCTCTGGGTCATGTTGGGATTGATCATCAAAATGCGCATGTCAGGTGATCTCTTGCAAAATGGGTTCTAGGGATTGGCCGAGGGCGATCAATTCGGCATCGGCGCCCCTCTGGGCGATTAGTTGCAGACCCAACGGACGGCCAAGGCTGTCTGAGCCGCAAGGGACTGACAGCGCGGGAACACCGGCGTGGTTGATCTGAGGGGTAAATGCCGCGTGGTCACGCGGAGCGGCGGGCCGGCCACCAATTGTTGCAGGACCGTTTTGCTCGGCCGGCCAGGCTGCGCACGGGGTGGTGGGCGTCGCGATGATCCCGTAACGGTCCAGCGCGGCATTCAGTGTCTCGCGCATATTGTGGGACACCTGATGTGCCGCGGCGACCTCAACTCCGCTAAGCGCAAGACCTTTTTCAACCTGCTCTCCCAAAGCGGGATCAAAAAGCTCGGGCTGCGCCTTCCATTCGGAGCCGTACAATTGCGCAAGGCCCGCATATTGCAGGGGTTGAATGTCATTACCCTGAATGCCATCCGGCCAATGGATGTCGGCTTTCGTGATCTCGAGCCCTGCGGCCTTCAAGGCGTCAACGACCCTTTCGAAATTCGCAGCGACATCTGAGTCAAGCACTTGGCCCGTTCCGAAATCAGTTGAAACCGCGATGGCCGAAGGTGGCTCGTTTGATGGCCCAAGCCCCCCTAGAATCTGCATGGCCAGAGCAATATCCTGCATCCGGCGAGCAGCGGGACAGATAACTGAAATACCCCAGACGGGCTCGGTAAAGCCCGGACCATAGGGGATCAGATCCTGGGTCGGCTTCAAGCCACAAAGGCCCGTATGCGCTGGAGGACGGCGGGTCGATCCGCCCGCATCCGTACCAAGCGCCAGCGGAACGATACCGGCGGCCACCGCCGCTACCGACCCGCCAGAAGAACCGCCGGGCGTAAGGTCAGGATCAAGTGGGTTGCGGGTGATCCCGTGCAGCGGTGAATTGGTTGCGCCCTTGCAGGCGAATTCGGAACAGGTTGCTATGCCAATGACCACAGCCCCGGCTTTGCGCAGACGTGTGACCGCCTCGGCGTCTTCCGGTGCAATGTGATCGGCAAAAAGACTGGAGCCCTGCGCGATCCGCAGGCCTTTGACCCAGATGTTGTCCTTGATCACAACCGGAACACCTACCAGTGGCAGATGTTTCCCCGCTTTGAGCCGGTCATCAACGTTCTGCGCTTCGTTCAACGCGGCAGGGCTGATCCCGCAAATTGCGTTGATCTCTGGATTGCGAGCCTCCACGCGGTTCAACGCCTCGATGGCGAGGGCCTCAGCCGATGTTTCGCCGGTTTGAACGGCCTTAACGAGGGCAGCGAGGGGGCCATCCAGCAGGGTCATGACGCGGGCCCATGATGTCTGGCCCAACAGGCCGCGATGTCTTTGCGTGGGGCAATCCAGACGTCCGCTTTTGCGGCGATGTGGGACAGAACTGCCTCCAGCCCGCCGATGCGCGACGGTCGGCCAATGATGCGCGTGTGCAGCCCGATGGACATCATCCGTGCAGCCTGTGCCCCCTCGGCGTAAAGCCGTTCAAACCCGGCGATGACATAATCGGCAAAGTCGTGCGCTTGGATGAACCCGCCGCCGGGCGTGAACCGCATGTCGTTGGTGTCAAATGCATAGGGCAAGACGACCAAATCACCATCCATATAGGGGATGTCGTCGTCATAAGCGTTGCTGTCATAGGTGAAGCCGCCATGGGCTTTCAGCAAGTCGCGGGTCTGAGGAGAGGTGGCAGAGCGCGTGTGCCAGCCAACCGGCGCAACGCCGGCAATCTGAGCGAGCGTCTCATGCGTCCTATGAATGACGCCGCGTTCCTGTTCGCCATCCATGCCAGCGTGGGTTTCCCAACGCCATCCGTGGCAGGAAATTTCGTGGCCACGCGTGACCGCATCCTGTATAAGCCAGGGTGTCGCCTCTGCTGCGCGACCGCAGGTGGAGAACGTCGCCAGCGCATCATGCGCTGTCAAAGCCTGTGTGATGCGCTGATAGCCGCGCCGGGGACCGTAGCCGAAATGGCTCTCCATACAGGGATCAGGTGCGCTTTTGACTTCCTCAACCGCCTCGTAACGGCTTTCGTTGCGCTCGTCCCCGCGCGCCACTGACAGTTCTGCGCCTTCCTCGATATTGACAACAAAGGAAACCGCCAGCCTTGCACCGTTGGGCCAGCATGGCGCCGGCTCTGCGCCCCAATATCCACGCAGATCGCGCGTCATATCAGAGCCTTTGGTGTAACGACAGCAAACGTCACTGCGGCCTCCTGAAACCCACTCAGGCGCAAAATGGCATGCCATTTGCGTGATCAGACTCCAATCAGACGCCAGCGATGGCAGAAACAGGCACTTGATGGAAAATCAGGCGCCCCGGGCCCGGGGTTGATTAATTATTGGCGTTAATGGAATCGAGCAGCGCCTCGGCAACGGTTTCGCCGGTATGGCGCAAATGCTGTTCCCACACGGTCGCAGCGTGCTGTGCGTCACCTGTGCGGAACATATGCATGAGTGCTTCGTGCTCGCTTACTGCCTGCGCTAAACGATCCGGGTTCATGATCGCGATAAAGCGGCCTCGCTTGGCGCGCACCATCAGCCGCTCATGTGTTGTTTCCAGCATTGGATTTCCGGAATGCCGAATGATGAAATCATGGATCACGGTATTACAGTCAAAATAGTCATTCCGACGCCCGGCCCTATGATGCTCCAGCATCGTTCCGTGCAAATCTTCCAGTTTTTGCAAGCGGTCCGATGTCATCGCCGCACATAGGCGTCTGGCGGCCAAGCCTTCCAAAACGGCGATCACATCAAACAGGGCAGAGGCATCTTCAGGTCGGTATTCTGAAACAATCGCCCCGCGATGCATCGAAATTTCGATCAGCCCATCGGCCTCCAACAGTTTGAGTGCCTCGCGAATAGGCGTGCGCGATACGTCCAATTCCTTAGAGAGTTGCCTTTCGATCAGTCGATCCCCGGCGGCGATTTCTCCTTTGACAATCCGATCACGGAGCAGCCCTGCGACATGTGCGGCCCCGGCTTTTGCATTGTCCGAATGTTGCTGCAAAGCGTCTGTCATCTGCGAAAACGTCTCATCAGGGATTTCAGATGTCCCAAAATCTCGGGGCGCGTCAATCCCTGTGCAGTTTTGAATCTATTGTCGACGGCGGTTTTCACGGCCGACCCTATCCATTGGTGCCCATGTTTCGTTTTTGCGCATGTTTTAATCATTTTTGCCGACAGCTGACCGCTAACCGCGCAAGCCCAAAAAAGTAGGCGAAGGCGCGGTGCCATTTGCTTGCTGCACGCTGGGAGGTTCCCGACGGTGTCGGCACAATCATCGGATGGCATGCCATTTTGGTTTTGAGCATCACGAAACGAAATCATCGAAGGGGTTTAAAGATGACAAAACTACATACAACACGCCGCGCCGTTCTGCTTGGTGCGGCTGCTGGTTTGGCCGCGCCCATGCTGGCACCAACACGCGCTTTTGCTGCTGGTAAGACACTGGCTGATGTGAAGGCTGCTGGTGTGCTCCAGATCGGGTGTGAAGCAACGTATCCGCCGTTCACTTTCCGCGACAAAGGCGAAATCGTCGGCTACGACGTCGATCTGGCTGCGCTAATGTGCGCCTCGCTCGGCGTCGAGCCGGAATTCATCGATACCCAATGGTCCGGTGTCATTCCCGCGCTTTATGCAGGGCGCTTCGATGTCATTATGTCGTCGATGAGCTACCGCAAGGAGCGGCTGGAAAAAGTGGCCTTCTCCATCCCCTATGCGGAAGCCGCTCAAGCGCTTTTGATCCGTGCAGAGGATGCGGAGACCATCACATCCATCAACGGATTGTCTGGCAAGGTGCTTGGCGTCAAGCTTGGCTCTCCAGGCGAGATGATGAAACCCGGTCTGGACGAAGAGATAGCGGCCGCAGCCGGTGCGGGTTTCTCGGACGTGAAGATCTATGATGATCATCCGTCTGCCTATCTCGCCCTCAGCCAAGGATCTGTTGACGGCGTGCTGAACACCTCATCCACACTGGGCCAGGTTATGAAGGACCGTCCCGGCGCTTATGCGATTGTGCGCCCGATTGGCAAGCTCAACTGGGCAGGCATCGCCGCGCGAAAGGAAGATCCCGAGATTGTCGCGTGGATGGACGAAGAACTGACCCGCCTCAAAGACAGCGGCGAAATCTACGCACTTCAGGAAAAGTGGTTTGGCTTCAAAATGGAGTTGGCGGACACGATCCCGACATTCTCCTGAAAAGCCACATTTAGAGGATCGCGCGTGCCTGAAAGGCGCGCGCGTTCTGCACGGATTGACTAGATGACAATCGACTGGGGTATCATCCTTGAGAGCATCCCGCTGCTGGCAGAGGGTGTGATCGTCACTTTGCAGGTTTCGGCCTTGTCGGCCGTCTTGGGGCTGGCACTTGGCGTTGCGTTAGGTTTGGGGGCCTTGTCACGCAGCCGTGCTGTCCGTTGGACCGTTGCCGCCTATGTCGATTTCATTCGTGGCACACCGCTTCTCATCCAAATCTTTCTGGTTTTCTTTGCCTTGCCTATGATCGGCATTCGGTTTGATGAATTCTCCGCTGGGGTCGTCGCGCTGTCGCTGAACGCCGCCGCGTTCGTGGCCGAAGTTGTACGCGGCGGGGTCGGTTCGATTGAACGCGGGCAGGCCGAGGCCGCCAAGGCAATTGGGATGCGTCATCGTCAGGTCCTCGTTTATATCCTTTTGCCGCAGGCCTACCGGCAGATGGTGCCACCGCTGACCAACGAACTCATCAGCCTGGTCAAGAATTCGTCGCTGCTGTCCGTCATCTCGGTTTATGAATTGACGCGGGCAGGGCAGGCCATCATCTCTGTCCACTTTGTTCCATTTGAAATCTACACGCTTCTGGCGCTGTACTACTACGTGCTGATCAAGGCGCTCAGCTGGCTTTCTGTGCAACTCGAACGAAGGCTGCCGACATGGTGATGCCCGTCATTCAGGTGCAGGGGCTCAGCAAGAGCTTTGGGGACAATCTGGTTCTGCGGGGCGTCTCGTTGGATGTGGCTGCGGGTGAAACGGTGGTGATCATCGGCGCGTCTGGGTCTGGAAAGACAACGTTTTTGCGCTGCCTGAACCGTTTGGAAGAGCCTTCAGACGGCGCTGTCCGGCTTGACGGCACCTTGGTCGGCGCCAGCGCCTCTGAGGCCCTGGTCGCGGACCAGATCAGCCAGTTCGGTTTCGTGTTCCAACGCTTCAACCTCTTCCCCCATCTGACGGCCCGGGACAATGTCGCCATCGGGCCGGAGAAGGTCCGCAAGATGCCCCGCGCTGACGCCCAAGCCTTGGCAGAGCAGGAATTGACGCGGGTGCATATGCTGGGCCACGCCGACAAACGCCCCAGCGAGTTGTCCGGCGGGCAGCAACAGCGCGTTGCGATCGCCCGGGCGCTGGCCATGAAACCACGGGTCATGCTCTTTGACGAGCCGACGTCGGCGCTTGACCCTGAATTGGTGCAAGAGGTGTTGGACGTGATGAAAGCGCTGGCGCGCGACGGCATGACAATGGTGGTTGTCACCCATGAAATGAGCTTTGCCCGAGACGTGGCAGATCGGGTGATTTACATGGAAGATGGTGTGATTGCAGAAGAAGGCCCACCAGAACAGCTTTTTGGCGCGCCCAGATCAACTGGAGCGCAGCGCTTTCTGCGGCACTTGACCCATGACTGAAACAACGTCCAATCCAGATATGATTGTTGCCGGGGGCACATTGCTGACCTCTGACCCGGAAAGGCCCTATCTAAAGCGGGGATGGGTGATCATCCAAGATGGGCGGATAGCGGCGATCGAGGACAGCGCGCCGGAGCACATTCATCCCAACACACGGGTCATCGACGCCAGCGGACATGTCATTACCCCCGGGTTTGTCAATGTCCACACCCACGCGATCCTGAGCATGGTGCGCGGTGTGGCCGAGGATATGGGCTTTGCCCCCGCTTATACAATTGGCGTACCGCATGGGCATGACCCGAGCCCGGACGAGGCTTATGCGATGGCCCAGCTTGGCGGGCTTGAGGCGCTGTGTTTTGGCACTACGACAATCAACGACAGCTATTGCCACCAGAATGTGGCGTTGCCCGCGATGGCCGAAACAGGGATTCGGGCCTTTGGTTGCGGGCGCATCCATGATGTGGATTTCACGCGTGTTCATCTTGGGCAATGGACCTATGACACCAAAATCGGTGCGCAAACGCTTGCCGACGCCGCAGAACTGATCGCGAAACATCACGACCCGGTTGGCCTGCGCACTGGCGTTGTCCTCGCCCCACATGCGCCGGACACATGTACGCCCGATCTGTTGCGGCAGGTGCGGCAGATGCGCGATGAGACTGGACTGCGGATCAACACCCATGTGTCGCAAAGCACGGTCGAGGCGGATTTCATCCGCGAGCGCGATGGGATGAGCCCGCCGGAATTGCTGGAGGACGTTGGCCTCTTGGACGATCGTTTGATTGGCGCACATTGCATTCATGTCTCGGAGGCCGATATCGCGCGTCTTGGCCGCGCTGGGGCCCACCTGGCACATATTGCCAAAGGAAACCAAACACATGGCCATATGGCTCCAACGCATGCGCTATGTGGCGCGGGCATGAACCTCGCTCTGTCAACGGACAACATGCACGCGGACATGGTTGAATTGATGCGGTGGGCTCTGGCGTCCGGCCGATTGCAGGAAGGAAAGGTCAGCGATGCCTGGCAGCCATCAAGAGTGTTCGAGGCTGCGACACTGGGAGGCGCGCGCGCATTGGGGCTGGAGGCCGAACTTGGCTCCCTGACGGTTGGTAAGCGGGCGGATCTGGTCTTGTTTGATTTCCGCCGCCCTCATTTGCGGCCGCTGACCAATGAGCTCGGGACGCTGGTGCATACAGGGCAGGGCCGCGATGTAGATACGGTCATTGTCGAAGGCGAAGTTGTTGTCTCTGGCGGCGAACCGTCGCGCGTGGACAAAATGGCGGTTCTGGAGGCTGCCGAAACAGCCGCCGCGTCTCTGTGGAGCCGGGCGAAGGCGGAACAGGCCGCAAGAATGTGACAAACGCCCCAAACGCGCAGGCACGGCTCTCTACAGTCGTCTTTGGAGGATTGGACTGGCTCCGTAGCGAACCGAAGTGGGTGGGGCGTGCCAATGTTCGATCGGTGTTCAAACGTAGGATTGAAGGCTCAATGTAGAAACTTAGGGCCACCTTAACATAAGATAGACTCTCGGCGTTCAGGGCGGTGACGTAAGTATCTGCTTTTAGGATAAAAATTGGCGTCACGCTAAAATCGCGTAAGTTCTATTATGTAAAATATGACAGCAACACTGACGTATTTAGGATTGTTTGCCACGCGCTTTTGGCTGGATGCTTTGGTCCGAAGGACAGAATTTGTAATGGTGCAATTCACGAGTTTTGATCAACTCAACAGCACGGCTAACGTGTTCGGGCAGCACATAGAACCACTCTCTAGGATGTACTGTTTTTCCAAACCTGTCAGTGATAGCGAGACCCTGCGGGCGCGCTGCGTCAAAGAAGCGGTGCAGAAGGTCTTCGACTTTCATTCGTTCGAGATTGTGGAGCTCGTATGTGGCCACAATCTCGACGGGCGCTAGCAAGAACGTCGGATCGTTGCGCGCGTCGGCGACGCGGCGGCGGACATCTTGGCTGGTAACACCAACCTTGTGGAGGATGTTGCGCACTTCGGCGATTTCAGGATCCTTTGACAAAGATCGGGCCACATAGACCGTTCCGGTGACGGTCATGGCATCTGCTTCCCAATCCGGATCGAGGCGTCCAAATCCGGGTCTTTCGATGATCCGGGCGGTTTTGTCTGCAGCAAGAGCCTTTCGGAAGGACGATGCAAGAGGGTCGTTCTCCATACCGTTGGAGAACACGATCCGCAGACGGTGATCAGGTTTTCCACTTCGCCGTGATAGTTCCGTTTTTTCGGCGACGTAGATCAACAGCCCGCGATGGATGAAGTAGTCGCCCTCGTGCACGGCAATCTCAACATTGTTCTGAACAGGCTGAACCAAGCGGTCGCCGGCGTCCAGCTTGGCTTGCATGTCCTCAAAGCCGTCAGAAAAGGTCTCGAAGTCCTTGCATGGATACATGTCGGCGCGGTGAGCAGGCTGCTCGCGTTCAGCCGCAGGGGTGACGTTTCGAATGGCGACAACGGCTTCATGCAACGGGTCGTCATCCTCATCGAAGATGTCGTCAAGACTTTCGGGAATGTCATCCGCTCCGGGATCGTCGCGCCAGTCTGGTTCTGGCGGCGGCGCGAGCACAACGGCTTTGGGCTCATTGGCTACCGGATGGCCATGGCCCAATAATCGGTTGCGGTCTGACTCCATCATAGCGGCGCTTGGGCTGGTGCGGACCTGCCGCCAGATCGTGCCCAGCTTCATCTCTTCCAGGTCGAGACTATTGTCGTCAGGAACCCGCCCATGCGTCTCAAAGAACGCGTTCACCTGCGCTACGATCTCGGCGTTCCTGGCATCGGGCGTGCTGGCGCTGCCGCGAGCCCGCTCTTTGATCTCAAGCAGACCGAACTCGTCCGGTTCATCAAAGATTTCGTCAAGGGAGCGGTAGCGCGGCATGTCAGGCGCCCGCCTGTGCTGCCCGCTGACGTTCGGCTTTCTTCGTTTTGATGTAGGCATGCGCCTCGGCCAAACGCTTTTCCAGCGGGTCAGCGGCATGCGGGTTCGGCTCGCGGCCCTCCTGGGAACGGAAGCGTTTGATGCGAGGCCACAATACAAGCGCCTCTTTCTCAGTCATCTGGATCCGTTGCGAGATCATAGCCTCCTGGATCGTTTTCAGCAAAGGCGTGTCAAAAGCGCGGGAGGCAACGTCGAAGCCCTCTTTGAACGGGTTCACGCTGTCGATCAGGTCGATGTCCAATTCCCGTACATTTACAAAGCGCTTCACCATGTTCATCAACGACAGGTTCTCGCCCGGCGCCTCATCGTCCGTTTTGCCCTCCCATTCCGCGCCGTCCTCAGCCATGCCCATGGCTTCGCGCTTGGCCATCCCTATGAGGTTCATGCGCGCGGCTAGGTCCTGGCGCACCGCTTCGGTTTCGTCATCTGTCAGGGTCTCATAGGTCTTCTCAATGATGTCTGTCAGCACCATCTGCGTCGCCACTTCCGGTGCCACATCATCGGCGACCACGCGCCGATCCATGGCTTGACAGGCTTTGGCGACAAGCTCTTGCATATCGTTCTCGACGATGGTCCGGGCCCGCGCGGTGGGCGGCTCCATCAGGCCCTTGATCCCGATATGCACTTTGCCGTCAGCGGTGGTCTCGACGGGCGCGCGGATGTCGTCATCCTCTCGGCGATAGAACTTGAAGTTCGGCGCCAGCACTTGTTCCATCAGCATCGCGCCCGAAATCGCCTTGAGCATATCGTTCACGGCGTCTGCCACGACAGTGGTCTCAACGCCGGGTTCAGCCACGAGGTTCGTAAACTGCGCATGCGGTTTGCCAGGCGCATCGCGGGTGGCGCGCCCGATGATCTGCACGATTTCGGTTAGTGAGTTGCGGTAACCGATGGTCAGCGCGTGTTCACACCACGGCCAGTCAAACCCCTCCTTAGCCATGCCAAGCGCGATGATGATGTCCACCTTCGCACGATCCGCGTCGTCATCCCGCTTGTCATCCGGCCCCTTGGCCTCGGCCTGCAGCGCCGCCTTGATGCCGTCGCGCCCATCACCGTCATCCACCAGATCATCCACTTTCAGTACCCGCCCGTCAGGGCGTTTCACCAGATCAAAGCCCGTGTCTGGATCGCGGCCCACATGTTCGCCCAAAGCGCCCATGATCAGGCCCACCTCGTCGTGCTTTTCGCCAAAGGCCTCGGCAGAGCCGCGAT
>JBCBAT010000020.1:0-57432 GCA_038532355.1 Pseudomonadota bacterium | reverse complement strand
TGCACAACAAGTGGCCGGATTTTCACGAAGGCGAGGTGGGCTTTCCCGAACAGCGGGCGTTGTTTGATCTGCTGACGGCGCTGAACGGCAGCCCGCCGCCTGTGATTGACAGCGATGATCTGCTGGACGATCCCGAAGGCATGACGGACGCCTTTAGTAAGGGCGTTGGCATTCCTTACATGCCCGACGCCCTCAGTTGGGAACCCGGCGGTGATCCGTCGGAGCATAGCTGGTGGGATGGCGGGTCGTTTCATGCCAATCTGGCGCAATCCACCGGGCTGACCCGGCAGGTGCGCAAATATATAGACATCAATGAGGCACCTGCCCGCGTGCGACAGGTGTACCGGCGCATGATCCCGCATTATGACCATCTGCACGCGCACCGTATTGGTGTTTGAGCGTGACCGTCTGAGAGGAAGACCCATGAAAGACTATTGGCAGAATTACATCGACGGCGCATGGGTCGATGGTGGCGCGGGCCGGGTGGATGTGGTGAACCCCGGCACGGGTGAGGTGCTGGCCGCGCAAGCGCTGGCCGATGAACGGGACGTGGATCGGGCGGTTGAGGCGGCATCGCGCGTGCATGCCTCCCGCGTGCTGTCAGATCTGCGCCCGGTGGAGCGTGGGCGGATGGTGCAGGCGATGGGGCGGTATCTGCTGGAGAACGCGGATGAGTTGGCCAAGCTTTTGACGCTGGAACAAGGCAAGCCGCTTTGGGAGGCGCAGACGGAGATCAAGGGCGCTGCGCGCTACTTTGAGTATTACGGCAATCAGGCGGAGACGGTTGAGGGGCGGTCCATTCCGCTGGGGTCGGGCTATTTCGACTTTACCCATTATGAGCCCTTTGGTGTCTCGGCGCAGATCATTCCGTGGAACTATCCGCTGGAGATGACGGCGCGGTCGTTGTCGGCGGCATTGGCCACGGGGAACACGTGTGTGATCAAGACGCCGGAGCTGACGCCGCTGACCAATTACATCTTTGCCCATGCCGCAGAAGCCGTTGGCTTGCCCAAGGGGGCGGTGAACATCTTGTGTGGTTGGGGGCATCAGGCGGGCGCTGCGCTGTCAGGACATCCAAAGGTGAATCAGATCGTCTTTACCGGCTCTGTGCAAACGGGCATCGCCATTGCCACGGCCGCAGCCGCCAATGTGGTGCCCTGCGTGCTGGAACTGGGCGGGAAATCGGCGGCGATTGTGCATGATGATGCGGATTTGGATGCCTTTGAAAAGGACATCCGCTGGGGGATTTACTTCAACGCGGGTCAGGTCTGTTCGGCCATGAGCCGGCTGATCGTCCATGAAAGTCGCCGGGATGAGGTGATTGAGCGGGCGGAGGCGGTGGCCAAGTCGCTTTCTGTTGGCCCAGGGATCGAGCGGACGGAGTTTGGCGCGAATATGGGCGCCATGGTGTCGGAGGCGCAGCGGGATCGTGCGGCAGGGATGGTGAGTGACGCCGAAGCGCAAGGTGCGCGCGTTGTCACCGGCGGGCGCAAGATGAATATTCCCGGTGCGTTTCTGGAGCCCACGGTGATGGCGGATGTCACGCCCGAGATGACCATCGCGCAGGAAGAGGTGTTTGGGCCTGTCCTGTCGGTGCTGTCCTTCAAGGACGAGGCGGAGGCCTACAAGATTGCCAATGGCACGGATTACGGGCTTGTGGGCGGGGTCTTCACCCGTGACCTTGACCGCGCCACGCGAGCGGCGCAGCAAATCCGGGCGGGGCAGGTCTTTGTCAATGAATGGTACGCGGGCGGGGTGGAGACGCCCTTTGGCGGCTACGGCAAATCCGGTTATGGGCGCGAAAAGGGGCGCGAGGCGCTTTGGAATTACGTGCAGACGAAGAACGTGGCCATTTCCGTGCGCTGAGGGATGTCGCGGTATACCCTCTATTATTGGCCGATCCCGTTTCGGGGGGAGTTCGTGCGCGCTTTGCTGCGGACGGCGGGGCAGGATTATCATGAGCCCGGCCCGGATGAGGTGACGGCGCTGAAGCTGCAAGCGCCGGGGGATCAGCCTGTGCCAGCCATGGCGCTGCCGGTGCTGGTGGATCATGAGGCGGGCGTGGCGCTGTCGCAGATGCCTGCGATCCTGCGCTACGTGGCGTCTTGCCATGGGGTGATGCCGGAAGATGCCGGGCTTGCTGCGCTGACGGACAAGATTGTCGGGGATGCCAATGACGTGCTGGATGAGCTGACGCTCTTTGGTGGGCGGTCCATGTGGACGTTGGGGGAGTGGGAGACATTCACCGAAGACCGATTGCCGCGCTGGATGGCGATTTTTGAGGAAACCACCCGTGTGCGGGGTGTCACGGCGGGTGAAGGCTATCTGACGGGAGAGGCGGCCATGCTTGCCGATCTGGCGGTCGCGGTCCTGTGGGGGGTGATGACCACCAAGCTGCCTCAGTTGCGGCCTATGCTGGAGCGCCACGCGCCGCGGGTGGCCGGACTGACAGCGCGGATTTTGGGGATGCCGCCTATTGCGGCGCTCAGGGCGGAAAGCGATGCGCGCTGGGGTGATCTTTATTGTGGTGGGCAGATTGAGGCGTCAATCCGCGATATGCTGACCCGTCACGGCGTTTGATAAAAAGGAGGGCCCGATGGCCGATACATTCGATGAAGACCTGTTTCTGAAAGGGCTGGAACAGCGCAAAGGCACGCTGGGCGCGGAGTATGTGGAGAAGAACCTGGCGGCGGCGGATGAGTTTACTCGACCGTTCCAGGAGGCGATGACGGCCTGGTGCTGGGGCTTTGGCTGGGGCGATGATGTGATTGAGCCCAAGACGCGGTCGATGATGAACCTCGCCATGATTGGGGCTTTGGGCAAGATGCATGAATGGGAAATTCATTGCCGCGGGGCGCTGAACAATGGGGTCACGAAGGAAGAAATCCGGGCGATCATCCATGTGGTGGCGATTTATTGTGGCGTGCCGCAGGGGCTGGAATGCTTTCGCGCGGCCAAAAAAGTGTTCGAAGAACGCGGGATCTGACCGTCTTTCACGGGGTGGGCCGGGCAACTGGGTCTGTTGTGGCCTGTTTGCGGAGATGTGCGGCCGGGATCCGGGAACAGGCGGGCCCGGGCTGTGGTGCGGGTGGCGCAAGGCCCGGTCAGAGCGATTCTCCGGCCCGTGAAATGAGGCACAAATAAGACGGAAACTGGCCACGGTTGCGTCCTGTGATAAGATATCCACAGATTTGGAGAAGCCGGGGCGATTTGGCGCGAAACGCCTAAAAACATGGGGTTTTCCAACCCTGCATGGCATAATGCCGCCAGCCCAACCCCAAACTGTGTGATTATTACGTCACAACGCAGGCAACAGTGGTGCAAGCTTTTGGGGTTGCGTTGACCTACCCGCGGATTTCGACCATTCCATGATCAAGCCGTATCGGTGCATTGGTGCGGTGGATTAATCGATATCCTGCTTACTAGGAGGGATAACCTTGAAAAAGCAACTTCTCTGCACCAGCGCAATCGCCCTTGGCGTTGCCGCTGCGCCCGCAGCAGCCCAGGACTGGAACCTGGACTGGGGTGGGTTCTTTAACACGCACGTTGCCATCAGCGACATCAGCACGGGCAACCCTGCCCTGGCCGCAGTCGACTTTGACGGCGAAGGCGTGGACATCCACACCACGGGTGAGATCATCTTCACGCCGAGCATCACGCTCGACAACGGTCTGACCTTTGGTGTCAACGTTCAGTTCGAAGCGCAGAACCAGACTGGTGCTACGCAGATCGACGAAAGCTACATGTCCATCAGCTCCGACACGTTCGGTCGCCTGGATGTGGGTGCGGAAAACTCCGCCGGTTACAAGCTGATGACAGGCGCACCTTCCGTGACGTCCATGTTCATCAACTCGCCGTCCACGTCGACCTTCATCCCGTTCACGGGTACAGGTACTGCATCGGGCTTCCGTCAGGCTGCAATCTCCAGCTTTACTGAAGTTGCGGGCAACAACGACGTCAACCGGATCACCTACTACACGCCGGACTTCAACGGTCTGACCGTTGGTGTGTCCTACGCGCCGTCTGGTGGTCTGAACGTTCGCAGCAGCTTCAGCGTCAACCACAACGCTGTTCTGACGGACATCTTCGACATTGGTGTGAACTACTCCGGTTCCTTCGGCACAACCGACGTTACGTTGGCTGCTCGCTGGGGTACAGGTGACGCGCCGGTTGGCCCGCTTTCCGATCCGGAAACATGGGGCGTTGGTGCCTCCGTGACATTCGGTGCCGTGACAGTTGGCGGTAGCTACGCTGAGAACGACAACGGTGTTGCAAACGGTTCTGGCGATCAGGAAGGCTGGAGCTTTGGTGTCGTGTACGACGCGGCTGGCCCCTGGGCGTTCGAAGCTCTGACATACCAGGGTGAAGTCAAAGGCGCACCCGGTGTAAAGCTGGACCGTGAAGCGTACAAGATCGGTGCAAGCCGCGACCTGGGCCCGGGTGTCGATTGGGACATCTACCTGGTGTACGAAGAGCGTGACATCTCCAACACTGCCTTCACCGAAGTCGAAGGTACCGTGCTGGGTACAGCGATCAACCTGAGCTTCTGATTTATCAGAAACTTTGGGATAGCGGGGGCCTTTGCCCCCGCTATTTTTTTGACTGGTTTTCCGGAGAAACCTTTCTGCCATGAAGAAAAGCATCATTTGGTTGGCGTCTTACCCGAAGTCCGGCAACACGTGGACGCGGATTTTTCTGGCGAACTACATGATGAATGGCGAAACGCCTGTGCCGATCAATCAGGTGCACCGTTTCGGCATGGGTGACGCGATCACCAAGGCCTACCGGATGGTCGCGGGCGGGCCGTTTGATTTATATAATCACGCCCTTGTCCTGAGCCTGCGCAACCGGGTCCTGTCTGGCATTGTCGGAAACAACGCCGATGTAAATTTCGTGAAAACGCATATGACGCGGGACAAGGCATTTACGGTCGACCTTATCCCAGACCGGTTCACGCGTTCTGCTGTTTATATCATGCGCGATCCGTTGGACGTGGTGATTTCATACGCGCGTCATTTCGGGCTGAGCCATCAGCAGGCTGCGCGCGCCATGGCCAGCAAAGACAATGTCACGCAATCTGATGAGGCGACGGTGTACCAGTACCTGGGGTCGTGGTCCGATCATGTGAACAATTGGACGCGCAACACGACCTTTCCGACCTTGGTTCTGCGCTATGAGGACATGAAGACCAAACCCGAAGAGGCGTTTTCGTCGCTCATTAAGCATATCGGCCTTCCGGTGGATGAGGCACGTCTGGAAAAAGCCATCCGCTTTTCGTCGTTTGACGAAGTGTCTAAGCAGGAAAGCAAGGACGGCTTTGCCGAGTCGTCTGTCAAAGCATCGAAATTCTTTGCCAAGGGCACCAGCGGGCAATGGAAAAAGGAATTGGATGCGGATCTTGTGGATGAGATACGAAAGCGCCATGAGAAGGTCATGAAAAAATACGGCTACTTTGATGAGTGATTTCCGCAAGATTGTCTGGCTTGCGTCCTACCCCAAATCCGGCAACACGTGGGCCCGGATGTTTCTGGCCAATTACCTGGTGAACGGGGATCAACCCTTTCCGATCAACCAGGCGCATCGGTTCGCAATGAGCGATTCCGCCTTGCAGACCTACAAAATGGTGGCCGGGCGCCCGGTTGACCCGCGCAACGCCGACGATGTGCTGCGGCTGCGCGACCGGGTTTTGCAAGGGGTCGTGGCCAACGGGGCGGACGTCAATTTTGTCAAAACCCACAACATGCCGGGGCGGATCAAAGGGCATTTCATGATCCCCAACAAATTCACGCGCTCGGCCATCTATGTGGTGCGCAATCCGCTGGACGTGGTGCTGTCTTATGCACGTCATTTCGGACGCAACAAAGAAAGGGCCGTGCAATCCCTGGCGCGGGCGGACAACTGGATTGCCCCGACAGAGCATCTTGTGCCGCAGTATCTTGGCCGTTGGGATGCACATGTGAAGGGGTGGACGAAGCCTGCCGATTACCCGCAACTGGTGCTGCGCTATGAGGATCTGTTGACGGATCCGGCGGCGGAGTTCACAAAGCTTCTGGAACATGTGGGCATCCCGGTGGAACCGGCGCGCTTGCAAAAAGCGGTTGAGTTTTCCAGTTTCAAAGTGCTGGCCGGTCAGGAACGCAGCGGCGGGTTTGATGAGAAATCAACCCAGGCCACGGCGTTTTTCAGCAAGGGCCAATCGGGCCAGTGGAAGGATGACCTGGCCCCCGAACTGGTCGAAAAGATCAAGGCGGAACACGGTAAGACCATGAAAAAATACGGATATTTGGATGAGTAACCTCCGACGCATCATCTGGCTGGCCTCTTACCCGAAATCGGGCAACACGTGGATGCGGTCGCTTTTGGCGCATTACTTCATGCCCGCGGGGGAGGCGCCCGATATCAACAATCTGCGCCAATTTACCACCGCCGATGTGCGGCAGGACTTTTTTGATGCCGCGAACGGCGCGCCGTTCAGTTCGGTTGAGATGGACGCGTGGTTGCGTGTACGGCCCAAGGCCTTGGCGCTGATCGCGGGGTCGAAACCCGGCACGCATTTCGTCAAGACGCATTGCCAGGCTGTGCAGTTTCACGGCCAAGACCTGATCCCGCCTGCGCTGACGGCGGGCGCGATTTACATGTTGCGCAATCCATTTGATCTGGCCCCGTCTTTCGCCCGCCATCAAAGCAGCGATCTGGACACCGCGATCGACCGGATGACCAATCCGGACACGATCATGGGCACCCCCACTGGCATCCGCGATGCACTGGGTCGCTGGGATGATCACGTCCGCAGTTGGACCGAAGCACCGGGCCTGCCGCGCCACGTGGTGCGCTATGAAGACATGCTGGACCGGGCCCCAAAGATGGTGCGCGACCTGTTGGAGTTTCTGAGCATCAAGCCCGACAGCGCCAAACTGGCCCGTGCGATCAAGGCGACCAGCTTTGAGAACCTCAAGAAACAGGAAGAAGACCTTGGCTTTACCGAGCGCCCGGATGGGATGGAACGCTTTTTTGCCAAGGGGGAATCGGGTGTCTGGCGTGATGAGCTGACGCCGGAACAGGTGGGGCGCATCCGCACGGCGTTTTTGCCGACGCTGGAACGCTGGTACCCGGAACTGCTTGAAGAGACAGAAGAATTTTCTGCGGCCGGGTGATGCGCGCGCGGTGCGTCGCCCGCGAAAACAGGGGCTTTGATGGTTGATCTGACCCGACATGCGCGT
This sequence comes from Pseudomonadota bacterium, assembly GCA_038532355.1. Taxonomy (GTDB): domain Bacteria; phylum Pseudomonadota; class Alphaproteobacteria; order Rhodobacterales; family Rhodobacteraceae; genus Roseovarius. Next base: position 50,212 of record JBCBAT010000020.1, on the reverse strand, counting down.
CTGTCCGTGGCGCCGATGATGGATTGGACGGACCGCCATTGCCGGTTTTTTCACCGGCAGTTTTCGCGCCACGCGTTGCTTTACACCGAGATGGTCACGGCCCCGGCGTTGGTGCGCGGTGGGGCGTTGCATTTACTGGCGCACTCGCCGGAAGAACACCCCCTCGCGCTGCAACTTGGCGGGTCGGACCCCGATGAGTTGGCCGAGGCCGCGCGTTTGGGGCAAGAGGCGGGTTTCGCGGAGATCAATCTCAACGTGGGGTGCCCATCGGACAGGGTGCAGTCGGGCACATTTGGGGCGATCTTGATGAAAGATCCCGGGCTGGTTGCGGCGTGTTGCGCGGCCATGCGGGCGGCTGTGAATGTGGATGTCACCGTGAAATGCCGCATTGGCGTGGATGATCAGGACCCGCAAGAGGTGCTTCCGCAGTTTCTGAGCGACGTGGCCGAGGCGGGGGTGACACGGTTCATCATTCACGCGCGCAAAGCGTGGCTTCAGGGGCTTTCTCCTAAAGAAAACAGGGAGATACCGCCGCTTGACCACGATCTGGTGGTGGAGATGAAAGCGCGGTTTCCGCAGTTGCATATCTCCATCAATGGCGGTTTGACCACGTTGGAGGAGGCCGAGGCCCTGCTGGCGCGGGGCTTGGATGGGGTGATGTTCGGGCGTGCGGCCTATCATCAGCCTGCGGATGTTCTGGCCATGGCGGATGCGCGGATTTTTGGGGATGACACTTCGCCCCAAAGCCCTGAAGACGTCGTGCGCGCAATGGTCCCGCATATTGAGGCGCATTTGGCCCAAGGCGGCAAGCTGCATCAGGTGACACGGCACATGCTGGGTCTGTTTGCGGGCCGTCCGGGGGCGCGGGCGTGGCGAAGGATGCTCTCTGAAGGGGCGACGCGTCCGGGTGCGGGGACCCAATTGGTGGAAGAGGCGTTGTCACAGGTGGAGATGGCAGGCGTGTCGGCCTAATTGATGGCGGGGGGCAGATGATCGACGGGTTTCTGGACAAAGGATGGGCCAAGTTTGCCGTGGATGCGGCCCTTGGCCCGTGGGTTGAGGCGGCGCGGGCGGCGGCGGTGGAGCGCGTGAATGACCCCGAAGAACGCCGCGTTTGGTTGCAATGCGAAGGCACGTGGTTTGTGGGTGTGGATACCCTGCCCAGTGACGCGCATGGCGCGGTGGGGCAGGCGGGGCCCCTGACCGGTGCGGCTTATGATGCGGCGCGGGATCTTTACGGGACGTTGCCGCTGCACCCCGGTCAGGTATCGGTCATGTATCCCGGCTATCCCCGCCCACGCGACGGGGAAACGGAAGCCGCGTTCCGCTATCGCAAGAAGCGCGATGCGGCCCATGTGGATGGGCTTTTGGGTGTGGGTCAGCCCAAGGCGCGCATGTTGAAGGAACAGCATGGCTATATCCTGGGTCTTCCGTTGACCGCGTGCGATGACAAGGCCAGCCCGCTGGTGGTGTGGGAGGGCAGCCATATCGTGATGCGGCGCGCCTTTGAGCAGGCCCTGGGGCATCTGGAGCCAGAACGTTGGGAGGATGTGGACCTGACGGCGATCTACAAGGCCACCCGTCAGCAGGTGTTTGACACGTGCCCGCGTGTGAAAGTGACGGCCGTACCGGGGGAGGCGTATCTGATCCACCGACTGTCGCTGCATGGTGTCGCGCCGTGGGAGGAAGGGGCGGTGGCCCCGGAAGACGGGCGCATGATTGCCTATTTCAGGCCGGAACTGCCCAAGGGCACGCGCGGGTGGTTGGATCTACCCTGAGCGCGCCATTCGCGCGGCACGCCCGCCGCGCCGTTTGCGCAAAAGGCCCGCGCGATCAGGCAGCCCCGCCATGATGTCGCGACGGGTCTCAGGCGTCATGGAGGACCAGCCGCCGATTTCCTCGGGCGTCCGGAAGCATCCGGTGCAAATGCCCGCTTCTGGGTGCACCACACAAAGGCGCACACAGGGGCTTTCGATCTCATCTCTGGTCCAAACGGGTGGGGTGGTCATGTGCCTGCCTTGATGTGGCGCAATCTGTCCAATGCGCCCTGCAATATGTACGTGGCTGCCACGGAATCGATGATCTCTTTGCGACGTTTTCGCGTCAAATCTGCCTCAATGAGCGCCCGTTCGGCGGCCACGGTCGATAGGCGTTCATCCCAGAACCCGATGGGCAGGTCGGTGAGTGCGCTGAGGTTGCGGGCGAAGGCGCGGGTGGATTGGCATCGCGGGCCCTCGGACCCGTCCATGTTGCGGGGCAGGCCAAGGATGATCCCCGTTGCGTCGCGGCCCTGCGCGATCTCCAGAAGGGCGGCGGCATCCAGCCCAAACTTCTTGCGCTTGATCGTGACCACGGCATTTGAGCCCTGAAGCAGCGCGTCAGAGGCCGCGACCCCGATGGTTTTTTCGCCCAGATCCAGCCCCAGAATGGGCCGCATCGGCGCAAGGGACGCGGCGAATGTTTCAATGTCGTCGGTGATCACTCCAACACCCCGGCGCTGTCTGCGGCGGCGCGCAAGAGGGTGAGGGCGGCGTCATCCTTGTCAAAGGCCTGCTGCGCTTCCTGCCAGATGGCGCGGGCCTGATCGGTGTTGCCAAGCACGCCGTGGGACCGGATGAGGCGCGCCCATTCTTCTGCCGTGCCGCCTTGGGTGGCGAGCCGCGCGCTGAGGCTGGCGACCATATCGCTGATCATCGCGGGTGTCGTTTCGCCTTCCATCTCGGGCACGTCGTATTGCACACCGGCGCGCAGGGCGACTTCGCCGATGCGGTTCAGGACCGTGGGTGTCCAAGGGTCCTGCATGTCACTATCTTCGAGCAGATCGCTCCAAAGTCGGAAGGCGGCATCGGGCCTGTCGACCTGCAGCATGTAGACGCCGAGGTAGTATCGCGCGCGGGGTTCATCAGGGTCGCGCGCGAGGGCCGCGCGGAGCGCTTTTTCGGCGTCAGCAGAGACATAGCCTTGCGCGGCGGACACCATCAGGTCCGCCAGTGTCGCGAAATCCGCGCCGGTCGCGTCCTCGCCCTTGATCTGCAAAAGCGCCAGTTGCGCCTCATGAGCCGCGCTGAAATTGCCGATCCCGGCTTCGTGCTGGGCCAGCAGGGCCAGCCCCTGCGCATCACCCGGGCGGGAAGCCACGGCCTGCCGCAATTGTTCGACAAGCTCGATATAGCTGGGATCGGCCTCCACCGCAGGGTTGGTCACGGGCAGGCGCGCTTCGACATCTGCCTGGGTCAGGCGGTTCGCACGGGCCGCATCCGAAGCGGCGATGCGGTCGGCCAAGGGCAGATCGGGCAGGCCGGGGGCGCCCAGACCCTGATAGATCCAGACGCTGCCGCCCAAAAGGGCCAGAACCGTCGCGCCGATGACAAGTTTGGGGGTTGCGCCACGGGTTTGTGCCTCGTCCTTGCCATCCCGCAATTTGGCATCGGCGGCCAGAATGCGGCGCGCCACCTCGGTGCGCAGCCGTTCGGCATCGTCTGGCGACAGAACCCCGCGTGCCAGATCGCGTTCCACGTCTTTCAATTGATCGCGGTAGACCTGCAAATCATAGGCCGCTGCCGGGGCCACATTGCCTGCGCGCCGCAGCACGGCCCGCAGCAGCACCGCGCAGCACAAGGCCCCAAGCCCAATGGCAATGATCCAGAATCCCATCGCGGAACGCTCCCCTTCAGCTTTCCTATCTAACCGTCAATTTGCCCGCTTTGTAGCCCCCGTGACAAAGCCGCCCAGATGGGTGTCATGTCGCATATTGTGCGTTGAATGCCGCGGCCAGTGTCCATTAAATTTCCGCATTGTCGCATATAAACCAAGGATGCGCGGGCCAGCGTATCCGGGACACCCAAGTGGGACGTGGAAAACCGATGAAACGCTATTCTGCCTTTGCCGTCGCCAAGGAAGCTTTGAAGAACCACCTCGGCTGGGAACGGGCGTGGAAATCGCCTGAGCCGCGCCAGCGCTATGATGCGATCATCATTGGCGCGGGTGGGCATGGGTTGGCCACGGCGTATTACCTGGGCAAGAACCACGGGATCACGAATGTGGCGATCCTGGAGAAAGGGTGGCTTGGCGGTGGTAACACAGGCCGGAATACGACGATCATCCGGTCGAATTACCTGCAGGATGCCTCGGCCGCGCTTTATGAAAAATCCCGCTCGCTCTATGAGACGCTGAGCCAGGAATTGAACTACAACATCATGTTCTCGCCCCGTGGGGTGATCATGCTGGCGCAGACCGAACATGAGGTGCGCGGCTATCAACGCACGGCGCACGCCAACGCGTTGCAGGGGGTGAAGACGGAGTTCATTTCGCCTCAGCGCGTGAAGGAGATTGTGCCGATCATCAATCTGGAGGGGCCGCGCTATCCGGTTCTGGGCGGGTTGTGGCAGGCCCGTGGCGGCACGGCGCGCCATGATGCGGTTGCCTGGGGCTTTGCCCGGGCGTGTTCCGAGATGGGCATGGATGTGATCCAAAAGTGCGAAGTCACGGGGATCAAGACGGAAGGTGGCAAGGTCACGGGCGTGTCCACCACCAAGGGTGACATTGAGACCAAAAAGCTCGGGATCGTGGTGGCCGGTCATTCGGGGCATGTGGCCAATATGGCGGGGTTCCGGCTGCCGATTGAATCTGTGGCGTTGCAGGCGCTGGTGTCAGAGCCGATCAAGCCTTGCATGGATTGCGTGGTCATGGCCAACACGGTGCATGGCTATATGAGCCAGTCCGACAAGGGTGAGATGGTCATTGGCGGCGGGGCGGATGGGTATAACAATTACACCCAACGCGGATCCTTCCACCACATTGAGGAAACCGTGCGTGCGCTGTGCGAAACATTCCCGATGGTGACGCGGCTGAAGATGCTGCGCCAATGGGGTGGGATCGTTGATATGACGGGGGATCGTTCCCCCATCCTGTCGAAAACGCCTGTTGAGAACGTCTTCATCAATTGCGGCTGGGGCACAGGTGGGTTCAAGGCCACGCCCGGCTCAGGCTGGGGTTTTGCGGAACTGATGGCCACCGGGTATTCGCCGCTTTGCGATGAATTCTCGCTTGATCGCTTCACGGAAGGCCGCTTCATCGATGAAAGCGTGGCTGCTGGGGTGGCACACTGATCATGTCCCAAACCCCGCGCTTGCTTTTTCTGGCCATAAATATCCCGGGGGTTCGGGGGCAGAGCCTGCGTGGCTCCATGCGCTCAAAACCGCTGACAGCCGAATTTGGCCGAACGAAACCCGCCCAAATCGCGGGGAATGGCTCAAAAACCCCGGGGATTTCCGCTCAGTCTTCTCAGACGCACCAGGCACTCCCATCCTTCTGCACACATGCAAAGGAGGGAATTCCATGTCTGACTATGAACAATCCCGCTACCCGCGCCCTACAAGCATTGACACAGGGGGCGCAGGCGCCTTCTGGGTGCTGGTCGTTGTTGTCGCGCTTGGTGCGCTTGTGCTCATCATGGCGGTTGGGACGGCCACCGTCCCGGGTGACCCGAGCGCGGCGGGTGCAGATAGCGCCCCGGCCATTGCGCCTGCAGAACCTGACGCGGCCACAAGCGGCTCAGCGACAGGCACAGACGCGGGTGCAGCAAGCGGCACTGTCATCGAATAAAACAACCCACAACACTTCACGTCTTTTGGGCGGGTGCCACGCGGTGCCCGCCCTTTTGCCGTGTGCAATTGACCGGAGCATCCCATGCTGAAGCTCACATGCCCCTATACCGGCATCACCGGTGAAGAGACCGAATTCACCCCTGGCGGGGAGGCGCATCTGAAGCGCTTTGGCCCGGGGTCGAGTGATGAAGATTTTCGCGACTACCTGTTTGCCAAGGAAAACCCCAAGGGTGTGCATTTCGAACGGTGGCGGCACAGCTATGGCAGCGGCAAGTGGTTCATTGCGGCGCGTGATACGGTGACACTGGAGGTGTATGGCACGTACCCCGCGCAAACGCTGGAGCCGCCGCAATGGGTGAAGGACAAGATCACGGCCAAGCGCCCCGGCTGGACGTGGAGGGCATTCAAATGAGCACACGTCTGGCCAATGGTGGGCGGCTGATCGACCGTTCCAAAACGCTGAAGTTCCGGTTCAATGACAAGTATTACTCGGGCGTGGAAGGCGACACGCTGGCCTCGGCTCTGCTGGCCAATGACCAGATGCTTGTGGGGCGGTCGTTCAAGTATCACCGTCCGCGCGGGTTCGTGGCCTCTGGTGCCGAAGAGCCCAATGGCATTTTCAACATGGGCGAAGGGGCCGCCTTTGAGCCCAACCAGCGTGGGACCACGACTGAGCTATACGATGGCATGCGGATGGAGAGCCAGAACCACTGGCCGTCCTTGGAATATGACATCGGCGCGGTGAACAACAAGCTCGCCCGGTTCCTGCCGGCGGGGTTCTATTACAAGATGTTCATTCACCCGCGGTCGTTCTGGAAGCATGTTTATGAGCCGTTCATCCGCCAATCTGCGGGTCTGGGCAAAGCGCCCAAGCGGGGCGATGACGACAAGTACGAACATTTCTATGCCTTCGTGGATGTTCTTGTGATCGGTGGTGGTGTTGCCGGGCTTCAGGCCGCGCTCGCGGCGGCCAAAACGGGTGCCAAGGTCATGATCATGGAACAGACCGCCCATTGGGGCGGGCGCGCTGCGGTGGATGGTTCGGTTGACGGTGCCACTGTCAATGACGGGCCTGTGGATAAGTTCGTGGACGAAACCGTCGCTGAGCTGCAGGCGATGGACAACGTGACCCTGCGCACCCGTATGATGGGCGCGGGTGTTTATGACCACGGCTACGTGCTGGGCTATGAGCGGGTAAACGACCATCAGCCGAACGCGGAAGGCCCGCGTCACCGGCTTTGGCGGATCCGGGCGGGGCATGTGATTACGGCCACGGGTGCGATTGAGCGGCCATTGAGTTTTGCTGGGAATGACATTCCTGGTGTGATGCTGGCGTCGGCCATTCGTGATTATGCAGTGAATTTCGGGGTGTCCATCGGGGATCGCACGGTTGTTGTGACCAACAATGATGATGCGTATCTGACGGCAATTGCACTGAAAAATCAGGGGCTTGAGGTGCCTGCCATTCTGGATGCCCGCGCGGGCGGGGGCGGCGCATTGGCAGAGCAGGCGAAGGCCTTGGGCATCCGCGTGGAAAACGGCAAGGGTGTCGCCAAGGTCAAAGGCGGCAAGCGTGTGACCGGCGTGGCGATTTGCGCGCAGGCGGGGCAGGGCGCGGTGCTGGAAGAGATTTCCTGCGACGCGGTGGCCATGTCAGGCGGCTGGTCGCCGGTGGTGCATCTGTGGTCGCATTGCGGGGGCAAGCTGATCTGGGATGAGGCTGAGGCGCATTTCCGCCCTGATGTGGATAATGCGCCGTTGGGTGACACGGGCGAGGCGTTTGTGTCTGCTGCTGGCAGCGCCAATGGGGCGATGTCAATGGCCGCTGTTCTTCGCGATGCGGATGCTTGTGGCAAGGCGGCGGCCAAGGCCACGGGTGGCAAGGCGTCAAAGGACAAGGTGCCGGAGGTGAGCGAGGCGGAATTTGCCCCGATGGAACCTGTCTGGATGATGCCGCAAGGCGCGGATATCCATTTGCGTATGAAATCCTGGCTCGATTTCCAGAACGATGTGAAGGTGTCGGACGTGCAGTTGGCCGCCCGCGAAGGGTTCGAAAGCGTGGAGCATGCCAAGCGCTACACCACGCTGGGGATGGCCACGGATCAAGGCAAACTGTCCAATATCAACGGTCTGGCGATCCTGTCGGATGCGTTGGGGCAGCCCATTCCGCAGACGGGCACGACGACATTCCGCCCGCCTTATACGCCGATTTCCATGGCGTCCATTGCTGGGGAGGCGCGGCGGGAGTTGTTTCAGCCCATTCGCAAGACGCCGATGCATGAGTGGCATGAGGATAATGGCGCCCATTGGGAACCGGTGGGGGCGTGGCGGCGGCCGTATACGTTCCAGAAATCGGGGGAGAGCGTTGAGGACGCCGTGATCCGGGAGATCAAGCAGACGCGCGATCGTCTGGGGCTGCTGGATGCCTCGACCCTGGGCAAGTTGATTGTCAAAGGGCCGGATGCAGGCAAGTTTCTGGATATGCTCTACACCAATATGATGAGCACGTTGAAACCGGGGCGGTGTCGCTATGGTCTGATGTGCAGTGAGAACGGGTTTTTGATGGACGATGGTGTCGTGGCGCGGCTGGATGAGGACACGTTCCTCTGCCACACGACCACCGGCGGGGCCGATAGCATTCATGCGCATATGGAAGACTGGCTGCAATGCGAATGGTGGGATTGGAAGGTTTACGTGGTCAATGCCACGGAGCAATTCGCGCAGATCGCTGTTGTTGGGCCGAAGGCGCGGGCGACGTTGGAGAAGCTGACCGAGGATGATGTGAGTGCCGAGGCGCTGCCGTTTATGGCGTTCAAGGATGTCACGTTGGCGGGTATCAGCGCACGGGCCTATCGGATCTCGTTCTCAGGTGAGCTGAGCTATGAGATTGCGGTGCCGGCTGGCCAGGGCCGTGCGCTTTGGGATGCGCTGCTTGAGGCGGGGGCCGAATTTGGTGTGTCGCCCTACGGCACCGAAGGGTTGCACGTGATGCGCGCTGAGAAGGGCTTCATCATGATCGGGGATGAAACCGACGGCACGGTCATTCCGCAGGATCTGGAGATGGGCTGGGCCATTTCCAAGAAGAAAGAGGACTACATGGGCAAGCGCGCGCAGGAGCGTAAGCACATGGCCGATCCCAACCGTTGGCGCTTGGTCGGGCTGGAAACGGTCGATGGGTCAGTTCTGCCCGACGGGGCTTATGCGACGGCGGAGGGCACCAATGCCAATGGCCAGCGGAAGGTGCAGGGGCGGGTGACCTCGACCTACTATTCGCCGACGCTGGATCGCGGGATTGCCATGGGGCTGGTGCATCACGGACCGGAGCGGATGGGCGAGGTGCTGGAGTTTCCACGCGTCGATGGGACCGTGGTGAAGGCCAAGATCGTAAACCCGGTGTTCTTTGACCCGGAGGGGGAGAAGCAGAATGTCTGAGGCTGTAAGCGCGCTGCCGGGCGCGGAATATCAGGGCTATGTGGCGGTGCGCGAGGTCGGGTTGCAGGGCATGGTGACGCTGCGGGGCGATTTGTCGGCGGCGAAATTCAAGTCGGCGGTCAAGAAGGTGGCGGGCGTTGCGGTGCCGGATGTGTGGTCTGTGGCGCTGGCGGGTGACAAGGGTGTCGCGTGGATGTCGCCCGATGAGGTGATGGTCATGGTGCCTTATGCGGAAGCCGGGGCGACGGTTAAGGCGTTGGAGAAGGCGCTTAGCGGTGAGCATTTCCTGGCGGTGAACGTGTCGGATGCGCGGGCGGTGTTTGAACTGAAGGGTGCGGCCGTTCGCGAAGTTGTGGCCAAGCTTGCGCCTGTTGATATGGCGCGTGAGGCGTTCAAGCCGGGGCAGTTTCGGCGCACGCGGTTTGCGCAAGTTGCGGCAGCGTTTTGGTTGGTCGATGATGAGACCGTGCGCGTGGTCTGCTTCCGGTCAGTGGCCGAGTACATGTTCAATCTGTTGAAGGATGCCGCGGAACCGGGCGGTGAAGTCGGGTTTTTCGCGTAGGCCGGGGTTTACCCCGGCACCTTCCCGAACGTAGAGGCTTGCCAGAGGCGCATGGCCTCGGTTGTTTCGCGTACATCATGGATCCGCAGGATTTGGACGCCTTGCGCGAGACCTGCGAGGGCCACGGCGATGGAGCCGGGGGCGCGGTGGCGCGCCTCGTCCGAGCCGCCGATGGTGCCGATGAAGCGTTTGCGGGATGCGCCTAGGAGGATGGGGCAGCCGAGCGCGTGGAAAAGCGACAGGTTTTGCAGAAGCGTGAGGTTGTGCTCCAACGTTTTGCCGAAGCCGATGCCGGGGTCGACGATGATTTGGTCGGGCGAGACGCCTTCGGCGACAAGCGCCTCGATCCGCGTCGAGAGGAAATCATAGACATCGAGGGCGACGTTGTCGTAGCGCGGGTCTTTTTGCATGACATCGGGCGTGCCTTGGGCGTGCATGACGCAGACCGGGAGGCTAGCGGAGGCGCAGAAGGGGGCGAGGTCGGGGTCAAAGGTGAAGCCCGCGACATCGTTTACGAGGTTTGCGCCTGCCTCGGCGGCGGCGCGGGCGACGGGGGCTTTGCGGGTGTCGATGGAGATGGGGGTGTTCGTGACTGCGCGTATGGCTTCGATCACGGGGGCGGTGCGGCGGATTTCTTCGTCGATGGGCACTTCTTCCGCGCCGGGGCGGGTGGATTCGCCGCCGATGTCGATGAGGGTTGCGCCTTCGTTTCGCATGGTCAGGGCGCGTTCTACCGCGGCGGAGAGCTCAAAATGGTCGCCGCCATCGGAGAAGCTGTCGGGCGTGACGTTGAGGATGCCCATAAGGGTGGGTTTGTCGAATGTCAGCCCGGCGATAGGCGCGCGTGGGGCGGTAAGGCGATGAAGCGCGTCAGCGGGGAGGTCTGAGGCAGGGATGACTTCAGACGCGCGGTCGCGGTGGAGGCATTCCACATGGGTGAACCAGCACCAGCCGCCCGCGAGGGGGTGCGCGTCGGGTGGGCGTACGTGATCAGTCTGTGGGATGGGGCGGTAATAAGGCATGGGGGTTAGAGCCCGGCGACCTCGGTGTCCTGTATGAGGACGGGCACGGACGCCTTGCCGGAGGGGGCGGCGCCGATGAGGGTGAGGTCGGAGGCCTCAATGTGACCTGCGAACCATGTGGTCAGCGCGACGGGGTCATCGGGGCCGGTGGTGGGGCCGTCGACAGCGTCGAGGACGATCTTGGAGGGGGCCCAGACGCTGATCTGGCCGTTTTTCATGGCCCAGTCGAGTTCCGTGCGCGTGCCCACCACGACGCAGCGGTCGTCGCGGCCTGCGAGCACCCAAGCGTTTTGTTCAAGCGCTAGGAGGTCGACGCGCCGTTGGGTCATTTTGTGGCCTGTCTGCGGGGCGTGGGTGTCGGAATGGCCGACGCAGAGGATGACAGGTTCGGCGCGGGCCTCCAGCTGATCGAGCCAGCCTTTGAGATTGGAGGAGGTGACGGCGGGGTTTGTCAGGAAGACGACGTGAGGGTGAGGTGTGTCGGCTTGCGACGCTTTGACCGCGATGTCGTCGACCGAGCGGACGATTTCGACGCCCAAGGCCCCCGGTCCACGATCAAGCTTTTCGATGCGCACGAAGGTGCGGACGGCCTGGGGTTCCCAAAGGATGCGTTCGGCGACGCGGTCGGCGAGGGTTTCGAGGAGGTTGAGGCGTTCCTCGGAGAGGGCGGCCTCGATGGCCTCTGTGACCTTGTCGTAGCTGAGGATGCGGTCGACATCGTCGTCGATGACGTCTGTAAGGGGGCTGACCTCCACCACCACGTTGAAGCAAATGCGCTGCGTGGTGCCGCGCTCGGCTTGGAATGCGCCGATTTCGACCTCCACCGTGTGATCGCGGACGGAGATGCGGTCCAGCGGGCCGTCGGGCGCTGTTGCGGCGGAACGGCCAGCGGGGTGTTCGAAGGCGAGGCGGATTTCGTTGGTCATTATGAGGCAGTCTTTGCTGTATTTTGAGGCGGTGTATCATGGGCGCGATGAGACCCGCAAAAGAAAAAGGCCCCCGGTATCGAGGGCCTTTCCATGTTTTTCGAAAGCCTTAGTGGGCGCGCTGCTTGTCCCAGTCTTCTTGCTTGGGCAGCTGCTCGAAGGTGTGTTCGGGCGGCGGGGAGGGCAGCGTCCACTCCAGCGTGTCGGCGTATTCGTTCCAGGGGTTCGCCTCTGTCGTCTTGGCCCCGCGGAAGATCGAGTAGATGATGATCACGAAGAAGAAGATGAAGGAGGCGAAGGAAATGAACGCGCCGATCGAGGACCACCAGTTCCACAAGGCGAACGCCTCCGGGTAGTCGATGTAGCGGCGGGGCATGCCCTGACGGCCCAGGAAGTGCTGAGGGAAGAAGGTCAGGTTGGCACCGATAAACATCGCCCAGAAGTGCAGCTTGCCTGCCCATTCAGGGTACATGCGGCCGGTCATCTTGGGGAAGTAGAAATACACCCCCGCGAAGATGGCGAACACAGCGCCCAGCGACATCACGTAGTGGAAGTGGGCGACCACGTAGTAGGTGTCATGGTAGGCGCGGTCGATGCCCGCTTGAGACAAGACAACCCCGGTGACCCCACCCACGGTGAAGAGGAAGAGGAAGCCGAAGGCCCAAAGCATGGGTGTTTTGAACTCAATGGAGCCGCCCCACATGGTGGCGATCCAAGAGAACACCTTCACGCCGGTGGGCACCGCGATGACCATGGTGGCCAGCATGAAGTAGGACTGCTGGGTCAGGGACATGCCCACCGTGTACATGTGGTGCGCCCAGACAACGAAGCCCAGCGCGCCGATGGCGATGATGGCCCAGACCATGGGCAGGTAGCCAAAGACGGGCTTGCGGCTGAACGTGGCGATCACGTGGCTGATGATGCCGAAGCCGGGCAGAATGATGATGTACACTTCCGGGTGGCCGAAGAACCACAGGATGTGCTGATAGAGGATTGGATCCCCACCGCCGGCCGGATCAAAGAAGGTTGTGCCGAAGTTGCGGTCTGTCAGCAGCATGGTGATGGCACCGGCAAGCACCGGAAGGGCCAGCAGGATGAGCCAGGCTGTGACGAAGATGGACCATGAGAAGAGCGGCACTTTGAAGAGCGTCATGCCCGGTGCGCGCATGTTCAGGAAGGTTGTGATCATGTTGATCGCGCCCAGGATGGACGATGCGCCCGAGACGTGGACCGCGAAAATCGCGAGGTCCATGGACATGCCTGCCTCGGTCGTGGAGAGCGGCGGGTAGAGCACCCAGCCGACGCCGGAGCCAAGCTGGCCGTTGCCGCCGGGAGAGAGCAGTGACGCGACGCCCAGCGATGTACCGGTGACGTAGAGCCAGAAGCTGAGGTTGTTCATGCGCGGGAATGCCATGTCCGGCGCGCCGATTTGCAGCGGCATGAAGTAGTTGCCGAAGCCCCCGAAGAGCGCGGGGATCACCACAAAGAACATCATCAGAACGCCGTGATAGGTGATCATCACGTTCCAGAGGTGGCCGTTGGGTGTGCAGGTTGCATCAGAGGCGATGAAACGCGCGCCTTCGAGGCACATGTATTGCACGCCCGGTTCCATCAGTTCGAGCCGCATGTAGACGGTGAACGCGACCGCAAGAAGGCCCACGAAGGCCGACACGATCAGGTAGAGGATACCGATGTCTTTGTGGTTTGTTGACATGAACCAGCGGGTGAAAAATCCGCGGGTGTCTTCATGTCCGTGGCCGTGTACGGCTGCGTCTGCCATTGGCTGTCTCCCGTTTTGGGCTAGTGGCGCTGCCCGAGCGTGATTGCTAGGTTGCCCTGCACTCTAAAAGCCCGCCCGGGTCGGAGCAATGCGACAAAGGGGGTTTTGAGCGCGATTGGGGTAGCGTATTGTCGCACCCCTCTTGCCGGAAGGCGTTTCGTGACCAGCGTGCCGCAACGTCATCTAGGCCCGGCGCTTCATTTCCGGTAAGGAATTGAAAACAAGCGGAAATGTTTTCTTCAGCGCGGTGTCCACATCGCCCATTTCCACGGGCAGCCCCAGGTCCACCAGAGATGTAACCCCATGCTGGGCAATGCCGCAGGGCACGATCCCGGAGAAGTGGTCGAGGTCGGGTTCCACATTGATCGACAGGCCATGGAAACTGACCCATTTGCGCATCTTGATGCCGATGGCGGCGATCTTGTCTTCGGGTTTAGCGCCCGTGGCGGTCAGGGGTTTGTCATCGCGGGTGACCCAGACGCCGACGCGGCCTTGGCGGATTTCACCGGCCACGTTGAATTGATCGAGGGTGGCGATGGTCCAGGCCTCCAGCTGTTCCACAAAGCGGCGCACGTCGCGGCCGCGCTGGCCCACGTTTAGCATCACATAGACCACCCGTTGGCCCGGCCCATGATAAGTGTATTGCCCGCCGCGCCGGGTCTGGTGGACGGGAAAGCGATCAGGCTCCAGAAGATCGGCCGGGTCAGCGGCGCTGCCTGCGGTGTAGAGGGGGGGATGTTCCACCAGCCAGATGGCTTCTTCCGCTTCACCGCGCGCGATGGCGGTGGCGCGGGCCTCCATTTCCTGGCAGGCGGCCATGTAATCGGTGAGTCCCGGTGATGTGATCCAGGTGACCATGATGTGGTGAGTCCTGCGAAAAAAATGGCAACGATTCGCCCCTATCGCAAAAAAACCCAGCAAGGGATTGCCTGCAAAGGAAAAATCATTGGCAAATTCACTTGCACATTGGACCATGTCCCATGCTAACTTCAACCCAGCATTGTTGAATGCCATTCACCTGGAGGGAATTAATTATGCCATTGAAGCAGTTTACTGCGGCCTTGCTCGCCGCGTCGGTTATGGCCATTCCGGCCGAGACCGCAAAAGCAGATGAATTTGTGGGCGGCCTTGTCGGCGGCCTGATCGGTGGTGCCGTGGGCGCCGGGATCGTCAACCATCAGAACAATCAGCGCCAGCGCACCACCACGACGCGCACGCGCACCGTCTACGTCAACCCGCAATATTCTGCGCAGCGGGCGGAGAACCGGCAGGTTCAGACATCGCTGAACTATTTCGGGTTCCCCGCGGGTGTGGCGGATGGCGCGCTTGGGCCGCGCTCTCGGTCTGCGATTTCGGGTTATCAGGCCTATATGGGCTTCCCGGCGACAGGGCGGCTGAACGAATACGAAAAAACGCTGCTCTTGGGTGCCTATAGCCGCGCGGTGGCGGGTGGGGCTGATATTGCCTCCGCCATTGCCAAGTCGCCCGATGGGGTGCGCGCCGTGCTGAAATTGCAGCGGGACGGCACCGTGACGCCCACGCGCAGTGCAGGGTATGCCGGTCTTCCGCCGGAAGTGTCGCAGGCTGTGGATGAAGTGGCCAACAGCTCTGACCCCTCGGCGGAGCAGCTTTTGCAGCGGTCAGGCTTTATCCAGCTGGCAGAGTTGAATGGCGATGGCAGCACCGACTACATCATCGACACAGGGCTTGCCGGATCCAGCTTCTGGTGCAACGCGAGTGCGTGCAAGACGATGGTGTTCGCGTCCACGCCCAACGGGTATCGCCGCAATGATCTTTTGATCCAGTCCCCGACGCCGACCAGCTTCAGCTGTGTGGGCGGGACATGTCAGGTCAAGTCGCAATCGGAAACGCAGCTGGCTTCTGCTGGCAACACGGCTACGCAGCCAAGCGTGCCGACGTTCCAGACCGCGCAGCCAGAGCCGTCCACGCTGCCCGTGTTCAACACGGCCCCGAAGCAGAAATCGCTGGCCAGCTTCTGTTCCAAGGTCAATCTGCTGACCAGCTCGAACGGCGGGTTCACCACGGTGTCCACCATGTCAGATCCCAACTTCACGCTGAGTGAGCAATTCTGTCTCGCGCGGACCTACGCGCTGGCGTCGGGCGAAGAGCTGATGTCCACGGTGCAGGGTGCCACGCCGCAGCAGATCGCGGCGCAGTGTGATCAATTCGGATCCATGATGACGGCGCAGATTGCGTCCCTCGGCAGCAAGAACGCAGCCGCGGTGCTGGGTGATGTGAATGGCGTGATCCTGAATTCCGGGATGAGCGCGGATCAGCTGCGCACCACGTCGCAGATTTGCATGGCCAGCGGGTACAAATCCGACAACATGCAAACGGCGCTTGCAGGTGCTTTGCTGCTGACGGCGCTGGGTGACCGGCCTGTGGCAGAGCTTGTGGGCCATCACTTGCAAGGTGGTTTCGGGACAGCGGCCAATGACGACATGGCGATCAACTGGTACGAAACCGCGCTGGGCGCGCTGGACGGCGGGTCCGCCCCGGTCTTCGCCCCCGACCAGACCGACCGGATTGAGGTGTTGCGTCAGGCCACGCTGAAACTGGCGGGCGTTGAGACGGACACGGCTGTGCCGACCTCTGCCACCGCGGGCAAATTGCCGGTCTTCAGCCTCGGCGATTGATCTGTCAGATCAAGCAAACATGGCAAAACGCGGCGGGATCATCCGCCGCGTTTTTCGTTGTGAAAGAGCGGGGCAGAGGACCGTGATTTTACCCCTTCACATCACAAGGCCGATTGCGTAGAAGCGCGGGGCTTACCAGCACACGGGCGGTCGTGGCGGAATTGGTAGACGCGCAGCGTTGAGGTCGCTGTGAGGTAACACTCGTGGGGGTTCGAGTCCCCCCGACCGCACCAGTTTTAGTTGGCCTATCGCGCGGAGCGCTACTTGAGGCCATGTGAGTTGGCCTATCGCGCGGGGCGCTACTTGAGGCCACTATCTGTCTCACGGCGCGCGGCGCCTCCGATGGGGGGGCCTGACCGGCCGGCGCGCGGTCGCGCTTTGAGGCACTTATCCGATGGGAACAGCATTGCCGTCTTTTAGAGACTGTATCAAAAAATCGGTATGACCGTTTTTGAGATCCTCAACGGGGAAATGGCTGTCCAAGTCTTCGAGGCCGCCAAACATTTGACGTGACAGGGATAGCGTCACGATGGGCCCCATCAGAACATGCATCAAAAGATGAGGCGGGCAGGGGCGGAAGACGCCCTTCGCGACGCCCTCATCAATGATGTTCTGGATCAGGTCTTCCTGCGGGGAGATGTAATCCTGATGGAAAGACCGCGCGACACCAGGGAAGGCGTTGGACACTTCCGCGATGAGGGGGGACATTTTGCCAACCGACGACATCACCGTCACCTCATAGAGCACATCAATGGCGTGCCGCAGTTTGGCTTCGGGATCCATATCGGAATGCGCGATCTTTTTCACCTCGTCGAGCGCGGCGCGGTAGCCATGGGTGACGCAGGCCGCGAAAAGTTGATCCTTGCCGGTGAAGTGATGATAGAGGCTGGCTTTCGTGATGCCACAGGCGGAGGCCACCGTGCTGATCGACGTGCCCGCGAACCCGGTCTCAAGGAAGAGACCGGTGGCGATATCGATGATTTCAGACCGGCGATCGCTTGGCGGATTTTCTTGCGGCATGCGTCTTGACCTCATTTGCGAAGCGGCTACCTACCGAACGGTCGGTTGAACTTCTACCATTTACCTAGGATCAACGCTATGCGGAAACAACTCTTGCGGACAGCCTTCGTTGCAACCTCTTTGATCTTTGCCCCAGTGATGGGATGGGCGGAGGGCATGACCGACAGGCCGCTGCCCGTGCGCACGCTGATGGTGCCAGAGGCCTCCGCGACGCTGGAGCGTCAGTTTTTCGGGCGCATCGCGGCGAAAGATACGGTGTCGCTGGCCTTTGAAGTCGGAGGGCGGATTGAGGCGTTGGACGCGCTGGAGGGGGCGTTTTTGTCAAAAGGCGACGTGATCGGCGTTCTGGATCTGGGCCCTTTTGAGCGCCGGGTTGAACGGGCGCAATTGGCTTTTGAGCAATCGTCGCGCGCGCTGGACCGGGCAGAGGAACTGGCGCGCAAGAACGTGGCCTCCGAAGTCCGGGCGGAGGATGCCCAGACGGCCTTTGATCTGGCCGAGGTTGAATTGCGGGATGCGCGGGCCGCACTTGAAGATGCGCAGCTTTTTGCCCCCTTTGATGCTCAGGTTGCGGACCGCATCGCCAGCGCGCACGCATTTGTTGAGCCGGGCCAGCCGATTGTGCGGCTTCATGATCTGTCTGAAGTGAGGGTGCAGTTTGATCTGCCGGAACGTTTGCTGCGTGAGATTGGGGATGTGGCGGATGTGACGTTCACAGGGTCGCTGCCCGGGCGCGCCGGTGATATCCCCCTCATGTTTCGCGAGTTTCGCGCTGAAACCGGTGAGATCGGCCAAAGCTACACCGTGTCCTTGGCCGTAGAGCCGAGCGCAGCCAATGGATTGCGGCCCGGCCAAACCATGCAGGTGCGCGGGCAGGTGGCCACTGCGATGGGTGATCTGATCCTGCCCTCCACCGCGATTGCGACGGCGGCGGATGGGTCGCACTACGTTGTCATCGTCGAGGCCGCAGAGGACGGTCTGCGCGCCGTGCATAGCCCTGTTTCTGTCACGTCACCCACCGGGTCGGCCTTGGCGGTCACAGGAGTGGAGCCGGGCGCAGAAATCGTTGAGGTGGGCGCGCATGCCGTGGCTGATGGGGCGCGGGTGAAGCGCTATGTCGGCCTGTCCGGGACCGGGGGCTGACACCATGCAGATCGCGCGCCTGTCCATCGAAAAACCGATCTATACTTGGCTTCTCATTCTCTTTTGCCTTTTTGGCGGGGCGGCTGGGTACCTGAGCGTTGGGAAACTGGAGGATCCAGTGTTCACGCTCAAATCCGCGCTGGTGATCACGCCTTATCCGGGGGCGACGGCGCAAGAGGTGTCTGATGAGGTGTCAGAGGTGCTGTCGGCGGAATTGCAGCAGATGGATGAGGTGGATTACATCACCTCTGCCAACCGGCCGGGCCTGTCTGTCATCGAGGTGGTCATCAAGGACACGTATGATGGCACCGAATTGCCCCAGGTCTGGGATGATCTGCGCGACCGGGTGCTGGACGCCGCGGGTCAATTGCCGAATGGCGCGTTGCCGCCGCAAGTGAATGATGATTTCGGGGACGTGTTTGGCCTGCTTTATGCGGTGACGGCGGAAGGCTATTCGGATGCGGATCTGTGGGAGATTGCGTCGTTCCTGCGCCGTGAGCTTTTGACGGTGGAAGGCGTGGCCAATGCAGAGGTTCTTGGCCTGCCCGAAGAGGCGATTTTTGTGGAACCTTCCAGCGTGACGCTGAACGAACTTGGCATTCCGCCGGATGTGTTGCTGGGCGCGGTGGCCTCTGCTGATCAGGTGGAGCCGACAGGTGCGTTGACGCAAGGCCGGGTGGATTTGCGTACGGAAGCGCCCGCGGCAGATGACAGTCAAAGCGCGATTTCGCGGCTAAATTTCGGGTTTCAGGGGCAGGTGATCAATCTGCTGGACGTGGCATCGGTGACGCGCGACCGGGTGGATGCCCCGCGCCAGATCATTCGCCACAACGGGGTGGAGGCGTTCACGCTGGGGGTTGCGGGGCTCACCTCGGCCAATATCGTGACGGTGGGTGGCGCGGTGGAGGCACGGCTGGCAGAGATTGCGCCGCTGCTGCCTGCTGGTGTCACGCTTGAGCCGGTCTACGAACAGCACCGCGTGGTGGCGGAGGCCAATGATGCGTTCCTTCTCAACCTCGCCATGTCGGTGGGCGTGGTGATCGGGGTTCTGGCGCTTTTCATGGGGTGGCGCGCGGCGGTGGTTGTGGGCGGATCGCTGTTGCTGACGGTGTCCTTCACGTTCTTTTTCATGAACCTTTTCGACATCAAGGTGGAACGCATTTCGCTGGGCGCGCTGATCATTGCCATGGGGATGTTGGTGGACAATGCCATCGTGGTCGCCGAAGGCATGCAAGTGCAGATGCGGCGGGGGCGCAAGGCGGTGGATGCCGCGGTGGATGTGGCGAGGCGCACGCAGGTCCCGCTGCTTGGGGCGACGATCATTGGTATCCTGGCCTTTGCGGGGATCGGGCTTAGCCCTGACAGCTCTGGTGAGTTTTTGTTCACGCTGTTTGCGGTGATTGGCATTTCGCTGTTGTTGTCCTGGTTGTTGGCCGTGACGGTCACGCCGCTTTTGGCGAGTTACCTGTTTAGGACTGACAGCGGTGACGAGGGCAAAGACCCCTATGACACGATCTTTTTCCGCGCCTACGGATCCGTGGTGCGCGGGGCGCTGCGGCTGCGATGGTTGGTGATCATCGCACTTATCGGTGCGACCGTCGCGGGTGTGGGTGCGATGGGGTTGGTCAAGCAACAGTTCTTTCCGCCTGCCACGACGCCGCTGGTTTATCTGAACTATCAGGCCGCCCAAGGCACCACGATCCATGCGGCCTCAGATGATTTGGCGCGAATGGAGGAGTGGCTTTTGGACCGCGAAGACGTGGTTGCGGTCACCACCACCATAGGGGCCAGCATGACGCGGTTCATGCTGACCTATACGCCCGAAGACCCTGATCCCACCTATGGGCAGATGGTCATCCGGGTGGCCGATCACACGCAGATCCCGGCGCTGCGCGACGATCTGATGGTTGCCGCGCGAGAGACGCTGCCTTGGGCGGAGACACGGGTGCAGCAGATTATCTACGGCCCGCCCGTGGGCGCGGATGTCGAGGTGCGGCTGAGCGGTCCTGACCCAGAGGTGTTGCGCGTGCTGGCCTCTGAGGCACAGCAGATTTTTGAGCGGCAGACGGACCTTCTGATGGTGGAGCGCACCGATTGGCGAGAGCGGGCGTTGATCACGCGGCCGGAGTTTGCAGAAGAGCGCGCGCAGGCTTTGGGAATATCGCGCGGTGACGTGGCACAGGCGCTGGCGCTGGCCACGGATGGTGTGCAAGCGGGTGTTGTGCGCGAAGGGGACCGCCTGATCCCCATCGTGATCCGCACCCCGCGGGAGGAACAGCTTGCCCGGAGTGAACTGGTGGATCAACCGATCTATGCCCCGGCCACGGGGCAGTTCACCGCGCTGTCGCAGGTGGTGGATGGATTTGACGTGATTGCGCGGGATGTGGTCATCCAGAAACGCGATCGGGTGCCCACGATCAGCGTGCAGGCCTTTGCCTTGCCGGATGTTCTGCCGCCGCAAGCCTTCGCGGAGGTCCGCGCGGCCATTGAGGCGTTGGAGCTGCCGCCGGGATACCGGATGGAGTGGGGCGGGGAATTTGAAAGCGCGTCGACCGCGCAGGCCAGCCTTGGCAAGCAGATGCCGCTGGCCTTTGGGTCGATGTTCCTGATCACGCTGCTGCTGTTTGGTAAGCTGCGCCAAACGCTGGTGATCTGGACGGTGGTGCCGATGGCCGTCACGGGGGTGGGGCTTGGCCTGTTGTTTGCGGATTTGCCGTTTAGCTTTACCGCGCTTCTGGGCTTGCTCAGCCTGTCGGGGATGTTGATCAAGAACGCCATTGTTCTGGTCGAAGAGATTGACGCTCAGAAAGAGGACCGCCCGCAAAGCGAGGCCATCGTGACGGCCTCCGTCAGTCGTTTGCGGCCTGTGACATTGGCGGCGGCTACCACGATTCTTGGGATGGTGCCGCTTTTGTCGGATGCGTTTTTTGCGTCCATGGCGGTGACGATCATGGCGGGGCTCGGCTTTGCGTCGATCCTGACATTGATTGGTGTGCCTGCGATTTATCAGACCTATCTGCGCATGGAACGCAAAGCAGAGAAGCGCGCCAAGTCAGACGCTGCAACCCAGACGCAACCTGCTGACGAGCTTCGCCTTGCGGCGGAATAGGAAGGACGACGCGATGTCTTTATCAGATGGATTTTCCAAAGCCTCTTTTGATTTTCTGGCAGGTCTGGAAAAAAACAATGATCGGGAATGGTTCAACGCCAACAAATCACGCTTCAAGGCGGATGTAGAGGCACCCTTCATCGACCTGCTGGAGGCGCTGTCAAATCGGCTGACAGATGCCAAACGGCCTTTGATGGGTGGCAAGACAACGCTGTTTCGGATGAACCGCGATGTGCGCTTTTCTGAGGACAAATCGCCTTACAAAACCAGCGTTGGGGGGCTTTTGAGCCCAAGTGGCACGAAGTCCGAAATGGCGGGGATTGTGTACGTGCATCTGGACACGGCAGGCGGTTTTGCGGCGGCCGGGTACTATAATCTGTCGCCCAAGCAATTGTGGCCCATGCGCGATGCGATGGTTGAGCGGGCCGAGGCATTTGATCAGGTGCTGTCCGCCTTGCAAGGCAGTGGCCGCGATCTGGATCGATCCATGTCTCTGACTGCCATGCCGAAGGGGTTCAGCGATCACGCAGAGCATCGCCATGCCGAGGTGATCAAGCTGAAATCCCTCATGGTGCGCCACGACCTGACGAAAGCGGCGTGGCTGTCGGGCGACGTGGTGGATGATGTTGAGGCACTGGCCCGCGATGCGATGCCGCTTCTGACCTTTGCCGAGCCGGGTCGATGAGCCACGATCCTGATCGCTTTGAACATGTCGAGGTGCAATCACCTGAGGAGCTGTGGCAGTGGATGGCAGCGCATCATGGGCAGGACGCGCCGATCTGGCTGGTGACATGGAAAGCTGCGCATCGGGACAAATACGTCTCACGCGACACAGTTCTGGATGTGCTGATTGCCTATGGTTGGGTCGATGGCCGGCGCATGAAGCTGGATGATGATCGTACGATGCAACTGCTGGCACCGCGCAAGGAACAGGCCTGGGCGCAGACCTATAAAGACCGCGCCGCGCGGCTGGAGGCGGAGGGTTTGATGCAAGCGCCGGGTCGCGCCGCGATTGCGCGGGCCAAGCAATCGGGCAAATGGAACGCGATGGCCAAGGTCGATGCGTTGGAGGAACCGGAGGATTTGGTGCAGGCCCTGAGCGCGCATGACGCCACGTCATGGTGGGATCAAGCCGCACCGTCCTACCGCCGCAATATTCTGCGGTGGATCGCGGGGGCGAAAACGGAGGCCACGCGGTCCAAGCGCATAGGCATCGCCAGTGAGCATGCGGCGCGGGGCGAAAAAGTGCCTCAGTATTGACGCGCTGACATGGGCCGTGCGCATTGATTTCTGAATACCCTGCCATGGCTAAGCCCGTGCGTCGCTGGTGGAGGAGGTCGTTTGAGGCCCATTCAACCGGCCCTTGTGCCTCCAGTTGATTTGAGTATCGTAGCGGGTACGCGCCAATCCTACAGTCAACTTCCCGCCGGGCGGGCCGCGTTGCGTCAGGTGTGCGTCAGCCTCTAAAGCCGCGCGTGCCGTGGCACAGAGGATACGTTGGGGGCAATCCCGACGATAACCAAACCAGGGAGAGAAAATGATGTTTTCCAAATTGAAACTGAGCGGTGCCGTGCTGATTGCCGGGCTGACCGCCGCCTCGATGACCACCGCGCAGGAGTTCATCTCCATCGGGACGGGTGGTGTGACGGGTGTCTATTACCCAACAGGCGGCGCGATCTGCCGTCTGGTGAACAAGTCCCGCAAGGAACATGGCATTCGCTGCGCCGTGGAATCCACGGGTGGGTCCGTCTACAACATCAACACCATCAAAGCCGGTGAGCTTGAGTTCGGTGTGGCGCAGTCCGACTGGCAGTACCACGCCTATAACGCCGCACCTCCAAGTTCGAAGGCGATGCGGCGTTTCCGAACATCCGTGCGGTTATGTCCGTGCATCCCGAACCCTTCACGCTGATCGTGCGTGGCGACAGCGGCATCGAAGGTTTTGCCGACATCGCGGGCAAGCGGGTGAATGTGGGTAACCCCGGTTCCGGCCAGCGCGCCACGATGGAAGTGGTGATGGACGCGTTTGGCATCGGCATGGATGATCTGGCACTGGCGACCGAGTATAAGGGTTCCGAGATGGCCAAGCAGCTGTGCGATAGCAACATTGACGCGATGATCTACACCATCGGTCACCCGGCCGCCGCGATCAAGGAAGCCACCACGACATGCGACGCCAAGCTTGTGTCCGTGACGGGTGAGCCGATCGACAAGCTGGTCGCTGACAACCCGTTCTACCGCGTGGCGACCATTCCGGGCGGCATGTACAAGGGCACGGACACCGACACGACGACCTTCGGCGTGGGCGCAACATTCGTGACCTCTGCCGATGTGCCGGAAGACACGGTTTACGTCGTGGCCAAGGCCGTGATGGAAAATATCGAGGATTTCAAAGGCCTGCACCCGGCCTTTGCCAATCTTGACCCGGCCCAGATGGTCAAGGATGGCCTGTCTGCCCCGCTGCATGATGGTGCGGCCAAGGCCTACAAAGAGCTTGGTCTGATCGACTAAACTTTCGCACAAAAACCAGAGCTGTCCGGCCCGTCCGGGCAGTTCAACCCAACCAAAAAATATGTCTCAGAAAGAGACCAGGGGGACACAATATGGCACAGGACACCGATGCGCGTAGCGCAGATGACATGGTGGCGGAGGCCGATACTGGCGCGCGCAACCCGTCTGCGGCCTGGCAGGCCAATCTGATCATCGGCACCTGCATTGCCTGGTCGCTGTTCCAGCTTTACATCGCCTCCAAGGTCCCCGGCGTTCTGGCGCAGGCCACGGGCATGAACATCTTCGCCAATATCGTGGCGCAGGCGCGGTTTGTGCATTTGGCCTTCGCGATCATGTTGGCCACGCTGGCATTCCCGCTTTTCAAAGGGTCCCCCAAGGATCGCATCCCTGTCTATGATTGGGCGCTTTTGATCCTCGGCGTGGCGTCCTGTCTTTACCTGGTGGTCTTCCGCTTTGAGATCGCCGACCGACCGGGCCTTTGGAGCCCGTCTGATATCACAATGTCCTGCATCGGCATGTTTGTCCTCTTTACCGCTGTTTACCGATCCCTCGGCCTGCCGCTGGTGATCATTGCGGGTGCGTTTGTCGCCTTTGCCTTCTTCGGTGGCTATTCGGAATGGGCGCGCAATATCACCAACTATGGCGGTGCATCGCTGTCAAAGGCGCTGGGCCATTACTGGATGCAGACCGAGGGCGTCTTTGGTGTCGCGCTGGGTGTGTCCACCACCATGATCTTCCTCTTTGTGCTCTTCGGCGCGTTGCTGGACAGGGCAGGGGGCGGATCGTGGTTCATCAAGGTGGCCGTGGCGTTGTTGGGTGCGTTGAGGGGCGGCCCGGCGAAGGCGTCCGTCCTGTCTTCGATGCTCACGGGCATGATCTCCGGCTCGTCGATTTCCAACACGGTGACCACCGGCACCTTCACCATCCCGCTGATGAAGCGGATCGGATTTCCGGCGGAGAAGGCGGGCGCGGTTGAGGTGGCATCGTCTACCAACGGTCAGCTGACCCCGCCTGTGATGGGCGCGGCGGCCTTCCTGATGGTGGAATACGTGAACATTCCCTACATCGACGTGGTCAAACATGCGTTCCTGCCGGCAGTGATCAGCTATATCGCGCTGCTCTATATCGTGCATCTTGAGGCGCTGAAGATGCAGATGCAGGGTTTGAAAAAGGCAGGGCGTCATATCGGGCCGGTTCTGATCCTGATCTTGTTCCTGTCAGGCTTCATTTTTCTTGGGATTTGTACCTACGCGATGATCCTGCTGCGCGGCGTGCTGGACGGGTTCATGACGGAAAGCGTCTATGGCGGTGTGGCCATCGTGGCGGTGCTTTACCTCGTGCTGGTCTACTACGCGTCGAAGTACCCCGACGTGGCGATGGATGACCCCGACGGCCCGCTTGAGGCGCCGCGATTGACGCCCACGCTGCTGGGCGGGGCTTACTTCGCGCTGCCGATTTTCATTCTGGTGTGGAACCTCATGGTGCGCACGGATGATCTTGATCGGCTGTCGCCGTCGCTGTCGGCCTTCTGGGCTACGATCTTCATGATCTTTGTTGCGCTCACCCACCGCCCGCTCAAGGCGTTCTTCCGAGGCGAGGCGTTTAGTGCCGCCACGGCCCAAGGCGGGCGGGATTTTGTTGATGGGTTGATCCTGGGTGCGCGGAATATGATCGGGATTGGCGTCGCCACGGGTGCGGCGGGTATCATCGTCGGCACCATCAGCCTGACGGGTGCGCACCAAGTCATCGGTCAGGTGGTTGAGGTCATCGCGGGCGGTAATATCTGGATCCTGCTGATCCTCGTCGCGGTGATGTCGCTGATCCTCGGGATGGGCTTGCCCACCACGGCGAATTACATCGTGGTGTCCTCGCTGATGGCCCCGGTCATCATCTCGGTCGGCGCACAAGCGGGCTACATTTTCCCGCTCATTGCCGTGCACCTTTTCGTGTTCTATTTCGGAATTCTCGCCGACGATACGCCACCGGTGGGCCTTGCGGCCTATGCGGCGGCGGCCATTTCACGCGGTGATCCGATCAAAACTGGTGTGCAGGGCTTTGCCTACGACATCCGCACGGCGCTTCTGCCGTTCCTCTTCATCTTCAACACTGATCTGTTGCTGATTGATGTGGGCTTTGCCAAGGCCATTCTGGTCTTCTTCATATCCCTGATCGCGATGCTTTTATTCGCGGCCGCCACGCAAGGGTATTTCATCGCCAAGTCCCGAAAATGGGAAACGGTCGTGCTGCTTTTCATCGCCTTCATGCTCTTCCGGCCGGATTTCTTCCTGGATCAAGTGAGCGACAAATACACCACCGCGACAGGCCCTGCGGCGTTTGAGCTGATGGCCGGTGCCGAGGACGGCAAGGAGGTGCGCGTGATCATTGAAGGCCCGGATTTCGACACGGGCAACACGCGGCCCACCACCATCACGCTGCCTGCGATTGCGGGCGATGCGGAAGGGGCGCTGGATGCGCAAGGCCTGGCTGTTATTCCCGATGGCGATGTGCTGGCGATGGATGAGCCGTTCCCCGGCACGCCCTTCTTCGAAAGCCTTGGCAATGAATATGACTTTTATGGCGACAGCCCGGTTCAGATCACGGCCGTGCAGATCGAAAATGAGCGTATGCCCAAAGAGCTTTTCTTCATCCCGGCGCTGATCCTGCTGATGGGTATCGTTCTGCTGCAAAGGCGCCGGGCCACGCAGCCGGCGTTTTAAGGAACCAAGACATGTTTAATACTCTCCTTCTTGCGGTTGATGTGAATGACCCCGATGGCGCGACGCGCTGCACTGAGGCCGCCATAGCGACGGCTCAGCACGAAGGGGCGACGCTGCATATCCTCAACGTCGTGCCGGATGACGGGATGTCGATTGTCAGCGCGGCGCTGTCCTCGGATCATGCGTCAGATGTTGTGTCTGCACATGAAAAGGCGCTGCGGGATTGGGCCACGACGCATGTTCCGGCCAGTGTCGAGACGCAGATCCATATCGCGCGGGGCACGGTTTATGACCAGATCATCAAAACCGCGTCCGAGCTGAATGTGGATGGCATCTTCGTGGGCGCGCACAGCCCGGCGTTCAAGGACTACCTGATCGGCCCCAATGCGGCGCGGGTAGCCCGGCACGCCAAGCAATCGGTGTTTGTGATCCGATAGGGGCGGGTGGTGCGGCGCGGTCAAAGCGCCTTGCGGAACACGACCTTGTCGTCCCCTTCGGCCCAGAAATCGCGGATCCGGGCCTCTTCTTCGTAGCCGTTTTTGACGTAGAAGGCGCGGGTGCGGGTGAAATCTTCGCCGCTTGATGTGTCTATCAGGATGAGGCGCTGGCCCTTGGATGTCAGCCAGTTTTCCACCTCAGACAGAAGGGCCGCGCCGATGCCGGTGCCCTGGCGGGCGGGGTCGACGGCGATGGCCGTGATGTTCCACGCCCCTTCGGTCAGCATTTCCGGCACGGTGTAGCAAAAGCCCGCCACCTCTGACCCGACATATGCGCTGCGCCAGAATTCGGATGTTTCACCCTTGAGCGCAGGGTCTAGCAGGTCGGGCACAAGGTCGGGCGGGAAAAGCCCGGTGTCGGATACGATTTTTTGGATGGTGGCGATGTCATCGGCGGTGGTTTCAGCAATGGTGATGTCGGTCATGGGGCACATCCGTAATCGTCTGTGATGTAAGGGGCAAGCGCGCCCTGGCCGATGACGGCATCGGAAAACAGATCCTTGAGCGCGCGCATAGAAGTGCCGAGGTCGACAAAACGCTCCGGCGTGAAGGGCACCACGTGGGTGGCGATGGTGTCATACATGTCCCGCAGCCCGGCCGGAGGTGTGCGGCCCGACAGGCGGTAGGTTTGCACCATGGCCAGTGACAGGGAGGTCATGGCGGCGGCCACCGCGTCAGAGATATCAAGGTGGCGTTCATAGGCGATGAAGATCGGGGAGGCGACATCGGATTGCCCGCCGCCCGGGTCCTCCAGCCCCGTGGGCAGCGTGGCGGGGGTGGCTGCCTGGCGGGCACGTTCGCCGATGCCCGCTTGCGACCACGCGATGAATTCGGTGCCCACAACGCCCGATCCAGGTTCCACCAGAAGGCTGGGCAACCCGAACGGCGTGCCATCCATCATGCGTGCGGTCTGTTTGCCCATCAGAACGCAGATATCGGCCCCCGCTGCGTTCAGCGTATCAATCGCGCGGCTGGCCTGATGGTTGTGATAGCCGCCGTTCGACAGCATGCGCCCATCTGGGTGAGCGGCGGTTGGTGGTACGTAAAGCGGGTTTTGCGCCACCGACTGAATGGCGTGGCGCGCTGCCGTTTCCGCGTGGGTGACCGCGTGCATCTGGCTGGCCAGAACGGTGGGGATGATGCGCCAGCTGACCGGGGCCTGATGGGGCAACCTGTCCTCTCGCGGCACGTCCCGAAGGTGGTCATTCAGCACGGCGATGGCGGATTGCATATGCGGGTCCGTGCTGACATCGGCGATGGCGGGGTCGTAGGCATCCATTGGCGCGCCCACGGCCTCTATGATCAGGGCCATGATCCGGTGGATAAGCGACAGGCGTCGCTGTGCGGTCAGCGCTGCATCCAGCACGAGCCCTGTCGCACAGGGGGAGCCATTGTAAAGCGCCATGATCTCACCAGCTTGCAGGGTGATATCCCAATGGTCGGGGTAAAGGCAACTGAGCGGCATCACCTCACCGGGGCCGGTGGCGGCATCCAGCATGATCTGTCCCATGGGTTTTTCGCTGAGCGCGGCCACCCATTCTGCGGTGGGCAAAGAGATGGCAGTGTGCCCGTCAAGAAAACTGGCCACCCGCGCCAGCAGGATCAACCGGGTTGCGTGGTCGGGCAGAACACGCTCCCCCATACCGATCTTGCGGGAGGCCCAGAGGTTTTGCAGGTCCACGAGTTTGGCCTGATCCGCCTCAGAAAGCTTCGTTTTGGCCCGCGCGCCGGGCGCGGTGGTGGAGCCAAAGATGTAGGGGGCCGTGTCGCTGTTCAAAAGTCGCACGTAGCCTGCGCGGCATTGTGCAATCGTGGCGCGCGCGCCGTCTGACAGGGCAAGGGGCTGGCCATCAAAGCCCACGGACCAGGCCGTTTGCAGGGTGATCTCTGCACGGCGGTTGAGGGTGACGACCATGGAATCAGCTCCTTGCTCGAAGGGAAATCAGAGCGGGTGCAACGACCGCAACATTAACAGGGACTTAACGCAAGAGGGGGCAAGTGCAGAAGACAATGTCTGGCAAGAAGGAAATTGCGCATTTCCGCCCTCGTCATCTGGTCATTCCCCCCTTGGCGACTTACGTTGCATTTTACCAAGCGGTGGCCCGGTCGGGTCATGGGCGCGGTACTAATACAATTTTAGCAACTCATGGCTAATCATCGGCAAACGTAAGACAGGCAGGGCCCCATGAAGGATCCATACGACGTATACATGAACACCCTCGTACCCATGGTGGTTGAACAGACCAGCCGCGGGGAACGGGCGTATGACATTTTCTCACGGCTGTTGAAGGAACGCATCGTGTTCCTGTCCGGCCCTGTGCATGACGGCATGTCGAGCCTGATTGTCGCGCAGCTTTTGCACCTTGAGGCGGAAAATCCGTCGAAGGAAATTTCCATGTATATCAACAGCCCCGGTGGTGTCGTGACCAGCGGGCTGTCGATCTATGACACGATGCAGTACATCAAACCCAAAGTGTCCACGCTGGTGGTGGGGCAGGCGGCCTCGATGGGGTCTCTTCTGTTGACGGCCGGTGAGAAGGGCATGCGGTTTTCCCTGCCCAATAGCCGAATCATGGTGCACCAGCCGTCGGGCGGGTATCAGGGCCAGGCGACCGACATCATGATCCACGCCGAAGAGACGCTGAAGCTGAAGCGGCGGCTCAATGAGATTTACGTGAAGCACACCGGTCAGACGCTCAAGAAAGTGGAAGACGCGTTGGAGCGGGACAATTTCATGGATGCGGAAGCGGCCAAGGATTGGGGCCTGATCGACGAAATCGTCGAAAACCGCCCCAAGGATGATGAAGAGTAAGGCGGTTAAATAACACGTTCGGCGCGCATGGCGCGCGCCGGGCGGGGCGCGGCCCAGAGGGGCATTTTGGCGTTGTGATGCCTGAGGGCCTGTTCTAGGCTGGCATTCTACGGAGCGAATAGCGGCGGAAGGGCGCGGGAAACTGCGCCGGAACACGCTGCCAGAGGTTGAAACATGGCGAACAGTTCAGGCGGCGACAGCAAAAACACCCTTTACTGCAGTTTCTGCGGTAAATCCCAGCATGAGGTGCGCAAGCTGATTGCAGGGCCCACGGTGTTCATCTGCGATGAATGCGTTGAGCTTTGCATGGATATCATCCGGGAAGAGACGAAGACCGCGGGTCTCAAATCTTCCGAGGGTGTGCCGACCCCGCGTGAGATTTGCGATGTGCTGGATGACTACGTTATCGGGCAGGCGATGGCCAAGCGCGTGCTGTCTGTTGCGGTGCATAACCATTACAAGCGCCTCAATCATTCCGGCAAGTCTGGTGAAATTGAGCTGCAGAAATCCAACATCCTGCTGATCGGTCCGACGGGTTGCGGTAAGACGCTACTTGCGCAGACTCTGGCGCGCATTCTGGACGTGCCGTTTACGATGGCCGATGCCACGACGCTGACGGAAGCGGGTTATGTGGGGGAGGATGTGGAAAACATCATCCTCAAGCTGCTGCAAGCGTCTGAATACAATGTGGAACGTGCACAGCGCGGCATCGTCTACATCGACGAGGTCGACAAGATCACGCGCAAGTCGGAGAATCCGTCCATCACGCGCGACGTGTCGGGTGAAGGGGTGCAGCAGGCGCTTCTGAAACTGATGGAAGGCACCGTGGCGGCCGTGCCGCCGCAAGGTGGCCGCAAGCATCCGCAGCAGGAATTCCTGCAAGTGGACACAACGAATATCCTTTTCATCTGCGGTGGTGCCTTTGCGGGGCTCGACAAAATTATCGCGCAGCGCGGCAAGGGCTCAGCCATGGGCTTTGGCGCGGATGTGCGTGATGTGGATGCGCGCGGTGTGGGCGAGATCTTTACTGATCTGGAACCTGAAGATCTGCTGAAATTCGGGCTGATCCCGGAATTTGTGGGCCGTTTGCCGGTGATCGCCACGCTTGAGGATCTGGATGAAGACGCGCTTGTCACCATCCTGACGGAGCCCAAGAACGCGCTTGTGAAACAGTATCAGCGGCTTTTTGAGTTGGAAGATGCGAAGCTGTCCTTCACGGAAGATGCCCTGTCGGCCATCGCCAAGCGGGCAATTGAACGCAAGACGGGCGCGCGGGGGCTGCGATCGATCCTCGAAGACATCCTGCTCGACACCATGTTCGAATTGCCGGGTATGGAAGATGTCGATGAGGTGGTCGTGAATGAAGAGGCTGTGAACTCTGACGCGGCGCCTTTGATGATTTATTCCGACGCCAAGAAAGAAGGCGCGACGGCCAGCTGATCCCCTGAGAATTTTCGCATCAAAATTCGTTCGCGAAAATTCTGCGAATTTTCTGGGGTCTGGTCAGCGAAGGGGTTAGACAGGCGTCAAGCAGCGTCGAGGTGATCCACATGTCCGCTCAACAAACAACAGAAACCATCGTGGGCGCGGCCGTTTTGGCCGTGGCCATTGGCTTTGTGGTCTATGCCGGTCAGGTGGCTGGTGTGTCCGGCAATGCATCCGAATATGAGTTGACCGCCAGTTTCCGCAGCGCGGATGGCGTGAATGTGGGAACCGATGTTCGATTAGCCGGCGTGAAAGTCGGCCGCGTGACAGAGATGGAATTGGATGTGGAAACCTTCCGCGCCATGGCGTCCTTTTCGGTGCGCGACGGGATCGAGGTGCCCGATGACAGCGCGGTGGCCATTTCGTCGGAAGGTTTGCTTGGTGGAAATTTCGTGGAAATCCTGCCAGGTGGGTCGCCTTTTGCCTTTGCACCGGGTGATGAAATTCAGTTCACCCAAGGATCTGTCAGCCTGATTTCCCTTCTCACCAAATTCGTCGCCGGGGATGAGGGCGATCAATGAAGCGAATGCTGGCAGGCCTGATTGCGGCCTTTTTCATTGCGCCCGCCGCGCTCGCGCAGGATGTTGCCGTGGGCAAGGGCGCTGTGCTGCGCGGCCTCGACAAGACGGATGCCGAGGTCAGTGAGTTGGAGTTGGCAAACGGCAGCGAAGTGCTGTTTGGCACGCTGTCCGTGCGCATGACCGAATGCCGATACCCCCAGGGCGATGCAGTGGCGGAGGCTTATGCCTACCTCGTCATTCGCGATATGGCCCGGGGACGCGACATGTTCAGCGGTTGGATGCTTGCGTCATCGCCCGCGCTGAACGCATTGGAACACCCGCGCTATGACGTGTGGGTGGTGCGCTGCATCACCGAGTGATTTTGATCCAGCGGTTTGGTATGGATCGAGGTGTCAATCTGCAGCGCTTCCCGCAGCCGCGCGCGATATTCACGGCGCGGGATTTCAAAGGCACCCAGGCTGATCAAATGGGGTGTTATGAACTGCGTGTCAAAGAGGGAAAATCCGCAACGGCGCAAGTGATCGCTCAGATGCGCAAGGGCCAGTTTCGACCCGTCGCGTCGTGCAGAAAACATGCTTTCCCCAAAGAACGCACCGCCCAGGGCCACGCCGTAGACCCCGCCGGCCAGCGTGTTGCCCTCCCAAACCTCCAGCGAGTGGGCATGGCCCAGATCGTGCAGCCCGGAATAGAGGGCCTCAATCTCAAAACTGATCCATGTGTCGGTCCGTTCGGCGCAGGCGGCGACCACGCCCGCGAAATCCTCATTCAGGCTGACGCGGTAATCCCCTTGGCGCATGCGACGCCCCAGGGAGCGGGAGATGTGAAACCCATCAATCGGCAGCACCCCGCGCATCCGTGGATCGACCCAGAACATACCCGGATCCCCGCGCGATTCCGCCATCGGGAAAATCCCCGAGGCGTAGGCGTGCAGCAAAAGATCTGGCGTGAGGGGCGGATCGAAATCCTTCATGGGCGGTCCTTCGGAACCGGCGGTCTGCCTGCCCAGGATGATGCCCATGCGCCCAAGGTCAAGAGCGGACCATCATTCCTGAAGGTTGGTTTCCAGCCATTTTTCGAGCCAGTGAATGTTGTAGTCACCGGTGTGGATGTCTTCTTCTGCCAAAAGCGCGTGGAAGAGCGGCACGGTCGTGTCGATCCCATCGACGATGAGTTCATTCAACGCTCGGCTCAAACGCGCCAAAGCGGCGGGCCGATCTGCGCCATGTACGATCAGTTTCGCAATGAGCGAGTCGTAATAGGGCGGGATGGAATAGCCATCATAAAGCGCTGAATCCATGCGCACGCCCAGGCCGCCCGGCGCATGGAACTGCGTGATCTTGCCGGGGCGGGGTGCAAATTCGGGAAGCTTTTCCGCGTTGATGCGCACCTCGATGGCGTGGCCATTGATGACCAGGTCCTCTTGGCCGAACGACATGGGCAACCCGGCGGCCACGCGGATCTGTTCGCGCACCAGGTCGACACCAAAGATGGCTTCCGTCACCGGGTGTTCCACCTGCAGGCGGGTGTTCATTTCGATGAAGTAGAATTCGCCATTCTCATAGAGGAATTCGATCGTGCCCGCGCCGGTGTAGTTGATCCGCGCCACGGCATCGGCGCAGACCTTGCCGATCCTGGCGCGTTCTTCTTCGCTGATCGCGGGGCCGGGGGCCTCTTCAAACACTTTCTGGTGGCGGCGTTGCAGCGAACAATCCCGTTCGCCCAGATGCACCGCCTTGCCCTTGCCATCGCCAAAAACCTGAATTTCTATGTGGCGCGGCGTGGTGAGGTATTTTTCAATATAGACCTCATCATTGCCGAAGGCTGCTTTCGCCTCTGACCGCGCGGTGCGGAAGGCGGTTTCAATGTCAGCGGCTGAGTTCGCCACCTTCATCCCGCGCCCGCCACCACCGGCTGTGGCTTTGACGATCACCGGATAGCCCATCTCTTTGCCAAGCGCCTTGGCGGCGGCCAGATCGGGCACGCCACCATCTGATCCCGGCACGCATGGCACGCCGAGCTCAATCATGGTTTCCTTGGCGGTGATCTTGTCACCCATGATGCGGATATGTTCCGCCGTGGGGCCAATGAAGGTGAGGCCGTGATCCTCGACGATCTGCACGAAACTCGCATTTTCACTCAGGAACCCGTAGCCCGGATGGATCGCTTGTGCGCCGGTCACTTCACAGGCGGCGATGATCGCGGGGATCGACAAATAGCTTTCCGACCCCGGAGGCGGGCCAATGCACACGCTTTCATCGGCCATGCGCACATGCATCGCATCGGCATCGGCGGTGGAATGCACGGCGACCGTCTGAATGCCCATTTCCCGGGCGGCGCGGATCACGCGAAGGGCAATCTCGCCCCGGTTGGCCACGAGGATTTTATCGAACATCGCGGCTTACTCGATGATCATGAGCGGCGCGCCATATTCCACAGCGGCGCCATCTTCCACCACGATGCGCTTCACCGTGCCTGCGCGCGGGGCCGGGATGTGGTTCATGGTTTTCATCGCTTCGATGATCAAAAGCGTGTCGCCTTCGGAGACGCTGTCGCCCACTTTCACAAAGGCAGGCGCACCCGGTTCGGCCTGCATGTAAACGGTGCCCACCATGGGTGATGTCACGGCGCCCGGATGATCGGCGGGATCCTCAACCGGTGCGGCGGCGGGCGCAGCAGAGGCAGGTGCAGGGGCGGCAGGCGCGGGCGCGGCACCACCGCCGCTGGCCATGACCGGCGCGCTCATTTGGGTGACAACCTCTGTCTTGCGGCTGACGCGGACATTCAGCCCGTCATGTTCACCGTATTCGCGTTTGACCTGCAATTCGGTCAGATCGTTTTCATTGAGAAGCTCAGCCAGGGCCCGAATAAAAGCCACATCCGCATCATTGGTCTTGTTCGCCATCTTGTCCTCGACCGACTTTATTTTAAGCGCTTATAGGGCAGTATACCGGGCGTGAAAAGTGGCCCCGTGCTGTCAGGTCAGGGCTGATAGCGCAAAAGGTGACGCAAGGGCCGGTTTCGACGCAACTTTGACAGCATGCGTGCTGGCCAGACTGTGCCATGAGTATTTTCGGCCCAAAAGAAGCCGGGTCTGTTTCAACTTCTTTTGGGCCCGAAATACTCGTTTCCCAATGATCAAGCCCGCGCGGTGCGGGTGGGGTCGCGCGAGGTGTCAACCGGTGCGGCGATCATCAAAGCTTTTGGCGATGAAGCTGGGCATGTGATCGCCCATGCCCACGGTCCCTTTGCCGTCACCCCGGTCACCACCACCCCCACGGGACCGGCGTGGTTTGCGCGGCTGGTCGTCTTTGGGTGCTGCGTCTTCCTGTGGCGCATCTGCCTTTGGTGCATCGCGTTTGTCGTCGTTGCGCTTGCGCGACCGGGACGGTTTTGGCTTTTCCTCTTCCCCAGCATCCGGCTGGCCCTTGATCGGCACCGGATTGTCGAGGCGGGGGATCTCTTTCTGGATCAGCGCCTCAACGGCGTCAAAAGCTTTGGTGTCGCGCGGATTGCAGATCGTGATCGCTTTGCCATCGCGCCCGGCGCGGCCTGTGCGGCCGATGCGGTGGACGTAATCCTCGGCATGGCCGGGAACGTCGAAATTGAACACATGGCTCACCGAGGGGATATCCAAGCCCCGCGCGGCCACGTCAGAGGCCACCAGCAGGCGCAGTTCCTTGTTGCGAAACGCCTCCAACGTACGGGTGCGTTGGGATTGATCCAGATCGCCATGGATGGCGGCGGCGTCATAGCCGTATTTTTTCAGCGACTTGGCGCAGATATCCACATCCGTCTTGCGGTTGCAGAAGATGATCGCGTTGGTGAGTTTTTCGCCTTCATTGTCGATCAGCTTGCGCAGCAGGGTGCGTTTTTCACTGTCGGCGCGGTCGCGGCGGGAGAATTTGAACATCACTACGCCTTGTTCAATCGTCTCGGACGCCGTCGCCTGACGCGCCACCTCGATCCGGGCGGGGTTTTGCAGGAAGGTGTTGGTGATGCGCTCAATCTCTGGTGCCATGGTCGCGGAGAAGAAGAGCGTCTGGCGGGTGAATGGCGTGAGGCCGAAGATGCGTTCGATATCGGGGATGAACCCCATATCGAGCATCCGGTCAGCCTCATCCACCACCATGACTTTCACGTCAGACAGGATCAGCTTGCCGCGTTCAAAATGATCGAGCAGGCGACCCGGGGTGCAAATCAGAACATCGACGCCCTTGTCGATGATCGTTTCCTGTTCCTTGAAACTGACGCCACCGATCAGCAGCGCCTTGGTCAGTTTGAGGTTCTTGGAATAGGTGTCAAAGTTTTCCGCCACCTGCGCGGCCAGTTCCCGCGTGGGGCAGAGCACAAGCGAACGCGGCATGCGCGCCCGCGCCCGGCCACGGGCCAGAAGCGACAGCATGGGCAGGGTGAAGCTTGCCGTTTTGCCGGTGCCCGTCTGGGCGATGCCCAATACATCACGCCCTTCCAGCGCGGGCGGGATCGCCCCTTCCTGGATCGGTGTGGGGCTTTCATAGCCCGCGTCATCTACGGCTTTTAATACTTTCGGGTTGAGGTTCAGCTCAGAAAATTTTGTCATTTATGTCCACAAGGTTTGCGGACACTGACCTGGCCCGCCTTCGTATCGAATTGGGGAAGCGGCGCGTTTTGCTGCCTCCACCGGGATGGCTCATCTACGCAGCTTGGTGGTGATGGTCAATCAAAGATGGGTCAAAACGCGAAATAGTGAAGGATTTCGGGCATTTTTACCGGTTTAGACCGCATCGGCGAAGTGTTTTTCGCGTTTTGCGTCCAGATCGAGGGTTACGGCGTAAAGATGGTCATACTCCGCCAGCTGCGCGCGCAGGTCCGGCGTGGCGGTGCAGACCTCTGTGAAAAACGCGCGCACGGCCTTTTCGCCGCCGTCCTCTTCTAGCGCAGCGAAAAGCTGGTTCATGTTGAGCGCGACGCCATCGGGCATGGGCGCGGGTTTGAGGCTTTCGCGATACGATCCCTGGGCCAGCCGAAACTGGTAAAGCGCTTGAAAATGATCCCAGCTGTGGGCGTGCATGTGAACAAGGCGCATGTCGTCAAGAGGCGCGGGGTCTGGATCGGCCTCACCATCAAAGAACGCATTGTGGATGCGGAAAGACACGTTTTGCGCGCCGGTGCGCACGAACACCTTGCCTGCCACATGGCTCAGGAAACCGCCATTGAGGTGATCGCCATAGGTGGGATAGATCGCGTTGGTTTCTGCGCGGCGCGGTCGCAAATGCCGCGCGTGCCCTTTGCACCAGACCTGGCCGGGGGGCGGGGGATCGGTGGGGTCATTTTCCAGCGCCTCAATGGGTTTGACGCGCGCGCTGCGGGCATCTGCGGGCACATCGGCCAGTTGGTCGGCGATGGGCCGGTCTTTGGGGGACCACAGGAATTCGTCAGCATCGATATGCGCCAGCCAATCCACCTGCGGATCGCGGTTGTAGCAATGGGTGGCATTGGCCGTCTGGCGCGGTTGGTGTTTGTCTGGTCGGCCCTTGCGGCGTTTCCAATAGCCGTCATTGGTGACGATGACGCGGCATTTGGGGTGGTTTTTAAGCGCGGCAAACGCGGCATCATTGGGGGCATCAAGGTAGATGAACACCCGCTGCGCGCCCAGATCGAGGTGGTAGGCGGCGAAGTTCAAGATGTCGGTTGCTGGGGCCTTGATGGTAGACACCACGCCCCATGTTGGATTGCTGCTCATGACGTGCAGGATGGAGGGGAGGGGGGAACGGTGCAAGGGCCAACACCAAGAGAAGATGCTTTTCGAAAGAGCGCGTTCCACAAGGCGCAAAACGCGGGATCGGCGGAAAGTGACCTAGCGTAAACGATTTTGCTGCAGTGCAGAAAAAAGACTTGAAATGCCGCACTGCAGCATGTATCTGGGTTATAGACGCAGAAAGTTACACGCGCCGACACGCTTATCAAGGAGCACAACAATGGCTAAAGCACAAGATTTCAACGCCGTCATGAAAGACATGATGGGCGCATTCCCCGTCGACACCAAAGCAATGGAAGACGCATTCAAGAACCAGGCCGCGCTGAGCGAAAAGCTTTCCGGTGTGGCTCTGGAAGCGGCTGAAAAGTCTGCTGAAGTGTCCGGCACATGGGCCAAGACAACACTGGCGAAGCTGACCGAAGTTACCAAAGCCAAGACGGAGCCTGCCGACTACGCCAAGGCGATGACCGATTTCGCATCCGCCAACGCCGAAGTGGCGGCAGAGCACATGGCCGCCTTCGCTGAGATCGCGAAGAAGGTTCAGATGGACACGGTTGAGCTGCTGATGGCGGCTGGCAAGGACATCCAGGAAGACGCATCCAAGGCTGTCAAGAAAGCCACCGATGACATGACGGCTGCTGCCAAGAAAGCAACCGCCAAGTAATCCGGCGCCGCTTCACGGCGGGACACATGTTTCGCGACGGGTTCCAATTCCTCCCTGCCGGAACTCTGACGCGACTTCAAAGAGCGGGCCTTGTGCTCGCTCTTTCATTTTGCGCGGCAACTGCTATGCTGTCATGCAGCATGAAGGCCATAGCGGAGAGACGACCTTGGCAGACACTGAAAAACCCCTGCTGATCAAACGCTATGCCAGTCGGCGCCTCTACAATACGGAGACGTCTGATTACGTGACCCTCGAAGATATCGCGGAATTCATCCGCACCGGTCGCGACGTCCAGATCATCGATCTCAAGTCCGGGGATGACCTGACGCGGCAGTATCTGTTGCAGATCATCGCCGAACACGAAAGCCGGGGCGAAAACATGCTGCCCATCAACGTGCTGAATGATCTGGTGCGCAGCTACACGTCCCATGCCCAAAGCATGGTGCCGGATTTTCTGGCCAACACGTTCGAGATGCTGCGCAGCGGGCAGACCCAGATGATGGAAAACATGGCCAAAGCCAATCCGCTGTCCGGCATGCCGGGGATGGAGGCGATGCGCGCCCAGCAAGAGGCGTTCTTGAAAGCGATGACAGGGTCGATGGCGGGCATGTCAACGATGCCGTCTTCCGACGCGGAAGACATCGCGGAACCTGCGGAATCGGAAGAAGAGCTGGACGAGATCAAGAAACAGCTTTCCGATTTGCAGGACAAGCTTTCCAAGATGAGCAAGTAAAAGGGCCAAGCGGATGGTCGACAGCCCGGGACGGATCACGCTCTGGGGCATTGAGGTGTTCATGGCCGCGGCCGACGAACGCTCCATTTCAGCTGCGGCCAAACGGCTGGGGGCCAGCCCCTCGGCGGTGTCGCAGCAGCTGACCAATCTGGAGGCCGCGATGGGCGCGACGCTATTGCAGCGGAACGCGCGGCCCGTGCGCCTGACGCCCGCGGGCGAAATCTTCAAACGTCGCGCGCAGGTGATCCTGAATGAAGCCGCGCTGGCCAAGGCGGAACTGGCCATGTCCGACCTGTCGGTGCTGACGCGGTTTCGGCTGGGCATGATCGAGGATTTCGAGGCCGATGTGACACCGCAGCTTCTGACGCATATGGCCGAAGAATTGCAGGGCTGTCAGTTTCTGTTGGAGACGGGGGCCAGTCATTACCTCTATGACCTGCTGGATGCGCGCAGTCTGGACGTGATCGTGGCCGCGGATCTGGGCGGTGATGATGACTGGGTGGAGGTGCATCCGCTGCTGAAGGAACGCTTCATCGTGGCCGCGCCCAAGGGGGCGATTGATCCTGCGGGCGATATGATGGATCAACTCAAACGCCTTCCGCTGATCCAGTACACGCAGCGCCATCACATGGGCCGCTTGATCACCGCCCATCTGGTGCGCCAGGATGTGCGGCTGCCGCACCGGTTTGAACTTGATAGCTATCACGCGATCCTCGCTTTGGTCGGGCAGGGGGCGGGGTGGTCAATCCTGACGCCGCTGGCCTTGATGCGCGGGCAGCGCTTTGCCGATCAGATTGACGTCATGGCCCTGCCGCTGGAACCGCTGAGCCGAACGATCAGCGTCACGGCGCGGAAGGAATTGCTGCAAGACATGCCTGCGCAGGTTGCCGCGACGCTTCGGCCTATTTTGCAGCAAAGCGTCTTGGCCCCGGCCATCGCGGCCTACCCTTTCCTGAAAGATCAGGTGGAGATGCTTCAGGCATAAGTGATCTCGGTTCGATACGCGGGATCGCGTGTCAGGTCGAAATACCTTTGGCGCAGCTTCATCGCTACGGGCCCGGCGCTGCCATTGGAAAACACCCGATCATTGATCCGCCGCACGGGCAGGACACCCCCGCCCGACGAGCTGAGAAAGACCTCATCGGCTTCCATCAATTCCGCGACAGGCAGCGCGCGGGTTTCCACATCGAACCCCTCGGCCGCGGCCATCTCCAGCACGGTCTGGCGGGTGATGCCCTGCAAAACGCCGCGGTCCGGTGTGATGATGCGGTTGTCCTTTAACGCGAAAAGGTTGAAGCCCGGCCCTTCGGTCACATTGCCTGCGTGATCAGCCAGCAGCACGGTTTCAAAGCCCTGCTCCTTGGCCTCAAACAGCCCTTGGGTGAAATCGCCCCAATGGTAGTTCTTGACCCTTGGGTTCACGCTGTCCTCGGGGATGCGGCGCACGGTGTCGGACAGAAGGACATCGGCACCTGCCTCTGCCACGTCCGGTTTGATCACATGCACATAAGGCACGCACCAGGCGTAGAAGTGATTGGCGCAGTCGCGGGGATCGCGGCTGCCGGGGATGATCGGTGTGCCTCGCGCGGCGACCATGGCGACATACGCGGCACGCAGGTCGGACGCGGAGACCATCTGGTGCAGCGCTTGCCTGATATCTGCCGCGCCCATGCCCACATCCATGCGGCCCTCGGACAGGGATGCCTCAAAGCGGCCCAGGTAATCGGGCAATCGAAAGAAGGCCCCTTCGCGCACGGGCACCACGTCATAGACTACATCGGAATGCGTCAGCCCCCAATCGGTCACGCCGACTTTGGCGTCGTGAATGGGGATGACCTTTCCTGCCATCCACGCGGCGCCTTTGGAAAAATCCTGTGTCATGGTGCCATGAAAGGCGCGGTGTGCGCGCGCGTCAAGTGCCGTAGGCGCGGGGTTCTTCCATCACATCCTGCGCCGCCGTCAAAAGAACGTCGATCACCGCATCCAGATCACCGCGGGTCAGCCGGGCGGGCAGGCGCACATCGCAGGCCCGCATAAGCATTTCGCGGGTGTTGGGCAGGTCGGGCGCGGCTTCGGGCAGGAATTGCCAGTTCCAGAAGGCGCGCGCGTTGTCCGTTGAAAGGCCAAAGATCTGCACCTTGACGCCGTGTTCGGCGGCGGCCTTGGCGAAGGCTTTGCGCTCGCCTTCCGTCATGTTGACGAGGTTGAATTGAATGCTGTCCGGCGCGCGGCTTTCGGGGGGCAGCGGTGGCGGCACGTCCATCCAGGGGCAGGTGTTGAGCGCCTTTGCCACGTAATCATGATTGGCCAGCCCGTCCGTCACGCGCCGGTCGATATGCCGGATTTGCGGCCGGATCACCGCCGCCGACAGGTTCGACATGCGCAGATTGTAGAGCGGCAGTTTGTTCTGCCAGCGGGCAAAGGCTGCTTTCAGATCAACGTCTTCGGCCACGCCATGCTTGGCCCAGTTGTGTTCATAAGCACCTGACATGATCACCGCACGCGCCACCAAATCGGCATCATCGGTGACCATGATCCCGCCTTCGCCCGCATTGACCATCTTGTAGGATTGGAAGCTGAACGCGCCCACCCGGCCAATGGTGCCGATCTTGCGCCCGTTCCATGTGGTGCCAAGTGAGTGGGCCGCATCTTCCACCACCGGGATCCCACGCGCATCGCAGAGCGTCATGATAGCGTCCATGTCGGACGTGTGCCCGCGCATGTGGCTGATGATGACGGCGTCGATGCGATCGTCCAGCTTGGCTTCAAAATCGGTGAGGTTGATGCGGTAGTTGTCGCCCACCTCACACAGAACCGGCACGCAATCGGCATGGACGACGGAGGACGGCACCGCGGCAAAAGTGAAGGCCGGGATCAAAACGCGGGCATCGCGGGGCAGGCCAAGGGCCTTCAGCGATAGAAAGAGCGCCGCCGAACAGGACGACACGGCCAGCGCATATTTGCATCCCATGAATGCGGCAAACTCCCGCTCCAGCAGTGTCACCGGTGCGTTTTCGGGCGCGGTGTAGCGGAACAGATCGCCCGATTGCAGCATGTGATCAATCTCTGCCCGGGCCTCGGCCGGGATCGGTTCTGCATCGTAGGTGTTGGGGGTTGCTCGTGTCATTTTTCAGATATCCCGAAGGTTGATTTTTGATTTTCGGGATATCTAACCTGAACGCCGCATGCCGCAAAGTGAATTTTTTGCGAAATGTGCGACGGGCGCAAAGGCGCTTATGAACGGTGTTTGAGGGACCAGATCAAAACGGCTGTAACCGCAAGGCAAAGCAATGCGAGGCTGGCCCAAACCACCCCGGCCTGTTGCAGGATGACCGTGCCTCTTTCAGGGTCAAAGCATCGCCCTTCGCTGTTGAAACACTCCGCGTTGGCGCGGTGGCGCAGGTAATAGGTAGCGCTGAAAAGACCCGCGAGGCAGAGACACGCAAGCGCGGCACAGATCCGGGCCGCGCGCATGTGCGTTACACGCCCAGCCGGTCGCGCAGGGCAAACCACGTCATGGCCAGCACGAGGATCGGATGGCGCAGACGCGTGCCGCCGGGGAAGGGCTGCGTGGGGATGCGCGACATGGTGTCAAACCCGTCCGTCTCTCCCGCAATCGCATCCGCCATCAGTTTGCCCGCATGGGTAGCATTACCCACGCCGTGCCCGGAATAGCCCGAAGCGGACAGCATGTTGGGCGCAAGCCGAGCAAGATAGGGCAGGCGTTTCATGGTGATGGCCAGCGTCCCGCCCCAGGCATAATCAACGCGCACATCGCGCAGGTAGGGGAAAATCTCTGTCATCGGTTTGCGCACGAGGGCGGCAATATCGTCAGGGAAGCGGTAGCCATAGGTTTCACCCCCGCCAAAGAGCAGCCGCTTGTCATGGCTGAGCCGGAAGTAGTTCACAACAAAGCGCGAATCCGCCACGGCCACGTCCTCGGCCAGAACGCGGGCGGCATCATCGCCCAAAGGTTCCGTTGCGACGACGAAATTGTTGATGGGCAAGACCCGCGCGGCCACCTTGGGCTGCAACCCGCCCAGATAGCCGTTGCAGGCAAAGATCACGTGATCTGCCCGCACCCGGCCTTGCGCGGTGCGGATGCTCAGCGGGCTGTTTTCGTCGACGCCTGTCACCTCTGTGCCCTCAAAAATCTGCGCACCTGCCCCCTGCGCCGCGCGCGCCAGGCCAAAGGCATAGGCCAGCGGATGAAGATGCGCCGCCGTACGGTCCACCGATCCGCCGACATATTTGGGCGAAGGGCAGATCGCCTGCGCGGCGTCCTTATCCAGCTTTTCGAGATGCAGGTATCCATAGCGATCGGCCAAGAAATCGGCGTAGTCGTGTTCCTCTTTCACCTCGGAGCGGTGAAAGCCCATATGGGCGATGCCGGGTTTCAGATGGCAGTCGATCTTGTGCTTTTTGACGAGCGATTTCACCAACGCCTTGGTGTCTTCCGCCAGCGCCCAAAGCTTGTCGGCATCCTCACGCCCCACCAGCTTTTCGACGTAATGCTGATCCATCCGCTGGCCGGATCCCAGCTGCCCGCCATTGCGCCCGGATGCGCCGAAGCCCACGCGCTGCGCTTCAAGCACCACAACGCGGCGACCGGCTTCGGCCAGATGCAGCGCGGCGGACAGCCCGGTGAAGCCCGCGCCGATGATGCAGACATCCGCCGTCACATCGCCTGTCAGCGCCGGATACGGCCCCGGCGCGTCAGCCGTCGCGGCGTACCAGCTGGGCGGGTATTGCCCGCGCGTGTCATTGGTATAAAGCAGGTTCATCTTTCGTCGCTCCGCCATGTGGTGAGCACCCAATAGCGGCTGTCGCCTGCGCCTTGGAGGCCAGTCATTTTCGTCGTGTCCACCAGAATGCTGGGATCTTCCATCGCCTTTTCGTGTGCCGTGGCGAAGGCATCTTCCGCGTCAAAGCGGTCGATTTTCCGCGTCACGGGGCGGCCCGCGTTGATCAGCGCCGTCAGCCTGTCGCCCTGGAAATCAGCAGCCGTGACATCGCAGCGCCAGCAGGTCACTGTATCAATCACCGCGCCGTCATGGACAAGGTGAGCATAGTCATGAAAATTGGCCAACCCTTGCCCGAGGGTGAAGAGTGCGACCGCGATGACTTGGCCGGGATCCATGGGTTCGTAGGTCACAGAGGCGGTCAATGCGTGGTCACGCAGGGTGGCGCCATCTTCAATGAGAACGGACCTGTCGCCGGTGGCATGCGCGGTCAGGATCAATGCGAAATCGGGGGTGTCGACGTCGACGTTTTCAGGCCAGAGGGACCGCTGCATAGTGGCTGGCTGTTCATCCGCAAACCTTGGGGCAGTCGTGGCGGCGTCTTGCGACGCATCGAACGCCTTCAGGGATCGGCCCAGGTTTTGTAATTGCTGGAATGTGGATCCTGCCCAGAACCCCAGCCCAAGGCAGATCACGACGGTCAGGATGAAGACAATGGATCGTCTAGACATTGAGCAGCAAATGCTCACGCTCCCAAGGCGAAATGACCTGCAGGAACTCATCGTA
Organism: Pseudomonadota bacterium; assembly: GCA_038532355.1. Classification (GTDB taxonomy): domain Bacteria; phylum Pseudomonadota; class Alphaproteobacteria; order Rhodobacterales; family Rhodobacteraceae; genus Roseovarius. The sequence continues at coordinate 5,750 of JBCBAT010000020.1, read as the reverse complement.
TTCCGCCCGCTTCACAATGCCGTAAACGCGGGAAAAATCCGGTCCCAAGACCTCGTGCAGGCCGGTCGCCTCTTCGAACAGATCAAGCGCTGCGCCGAATTCATTGGGGATCTCCGCCTCGCCGTCATAGGCCTCGCCTTTGAATTGCGCATCGGGCCGGATTTCGTTTTTCAGCCCCAGAAGCCCGCAAGCAAGGCTCGCCGCGATGCCGAGATAGGGGTTGCAATCCATGCCTGCGATGCGGTTTTCCACGCGGCGCGCCTCGGGCGGGGAGAGCGGCACGCGGATGCCCGTGGTGCGGTTGTCGCGTGCCCAGGCCAGGTTGATGGGCGCGGAATGATCCCGCACATAACGGCGATAGGAATTCACGTAAGGGGCCAGCACCGCGATGGCATCGGGCAGGTGTTTTTGCAGCCCGCCGATGAAGTGATAGAAGGCGTCTGTCTCGCCGCCTTGCGGCCCGGAAAAGACATTGCGCCCGGTTTCGATGTCCAGCACGGAATGGTGGATATGCATGGCACTGCCCGGTTCGTCGGCGATGGGTTTGGCCATGAAGGTGGCAAAGCAATCATGGCGCAGCGCAGCCTCGCGGATGAGGCGTTTGAAATAAAACACCTCGTCGGCCAGTTTCACCGGATCGCCATGGCGGAGATTGATCTCCAACTGACCCGCGCCGCCTTCCTGGGTGATGCCGTCGATTTCAAAGCCCTGCGCCTCGGCAAAGTCATAGATGTCGTCGATCACCGGGCCGAATTCGTCCACCGCTGTCAGCGAATAAGCCTGTCGCGCCGCGGCCGGACGGCCGGAGCGGCCCATCATCGGCTTGATGTCTTTTGCCGGATCCACATTGCGGGCCACCAGATAGAATTCCATTTCCGGCGCCACAACCGGTGTCAGGCCCATCGCCTCATAAAGGCCCACCACACGTTTGAGGACGTTGCGCGGGCTTGATCCGATGATATTGCCGTCGCGGTCATAGGCGTCATGGATCACTTGCAGCGTCCAGTCGCCCGTCCATGGCGCGGCGGTCGCTGTGGCCATATCGGGCTTCAGAACCATGTCACGCTCAATGAAGCCTTCGTCGCCCGCGGCCTCACCCCAGCCGCCGGTGATCGTCTGGTAGAAGATCGAATCCGGCAGGTGGAAGTAGTCCTGCCGATTGAACTTTGACGCTGGCACCGCCTTGCCCCGCGCGATGCCCGGCAGGTCAGAAATCACGCATTCCACCTCATCGAGCCTGCGTCCTTCCAGGTAATCCTGCGCGGCTTGGGGCAGGGATTTGATCCAGTCAGCCATGGGTGGCTCCTTCCCGGAAAAAGCGTGAGATACGGTCGACGAATTGCAAACTGTCATGAGGCGCATGTTGCGCGGTTTTTGCGGCGGCAAGCCGGTCAGGCTCCACCACGCCCGTGCCCCGTATCTCAATCAGTTTTTCGAGGATTTCACCGTCAAATTCCGGATGCGGCTGGATCGTCAGAATGCGATTGCCATAAAGCAGCGCTGCATTTTCGCAAAATGGGTTGGAGCCGATCACCTGCGCGCCCTCGGGCCGTTCCACCACCTGATCCTGATGCCAGGCCAGCAGGCGCATGTTTTGCCCTTCGATCGTGTAGTCGGTGTGCCCCACGGCCCAGCCTTGATCGTATTTGACGACCTTACCGCCTAAGGCCTGCGCGATGATCTGGTGACCAAAGCAGACCCCCACCATGGGGCGGCCATCGGCGTGAACCGCGCGGATAAAATCCTCCAAAGGCGGGATCCACGGGTGATCCTCATAAGCGCCGTGTTTTGATCCGGTGATGATCCACCCATCGGCGTCTTGGGGGCTTTGAGGGTGATCGCCATCCACGACAAACCAGGCTTTGGTTTCAAACCCGTGTTGGGCCAGAAGATCGCCGAAAATCTTATCGTAATCGCCGCGCGTGTCCATCAACGCGTCAAGCGCGTGGCCGGTCACGAGAATGCCGATGAGCATGGGACACCTGTAATTTGATCAAATTCAGTGTAGCGCGGTGCGGGTGGCGTCTCAAGGGGAGTGTATTGCATCCAGTTACCTCCCAACAGAGCGCCTTCGCCAGGCCCTTGGGGGGGGCAGGCGAAGGCGCGGCGGGCTGGCGCCCTTGATTCCGCGCCATCAAACTGTGTCGAGGTAGGTTTTCCAATGTTCCGTGTCTGGAACCTTCTCCAGCAATCCGATCTCCTGCTCCTTCGTCAGCACCATGTTGGCGATGAGGTCAGGATGGAAGATGCGGGGCAGCACGGGGTCTTTTTTGAACACCTCAGTCGCCTCCGCCCAGTCAAAGATCAGTTGCGGAAATTCCTGATCATAGGCATTGCCGGTCATGGGGGCAGGCGGGCTGAGCGCGTCTTCGATGCCCATGAGTGCTGCGCCGAGGATGGCTGTCATGACCAAGTAAGGGCAGGTGTCCCCGCCCGCCACGCGGTGTTCGATTCGCCGTGCGGCTGGCGGGCCACCGGGCACGCGTATGGCCGCCGTGCGGTTTTCATAGGCCCAGCAGACGGAGGTGGGCGCATGCGCACCGGGCACCATGCGGGCGTAGCTGTTGGCGTGGGGCGCGAAGATGAGGGTGGAGGGGGTGAGCGCGGCAAGACACCCTGCAACCGCCGACAGCAGTAAATCCGTGCCCTCCGGCCCGCCATTGTCGAAGACGTTTTTGCCATCCGCGTCCAGCACGGAGTAATGCACATGCATGCCATTGCCTGCATCATCGGCGAAGGGTTTGGCCATAAAGGTGGCGGCCATGCCATGCTTGCGGGCCATGCCGCGGATCAGCGCCTTGAAGAGCCATGTGTCATCGGCGGCGCGCATGGCGGTTTGATGGGTCAGTGTCATTTCAAACTGCGCCACACCGGATTCGCTGGTGGTGGTTTGGGCGGGGATGCCCATTGCCTCCGCGCCCGCGTAAAGATCGGTGAAGAAGGCATCCAGCCGGTCGATATGATCGACGGACAGAATTTGCGCGCCTGACATGGTGCGCCCGGTGCTCGGATCGCGGGCGTGATCGAGGGTGTCTCGGCTGTCATCGACAAGCGTGAATTCCACTTCGGTCGCAGCCATGACCGTCCAGCCCCGCGCGGTGTAGGGATCCAAGACAGAGGCCAACGCATGACGCGGATCGCCCGCAAAGGCGCGGCCATCTTCGTGATGCATGCACATCGGCACCAGCGGCGTCGGGGAGGCAAGCCACGGCATCGGCACCGCGCCGCGATCCGTGGGCAGAAGCATCCCGTCGGCATCGCCTGAGGCAAAAACCAGCGGGGAGGCCTCAATATCAGCCCCGAAAATATCCGCGTTCATGATGGAGATGGGCATGCGCAGCGCGCCGCTGTCCAGTTTCTCCATGTAAGAGATCGGGACGCGCTTGCCCCGCATCTGCCCGTTAAGATCACAGGCGGCGATCCGGAAGGTACTGGCGCCGGTCAGGTCCATGTGGCGGCGCTATCCGGCGACGGAGGCGGCATAGATGCTGTCGATGGTGGCCGCCAATGTGCTGTCGAAACCCGCCTCGGATTGCTGGGCCGACAGCCCTTCGGTCAGCGCGCGGGAGAAGCTGGCGATCATGCCGGTGTTATTGGACAGCCGGGTGTTGGCCTCTTCCCGCGAATACCCGCCCGAGAGCGCCACGACGCGCATGACACGTGGGTGATCGACGAGGGCTTTGTAGTGATTGGCCGCCTCCGGCAGGGTGAGTTTGAGCATCACCTGTTGGTCAGCGGGCAGGGTGTCGAGATGTTTGGCGATCTCACCCAGCAGAATGTCTTCGGCCTGCGACTTGTCAGCGATGGAGATGGTGACTTCAGGTTCGATGATCGGGATCAGGCCGTGGCCGAGGATCTGTGCACCCACTTCGAATTGCTGTGCCACGATGGCGGCAATGCCTGACGGGGAAGCTGCATCAATGACGGAGCGCATCTTGGTGCCGAAAATACCCTTTTCGTTGGCACGGGTCAGCAGGGCGTCGAGGTCGGGCATGGGCTTCATCAGCTTCACGCCATCGGCGGCGTCAGCCAGCCCCTTGTCGACCTTCAAAAACGGCACCACGCCGCGATTTTCCCACAGGTACTGCGCCGTGGGCGTGCCGTCGATCTCCCGCTCCATGGTCATCTCAAAGAGGATCGCGCCCACCACCTTGTCGCCGGTGAAAGCAGGCGATTTGATGATGCGCGAGCGCATGGCGTGGATCATGTCGAACATTTCCGCCTCGCCGGAATATTGATCTTCCGTGACACCGTAGAGACCCAACGCCTTGGGCGTTGATCCGCCCGATTGATCAAGCGCGGCGATGAACCCGGGGCCGGATGTGACTTTGGCGGTTTGATCTGCGTTCGACATCAGCGGTCTCCGTTCTGAAATGCTCTCTCAGGCTTTAGGGGAGCGGGCGCTGGGTTGCAAATGTGGTGGCGCTAACAAAGCGTGGCGCGCGGTGAGAGGGCGGATGAGTATTTGTGGCCAGAAAGAAGCCGTTCTGCGCGCTATTCGCTGAGTGCGGCGACACCGGGCAAGGTTTTGCCTTCCATCCATTCCAGGAACGCGCCGCCTGCGGTGGAGATATAGGTGAAATGCTGCGCGGCCCCGGCCTGGTTGAGGGCGGCCACGGTGTCACCGCCGCCCGCCACGGAAATGAGTTTGCCCGCCTTGGTCAGGCCTGCGGCATGGGCGGCGGCGGCGTTGGTGGCGGTGTCAAAGGGCGCGATTTCAAATGCGCCGAGGGGGCCGTTCCAGATCAGCGTCTGGCTTGCCTCAAAAGCCGCCGTAATGCGGGCGACGCTGCCGGGGCCTGCGTCGAGGATCATGGCGTCGTCTGGGCAGGCATGGGCGGGGACGGTTTCATGGGGCGCCCCGGCTGCGAATTCGTTTGCGACAACCACGTCGGAGGGCAGGATGATGTCGCATCCCGCGGCACCGGCTTTGCCCATGATCTCGCGGGCGGTGTCGGCCATGTCGTGTTCGCAGAGCGATTTGCCCACGTTGAGACCTTGCGCGGCCAGAAACGTGTTGGCCATGCCCCCGCCGATCACCAGCTTGTCGACGCGGCCCACCAGATTGCCCAGCAGATCAAGCTTGGTCGATACCTTGGCCCCGCCGACCACGGCCGTGACGGGCCGTTTTGGGGTGGCAAGGGCTGCCTCCAGCGCTTGCAACTCGGCCTGCATCAGCCGCCCCGCGCAGGAGGGCAGATGCGCTGCCACACCGGTGGTGGAGGCATGCGCGCGGTGGGCGGCGGAGAAGGCATCGTTGCAGAAAACATCGCCGAGGCCTGCAATGCGGGCGGCAAATTCCGGATCGTTGGCCTCTTCGCCCGGATAGAAGCGGATGTTTTCCATCAACAGGACTTCGGCGGCGCGGGCTTCTTCGGTCAGGGCCTCGGCCCCTTCCAGGGTTTCGATGAACTGGACGGTGTGGCCCAAAGCGGCCTCCAACGCAGGCACGATCTGGCGCAGGGACATATCATCGACGACCTTGCCCTTGGGGCGACCGAAATGGGCGATCAGCATGGGTTTGCCACCCGCCGTAAGGATCGCCTCCACCGTTGGGACGATGCGGTCAATGCGGGTGGTGTCGGTGACGCGGCCCTGATCGACGGGCACGTTGATGTCGATACGGGTCAGCACGGTCTTGCCTGCCAGGTCCATCTGATCGAGGGTTTTCCAGGTCATGTGTCCGTGCTCCGGGTGTTGACGCGCCCGCAGCAAGCAGCCAATAGAGGCGCGAATTTTGCACCACGGAG
>JBCBAT010000019.1:8340-67107 GCA_038532355.1 Pseudomonadota bacterium | reverse complement strand
ATGGGTCTTGTGCCGCTTTCGAATTTCGTGACCTGGCAGGCCGTGCAAGGCCGCGATCAAATCGATCGCGTGGACCAGACCCGGTATTTTGATATCAAGGCCGATGTCACCCCGGGCCTGACCCGCACGGTGGTGGCCGAGGACGGGACAGAAAGCGAAATCACGATCAACCCCAATGAGCGCATCGCTTACCTGACAGAATGGCTGGAATCGGGCGTTGTGCCGGACAATATCAACTGGGAATGGACAGGCGACGCCGAAGATCAGGCAGAATCCGGCGCGTTCCTGTCCAAGGCCTTCGCGGGTGCGCTGGGGCTGATGTTCATCATCCTGCTGGCGCAGTTCAATTCGGTCTATAACGCGATCCTGGTGCTGCTGGCGGTGGTGCTGTCGACCACGGGGGTGCTGGTAGGCATGCTGGTCATGCAGCAGCCGTTTTCGATCATCATGACGGGCACGGGCATCGTGGCTTTGGCCGGGATTGTGGTGAACAACAACATTGTCCTTATCGACACCTATCAGGAATACAGCCGCTACATGCCGCGGATTGAGGCGATCACCCGCACCGCAGAGGCGCGCATCAGGCCCGTGTTGCTGACAACGATCACCACGATGGCGGGGTTGGCACCGATGATGTTCGGGCTCAGCCTCAATTTTGCCGATGGCGGCTACACCGTCGATAGCCCCACCGCGCTTTGGTGGAAACAGCTGGCCACGGCGGTGGTGTTTGGCCTTGGCGTGGCGACCGCGCTGACGCTCGTGTTCACGCCCTCGATGCTGGCGATGCGGATTTGGGCCACGACCTATATTCATTGGGCGGCCAACCTGCTGGAGCGGCTGTCCATGGGGCGCACCAGCTCTGCCGCGCGGGATTGGGCGCTCAGCCGGGAGGCGCGCGCCTCCCGCGAGAGGGAGCTGATCTGGGATGATGCGGCCGCCGCCGGATATGTCAGCGAAACGGGCGATGCGGCCCCCGATCTTGACGATCTCAAACGCGTGCTGAAATCTCGCGACGCTGGCGATGATGGTGGCAAGACGGACCCGACGCGCGGCGGCGGGCCTCTCAAAGCCGCAGAATAGGGGACGATCACGGGCAAGTGAGGCGCCCGTGATCAACGCGCGTGCTAGCCATTGGGCGTCGACCCCGATGAAGAGGCCGCGCGCGATGAAGAAAAAAACCCAAAAACCGCAAAAACGGGCCAAGGCCAAGCCGCAAAGTACGGCCAAAACGCCGGATCCGGGGCGCAGGCAGTTCCTGTCACGCTCGGGCAAGATGATGCTGGGCCTTGCCGTTCTGGGCGGTGGCGGGGCGCTGGCCTTCGGTGCTGTGCGCGCCACGGCCCGTGAACAGGATCTCAGCCGAGTAGGGCAGGGCGTGCCGACCGTGGTGCAAATCCACGACCCCAGCTGCGCGATTTGCAATGCGCTGCAAAAGGAAACCCGCAAAGCGCTCAAGGGGGTTGACCCGCAGACACTGGATTACGTGGTGGCCAACGTCAAAACCGAGGAAGGTCGCGCCTTTGCCGATCTGCACCGCCAACCGCATGTGACGCTGATCCTGCTGGACCCGCAGGGGGAGGCCGTTCAAATCCTGAATGGCCCGCAAACAAGCGATGATTTGCGCGTTGTGTTTGACGCCCACGCCAAGGCGTATCGCTGACAGTCGCGGTGCGGCGGTCTTCAGTCACATCAAGTTGAGTATGCGACCGGGCAGGTCGCCCTACCTGTTTTTCTAATAGAGCACGGGAAAGGCTCGGGACGATGCGGATGGCGGCGACGGCGATCAGATCGCTTGCGCCGCCATCGGGAACATATCGCGCAGCATGGTATAGGCGAAAAGAGCGGCCCCCAGCGGCGGCACGTAAAGCGCAATGGACAAAGCCAGCGTGTGGATCGTCAGGCGCATCGGGTCAGAGCTTTGCTCCGCCTTAATCCCACAGGCGGCATGGCGGTCCTGCAACGTTTTTTCTGCCGTGTCGAAGGCCTGTTTGGAATAGATGCCAGACGACTGGGCGACCCGGCCAGGTCCCCGGGCGCGCGCAGGCGACCATGGTGGCACAAGGGTTTCGACCATGTCGGCGTAGCTCTCTTCATCCTCATCGCGGGTCACATCCACGTCTGATCCGGTGTTTGGTGTATCCCGCGCGTCATCCGGGGCACCCGATGACAGCAGGCTGAAAAGCGTGTCAATCAACTGCGCCGTGATCGGTTGGCTGGCCTGCCCCCGCAGAACGGCGGTGGCGGGCATCACTTCCTGGGTACGGTCCAGCACGCGATCGGCCAGAAACTCATAGGAGGACGGCTCGATCTTTGACATATCTTCATCCGGCGGGGACCCGATCACCATGATCAGATGCCATGGCTGTCCCTTCCCGGCGGAGGGCAACCACCCCAAGGCGACGCGCACGTAATCGCGGTCGACGATGGCTAGATCGTCGCGCTCCCACGTCAGGGAACGGGTGGAGGAATCGACCATCTGGAACGCCAGATCGAAATCTTCCACGAAATCCTCGAAAGAGGTCTTTGGGCGGGCTTTGAATTCCATCGCGACGACGGAACCATAAACGTGCGCGGTCATGTTCGTTGCCTTCCTAAATTCAGTCAGGCCAAAAAATGACATCCAAAACAGGAGGTTCTTTGCGCAAATTGGGGCGAATTTAAGGTAAATTAACCGTTTCTGTCAGGTTATAGTCGACCATTTTTCCGTTTTTTTTCAATGTGTAAGCCGCCATGCGCGCGCCGTTTTTCGCCTTCTTTGCGTCAGGGTGGCCCTCAAATCTGGCCGATGGCAATGCAAAAAGAAAACGGGCGCCGGATGGCGCCCGTTTCGTCGTCTTTTCTTTGCGATCCCGCGGATCAGCAGCTGTAGTACAGCTGGAATTCCACGGGGTGCGGTGTGTGCTCGTAGGCTTCAATCTCTTCCATCTTCAGCTCAATGTAGCCGTCGATCTGGTCCTTATCGAACACGTCACCGGCCAGCAGGAACTCATGATCGGCCTGAAGCTCTTCGATGGCTTCACGCAACGACCCACAAACCGTCGGAATCCCTTCCAGCTCTTCTGCCGGCAGATCGTAGAGGTTCTTGTCCATCGCCTCACCCGGATCGATCTTGTTCTGGATACCGTCAAGACCGGCCATCAGAAGTGCGGCAAAGCACAGATAGGGGTTTGAGGAGGGATCAGGGAAGCGGGCCTCAACACGCTTGGCCTTCGGGCTTTCCGTCCACGGGATCCGCACGCAGCCGGAGCGGTTGCGGGCAGAGTAGGCGCGCAGAACAGGGGCCTCAAACCCCGGGATCAGACGCTTGTAGCTGTTGGTCGACGGGTTGGTGAATGCATTGAGCGCCTTGGCGTGCTTCAGGATACCACCGATAAAGTACAGGGCTTCCTGGCTCAGGTCAGCGTATTTGTCGCCTGCGAAAAGCGGCTTGCCGTCTTTCCAGATCGACATGTTGACATGCATGCCGGTGCCGTTGTCGCCTGCGATGGGCTTCGGCATAAACGTCGCGGATTTGCCATAGGCCTGCGCCACGTTGTGGATGACGTATTTGTACTTCTGCAGCTCATCGCCCTGCTTGGTGAGGCTGTCGAAAATGAGGCCCAGCTCGTGCTGACAAGAGGCCACCTCGTGGTGGTGCTTGTCCACTTTCATGCCCAGACGCTTCATCGTGGAGAGCATTTCCGAGCGAATGTCCTGACCATCGTCGATGGGGTTCACGGGGAAGTAGCCACCCTTGACGCCTGGACGATGCCCGGTGTTGCCCATCTCGTAGTCTGTGTCGGTGTTCCAGGACGCGTCCAGCGCGTCCACTTCGTAGCTCACCTTGTTGATCGAAGTGGAGAACTTCACATCGTCAAACAGGAAGAATTCCGCCTCAGGGCCCATATAAGCCGCATCACCGATGCCGGAGGATTTCAGATAGGCTTCCGCTTTCTGCGCCGTGCCGCGCGGGTCACGGTTATAGGCCTCGCCCGTGTCGGGTTCCACGATGGAGCAATGCACACACAGCGTCTTTTCCGCGTAAAACGGATCAATATAGCCGCTTTCGGTGTCGGGCATCAGCTTCATGTCGGAGGCTTCAATGGATTTCCAGCCCGCGATGGAGGAGCCGTCAAACATGAAGCCTTCTTCCAGGAAGTCCTCATCAACCTGATCGGCCATCACAGTCACATGCTGCAACTTGCCGCGCGGGTCGGTGAAACGGATGTCCACGTATTCGACGTCTTCATCCTTGATGGTCTTGAGCAGGTCTTTTGCGCTCATGGTTATTCCCCTTAGGTCTGTTGGATTGGGATTGGTTTACAGTGCTTCGGGGCCGGCTTCACCGGTCCGAATGCGAATGGCTTGTTCGACAGGGCTGACGAAGATCTTGCCGTCGCCGATCTTGTCAGTCTTGGCCGCCGCGGTGATCGCCTCGATGGCCGCGTCCACCTGATCATCGTCAAGGACCACATCGATTTTCACCTTGGGCAGGAAGTCGACCACGTATTCAGCACCACGATAGAGTTCCGTGTGGCCTTTCTGACGGCCAAAGCCCTTCACTTCGATGACAGAGAGGCCTTGCACGCCAATATCCTGCAGCGCTTCCTTCACTTCATCGAGTTTGAAAGGCTTGATGATCGCTTCGATCTTTTTCACGGGCCGTCCTCCTTGCGCGTATTTCTGCAGGGCGTGAGACCACTTCTATTAACCGTCTACAATCGGATAGGCTGACCCGGTGCAGGTTTGCGCGGGGCGGCTTTTGGTGTTGCCTAAATTTTATGCAAATCGCCCTTGGTTTAGGCGAAAGTGAATCGGGAAGGGTTCAGACCATGACAGAACTGCTCACCGCCGCCCAGATGCGCGCCATCGAGGAGGCCGCCATTGCCTCGGGTGAGGTGACGGGCCTTGAGTTGATGGAACGCGCAGGCCGGGGCGTAGTGGAGGCGGTGTTTGAGGAATGGCCGGAGCTGGCGAAGACGTCCCACCGGGCGGTGGTTTTGTGCGGGCCGGGGAACAATGGCGGCGACGGGTTTGTCGTCGCGCGGCTTTTCAAAGAGTGGGGTTGGGAGGTGGAGGTGTTTCTTTACGGGGATGCCGACAAGCTGCCGCCGGATGCGCGGGTGAATTATGAGCGGTGGACGAAGTTGGGGGAGGCCCGACGTTGGAATGACGGTGTCATCGAAGATGTTCTCGATGAAAGAGATTACGAACTTTCGATAGATGCTTTGTTTGGGACTGGATTGAAGAGAGAGATGCCGGACGACACAGAACGCTTTTGGCATGGCATTGTTCCACGTCTTGTTGGCAACCGGTCAGAAGAACGTCCCAAACATATCGCGATAGATGTCCCAAGTGGGCTTTGTTCTGACTCAGGAGCAAATCTTGGTGCTGCTCTTTGTGACCTGACGGTGACCTTCCATCGTGCGAAAGTTGGTCATTATCTTGTGAGGGAGGGAGGATACGGAGGAGGGCCGGGGCTTTCGGGAAAAGTTGCCGTCAAAGACATTGGATTAAAGCAACCAGGCAGTCATTCAACTGCCAAGCTTTTGAAGGCGCCAAGTTTCTTTCGATCAAAATGGCAAAACCAACATAAGTATTCACACGGTCATGCCTTCATTTTAACTGGCGGCCCAGGCGAAACCGGAGCCGCGCGGTTAGCGGCGAGAGGGGCTCTGCGGATTGGGGCGGGGCTAGTGACACTCGGTGTGCCGGGGGCGGCGCAGATGGAGGTGGCGGCGCAAGTGACGTCGATCATGCTCAAGCGGGCGGGGACGGAAGTAGAGGTGGCCTCGGTTCTGGAGGACAAGCGGATCAATGCGGTGTGTTTGGGGCCGGGATTAGGGCTGAGCCGGGCGAGGGGGCTGGTAGAGACGGTGCTTGGCGGGGTGGAACCCCGCCCTACGGTGCTTGACGCGGATGCGCTTTCGGCCTTTGAAGGAAAGCCTGAGACGCTTTTTGAGACGCTACATGAGGCTTGCGTTTTGACGCCTCACGGTGGTGAGTTTGCGCGGCTCTTTCCCGATATTGCCGAGAAGCTGAATGCACCCGCCACCAAAGGCCCTGCCTATTCCAAAGTGGATGCCACGCGGGAGGCGGCAAAGCGGGCGGGGTGCGTGGTGCTGTTCAAAGGGCCGGACACGGTGATTGCGGACCCAGATGGGCGCTGTTCGATCAATTCGGCGCAGTATGAGCGGTCCGCGCCTTGGCTGGCCACAGCCGGGTCAGGCGATGTGCTCGCGGGGTTCATCACCGGGCTTTTGGCGCGGGGGTTTCAGCCGATGCAGGCGGCTGAGACGGCCGCCTGGCTGCATGTGGAATGTGCCCGCGCGTTTGGGCCGGGGCTGATTGCAGAGGATTTACCCGAAGCGCTGCCGGGGGTTTTGAAAGACTTGGGCGTCTGAGGCCGCGCCTTAGCTTTCTGCGCGTTCCTTGAGCAAACGCTCGGCCTTTTTGCGCACCAACACCCCGCGCAGGTCATGCATGGCCAGAAGCAGCGCGTCGGTTACCTGTTCCAGCTGCTCTTCCTCGGCCTTCGATTGCGCCCAGTGGGTCGTGGTGTTGAGGTAGTCCACCGCGCGGTAGATATCGTCTATATCGCGCTGGGCGAGCGTTTCCGTGCGGGCCTCCATCCAGTCCCGAATGACGGTCATTTCCGCGTCCGTCAATTCATGATCGCCATGGGGTTTGATCTGCCCGTTCTTGATATTCACCACGGCGATCTGGTTCATCTCAATGCGCGCCTGCCGGTTGGCGGTGTCCACCTGGAACACGAAGGCGCCATTTTCCCGGACGCGGAAATAGTAGTCTGGCAGATCGTCGGACATGGGTCCCTTCCGGTTTATGTCAGCGCCGCGCAAAAGCTGGAGATGCGGGCGCAGGCCTCTTGCAGGGCCGCGTCTGAGGTAGCGTAGCTGACGCGAAACGCGGGCGATAGCCCAAATGCCGCGCCAAAGACGACCGCCACGCCCTGTTCTTCCAGAAGTGCGGTGGCGAAGACCTCATCATTTTCGATCACCGTGCCTTTGGCTGTGGTCTTGCCAATGAGGCCAGAGATGAAGGGGTAGACGTAGAACGCGCCTTCGGGCGTGGGGCAGGTGATGCCCTCGATGGCGTTCATGGCGGCCACCACCATATCGCGACGCCGTGCAAATTTTTCATTGTTTGGGGCAATGAAATCCTGCGGGCCATTCAAAGCCTCAATCGCCGCCCATTGGCTGATAGAGCAGGGGTTGGAAGTGGATTGGGATTGCACCTTGCGCATGGCCGCGATCAGAGGCTGCGGCCCGCCTGCATAGCCGATGCGCCAGCCTGTCATGGCGTAGGCTTTGGACACACCATTGACGGTCAGCGTGCGATCATAAAGCGCTGGTTCGACCTCAGCGGGCGTGCAGAAGGTGAAGCCGTCATAGACCAGATGTTCGTACATATCATCGGTCAGTACGGCCACATGAGGGTGGCGCATCAGCACATCTGTTAGGCCCTTGAGTTCATCCCATTTGTACCCCGCACCGGTGGGGTTCGACGGGGAGTTGAAGATGAACCAGCGGGTTTTGGGGGTGATGGCGGCCTCCAGCGCCTCGGGCGTCAGTTTGAACGACGTTTCAAGCGAGGTTTCTGCGACCACTGGCGTGCCGCCTGCCAGCAGCACCATATCAGGGTAGCTGACCCAGTAAGGGGCAGGGATCACCACTTCGTCCCCAGGGTTCAGCGTGGCCATGAACGCGTTATAGAGCACCTGTTTGCCGCCAGTGCCCACGGTGATTTGCGCAGGCGTGTAATCCAGCCCGTTGTCGCGTTTGAACTTGTCGCAAATGGCCTGTTTCAGCTCTGGTATGCCATCCGGCGCGGTGTAGCGGGTTTTGCCGTCGTCAATGGCGCGCTTGCCGGCCTCCGCGATATGGGCGGGCGTGCCAAAATCCGGCTCACCCGCGCCGAGGGATATCACATCCTGTCCTGCGGCCTTGAGTTCCATGGCAAGCGTTGAGATGGCGACCGTCGGTGAAGGTTTCACGCGGGAAAGTGTCGTGGATAGGTCAATCATGTCGCGCTCCGGTTGGAATTGGCGTGGGTTGTGATAGATACCGGTGTCAAAGCGGACAAGACGAGGGATGTAAACCTTTTTGGCGCTGAAAGGATAAGCGATGACCGCACAAATGAATGACACCTGGTATGATCCGGCCACGTCCACCTTTGGCGATCGCCTTGCGGGCGCGCGCGAACAGGCGGGGATGACACAGGCCGATCTGGCCAAGCGCTTGGGCGTGAAACTGTCCACGCTCAAGGCGTGGGAAGATGATTTCAACGAACCCCGTGCCAATAAGCTGCAAATGCTGGCGGGGATCTTGAATGTATCGCTCAGCTGGCTGTTGACGGCTGAAGGGGAAGGCATCGACGCCCCTGATGATGCCAGTGAAGTGCCGGGTGACGTGCAGGAATTGCTGCTGGAAATTCGTGATATCCGGTCGCAGCTTGCGCGCTCTTCTGATAGGTTGGGCCGGCTGGAAAAGGCGCTGCGCTTGCGCTTGCAGGATAACGTGGCGGCCTAATGAGTGCCGAACAGCCAGAGCATCGCCTCAAGCGACTTTACATGCGATCCATGCGGCGTGGCATCAAGGAGATGGACATCATCCTGACGCGCTTTGCCGATGCGCGGCTGGGGCGGCTGAGCGAGGGTGACCTTGAGCTCTACGATGGGCTCTTGTCTGAAAACGATCAGGACCTGCTGCAATGGGTGACAGGGCAGGTCGCCGCACCGCCCATGTACACGCAACTGATTGCGCAGATCACGGCTGTGGTCGAACAAAATGCCCCGTCATGATGGGGCTTGGGCGCGCTATGGGGCAAGAATAGTTCGCATTTTATAGGTCCCGTGGGGCGTTTACGTAATTTTCGGGGTTTTGGGGATAAGACAAACTCGAGCAGATTTTGCACGGAGTTTGAAATGAGTTTGCACAATCCCGGTTTGCACCCGCCCCCTGTCCTGTCAGCGGAGCAACAGAGTTTCATGACTGGATATCTGGACAGCCTCGCTTTGGTGGAACGGTTGCACCGTTTGCTGCTGGATGTGATCAAGGACGAATTTGAGCGTTTGAACGTCCTCGAAATCAACGCGGTTCAGGCGCTTTTGTTGTTCAATATCGGGGACAATGAAGTGACGGCGGGGGAGTTGAAATCGCGCGGGTACTATCAGGGCAGCAATGTCAGCTACAACCTCAAGAAACTGGTCGATATGGGATACATGCACCATCAGCGCTGCGAGATTGACCGCCGGTCTGTCCGGGTTCGGTTGACAGAGAAGGGCCGCAAGATCCGCGATGTGGTGAGCGCGCTGTTTTCCAACCACGCCGAAGGGCTGCAAAGCAAAGGCGTTCTGGGTGCGGATGGGATTGATCAGATCAATTCATCGCTGCGCCGCGTGGAACGATATTGGACAGACCAGATCCGGTATATCTATTGACGCAGGTTTTACGGGAGGGGGTTCGTCGCTCCCTTCGGTCGCGCCTCGCTCGGGGCAGGTAGCGCCCTTCGGGCGCTGGGTGCGGGTGGCACCCTGCGGGCGCAAGGTGAAGGAGGCGCCCTGCGGGCGTTTGATGGAGGTGGCGCCCTTCGGGCTGTTAGCCTGGATGTGCGGGTTCGGTGGTGATCTGGGACACCGCAGGAGGCTGCAGTTCGCGGATCAGTTTGCGGCGCATGGCGTTTTCGAAGTCCTGAAAGTCCATGGCCGGCTCGGCAAAAGAGCCGGTGCCGCGCAGGACGTACGCCTCATAGTATTCCATCAGTGTTTTGAGGTTGTGGCGGTTTTTATTGATATTGGCGGGGCTGTTCGGGCCAATGACCAACCCGTTGATGATCACATCGCCCACCGCCTTGTCGGGCACCTCCTGCGGGTGCAGGCCCAGATTGGCCGGGCCATCGCCGGAGATATCCAGCGTTTTCTGCCAGCAATCGCGCTGCGCGTTCAATTCGCGCGTGCCGTAGATCATCGCCTCCCCAATGGCGGTTGAGGGGTTTTCCACCGGCGCGGCGCGGGTCGCCTGCAAGATGCCGGCAACGCGCGCGATGTCGTCCCGGTCGGTGATATCGGTCCAGCCCACGATCTGGCGTTGATGGTGCCGCGTGCTCCATTCGAACACCATCAGGCGCACAGGTGCGGATGGGATCATCAGCAATGCGGCCTCCACATCCGGGTGCAGAAGCGCGCGCGCCACACCGTCGAGCTGAAGCCGGTATTCCGTCGCATCAACAGACCCCGACACGTCCAGCGCAAGGACCAACGCCTGCCGGCATTGCGCAAACGCAGGTGCGGCGGCGGTGGCCAGAACACACGCCAAACCCGCAACCCAGCGGATCATCCGCCCTCCACCCGCGGCAGAGCCGGGCCACGACCGAGGATGAGATCATTGACCTCCCGGAAGAGTTTGCGTGCCATGGCGTCGCGAAACGCCTCATACCCATCGGCGAGGATCATGAAGGCCTGCGAGCCATGCAGGACATGAGCGCGGTAGTATTCCGCCACGTCCGGGTCATGGCCCAGCACCACAAGCCCATTCACCGTCACGCCGCCCAGGTTGAAATGGCGATACGCCTCCTGTGGTCCGAAGCGGTCATTGTTCACCCCGTCGCCCGACATGTCGATCACCTGCCGCGCGCAAATGGGCCCGCGCGCCAAAAGCCGCGCGCCATAGCCTAGTGCGGGGCCGATAGAAGTAGGGAAATCATCGTGGCTGCGCTCCATCTGGCTAAGCGCCACGACCGCGCGGTCGATATCGTTGTGACTGCCCAGGATGCGCCAATCGAGTTGCAGCACCTGCTGGCCGAACCCGCTCCATTCATAGACGGCGAGCGCGACATGGCCGTCCCCACCATAGAGGATCGCATCACGCACCTCGGGCGCATCCAGCGCGGCGGCCAGCCCGTTTTTCTGCAACGCGTATTCGGCTTCATCCACGGAAGATGACACATCCATCGCCAAGGCCAGCGCCAGACGGCAGGTCTGTGCCTGCGCGGCCCCGGCCCAAACCAGCGCGGCCAGGAGAAGGGCGACCCTTACCAATGGCCGATGTTTTCCATGCTGGTCCAAGGCTCGGCCGGGGGCAGGGCATCGCCCGCTTGCAGCAGCTCAACCGAGATGTTGTCCGGGCTGCGCACAAAGGCCATGCGACCGTCGCGGGGCGGGCGGTTGATGGTCACGCCATTGTCCATCAGGTGCTGGCACATGTCGTAGATATTGCCGACCGAGTAGGCCAGATGCCCGAAATGGCGGCTGTCAGACGGCAGTTCGTCATCACCATCCCAGTTATAGGTCAGCTCCACCGGGCACTCCTCCTGCCCCTCGGGCGCCATGAAGATCAGCGAAAACCGCCCGCCTTCATTGTCATAGCGGCGCGTCTCTTTCAGGCCCAGAAGCGCATAAAAGCGCATTGATGCCTCCAGATCCTTCACCCGAACCATGGTGTGGAGATATTTGAGTTCCATGCGAGCCTCCGATTGTCGTCACTTGGGCAAGGATAACCCAAGCGTGCCCCGTGTCGAGGGCAGGGAGATCACAAAGCCCGGATCAGAATTCCGACCGAATGCCCACGCTGACACCGGTCTGGTCCACGTCAAAGCGGCTGATGTTGGACCGGCTCTGTTCGGTGCGCAGTGACACGACCGGCACGAAGCCCATGTAGCTGGCGGATTTCAAGGTCGCGGATACCTCCCCGAACCAGGAATTGTCTTCGCGGCCGCGAAAGACCGTCGTGCCCAAAAGGGCCAGACTGTAGGCGTAGTAATCGACCGAGGAATGCCCCACGCTGACGCTGAGCATGGCCGGGCCGATTTGGCGGCCATGGTTGTAGCGCACGATGCCCGACCACTGGGTGGAGGCGCGCAGGGAAAAATCCGTCGCTGTTTCGCGGTAAAGCGCAGACACCGTGATGGTGCTGCCTGTCTCAAACAGATGCGTCAGCCCCACATTGCCCGACCATACGGTGGCGTCGCGAATAGGGCGGCTGTCATCGAATTGTTCTTCCACGGCCGCACCAAAAGACAGCTGCCAGCGGTCCGACAGTTTTTGCACCCGGCCCACATTGGCAGACAGAAAATCATAGGACGGATCACCGCCATACCACACACGGCCGCCATCGCCATTGAAACGCCAAAACCCGGTATCGTCCGGTTTCCAGATATGCGCCACGCCCAGCCCCAACCGCTGAGAGGCCAGATCAGAGGCGCTGAGGCCCGGCACCGGGTCATTGAATTCCACGTGATAGGCAAGGCCGCGCGCCACGATGCGCGTCTCGGACGTTTCGGTTTCGCGCACCCGGTAGGAGGCTTGTACGTTCAGCGTGGAGGTCCAACCGCTGATGGCCTGCGCGCTTTGGGACAGGATCCCCGAAACAGGGACCCCGTCGATGATGTTGAGCGGGCTGTTGGAGCCATTGTTGACGTTGTCAGACGGGCTGACCGAAAAGCTAAGCTGCACGTTCAATGGATTGCGGTTGCGCGCTTGCCGGAAGGCGGCGATCGCTTCGCCTCGGGTCCTGTCATCGGGTGCGTAATGCGAGGCGCGCCGCAGCCAGAGCTGCGAATGGGTCATGCGCTGCCCCGCGATGCTCAGCTGTGCGGCAAGCGTTGCGCTTTCGAAATGTTGAGTGTCTGTCGTTGCGAACCGATAGGCCTTCGCGGCACTTCTGCGCCCCTTGTCGAAATCGCGCAACTGCGCCAGCGCGCGGGCTTGTACGTAAAGCGCGTGGCCATCCTGCGGATCGGCCTTCAGCAGACCTTCGGTCAGGGAAAAGGCAAGGCGGGGTTGGCCGGATGTCAGTGCGGCCACGGCCACCTCACGGGCCTGATCAAGGCCCAGATGGAGCGCGGCCTGCCGGTTTTCCGTCTCGGCCAGACCGGGCACAGTCAGAGAAAGCCAAAGCGCCAGCAGCGCCTTGGCCGTCTTCGCGGGTCGCATCAGGGGATCTGTGCGCAGATCGGGTTGGTGCTGCCCGGTGCACAAGCCTGCAGCACGAAGGCGCCGCTTTCCTGTTCGTTCTCAAAGCCCAATGGGTCGCTTGAGCCATCAAATTCGGTCAGGTCGACGCCGCCCGCAATCTCAGACGCGTTCGTTCCGCCAAAGATACCGGCATACGTGCCCACTTGTTCGAATTCGTTGGTGTTGGAGGCCGGGTCAGAGATGTCATATTCCACCGTGCCTGAGAAACTGCCATTGCTGTCCACCGTCGACAGGATCAGCACAAGAGAGGGCAGATCGGCCTGGTACACGGTGCCATCGCTGCCCAGAAGGCGGCGGTTGATGATGTTGCCTTCCACGGACCCATCGCCAAAGTCGGCGTTCATGAAGACGTCACCATCCACCAGAAGCGCCTGCGTGGGCTGAAGTTCGGACGGTGTGACCGTGGTCGACAAAAGGTTCTGTGGGTTGGGATCGGAAATATTGGTGACCCCCGCATAGGCGCCTGCATAGCTGACAAGACCGGTCGTGGTGGTCACGGTCGGCGGGGTGTAGGCCCCGTCGCGTTCAAAGAAGGCCCCGCGCAGAGTGCGGTTTCTTGGGCTGGGGCTGGAGACCGCGGCAGCGCGTACGCTGGTGCCTTCGGCGACAAGGGCTGTGAAGTGACGATCAAGGGGGTCATCCTGCGTCGTGAACGCGATGAACCCGTCCTGGTCCAGACCCGGTGTGCGGGTGTAGGTTGTCGTGACCGGAACATTGTCGAGATTGACGCCCGTCACCGTCAGAACTCCGGTCGTCGCGTTGAAGGTCACGTTGTCCACGTCGCCGGCGATGTCAGCGGGAACGCCCGTGGCGGGCGCGGGTCCGGGTGTTGTTGGAGTGGCCGGGGCTGCGGCGGAAGTGGTGAACGGATTGCCCTCTGAGTCGCACGCCATAAGCAAGGCACCGACCAGCAGGAATGCTGCTGTGTTTTTCATGTTCGTACTGCCCTCAACAGATGTTGATTTTTTATCTTTTGTCGTAAAATCAGACAGCTAGCGCGTTAAGTCAATGTTTTACTTCGCCAAAAACGGGCTAAAAAACCGCTCTGTGGCAGGAAGTATATACCCCATATTGCGAGTTTCGAATGACGGTTCCGCAAGATATAGTCGGGTGCGACTCACTCTTGTGGAAAGGACCGGTTCATGCCCTTGAGCCCCGAGCAGCAGGCCGAAATCGATGAATTGCGCAAAACGCCCCAAAGCACGCTGCGCGTCGTTGCTCCGGGGATGGAAAAGCATCTGTACACCGCCCATGAGGTGCTGGATCACGGCTTTGTCCGGGTCGTGGACTATATGGGCGATGACAACGCCATTTGTCAGGCGGCGCGCGTCAGCTACGGCAAGGGCACCAAATCGGTGCAGAATGATGAGGGGCTCATCCGCTATTTGATGCGGCACTGGCATTCCACACCCTTTGAGATGTGTGAGATCAAGCTGCATGTGAAGCTGCCGGTCTTCGTGGCGCGGCAATGGATCCGCCACCGCACCGCAAATGTGAATGAATATTCCGCGCGCTATTCGATCCTGGACCGGGAATTCTATATCCCTGCGCCGGACCAGCTGGCCGCGCAATCGGTGGTGAACAATCAGGGCCGTGGCGAGGCGCTGACGGGGGATGAGGCCGCACGCGTGCTCGAAATCCTGAAGGCGGACAGCACCCGCACCTATGATCACTATGAAGAGATGATCAATCAGGATGGCCAACAGGGGCTGGCGCGTGAACTGGCGCGCATGAACCTGCCTGCCAATATCTACACGCAATGGTACTGGAAGGTGGATTTGCACAATCTTCTGCACTTCCTCCGCCTGCGCGCCGATGCCCATGCGCAGTATGAAATCCGCGTCTATGCCGAAGCCATGTGCAAGATCGTGGCCGATTGGGTGCCCTTTGCCTATGCCGCCTTTGAAGACTACCGGCTTGGTGGTGCATCCATGTCTGCCACGGCGTTGGAGTGCGTTCGCCGCATGCTAAAGGGCGAGGATGTCAGCCAGGAAAACTCTGGCATGTCCAAGGGCGAATGGCGCGAATTTCAGGGCATCTTGAACGGCTAGGCCTGTGGATACCTCCAAAACCGGCCCTAAACGCTGATTTTCTCTATCAAAAACGGTTTAAGCCTTTGACGCGCGCATGATTGTGGTTAACGTCGAGTGGTCTGCTACGCCACCGCCTGAGGAGAAATTCATGCGTATCCTGTCTTTTGCCACCGCGCTTGCGCTGGTTGCCGCCCCTGCCATGGCGGATGGAATGAAATATTTCCCGTATCACGGTCACAACTTCTGCCCTGCGGGTCTTCAGCCCATTTCGATGGGCGGCGTGATCTGCTGCGGCCAGCCGAACACCCATGTCACCTACCGCGAAATGATGCGCCACCCCGCGCCTGTGCGGCATCAGCCGGTTGTCTATCTTGACAAGGGTGAGGTCGCCGGATCGTCGGCGTCCGTGTGCCAGGAAGGTGAAAAAGGCTGCTGAGCCGCCGTCCAGCTTTAACAACGAGATATGCGCGGCCCTGAGCGGGCTGCGCATTTCGTTTCTTCGGTGGACATGTCCAGCTTAGCGTAGATCGCGCCGAAACTGCGCGTTCTGCCGCCACCGCATCGCTTGGGATGGATCAGAGAGCCTTGATATCTCCGGCCATCTGACGCCCGTCACGCCCGTCGACCATTTCAAATTCGACCTTTTGATTGTCCGCCAGACCGGTCAAGCCCGCGCGTTCCACAGCCGAGATATGCACAAACACATCCTTGCCGCCATCATCAGGTGCAATAAAGCCGAAGCCTTTGGTGGTGTTGAACCATTTTACGGTGCCGGTAGGCATGCCGTATCTCCTTCATGTCGTCACTTCCCCGGGGCAGCCCGGACACTGTTCGCAAACGACCGGCGCGTCGCCGTGCAAATCTTCCGCACAAACCAAGTTGCAGCCTGTTCGCCCCTAAGATGATTGATCGCGCGGGACAAAAGGCAAGAAAAACTCGCGTG
Organism: Pseudomonadota bacterium; assembly: GCA_038532355.1. GTDB lineage: Bacteria > Pseudomonadota > Alphaproteobacteria > Rhodobacterales > Rhodobacteraceae > Roseovarius. Next base: position 51,161 of record JBCBAT010000019.1, on the reverse strand, counting down.
AACTCTTGGTTAATGCGGGCTAAACAGGCGCGATGAGACTATTTTTTAGGCGGATACCGCATGACACTCTACGGCCTGAAGACCTGCGATACGTGCCGCAAGGCATTGAAAGCTCTGGGAAACCCGGACTTCGTGGATGTCCGCGCAGATGGCGTGCCTGACGATGTGCTGACACGCGCGTTGGACGCGTTCGGCGCGGATTTGCTCAACACTCGGTCGACGACATGGCGCGGTTTGTCAGAGGATGAACGCGCCCGCCCGCCCTTGGATCTTTTGCAGGCCCATCCCACGCTGATGAAGCGGCCGCTGATCGAACATGACGGGCAGATGTATCTGGGGTGGAAAAAAGATGTGCAGGACCAATTGCTTGGATGAGCCGCGGGGCGTGCTTACATGCAGTCAAGATAACGGAGAAGTAATATGCGCAACGCAGCCCTGATGCTGGGTGTTATCGGTGGGGTCATGGCCATCGTGATCGGGTTTTTCAGCTACGGCTACACCGAGGTGATCGACGCCTATGGCGAAATCGAAGGCGTGGCAGAACAAGTGGAACGCTACCAATTGATCCGGTTTGTCAGCTTCATCGCGCCTATTTTGGCCATCGCAGGCGGGTCCATGGCGCGGGCACGGGCGCTATGGGGCGGGATCCTGATGCTGATCTCAGCAGGCATGATGTTTTACGCCTACAATTTCAACGTCTTCACCATGTTCCCGATCGGGTTCGTGACGTTGGGCGGTATCCTCGCCATCGCTGCGGGCAAACCCGATGAAGAAAAGGCGCATTTTTAACGCGCCAGTTCCGTTTTATTCGGCCGCTTTGGCGAGCATCTGCGCTGCGAGATCGGGCGGCAGGGCATCCTGTGCAAGGGCGGCTTTGACGGCGTCGAGCGTCTGCACACTTGTCTGCTTTTCACCCAAACGCCGCACAGTCACGGTGTTGTCTTCCATTTCCCGCAGGCCGCAGGCGAGGATCACCGGCACCTTGCTCAAAGAGTGTTCGCGGACTTTGTAGTTGATCTTTTCATTGCGCAGATCTGTTTCCGCCTGGATTCCGGCCTCGCGCAGGGCACCTGCCACCTTCTCGCAGTAATCGTTGGCCTCCGACACGATCGAGGCCACAACCACCTGGCGTGGGGCCAGCCAGAAGGGAAGCTTGCCCTCCCAGTTTTCGATCAGAATGCCGGTGAAGCGTTCCAGCGATCCAAACAGCGCCCGGTGCAGCATAACCGGGGCCAGCTTCTCGCCCGAGGCCGATACATAGGTTGATTGGAAACGCTCCGGCAGGTTGAAATCCACCTGCAGCGTGCCACATTGCCAATCGCGCCCGATGGCGTCGCGCAGAACGTATTCCAACTTCGGGCCGTAAAACGCGCCTTCGCCTTCGAAGATCGTGTAGTTCATCCCCGCTGTTTCGAGTGTTTTGCGCAGTGCGTTTTCGGACAGATCCCAGCTTTCGTCGCTGCCAATGCGGTTTTCAGGTCGGGTCGACAATTTCACATGCACGTCTTCAAACCCGAAATCCTTGTAAATTGACAGGATCAGGTCGTTGACCTTCAGGCATTCGTCATCCAGCTGCTCTGGCGTGCAATAAATATGTGCATCATCTTGGGTAAAGCTGCGCACGCGCAATAGCCCATGCAGGGCGCCTGACGGCTCGTACCGGTGCACCTTGCCGAATTCCGCGATCTTCAGCGGCAATTCGCGATAGCTGCGCAGCGTATGATTATAGATCATCATGTGGCCAGGGCAGTTCATCGGCTTGAGCGCATAGTCCCGGTCATCATGGGTCTGGGCGAGGAACATGTTGTCCATGTAGTTGAACCAATGCCCCGAGGTTTCCCAAAGCGCGCGATCCATGATGTCAGGGGTGTTCACCTCAATGTAACCCGCTTTGTCCTGGCGGCGACGCATATAGGCGATCAGGGCCTGGAACACGCGCCAGCCCGCGGGATGCCAGAAGACAGATCCGGGGGCGTGCTCTTCGAAATGAAAGAGATCCATCTCGCGCCCCAGTTTGCGGTGGTCGCGTTTGGCGGCTTCCTCCAGCATGGTCAGATGGGCCTTCAGCTTTTCCTTGCCAGTGAAGGCCACGCCGTAGATGCGTTGCAACATCGCCCGGTCACTGTCACCGCGCCAATATGCACCGGCGACGCTCATCAGCTTGAAGGCATCCGCGGGGACCTGACCGGTGTGTTGGAGGTGCGGGCCGCGGCAAAGATCCTGCCAATCCCCGTGCCAATACATCCGCAGTGGTTCATCGCCCGGGATGGCCTCGATCAGCTCAACTTTGTAAGGCTCACCCGCGTCGGTGTAATGCTGGATCGCGCGCGCGCGGTCCCACACCTCGGTGCGAACAGGCTCCCGCAGGTTGATGATTTCCTTCATCTTTTTCTCAATGAGGCCCAGATCGTCGGGCGTAAACGGCTCGGCACGATCAAAATCATAGTACCAGCCGTTCTCAATCACCGGGCCGATGGTGACTTGCGTGTCGGGCCAAATCTCTTGCACGGCGCGGGCCATGATATGGGCCAGATCGTGACGGACCAGTTCACTGGCCGGTTCGTTGTCTTTCATCGTGTTGATGGCGATCTTTGCGTCTGCCGTGATCGGCCATTGCAGATCCCAATGCGCGCCATCGACATAAGCCGAAATGGCCTTCTTCGCGAGGGAATTGGAAATGGAGGCTGCGACCTCAGCCGGCGTGACGCCAGCGTCATAGTCACGGGAATTGCCATCAGGGAAAGTCAGGGAAATAGAGGCCATCAGCCTTGTCTCCTCGTCGGTTTGGCGCCCACGGAACGCCCGGTTGCGGGTTTATGCGCCGTCATTGGGGCAGAAGGAGTGCGAAGTCAAGATGGTTGAAGGGGCCAAGCTAAGGTGTTGTTCTTGCTCAATGCGTACAAATGCATGCAATTTGGGTATACAATGGCGCGCAAACGGATTTGTAACAGTTTGACGCAGAACGATTTTTTGCTCTTGATTTTCTCCCCTTATCAAGCGATTTGTTTGCCCTATATAGGAACTTACCACCTTGGTATTTGTGACACGCGGGCCACGCACGGGCCAGAGCAGGGGATGAACATGGCGGCTTACAACAAGAATTTTGAGCTTTCTGTCGAGGATATCGAACTGATCGAAACCGCGCTGCGCGACAAGAAGCGGGACCTTTCAGAGCAAGCCCATGAAGGGCATTGCGCCATCCGCAACGAAGTTCAGGTTTGCGACGAAACCACTGAAGAGGTGCGTGAAATCCACGATCTTCTGGGGCGCATCCACAACCAAAAGGTCTTCTACCGGCCGCGCAGCCAGCCTTACATCGGGGGGTAACGCCCCACATTTTGATCGCTTGAGCCGGCCCTTCGTGGCCGGTTTTTTCATGTGCGGCGGCATCGCCGTATGCAGATGTGTGCAGATGCACGCAATTGTTCACAGTAACATACTGAAATTGAACGATTTTTTTCTTGCGCTGGATTTTCGCCTGTACTACGATCTTCGTTACGGCCTTTCGGTCGTATGAGGCAGCGAACAGCATTTTGGGACGTGAGACATGGAAACCTCTCAGCCGCCACTGCGCGAGGCAAGCGACGCGCGTGTGACCGAAGACGAAGACCCCCGAGAACCCCAGCGGTCCAACGGTTGGTGCTCTGCCGCGAAAGAACGGCACAACGGGCAGATCGGCAATGGGCTACTCCACAATATTGAGATGCGCCTCGGCTCCATCATGTAGCTTGGGCACGGTCAGAACCCCCTTGAAATTACCATGTTTTGTCGGCCAAGTGTCGCCAGCACGCGAAGGGGGCTGCGATGGCGGATGTACAATTTCTGGATGGGCCGGACGGGCGCCGCCTGGCCTATGTCAAAACCGACGGGCGCGGCCCGGGCATCGTGTTTCTGGGCGGGTTCAAGTCCGACATGGACGGGACCAAGGCGGTGTACCTCGAAGATTGGGCGAAATCGACCGGGCGGGCTTTTCTGCGGTTTGATTATTCAGGCCATGGGCAATCATCAGAGGCATTCACCGATGGATGCATCGGCGATTGGGCGGCAGATGCCATGGCTGCGATCACGGCCCTGACCGAAGGGCCTCAGGTGCTTGTGGGGTCATCCATGGGCGGGTGGATTTCGCTTTTGGTGGCGCGGGCGATGCCCGACCGCGTGGCCGGGATGGTCACAATCGCGGCGGCGCCCGATTTCACCGAAGACAGCATGTGGGCGGGGTTTGACGCAGATCAACGCGCGACGCTGACGTCTGAAGGGCAGGTGGCGCTGCCGTCCGATTACGGCGAACCCTACATCATCACGCAGCGTCTGATTGAAGACGGGCGCACCCAGTTGGTATTGCGGGATGAGCTGAAATTACCTATCCCCGTCAGATCCTTGCAAGGCACAGCTGATGCAGATGTGGATATGTCTGTTGCGCTGCGCCTGCTGGATCATGCGCAATCACCCGATATGCGTCTGACGCTGGTCGATGGGGCAGATCACCGCTTTTCGGACCCTGACTGCCTGTCTCTGATCACCGACACGGTGGAGGAGGTTCTGACCCGGATCGGGGCCTGGTGATGAACCGTGTGCTGCGGATCGCCTGGATGGGTTTGCTGGGGGTCGTGGCGCTTTTCACCCTGGTCATGATCTTTGGGCCGCGAGAGCCGTTGCTGCCGGAAAAGGCGTTTGATCGCAGCGTGTTGCGCGACGGTGTTGATACCTATCTTCAGGTCCGTGAAGCGCGCTATACTGACATAAAACCCGGGCTGGAAAAGCGCGTCATCTGGCGGGCGTTGAAAGATGTTCCGACGGATATTGCGGTGGTCTATGTCCACGGGTTTTCCGGGTCTTTGCAATCCATGCGTCCGGTGCCGGATCGCGTGGCGAAGGCGCTGGATGCCAATTTGGTTTTCACCCGCTTGCGCGGTCACGCTCGCGACGGCGCGGCCCTGGGTCATGCGCGGGCCAGCGAATGGCGCGAGGATCTCGAAGAGGCGCTGGGCATCGCCCGCCATGTGGGGCGGGAGGTGGTGATCATCGCGTCCTCCACGGGCGCAAGCCTTGTGGTGGCCGCCGCCGCCGATGACCCGGATGTGATGGAGGGGGTGAAGGGCATGGTGCTCATCTCCCCCAATTTCGGGGTAACTGATCCCAAAGCGGCATTGCTGCACCTGCCTGCAGGGCGCTATTGGGTGCCCTACCTGGCCGGTCGGCGCTGGGGCTTTGAGCCACAGAATGACCAGCACGCGCGCTTCTGGACGTATGAATACCCGTCCACCGCGTTGTTTCCGATGGCTGCGATTGCCCGGGCGGCGGCTGAGGCTGATCACAGTCAGATCAGTGTTCCCGCACTGTTTTACTATTCTGAGGAGGACAAGATCGTGGATGGAACCCTGACGACAGAGATCGCAGCGGCCTGGCGCGGGCCGGTTGCCACCGCCACACCTGACCTTGGCGCAGGCGTTGACCCGAACGCCCACGTCATCACCGGCGATATCCTGTCGCCCGCCAACACCACGCCCGCGACCAAACTGATCGTGGATTGGGTGAGGGGGCTCTGACATGCGCGTTCCATCCAGTATGGCCAGTCTTGAAACCCTCGGCCGCGTGCGGCTCAGCCGGCATTTTTACATGCGCGATTTCCTTTACTCTGAAATCGGCAATTTTCACGGCATCCCCAACATCCCCGTGGATCCCGATCTGTTGATCGAAACCGGGCGGCAACGGTGTGAACAGCTTCTTGATCCGCTGGAGGAAACCTTTGGCCGCATCGCCATCCGCTCTGCCTATCGCAGCCCGGGCCTGAACAGATTTGGCAATGAAAACAAGTTGAACTGCGCCAGAAATGAACTGAATTACGGCCACCATATCTGGGATGTGGAAGGGGATATGGGGCCCGGCGCATGCACGTCTGTTGTGGTCCCGTGGTTCGCCGATCGTTATGAGGCAGGTCGGGATTGGCGCGATTTGGCGTGGTGGATCCATGATCATCTGCCTTATTCGGACATGTGGTTTTTCCCGAAACTGGCGGCGTTGAACCTGACATGGCGGGCGCGGCCGCTGCGCACGATTTCAAGCTACATCGCGCCCAAAGGCAAACTGCTGGCCGCAGGGGCGGAGCCGTCAGAACCGCTGAAAAAACGGCAGGCCAGATACAGCGATTTCCCGCCTTTTCGCGGCATCACATACCCCGATTGAGCGTTGCAAAATCGGCTGCTGCCGGGCTAGATACCCCAAAAGAATAAGGGGCTTAGATCGATGCAGCATCCTGTGGTGTTTCTTCCCGGGCTGATGTCGGATGCGCGCGCGTTTGAGCCGCTGGTGGCGGCGTTCAGCGTCCATGTCCCGGTGATGGTGGCCCTGCCTGTCGGGGCTGAACGCATAGAAGAGATCGCCTCTGGGATCATCACATCCTTGCCGCGTCGGTTCAATCTGGTGGGGCATGCCATGGGCGGGGCCGTCGCGATGGAAATCTGGCGGCGGGCACCGGATCGGGTCAACCGCATGGTCCTGATGGATACAAGCCCGCTGGCCGAAACGCCCCAAACCGCCAGCGATTATGAGGCCGCGATCATCAAGCTGCGCGCCGGTCGTCTGGATGAGGCGGTGGAGATGCTGATGCCGCGCGATGCGCTGGCCCCCGGGGAATTGCGCGTGCATCTGATGGGGCTGGTGCACAGTATGGCCGCGCATTTGGGGGCAGAGGCAATCATCCGCCAAATCCGCGCCGTGCAGCGGCGCCGCGATCACCAATCCGCGCTGCGGCGCTGCGACATCCCCGTTTTGGTGGCGTGCGGCGCCTATGACCGGCTGACCCCAGTAAAGCGCCACGAATTGATGGCCGATCTGATCCCGGATGCGCGGCTGCGGGTGTTTCAAGGATCTGGCCATCTACCGATGCTGGAACAGCCCGATGAGGTGCTGTTTGAACTTTTCGAATTTTTTCAAGGTGCTGCGGCGATCAGCTGATGTCAGTTGCCGGTCTGATCTCCGTCAACAAGCTCAGCCGCCGTGCGATCCAATCCGCGATAGCGGCTCCAGACATCACCATTTTGGCCAGTGAAGTAGTATTCGCATGGATGCGTGCCCCAACCCGTGACGTGCCAGCAAACGCCGCCCTGTTCATTGACAGACCAAGTGCCAACCTTCTGCACGCCGTTCCAATTGGTGCGCAGAATGAAATCAGGCCCGTAATACATCCGCCCTGATCGCGCGCGCAGTGCGGTCTTGTCCGACAGCAGCGCGATGGTTTGATCTCGGGTGAACAGATCGACACTTTCGGCAAAGGCCTGTGCGCTGGCCCGTTCGGCCAGAATATTGCCTGCCTCTAGATTAGGTTTGCCGCCTATAAATCGGTTTTCATAAATAAAAACCTGTTTGTCCAAGATCACGTAATCGGTGCAGGCTTCATCTTGTTCCTTGAGGACCCAGCACAGCCGCCCGTCATCGTGACCCACCCATTTGCCGGGTGTCATTTTGCCGTCCCGCACCACCAGGAGCACGCCGGAGGCCGCGTAATAGGCCAAACCATCCTCCAGCGTCTGTGTTGTGTCCGCGAACCTGTCAAACAGATCGGTCGCTGTAGCAGGCGTCGGGATGTCTTGCGCCATGGCGGGTAGGGCAAGCAGGGCAGTGGTGCACAGGCATCTCATCGGCGGATCCTCCTTGGGGGTCTTTCATAAGGGTAGACAAGAGGTGGCACTTGACAACTGATTTGATTGAACGATCATTCAATCATCCCACAGAAAAGTGCACAGGAGACGCTCATGACACCCCGCACGATCCTGATTTTCCTTGCGACCACAGCAATGCTGACCACCATGGCGACGGCAGAGGTGGTGACCTTTGAATTCGATGTCTGCGGCGCGCCCAATTCCACGGTGCCGGGCTGGGTGCCCAACGGCGATCCCAATGTGAACGGCAAAGCCACGATTGAGATTGACACAGATAAGGGCCTGATGACCCTGATCCCGTCAGAGGACCTCAAATCCTCGATCAAGAATACCGTGCTGCACGCGCATCTCTATGACGCGAAATTCCGGCTGGCGACCACGGAGAAGGGGCAATCAACCATCTGCTGGGCCTATTACAACACCACCAGCCGGGGCGGCACATGCGATCCTGATGATTACACCTGTCAGTCGCTCACCGGTGTGCAGGATTGGCCTTGGACGGAATATGGATATGCCGTGAACTTCTATCGGGATTACCTCAAACGTGTGGCCGATGAAGGGGGAGAAGGGTGGTATCTGATGCTGCATTTCGTGGGCGGTCACTTCGCCACGGACGCAGATGGTGGCCTGATCGAATGGGATGGATCGCCGTTCATGGAAGCCTCTTTTGAGGGGATGAATTCGATCCGTCCGGCCTGCAATGCGCGGATCGGGCGCAAACTGACAGATCTCGATTTCGGTACGGCGGATGCTTGCAACCCAATGATGCACGGGGTGATGGCTGATGAGTTTTTCACCGATGCCAATGGCACCTTGTGGGTGGACGCAGATGGCAACCTGACACCCGAGGCCGTGGCTCGGGGGTACGATCTGGACACCGAGTACCTGTTCTTCAACTACCGCGACAACGGCCAGTCTGATCGCTGGGGCGGTCCCGAAGGCGGGGCAGGTGGGTTCCTGACGGGGGATGCGGAAGGGCGCTGCGCCAACTGGCCGCCCGCCAATTATTCGCTGCAAACCATATCGCTGCCGCAAGACGGCTGAACCGCACCAATTATCCCCAACTGGCGCTCTGGCATGATTGTCCGGGGCGCCTTTTTCTTGGCCTCTCCGGGATGTGACATGAGGCGCGGAAGAAATAGAGTAAGCTGGGCGGATGTTGGGAAGATTTCGCCGAACCTTACTGATGGGGGCTGCACTATGTGCGCTGATGCTGACCGATGCGCCAGCCACCGGGGCTGCAAGCTGCACGCGTGATGCGATGTTGGTTTTTGACGGATCATCCTCCATGGCGGATCTGGGATTCGGCGCTGAAGGCCCCACGCGGATCGAAGACGCGCGCCGCGCCGTTGCGCAGGTGATGCCAGAGGTCGCCCCGCTGCGCCGGATCGGGTTGATGACCTATGGCCCGGGCAGCACGTTCCTGTGCCGCCGGATCAGTCTGAAGCTTTTGCCGCAAGACAATGCCGCCGTGCCCATTGTTGAGGCGCTAAATGCGATGCAGCCGTCCGGTTTGACGCCTTTGACGCTGTCGGTGGAGAAGGCTGCACAAGTCCTTGAATACAAAGAAAAGCCCGGGATCGTGGTGTTGGTCACGGACGGGTCTGAAACCTGCGGCGGTGCGCCCTGCGCCTTGGGTCATCGGTTGGCCGCAGAAGGGCGCGACCTGACCGTGCATGTGATCGGGTTTCGCCTCGTCTTTGACCCGTTTTCATGGAACAGCAAGGATGACTTCGCCCGTGTGGCCGGTGAGCTGGAATGCCTGGCAGACGCCACCGGCGGGCTTTACGTGGCGACCGAAACCGTGGACGACTTGACCGATGCGCTGCGCCGCACGCTGGGCTGCGCCCTGATCGGGTGACAGATGACGGTGGCGGAAACCCGCCTGCCGTAAGCCCCTTGAAAACACGCAAAGATTGTTCGGCGTAGGAAGATTACCGCCTAGGCGTTTGACACAATTTCGCGCCTGACCCATCGTAGTGGCGGGGAAAATCCCCCGTGTATGCCTATTTTTTGAAGTCATTTCGTCGCTCATTGGCGGCACAACCGGGGCAAATATTTTACTGGCCCTCTGCGTGTTCGGTGTTTTGGCCGGTCAACCACGCCCCATTTTTTAAGGAGATTACCATGCCCGAAGATCGTGCAGAATCCGCCTATCGTTTCCGTGTAGAGGCCGCCACCAAGGCCCGTCACCGCGCCCATACAGAACACCAAGCCAACCCTGATGAAGCCCGCTATGGCGCGGCGTGCTATCCCATGAGCTTCACCAAGGGGCTTGAGCATGACAAGCACACCGGCCTTGTGGCAGATGCGCGGGATTTCCGTGCCTTTCGGACGGCCATCGACAATGCGTTTGTCGAACCTTTCACCAGCCGCGTACCGGTGCCCACGGGCAAACCACGCCGCTTGTGGGAAGCGCCAACCGCCGGGGTGGTCTACGAACTCGAAGGGCCCGATCCGCAGGCTGTCACGATGCCGCCCGCGCCGGAATTGGGATCTGATGAGCTGACCTACGAAATGGCTGAGGTTTATGAACTGGCGCTTTTGCGCGATGTGCCCTTTGCAGAATTTGAAAAGGCGACCGGATCGCAGAAGATCAAGAACACGATCAAGCGGATGGACAAGCTGGACTTTGCCGTCAGCGGGTTCCCCGGCGGGCGGGGTCGCAAGACGACCGATCCCAACAAGCACGACAGCCAAACGCTCTTCCGCGGGTCATCCCCGGGGGTGGAAAAGGGGCCGTACCTGTCGCAATTCATGGTCATTGGCACGCGTGACAGGACACAGGACGGGCTGATTGATTTCGGCGCGCAAACCGTGGATCAGCGCGTTTTGCAGGCCCGGCAGAATGACGATTACATGGCCAACTGGAACGATTGGTTGCATGTGCAAAACGGCTTTGCCCCCGAAGGTGCGCCGCCCATCGGGCAGGATATTCTGCGTGATGGGGGTGATTTCAAGCGCCGCCTGATCTGCACGCCACGGGATCTGGCCACCTATGTGCATGTGGATGCGCTTTATCAGGCGTATCTGAATGCCTGCCTGATTCTGCTTGCACAGAATGCGCCCTTTGACCCTGCCTTCGGGTTGCAATCGGGCCATATCGGCAAGATCCTCGTGGGGCCGGGCCACGATGACACGATGGAAGTGAATGCCGGGGGCTTTGCGCTTTACGGTGGGCCGCATATCCTGAGCCTTGTGACAGAGGTGGCGACGCGCGGGTTGAAGGCCGTGCGGTATCAGAAGTTCAACGTGCACCTGCGCCTGCGGCCTGAGGCCCTGGCCGCGCGCATCGTCAAATGCAAACCGATTGAGGATGACAATCCCAGCCTGTGTGGCCGTCTGCGGGACACCACCGTGCCGCTGCGCCAATCGAAGCTTCTTGATGAAATCGAAAAGCACAATCAGGGCGTGGCCAATGGTGAAAAGATCGCGCTTCTGCCCATGGCATTTGCCGAAGGATCGCCCATGCACCCCACCTACGGCGCAGGTCACGCGACGGTGGCGGGGGCCTGTGTCACCATGCTGAAGGCGTTTTTCGACACGTCGGCGGTGTTTGTCGTGGTGGTCAAAGGCAAGGATGCACCCCTGCGTGGGCATTTCTGGAGCAAGGACCAAATCCGCGGCGAGTTGATGAAGAACAAGGAAATCGTGTCAGATGATGACAAGACCAACATCTTCGCCGGTGCTTTCGTGCCCCATTGCGAAGGGGAAAGCGACACGACGCTCAAGTTCGAATCCTACGGCAAGTATAGCGTCGATGATCACGACAAGCTGCACTACCATTCCGAAAGCGATCATTGCCCCCTGACGTTGGAGGGGGAGTTGAACAAGCTGTGCGCCAATATCTCCATCGGGCGCAACATGGCTGGGGTGCATTACTTCTCGGATTACTACGACAGCGCGCGCATGGGCGAAGAGATTGCCATCGGCATTCTGGAAGAACAGGCGCTTGGCTATCCGACGGACCCGTTTGTCATGTCACTGGCCACGTTTGATGGCGATGCGCAGCGTATCGGCCGTCGCTAAACCCTATCGCGGGCCCGCTTTGGCGGGCCTGCGGCTCAAACGGCCTTGAGCGCGGGCTTGGCCTTCTTGGCTTTGCGTTTCTTCGGTGATGTGCGGTTCCGCGCGGCAGGGGCCTCGGAATTTGCATCAATGAAATCAAGCACAAGCGGGCGGATATTGTTGCGCCAGGAACGGCCCGCGAAAATCCCGTAATGCCCTGCTTCAGGCTCAATATAGCTGGCCTTCTTGCTGTCATCGAGGCCGGTCAGCAGATCAAGCGCCGCCACGCACTGACCAGGGGCAGAGATATCGTCTTTGCCGCCTTCCACGGTTTTCACGGCCACATTCTGGATTTTGCCAATGTCCACGGTCTGGCCGTTCACGGTGAAGGCGTTCTGGGCAATCTCCCCGTTTTTGAAGATGCGTTCGACAGTGGACAGATAGAATTCTGCCGGCATATCCATCACGGCCAGGTATTCATCATAGAATTTGTTATGCTTGTCATGATCGCTGGCCTCACCTTGGGCCACGCGCGCGATCTGATCCGAAAACGCGCGACTGTGGCGATCGCCGTTCATCGACATGAAGGAGGCCAGCTGCAAAAGCCCGGGGTAGACCATGCGGCCCACACCCTTGTATTTGAAGCCCACGCGCTGGATCATCGTCTCTGTCAGCTGGCCCATGGACACGCGATGGCCGAAATCGGTCACTTCCGTGGGCGCAGCGTTGGGATCAACCGGCCCACCGATCAGCGTCAAGGTGCGTGGCACGCAGTCCGGGTCATGTTCTGAAAGATGGGCCGTTGCGGCAAGCGCCAGTGGCGCAGGCTGGCATACGGCGATGACATGCAGATCGCTGCCCAGCTCTTTCATGAAATCGACAAGGTAGAGGGTGTAATCCTCCACATCAAAGCTGCCTTCTGACACCGGGATGTCGCGCGCGTTATGCCAATCGGTGACAAAAACATCACAGTCCGGCAAGAGCGACCGCACGGTCGACCGCAGCAGCGTGGCGTAATGGCCTGACATCGGCGCGATCAGCAGCACGCGGCGGTCCATATCTTCGCGCCCGGCGACCTCGAATCGTACCAGATCGCCGAAAGGGCGTTCGACAACAGGCGTCACCCGGATCAGGTGGTCGCGCCCGTCTTCACCGGTGATGGATTCAATGCCCCAGTCGGGTTTGACCACCATCCGCTGAAAAGTACGCTCCGTCACTTCGCCCCAGGCGGCCATCCATTGAAATGCAGGGTTTGGAACCATAGAAAAGAGGGGGTATGATGACATGGAAAGGGCGGTGGCCCCAAGCCACTGATTGGTGTTACGGATGGTTTCCATCCAATCATAGGTCACCATGTAGCGCATCGTCGTCTCCTTGGGGCGTGCATCTTGCGAGCGGGCATCTTGGGTTGTGATCGTCGCACTGCTCTCCCCAACCGAGCGACGTAAAATGCTGCATAGCAGAAACTTAGAAGGTTAAAGTTGATATGGCAACGGCGAACGCCGGTTCCGGTGAAGAACTTGAGAAACTGAACGCCAACCTCGAACGGGTGGAAGAACTCTCCACCCGGCTGGTGCAGGCCTTGGCCGACCGCAACCCTGCAAACCCCACCTTGAACGGCCCCGGCAACGATCTTTTCGCCACCGCGGCCACGTCTTTTTGGAAGGACATGTTCGAAAATCCGGGCCGGATGTATGAAAACCAGCTGGAATTCTGGGGCAAATCCGTGCGCCATTTCATGGAAGCGCAACAGGCGCTTGCCACCGGACGCGCGCCAGAAGGTGGTGACGCGGACGGTGAAGAGGATCCGCTAAAGGGCGACAAACGCTTTTCTAACCCCTTGTGGGAAACGCACCCCTATTTCCATTACATCAAACAGCAATACGCGCTGAACAAGCACGCCGTGGAACAGGCCGTGGCGGATATCGATGGTATTCCGGCCAAGGAAAAGCGGCGGCTTGAGTATTTCTCCCGCCAGATCATCGACATGATGGCACCTACGAACTTCCTGGGCACCAATCCCGATGCACTGGAAAAGGCGGTTGAGACAGAAGGTGAAAGCCTCGTGAAGGGGTTGGAGAACCTTGTCGCTGATCTGGAAGCCAATCGCGGCGAAATGGTCGTGCGGCTCGCCGATGAAAGCGCGTTTGAACTGGGCAAAAACATCGCCACCACGCCGGGTGAAGTTGTCTATCGCAATGAGATGATGGAGCTGATCCAGTATGCGCCTGCGACGGATCAGGTGCACAAGACGCCACTGGTCATCTTCCCGCCCTGGATCAACAAATTCTACATCCTTGATTTGAAAGCACAAAACAGCCTGATCAAGTGGGTGGTGGAACAGGGCTACACGCTTTTTGTCGTGTCCTGGGTGAACCCTGATGCCAGCCATGCCGAGATTGGCATGGGTGACTACATTGAGCAGGGCTACCTGACCGCATTTGACCAGGTGAAGGCGATCACGGGTGAAAAACAGCTGAATGCGGTGGGCTATTGCATCGCGGGCACGACCTTGCATCTGACGCTGTCTTTGCTGGCCAAGAAAGGCGACAAGACGGTCAAATCAGCCACATTCTTCACCGCGCTCACGGATTTTTCCGAACAGGGGGAATTCACGCCTTTCCTGCAAGATGATTTCGTCGACGGGATCGAGGAAGAGATCAATGATCAGGGCATGCTGCGGTCCTTCATCATGGGCCGCACGATGTCATTTCTGCGCTCAAACGATCTGATCTACACGCCGGCTGTGCGCAGCTACATGATGGGGGAAGCACCGCCCGCCTTTGACCTGCTGTACTGGAATGGCGATGGCGCAAACCTGCCGGGTAAAATGACGATGGAGTATCTGCGCGGGCTCTGCCAAAGCAACGACTATATCGGCGAAGGCTTTGAATTGCTTGGGGAAAAGCTGTCGATCAAGGATGTGACGGTGCCGATCATGGCCGTGACCTGTGAGACGGATCACATCGCGGCGTGGAAAGACTGTTATCGCGGGTTCCAGCAGACGGGCTCGAAGGACAAGACGTTCATCGTCTCAGAATCCGGCCATATCGCCGGGATTGTGAACCCGCCCAGCAAGAAGAAATACGGCCACTACACCAATGACGATCTGATCGGTGATGCCGACACCTGGATGGAGGGTGCGGATTACACCGAAGGCTCCTGGTGGCCCCGGTGGGAGAGGTGGCTCAAGAAGCGGTCCGGCAAGATGGTGCCCGCGCGGGACCCCGGCGGCCCTGATCACCCGGCGCTGTCGCCTGCGCCCGGAAACTATGTGCGGCAAAAAGCAAGCCGGTAGCGATCAGGCCATCATCTCTTTCGTCGCCGACAGGGTGATATCCGGGTAATCGCGTTCCACCCGGTCGATATCCCATTGTAGCCGCGTCAGGTACACCACGTCGCCGTCATGATCATGGGCGATGTGCTGTTTGTTGGCGTTGAGGAAAGCATCCAGCGCCTCTTTTGGCCCTGTGGCCCAGCGGGCGGAGGTGAACTGAGAGCCTTCAAATCGCACCGGCAGCCCGTATTCCAGTTCAATCCGGCTGCCCAGAACCTCAAACTGCAACGCGCCCACCACGCCCACGATGAAGCCCGACCCGAAGCTGGGTTTGAACACCTTCGCGGCCCCTTCTTCGGCAAATTGCATCAGCGCCTTTTCGAGGTGTTTCGCCTTCATCGGATCGCCCGCGCGGCAGCTTTGCAGCAGTTCGGGCGCGAAGGACGGGATGCCTGTGACGCGCAGCGCCTCACCTTCGGTCAGCGTGTCACCAATGCGCAACTGGCCGTGGTTGGGGATGCCGATGATGTCGCCCGCCCAAGCCTCTTCCGCCAGTTCGCGGTCGGCGGCAAGAAACAGCACGGGTGCGGAGACCGTCATGGGTTTTTTCGACCGCACATGGGTCAGCTTCATGCCGCGTTTGAAATGCCCGGACGCCATGCGCAGAAACGCCACCCGGTCGCGGTGCTTGGGGTCCATATTGGCTTGTACTTTGAAGACAAAGCCGGAAACCTTTGATTCTTCTGGTGAAATCTGGCGCGGCTCTGCCGATTGCGGCTGAGGTTCCGGCCCCAATGTGCCGATCCCGTCCATCAATTCCTTCACCCCGAACGAATTGATCGCCGAGCCAAACCAGATGGGCGTCATATGCCCTTCCAGCACCGATTGGGGGTTGAGCGTGGGCAGCAGCTCCCGCGCCATTTCCACCTCTTCGCGCAGCTGATCTACGAGGTTCGCGGGCACGTGATCTTCCAGCTTGGGGTCATCCAGCCCGGCGATTTCCACCGTTTCCGCCACCTTGTTGCGGTCGGCGCGGTCCATCAGTTCCAGCCGGTCGTTCAGCATGTCATAGCAGCCAATGAAATCCCGCCCTACGCCGATGGGCCAAGACGCAGGTGTTACGTCAATGGCCAGCATTTCCTGAATTTCATCAATGATCTCAAAGGTATCGCGGCTTTCGCGATCCATCTTGTTACAGAAGGTCAGGATCGGCAGGTCGCGCAGGCGGCAGACCTCGAAAAGCTTTTGTGTCTGGCTTTCCACGCCCTTCGCCCCGTCGATCACCATCACGGCCGCATCCACCGCCGTCAGCGTGCGATACGTGTCTTCGGAGAAATCCGAGTGACCGGGCGTATCCACAAGATTGAACCGGAACGTCTTGAAATCAAACGACATTGCGGAGGCGGACACAGAAATCCCCCGGTCCTTTTCCATCGCCATGAAGTCAGACCGCGTGCGCCGGGCCTCCCCCTTGGCGCGGACCTGACCGGCCATCTGAATCGCCCCGCCAAACAGCAGAAATTTCTCTGTCAGCGTGGTCTTGCCCGCATCGGGGTGAGAGATGATGGCAAAGGTCCGGCGGCGCGCGATTTCAGGCGGCAATTCGGGGCGGTTTTGAGAGGTGTCTGGCATGACAGGCGCTATAGAACGCGCTGCCTCATGGCGCAAGCGGCAGCGCACCGCCGCTTGGCATCTGTTCTGCGATCATCAAGGCCTCATCGGATCAAACCGGCAGGTTTTCATCCTGTGGGCCTGTGGTGGGGTCAGGTGCGTCAGCATCCAGAATTTCACCATAGAGAACAGGTGTTTGATCACTGATCCGGTTGATCTGGGCATCGACAATGGCCTGCTGTCGATACGCCTCCGCCGCAGCCCGAGCCGTATCAAGTTTCAACGCCTCGGCTTGTTCGGGATTGATGTTGGTTTTGGACGTCACAATCGATTCAGTCGTGGCTGCCGCGATGGGTGTGCTGGCCTCGCGCGTGGGTGCGGCGCCCTCATTGGTGCTGGCCGATGTCGCACCAGCAGAAGCGCTGCCGGCAGGTGCTGTAGATGCGCCTGCACCGCCGCCTGTTTGTGTCTGGGTGCCGGTCTGGCCATCGGTTTGTGTGTCCGACGCGGTGGCATCCGCCTCCTGCGTTTCATTGGTGCCGGTGTCGGGCTCTGGCGTCGGGTCTTGTGGTTCGTTGCCCGGGGGCGAACCGGAGGGTTGGCCGCCGGTTGGCAAGAGGCCAATCGGAAACGTGGTCATGAATATACTCCACCTCTAGGGCCCCAACCCGCCGCGTGAAATATCCAAAGCTGCGCCATCGCGCATTACTTTTTCGTAAGACTGGTGAAGACGCGTTAACCCTTGGGGGCCGCGTAGGTCGCCTCAGCGATCGTAGTATCCAGCCCGGACAGCCGCGCCCATGAAGTTGCAGATCAGACGTTCTGCATGGACCAACGTCGTGCCACCTACGTCATGGCTGGGTGCGATTTCGACAAGGTCCATACCGATCACACGGCCCTTGGCCACCAGCCCATGGACCAGTTCGCGCGCCTGAAGCCAGTTCAACCCTCCGGGCGTTTGCGCCAGCACCCCAGGCATGATCGTCGGGTCCAGCCCATCGGCATCAATGGTCAGGTAATAAGGCCCGCCATCCGGAATGCGATCCAGAACCGCCTGCATCCCCATCTCGTGCATTTCATAGGCAGTGATGATGTCCGCCCCATAGGCGCGTGCATCGTCCACATCCGCCACCCGGGCGCTGCCGATGCCACGAATGCCAATCTGGACGATATCGCCGATCCAATCCATTTCTGACGCGCGGCGGATCGGGCTGGAATAGCCGTTCGTTTCGCCATTCACATCCTTGCGCCAGTCGATATGGGCATCCACCTGAACCAACGTGACTTTTTCGCCCACGGCCTCCAACGCGCGCAGAACAGGGATGGGAATGCCGTGATCGCCCCCCAGCGTGATCAGCGTGGCCCCCGATCCGATGATCTTGCGCGCAGCCGCTTCGGCATTTGCGTAGCTCACCGCGTGATCGCCCATATCGGCGATGACATTGCCACAATCCACCACCCGGATATCGCGCCCGTCAAAAAGCGGCCCGCCGAGGTCAAAATCATAGTGGTTGAGCGTATAAGACACATCCGCCCCCATGGCGGCACCGCGCAGCGCATCAGGCGCGCGGCTTTGATCATTGGCCATTTCGTGGATGCGGTAGGGCATGCCATAGGGGATGCCAAGAATGGCAATATCGGCCTCAAGCGCGTCCAGATCGCCCGCGAAGGGGAAATGCAGAAACGTGCCCGGGACGTTTTTGGGTTTTTCCGTATACGCGGCGGTCATGGCACGTTCCCTTGCGTGTGTGGCGTAAGGTTCAGATTTGTTCGATGGTCACGGTATCGCTGGCGTAGAAGGCGATGTGATCGCGGATTTGCGCCACATCGTCCTTGGGGGCCTCATAGCTCCAGGCCGCGTTTTCCAGCGTTGTGCTTTTGGTGACCACGGAAAAATAGCTGGCATCGCCCTTGTGCGGGCAGTGGGTGGATTTGTCCGTGGCATCCAGAAAGGCCATCGCGATGTCTTCGCGCGGAAAATAAATCACCTCCGGGTAGCTGCCTTCCGACAGCGCCAGCGCGGCTTTGCTTTCGACCAGAATGGCGCCACCGGCGCGCACCGTCCAGGTGCCGGGTGCGTTTCGAATTGTGATATGAGCCATGGTTTTCCCCCCTTAAAGTGATGCCGTCACGCGGTTAAGCCACTCGGCCGCCTGTTTGGACAAAAGCGGCGTGATCTTGTCGCGACATTGCGCGTGATAATCGTTGAGCCAATCGCGTTCGCCCTGTGATAACATCCCCACGTCGATGAGGCGCTGGTCAATGGGCACGAAATTCAGCGTCTCAAAGCATAGTTTGCCGGTGACGTCGCCGCCTGGCAGCGGCGTGGCCTCGGTGACGACAACGATGTTTTCGATGCGAATGCCGAACGCGCCTTGGCGATAGTACCCCGGTTCATTCGACACGATCATGCCGGGCTCAAACGGCACTTCTGACACTTTCGACAGGCGCTGCGGCCCTTCATGAACGCACAGCGCCACGCCGACGCCGTGCCCCGTTCCATGGGCGTAATCTTGATCAGCCAGCCACAGCGGATAGCGGGCCAGCGCATCCAGATCGCGGCCTGCATAGCCCGCGGGCCAGCGCAGGCGCGATACGGCGATCATGCCTTGGAGCACGCGAGTGAAGGCGGCTTTTTCATCCGCGCCGGGGGTGCCCACGGGCAATGTGCGGGTGATGTCCGTGGTGCCGTCTTCGTACTGACCGCCGCTGTCGAGGACGAGCAGGTCGCCGTCCAGAAGTTGCCGGTTCGTGGCCTCGGTCACCCGATAATGGGGCAGGGCGCCATAGGGGCCAGAGCCTGCGATCGTGTCGAAGCTGATATCGAGCAGCGCGCCGGTCGCCGCGCGGCATTCCTCCAATTTGCGGACAATGTCGATCTCGGTCGTCGTGGCGGGGCGGTCTTCATCAAACCATGTCAGGAATTCGCACATGGCTGCGGCGTCGCGCAGATGGGCGGCGCGGGTGGCGGCGATCTCTGCTGCGTTCTTGCGCGACTTGGGCAAGAGACACGGGTCTTCGCCCCAAGCCGTGTTCCGGCCAGCCGCCTCGCGCGACTGGGCAAACATGATCGGGGCGGAGGATTTATCAAGCCGCAGTGTGCCGTCGAATGCCTCTGCCGCCTCGAACACGGCGTCATAGGGCGCAATCGCCACGTCATTTCCAAGATGGGCGCGCACGGTGTCATCAAGTTTTGCCGCGTCCACAAAAAGTGTCACTCGCGCATCATCATGCAACAGCGCGAAGGCCTGCGGGATTGGGTTGCGAGGGATATCGGACCCGCGAATGTTCAAGAGCCACGCGATGGCATCGGGCAGGGTGATGAGCGCCCCATTGTGACCCGCTTCCACCAGGTCATCGGCCAGACGCGCGCGTTTGCTGGCATGGGGTTCGCCTGCAAGATCAATGGGTTGCACGCGGATCGCACCCTCGGGGCGTGCGGGGCGGTCAGACCAGAGCGTGTCGATGGGCGTCTCCTGCGGGCTGAGCGTGAAGCCCGTCGGCAACCCCTCTCGCAGCCTCTCGATCTCTGCGCGCGTGTGCAGGCGGGGGTCATAGGTGACGGTGCCACCTTCGGGCAGCATATCCTTAAGCCACACGGCAGGTTTGGTCGCGGGCCAGTTGACGGGTGTGAAAACCCGCATGTCCACCTGCGCGCGCACCTGTTCGGTGTAGCGGCCATCGACAAAGACGCCCGCGTTGTCCTGTGTCACGATGCAAAAGCCCGCCGATCCCGTAAAACCGGTGAGCCATGCCAGCCGTTCATCGCCCGGGGCCACGTATTCGCCCTGATGGATATCGGCGCGCGGGATCAGCGTAGCGGCGATGTCATGGGCCTTCAAATGCGCCTGAAGAGCGGCCAGACGGGGCGGGCCCTGATCGGGATGGGCGGTTTCGGAGAAGCTTTGAAACATGGCCACAGGTGATCAAAGAATGCCCGGGGACGCAATCGCGTTTTTCGGCCCCGCGTTCAGATCTTCAGACAGGTTTGCGCATGATGATGAAGGTTGGGCGGTCATAGCCATCATGCATGCCATCGGCGGTTTTCGTAAATCCCATGCGATCAAAGGCGCGGTGGATTTCGGTCAGTTCAACGCGTGTTTCCAGTTCCAGCTCAGGCAGGTTCAGCTCAAGCGCGCGTAGTTCCGCGTGGCGGATCAATAGGCGGGCCATCCCACGCCCGCGCATCGGTTCATCGACGGCCAGTTTGCCGACGTAAAGCGCCTCTGGCTTGGGGGTAAGGAAGATGCAGGCGGCGATAGGGTTGTCCAGTGTCCAGACCTCACCATCGCGGCACTGTTCGGCGATGGCCTCAACCGTCAGGGAGTGCATGGAGGAAGGCGGGTCGATCCGCCCGTCCATGAAGGCAAAGCTGCGCTGAATGAGGGAAAGCACATGCGGCAGGGCATCACTGTCAGGCAGAAGGCGGGTCGGCTTGAGCATGGCTTGGCCTCCGCTCCTGTGGGTCAGCTCGCTTTGCGCATGCCCATCACGCGGGCGCGAGCGCGCGGGTCTGAATCAAACAGCGCAGCCAGTTGTTCGGTCATGGCCCCGGCCAGTTGATCAGCATCGGTGATGGTCACGGCGCGTTCATAGTAGCGCGTGACGTCATGGCCGATGCCGATGGCGAGAAGTTCGACCTGACGGCGCTTTTCCACCATGGCGATCACATCGCGAAGGTGTTTTTCCAGGTAATTTGCGGGGTTTACGCTAAGCGTGCTGTCATCGACGGGCGCGCCATCCGAGATCACCATCAGGATCTTCCGCGCCTCGCGACGGGCCGTGATGCGCTTATGCGCCCATTCCAGCGCTTCGCCGTCGATGTTTTCCTTGAGCAGGCCTTCTTTCATCATGAGGCCGAGATTATTGCGCGTCCGACGCATCGGCGCGTCGGCAGATTTGTAGATGATGTGGCGCAGATCGTTGAGCCGCCCGGGCAGTTGCGGACGCCCGTCGCCCAGCCAAGCTTCGCGCGATTGCCCACCTTTCCAGGCACGGGTGGTGAAACCCAAGACTTCCACTTTCACCTGACAGCGTTCCAGGGTTTTCGACAGCACGTCGGCGCAGATGGCAGCGATGGAAATCGGCCGTCCGCGCATGGATCCGGAATTATCAAGCAGAAGCGTCACAACCGTGTCGCGGAACTCGGTGTCTTTTTCAACCTTGAAGCTGAGCGGGGTGGTGGGGTTGGCGACCACGCGGGCCAGACGGCCTGCGTCGAGAATGCCCTCTTCGCGATCAAATTCCCAAGACCGGTTTTGCTGTGCCTGCAAGCGGCGTTGCAGTTTGTTGGCCAGACGTGACACGGCACCCTTCAGAGGTTCCAACTGCTGGTCCAGATAGGCGCGCAGGCGTTCCAATTCGACGGGTTCGGCCAGGTCTTCGGCCATGATTTCTTCATCGAATTTCGTGTCATAGACGTTGTAATCGGGATCGGCCTCGGAGAACGGCGCGGGGGGCGGGGGCTCATAGGGGGCCTCACCCTCCGGCATTTCCATGTCGTCGGAAAGCTCTTCCTCCGCCATGTCATCCACGCTGACCTGCGCCTGCGCGTCGTCCATTTGCTGTTCTTGGGACTGCTCAGCCTCGGCATCCATATCCTGGTCAGAGCTGTCATCGTCGCCGGTGCTGTCGGGCTGATCTTCTTCCGGCGTGTCCTGTTCTGCGTCGGGCAGGTCTTCGTCGTCAATGGCGTCCGGATCATCGCCCAGCTGGTCGCCATAGCCCAGATCGTCGATAATCTGGCGGGCGAAGCGGGCAAATTCTGCCTGATCCGACAGCTTTTCCTGAAGCTCTTCCAGCGTGCCGCCTGCGTTGTCTTCGATGAAGCCGGACCAAAGATCCATCACGTTCTGCGCGCCCTTGGGCAGTTCGCGACCTGTGGCCAGATGGCGCACAAGGTAACCCGCGGCCACGGGCAGCGGCGCATCGGCGGAATTCGTGATCGTGTCATAGCCGCGCCGGAGGGCGTCGGCGCCGATCTTGGCGTCGATATTGCTGGCCGTGCCGGGCATTTCGCGGGCACCCATCGCCTCACAGCGCGCGGTCTCCATGGCGTCGTAGATTTCGCGGGCCATGTCGCCCGAGGGTGTGTATTTGCTGTTGAGTTCGGAGCTGTGAAACTTGTGCTTGAGCGCCAGCGCATCCGCCGTACCGCGCGCCTGCAGCACCTCATCGCGCGTCATCCGGCGGCTGACCTGCGGCAGGCGCATATTGTCGCCCGCAAGCCCCGCCGGGTCGACCGAATAGCTGACCGACAGCTCGGGATCGTCGGCCATGACTTTGGTGGCCTCGGCGAGGGCCTTTTTGAACGGTTCGGCTGGGTTGTCGGATTGGGCCATTAACTAGCTTTCGGAAAGGTCGAGCCTGCGCTCAATGCGTTCAATGCGCGCCTGGATTGACGCGAGTGAATTGTCTTGGGCCAATTCAGACTGCATAAAGGACGCCATGTGACCTTTGATGCCGCGCAGGTCCGTTTTCACATCTTGGATGTCAGATGCCACGTCAGACAGTTTTGCCTGCATGGCTTTGAGCGTTTCCAGCAGCAATTCGTTTGTCACATTTCCCGCCATGATCGGGTCTCCAACTAACAACGCGGACGATTTTCCCACGAGTGTACCACAGAATTCGCGACATCTTCAAAAGAGCTGAGCTGTGGTCATCAAGGGTGCCTATCAGATTTGGGAGGAGACTTATCCCAAGCTCGTACTCGCCGCACTCTCCGGCAGTTCTTCGTCAAAGCAGCGCTGGTAGAATTCGGCCACCGTCTGACGCTCCAACTCATCGCATTTGTTGAGGAAGCTGAGGCGGAACGCGTAGCCCACATCGCGGAAGATATGGGTGTTTTGTGCCCAGTTGATCACAGTACGGGGGCTCATCACAGTCGACAGATCGCCGTTCATAAACGCCGTGCGCGTGAGATCCGCTACGGTGACCATCTGGCTGATCTGCTGACGGCCCTTGTCGGTGTTGAAGAGCGGGTTCTTGGCAATCACAATCGCCGTTTCCGCGTCGTGGCTGAGGTAGTTCAGCGTCGCTACCATCGACCAGCGGTCCATCTGCGCCTGGTTGATTTGCTGCGTGCCGTGGTAAAGCCCCGTCGTGTCGCCCAAGCCCACCGTGTTCGACGTCGCAAAGAGGCGGAAACAGGGGTGGGGCGTGATGATCTCGTTCTGATCGAGCAGCGTCAGCTTGCCGTCATGTTCCAGCACGCGCTGGATGACGAACATCACATCCGCGCGGCCTGCGTCATATTCGTCAAACACAATGGCCACGGGGTTGCGCAGCGCCCAGGGCAGGATGCCTTCGTGGAATTCGGTCACCTGCATCCCGTCGCGCAGCTTGATTGCGTCTTTGCCGATGAGGTCAATCCGGCTGATATGGCTGTCGAGATTGACGCGCACGGCAGGCCAGTTCAAACGCGCAGCCACCTGTTCGATATGGGTGGATTTGCCGGTGCCGTGATAGCCCTGGATCATCACGCGGCGGTTGGCCGTGAACCCGGCGAGGATCGCCAGAGTGGTGTCGGGGTCGAATTTGTAGGTGTCATCCACCTCTGGCACGCGGTCTGTGGCCTCGGCAAAGCCTTTGACAACCATGTCCGTGTCGATGCCGAACACGTCCCGGACAGAGATTTCTTCTGTTGGTTTGACGCTCGCGTCGGTCATTCCATCCGCCATGGTCCGGGTCCTTCAAATTCGGTGGCAATTTCGAGTGGGCTTTGTTGCGCCACGTCGTGCAACATAAAGCGAAGAAGGGCAAGGGGTAGGGCCAGAAATTCAGGAACTCTGCATCAGTCTGGTCTGGCCTCTGCGATCTGCGCCCGAACGGTGCGTGGCGCGTGACCGAAATGGCCCGAAAACGCACGCGACAGGGCCTCTGGTGAGCCATAGGCGTAACGCGCCGCCACCCGGGCGATCCGGTCACCGCGTTCAATGTCCTGCTTGGCCAGAACCAGCCGCCAATGGCGCAAGTAACTGAGTGGCGTTTGGCCCACGCGGGTGCGGAAGAGATGGGCAAACCGGCTGGTGGAGAGGCCTGCCTCACCCGCCAGTTCGTCAAGCCGCCACGGATGGCCGGGCCGGTCATGAATGGCCACCACGGCGCGGCTGAGGCGCGGATCGGAGAGGGCGGCCAAAAGCCCCATGCGCACGCCACCCTGTTCGATCTGTGCCCGCATCAGGCGGACGATCAGCACCTCGCCCAAACGGTTCAGGACAGAGGCCACACCGCACCGCGCGGCTTGCATTTCAGAGATGAAAAGCCGGGCAATCGCCTGCATGTCGGGGTCGTCCTTCAGGTCATGGCGAATCTCACTTGGCAGCGCGGTCAGCAGCGGGTTGTCGGCGCCGCCCCAGCTGACATGGGCATGGGCAAGGGCCGCGGGTGTGAGGCAGGGTTTGGCGGTCATGCTGAGGCAGGTGGGCGTGGTGTCTGACCCATGGATGCAGAAATTCGCCTGGTCCGGCGGGCAGGGGGCGACGCTCAATTCAAAGCGGGCCATCAGGGCGGAGAGGCGGTCAAGGCGGGGCAAACAGTGATCTCGATCATGTATTTAATGTTTTCATGATCCATTACTGTGTTACGTCGGGCATCGTCAACCAGTTTGAAAGGATACCCCCGATGTTGATCCCCCGTCAGAAAACCCCTGATCTGAGCCTGCCGACGCTGGACCACGGCGCATTTGATCTGAGCCAAGAAACGGCAGAGCGCGGCACCGTGATCTGTTTTTATCGCGGGCTGCATTGTCCGATCTGCGCCAACTACCTGACGGAGCTGGAAAAGCGCGTGGATGATTTTGCGGAACGCGGCGTGGCCACGATTGCCGTGAGCTCTGACGGTGAGGAGCGCACACGGCAGATGGCCGAGAAGATCTCCGCCAGCAAACTGCGCTTTGGCTATGACCTGTCGCTGACGAAGGCGAAGGAGTGGGGGCTTTACATCTCTACCTCGCGCGGCAAGACGTCGATCGGGATTGAAGAGCCCGCGCTGTTTTCCGAGCCCGGCCTCTTCATGGTGACGCCGCAGCAGACGCTTTACTATGGGTCGGTCCAGACCATGCCCTTCGTGCGCCCGCATTTCTCAGAACTGGTGGCCGCGCTCGATTTCGCGATTGCCAATGAGTATCCGGCGCGTGGGGAATATACGGGCGCCGTTTGATCCAAATTTAAAACGCGGGGGCTCTGCCCGCCGCCATTGGCGCTCGGACCAATGGCGCACCGAAGGCTGCCCCCGGGATATTTCTGGCCAGAAAAAGCAAGCTTGCGTGTTTCTTCTGGCTGAAAATATCCCCGCCGGAGGCTTAAAATCTCTTATTTGAAGTTGCGGCTGTCCTTGATCTGGTCCCAGGCCCAGACGACTTGCTGCAGCTGTTCTTCCTGGCTGCGGTCACCGCCATTGATGTCGGGATGCAGTACCTTGATGAGCGCCTTATAGGCTTTGCGAATTTCCTGCTTGGTCCAATTGTCCTGGGCCTCAAGAATTTCCATGGCGCGCCGTTCAGTGGGGGGCAGTTTGCGTTTCATGCCGCCGCCACGACCGGGATTCTGGGTGGCGTTGCCGCCCAGCACTTGATGGGGGTCCTCAATGCCAAGCCGGGCCCAGGCGCGCGCTTCCGGGTCCGTGATGGGGCGCGTCTGACGTTCCCACACCTTATCCTTGGACATCTGCGCGTTCATCTCAGCCTCGGTGGTGCCGTCGAAGAAGTTCCACTTGGCGTTGTATTCGCGCGCGCAGTCCTTGCAGAACCAAAAGAAGTCATCCAGCACGTCGGGCGCTTTGGGCGCACGATAAAGACCCGGTTCATTGCAGCCTTCTTTTTCACAGACCCGTTTCGATGTTTCAGACGCACCAGACATGCCCCGCCGACCGCGCGGGTTCTTCTTCTTTGAGGCGCCGACGGAGATATCGAAACCGAATGGATCTTCCTTTGTCATTGCTTACCCTCTTGAATGCGCGGCGGGTTTTTCGAGTCGGAGCGTGGAGTTTAGATCACTCAGCACCGAATAGAAGGGTTTTCCGTCCATAAAACACGTGGTGCGACGATTATTTTTTGCAAGCCTGTCGATGCAGCAAAGAGACCGGGTTTGAAACGTCTATTGCCGTCCGTCCGGGCCGCCGCTGTCATCGCCACGCACATGTGGCGCACTCAGGGGCGGCGCGCCTGTGTCATCTGCCCGTCGGGCGGGGCCGACAAGGGAAAACCGGGCGCGGCGCTCTGCCTCGCGGGCTTCTTCATAGGTGGGCTCGGTCTGTGCGGCGGGCTGGGCCATCGGTTGCGGCTCGGGCGCGGTGTATGGTTCGGGCTGTGGCTCAGGTTGCGGGGCGTATTCAGATGCGGCCTCCACCGGCGTGTCGTGCGGTGGCGGCGCTGCGGCGTAAACGGCGGGTGCCTCGGTGTTGTCAAAGCTCGTCATTTGCGCTCCAACCGCACGGCGGAACACCAGCACAGTTCGATACACGGTCTGAGAGGATCGAAACCCGCGGCGTTCTTCGCTGGGCAGGATATCAGCGCGCAGGTATTCCCAGCCGTCGGCGGCATATTCGTTCATAGCCGCTTCTATCCCGACAGCGAATTTCGCCTCTGCGCCTTTGACGCCCGGTGTCTTGCGGGGCTTGGCCGGGGCCGGGATGACCTTGTATTCGTACTGCATGCGTTGCCTGCCTGATTGGTGCGTTCATGGAACCGTGGGGGACAGTAACGGGTTTCGCGGCAAGACCCAATGGCAATTTGCCCCTTTCCGTCAGCGCCGCGCGCGGGGGTCAAACGCATCGCGCAGCCCGTCGCCCATGTAGTTGATACTGAGCACCGTCAGCGAAATGGCCACGCCCGGCCAGATCACCCGTTCGGGGTGGTCGGCGATATAGACCTGCCCATCCGCCAGCAGCCGCCCCCAGGTGGGGAAGTCGGGCGGAAAGCCAAGCCCAAGGAAAGACAGCATGCTTTCGGTGATGATGGCATTGGCTATCCCGAGGCTGGCCGACACCAGAATGGGGGAAAGCACATTGGGCAGCACATGGCGCATCACCATCGCAGGCCCGCGCGTGCCGATGGACCGCGCGGCGAGGATGAAATCACGTTCCTTCAGCGCCAGCACTTCGGCGCGGACGACACGCGCGGTGGGCATCCAGCTGGTCACCCCGATGGCTGTAACGACCAGCAGGAAAATGCCGGTCTCTAAGCCGAAGTTGGTGGAAAGCGCCTCTCTGAACAGCATGACCATGACCAGCAAGAGGGGCAGCAGCGGCAGGGACAGGAAGAGATCCGTGAGCCGCATCAGCGGGCCATCAAGCCAACGCAAGAAACCCGCAAGCACCCCGATGAGCGTGCCAAGCCCCAGCCCAAGCGCCATGGCCGTCAGCCCCACGGTGATCGAAATCCGCCCGCCCGCCAGTACGCGGGCCAACGTGTCGCGGCCCAGTTGATCAGTGCCCATGGGATGTGCCCAGCTTGGCCCTTGGTTGCGGATGCGTGGGTCAAGAAAACCGGGGTCAATGCGCCACAGGAACGGGCCCAGATAGACCGCCAGCACGATCGCGATGAAAACCACCGCCCCGATGAGCGCTCCACGGTGGCGGGTGAAATCGTGCCACGCGTCGCGCCAGAGGGATTGTGTCTGCACGCGTTCAGTCATAGCGGATCCGGGGGTCAAGCGCGCCGTAGAGCAGATCGGCTACAATGTTGAAGAGGACGATTAGCACGGCCAGCATGAAGGTCACCGTTTGCACCATGGGCAAGTCATTGGCCATGATGGCCGAAATCAACAACTGGCCCAGCCCGTTCACGCCGAAAATCTGTTCGGTGATGATCGCACCGGCAAAGACCTGAGGCAGGCCAAGGGCAATCACCGTCACCACCGGGATCATGGAATTGCGCAGCACATGGACCATCACTACCGACCATTCCGACAGCCCTTTGGCGCGGGCGGTGCGCACGTAATCCTGGCTCAGCGCCTCCAGCATGGCGGAGCGCATGAAGCGGCTGAGTTGCGCGGTGGTTTGCAGGGCCAACACCATCACAGGCGCGATCATCTGTTGGAGTTGGATTTTGAAACTGGCCCAGTCGGTAACCACATGGGTGGTGTCGTAGATCGAGGGGAGCAGGTCCAACTGGACCGAGAAGATCAGGATCACGACGATGCCGGAAAAAAACGGCGGCACGGAATAGCCCACCATGGTCACAAACGTGCCCACTTGATCGAAGATAGAATACTGGCGGTAGGCCGAATAAATCCCGATGGGCAGGGCGATCAACACGCCCACGACATAGGCCATCCCCACCACCCAGAGCGTTTGGGGCATGCGTTCCAGCACCGTGTCCATGACGGGGCCGCGGGTCTGCCAAGAGATGACGCGCGCCTCTCCAGCGGCCCAGATCGTGCCGAAAGTGCCATCGACCCAAACGAGCGGCTCAATGACGAAAAACTGCCACATCCATTTGCCGAAGCGGATATGCGCTGGCTCACCAAGCCCCAAAGCCTCTCGGATTTGGGCCTTCACCTCGGGCGGCACAGTCGGGGGGATTTGCGCGGTGGGATCACCCGGGGCCAGTTCCAGCAACGCAAAGATCACCAGCGCGATGCAGAGCAGGGTAGGAACAGAAAGGATCAGCCGCCGGACAGCAAAAGTGAGCATGAAGCGACGTTAGCGATCAGTCGGCGCGGTGCCAATCGGCGATGTTCCACAACTCACTGTCCCAGGCGTTCATGATCACGCCCTCAAGGCTGCCACCATGGGCGGACACGCGGCCGCGATCCACCAGTGGCAAAAGGATAAAGTCCTGCATCAACATGTCGTTCATCGTTTTGGCAATGTCGGCCCGTTTGTCGAGCGGGCCCGTGCGGCCCATCTCTTCGCTCAACTGGTCATAATCAGGGGAACAGAACCGCGCGATGTTGCTGCCTTGCCATTGGTTGGCAGGCGACGGGATCTTATCGCAGGTCCAGCCGGCCATATAGGCCTCTGGGTCCGTGCCATCGAAGGTGCCGGCAAACATCTGCACATCGGCAAAGAATTTCTGATAAGTGTCCGGGCTGCCTGGATCGGCCCCGAAGAACACGCCGGGGGTGATGTTGCGCAATTCCGTGTCCACCCCGATCTGGGACCACCATTGCTTGATCAGCACCTGAAAATCCTGCCGCACTGCGTTGGTGGAGGTCTGGAACACAAGGCTCAATTCCACGCCGTCCTTGTCGCGGATGCCGTTGCCATTGCTGTCAGTCCAGCCTGCATCCTCCAGCACGGTCTGCGCGCCGTCGATGTCTTGGGTCAGGCAGCCATCATTCATGTCAGAGGCGTAAATCGCAGGTGCTTGCAGGATGTTGCAGGTGGTCTGGCCCGTGTCGCCATAGCCGATTTCCACGAGCATCGCGCGATCAATGGCCATGGACAGGGCCTGCCGCACGGATTTGTCCGACAGGAACGGGTGGGGCGACCCGATGGTGGAGCGCGCCTCGCCCAGATCGCTGGAGGGATCAGTTAGGTTCAGCACCATCCGTTCTACCAGATTGCCGAACGCCGCGATCACCTGACCGTCGCCTGCGCTTTCCATCCGGGTCAGAACCTCAGGCGCCATTTGCAGGTTCCAGGCATAGTCGAATTCGCCGGTTTCCAGCACCGCCCGCGCGGCAGAGGCCGCATCCCCACCGCCCTTGAGCACCACGCGCTCAAAAGCAGGCTTGGCGGCATAGCGGAAGTTGGGATTGGCCTCAAACACCGCCACGTCATTGGGGCGAAAATCGTTGATCACGAACGGGCCGGTGCCGATTGGGCCGAAATTGGCGTCAGTGCATTCGGGCGCGCTGGCGCCAAGGCAATCGGCAAACTGCGCGGCTTGAATGATGGGGGCGGTGGCGCCCACAAACGCGTCATAGGGAAAGGGCTTGGGGCCATCAAAACGGATGATCGCGGTGCGCTCATCGGGCGTTTCGATATCCACGATGCCGTTGAACTTTGCCAGTTGCGAACATCCGCCGCCCTCGGCAGTGCAGTACTCCCATGAAAACCGCACATCCGACGAGGTAACAGGCGTGCCATCCGACCAAACCAGCCCGTCCTGCAGAACCCATGTGATGGCGGTCATATCCTCAGCCACGCCACCATTTTCCAGCGTCGGTATCTCGTCTGCCAGCCATGGCACCATCGACCCGGATTCGTCATATCGCGCGAGCGGCTCCACGATCAGGCTTGAGGCCTCAAGCTCTTTGACGCCGTTGGACAGGTAGGGGTTCAGAAGCGAGGGCGCTTGCGTGAAGATGATGTTGACTTGGCCATCCTGGCCCCTGTCCGCCTGTGCTGCGGTCAGGCTACCGCACAGCATTATCGACGCGCATATGAGCGTTTTGAACCGCATCGATCACCCCCCATTTTCGTGCCGTATCTCAACTATTCCTGAGGATTTGACGCCAGATTGCGAAATTGCAAGTTTTGCTGCGCGAAATCACTTTCGCGCAGAAGAAATGAGACGAAACGGCTTGTTTATCGTTTATTTTCCGGCGGGCGCGATGATCATGATCATCTGGCGGCCTTCCATCTTGGGCATGTTTTCCACTTTGCCCAAACCCTCGATATCCTCAGCAACCCGGTGCAACAGATCACGACCCAGATCCTGGTGCGCCATTTCCCGGCCACGGAAGCGCAGGGTCACCTTCACCTTGTCCCCGTTTTCCAGAAACCGTGTCACGTTGCGCATTTTCACATCGTAGTCGTGGGTGTCCGTGTTGGGACGGAACTTCACCTCTTTGACTTCGATGATCTTTTGCTTCTTGCGCGCCTCGGATTCGCGCTTTTGCTGTTCGTATTTGAACTTGCCATAGTCCATGATCTTGCAGACGGGCGGGGAGGCGTTGGGGGATATTTCCACCAGGTCCAGTTCCGCAGCTTCGGCCAATTCCATGGCCCGCTCCGGGCTTACGACGCCGATATTTTCACCTTCTGCGCCGATCAGGCGGATATCCGTTCCGCGAATGCGGTCGTTTACGCGCGGTCCGGTGTCTCTTTGCGGCGGCGCGTTGTGTGGTCTGCGGGCTATGACTGTGTCTCCTACGTGCAATTCTTTGACGCTGGGAACCTAAACCCGGCTGGGGGGTTCTTCAAGCGGATATATCAGCGGGTCGTGCGTGGGACATAAGCGTGTTTGGGCCGATAATTCAGGCTGGCACGCAATGTGCTTTCGCTCTTGTGATTGCCGCGTCACGATCCCATATCTCGCTCGCTGCGCAGCAGCACAGTAAACAAAACTGGGGAATAATGATGAAGAACCTACTTTGGATCGTGATCGCGGTCGCAGTGATTGGAGGAGGATACTTCCTGATCACCGGCCAAGAGGAAGAGGCGGCACCCGTCGTCGAGGAAACGACCGAAGAACCCGCAGCCACCGCTGAGGACGCGGCGACCGAGGAAACGGACACCACTCTGCCAACCGTGGAAGACACGCAAGAGGCCGTCGAAGACGCAGTTGATCAGGCGACCGAGGCCGCAGAGGGCGTGGTCGAGGATGCGACCGAGGCTGTGGAAGGTGCAGCAGATGCCGCCATGGATGCCGCCAGCGACGCAGCGGATGCCGCGTCCGAGGCCGCAAGTGACGCGGTCGACGCGGTCAATGATACCATCAATGACGCGCTGGGCACGGCAGATAACGCCGCCGAAGAGGCTGCAGATGCAACGTCAGACGCAGTGGACGCAACGCAGGATGCTGCCTCCGACGCGGTTGATGCGACGCAAGATGCCGCGTCTGATGCCGCAGACGCCACACAAGACGCCGCGTCTGAGGCTGTGGACGCCACACAGGATGCGGCCTCCGATGCAGCAGACGCAGCCGCTGATGCGACCAGTGACGCGGCCGATGCAGCGGAAGATACCGTCGACAGCGTGAGCGACGCGCTGGAGCTGGATAATGGCGACAGCACGCTGCCCGATGTGGGCAACGACACGCAAACCGGCGTGAACGGCGAGTAAGTCACAAAAACACCCGGCGCGGAATGAAGGGCTGAGCCCGCCGCGCCTTCGCCAGGCCCCACACTGGGCCTGGCGCTTGCGACTGGTCACATCAGTCAAAGCGGCTCGATATCGCCTTCCGACCGGACGCGATGAAACTCCGCCTCCCATTCCGCGAACGTTCCGGCTGCGATTGCCGCACGCATCTCTGCCATAATCTGCTGAAAATAATGCACATTATGCCAGCTGAGCAGCATGCCCGCGATCATTTCATTGCTGCGGTAAACGTGATGCAGATAGGCGCGTGAAAACTGCTGGCAGGTGGGGCAAGTGCAGGCGTCATCCAAGGGCCGCGGGTCATCGGCGTGACGTGCGTTCTTGATATTCACCACGCCGCGCCGGGTGAAGGCCTGACCCGTCCGCCCGGACCGTGTGGGCAGCACGCAATCCATCATATCCACGCCGCGTTTGACCGCGCCCACGATGTCATCGGGTTTGCCCACGCCCATCAGGTAACGCGGCTTATCCACCGGCATCATGTCAGGCGCGTAATCCAGCACACCGAACATCGCCTCTTGGCCTTCACCGACGGCAAGCCCACCGATGGCATAGCCGTCAAACCCAATCTCTTGCAGCGCCTCAGCACTTTCGGCGCGCAAGTCTTTCGTCACGCCCCCTTGCTGAATGCCAAAAAGCGCATGACCCGGCCGATCTCCGAACGCATCCTTGGATCGCTGCGCCCACCGCATGGACAGATGCATGCTGTCGGCGACTTCTTTGTCCGTGGCGGGCAGGGCCGGGCATTCATCAAAACACATTACGATGTCGGACCCCAGCAAGCGCTGGATTTCCATCGACCGCTCGGGCGTCAGTTCATGCTGGGATCCGTCAATGTGAGATTTGAAGGTCACGCCCTCCTCGGTCAGTTTGCGCAGACCCGCCAGGCTCATCACCTGAAAGCCGCCACTGTCGGTCAGGATGGGGCGGTGCCAGTTCATGAATTTATGCAAACCGCCCAGCCGCGCGACCCGTTCCGCACCCGGGCGCAGCATCAGGTGATAGGTGTTGCCCAGCACGATATCTGCCCCTGTGGCGCGCACACTTTCAGGCATCATTCCCTTCACCGTGCCTGCCGTGCCCACGGGCATAAAGGCGGGCGTGCGGATCTCACCGCGTGGCGTCTGGATCACACCTGTGCGCGCGGCGCCATCTGTGGCCTTCAATTCAAAGGAAAACTGCACAAATCTGATCCTATTCGAGGTCTTTGCCTCTCCTTAATCCGGACGGGGCAAACTTGCAAAATCTAGGGGATGACCCCATCTGTATACAAATGCATACTAAAAAGGAAGCAGTTTGAATGGAACAAGCATTGCAGGATTTTCTGTCCTCCAACCTGATCTTCATTTTGATCGCGGTTCTGGTTTTTATCACGCTTTTCAAGGCGGTAAAGATCGTTCCTCAATCAGAACAGCACGTGGTGGAACGCTTTGGCCGCCTGCGGTCCGTGCTGGGGCCCGGCATCAACATTATCATTCCGTTCCTCGATGTGGTCGCGCATAAAATTTCCATCCTGGAACGTCAGTTGCCCACGGCAAGCCAAGACGCGATCACCAAGGACAACGTGCTGGTGCAGGTCGACACCTCTGTTTTCTATCGCATCATTGAGCCGGAAAAGACCGTTTACCGCATCCGCGACGTGGATGCCGCCATCGCCACGACCGTTGCAGGCATCGTGCGGGCGGAGATTGGCAAGATGGATCTGGACGACGTGCAGGCCAACCGCGCTCGCCTGATTGACACGATCAAAACATCCGTTGAATCGGCGGTGGATGATTGGGGGATTGAGGTGACCCGCGCCGAAATTCTGGATGTGAACCTCGATCAAGCCACGCGCGACGCGATGCTGCAACAGCTGAACGCCGAACGCGCCCGCCGCGCGCAGGTGACCGAAGCCGAAGGTCAGCGCCGCGCGGTGGAATTGGCCGCGGATGCCGAACTTTATGCGGCTCAAAAAGCCGCTGAAGCCCGCCGGGTAGAAGCCGATGCCGAAGCCTACGCCACCGGCGTGGTGGCCAAGGCCATTGCTGACAACGGGTTGGAGGCCGCGCAATACCAGGTGGCGCTGAAACAGGTGGAATCGCTTACAGCGCTGGGCGGCGGGCCGTCCTCCAACACCATCGTGGTCCCCGCCAATGCCATTGAGGCCTTTGGCAACGCCTTCAACATGCTGAAAGGAAAAGCATAATGCCTGATCTGTGGTCGCTTTGGTGGGTCTGGGCCTCTGCCGCGCTGGCCCTGGGCATTCTGGAATTGCTGGTGCCGGGCTTCATCTTTCTGGGTATCGCTGCCGGGGCCGCGATCGTGGCGCTGCTGGTGGGGATCTGGGGGGATCTTGGCCTTACCCCGTCACTTGCCATTTTCGCGGCGGCGTCCCTTATCAGTTGGATCGCGCTCAAACGCGCCTTCAAGCCTGCCGATGATCAGACCCGCGTGGTCCACGACGACATCAACAAGTAGGGGGCCGCAGTCCCCGCGCGATGCGGATGCCGGGTTGTGTTCCGGGCCTTGCATGACATGATGCTATGCAATCATTCACGTGCAGCCACCGGCAAGGACGCCCATGACACAAGACGACACCGCGCAAATGCAATTCGGCTGGGAAGAATGGGTGGGCCTGCCCGATCTCGGGGTTCCGGCGTTAAGCGCGAAGGTCGACACGGGCGCGCGCACCTCAGCGCTTCATGCCTCGGATATCGAAGTGTTTGGCCCCGCCGCAAAACCCAAGGTCCGATTTAACGTGCATCCCATTCCGGGGCGGGAAGATTTCCGCATTCCTTGCTCTGCATCCCTGATCGACAAGCGGGATGTGGCATCTTCGAACGGCGAAAAGGAGCTGCGCTGCGTCATCTCAACGAATTTGGAAGTGAACGGGCAATCCTGGCCCATTGAGATCACGCTGACGGATCGGTCCACCATGGCGTCACGGATGCTGTTGGGGCGCACGGCATTGCGCGACAATATCTCCATCGTGGCGACGGAGCGGTTTCAGCAGCCGGAGCTGAGCTACGATGTCTATCAGAATGCCGCCATGCGCACCTCCGCCCCGCGTCGCGATCTCCGTATTTGCGTGCTGAGCCGGGAGGACAATTACTCCACCCGACGCTTGGTGGAAGAAGGTGAAAAGCGCGGTCACACCGTTGAGGTGATCAACACCACGCGCTGCTACATGGCCATCAACGCCATGTCGCCCGAGGTGCATTATGACGGCAAACGCCTGCCGCGCTATGATGCCGTGATCCCGCGCATCGGCGCCTCTGTCACGGCCTATGGTGCGGCGATTATCCGGCAGTTCGAAACCGTCGGGACCTATTGTGTGAACGGTTCTGCGGGCATCACGGCCAGCCGGGACAAGCTTTACGCCCATCAGCTGATGGCCCGGGCGCGCATCAACATGCCCAACACGGCCTTCGCGGCTTCCCCCCGTGACAATGCCAATATCATCGGCCTTGTGGGCACCGCGCCCTTGATCGTGAAACTTCTGGAAAGCACGCAAGGCAAGGGCGTTGTGCTGGCAGAGACGAAAAAGGCGGCCGAGTCGGTGATTGACGCGTTTCGCGGGCTGAAGGCCAATTTCCTCGTGCAGGATTTCGTGAAAGAGGCCGCAGGCGAAGACATTCGCTGCCTTGTGATTGGCGGCAAGGTCGTGGCGTCCATGAAGCGCACGGGCGCGGAGGGGGATTTCCGGTCCAACCTCCATCGCGGCGGGTCAGCCAAATCCGTGCGCATCACAAAGGAAGAACGCGACACGGCGTTGCGGGCGGCCAAGGCCTTCAGCCTCAACATGGCGGGCGTTGATCTTTTGCGCTCTGACGCCGGCCCCAAGGTGCTGGAGGTCAATTCATCCCCCGGCTTTGAAGGCATTGAAACCTCAACCGGAAAGAACATCGTGGGCAAGCTCTATGAGACGATAGAGGCCCGCGTGCGCCCTGTGCCCATCCGCAAACGCAAAGCGCCGTCTTGACGGCCACATCTGGACGCAGACGCTGAGATTTCTTATATAATGCGTCAGGATTGAATTGGAGCGCCTATGCCCGACACCATGCCCCCAGACGAAGGCGAATTGCTGATCGCGCCCTCCAGCGTCGATCATCCGCTCTATGAGCAGGTTGTGGAGGCGATCCGCTCTGTCTATGACCCTGAAATCCCTGTGAATATCTATGATCTTGGCTTGGTCTACACGGTTGGGATCGATGAAGAAAACGCGGTCTCCGTGATCATGACGCTGACCGCGCCGGGCTGTCCTGTGGCCGGTGAAATGCCGGGTTGGGTGGCGGAAGCGATTGAACCGTTGCCCGGCGTCAAACAGGTCGATGTGGATCTCACATGGGAACCGCCCTGGGGCATGGATATGATGTCGGATGAGGCCAAGCTGGAATTGGGGTTCATGTGATGTTTGCCAT
The DNA here is from genome assembly GCA_038532355.1 of Pseudomonadota bacterium. GTDB lineage: Bacteria > Pseudomonadota > Alphaproteobacteria > Rhodobacterales > Rhodobacteraceae > Roseovarius. The sequence continues at coordinate 14,214 of JBCBAT010000019.1, read as the reverse complement.
TCCTGGAAAACAAGCTGTCACCATGACGGACAAAGCCGCCGCCCAAATCTCCAAGCTGATGGCCAAGGGCGACACCAAGGGCCTGCGCATCGGCGTCAAAAAAGGCGGCTGTGCGGGCATGGAATACACGATGGATTACGTCTCTGATGTCGACCCGATGGATGAGGTGGTCGAACAGGATGGCGCGCGGGTGATGATCGCGCCCATGGCGCAGATGTTCCTTTTCGGCACGCAGATTGACTATCAAACCTCACTTCTGGAATCGGGGTTCGTGTTCAACAATCCCAACGTGACAGAGGCCTGCGGCTGCGGCGAGTCGATCAAGTTCAAAGACATGTAACTTTGGGCGGCAAGACGTTCATTTCAAATAATAAAGAGGTGGCCTGATGCGACGCAAGATGGCAGCGGGCAACTGGAAGATGAACGGCTCCCGGGCTGCTTTGGCGGAATTGGATGCGATCGCCGCCCAGAGCGCGGATTTTGATGTCGACACGCTGATTTGCCCGCCCACTCTCTATGTATCAGAGGCTGTCACCCATGCGTCCGGCAACCCCCTGTATATCGGCGCGCAAGATTGTCATTTTGAAACATCTGGCGCTCATACTGGGGATAACTCTGCCGCCATGATTGCAGATCTAGGTGGAACCCATGTCATTTTAGGGCATTCAGAACGCCGTGCAGACCACGGGGAAGGCAGTGAACTTGTCCGTGAAAAGGCCCGTGCCGCTTTGCAGGCCGGCCTGACCGCGATTGTTTGCGTGGGCGAGTCTGAAGAACAGCGCCTGGCGAAAAACACGCTCGACATTATCGGTGGTCAACTGGCCAGCTCCGTGCCCGATGCAAGTACAGCTGCCAACACGATCATCGCCTATGAACCTGTCTGGGCCATCGGCACCGGCCGCACCGCCACCACCGATGAAATTGATGAGGTCCATGATTTCATCCGCGCCCGCCTGATCCGCCGCTTTGGCGACGAAGGGGAAGGCATGCGCCTGCTCTATGGCGGGTCCGTCAAACCCACCAACGCGGCAGAGATCTTTGCCACCGACAATGTGGATGGCGCGCTGGTGGGGGGCGCAAGCCTCAAGGCAGATGATTTTGTCCCCATCATCAAGGCTTTAGCCGCGTCCTGACCCCGGCTTCTTTCTGGCCAAAAATACTCAAATCCGCCCTCACAAGGGCAGCATCGTCGTCGATTTGATCTCTTCCATCGAAAGCAGCGCGGTCACGTTGTAGACCTTCACCTCGGAAATCAGCGCCTGGTAGAACACGTCATAGGCCCGCGCATTGGCCACGCGTACCTTCAAGATGTAGTCGATATCGCCCGCCAGCCGATGCGCCTCTTGCACCTCTGGCCGTTCCCGAAGCGCCTTCAAAAAAGACGCCTGCCAGGCCGCATCATGCTCTGACGTGCGGATCAGCACGAAAAAACAGGCCTCAAAGCCCAGCGCCTCCGCATCCAGCAGATAGGTCTGCTGTTTGATCACCCCGCTTTCGCGCATCTTGCGAATCCGGTTCCAAACGGGCGTCTTGGATGACCCGACCAGCTTGGCAATATCATCCAGCGACAGCCCACCATCGCGCTGCAATTCCTTGAGAATTTTCCGGTCCAGATCGTCGAGACGAACAGACATCCTTTTATTCCTTTCAATCTGGAACACATCATGCGCGTCAGCGTCGATGCAAAACAAATGTTCTTATTTGCGCCGATATATAGCGCTAAAGCGGGAATATTTTCTATATTACACCTCAAGTCAACCGCGAATGGACAGGCACAGTGAAACACTTTCCCATCTTTGTGGCCCTTGAGGGCAAGCGCGTCGTTCTGTCCGGCGGAGGAGAGGCGGCAGTGGCCAAGCTGCGGCTCATCCTCAAAACCGAGGCGCAAATCACGGTCTTCGCTGAAGAGGCAGATCAGGATATCCTCGATTGGGCCGCAGAGGGCCGCCTGACCCACATCCCCCGCGCGCTGGCGTCAGGCGATGTGGTGGGGGCCACGCTGTTTTATGCCGCTGATGAGGACGTGTTTGAAGATGCGCGCACGTCTACCATCGCGCGGGTGGAAGGCGCGCTGACCAATATTGTCGACAATCTCGAAGACAGTCAGTTCATAACCCCCGCGATTGTGGATCGCGACCCCGTGACCGTCGCCATCGGCACGGAAGGCGCGGCCCCCGTGCTGGCCCGCGCGATCAAGGCCGATCTGGAAGAACGGCTGCCCGCGACGCTGGGCACGCTGGCCCGCATCGGCAAGGCCTTCCGTCACGCCGTAGACGCGCTGCCCTTTGGCCGCCCGCGCCGGGACTTTTGGCGCGATTACTATTTCACCGCAGGCCCGCGGGCCTTGGCGGAACACGGTGAGGACGGCATCAATCCCGCGCTCGAAACCCTTCTGAACAAACACAAAAACCGCCAGCAACGCGAAGGCCACGTGGCTTTTGTCGGCGCGGGCCCCGGCGATCCGGATCTACTGACGCTCAAGGCGCGCAAGGCGCTGGATGAGGCAGATGTGGTGATCCATGACCGCCTCGTCAGCCCGGAGATCCTCGAATTGGCCCGTCGTGAGGCGATCATAATCGATGCCGGGAAAAAGGGGTTCGGCCCGTCCACAGACCAAAGTGAAATCAATGACTTGATCGTGGAGCACGGGCTGGAGGGCGCGCAGGTGGTGCGGCTGAAGGGCGGCGACCCGACCATGTTTGCCCGCCTCGATGAAGAGATTGCAGCACTTGATGAGGCAGGCATCACCTGGACCATCGTGCCAGGCATCACGGCGGCCTCAGCCGCGTCTGCCGCCATTGGTCAAAGCCTCACGGAGCGGGGGCGCAATTCCTCTGTTCGGTTCGTGACGGGCCATGACATGAAGGGATTTGCCGAACATGATTGGCGCGGGTTGGCGGTGCCCGGGGCGGTGGCCGCGATCTACATGGGCAAGCGGTCTGCGCGGTTCGTGCAGGGCCGGCTTTTGATGTATGGGGCCAGTCGCGACCTGCCCGTGACTGTCATTGAGAACGCCACGCGCCCGGATCAGCGGGTGCTGGCCACGCGGCTCTATCGCTTTTCTCAGGACCTGGAAGAGGCGGATCTGTCCGGTGCAGCGCTCACCTTTATCGGGCTGGAGCCACGTGCCGCACGTGCCGCGATATCTGATCAAAACCAAGAGGTTATCAGTCAAGCTTAAACTATTGAGCCCGCCGATACCCCGGCAATTCTGTCAACTTCTCTGGACACCTCCGCGTCCTTCTGGATAGATACCGGCAAAGCTCGCGCATGCCAGCCAGAGATATTCAGCTTCGGTACATTCCATGACAGACACGACAGCCGCGCCCAAGCCTGCCAAAGCCTTGCCGGACGCACAGAAAGTAACGTCTGTAACGCATTGGACGGAAAAGCTTTTTTCGTTTCGCGTCACGCGGCCTGCGTCCTTGCGGTTCCGATCAGGTGAGTTCGTGATGATCGGGCTCATGCAACGGGATGAAAAAACCGGACGGGAAAAGCCGCTCTTGCGTGCCTATTCCATCGCCAGCCCGTCCTGGGATGAGGAGCTGGAGTTTTATTCCATCATCGTGCAAGACGGCCCGCTGACCTCAAGGCTGCAACACATTCAGCCCGGGGATGAGTTGATCCTGCGCCCCAAACCCGTCGGCACGCTGGTCCATGACGCGCTTCTGCCGGGCAAGCGGATCTGGTTTTTCGCCACTGGGACGGGCTTTGCGCCCTTTGCCTCGCTCTTGCGCGATCCGCAGACCTATCATGACTACGATGAAGTGATCATCACCCACACTTGCCGCGAAGTCGGCGAATTGGAGTATGGCCGCCGCCTGATCGAAGGCATCCGCCAAGACGAGATGCTGGAAGAGCTGATCGGTGAAAATTTCCATGAAAAACTGCGCTATTATCCGACGACGACCCGTGAAGAGAGCCCCAAAATGGGGCGGATCACGGATTTGATGCGGTCAGGCGATGTGTTCACGGATTTGGGCATTGATCCCATCACGCCGGAGCACGATCGCGCCATGGTCTGCGGAAACCTGGCCTTCAACCTTGAGATCAAGGACATGTTGGAAGCCTACGGTCTGCGCGAAGGGGCCAATTCCGATCCCAAGGAATACGTGGTGGAGAAGGCGTTTCTGGATTAAGGCCGCGTCTTTGCGCTTTGTTTAAAAACAGCTTTCAGGCTGTTGCCTCTAATTTGCACTGCATTGCGGGTTTTGAACGCTTGAGGCCCAGCGAAAGCCCGGTCATTCTGCGGTCAAACGAGTCAGTTGAAATGCATGGGCCACTGCCCCATTTCTTAACAACAGACGGAGAAAACCGGGGCTGCCTAACGCAGGGGCCAGAGTTTTCTTGCCAAAAACAAGGATAAGAGCATGCAAGATCCCCTTAACACATCTTACCCAGTGCTGCCGCTGCGCGACATCGTGGTGTTTCCCCACATGATCGTGCCGCTTTTCGTGGGTCGCGATAAATCGGTCCGCGCGCTGGAAGAGGTGATGCAGGACGACAAACAAATCCTGCTGTCGAGCCAGGTTGACCCGGGCGAGGATGACCCGGACACAGACGGCATTTACCGCACAGGCGTGTTGGCCAATGTGCTGCAACTTCTCAAGCTGCCCGATGGCACGGTGAAGGTGCTGGTGGAAGGGATCACGCGGGTCAAGATCCTCGAATACCTTGAAAATGATGAGTTCTTTGAAGCCCGCGCTGACTATCTGGCGGAAATGCCTGGTGACGCGGCCACCATTGAGGCGCTTTTGCGCACGGTAACGGATGAATTCACCCGTTATGCCAAGGTGAAGAAGAACATCCCCGAAGAGGCGCTGGCCGCCGTGTCGGAAAGCGAAGAACCGGCCAAGCTGGCCGATCTCGTCTCCGGCCATCTGGGCATTGAAGTGGCGCAAAAGCAGGAATTGCTGGAGACGCTGTCGATCTCTGAGCGGTTGGAGAAGGTTTACGGCCTGATGCAGGGCGAAATGTCCGTTCTTCAGGTCGAAAAGAAGATCAAAACCCGCGTCAAATCCCAGATGGAGCGTACGCAGCGCGAGTACTATCTGAATGAGCAAATGAAGGCTATTCAGAAGGAGCTGGGCGACGGCGAAGAGGGCGAAGGCGAAGTGGCCGAACTTGAGGCCCGCATTGAAGAGACCAAGCTGAGCAAAGAAGCCCGGGAAAAGGCCGAGGGCGAACTCAAGAAGCTCAAAAACATGAGCCCGATGAGCGCCGAAGCGACCGTGGTGCGCAACTACCTCGATTGGATGCTGTCCATTCCGTGGGGCACGAAATCCCGCGTGAAGAAGGATCTCAACAAGGCGCAGGCGGTGCTGGATGCCGATCACTTTGGCCTGGAAAAGGTCAAGGAACGGATTGTCGAATATCTTGCGGTGCAGCAGCGTTCGAAGAAGCTCAAAGGCCCGATCATGTGCCTTGTGGGACCGCCCGGTGTTGGGAAAACCTCGCTTGGTAAATCCGTTGCCAAGGCCACAGGGCGCGAATTCATTCGCATCTCGCTGGGTGGTGTGCGCGATGAAAGCGAAATTCGTGGGCACCGGCGGACATATATTGGGTCCATGCCCGGCAAGATCATTCAGGCGCTGAAAAAGGCGAAGACGACGAACCCGCTCATCCTGCTCGATGAGATCGACAAGATGGGGCAGGATTTCCGGGGTGATCCGGCGTCGGCGATGCTTGAGGTGCTGGATCCGGAGCAGAACGGGACCTTCACGGACCACTATCTGGAGGTGGAATATGACCTCTCCAACGTGATGTTCCTGACCACGTCCAACAGCTACAACATGCCCGGGCCGCTTTTGGACCGGATGGAGATCATTCCGCTGGCGGGCTACACCGAGGATGAAAAGCGGGAAATCGCGAAAC
>JBCBAT010000019.1:0-8330 GCA_038532355.1 Pseudomonadota bacterium | reverse complement strand
TGAAGCCCAAGGAGTTTGAACTGGGCGATGACGCGCTGACTGACATCGTGCGTTATTACACGCGCGAGGCCGGTGTGCGGAACCTGGAGCGGGAGATCGCGAAGGTTGCGCGGAAGTCTGTGACCAAAATCATCAAGAAAGAGGTGGAGGCGGTTTCCGTCACGGCGGACAACCTTGATGACTTCCTGGGCGTGCGCAAACACCGCTTCGGTCTGGCTGAAGAGGCTGATCAGGTGGGGGTTGTGACCGGGCTGGCCTATACCTCTGTCGGCGGTGAGCTTCTGAATATCGAGGCGCTGCGCCTGCCGGGCAAGGGCCGGATGAAGACCACGGGTAAGCTGGGCGATGTGATGAAAGAAAGCATTGATGCGGCCTCATCTTACGTCCGGTCCATCGCGCCCGAGATCGGGGTGAAACCGCCTCGGTTTGAGAAGTGGGACATTCACGTGCACGTGCCCGAGGGTGCCACGCCCAAGGACGGGCCAAGTGCGGGTCTGGCCATGGTCACCTCCATCGTGTCGGTCCTTACGGGTATTCCGGTGCGCAAAGACATCGCCATGACGGGTGAGGTCACGCTGCGCGGCAATGCGCTGGCCATTGGTGGCTTGAAAGAAAAGCTGCTGGCGGCATTGCGAGGCGGGATCAAAACCGTGCTCATCCCGCGCGAGAATGAAAAGGATCTGGCTGAGATCCCTGACAATGTGAAAGAGGGGCTGACCATCATCCCAGTCGATCACGTGTCGGACGTTCTCAAACAGGCGCTTGTTGATGTGCCCGAGCCCGTGGAATGGGACGAGGCCGCAGAAGAGGCGGCCGCCGCCGATGCTGCACGCGCGAGCGGCGCCGACGGATCAAGCGCGATCACGCACTAACATAAAGGGCAGGGGGCGCCTTATCAGGCGGCCCCTGTTTCGTTGAACTAGACAGAAAATACAAAAAAGCGCCCCGACGAAGGGCGTTTTTTTGTATTTTCTAGTGTTCGTGTTTCCGCGAAAGGTTTTTGGGCACAAGGCCTGTCTTGTGCAATCCCCCGCGCAGTAACGCGAGTGTCTTTAGCCGAACGCGCCTGCCGCACCCAACAGAATGACGATCACGGCCAAAGCGGCGATGATCATTTGCTGGTTGAGGTTTGCAGATGTGTCAGCAGCGATCACTTCCGGTTCCATGAACGGTTCGGTGACACCGGACGCGTGAGCCACGCCAACCATGATGGCCAGAAACGCAGCAGCGGTAAGCAGTTTCTTCACGAGAAGCCCCCAATAACTATATGTAGTCTCTCAATACGGTTCACCCTACCAAAGGTCAACTGAGCGGTGGCCATATCCCGTCTAACCTGTATATTGTGTCACAAAGTGCAACAAAAGTGGCACACTTAATAAAATCAGGCCGGAGGAGCAGTCATGGCAGCCAAATCATCCCCGAAACCCGCCCCCAAATCATCATCCAAGACCGCTCCAAAAACAGCGGTGAAGGCGGCAGCAAAACCTGCGGCGAAACCCAAACCCACCGCCGCGCGCAAACCGACGACTGCCAAATCGACTGCGAAAACACCTGCGAAAACAAGCACGGTCAAGCCGCCTTTGTCCGTGGTGAAGGACGGGGCAACGGCAACGCCTGGTCTTGAGCTGAAAAAACGGGAACTGCTCGATCAGGTGGTCAAGCGGACGGATGTCAAAAAGAAATTCGCCAAACCGGTTCTGGAAGCCATGCTTGACGTGATGGGGGAGGCGCTGGCCGAGGAACGCCCGCTCAACCTGCAACCGATGGGGCGGGTGATGCCCAAACGCACCAAGGAAGCGGGCACAAACCGGGTGATCACGGCCCGCATCCGTCAGTCCAAGACGGCGGCCAAGGATAAGTCGAACGCGGCGGCGGATATGCAAAATCCGCCTGTTGCGAAGCCCGCAGAATAGCGGTAACAGAACGCCCAACGGGTGATTAGCTCAGTGGTAGAGCGCTTCGTTCACATCGAAGATGTCAGGAGTTCGAATCTCTTATCACCCACCATTCCACCCTCGCCGTTTGGACGCGAGAGTGGAACGGGAATGAAACCGCCCTTACTGCATCTCTGCCGCTTCCCGGGCCAGCCGGCGAATATCGCCCCGGCACAGGTTGAGATCGGCAAGTTCGCGATTTGACATCGCGCTCAATTCGCCAAGCACCTTGGAATACGTGCGCCGCCGCGCAATCGCGCTGCGCAAACGGGTCAAGATGTCGGCGATCGGGTTTGAACGGTGTGCGGTGTTTTCAAGTGTGTACGCCATGAGACGACCTTTCGAAATCTGTGTCCAATCCTCCCATGCCCCTAAGTTATTGGCCGCGCTTGGTTTTACAATTGTCCTTCCCGAAATGCCGCGTTGCAGCGACAGCATAGCATCCAGCGCCGCAACGCTATATTAGGGTGAACAATTCAATAGGCACCAAAAGGGCGCATAAGATGACAATTCCAAAAATCTGGTTCCTACGGCACGGCCAAACACAGTGGAACAAGGAACAGCGTCTGCAGGGTCGTCTGGATTCGCCGCTGACGGAACTGGGCCTCGAACAGGCCGCCCAACAGGCTCGGATCATGGCGCCGATCCTCGCGGAGCGGCCCGATCTGGTCTGTCGCGTCTCTCCCCAAGGCCGGGCGGCCCATACCGCGCGGATCGCGCTGGGGGACCGGTCATTTGAAACAGATGACCGTCTGGCCGAGGTGGCCACCGGGGAATGGGAGGGACGGTTGCGCGGTGACTTGCCCACCGGCGGGCGCAATGACCTGTTTCTCTACACGGCCGCACCTGGCGGTGAAGGCTTTGACGCGCTGGAGGCGCGGGTGCAGGCGGTGCTGGATGACCTGACTGGTGACACGGTGATCGTGTCCCACGGGTTGTTGGGCAAGGTTTTGCGCGGTCTTGTGCGCGGGCTATCCCGTGAAGAGATGGGCGAGCTGAGCAATAAGCAAGGCTGTGTCTACGTTCTGGATGGCGGGCGAGAGACGGTTCTAGAGGGCTAAGCCGCTCATTCCTAAAAAGACTTCGGTGGCGCGTGGCTTTAGCCGTGGCCGCGTTCCTCAAACCGCGGCAGCATGGCAGAAAAATCCTTGCCCAGCCCGTCTTCGTTTTCCACGAATTGGGCGTAAAGCTCTTGCGCCGCGCGGCCCAGCGGGGTGTCGGCATCTGCCGATTTCGCAGCATCCATGGCAAGGCGCAGATCCTTTAGCATCAGTTCGGCAGCAAAGCCCGGACGATACCCGTTATCGGCAGGCGATTGCGGCCCGACACCCGGGGCAGGGCAGTAGGCGTTCATCGTCCAGCTATAGCCGGAGGAGGTGGAGACCACGTCAAACATCGCCTCCCGCGATAGGCCTAGCTTGTCGGCCATCGCGAAAGCCTCACAGGTGACGATCATCGTCGCGCCGAGGATCATGTTGTTGCAGATCTTGGCGGCTTGCCCATTGCCGGACGGCCCGCAGTGAACCGCCTTTTGCCCCATGATATCAAAGAGTTCTGACGCGATCTTGAATGCCGCGTCATCGCCCCCCACCATGAAGGTCAGCGTGCCGCCCGCCGCGCCGGCAACCCCGCCGGACACAGGGGCATCCAAGGCCAGAACGCCTGCCGCCTTGGCCTCGGACGCGACTTTGCGCGCGCTGTCCACATCGACCGTAGAACAATCCAGCAGAACCGCACCTTCCGCCATCACCGGGATCACCTCTGCTGCAACCGCGCTCAGGATCGCGCCATTTGGCAGCATGGTGATGACCACGTCTGCACCGGTGGCCGCCTCCGCAGCACTGGCCGCCGGGGTGACGCCATCCACGGTCACTTCAACCGTGTCAAACCCGGCCACCTCATGACCGCTTGCCGCAAGGTTCGCCGCCATCGGCGCGCCCATATTGCCCAGCCCGATAAACCCGATTTTCATGACGCCTCTCCCTTGCCGTCCAAATTCAGTTTGTCTGCCCCGAGCGGCATCAGCATTTTCGTGACGGCCAGCCCGATGGGCGTCGCCAGATCATGCTGCCATTTGGGCGCGCGATCCTTGTCTATCACAGCCGCGCGGATGCCTTCGAGGAAATCGCCATGTTCCATCGCGCGGTATGTGAAGCGGTATTCCAGTTCCAGCGCGCGGCGGATATCGGCGGCGGGGCCGCGCAGGCGGTGGATGATTTCGACGCCCGCGGCCATGGACAGCGGAGAGTTGCGCGATATGGCCGTAAGCGCGCCCTCTGCAAACTCACCCCCGTCGGTCTTCAACGCATTGGTGATGTCGCGCAGGGTTTCACCGCCGAAATTGGCATCTACATCCGCTTGCAGGCCGGGCAGGGTGCCTGTTGGGGCCTCGGTTGCCGCCTTGTCCAATACGGACATATCGCCAGAGCCTTCCAGCGCGGCGATCACCTCTGGCCACTGATCCTGCGGGATGAACATGTCGGCAAATCCGGCGTAGATCGCATCCCCCGGTCCCATGCGCGCGGTGGTGCAGCCCAGATATTCGCCCATCCGCCCCGGCGTGCGCGCCAGCAACAGCGACCCGCCCACATCCGGCACGAGGCCAATGCCACATTCCGGCATCGCGATCTTGGAGCTTTCGCACACAACGCGGTGCGACCCATGGCAGGAAATCCCCACGCCGCCGCCCATGGTAAAGCCTTGCATGAAGGCGACATAGGGTTTGGGGTATTCCGCAATCTTGGCGTTGAGGCGGTATTCGTCACGCCAGAAGGTCTGGCCAAACGTGAAGTCGCCGCGCTTGCCGCTGTCGTAGAGGTCTTGAATATCACCGCCCGCGCAGAAGGCCTTGTCGCCCTCGGCGTCGATGATGACCAGTTTGATGGCGTCGTCTTCGGCCCACGCGTCGAGTGCGGCCTCAATCGCAAGCGACATCTCATAGGTCATGGCGTTCAGCGCCTGCGGCCGGGTGAGGGTGATGCGGCCGGCGTGGCCTAGAGTGCGGATTGAGATGTCGGGCATAGAGATGGTTCCTAAGTCGTCCTTCAGGTGCATTCTAGTGCCTACGACGGGCCGTGGCGTGGCGATCCAAAGACTGAACTGACGCGCTTTATGGTTGAGTTCTCGGACTTTGTCAGAGCGAAGCACGGGCTGTAACGTTTCGCCATGCCGTCGGGACGGCCCGGCGAAGGCGCGGCGGGCTGACGCCCTTTATTCCGCGCCGCGCGGTTCATGCCTCGGCCAACAGCGACCGCGCCACGATCATGCGCATGATCTCATTCGTGCCTTCGAGAATCTCATGCACGCGCACATCGCGGACCAGTTTTTCGATCCCGTAATCAGCCAGATACCCGTATCCGCCGTGCAGTTGCAGACACTGGTTGCAGATGCGGCTACCGGCCTCTGTGACGAACTTCTTGGCCATGGCGCAGAATTTCGTAGCATCGGGCGCGCCCTGATCCAGCTTCCACGCCGCTTGGCGCAGGAAGGTGCGGGCGGCTTGCAGCTCAATCTCCATATCCGCCACGCGGAATTGCAGCGCCTGGAATTGATCGATGCTGCGCCCGAACGCCTTGCGCTCTGACATATAGGCGCGCGTGGCATCAAGGGCGGCTTGCGCGGCCCCCACGGAACAGGCCGCGATGTTCAACCGCCCTCCATCCAGCCCCGCCATGGCGTAGGAAAATCCGGCCCCTTCTTCCCCCACCAGCGCGTCGCCCGGGATCTTGCAATCATCAAACTGCACCTGCCGCGTGGGCTGTGATCTCCAGCCCATCTTGTCTTCCAAGCCGCCAAAGGACAGGCCCTGCGTGCCATCCTCGACATAGACGGTGGAAATGCCCTTGGGCCCATCGCCGCCCGTGCGCACCATAACGATATAGGCATCGGAATAGCCGCCGCCCGAGATGAACGCCTTCGTGCCGTTCAGCACATATCCTTCATTGTCCCGCTCCGCACGGGTCTTGAGCGCGGCGGCGTCCGAGCCGGAACCGGGTTCCGTCAGGCAATAGCTGAGCACGGTATTGAGCGACATCACATCCGGCAGCACGCGCGCCTTCATCTCATCACTGGCAAAGGTGTCGATCATCTTGGCGCACATATTGTGAATGGACAGGAACGCCGACACGGACGGGCAGGCCATCGACAGCGCTTCAAAAACAAGCGTTCCATCTAGGCGCGACAAACCGCTGCCGCCTTGATCTTCGCTTACGTAAAGCGCGCCAAAGCCCAGCTCCCCCACCTTGGGCCACAGGTCTTTCGGGATCGTGCCCTCACCCTCCCACGTGCGGGCATGAGGGGCGATGTGTTCCTGGCCGAACGCATGGGCCATGTCGAACACCGCCTGCTGTTCTTCCTTCAAACCGAAATCCATGGGCCTTCCTTTCGATCGGGAAATGAACACTTGTTAAATTATTCGAGTTGCCGCGACAATGGCAAGGGGCAGGGGCCATGGCAAGCTCGGAAGGCAAGCGGGGCGTTAGCGAAACTCTTCTGCCGGGCGCAGCAGATGCAGGTAGTAGGCCGGCACTTTGTCCATGCTGACCACACCCGTTTGGCGCGCGACTTCCAGAACACGGCCACAGCCATCGCCCAGGTGTTCATAGACCATGCGCATCGCGCGCCGCCCTGTCACCTTTTCGCGCACCGTGCGAGAGGCATAGCCTTCCCAGATATTGGACTGAAAGGATGTGTCTTGCGCCAGAAAATTGAACGAACAGGACATGGAATCGCGATGGGTCACGACGGCCATCACACCTTCTTCCTGGCGCATGACCAGCCCGCGAAATTCGGTGTTGTAGATATCCATCGAAAGGCCCTTGGCCTTGAGCGCGCTGCGCGGTTCAAACCCGCGCAAAAATGTGTAGCCATCAGAGCGCTTGATCAGAACGATCCCCATGACGAACTGATTGGCATCCAGAAAGCTTTGCCGCGCAAAACGGTAGAACCCGCTGGGAAAGACGGTTTCGGGCACATCCACGGTGGTGCGTCCAAAAAACCCTTCCAGCATGGGGTGGTTGATCAAATCCCCATAGCCGTGCCTGACCGTGTCAAGCGGTTCCAGCAAGACGCGCGCATCCACATCAAAGAACACGCAAATGCGGTGCAAAACGTCTGGCCGCGGAAAGCTTTCGCCCGACAGGTAGCGATTGAACTGCGTGCGGTTGATCCCCAATTCCCGGCAAACCTCGGAAACGGATTTGAACTGTCCTGTCAGACGGCGCAGATTGTTTCCAAAGACCTGTCGCAATTCCGCTGGATTCTGAGCGTTGTCTTGCATTGCGGTGGGTTCAGTCCAATTTCAGTGCATGGCGGGTGTTTTGATTTCTGCTGAAATATCAACCCAATGAGGTTCGGAATGGTTCCATTCACTTCAGGGTTGTGCGTTACTCGAAAATTGACGCCAATTAGCGTCAGTATAAGAGAAATTTGTCACAAATTGCAAAAGGAAATATCCGCAACCTCTCTGTACGGTGAAGAAAACAAAATAACGGCGTCAAAAGAAGTTGGGGAAACGATGTACGGTGTTGTTCTTTGGAGTGACCGAAACAAAGACTGTGCGGTGATCTGGTGTGAAGATCATGCCAGCCTTGCCTTTTTCCGAAATGACTCCGCCTCGACGGCGAATGGCTATGAATTTGGCCCCGGCGATCTGGTGGAATTCGAGGTGCGGGAAGAAAATGACCTGCGTCTGGCCCTGTCGCCGAGTGTTGTGGCGCAGGGTGAGTATCCGGGCCTGGCGGATCGGTTGATCCGTGCGGGTCAGTCGGCGCAAAAGGCCGGACGCGAACCCACGGGCCTGCCCGGTCAGGAACGCGGCGCTTCTCATGTGCTGCCCTTCCCGGACGTGTTTGACCGCTCAGGTGCTGCGAATTTGCGGCATAAGACGTCCGGTCGCCGGGTCGGTTAAGCCCCGCCCTCCCCGAAACCTGTAACAATCAGGCTTGTCGCGGTCGAAGTGACCTAGGGTCATTGTTTCAGTTTCTCAAAATATGCAACGGTATACCGTGCAAATTCCCAAAATCCATCACGCTGACGTGTGAACGATGGACGTCAAGCGTTGGCATACCGATGTTTTGGTCATGATCAACGCCGCAAACGCGGACCAAAACGAGGGGAATGACCCATGGCCTACACAACACTGAACCCCGGCATGACCGCCGATACGCAATCCATCAAGGCCGCTCTGATTGCCTTTTTCACCGCAGGCGCTGCCGCCTTCATCGCCTTTGATCTTTTCGGTCAGGTGCTGTCGCCGATGTTCGGCTTTGCGACGCTGGCGCCTGTGGGGCTGGCCAATGCCACGATCAGCGCGGTGTTTGGATCAGGGTATCGCCCTGGGGCCGAGGCGCTGCATTTCTTTGCCGGTCTGGTGGCCTATCCACTGGGATGGCTGAT
>JBCBAT010000018.1:0-70944 GCA_038532355.1 Pseudomonadota bacterium | reverse complement strand
CATGCAAGTCGAGCGCACCTTCGGGTGAGCGGCGGACGGGTTAGTAACGCGTGGGAATATGCCCAGATCTACGGTATTACTCTCAGTTTCCCGAGGCTATTCCGTAGATCTGGGCACGTTCCCACGCGTTACTAACCCGTCCGCCGCTCACCCGAAGGTGCGCTCGACTTGCATGTGTTAGGCCTGCCGCCAGCGTTCGTTCTGAGCCAGAATCAAACTCTCAAGTTGAAATCCTTGATTGCTCAAGGATCCTTGACGTTCGACCTCTGCACATCTTTGACACCACCGTTTTGCGACTTGAGGCCGAAGCCCCGGGGAGTCGCGCCACGTTCCAACCCGGCTAGGATTTGGACGGCGCCAAAGGTCATCTGTTTGCAGATCTAAAAGATCCGACAAACAGTGAAGCTGACTATCCATCATCGGAAGATCGGTTAGTCCCGAAGGACAGGTCGAAATTCCTAGGTAGTTGATATGCAAAGATGTCTCGTCGCATGGACCAAACCGCCCGCATATCTCTTCAGTATCTCGCAATGTCAAATAGCGTGAGCGACAAATTCAACTGGATGCGTCTGTAACTTTAGACGCGCCCGGCCTCATGTATCTCTCGATTTTGTTGTCCGCCGCGTTGTCATTTGCCTAAGCATCTGTCTCGTTTGGCGTCCCGGCGGCGCGCTGTGCGTCGTCGGTGAAGGGGTATTTACGGATTGCCGCTCACCCCCGCAACCCCTTTTTTCGCCATTCCGGCATTTTTTTGAATTTTGCCGAAAAGCGCCTGTTTTTAAGGGTTTCAGCTTTGGATGTTGCGCCAAGGTTTTCCACAGAGCAAGAAAAATTCGGGGCAAATGGCGCGATAATGCCCGTTTTATCCCTTCCCGCCCGGAATTTGGGCGCATGGGACCCGGACTCACACAGGAATCATCGCGGAATCACCCCGGCGAGTCGCCTTTAACCGCGTGCGGGGGTCATCCGTTGCCAGATTTTCATCCCCGGAAGGCGCATCGCAATCAGAACGGCCACAATCGCGAAAAGCACCAGCGGCTTCAGCTGCCAACCTTTGGCGAGCATCACGTAATGAAATGCCCCAAGCAGGGCGGCGGGGTAAACCAGCAGATGCAGTTTGCGCCAGGCCGCGCCCAGTTTGCGCACCGACCAGTTGTTGGATGTGATCGCCAGCGGCAGCAGCAGCAAGAACCCCGCCATGCCGACCGTTATATAAGGACGCTTCAGAATGTCGGCCCAGATCCGATCGAGCGCCTGCACATCGAGCACGGCCCAGACAGCCAGATGCGCGACCACGAAGAAGAAACAGGTCACCCCGATGGCACGGCGGAATTTCATCAGGTTTATTTTCAGATGATCCCGCAGGGGCGACACGGCGAGGCCCGCAATCAGCATATAGAGAGCGGTGTCGCCATAGGCATGTTCCAAAGCCTCCACCGGGTTGGGGCCAAGCTGCCCGTTGAACCCCAGCCAGAACAGCCAAGCGGCATAGACAAATGCAGACGCATAAATCAACCAAGCCGGAATGCGGCGCAGGGATTTGTTGATAAACTTCGACATCTGGCGGGGTCGGTCCTTGCTGTGACTATCCAGAAGATAGGGCGCGAAGGTACGCTCCGACAATCTCTCTCACGGACATGTTCTTTGTGTTACAGCAAGTCCCGTTTTTCCCGTTGGATTCAGGTTGCCCCACTGATGGTGCGCATTCGAGAGCGTCGGCCTAGGAAGCCGTGGCCGCCATCGCGGCATCGAAATGCTTCGTGGCCTTTTCGAACTTGTCCCGGCAGCCCGTTTTGCAAAAGCCCACGACTTTTCCCCGGTAGAGCGTCAACGCATCAGCCGAGACGTCGCCGCCAGACCATGGGCAGGTGTCGTTCACACAATCGGAGAGTTTCAGGTCAGACATTTTCATATGCTCCATACTAGATCGTCGATGAATTCGACTGACTGAAGTCTACGCAGCCGGAGGTTTGGCGGAAATGACAGACAACCCTCGATTCCCGCCAACCCGACGGCGGCGGTGCTCAGCCGTTTGTGCAAGTTACATAGAGAAAGGCCCACAAGCCGACTGGAACGATCAAAATCAGCGCTTGGAGGATGTTGATCGCAGGCGTTCTTTTGATTGAGCGTCGCCCAACCATGGGTAGCCAAGTCTGCTTGATCGTCAAACATTCGTTCCGGCGAATAACTACAGCCAGTGTTAGGGCGCACAGACCAAAAAGAAGAAGCGGAACGCTGGACGTCGTTTCGAGACAAGCGTTCATGTCCATCACAGTGTTCCTAGCCAGCCATTGTCCTTGCGATAGGACAGTGGCAGCCGCTTGCGGTCAACAGGGTGCGATGCATGCCGCAGTGAACCCTTGCCTCTGGGACCCGGCAAACGGGGTTGCCCCCTCGCCCGCCATACTTAGTGGAACTTGATCAGGTCCATGCCCTCATAAAGGCTGGCCACCTCGTCTTCGTAGCCGTTGAACATCTGCGTGGGGATTTTGCGGGCGAAGAGGCCGCTGCCGATCAATTGTTCGACTTCCTGGCTCCACCTTGGATGGCTGCGATTTGGGTTCACATTACTATAGAAGCCGTATTCTCGCGGTGCGTACTTGTTCCACGCGGTGGGCGGTTCTTTGTCCGTCAGCGTGATGCGGACAATCGACTTGATGGATTTGTAGCCGTATTTCCACGGCACGACGAGGCGCAGCGGCGCGCCGTTCTGGTTGGGGATGTCACGCCCGTAGATTCCGGTGGCCATTATAGTGAGAGGGTGCATCGCCTCATCCATGCGCAGGCCTTCGACATAGGGCCAGTCAATCACCGGGCTGCGCAGACCGGGCATTTCGTCAGGGCGCATGGCCGTCTCGAACGCTACGTATTTGGCCGAGGATTGCACGCCGGCCAGATCCAGAAGATCGGCCAGCTCAAACCCGTTCCACGGCACGATCATCGCCCAGCGTTCCACACAGCGGAAACGATAGATGCGTTCCTCAACGGTCATCTTCGACATGATATCTTCGAACGCATAATCACCGGGGCGGTCGACCATGCCGTCGATCTTTACCGACCAGGGATCTGTCGTCAGCATATGGGCGTGTTTCTTGGGATCATCCTTGCCCGTGCCGAATTCATAGAAATTGTTGTAGCTGGTGATGTCCTCCCAAGAGGTCGGCTCCAACGTCTCTGCCCGGGCGGGGGTGCTGAGGCCCGACAGCGCAAGACCCGCCATCGCCGCACCGATCACATGGCGGCGGTTGAGATACAGATGCTCCGGCGTGACGTCCGTGTCGGACAGCGTGTTCTTCCAGCGGTTGGCCATGGCGGTTTGCCCCTTTGGTCAGTCATCTAAGTATAGCACGTAAAAGTCGCTGTCTTTGGCCGCAAAACAACCCCGTTCACGAAGACGTTGGTTCTGTTACATGGCCCGCACCCCGTTTTTGACAGGGCAAGATTGCAATACTCTTCACGGCAGACCGCCCTATCTTCACATATGTTTGAATTGAATGGCTTTGCGTAGCCCGCTTAGGCCGAATGCCCGTGTAATCCAGTAAATAAACTCGGGAACCGGTCTGAACCGAATGGTAGGCGAAAGCGTATTGTTCCTGAATGCGGGATACGCATTCCCATTCATGACGCGAGACAAGGAGAGAAAACATGCTTCGCAGAACTTACCTGGCCCTGAGCGCCGCCGCCCTGATGTCCACTTCGCTGCCCGCGATGGCGCAGGATGCCGACATCGTAGATACTGCCGTTGCGGCAGGTTCCTTCGGCACATTGGTGGCCGCTGTTCAGGCCGCCGGCCTTGTTGACACGCTGAAAGGTGACGGCCCGTTCACCGTTTTCGCCCCCACCGATGAAGCATTCGCAGCGCTGCCCAAGGGCACGGTCGAAAGCCTGCTGGAGCCGGAAAACAAGGACCAGCTGGTGTCGATCCTGACATACCACGTGGTGCCGGGCAAAGTGATGTCCACGGACCTGTCCGACGGCATGACAGCCACAACCGTGCAGGGTGGTGACGTGACCATCGGCACAGAAGGTGGTGTGACCGTGAATGACGCCAATGTCGTGGCGGCAGACGTGGAAGCGTCCAACGGTGTGATCCACGTGATTGATTCCGTGATCTTGCCGTAAACCATCAGGTGTTTTTTGCGAGGGGGCGGTCTTGTGGCCGCCCCTTTTGCCTTGTGTGGTAGGTTTACAGCGCGGGCGCGGAGTCAAGGGCGCAGCCCGCCGCGCCTTCGTCAGGCCCCACCCAGGGCCTGGCGAATTGTTGACGCCCGTGCACCGTTCAATCCCACGGCGGTGCGTCACCATAAAACGCGTTTGATTGGGGTTTGGATCGCCAGACCGGGGCCTGTCGAAGGCGCTTTTCCGGTGACAGCATGTGGTGGCTTTGGCAAATTGCAGCCGGAACAAACCGCAATTTTGGCGGCAATGACAACATCCCAGCCAAACCCGTTTCAAAAACGCGGGTTTTCCGTTAGATTGGGCCAAAATCGCGCAGAGCATCGGAGCAGGTCAAACCCTCCGCCATAATTTGACCACCAGACCCGATTAGCATGCGCGCATAAAACACATGAGGCCAATGATGCAGAACCCGTACTCCTCTCAGCCGCCGCGCGCCTTTTGGAAATCTGGCGTGGCCGATTTTTCGCCCATTGAGCTCGATGGTGTCTATGAGCCGCAGTTCGAAATTACGCCGGAGATGCGCATTTCCGCCGCCGGAAGCTGCTTTGCCCAGCACATCGCGCGGCAGTTCCGCAAGCGCGGCTACAACTTCATGGATTTTGAGCCCGCGCCCGCGATGATTGATGACAGGATGGCCGATGAATTCGGCTACGGTCAGTATTCGGCGCGTTACGGCAATATCTATTCGGTGCGCCAGCTCATCCAGTTGTTCGCCCGCGCCTTTGACCGGTTTTCGCCGCAGGACACTGTGTGGGAAAAGGACGGACGCTTTTATGATCCTTTCCGGCCTAGCATTCAGCCAGGCGGGTTTGCCTCTGAAGCCGAATGCCTGTTGGAGCGCACGCATCATCTGGCGCAGGTGAAGACCATGCTGAAGCAGACGGATATTTTCGTCTTCACCTTCGGCCTGACCGAGGCGTGGGAGAATACAAATGACCGCGCGGTACTGCCCACCTGCCCCGGCACCATCGCGGGCACATTTGATCCGGAGGTCTACGCCTTTAAAAACTTCCGCTTTGCGGAGATCCTGCGCGATGCGCAGACCTTCATCCGCTTTGCCCATGAACATAACCCGGATATGAAATTCCTGCTCACCGTCTCGCCTGTGCCGCTGACGGCGACGGCCACGGATCAGCACGTCCTGCCCGCCACCGTCTATTCCAAATCCGTGCTGCGCGCGGTCTGTGGTGAGTTGATGATGGAACATGATTTCGTGGATTATTATCCGTCCTATGAACTTGTCGCCTCCCACCCGATGCGCGGGGCGTTTTACCGGCCCAATATGCGGCAGGTGGCCTCCGAGGGTGTGGCAAGGGTCATGGATATCTTCTTCCGTGCCCATGGTGGGGGTGAGGTTGAGCTGCCCAAGCCCGTAGCAGACGCGCCAACTGCCACAAAATCCGACGTGCATTGCGATGAGGAAATCCTGGAGATGTTCTCAAGATGACGCTTTATATTTGCGGCAATTCCCACACCCGCGCGCTGCGTGCGGGCGCCAGCGCGCTGGAACAGGAAGAGGGCGCAGACCCCATGGTCGTCTTCCCGCTGGGCACGGCGGACAATGAGTCGGAGCCGTTCAGCGCCATTGAGGATGGCAAGGTGGTGCTGACCAACAGGCGGTTTCGCAAGAAGCTGAAGCAGTTTTTTGACGTGTCGGCCTTTGAGCCTGAACACCGCTGGGGCATTTGTCTGGGCAATCACAATTACCGCATTTTCCGCCATGACGGCTGGCTGAGCGCCGCACCCTCCTGGCTTGGCGTGGCAGGCAAGACGCCCGTGTCAGAGGATCTGTTCGCCCGCATCGTGGCCGAGGATCAAAAGCATATCCGCGCGTTTTTCGATCAGTTGATCGACACGGGCGTGCGGCCTTTCGTGATTTCCGCGCCCTGGCCCGTGCGGCCGGATCCGGAGACGACGGAACTGAAGCTGCCCCTGCCAATGCTGAAGGCCATCGACACCCGCGCGCGCGTCCTATTTGCCGAGTGGCTGGCCGCGCGTGGCATCGCAATGGTCACGCCACCGGCTGAGACGGCCGATGAAGACGGGTTCTTGAAGGGCGAATATGCCAAGGGCGGCGATGATCCCTATCACGGCAACAACACCTACGGCCGCGTGATGATGCGCAAGGTGCTGGCGCATGAGGCCAAGGCCGCCCCCCTGAAGCCCGTCGCACGACAGGCCTGACTTTCAGGGTTTGTCCACCTGGCGCAGGGTGTCGAACACCTCTTTCAACCCCCGCCGAAACGCCACGGGGCGGCCAAGAATTCCACAATGCACAATGCCATGAAGCTTTCCTTCAGACGCCATTTTGCGGGTCAGCGATGCCTCACTATGGCCAGCCAGATAGTGATCCATATGCGCCGCGCGCGGGAAACGCGCCCAATGGGGTTTGTCTTGGTCACTATGGGTGTGCACCGCGAAATAGGTGCAATCCTCGCTCAGCACCGTCTCTAGAGGTGGGCGGGTGAAATGGGTGATCCTGGCGCGGTACTCCAGCCAACGCCCTTCTTCTGGAACGACCTTTGGGTCGACGGAATACTGCGCCGAAAAGGAAACGGAATTCTGCGCGCTCAGCGCACGGGCAAAAAGGATCGCGCCGTAGCCGCCCATGCCTTCGCCCAAGGTCATCACATCGGCAATCTTGTGGGTGCGCTTGTAGCTTTCAACAAGGTCGATGATTTCTTCAAAAAGACCCGGTGCATTGTACCAACTGCGCAGTCGGTCAGCGACAAACAGCACGTGGTTGCGCCCGGCCATATGCGCCGCGCCCGCGAATTCCTCGGGCTGCGCTTTGGATTTACGCCGCCCGACGCCAGTGAAGGATACGACCAGCCGTTGCTCTGACCCTTTGAGCCGCGTGGCGCGCACGCGGTCTGAGGCATGGAAGAGGTCGGGGGTGTCAGGTGTCACAGCGTCCAGAGCCATGTCACGCCACCACGGAGCGGTCTTTCTGATCCGCGATGGGCGTGAGGCTGGCGTCAATGCCGTGCTTGATCATCAGCTCATCAAGGAAACTGCCCTTGGGCGGCACGCCGTCATGCTTGCGCGCGCAGAACCGTTTGATCGGCGCCCAGATATGGATGCAGCGGGTGTCTTCCGTGGTTTGTTTCCACGTGTGCATCGGACGGCGCGTGAAAACGCGGCGGTCGGCGAAATGGATGGGGTAATAGAAGGAGGTGGGGCGCGCATGCTCCATCTCTCCGGTCATGCGCAGATAGGCGGTGACACCCAGCGGGCCCCAGATGCCCCAAGGCAATTCTGAGACGGACATGGGGTTGCCTTCAGCGGCACGTGCCTTGGCTTCTTTCAGGAAGCGCGGCGGCAGCCAGTCTGGCAAGGGATGCGTTTCCTTGGTGAAATCCAGAAGGCCCTGAAGCGTCGGGCAATCGGGAGGCATCCGCAGGATCGCGCCGTTGATCTGGCCTTTGCCCTTCTCGGCGTTCCAGGTTTCATACCCGAAGACGTATTTTTCATCCGCCGGGATGGGACGGACGGAATAGACATCGGTGTCGATATAGATGATGTCGGGATCCTTCGCGATCATGTGAAAGCGGAAGAGATCGGAAAAGAGCGCCACGCTGCCCGTGCGCGAATGGGTCATGAAATCATCGGTATCGACCACATCGCGGCCATCGCGCACCTCCACGCCGTCTGGCACGCCTTCGACCTTGCCATAGGTATAAAGGATCGTGGGATGGCCCTGATCAACAAAGGATTTCAGGCACACCTGTTCCAGCCAGGTGAGCGACCCACCAATCCAAAGCGCACCAACGGGGGGAAGTTCTGCCATGTCCCGATTGCCTCATTTTTATCTTTTCGCAAAAACTAGCTGAAACCCCCTGACCTCGCAAGGATTGGCAGATATGGGTTACGAACCGATGAAAGCCTGTGCCCTTTGGGCAAACATGCCCAGGGGCGCTGCCCCCAACGTCGAAGCCAAGCTTCGACGCCTCCCCCGGAGTATTTCCGGAAAGATGAATTTCAGGACAGCTCCCCCGCTTCATCTTTCCAAAAATACTCATGTTCCAAAGGCCGCCACAGACACGGTTTTCATCATTCGCTCATGGCTTTTTGGTAAGGGCTAGGCGGGTGGCGGGCTCTCTGCTACATATTTGGCCAAAAAGAGCATGAGGCGACAATGGACAGCACCCCCAGCTGCACGCTTGTGGGCACGGTCAAGGATGAGGGGCCGTATCTGCTGGAGTGGATCAGTTACTACAAACTGATCGGCTTTGAGCGGTTGTTTATCGCCTCCAACGACAGCCAGGACATGACGCGGGAGATCCTTGATACGCTGGATGCGGCGGGGGAGATCACGCATCTGGAGAACAGCGTTCACATCAAGGGCGAGCCTGAGGATCCGCAGAACCGGGCCTATCAGAGATTCTGGAACATGGAAGAGGTCAAGGGATCGGACTGGATCCTTGTGGCCGATGCGGATGAGTTTCTAAACATTCACGCAGGTGATGGCACGTTGGGCGCGCTTTTTGCCGAGCTTAAAGCGCGGGGCGCGCGGGATGCCCATGCCGTGGTGGCCACATGGCGCGTTTTTGGGAATGGGGGTGTCACGCAGTTCGAAGATGAACCGATCATCGCGCAATTCACCCGGTCCGCCCCGCCGGGTGTGAACCGCATTCAGCGCTATACCGGGTTCAAGACCATGTTTCGACCCAAGGGTGTGCGGCGCTTGGGGGTGCATCGCCCCAAATATGCGCCGCGGTTTCGCAATGGGACGGTGCCGCTCAAATGGGTGAATGGGTCGGGCGAGGAAATGCCCGCGCAGTACATCACGCAAGGGTGGCGGTCTTTTGAGGGCAGCTATGGTGACGCGTTGGTCAGCATGAACCACTACATGATCAAAAGCTCGGAAGCGTTCCTGATGAAGCGCTACCGGGGCACGGCGAATAGCGCGGATCAAGATCGGATCGATTTTTCCTATTTTGAGACCTTCAACGCGAACCACGTGGAAAATTTAAGCATTCAGCGGCACGTGCCTGCCCTGCGCGCGGCGATCGAGGATTTGAAGGCGCGGCATCCCAAGCTGCGGGAGTTGCATGAAGAAAGCCTCAAATGGCATCGCAAGCGGCTCGATGTGGCGCGGGCGGAGGTTGTTGCGGACCTGCCGGAGATCGCGGCCAAGCTGGGGTTGGTGAAGTAGATGGCGAAACAAGAGACATATCTCGCCGTCACCACGATGAAGAATGAAGCGCCCTTCATGCTGGAATGGGTCGCCCATAATCAGGCCATCGGGTATGACAGTTTTCTCATTTACACCAATGATTGCGATGACGGCACCGATGACATCGCGCGGCGGTTGGAAGAGCTTGGGATCGCCTCCCATGTCGACAACAATGATCGGCCCATGGGGCGGAAAGAAAAGCCCGTGTCGCCTCAGCGGCATGCGTTGCGCGGGGCCACGAAGCATGAGCGGTTCAAGGATGCGGCTTGGGTCATTTGTTGCGACTGCGATGAGTTTTTGAACCTGCGCGAAGGGACCACCCTGCCCGATCTGGTGAAGGCGAGTGGGCCTGCGGATGCGATTTCCGTGTGCTGGAAGCTTTTCGGCAATGGGTTCCGGCGGCATTATGAAGACGTGCCGGTGATGGAGCAGTTCTTTCATGCCGCCCCCGAAGAGGGTTTCACGAATTACCGGGGTGCGGGGCTGAAGACGCTTTTCCGCAACAATGGCGCCTTTCACATGATGGGGGTGCATCGCCCGAATGTGGACCCCAGACAAGCGCCCGATCCAGAAAACCCTTACGGCCATGTGACGTGGCGCGATGCAGGTGGGCAAGTGTTTGACGGCAACCGCGTGAAATGGCGCAGTTGGCCCGGGTTTTCCCATGCCTTTGCAAGAATGCACCACTACGCCATCCGCAGTTGCGACAGTTTTTTAGTGAAGCGCGATCGCGGGCGGACGAACCATGTGCGGCTCGACCAGGGGCGCGATTATTTTGACGCGATGAACGCCAATATGACGCGCGATGATACGATGATGCGGCTGGTGCCGGGGATGCTCGCGGCACGGACAAAACTGCTTTCCGATCCGGTGTTGAAGGAACTGCATGATCAGGGGGTGGCGTGGCACCGTGCGAAGATCGAAGACATCAAGGCGCGCGCGGATTGGGGGGAGTTCATCGACATGGTCTATAGCCATCCGGGCGTGAAGACCCGGACCAAGGCGGAACGCATTGCAGAAGCAGAGGCGGCGAAGACCTGATGGGCAAACTGCAAGAGATCCTGCCGAACTATCACACCCGTCGGCACCTGCTGCAGAATGTGCATCTGCCCGCCAAGCCCTATGGGGGACCGGATTTTCTTTACATGAAGAACCACAAGGCAGCCTGTACCAATGTGCTGACGCTGCTCATTACACAGATGCATCATGCTCTGTCTGCCGTTGATGCACCTGAGATTTCCATGGACGGGGTGCATAACCTGCCGCCGGATTACCTGCGCGCCGGTGCCAAGGCATTGGATCTGGCGACGGTGGAGGAGGCGCTGACGGGCGATTGGTATCGTTTCACTATTATTCGCGAACCGCTCAGCCGGACGGTGTCTGCATGGTCAGATAAGCTGCAAGGCGATACGCGACACAGGCGGGATCTGAATGCGGCTTTGGGGCGTGATCCGCAGACGGAGATTACTTTGCCCGCTTTTCTGGACGTGATCGCGCAGGAAGAGGCCGCGCTGATGGTCGACCGTCATTGGCGGCCGCAGCGGTTGGAGATCAGCTTTGATCAGATCGATTACAATTACATCGGACGCCTGGAGGATATGGATGCCGCGCGCAGCCACATCATCGACACGCTGTTTGGGGCCAAGGGCCACGCCGTGAAGATCCTCGATACGCGCGATCATCTGGGCCACAAATCCTCCAGCCGGGCGCATCGTGAGGCGCTGTCGGCCAAGGACCGGCGCAATGTGGATCGCGCGCTGGCGCAGGATTTCGACATGTATGCGCGCGTGGCGGGCGCGGCGGCGGCCTGATGCGGCAGCTTTGGATCCATATCGGCACGCCCAAGACAGGCTCGACCGCCGTGCAACGCTATTCGCGGGCGCGCAACAAGTACCTGACCTCCAAGGGCGTCGATTTCCTGGTGCGGCGGCAGCGGGCGTCTTACAACGATATGGGCATCGCGCTGCGCGGGCGGGTGGTGAAGGACGCCACGGAGATCGGCGAGGCGATCAAGGCGCGCATTGCCGATAGCCCTGCGGAAAAGCTGGTGATCAGTTCGGAAATGCTGACGGGTGGTGATCCCAACATCCTGCGCGATGTGATTGCGATGGAGGAGGCGTTTGACACCAAGATCATCGCCTATTTCCGCAGGCAGGACCGGTATTTTGAAAGCAACTACAAACAGAAGATGAAGACCGGGAAAGTTGCCCCGGGCTTTGACAATTATCTGGCGAAATTCGGCACCGCGACAGGGGAATACGGGCGCATCGTGAAGACGTGGGAAGATGCGTTCCCCGACGCCGAATTCATCTTCCGCCGGTTTGAGCCTGCGCGGTTTCCCAAAGGCGATGTGATCCGGGACTTCATGTCGCTTCTAGGGCTGGATATCGACGCCGATGACAAGCTGCCCTCCGATGAGGTCGCCAACCCCACCCCCCATATCGACATGCTGGACCTGATGCAGATCGTCTCTCGCACGCCGGGTCTGGATGCCCGCACGGTGTTTCGATCGATGCCCGTGGCCGACCTGCCCCGCTTCAAAGGCCGCGCCATGAGCCATTTCGAGGCGCGCATCATTCTGTCCAAATTCGAGGATGAAAACGAGGCGCTCCGCGCGCGGTTTTTCCCCGAGGATGAGGTGCTGTTTGACACTTCCGATCTCGACGGGCCGGAGCCGGAGATTGCCACGCCGACCTTTACCGATGATCAGCGTCTGATGGTCGAGGAATTGCTGAAATCCGTGGTGGCCAATGTGGGGCGCAAGCAGCGCTAGCAGAGGCGTGAGAAACAAAAGGCAAAGGTTGGCCAGCCTAAAAGAAACCTATCTTTCTTTTGTTTTGAGAACATCAATGGCACGTTCGAACACGTCTTCGAAATGCGAAACGACGGCGTCAGGGAAGAGTTGCTGAACCGGAACGTTTGAATAACCGAAGTCTAGCGCGATTGCAGGAACCTTGGCTCTTTGCGCGGTTTGAATATCGACCTTTGAATCTCCAACCATCACGCAGCGTTCAGGCCTTCCGCCTGCCTGATCAACGGTCTGGATGAGGTGCTGTGGGTCTGGTTTCTTGACCGTAAAACTGTCGCCCCCCGTAATGGCGGAAAACTTGGCCGCAACGTCAAGTTCATGAAGGAGCTTTCGCGCCTGTCTGTATGGTTTGTTGGTGCATACCGCCATAATCCATCCCTCTCGCTCGAAGGTATTCAAACAAGGAAGAACGCCGGGATAGAGTTTTGTATGGACTGCAATATTGTCATCGTAGTCGCGTACCGTCTCCGCAAAAAGAACATCGTGTTTCTGTTCTGACAGCGGAACGCGAGCGGTGTCGAACGCATGCTTGAGCATTCCACGCACACCACCATGCGGGCTGAGTTCAACAAAATCCTGGGGCGCAAACTGAGGCAAATCATGTCTTGCCAGTGTTCGATTAAGTGCAGACAGGAGATCGTGCACGCTGTCAGCTAAAGTGCCATCGAGATCAAACACAACAGTTGGTCGGTAAGCCATCAAACATTCTGATTGTGAAGCCGGGGCCACGTATAGGTGTGAAGTTATGACCAGCATGCAACCGTTTCATGACGTGTCAGAACGGCGGCTGACACGCTGTGAAATTGCGGGCTCCGGTCACTCATCACAATAGCTGTTAGGGTTGTTTTGTCCGCAGAACGGATCGTGGCGGGATCCTTGGAACAGGGCCTACTGCCAAGCTCGCCGGTCCTGCTCCCCGCGCCGCACGCGGTAAGAGGGGAGACCTGGTTCGTGTGCCCAAAAGAAAACCCCCGCGCGAAGCGGGGGCTTTCGAAATTCACTTCAGCAAAAGCTCAACCCTGGCGGGCTTTGAACCGACGCTGGGTTTTGTTGATCACGTAGACGCGGCCCTTACGGCGCACCACGCGGCAGTCGCGATGCCGGTTCTTCAGCGAACGCAGCGAGTTCTTGACCTTCATGGTCCTCTCCTCTTTGTCGCGGCGCGGTCCGGGGTTCGGGACGCCTGGGGTTGCGGGTGCTGCGCTGTTGCGCAACAAATCATTATGGTGGGCGATACTAGGATCGAACTAGTGACCCCTTCGATGTCAACGAAGTGCTCTACCGCTGAGCTAATCGCCCGTGTCACCGACGTGGTATCTGAAAACCCGATGCCCCAAAATAGATGGGGCGCGGGAAATCCGCGCCAGCGTTTGGCTCGTATAAAAGCGAAACCGCCTCGGATCAAGGGCTTTTAGAACGGCATTTTCGCTCTATGATGCAGGTGCGAAAGGAAGGCTTATGGCGCATAAGGCGTATCATGTTCATATCCCACGGGATCGCAACACCTGCGTGGTGTTCGCCTCGCCCCATTCCGGGCGCAGCTATCCGGCCAGTTTCATGCGCCAGACCATGCTCGACAAGCACGCGATTCGCAGTTCCGAGGATGCGTTCGTCGATGATCTTTTCGCAGCCGCCCCCGAACACGGGGCATCATTGATCACCGCCGGGATGCCGCGGGCCTATGTGGATGTGAACCGGTCCGAGGATGAGTTGGACCCCGCGCTGATCCAGGGCGTGCGCCGGTCGGGGCATAACCCGCGCGTGGCCTCTGGCCTCGGCGTGGTGCCGCGCGTGGTGGCCAACGGCAAAGCAATCTATTCGGGTAAGATCACACGGGCCGAGGCGCAGCACCGCATCGATGATTACTGGCGCCCCTATCACAGCGCCTTGCGCGCCGAACTGGACCACGCAAAACGGATGTTTGGTCAGGCCATCCTGCTGGATTGCCATTCCATGCCCCATGAGGCGATGGACAGCGTGGCCCAAACCGGCACCCCCCGCCCCGACGTGGTTCTTGGTGACCGCTTTGGTGCCGCATCCAGTGACCTGATCGTGGCGCGAGTGGAGGAGGCGTTTCATTCCGCGGGCCTGACCGTGACCCGCAATACGCCGTTTGCGGGGGCTTATGTGACGCAGCAATACGGCCGCCCCTCCAGCGGGGTGCACACCATACAGATCGAAATTGACCGGTCGCTTTACATGGATGAACGCCAGATCCGCCCTCATGCGGGGTTTGAGGCGTTTCGCAAGCTGATCACCGGCGTGATTGCCGATATCGTTCTGATCGGCCGTCCGTTGGAGAATTCCCTCGCTGCGGAATAACCACCGCGGATAAGGGATTTTTCACCTCTCCCATTTAGTGAGTTGCCAGTTGGCTTGAGCCAACTAGATCAGGGGTGCTGACCTAATTGGTCCCGCACTCAGATCGCTGAAACTCAGTCCGGGAATTGACCTCGTGCAAACATCGCTGCTGCTGCCTCTTATCCTGATTGCCACCAATGGGCCCGGTGTGCCGTCCGATCACCGCACGGATGGCACGCATCACGCGTTTCAGTCGCAAGGGCATTCCTATTTGGCGACCCGCCAGATGGTTTCCCATGCGCAGCCGGAAAACACGAAGGCCCATGTGGCTGAGATTTTTGATGGCTGCCGCGCGCCCGTTCTGGACCCACGGGAGGCGAGCAAGATCCTTTTCCAGAACAGGGTCGATGACTTGCATGAGGTGCTGAAAAGCGACCTTCCAGACACTGGTAATACGCCGCTGTTCATTGCGCGCTGCGGGTCTGAGTTTGTGCTGTTTCACCGCCGCCCGGCGGAGGACCCAGGGGATACCCTTTACCTGCGGTTTGAAGAAGGCAGTTTCGCGCTGTTGGGTGAGGCTTGGGGGTGAACCCCTTGCCGTTTTGCACGTGATCCTGACGACGGGCCGCGTCTGATGCCACGCAGGCTTATCGCAAGGCACGGCCTTTCATAATGGCGGCATCCCCGAATTTGCGGCGGATTTCGTCCGTTGCACGCTCCGCCTGCCCGCGCACCCGCGCGCCTGGATCCAGCAGATCGCCCGAAAGATCCGCCTCATTGGCCGACACCAAATGTGACAGCCCCACGCCGATCAGGCGGTAGGGTGTGTCGTGTGTCACCTGATCCATCAGCGCGCGCGCCTCGGAGTACAGCGTGTCGGCCATCTGCGTGGCATCGCGCAACGCGTGGCGCCGCGTGATGATGGAATGATCGGCGCGTTTGAGTTTCAGCGTCACAACGCGACCGGCCAGATCCTTGGCCTTGGCCCGGTCTGACACCTTCTCTGCCATGCGCCAGATATGACCATCGAGGATGTCCATATTGCCGGTATCTTCGCCAAAGGTCGTTTCATTGGAGATGGATTTCACCGGCTCATGGGCCGTCACACGCCGCCTGTCCTGGCCTCGGGCCAGGTGCCAAAGCCGGTCGCCCATGGCACCGAACCGCGCGGTCAGATCCTCCCGTTCCCACCGCAAAAGATCGGCGAAAGTCCGGATGCCTGCCGCCTCCAGCGCGGCACGCGTGGCCTGACCCACACCCCAAATGAGGCTTACGGGCTTGTCGCGTAGAAAGTCTGCGGTTTCCGCCTTGCCAATCACCGAAAACCCGCGCGGTTTGTCGAGGTCAGAGGCCACCTTGGCCAGAAACTTGTTATGGCTGAGGCCAATGGACCCGGTGACGCCCAATTCTTCCTGCATCCGTTTCGTGAGCCGCGCGAGCATCACCGCAGGCGGTGCGCCGTGCAGGCGTTCCGTGCCTGTCAGATCCAGAAACGCCTCATCCAGTGACAGCGGTTCAATCGAAGGCGTTAATTCCTCCATCATCGCGCGGATCTGGCGAGAGACCTGGGCGTAAACCTCCATCCGCGGGCGCACCACTTCGGCCTCAGGGCAGAGTTTCAAGGCCTGGAACATGGGCATCGCGGATCGCACCCCACGAATGCGCGCGATGTAGCAGGCTGTCGACACCACCCCGCGCCGCCCGCCACCGATGATCACCGGTTTGTCCCTTAGGTCTGGATTGTCGCGCTTCTCGACGCTGGCGTAGAAGGCATCGCAATCCATATGCGCGATGGAGAGAACATAAAGCTCCGCATGCTGCGTCACCCGGGGGCTGCGGCAGGTGGGGCAGCGGGGACCGGCGTCAAATGTGGTCAGGCAGGCACGGCAAAGGGCAGGCATGGGTCACATGGGGTTTCGAATGGCGCGAGCACAGTATAGGTGGTGGCGGCACCAAGAGCGAGAGGGCGCGCCACCCGTTGGGACAGAATATGTCAGCACGGCAGGATTTCACGGGCGCGAAACTGGCGCTTTTCATCGGCGGGCAACTGGCGGTGATCCGCCGCGATGACAGGCCAGGGCTGGCTTATGCGGGCTATCTTGACCTGCCCGGCGGCGCGCGGGAACCGGGGGAGACACCGGAAGCTTGCGTATTGCGGGAGTTGCGCGAAGAGTTGGGCCTTGCTCTGCCGCAATCCGCGCTGGAAAACGCCCGCTTCTATGAAACCCCGACCCGCGCCTGGTTCTTTTCTGCGCGCCTGCCAGCGGGCTGCGCGAATGACATCGTTTTCGGTGATGAAGGGCAGTGCTGGTTTTTGATGGACCCACAGGAATTCACAACCGCGGATGATGCTGTTCCCCATTTCCGCGACCGCGTGCGCGTCATATTGGATCACAGCGCTTCATCGAAAGCCGAATGAGTATTTTTAGCCCAAAAGAAGGACCGCTTTCACGCTTCTTTTGGGCCCCAAATACTCCGGGGGGCGTCGAAGCCTTGGCTTCGGCGGGGGGCTAGCGCCCCCATGTGGCGTGGGGCTCTAGGCGATATCCGTTAAAATAGCGCGCGCGGCGGCAGCGGGATCAGGGGCAGCGTGGATCGGGCGGCCGACAACAATATGGTCCGCACCATCTGCAAGCGCCTGCGCCGGGGTGGCCACGCGTTTTTGATCGCCGAGGCTGGCCCCTGCAGGCCGCACGCCCGGCGTGACAATCAGGCGACCGGCGGCTTCGGGCAAGGCACGGATCATGGCGGCTTCCTGGGGGGAGGCAATTACGCCATCGGCGCCTGCGTCAAAGGCGCGGCCTGCGCGGTCTGTCACCAGATCGGGGATGGCGCCGTCTTTAATGAGGCTGGCGTCAAGATCGTCGCGATCAAGCGACGTGAGGATCGTCACGGCGAGGATTTTCATGGGCGAGCCAGCGGCACCTTCCTTGGCCGCGCGCACCACATGGGGATCGCCGTGGACGGTCAGGAAATCGAGGTCGAACTGCGCAAGCCCGCGCACCGCCGCCTCCACCGTCGCGCCGATGTCGAAGAGTTTCATGTCGAGGAATATTCGCTTGCCGTGGTCTTGCTTCAGCTCATTGGCCAGCGCCAGACCACCGCCCGTCAGCATGCCCAGGCCGATTTTGTAGAACGACACCGTATCCCCAAGCGTCGCTGCGAAGTTGAGGCCATCCAGCGCGTTGGGCAGGTCAATGGCAACGATCAGGCGATCATCCGACATGGGGCAGGTCCTTTGACGAAACGTTTGGCCCTTGTCGCGGGCAGGCCCCGGATCGTCAAGGCCCCGGATCGTCAAGGTACCGTGCGTGTCACGCCGCCAGAAACGCGCCCAGTGTCGGGGAATTGGCACGGCGTGTGACAGCGCGCAACGTGTCGCGCAACATGCGCTGCGTGCGGTCCCGCGCCTCGGCGTGTTGGGCGACGGCACGTGCCTTCAAGCCCGTGGTGACATTTGCAAATTCGGCATGCGGGGCCGCTGGCAAGGTGACGCGGTAGGTGAACGCGGCGCCCCCTTCGCGTATCCGGGCCGTGGCTTGAAACCCACCCGTTTCGGGGTTGTAGACAGCTTGTTCCAGCGTGACGGCAACGTCCATCTCTTTGATAGTCATGGATAAGTTCCTTCCACCTATTGTCGTGCGGCAACCTGGCCCTGATTTGGAAACGCAACGCGCGAATGGAAGATGTGTTCACGGAAAAATGCGAAATCTTGTGATCGCGCGCAGGCAGACCGCTACATATAGGCAAGGATCCGCCTGAGTGATTAATTTTTAGGCACTCTTGAACGGAACGCGCTGGCGCACCATCTAAATCTCAAGGTTCCCGAAAGCTGTATGCCTCATAGAGGGTGCGACGACGGGAGAACGCTTAGACAGGAGAATAGCGATGGACTTAGCCAAGTTCACGGAGCGCTCACGCGGGTTTTTGCAGGCCGCACAGACGATCGCGATGCGGGAAAGCCACCAGAAACTGGCGCCCGAACACGTACTCAAAGCATTGATGGATGATGATCAGGGGCAAGCGAGCACCTTGATCAAACGCGCGGGCGGACGGCCTGAGCGTGTGGTGCAGGCGCTGGATTTGGCGCTTGGGAAAATCCCGGTTGTGACGGGTGATACGGGCCAAGTGTATATGGATACCCAGACCGGCAAGGTGCTGGATGAAGCTGGAAAGCTGGCCAAGAAAGCCGGCGACAGCTTTGTCCCCGCGGAACGGCTGCTGACCGCGCTGGCGATTGTGAAATCTGCCGCGAAAGACGCGCTGGATCAGGGGGGCGTGTCGGCGCAGACGCTGAACGCCGCGATTGAGGATGTGCGCAAGGGGCGCAAGGCCGATAGCGCGACGGCGGAGGATACCTATGAGGCGTTGGAGAAATACGCGACGGACCTGACGAAGGCAGCCGAAGAGGGCAAGATTGATCCGATCATTGGCCGCGATGATGAAATCCGGCGCGCCATGCAGGTGCTGAGCCGGCGGACGAAGAACAACCCGGTGCTGATTGGTGAGCCGGGCGTGGGCAAGACGGCGATTGCCGAGGGGCTGGCCTTGCGGATCGTGAACCGGGATGTGCCGGAGAGTTTGCTGAACAAGAAGCTGCTCGCGCTGGATTTGGGCGCATTGATTGCCGGTGCGAAGTATCGCGGGGAGTTTGAGGAGCGGCTGAAGGCTGTTTTGAATGAAGTGACCTCCGCCGCTGGTGAAATCATTCTCTTTATCGATGAAATGCACACACTGGTGGGCGCGGGCAAGACGGATGGCGCGATGGATGCGGCCAACCTCATTAAGCCCGCGCTGGCGCGAGGGGAGTTGCACTGTGTGGGTGCGACGACGCTCGATGAATATCGCAAGCATGTGGAGAAGGATGCGGCGCTGGCGCGGCGGTTCCAGCCGTTGGTGGTGGCCGAACCGACCGTGGAGGACACGATTTCGATCCTGCGCGGGATCAAGGAGAAGTATGAGCTGCATCATGGGGTTCGGATCTCGGACAGTGCCTTGGTGAGTGCGGCGACGCTCAGCAACCGCTACATCACGGATCGGTTCCTGCCGGATAAGGCCATTGATTTGGTTGATGAGGCCGCGAGCCGGTTGCGGATGGAAGTGGACAGCAAGCCAGAGGAACTGGATGCGCTGGACCGGGACATCCTGCAAAAGCAGATTGAGGCCGAGGCGCTGAAGAAAGAAGACGATGCGGCCAGCAAGGACCGACTTGAAAAGCTGGAGAAGGATCTGGCCGATCTGCAGGAGAAATCCGCGCAGATGACTGCCGCGTGGCAGTCGGAGCGGGATAAGCTGGCCGGGGCGCGGGATCTGAAAGAGCAACTGGATCGGGCGCGGATTGAACTTGAGAACGCCAAGCGGGCGGGTGATCTGGCCAAGGCCGGGGAGCTGTCTTACGGCGTGATTCCCGATCTGGAGAAGAAACTGGCGGAGGCAGAGGCCACGGAAGAGACCGGCGTGATGGTGGAAGAGGCCGTGCGGCCAGAACAGATCGCGCAAGTGGTGGAACGCTGGACTGGGATCCCGACGGCGAAGATGCTGGAAGGCGAGCGGGAGAAGCTGCTGTCCATGGAAGACGGGCTGCATAAGCGCGTGATTGGTCAGAATGCGGCGGTGAAAGCTGTGGCCAATGCCGTGCGCCGTGCGCGGGCGGGCCTCAATGATGAGAACCGGCCGCTGGGGTCGTTCCTGTTCCTCGGGCCGACCGGTGTGGGCAAGACGGAGCTCACGAAGGCCGTGGCGGAGTTCCTCTTTGACGATGACAGCGCGATGGTGCGCATTGATATGTCGGAATTCATGGAGAAACACGCCGTGTCGCGCCTCATTGGTGCCCCCCCCGGTTACGTGGGTTATGATGAGGGCGGCGTTCTGACCGAGGCCGTGCGGCGCAGGCCCTATCAGGTGGTGCTGTTCGATGAGGTTGAAAAGGCGCATCCAGAAGTCTTCAACGTGCTGTTGCAGGTGCTGGACGACGGTGTGTTGACCGATGGTCAGGGCCGGACTGTCGATTTCAAGCAGACACTGATCATTCTGACGTCGAACCTTGGGAGCCAGGCCTTGAGCCAGTTGGCCGAGGAGGCGGATGCCTCAGATGCCAAGCGCGACGTGATGGATGCCGTGCGGGCGCATTTCCGGCCTGAGTTCCTCAACCGGTTGGATGAGATCGTGATCTTCGACCGGCTGCAACGCGCGCAGATGGATGGGATCGTGGATATTCAGATGGCGCGGCTGCTCAAACGGCTGGCCAGTCGGAAGATCACGCTCAACCTGGATGACGGGGCCAAGACGTGGCTTGCCGATGAAGGCTATGACCCGGTGTATGGGGCACGGCCGCTGAAACGGGTCATTCAGAAGGCGTTGCAGGATCCGTTAGCAGAGGCGCTGCTAGCGGGTGATATTCTGGATGGGTCAGAGGTGGACGTGTCTGCCGGGGCGGATGGCCTGATCATCGGAGATCGGGTTGGGTCGACCAAGCAAGAGCCGCCGAAGGATGCGGTGGTGCATTGATATTCAAGTCAAAGCGGGGGGCCAGCCCCCCACACCCCCCGGGATATTTTCAGCCAGAAGAACGAGAGGGCGTGGCGAAAGCTACGCCCTTTTCTTTTGCGGTTTGACGGAAATTCAACGGGTTTGGGGGAAATTGGGGCGCGGCCATCGTGATTGTTTCCAGATGGGAAACGGGTGTGTATAACTTGGGGCATTGAGGCGGAATGATCGCGAAAGAGATGATCATGAGAGAGATGACACATGGGTATTGATGCACAGCTGGCCTCTCAACTGGTGGCCGCGCGCGGGCTGGTTGAGGGCAAAAAGACCGGCGTGATGCTGGGACGGCAGAAGTTTCACATCAAGGGGAAGTTTCGCCGCTATGTGCGGCAGAGCTTGCGCAAGGCGGGGCTGAACCCGGATATTCCTGACTATGAGCAGGAGGATGGGTTCGGGGAGACGTTTCTGCAAAAGATCGGATATCCGGAGATCAAGTCGCTGGATGCGTCGGACTATGAAGACTGCGATTTTGTGCATGACATGAATGAGCCGCTGCCCAAGAAGCTGCGATCGAAGTTCGATGTGATCATCGACGGGGGCACGCTGGAGCATGTGTATAACACGCCGCAAGCGCTCGATAACGTGTTTCATATGCTCAAGAAGGACGGGATTTTCATCTCGATCAACGGGATCACCGGCTGGGCGGGGCATGGGTTTTATCAGTTCAGTCCGGAGCTGGTCTGGCGCTATTGGAAGGACGCGCGGCGGTGTATTTTGCATGAATGCGCGGCGGTGCCCCATGATGTGAATGATGGCAAGCCGCGCCCAGCGCCCGATACGGGCCAGGCCGGGCGGCGGTTTCGCGGTGCGGGTATGACGGGGCGGTGGTATCTGTTCTACATCATCCAGAAGGGCAAGGATGCCGTGAAGGATGAGCGGATCACCAATGTCAGCCAGGGCGATTATTCGGTGCGGTGGGAAGACGCCACGGCGGCGGAGTAATGAGCGCCAAGGATACGCCTGATCCCACGCCGGCGGTCGAGCAAATCGACAAACCGATGTGGATGGATGAGATCGGCCCGTGCGGGTCAGCGAGTGGGTTTCTGCATGCTGATCCGCATCATCCCATGCTGTTTGTGAAGCGGCGGCGGCCCATTCTGATGGTGACGTTTGATAACCTGTCGAACGTGAATGACCGCGATCCGGCGCGGCTGCCGTGGGCCTATAAATTCGCGCGGGACAATCAGCTGTGTCACCTGGGCGTTTATGCGCATTTGCCGAACTGGTATCGGGATGCCGCGCTGATTGAGAAGATGCAAAAGTTGGCCAGTGATGGCTTCTTTGAGGGCTATGAGCGATGCATCTTTTCGGGGTCGTCCATGGGGGCGTTTGCGGCGATGGTCTTTGGGCAGTTGGCGCCCAACGCGCATGTGATGGCGTTTAATCCGCAATCGACGCTGAACACGGATCTGGTGCCGTGGGAGGAGCGGTATCTGACCGGGCGGCGGCAGGATTGGACGTTGCCGCTAGGCGATGCGGCGGAGGCGAAGTTGGAGCGCGCCTTTGTTTTCTATGACCCGTACTTTGAGCCTGATCAACGGCATGTGGATCGGTTGCTGGCAGGGCCTGTAGCGGAGAAGGTGACGCTGATGAAATGCTGGTTTTCCAATCACAAATCAGCGGTGTTTCTGCGCAAGATCGGGGCGTTGAAGCCGCTTATGATGCAAGCCGTGCTGGGTGATCTGACGGCGCATAGTTTCTATCAGCACTATCGCGAGCGGCGCAGGCTCAGGTGGTATCGCGGGTCGCTGTCGCATTATTTTGAAGAGCGCGGACGCCACGAGATGGTCGCGCGGACGACCAAGGCGTTTCGCCGGGCGCAGCGCAAGATGGCCAAGACCGACATCGACAGGAGCCTTTGATGGCGAAGGTTTATGTCGCCACGGTGCTCAGCATTGAGGCGCCTTACCTGTTGGAATGGGTGGCGCATTATCGCGGGATGGGGTTTGCGGGCGCGATCCTCTTTACTCATGATTGCGCTGACGGCACCGAAGCCATGGTCGCGCGGCTGGCGGAGATGGGGCATGTGCATGGCGTGCCCTTGAAGGCGGGTGTCAAAGACCCGATGCGCAAAGCCATGCGCGATCTGCCGGATATCGCGCGGGGGCTGGGGGCGGAGTGGTGCTTGCCCGCGCATATTGATGAATTTCTGAACGTGAGCGCGGGTGCGGGCCGGGTCGAGGATTTGATCAAGGCGTGCGGCGGCGCGGAGGTGATTTCCATTTGTCGGCGCACCTTCGGGTCGTCGGGCCATCGCGGTATCCCGGCGGGGCAGTTGCGCGAAAGCCACCGGCTGACGGGCGCGGACACGGCCAAGGGCCCAATGGTGACGCGCGGGATCAAGACGCTGTTCCGGCTGGACGCCATCAACCGCGCCGCGCCGCACAGGCCGTTTTTCCCCGATGGCGCTGCGCCAAACTGGGTGGATGCCGGTGGGCAGCCGATGCCGGAGGCGTATCTGACGGGCAAGTGGACGGCGCACAAAGACTTCGCGCAGACCCATGCGCAGTTGCATTACTACCCCGTGCCAACGCCCGAGATTGCGTTGATCCGTGGCGGGCTTCCCGAGACGGACAACAAGCGCAAAGCGTTCGAAGCCGATTGGCGAAAGCTGGATCTGGGCGAGGTGGCGGACGCTTCCATCGGGCGCGCGGTGGGGTTGTCGGATCCGGTGCTGGCCAGTTTGCATGCCGATGCGCAGTTGAAAAAGCTGCACGATAGTGGACGCGCCTGGCATGAGGCGCGGGCAAAAGACATGCTGAACGATCCCGAGATCAAGGCGCTGTGCGACCGGCTGTCTGGGACGGAAGATGCGCAAAGCACCGGGGTCGTGCGCAGCTCTCCGCGCGGGGGTGGCGGGACGTATTTGCCCCCGCCCGTGCGGCCCATTCGGTTCAAGATCAAACCAACCAAGGGTGAGACACAGGCCGTTCTGCATGGCGGGTTTCACAAGACGGCGACGACCTATCTGCAGCGGTTGCTGGAGGACAATGACGCGTGGCTGGGCAAGCAAAGCGTTTATGTCGTGCCGCATCTCAAGCTGCGCAAGCACATTACCTTTCCTTCGCAGCTTGATGCCTACAGGCAGTTGAAGATCAAGCGGCGCACCAAGTTCACGGAAGAGGATTTGCAGGGGTTTCAGGATGCGTTTTTCAAAGACGCG
This sequence comes from Pseudomonadota bacterium, assembly GCA_038532355.1. Lineage (GTDB taxonomy): Bacteria > Pseudomonadota > Alphaproteobacteria > Rhodobacterales > Rhodobacteraceae > Roseovarius. Next base: position 46,767 of record JBCBAT010000018.1, on the reverse strand, counting down.
TTGGCAGCGAAGCCTGCACGGATGATCCTGTCGGATGAAAACTTGCCCGGATTGCCCGCGCATTGCGTGACGACGGGCAAGCTATATGAGCACCGCAAGGCGTTCTTTTCGGCCTTTGCCAAGCGGATGCCATTGCCGATTACGGATGCGTTTTTCGCGGTGCGGAATTATGCGGATTTCTTTGCGTCGTCTTACGTCGAGTATCTGCGCGCGGCGACGACAACGACGCGCGGGCATATGGACACGCCGGAGGTGATGAAGCGCAATCTCTTTGCGGCACTGCCCAATTGGCGGAAGGTGTTTGACGACTTTGAGGCGGTCTTTCCCGACACACGCATTCATATCTGGCGGTTTGAAGACTTCCGCGCCCTGACGCCGCGCATCCTGGGGACGTTCTGCGGTGAAGGCGTGGATGTGTCGAAATTCAAGCCGCCCAAGGAACGCAACGCACGGCCTTCGGCGTCGGCCCGGGCAGTGGATGAATTGGTGCTGATGTCGGAACTGGAAGGCGCGGCGGCGATGGCGGAACATGCCAAAACAGTGCAAGATATGTATCCGCAAGGGGATAATTATGAGCGGTATGATCCCTGGACGGCGCAGGAGCGGGCGCATTTGACGGCGCTGTATGATCGGGATTGGCGGGCGCTGTGTGAGGATGGGCGGTTTGTAACGCTGGTGCCTTGAACCTTGGGCGGGCGTAGCAGAATTTTCGGAAATTCTGCCTCAGAAAATTGCAATTTTCTGACCAATTTTCTTCGAAGAAAATTGTGGCTTATGCCTGACGGCGCTCACTCAACCCCGGCACATAGCGCGTGCGGGCCGCACTTTCCTGCATCAGCCAGCGGGCGACCACCTCGGTTTCGGGATGTTTGGGTGCACCCTGGCGGCGCAGCAGGTAATAGCCCGAATGCGTCCGTACATGCACATCACCCAGCGGCTTTACCAGCGATCCATCCTGCAAATGCCGGTCCACCAGATGGCCCCAGCCCAGCGCGATGCCCAACCCATCTTGGGCGGCCTGAATGGCCAGCGGGTAGGTGTTTACGAAGGTGGAATGGCGCAGGTCCGGATCGGTGTCGAGCTGGGAAAACCATGTCTTCCAGTTCAGCCATTCGGTGTGGTTGCTTGTCACTTCAATCAGCGATTGTTGCAGCAGGTCTTCGGGCGTTTCCAGCGCGGGATGGTTGACAGAATAGCCCGGTGCGCAGACCGGGAAAACGGTTTCGCCAAAAAGCCGTTCGGCATCATAGCCGGGCCAATCGCCGTCACCACGCAGGATGGCCAGATCGAACGCCTCTGTCAGGCATTCGGAGTCGAGATCCGAGGAAAACAGATTGATCGTTACGTTATGGTTCGACATCTGGAATTTCCGCAGCCGTGGCATCAGCCAGAGCGAGGACACGGAATTTGTGGCCGCCATTCGTACCGTTGATCGCCCCTGCCCGGCCAGCATCGCCTCGGACGTGCGTTCCAGCCCTTTGAGCGCAGGAGTGATGCCGCTGAGCAATTTGCGACCGTGATCTGTCAGCTGCACCGACCGGTGTCCGCGCAGAAAAAGCGCGCAGCCAAAATGTGTCTCCAGCAGGCGGATTTTCCGGCTGACGGCAGTCTCTGACACGTTGAGCTCCTTGGCCGCCGCGGCAAAGCTTTCCAGCTCTGCTGCGGCCTCAAAAGCGAGCAGGTATTCAAGCCGCGGCAAGGCTGCGCGATTCTTGATCATTGTACGAACGTCCGTTCTGTTGGCGCGTAGAAAGGATGCAACCCGACAAAATTTAGGCCAAATCAGCCGTTTTGCCAAACTTTTTTAGGGGCAAAGCGCAACCAAATTATTGTCTGAGGCGCGACGAACCTGTGCCACCCTATCGCCACTACGAAGGAGCACCGGCTGGCTGAAGAAAAAGTCGGGCGTCCGACGCAACCGATAGGGAGTTATCATGAAAATCAAATCTATGGTGTCTTTGGCCGCGCTCAGCGTGGCAATGACGTCAGCCGGCGCTGTTTTCGCGGCGGATGACAGTTCTGACCCAATCGTCATTCCAATTCACAACTGGTCCAGCCAGATCGTGATGTCGAATGTCGTGGGCCAGATGTTTGAACAGATGGGCAACAACGTGGAATACGTGACCACGGACAGCCAGGCGGTTTACGAATCCGTCCGTCTGGGCGATGTGACGCTGGAACTGGAAGTCTGGGAAGGCGCGTTTGGCGCATCCTTCCGCGAAGCACTGTCCAAGGGCGGTCTGCATGATGCGGGCGACCATGACGCGGTGACCCGCGAAGACTGGTGGTACCCGATGTGGACAAAAGATGCGTGCCCGGGCCTGCCGAGCTGGGAAGCGCTGAACGATTGTGCAGAGCTTTTCGCCACGGCGGAAACTGGTGGCAAGGGTCGCTATCTGGACGGCCCGGTGGACTGGTTGAAGCACGGTAAGGAACGCGTGGAAGCGCTGGGCATGGACTTTGTCGTGATCAACGCCGGGTCCGCGGCGGCACTCTGGGCCGAAATCGGCGCAGCAGAAGCCGACAAGACCCCGGTTGTGGTCTTCAACTGGACGCCGAACTTCGCCGAAGCCGTCTGGCCCGGTGAATTTGTCGAATTCCCCACATGGGAAGACGGCTGTGACAGCGACCCGGCAAAAGGCCCCAACAAGGAAGCGCTGTTTGACTGCGGCAACCCTGCTGATGGCTACCTGAAGAAGGCCGCCTGGGACGGGATGCAGGACAAGTGGCCGAACGCCTATGAGGTTCTGACGAAGATCTCCTTCACCAACGCGCAAATTGCCGAAATGGCGCGCCTGGTGGACATCGAAGAGATGGAGCCCGATGAAGCCGCCGAAGTGTGGCTGGAAGAAAACGAAGACGTCTGGAAGGGTTGGATGCCGGAAGGCAGCACCTGATCTTACGTTTTGACATTGGCCTGCCCGGTGCCGACGGCACGGGGCGGGCTTTTTTGAGCCGCTGCCCTCGCGCCTGGCAGCATCTTGGGATCCAAAGCCGAAAGTCCAACCATGACCAGCGATGCGCCCGTCATTTCCTGCCGCAATGCGTGGAAAATCTTTGGCCCCAATCCGACGAATTATCTGAAGTCGATGCCCGAGGGGCTGACATTCGATGAGATCCGCGCCGATGGCTACATCGCGGGCGTGAAGGATGTCTCCGTTGATGTGGGGCGGGGCGAGATGCTGGTGATCATGGGGCTGTCAGGCTCCGGGAAGTCCACGCTGGTGCGCTGCTTTTCGCGTTTGCACGATATCACAGGCGGCACGATTGAGGTGGAAGGCCAGAATATCATGGCGCTTCCCGAAAAAGACCTCATTGAGCTGCGCCGGTCCAAGATGGGCATGGTGTTTCAATCCTTCGGCCTGCTGCCGCACCGCACGGTGTTGGAGAATGTGGCCTTCCCGCTGGAAATGCGCGGGCAAGATAAACATGCCCGCCGCGCGCGGGCGCTGGAGGTGATCGAACTTGTGGGGCTTGCGGGGCGGGAGGATTACTTCCCCCGCGAACTATCCGGCGGTCAGCAGCAGCGCGTGGGCATCGCGCGCTCCCTCGCCATTGAGCCTGACATCTGGTTTCTGGATGAACCGTTTTCTGCGCTGGACCCGCTTATTCGCCGGGAAATGCAGGATGAATTTCTGCGGCTTCAAGGGTTGCTGGGAAAAACCATTGTCTTCATCACCCATGATTTTGATGAGGCGCTGCGCCTCGCTGATCGGATTGCCATCATGAAGGACGGTGAGATCGAACAATGCGACACGCCTGACCAGATCGTGCTGAACCCGATGACGCCTTACGTGAAGAAATTCACGGAAGAGATTGAGAAAGCGCGCGTGGTGCATGCCTCTGTCATGGCCGCGCCGCTCAACGGTAAAGCGCCGGAAGGCGATGCGGTGGATGGCGCGTTGACGATCCATCAACTGGCCCGCCAATTGGTCAATGACAATCGCAGCCATTTGCCTGTGGCAGGCAAGGATGGGGCGTTGATCGGGATGTTGGAGCGCCAAAAGGCGCTGGATGTGCTTTTGGGGGTTGATTGATGGCAGATCTTGCTGCCAGCACGCCACTCAGACGGGAACGGCCTGCCAAGGACATGGTGCTTTGGTCGTTGTTGATCACGGCGCTGGCGCTTTGTGCGGCGAAACCGATCTTGCCCGATTTCCTGATCCGCCTGCCAGAGGCATGGATCCCACCCACCGCGGATATCCTCGACCGGTTTTTTGATTTTATCAAAGGCGATCGCGAAGAAGGGCGCTTTGGCCTGATCTATATCACGCGGTGGTTTGCCGAAGGGCCGCTGGAATTCATGTTGGGGCTCACCGCGAACCTGTTGGAGGGCAAGCATCGCTGGCCGTTCATTGGCCCGCTGCCTTGGTCGTGTGTCGCGGCGGTGGCGGCGATTTTGGGCTACTATCTGGGCGGTTGGAAACTGGCGCTTTTGGCCGGGGGCACGTTTGTCTGGACCGCGCTGATCGGGCAGTGGGAATTGGCGATGCAGACGCTGTCGGTGCTGGCCGTGGCCGCGCCGCTGGCCTTTGTGATCGGGCTGGGCCTTGGGATCATGGCGTGGAAGTACGCGTGGTTTGATGCCGCCGTGAAGCCGGTTCTGGCAATCCTGCAAACGATCCCGTTTTTCACCTACCTGCTGCCTGCTGTGATCTTCTTCAAGGTGGGCCCCACGGCGGGGGCGATTGCCACCACGATTTATGCCATCCCGCCAATGGTGTTGATGTCGACACTGGGGCTGAAGAAAGTGAGCCCGGAAATCGTAGAGGCGGGCAATATGTCCGGCTGCACACGCTGGCAGATGCTGACGCGCGTCTACATCCCTTCGGCGCGGACCGAAATATTGGTGGGTGTGAACCAGGTGATCATGCTCTGTCTGGCCATGGTCGTTCTGACTGCCTTTATCGGCATGCCCGGTCTCGGCGGGCGGCTCTTGTCCTCCATGGGCAGTTTCAAGCTGGGCCGCGCCTTTGAGATCGGGGTGACCATTGTGCTGGTCGCGGTGATGCTGGATCGGTTGTCCAAGGCGTGGGTCGTCAAACTGCCCGAACATTTTGAGAAAGGCACGCCGTGGTACGTGCAGCACAAATATCTGGTGCTGTCCCTGCTGGCCTTCGCCTTCTTCATGGTGCTGGCGCAGTTCAACGAATGGTTTGCCGAAATCGGGCGTCGCCAGTCCTTTAGCCAAGGGCGCGAGTTGGACAAGATCATCAAAGGCGCGCTGGCCGTGGATTGGGTGCAGGCGGTGACGGAACAGATCCGTTACGTGATGAATGTCTGGATCCTGATCCCGTTCCGCAATGCGCTGCTGTGGATCCCGACGCCCGCGTTCATCCTGTTTGTCGTGGCCTTTGCTTGGGCCGTGGGCGGCAAGCGGCCTGCGATCTATGCCGCGATCTTCTTCACCATCGTGGCCTTTTCGGGATGGTGGGATCGGTCGGTCATTACGCTCTATTCGGTGATTTCTGCCGTGATCATCTCCATGTTCATCGGCATCCCGCTGGGCATTTTCGCGTCACGGTCGGAAACATGGTCCCAGCGGATGTTGCTTGTGTGTGACACGGCGCAGACCTTCCCAAGTTTCATCTATCTGCTGCCCGCGATCATGCTCTTTGGTGTGTCGGACGTGACGGTGGTTCTGTCCATCGTGATCTTCACCACCGTGCCGCTGACCCGCTACACGATTGAGGGGCTGCGCAACGTGCCGCCGGAAATGACCGAAGCCGCCGATATGTCGGGCGCCACCAAACGGCAGAAACTGCTGACCGTACAATTGCCGCTGGCCCTGCCCACCATGGCCGTGGGGTTCAATCAGGCGATCATGTTTGCCTTCTTCATGGTCATCATCGCGGCCTTCATCGGCACGCAGGATCTGGGCCAGGAATTGCAGCGCACGCTGGCTGGGACGGACCTTGGGAAAAACTTTGTTCTGGGCATGAACGTGGCGCTGATGGCGTTGACCTTTGATCTGGCCATTATTAGCTGGGCCAACAGGCGCAAGAAGGCATTGGGGCTGGATTGATGGGCACTCTTGCGGATCATCGCACTGTCGCGACCTTCGACAAGGACGGGTTTGACATCATGGAAATGCCCGGCCTGCCCGGCGAACAGGTCTGGTGGAAGAACGTCTCTTACGATGAGGCGTCGGGTCAGGGCAGTTACCTGATGATCATGGCCCCCGGCACGCGGTGCAATCCGCATCGGCACAACGGGCCGGAGGAATTCTACATCATCGAAGGCGATCTGCAGGATTGCGATGGGCATACCTATCGCGCGGGCGATTTCGTGTCGCTGTCGGGCGGGTCGGAGCATTTTTCAATCTCGCAAAGCGGCTGCCGCATCGTGGTCACGCATCGCGGCCAGATCGACGATCTTGAGACGGTGGAGAGCGTGATATGAACGTCCAGCCGGTTTTTGAGACCCCCTATGAGCGCGCCGGGATCATCACCCCTGGCCTGCCGATCCTGCCTCATGGGACGGAACGCCACCCGGTGCCGGGCGGGGGGTCGCGGGCCGTGCCGATCTTTGCGGGTGATGAGATTTCCGTGCTGGATCGCGAAGGGTTGCAGCCCGGTGAACTGGTGTTCTTCGCGCCCGATGGCACGTCAGACGCGGGCAAGATCGGGGCCGAAAGCCGTTGGAAGCCCGATGGGCTGATGCAGATCCTGCTGGAAGGTTCGGTGTCTGGCAAACGCGTGGCAGCGGCGCTGGATAAGGCGGGGTTTGACCTCGACAAGGCCCAAGCGGTGCGCATTTTCCGCGAAGGATCGCGGCCCGGGGATATGGCAACATTCCATGCGGAATGCGACGGGATGATCATCCTTGCCGCACCCGGTGGGCCGATGAAGCCCGAGGCGCAGAACCCGCCATCGGAACTGATCCTCTACATCCGCCGCGCCAATCCGGGGCTTGCGAAGGGCGGGCACGCGGCCCCTGATCCGCTGGCCGACCCGCTGGTCGATATCAACATCCAACCCGGTCATGCGAAAAGCTATGAGGTGAAGAAAGGGCAGTTCATTCAGGTGCTCGACGTGCAGGGGCGGGAATGTTCGGATTTTCAGGCCTTTTCCCTGCGTGATCTGGATAAGGGGCTTGAGCGGGAGATTGACCCCACCACCACCCGCACGCTGATGGGCAGCCTTTACCCTAAGCCCGGCATCTTTTCGAAATACTGGAATGTCGATCAGCAACCGCTGGTGGAGATTGTGCAGGACACCTGCGGGCGGCACGACACGTTCGGGCTGGCCTGCACGGCGCGCTATTATGAGGATCTGGGCTATCCGGGCCATATCAACTGTTCGGACAATATGAACAAGGATCTGGAACAGTATGGCATCCGCCCGCGCGGCGGCTGGCCTGCGATCAATTTCTTCTTCAACACGACGCTCGATGACACCCACGCGCTGGGCATGGATGACCCGTGGTCGCGGCCCGGGGATTACGTGCTGATGCGCGCGCTCACGGATCTGGTGTGCATCTCATCCGCCTGCCCCTGTGATGTGGATCAGGCGAACGGGTGGAACCCCACCGATATTCAGGTCCGCACCTACGGGTCGAGCGAGAAATTCAGCCGCTCCGTCGGCTACAGAAAGTCAGCGGAGGCCGCTTTGGAACCCACGAAAGAGACCGCGTTTCACGAATGCTTCGCCAAGCACACCCGCGATTTTGTGGAATACAATGGCTATTGGCTGCCCAACGCGTTCCACAATTATGGGCCAACGGCGGAATACTGGGCCTGTCGCGAAAAAGCGGCGATCATGGATCTGTCGCCCTTGCGGAAGTACGAGATCACAGGGCCAGATGCCGAACAGTTGATGCAGCATTGCGTGACGCGGAATGTGAAGAAGCTGGCGGTAGGGCAGCTGACCTATACCGCCATTTGCTATGAACATGGCGGGATGATCGATGACGGGACGCTGTTCAAGCTGGGCGAGACGAATTTCCGGTGGATTGGGGGGAATGACACGTCGGGTTTGTGGATCCGCGAACAGGCGGAGAAATTGGGGCTGAACGCCTGGGTGCGCAGCTCGACCGATCAGTTGCACAATGTGGCAGTGCAAGGGCCACGCAGTCGCGACATCCTCAAGGACATCATCTGGACCGCGCCCAACCAGCCCACGGTGGAAGAGCTGGGCATGTTCCGGTTTACGCCTGCGCGCTTGGGCGATTTTGACGGCACGGCCATTGTGATCGGGCGCGCGGGGTACTCCGGTGAGTTGGGCTATGAAGTCTTCTGCCACCCCAAGGACGCGGTGGAGGTGTTTGAAACCATCTGGGCCGCGGGGGAGCCGCATGGGATGGCACCGCTGGGTCTGGCCGCGCTCGATATGATCCGCATTGAGGCGGGGCTGATTTTTGCAGGGTCCGAGTTTGACGATCAAACCGATCCCTTTGAGGCGGGCATTGGGTTCACCGTGCCGCTGAAATCCAAGAATGATGATTTCATTGGCCGCGCGGCGCTGGAAGAACGCAAGGCACATCCGCATCGCAAGATGGTGGGGCTGGATATTGAAAGCGGGTTGGTGCCCTCACCCGGTGATTGCGTACGGATCGGCAAGGCGCAGGTGGGTGAGGTCACGAGCGCGATGAAATCACCCATCCTTGGCAAAACCATCGCACTTGCGCGGGTTGCCACGACCCATGCGGAACCGGGGACAGAGATTGAGATTGGCCAACTGGACGGGTTGCAGAAACGCTTGAAGGCCCGCGTGGTGCCCTACCCGCATTTCGACCCGACCAAAGAGCGGGTGAAGGGCAATTACGGCTAAGCCTTGAACACGGGTGTCACAATCCGGCGTGCCCGCGCGGATGAAGCGGAGGCGCTCGCGCATTTGCACGTGTCTGTCTGGCGCGAGACCTATCGCGATTATGCCCCGGCCGAGGCGATCAGGTTGCTGGATGAGGCCCGTCGCCTGCCCTATTGGATCAAGGCCATCGCAGAGGGGGCTGTGTTCGTGGCGGATGGGGGTCACGACCCTCTGGGTGTGGTCAGTTTCGGGCCGTCAGAGCATGCCGCCTTTGGTGGACGGGTGGAAATCAAGCATCTCTACGTGGCGCGAACGGCGCAAGGTATGGGCCTTGGGCGGCGACTTCTCAAAACCGTTCTGAGTGAGGCCGCGCCAGACGGCGTCGCCTTGGCCGTGGTTCGGCAAAATGAGGCCGCGCGGCGGTTCTACGCGCAGCTGGGCGGGGTGGAGCGCGGGGCGTTCATCGATCCCGGCCCGCTTTGGCGGTCTGAAAATATCGTCGTGGCATGGGACAGCGAGACGCACAGTTCGCCGTCAAACCCCTGAAATTTTGCCGGAAAATTGATCATTGTCGCGGCGTCACGTGAATTTGCGCGGATGAAGCCACCACGACCCATTGCATGACGGCAAGATCGGCCCATCTGTGCGAGGACATACACCAAGGCTCTTGCCCCATGACCATTCATTCGATCCCGACGCGCCTCTCCTCGATGCCCGATTGGACATATCTGTTGCGCGACAGCTATGACATTTACCGCCGCATGCCCGCAGGTGGCAGCGCGTTGATCCGCCGCCATCAGCGTAGCGTGCGAGAACGGATCAGCCGGGTGCTGAAATCCGATCCACAGGTGCTGCAGACGGAGGCCCAGGACAAGCCCGTGGTCGCCCATCTGCGCCGTGCGCTCAATAACGGGCGGGAAGAACGCCATGGCGGGTTCATCAAATCGCTTGAGGCGGTGTGTGACGGGCTGGTCTGGCAATATGGCTATGAAAAAGTCCCGCGCGGGTTGGAAAAGAAATACGCCTATGCGGAACTTGTGGGGCCAAACGGGCCGGTTCTGACGAATGAGGTGATCCTGGGGCTGGTTCTGTTTGCGCCCGGCTGCACGTATCCCGCCCATGCGCATGAGGGGATTTCCGAAAGCTACCTGTGCCTGTCGGGCGCGGTATCTGAGAATGATCAAGGGGTGTATGCGCCCGGGTCTCTCATCTTCAACCCGCCGGAACAGGTGCATCGGATCACCGTGGCTGACACGAACCCTGCGTTGTTGTTTTATGCATGGGAAGGCGCGCAGGAGAAGCTGGCCCATCAGAAAATGGTGTTCCGACGCAAACCGAAGTGAGCATGCGGCGCCCATTTTCCTGCATCAGGAAAATGCAGATTTTTTCAAAAAATCTGCCGCCAACGTTGGCGGAAAATTTTTTGAAAAATTTTCGGGTCTACGTGGCAGGCTTCGTTTGCTGAAGGTCAATCGTGCTGGGCACGCTGTCCGGGCTTAAGCGCAGCACGTAATCCAGTGTGGCTGTCACATCCTCCATGCGGATCGGCACCTGAGGGCCAAAATCTCCCGATGCGATATCTGCAAACACCTCTGGCGTGGCCACATTGGCCGGGTTGATGACGGTGGTGGCGATGCCCTGAGGGCGCAAGGACACGTTCAGCGCCTCCGCCGCGCCGCGCAGCCCGAATTTCGACGCCGTGTTGGCGACCTCTGGCGCGCCGGAGTTTTCCAAACCCGAGGTGGAGCCGATCAGCACGATCCGCGCGTTACCTGATTGCGACAGCGGCCCCACCAACCCCTGCGCCAACAGGATCGGGGCGGTCAGGTTCACCGCGATGACCTGCTGGATTTCCGCAGCAGGGCTTTTGAGGAAATCGTAGCTGTCCGTGAATGCCCCCTCCTCCCAGATGCCACCCAGATAGAGCAGCCCATCCAGCACCCCGTCACCCGTTTCCGCGATGACATGGTCAATGCCTTCGGTGGTGCCTATATCGGCCTTGATCCACTGACCTGTCGCAGAGGGCGTGCGGGAGACCGACAGAATGTCATGCCCCTGCCCTGCCAGATGTTCGGCGCTGGCTTTGCCGATCCCGCGGCTGCCACCGATGATCAAATAGCGCGCCATCAGCCGCGACCGATGAAAGGCATGTTCGTGGCCATCACGGTCATGAATTGCACGTTGGCCTCAGTTGGCAGTTCGGCCATGTGCAGAACCGACCGCGCGGCATCGGCCACATCCATTGTGGCGAGCTCTGGGTCATTCTTCTTGAGCCCTGCCACCAGATCGGTGGCCGCATTGCCGATGTCGATCTGCCCGCAGGCGATATCAAAGGCGCGACCATCCAGTGACAGGGTTTTCGTCAGCCCGGTGATGGCGTGTTTGGTGGTCGTATAGCACACAGATCCGGGACGCGGGGCATGGGCGGAGATGGAGCCATTGTTGATGATCCGCCCCCCTTTCGGCGATTGCGCGCGCATGTGTTTGAAAGCCAGCCGCGCGCAGATGAACATGCCGCGCAGGTTGACGGCCATGACTTCGTCAAACGCCTCGACCGCAACCTCATCAATTGTGGCCGCCGGGCCGAACATGCCCGCGTTGTTGAAAAGCGCGTCGATGCGGCCGGTCTTTGCCAGGAAACGAGCGAACACGTCTTCCATCAAGCCTGCATCGGTTACATCACCGGGCAGGGCGATCGCGTGTTCATGGGCGGCGGCCATCTCTTCCAATGGGTCGACCCGCCGGGCCACCAAACCCACGCGCCAGCCTGCGGCGAGGAACTGTTCAGCAGAGGCGCGGCCAATGCCGGAGCTTGCCCCGGTGATCAGGATGGTTTTCATGTTTCTTCCTCCAAAGGGCTGGGCTCCATCGTCAGCGGCGCCGGCGTGACCTTGCGCAAGTCATCAATCGTCAGCGCGCCAGATGGTTTGGACAGCCGATTGCGCACCACCCAATGCAGCCGTTCTTCGGCGCGGGTGATGGCCACATAAGCAAGGCGTTTCCACAGCGGCTGACCCGCTTCCGTGCGCCCCATCCGGGCGGCGACGTAGATATCAGGGGCGAAAACCTGCACATCGTTCCACTGACTGCCCTGCGCCTTGTGGATCGTGACAGCCGCCCCATGCAGGAAGGCTGCACCCATGCGGGCGGCATAGGGGATGAAGGGTTCTTCTTCGTCCGGCTTTTCGATTTTGACGATGGAGGCGGCGCTCACCTGCGGTTCCGTCGCACCGACAACGTGCAGGCGCGAAAACCCCGGTTTGCGACCGGGGCCGAGATAAATCACCTGCGCGCCTTTGATGAGGCCGCGCGCCTCCAGATCCAGGCGTTTCTTGCGGTGTTTCATGGGCAGTTCAATCCCGTCGCAAATCAGCGGCTCACCTTCCAGAAGCTCCGTCTCTGGCGCGCCATAGACGGCGCGGAAGGCGTTGATCAGGCGGATGCGGGTGGCGTTGCGCCAGACCAGAACCGGACTGCGCGCCATCAAATCCACCTCCACCCGCTGGGCGTAGACCACGCGGTCATCGTGCCGGGCCGTGTCTTCGATCATGCGTTCGAAATCCTCAAAGCCCATATCCGGGTCGGCCAACGCATGGGCCAGATCAAGGATCGGGTTGTCGGCATCCTGCCGGTGCACGCGGTGCAGCGTCAGGCGGGCAGGATTGGGCAGGGTTTCAAAGACCATCTTGCCGTCGCCCGTGCCGGGTGCCTTCACCGGGGGCAGCTGCGCAGGATCTCCAAAGAGAACGAGCGTGGGGAAGATTTCGCGCAGGTCCTCGAACTGCTTGGCGTCCAGCATGGAGGCTTCATCGACGAAACCAATGTCCAAAGGCTCTGACCGGCGGGTCCAGCCGCTTATGAAATCGGACCCGCGCAATCCAGCGGCGGCCAGCGCGCCGGGCATGGATTTGTTTTCCTGAAAGAAGGCATGCGCCCGGTCAAGCGCCTGATCGGTCAGGCCTTCCATCTCAGGCCGGTCGCCCTGCCCCGCCAGCCATTCGGCGATGCGTTCATATTCGGGGTCATAGACGGGCGTATACAGGATACGGTGGATCGTGGTGGCGGGCACGCCGCGCATGCGCAAGACGCTGGCGGCCTTGTTGGTGGGGGCCAGGATAGCGAGCGTGCGTTTGTCACGATTTTTGCGGCTTTCCCAATCGCCAGAAACAATCTCGACGCCGGTGTCTTCCAGCGCTTTGTATAGCGCGGCCAGAAGCAGGGTTTTGCCCGAACCGGCCTTGCCCACCACCGCCATGACGCCGGTCTTGCCATCGCGCGGCGGGGTCAGCAGGGCGTTTTCCAGATCGACGCCCATGGTGGCCAGCATCTCAGCGATGCGGTCATGGGCGTCAGCCTGATCTTCGGAATATGTGACGGAGGGCAGCGCCATGGCGCGACATTACCCCCGCCCTGTCGCCGCTGCCAGTGAAAGCGTCAGAGCGTGGCGGAGAAATCTGTGGGGGTGGTCGCAGGCGGTGCGTAGACGCCGAAATTGTACCAGTCTTCCACTTGCTTGGGCGTCACACCGGCCTGCGTCGCAATGCGCGCGCGGTTTTGCAGGGTTTTGGACCAAAGACCCACACTGACCCTGTCGCGCCCTTCGCCTGCGCTGCCCAGCACCTCGGGCGGCCAGCCGATGCGGCCGTAAATGCGCACCATCCGGGCGTCAAAGACACCCACGAAATGGTCGATGCCGCATTGGCGCATAACCTCCCCCCCGCCCAGAACAAGGGCCGCAGCAACCCGCGATGGCGCGCCCTTGGCCAGACAAAAGCGCGTGCATTCCCAGATCATCGGGCTTTCGATTGTGCCGCCGCCAATCAGATGGGTAAAGTGATCATTGATCATGGTGCGCCCCGTCGTGGGCAGGAACCGCATGGATCCCTGATGCCGCCCATCGGGACAGGTCGCGATCAGGTACAGCGGGTTCAGCGCGTCGTATTCATCGCGTTCATGTCCGTTCGCATCGACACTGACATCCCAATCAAGGCGTGACTTGAACTGACAGGCGCGGTCGCGAAACATACTGTCTTCCAGCATCGGGTGCTGGGAAAGATCCTTGGCATAGATGAAGTGAAGCATTGTCTGTCCCCTGTCGTTTTGATTGGGGGCAGAGTTGGCTTTGAAAGGTTAACAGCCGAAGGCACGGGCGTACGGTGGGCCGCAGCGCCGATCCGGGCTTTGGTGGCAGGCATGAGAAACACAGGCCACCAGACATAAAAAAAGGAGGAAGCCGACGATGCCGGCCTCCTCCGTTCCACCCGCGTGTTCCCATTCCCACCACGCGTGTTCTGAAAAGGTCGGCCATCCTGGCCATGGTCTATAGATATACGACAACGCCCCCAAACCCAAACCCTAAGTAGTTCAAATTGCACGCATTCCCATCACCCGAACCCGCCCGCGAAAGAATAAGCAATTGTAAATATTAAGGGGCCGGTAATGGGCATGGTGTACCACCTTCCTCGGGTGTGGAGATTTAGGTGGTGGAGATGTCTGAGGCGGGCGATAACGTCGTCAGGCCGATTATTAAGAAGAAAAAGATCGTCAAAGGTGATGGGCATCATGGGGGTGCCTGGAAAGTGGCCTATGCCGACTTCGTGACCGCGATGATGGCGTTCTTTCTTCTTATGTGGCTTTTGAACGCGACAACGGAAAAACAGCGCAAGGGGCTTGCGGATTACTTCGCGCCGTCCATTGCGATCAACCGCGTGTCTGGCGGCGGTGATGGGGATTTCGGCGGGGATTCTGTGTTCTCCGAAGAAACGCTGGCGCAGAACGGGTCGGGGGCCAGCAACCGCCATCCGTCGTCGGCGCGCGCCGCAACAGGGCAGACCGGCGGGTTGGAGACCAATCCGCAAAGTTCCGAAAGTGACGAATCCGCAGAGCTGTCAGAGCCATTGCAAAAAGTGGAAGACCTTCTGTTGGGTCGGTCGGGCGAAAGCGAGGTGGCCGATGAACTGCTGCGCCATATCACCACGAAAGTGACCGACGAAGGGCTGGTGGTTGAGATTTTCGATCTGGAAGAGGCGCGTCTGTTCGAAGGTGAAAGCGCGCGGCCCACGCAGCTGTTGCAGGATCTGGCGGTGGTTTTGGTGAATGCCGCGAATGTGGTGGTGAATGATCTGGCCATCGAAGGTCACACCCATGCCCGCGCGGTGGTTGTGGCCAACGCGCCGGTCTGGGACATCACGACCGACCGTGCAAACATGATGCGCACCTTGATGAAAGACAAAGGCCTTGACCGCAGGCGCGTGGATCGCGTGACAGGCCATGCCGACAGGCGGCCCGCGGTACGCAACCCGGTGGCCATTCGCAACAACCGGTTGGAGGTGATCTTCCTTCGATCTGACGTCTGAAACCAATGAGCGGAACAAATAGAGCGCATTTTATCTGTTAGCGCGCTGTTAAAGGCCCGGCCTTAAGTTGCATCGCAATTCACATCGATGCAGCAGAAAGGCGTGCTATGACCATTTCCTCCTCCCTCAATGCGGGTGTTGCCGGGCTCAGTTCCAACGCAACCCGCCTGGCGGCTATCTCAGACAACATCGCGAATGCCGGTACATTCGGGTACAAACGGGTGGAGACGGATTTTGAATCCCTCGTCATCGCGCAAAGCGGCGGGCGCTATTCCGCAGGCGGCGTGACAGCCAATACAGAGCGTCTGATCGACCAAAAAGGATCGCTTGTCAGCACCAATAACGCAACGGATCTGGCCGTGACAGGCCGCGGGTTCCTGCCCGTTGCGATGGAATCTGAGGTGGAGGCCGGCAACGGCACACCCCAGATGCTGCTGACCACGACCGGGTCGTTCCGGACAGACAGTGTTGGGCGGCTGGTGACGGATTCGGGCCTTGTTTTGTTGGGTTGGCCCGCCAATGCCGATGAATCCATCCCGCAGTTTTCGCGCGACACACCAGACGGTCTGGTGCCCGTGCAAATCAGCGCAAATCAGCTGTCGGGTGAACCGACCACGCAGGTGGATCTGGGTCTCAACCTGCCAGCCGTGGAAACCGATGCTGGCTCCAGCGGGGATACACAATCGTTGTCTGTTGAATATTTTGACAACCTTGGCCGGTCCGAAAGCCTGTTGTTCGAATTCACGCCGAACGTGCCCATGACCGGGTCTTCCAACACCTGGACCCTGACAGTGACAGATTCTGCCACAGGCGCGGGTGCGATTGGGGAATACACGCTGGTGTTTGATGATTCGCGTGCCGCAGGTGGCCGGTTGCTTAGCGTGACGGACGTGTCCGGCGGGGCCTATGACGGCACAACCGGATCCTTCATCGTGCCTGTGGCGGGCGGCCCCATGGAAATTAACATCGGCCGCATTGGTGAGGCCACGGGCCTGACCCAGCTGTCCGACAGTTTCGCGCCATTGCAGATCAACAAGGATGGGTCGCCCGTGGGCAACCTGATTTCGGCTGAGGTGGATGAAAACGGCTTCGTCTTCGCCACCTTCGACAGCGGCATCACGCGGGTGATTTATCAGATCCCGCTGGTGGATGTGCCCAACCCCAACGGCATGCAGGCCCTGGCTCAGCAGACCTATCTGCCCTCGTCCGACAGTGGGACATTCTTCCTGTGGAACGCCGGTGACGGACCCACCGGTGCCGTGGCTGCCTTTGCCCGGGAAGAAAGCACCACCGATGTGGCGGGTGAGTTGACGGATATGATCCAGACCCAGCGCGCCTATTCCTCCAACGCGCGGGTGATCCAGACCGTGGATGAAATTCTGCAGGAAACCACGAACCTGATCTAACGGGTTACGACCCAATATCCTGCAACCTTACGATCTGCGTTTCGCCAGCCCTTCTGACCTTGGGCTGGCGGGGCGCAACAGGGCATGACTGCCATGCCCGCTTCAGACCCAGTCAACACGTTAGAGGACGAGCATGAGTATTTCTGCAGCTTTGAACAGCGCGATCAGCGGGCTCAATGCGAGCTCCCGTCAGGTTCAGGCGATTTCCAACAACCTGGCCAATTCGCTGACCCCGGGGTACGGTGCCCGAAGCGTCGAACTGACCGCCGGGGGCGGCGAAATCGGTGGCGGTGTGCGTGTCACAGCGATTAATCGCGATATTAATGACGTGCTCTTGAATGACCGGCGCCGGGCCGACAGCGCAGTTGCTGCCAGCACGACCTCTGCCAGTTTCTTCGCTGAAATTGAGCGTCTTCTGGCCACGCCGGAAGATGCCAACTCCATCACCGCGCGCCTGGCGCAATTCGAAGCATCCCTTGTTACGGCGTCTGTCCGACCGGAAGAAGTTTCTCGCCTTCAGGCCTCTGTCCTCAGCGGTGCTGAGGTGGCCAACACCCTGAATGCAGCCTCGGACCGGGTGCAGGTTCTGCGCACGGAGGCGGAAACTCAAATCCAGAAGGATGTGGCGGATGCCAACGAATATCTGCGCCAGCTGGACACCCTGAACGGCCAGATCATCGACACGCGCAACCGCGGCACATCTGCCGCGTCCTTTGAGGATCAGCGCAGCCTGGTGATGGATCAACTGGCCGAAATCATGCCGCTGCGTGTGTTTGAACGCGACAACGGATCCATCGCGATTTACACGCCCACCGGCGCAGGCCTTCTAGATGGCAAACCGGCAGAGCTGACATTTTCCGCGACCAACCTTGTGACCGCTGACATGACTCAAGCCAACGGGCTTTTGTCTGGGCTTGAAATCAATGGCAACCCGGTGCGGACCGATGGCATGAACAGCCCCATCGCAGGCGGTCGCCTTGCCGCCAATTTCAACCTGCGAGACGAGCTTGCGGTGGACACGCAGGCCCAGCTTGACGCGGTGGCCCGCAACCTGGTGGAACGCTTCCAGACCCCGGGCGTCGATCCCACGCAGGGCGCAACTGATCCGGGCCTTTTCACCGATGGTGGCGCATTTTTCGACCCGGCGAACGAGGTGGGTCTTGCCGGGCGGATTGCTTTGTCTGACGCGGTAAAACCCGATGCCGGGGGCGATTTTTGGCGCTTGCGCGATGGTCTTTATGCGGCGGCCCCTGGTCCGTCTGGCGACGCAACGGTTCTGAACAACATCGCTGACGCGCTCACCGATCAGGGCGCATTGGTCTCCGGCAATCTTGGCGGTACCGCGCGGGGTGTGTCGGGGCACATGGCCTCCATGATGTCCTATTTCGGCCAGCAGCGTCTCAGCCTTGATCAAACGGTATCCTTCGCACAGGCCAACCAAACCGGCCTGATTGAAACGGAATTGGCCCAAGGCGTGAATTCGGACGAAGAACTGCAACAGCTTCTTCTGGTGGAACAGGCTTTTGCCGCCAATGCGCGGCTTATTCAAACGGCGGGCGATATGCTCGACCAGATTCTGGGGATCTAAATCATGAGCAATTTCGGCATTTCTGACCTGTCGCGCAGTTTCGTGATGCGCGGGCTCAATGCGGATCTCAACCAAAATCTTCTGCGTCTTAGCGAAGAAATGGTGTCGGGCCGGGCGTCCGACACGACGCTGCGCCTCAATGCGCAGTTCTCGTTTCTGACGCAAATCGAATCCGACCTCGTCAAGACAGAGGCACGGTCTTTCGCCCTGACCGAAGTCACGCTGATGGCGCAATCGCAGCAAACCGCGCTTGGTCGTCTGGTGGACACCGCCGACAACATTTTCGGCACACTGGCCTTGGCGCGAAACGATGCGGGTACACTGGGCGTGGATACGCTTGCGTCTGAGGCGCGCGGCCTGCTCGACACGATGGTGAGTGCCATCAATGCAAATGCCGGTGGTCGGTATGCGTTTTCCGGTACGCAAACGGACAGCCCGGCATTGGTCACTTCATCTGAACTTCTCACGGAACTGGCCACCGCCCTGTCCGGCGCCACCAATGAGGCCGACTTTCGCCAGGCGGCCGATGATTTCTTCAACCTGCCGGGCGGCGGGTTTGAAACCAATGTCTATCAGGGCACGGACCAAAGCCTGAGCCCGATCAATATCGGGAATGGTGAAACCGTCGCGCTCAGCCTGCGGGCCGATGATCAGGCCATTCGCGATATGTTGAAATCCGTGGCGCTGATTGCTGTGGCAGATGAACCCGGCATCGCCCTACCGGAGGAGACGCTGCGTTCCATGATCCTCGATCAGGCTGATGAGGTGCTAAACGCCCGTGGCGGCGTAGTCGAACTGCGCGCGGCCCTTGGATTTTCGGAAGAACGCATCGATCGCTCCACCACCCGGTTGGAGGCGGAACGCACCAGCCTGCAACTGGCGCGCAGCGACCTGATTGATGTGGATCCTTTCGAAACAGCCGCCACGCTGGAGGCCGTGCGCCAACAGCTGGAAACCCTTTATTCCGTCACCGCGCGGACCCAGAACCTGAGCTTGGTGAACTTCCTATGATGTTACGTCTTCTTTCCGTCCTGATCCTTCTGGGTTTGAGCACGTTGCGCCCTGACCCGGTCCTTGCCGATGTCGCCACCGGTGGCACGATCCGCATCAAGGATCTGGTCGAATTTGATGGTGTGCGGGGCAATGATCTGGTGGGCTACGGGCTTGTCGTGGGCCTTAACGGCACCGGCGACGGGCTGCGCAACGCGCCGTTCACCGAAGAAATCCTGACCAACATCCTCGAACGGCTGGGGGTGAACGTCACGGGCGAACAGTTTCGCCCCAAAAACGTGGCCGCGGTGTTTGTTACAGCGTCCATGCCGCCCTTTTCGCGTGCCGGATCGCAGATTGACGTGACCGTGTCAGCCATTGGTGATGCCAATTCCCTGCTGGGCGGGACGCTGATCATGACGCCGCTGAACGCGGCGGATGGCAACATCTACGCGGTGGCGCAGGGCACGATTATCGCTGGCGGCGCGGGTGCGGAAGGGGATGCCGCGCGGGTCGTCGAAGGCGTTCCCACATCGGGCACGATCCCTGCGGGTGCCCGGATTGAGCGAGAGATTGATTTCGACCTGTCATCCCTCAGCACCGTGCGCCTCGCCCTGCGCGAACCTGATTTCACCACCGCGGGTCGCATAGAAACCGCGATCAATATTGCTCTGGGCGGACGGACTGCTTTGATGCTGGACAGCGGGACGGTGCAGGTCAACCTGCATGCCGCCAATGCGCGCTCAACGGCCCATGCCATTCAGGATATTGAGAACTTGCTGGTCATCCCCGAACGCAAGGCTCGCGTGGTCGTTGACCAGCGCTCCGGCACGATCGTGATGGGGGAAGATGTGCGCATTTCCCGCGTGGCTGTGAGCCAAGGCAACTTGACCCTGCGCGTGGATGAATTCCCGCTCGTGTCGCAACCCAACCCGTTCGCGAATGGTGAAACCGTGGTGGTGCCTCGGACACAGGCCCAGATCCAGGAAGAAGAAGGCATTGGCCTTGCCGAGGTGCCCCCAGGTACATCACTGTCCCAAGTCATCGCTGGCCTCAACGCACTCGGTGTGGCTCCGCGCGACATGATTGACATCCTGAAAAGCATCAAGGCCGCCGGGGCCCTTCACGCGGAATTCGTGGTACGGTGATGTGTACTGCCACAGCTGTTGCGGCAGGATAGTGGGTGAGCTCTCCGAGTTGCCGTTTTGGATAGTGTAGAACCAAAGGACGGTGCTGTGGCGTTGGATGAGTGAAAGTCACGCCCTGAAAACGGATCAAGCCATAGGCGTGTTGTTGAAAACAAATCGTCGTGTCGGAACGGCTAAACGTCAGGGTTCGCAAGCTGTATGCAAAGCTCAGGGGACCACGCGGCCGACGCTTTGTGGGCGACTTGATCACCGGTGGCGCGCTAAAAATACCCTCGCACCAGGCTTGTCGCGATCAGCGTCCACCCGTCGGCGACCACGAAAAAGGCCAGTTTAAAAGGCAGTGACACGATCACCGGTGGGACCATCATCATACCCATGGACATCAGCACTGCGGCCACCACCAAGTCGATAATTAGGAAAGGCAGAAAGATCAGGAATCCGATTTCAAACGCGCGGGCAATTTCGGAGAGCATGAAACTCGGCACAAGAACGGAAAGCGGCGCATCCGGTGACAAATCCAACCCCGCATTGTCGGGCCTAAGGGCAGACAAGGCAAAAAATGTATCCGCATCCAACCGCGCCGCCATGAATTCGCGGAAAGGCTGCAAGGTCAGCGGAACCGCGGCTTCCAAATCGATCGTTTCATTGAGCAGGGGGGAGATGCCCGCCTCCCACGCGGTGGTAAAGGTGGGTTCCATCACGAAATAGGTCAGGAAGAGTGCAAGACTGACCAGCAGCATGTTGGGGGGCGATTGTTGCAGGCCGATGCCTTGGCGCAGAATGGCAAGCACGGTCACCAGAAACGGAAAACACGTGGCGACAATGGCAATGCCCGGAGCGACGGACAGCACGGTGATCAACAACAAAAGCTGAATGCTGCGCGCGGTCAACGACCCATCTTCACCCAGATTGATGGCTATATCCTGCGCGGCGACGGGGGATGCCAAGGTGAGAAAAGCGACGCAGGCGATGCCTGCCGTCGCATATGTGGTCAGCTTATCCATCAGGGGAAGTGCCCGCGCCTGTCATTCCAGGCCGTCTTGCATCTGAGCCACCTCGGTCAGACGCACGGCAAGCTGGCCCTGTGCATCACCTTCCATTTCTTCAAGCTGGCCACGCGCAATCAGGCGTTCGCCGACATAAAGTTCGACCGCGTCATCCACGCGCCGATCCAACGGCAGGACAGAGTGTTTTTTCAGTGCCAGCAAATCCCGGATCAAAGGCCGGGCGCGTCCGACGGAGATGGTGATCTCAATAGGTACCGCGGAAAACGGGCTTTTCATGTCCGGCTTCATTTCGCCAGATGCGGTGTCGCTGGTCATTTCCGGGCTGGTCATCACGCGGTCTCCTTCATGTCATTTTGATCCGATCCGGCGCCCGTTTGCGCAACGGGTTGGGTTTCGAAAAAGCCCTGCAAAGCCGTTTGAATCCCCGCAATCAGCGAGGCCGTATCGAGTTCCTGCTCCTGCTCATTGCCAAAGCTGAGCCGTACTTGACCGGCTACAAGGGTTGGATCCGATTGCAGGACAACCTCCAGGCTGTCATCCAGCCCTTCGATCAGCGGTCGCAGAAAAGCGCAGTCATCTTGGGCTGCAAAGAGGGTCACAGTGCGGCGGGTGTCGCCGCCCATGTCCGCCTCGATCAGTTCCAGGATGCGTGGGCCCAGCGTGTCGCGCGCCATAGCCGGCAGAACGGCATTCACGATTTGGGTGAGAAGTGGCTTCACATCGGCCAGAAGGGCGGCGTAAGCCTCATGATACGTCAAGGACAGATCGCTCATGTTCTGGGCGAAATCCGCCGCCACTTGGTTGCCCGCTTCCGAATTGGCCTTCGCGCTGTCATCCCAGCCGGCCTGATAACCGGCCTCGTAAGACGCAAGCTTTTGATCTTCGAGGGACACATCCGTCAGGGTGATTGAATTCTTGGCACTCCGCGCGCCAAATTCAGGCAGGATCCGAGACAGGGACATCACACTTTCTCCTCCTCACCTTCGAGCCAGGTGCGCAGAATTTCCACGGTTTCATCCCGGCGTTCATCAATAAGGCCCCGCAGCCGATCCACCGGATCACCGGACCCCGCGCCACCCGCCATGCCCAGCGCAGGAAGCCCGCCATTGGCGTCGCCGCCCAGATCGGCAAGATCCGGCAAAGAGAGATCTGGCAAATCATCCGATCCGTCCGATCCGGAAACGAGGGGCAGATCACTGCCATCGCCCAGCGCGTCAGCGGGATTGATCTCACCATTCAGGGCGCCGCTCGTGTCGCTTTGGGTGGTGGCTGCAGCCGCTGCTGCCCCCGCCGCATCAGAGGGCGGCGCCAACTGTGGTCGATCGCTTGCACCGCCCGCCAAAACGGGGCGCACAACGAACAGCCCCAGCACCAGCGCGACGATCCCGAGAATCGCGGCCTGCACGAGCGACATCATGTCCACGCCCAGCGACGCGAAGAAGGAGCTTTGAATCTCCGTCCCCGCCGCGACAGGGGCTTCGAATTCCAAGGTCTTGAGCGTCAGGTTGTCACCGCGCGCCTCATCCAATCCAACGGCAGACGCCACCAGATCTCGCAGATCAGAAAGCTCCTCTTCCGAGCGAGGTTCAAAGCTGGAATTGCCAGCAGCATCCTGCGTCGTGGTGCCGTTGACCAACACTGCCACGCTCAACCGTTTGATTGCGCCGGGGGCCAGTGTAACCTCCCGCTCTGTTTCGGAAATTTCGTAGTTGATACGTTCGCGCGTTTCGCTGTTTTGCGAATTGGAGGTGTTGCTGCCCGCCTCACCATCAGGCAGGTTGGAGGCCACGGTCACATCGCCACCATTGTCCTGCGATGTGCCGGACCGTTCCTCGGTATCCGTGCTGATCACTGTGCGGCTTTCGGGGTCAATCACCCGTTCGCGCAGCATCTCTGACCGGGTCACCGTTTCCACGCTGACCTCTACCACGGCGTTGCCAGGGCCCACGCGCGCCTCCAACAGACGGGTCACTTTCTGACGCAAATCATCAGCGCGTTGGTCGGTGGTGTTGGCGGGGGCCTCTTCGGCTGCGGAAATCAGTTCTCCGTTGCCGTCAATGACGGACACATCTTCAGGCGACAGCCCCGTCACCGCAGAGGACACCAGAAACTGCAAAGCGCGCGCCTGCGCCGGAGTGATACCCCCTGGCGCCGTATTGACCGCGACAGAGGCCGACGCGCTGACATCGCGTTGAAACGGGTTGCTGCCCGCATTGGCAATATGCACACGCGCCGACGAAATGGCAGGATGTGACACAATCGTGCGCGCCAATTCCCCTTCTTTCGCGCGCCAATACGCGGCGTTGAACATTTGGCTGGTCGTGCCAAATCCCGACAAATTGTCGAGCAATTCATACCCCCGGGCGGAACTTGCGGGCAGACCTTCGCCCGCGAGCGTCATGCGCAGTTCATCACGCCGGGCCGAATCAACCATGATGGCCCCGCCGCGCACGTCATAGGCAACGCCCCGTTGTTCGAGCGCGGCAACAACATCGCCCGCCGCACTGCTTTCCAAACCCGAGTATAATAGAGACATGGAGGGCTGCGATGTCATCCGGGCCAGGCCAAGAACGGCCGCAAACATGGCCAGGCTGGCCAGAATAACGATAATCCGCCGACGCGCATCCAACGCATTCCAAAGGTTCAAAAGCTGCAATTCTTCGCCTCCGCCATGTCAGGCATGTATCGCGGGCCTTCTGCCGCGCGTTCGATTTGGTTTTCGCTCATCAGGCTTAACAATCGGTTAGTTCCTGAGAGGTATTGTTCACCAAATTCGCAATCACGGGCATTTCGATGGCTGACACGGAAGAGATTGAAGACGAGGTTGAAAAGAAGCGTTCCAAGATGCCTCTCATCCTTGGGCTTGTGCTTGCCCTGTTGGGCGGCGGTGGGGGCTTTTTTGTCATGTATTCCGGCATGTTGGGCGGCGGTGAAGAGATGGCGGAAGAGACGCCTGAAAAAGAAGACGATCCCGACCTGCCGATGGCTGATTCGGGCGCTGACGTGGCGTTTGTTCCGATTGATCCGCTTGTGATCTCTCTCAATCAGGCCGGGGGCATGAATTTGCGTTTCCGAGCCAGCCTTGAAGTGGACAAGACCGCCGAGGATAGCGTGACAAACCTGCTGCCGCGCGTCGTGGATGTGCTGAACTCTTACCTGCGCGCGGTCGAAGTGGCTGATCTACAGGATCGCTCCGCCCTGACGCGAATACGTGCGCAGATGCTGCGCAGGGTGCAGGTGGTGGCAGGTGGCGGGGCCGTGAAGGACCTGCTGATTATGGAATTTGTGCTGAATTGAGGACCGAAAATGGATCTTATAGCTGACATTCTTCTGGCCGCAGGCGCCTTTGGCGCGGGCTTTTACTGTTTCGTGCTGTCGCGGCGATTGAGCCGGTTCAACGATCTTGAAAAGGGCGTTGGCGGGGCCGTGGCGGTATTATCGGCGCAGGTGGATGACCTGACAAAAACACTGCATCAAGCACAGAACACGGCGAATATGTCGACGATGTCCCTGGATGGGCTGACCGAACGGGCCGAAAGCGTTGCGAAACGCCTCGAACTGCTGGTGGCGTCCATGCACGACTTGCCGAGTTCCGAAAAACCAACCGTGGAACCGGCGGAGGAAGAGACGCCGCTGGGCCCAATTTTCCGCCGCAGAGCAGGGGTTTGAGGGCACCGGGATCATGAAATTCTTTTCATTCAAAGGCAAAAAGGCTGCGAACGATTCGCCCGATGAACGCCCTGCAGGTAAAACGGACGCACGGCCCCAGAAATCTGCCGGAAGGCGCAGATCAAGGCGGGCGGGTCGTTCCGTGTTGGCAGTCATCGCGGGTTTGCTCATTGCCTCTGCTCTTGTCCGTCTCAGCGGGGGCGCGGGCCAGGCCGTCGCGCTGGTTACAGATGGAGCGATGGCTGAACGGATTGCCCCGTCGGATGAGGGGGCCATGCCACCCTCAGGCGCCGCGATGGCCGAAAATTTCCCTCCGACAATGAATGCCGGGGAAATTTCCGATATGGTCGCCGCGTTTCAGGCACGGGAAGCCCGCCTGATGGCTCGCGAAAAAGCCTTGGAAGACCGCATGGCCGCCTTGCGTGTTGCAGATGAACAGATCGCCGAAAAGCTGGCCAGGCTGGAGGCCGCAGAGGCGCAGTTGCGGGACACGATTGCCTTGGCGGAAACGGCATCCAAGGATGATCTTGATCGTCTGACACTGGTTTATGAGAATATGAAACCCAAACAGGCGGCCGCACTTTTTGAAGAGATGGATCCCAATTTCGCCGCCGGTTTTCTTGGACGGATGCGTCCTGAATCCGCCGCAGCAATCATGGCAGGGCTCAATCCCGAATCCGCGCATCTGTTCAGCGTCGTTCTGGCCGGACGAAACGCAAATGTGCCGCAGGATTAGGAAAGCCTTTATCGTGGATCTGAGCCCGTGAACTTTCCTGAATGATCCGCTCCGCGATCAGGGTTTCTTAACTGGAATCTGCGATCCTTGCACCAAATCTAAGTGAGGTTGAGGCGCAGATGCTGGGTATCGTGGGTATAATCGTCGTGTTCGTCATGGTGTTTGGCGGATACATGTTGGCCGGGGGTAAGTTCGGCATCATCCTTAAGGCCTTGCCCTTTGAGATGATGATGATCATGGGCGCGGCCACCGGGGCCTTTCTGATTTCCAATTCTGGCAGCGGGGTAAAGCAAACGCTCAAGGATATCGGGAAGGTGTTCAAAGGCTGTTACTGGAAGCCGGAAGACTACCGCGACATGCTTTGCCTTCTGTTTGAACTGATCCGTTTGGCGCGCCAGAACCCCGTGGCAATTGAAGAGCATATCGAGGACCCGGAAAACTCAAGCATCTTCACGCGGTATCCAAAAATTCTAGCCGATCATGAAGCGATTGAGCTGATCTCGGACACGTTGCGATCTGCATCGATGAATTACGACGATCCGCATCAGGTGGAAGAAGTGCTCGACAAGCGCATGGAGGCCAATCTGCATCATGCGCTGCATTCCAGCCACGCCTTGCAAACTGTGGCCGATGGGCTGCCCGCTCTGGGCATTGTGGCCGCCGTTCTGGGTGTGATCAAAACCATGAGTTCGATCGATCAACCGCCTGAAATCTTGGGTAAAATGATCGGCGGCGCGCTTGTGGGGACATTCCTGGGCGTGTTCCTTGCCTATGCTTTTGTGGGTCCCTTCGCCACGAAAGTCAAAGAGGTGGCTGAGGAAGATGCGCATTTCTACAACCTTATCCGCGAGGTGCTGATCGCCAACATGCACAATCACGCCACCAATATCTGCATTGAGGTCGGGCGTCAGAACACACCGCATCACAACCGTCCCAGCTTCAACGACCTGGAAGAAGCCATCAAAGCCGTAAAGGACGCTGCATGACCTTGGCGCGGGCATGGCACTGGATCGGCGCGGCGCTTTTGCTGCTGGCCTTAAGTGGGCCAGGCTGGGCACAAACGGTCATTGTGCGCGCTGGTGAACACGCCGATTTTACACGCGTCGTCTTCAATGTGCCCGAGCGCATGGAGGTGGCAATCACCTACCGCGATGGCGGGATTGACCTGCAGTTTGATCGCCGCGATTTGCAGTTTGAAACAGATACAGTGTTTGACTTTATCCCCACAACGCGCCTGACAGCGCTGGATGTGCAAACTGAAACTGGCACGCCTGAGATCGAAGCCGACGCAGGCCCGTCCACCGTGCGGCTGTCCCTGGATTGTCGCTGCGATATTAAAATCGATTGGGCCGGTGATCGTGCCTTTGTTGTGGATATCCGTGACGAAACCGCGCTTTCGGCGGCGCTTTTCCCCGGGCCTGAAGACGCGTCAAGCACAAAACCACCAAGAGATGCCGCAGACTTTTTCCCGGACCCACTCCCTGCGATCCTGGGGCCTGTCCCTGCGGGCCCTTCCGAGGTGGAGCAAGCAAAGGCCAATCCGGTTGCGAAATCGGACACATCGCTGAACCTGCTATCGGAATTCGGGCAACCCAGTGTGGGATCAGTTGCTTTTTTGCTGGCCGATGCGCAGGACCGCCAGCAATCGCTGCGCAGCACGCCTGCCCCGCAGCCAACCGAATATTCAGAGCGTCTAAACGAAAGCCAAGATGCGATCCTGCAACAAATCGGTCGCGCGGCAACGCAGGGCCTTTTGGAGCCTCGCACCAGCACTTTGCCGGATTTGCCCGAACCCGACAGCCTGTCAAATGAACCACAACCCACACCCGAAAACCAGACAAGCACGGTTCTGACAACCCGGGACGGTGTTGGACCATTAAATGCGAATACGGTTCCGACGAATCCCCAAAGAAACATGACAATCAGCGCGGCCACCAGCATGGATCAGGCCATGTCGGAACGGCTCAATATCGCGTTGGGTGAGGGGCAAACACCGGGCTGTATGAACCCTCAACGCGTGGACGCTGCGGCTTGGGCAACAGACGAGCGATTCATCTCTCAAATCGGGGATCTCCGTTCGGCCATACTGGGCGAATTTGACGAACCATCCCCAGCCGCCATCAAGAAGCTTGCACAATTCTACATTCACTTCGGGTTTGGGGCGGAAGCCAAGCAGGTGATGACCATGCTGCCCGCCGAAAAAACACCAGATCCTGTCCTGCTTGCCATGATCAACATCTTGGAACACGGTCATGACGGGCAGACATCAGCATTGGCAGGCTACATGGATTGCGACCCACTTGTCGCGGTCTGGTCGCTTCTGTCTTATGAAAAAGTGCCGGGAAATGAACCGATTGATCCCGATGGCATCGTGCGCGGTATCCTGAACTTTCCCGTGCACCTTCGCGCGCATCTTGGGCCTATCGTGGGGGAAAAGCTGCGCGTAGCAGGCTACCCCAACTCGGCCGATCACATCGCTCGGGCCCTGCTGCGCAATGAAGACACGACCAGCACCGCCGCCGCCTTTCTTGATACAATGAACGATGCAACGGGCCCTGACGCCCGTCCGTCGGAAGCCAGCTTGGAGGAGGTTGTGGCCGATAACAGCCAACCATCGCCCGAGGCGTTATTGAAATTAATTGATGCGCGTCTCTCAGAAGATGCCCTCATGTCAGAAGATATGGCCTTGCTGGCCGGCGCATTTGCGACAGAGCTGCGCGATGTGCCTATGGGTCAGGACATGGCGCGCGCCTATATCTTGTCGCTTGGTGCCTCGGGCGCATTCGATGACGCATTTGCAGAGCTGACCCGCCTCAGCAACTCCGCGCCTGTGCCCCGCAACGGTACACTTTCAGACCTCTTGGGGCTTTTGGCCGACAAAGCCACTGATCCGGTCTTTCTGACCCATACGATTGCCGCCGCACCTTCCACGCGCTTCAGACTGGATGACACGGTGGGCAACGCACTGGCCGCGCGACTGTTATCCTTGGGTTTTCCTGACCAGGCCAGCACCTTTGTCGAACCCATGGCCCAAGGTGCGGCGGAACGCAGTCGCAAACTGATCCGGGCGGAAATCGCATTGAAGATAAACCGCCCTCGCCAAGCCGAATTGGAAGTGTTGGGCGAAAGCGGTGACGACGTGATGGCGATCATTGCGCGCGCGCGCAGCATGGCCGGCGAACACGGCGCTGCTCAGGACATCTTTACAGGTATCAACGCGGCGGAAGATGCCGAACGACAGGCCTTCCTCGGCGGCGATTGGAACGCGCTGCAAACATCGTCAGACCCCGCGATCGCGGCAGTTGCCGACCGGCAGATCGCGCCAGATGTTGAAGAACAGGATCAAGTGCAACAGGTTCTCGCACGCAACAGCGCCATGATTGAAGACAGCCAATCCATGCGCGCAGAGATTGAAGCGCTTTTATCCGGTATCACGATGCCCGAAATGGACACCGAAACCGACCCTTAGGCAGGTAACATCCGACACTCAGGTGCTCCTTTGGCTGATCGGAATTTTGGTCGCAAATCCCCTGCGTGATTACCGAATCGTAAGGGCTCCGCGCTTAGAGTGGCAGCACCGGGGCAGAATGCCCGCAACGTGCGGAGATCGAGCTGTGCAAAAGCCAGTTTTGCTGCAAAATGGGGTGGGAAGACTGCTCCAACGATTGAGCTTGCCCATGATGTTCGGCATGCTCTTGATCCTTTCTGGTCTCATCATTCCTTCACCGGCTGCGGCGAACACCTATAGCGGGATTTGCGATGTTGTCGCGCGACAGGCCGCTCAGGAACGCGGCGTGCCTGTGTCGGTCATGAAGGCCATTACCCGAACGGAAACCGGTCGAAATCAAGCAGGGCGCCTGACCCCGTGGCCTTGGACCGTCAACATGGAAGGGGCCGGTCACTGGTTCGACAGTCGAACCGCCGCAGAAGACTACGTGGCCAAGCACCACGCCCGCGGGGCACGCAGCTATGATGTGGGATGTTTTCAGATCAACTATCGTTGGCACGGGCAACATTTCGCATCCATTGAGGCCATGTTCGACCCGCTGACCAATGCCCGCTATGCCGCGCGGTTCCTGTCGGAACTGTTTGCCGAAACAGGTGATTGGTCTGCGGCGGCAGGTGCCTATCACTCTCGCACGCCGAAGTTTGCCACCCGGTATCGGACCCGGTTTGACCGCATTCGCGCCCGGCTCGACACCTCTGGCGACACGGCCGCGCCACCCCGCGTGGCCAATGTGCAAGCCGACACCACGGCTGCGGTCACACCGCAAGTGACGCGACAACAACCACGGATCAACCTCTACCCGCTTCTGCAACCCGGCGCGCAAGCCGGAGGCATGGGATCCTTGGTGCCCAACACGTCAAATGCGCGCCCAGCGCTGATCACTCTCAACCCGGGGGTACAGGAATGAGCGGTTTCAACATAAAAGACCTGTTTCAACCCACGGTGCTGTTGGCCCTGGCGCTGATGGCGGTCATCGTCATGATGATCCTGCCTATGCCTGCTTGGGTTTTGGATGTGGGCTTGGCGGCGTCATTCGCCTTGGCGATCCTGATCTTCACAGTGACCCTGTTCATCGAAAGACCACTGGATTTTTCCGCCTTTCCCACAATCCTGTTGGCGTCCCTGATGCTGCGCCTGTCGTTGAATGTCTCATCCACGAAACTGATCATCGGGCAGGGCCACACCGGCACGGATGCAGCGGGCGACGTGATTGAAGGCTTTGCCAATTTCGTCATGGGCGGGTCCATTTTTCTTGGGCTTGTGGTGTTTGGCGTGCTTCTGATCGTCAATTTCATGGTCATCACCAAGGGCGCGGCCCGCATGGCCGAAGTGGGCGCGCGCTTTGCCCTCGATGGGATGCCAGGCAAACAATTGGCCATCGACAGTGACATGTCTGCTGGTGCAATCGACCATGCCGAGGCGAAGGCCCGCCGCGAACGCGAACAACAGGAAACAACCTTCTTTGGCTCGCTGGACGGTGCGTCGAAATTTGTCAAAGGCGACGCGATTGCCGGGCTTCTGATCACGCTGCTCAATTTTGTGATGGGGCTGATCATGGGGACGGTTGTCCACGACATGCCGCTGGGCCAAGCCTTTGAAACCTATTCCATTTTGACGGTGGGTGACGGGCTGGTGACGCAGATCCCGGCCGTTATCATTTCCATCGCCTCGGCCCTGCTTCTGGCCCGCGGCGGCACGCAAGGGTCCACCGACAGCGCGCTGGCCAAGCAGTTGGGGCGCCACCCGGCCGCCATGGGCACTGTGGCTGTTTTGATGGTGCTGTTCGCGCTTGTCCCCGGCTTGCCATTCACCCCTTTCATTGCGGGCGGGCTGGCCTTGGGGATTACGGCCATTTGGCTTTTCCGGAACCGAACGGAGGAAGACGCGGACACCCCAGAAGAGGATCTTGATCTGCCCGCAGAACCATCCATGGGCGATATCTTGGAACTGGATGACATCCATGTGGAATTCGCCCCGGACCTTGTCGATCTGGTCTTGGATTCCGGCACCGGGCTGGATGCCCGTATCGCGAATATGCGCCGTCATGTGGCCACTCAATTCGGGCTGATCCTGCCGGAAATTCGGCTGACGGATGATCCTTCATTGCAAACCGGCACCTACGTGATCCGCATTCAGGGGGTTGACCAGGCCCGCGCCATTTTGCGACCTGATCACATTCTGGCCCTCGACCCTGATCGCAACCCCGATCTGCCCCAGGGGGAAGCCGTGGCGGAACCGGTCTATGGCGCGCCCGCCCGCTGGATACCGCAAAGCTCAAAGGATGCCGCCGCGCTGACCGGCACAACGCTGGTCGGGCCGGCAGAGGTGCTGGCCACCCATTTGCTTGAGGTCATCAAGCGTAACCTGTCCCGCCTGCTCAGCATGAAAGCGATGCGCCGCCTGCTCGATGAGCTGGTCAACATCTCTGATCCCGCGCGGGCCGAGGCGAACCGAAAACTGATCGAAGAGCTGATTCCTGATAAGGTCCCTGCTGATCTTCTGCATGCAGTTTTGCGGCTTCTGCTGGCAGAACAGGTCTCTATCCGCAATCTGCCCTTGATCCTTGAGGCGATCGCGGAAGGACGACCAAACCATACGCAACCGGATGCTTTGTGCGAATTCGTGCGCCAGCGTCTTGGGTTCCAGATCATCGCCGGGCTGCAACGGCCTGATGGAACCTTGCCTCTGATCCAACTCGCGCCGGAGTGGGAAGATACGTTCTCAACCTACCAGATGGATGCGGATCGCGGCGGGCTTGACGTGGCGCTGCCGCCGGATGTTTTCAATCAGCTGGCCAGCGCGGTGGGCGCCGAAGTGGCGCGTGCAGGCGAGTCTGGGGCTTTTCCGGCCATTGTCACATCCACTCTAAGGCGGCGTTTCTTGCGTACGGTGCTTGCGGCCAAAAGCATCTCGAACCCGGTTCTGTCCTTCGAAGAAATAGGAATGGAGGCGCGCCCCTCCCTCATGGGGGTTGTGCCCGGATGAATGATCTGGCGGCCCTTCTGGAGTTGACCGAAGATGTGCTGTGGTTGCATTTCATCGTTTTTCTTCGAGTTGCGGCCGCGATTTCCCTGTTCCCTGGGTTTGGCGAACAAACGGTCCCGATGCGCATCAAACTGGGTCTGGCCATCATGATGACGATGATCACCACACCCGCCATTTCCCCTGCGTTGTTTCCATTCCGCGACGACCCGCCGCCCCTGGGCCTGATCGTTTTGTCGGAGGCCGTGGTCGGCCTGATGATCGGCCTTGGCATCCGCCTGTTTGTCATGGCGCTGCAGACGGCAGGGACCATTGCAGCGCAATCCACATCGCTGTCACAAATCCTCGGGACACAGGGGATTGAGCCGATCCCGGCCATGGGCCACATGCTAGTCCTGGGGGGGATTACCCTCGCGATGATCCTCGGGCTGCACATTCGGCTCGCGGAACTCATTATTCTGACCTACACGCTTTTCCCGGCCGCGCAGTTCCCGGATGCGTCCGCAGTCTCTGTCTGGGGGATCCGGCAGGTGGCCAACGCCTTTGCACTGGCTTTCGCGCTCGCCGCGCCCTTTGTCATTGTGTCCGTGCTCTACAACCTGACTTTGGGCATCATCAACCGAGCGATGCCGCAAATGATGGTCGTCTTCGTCGGCGCGCCCGTGATCGTGGGTGGCGGCATTGTGATCCTGCTTGTCATGGCCCCCACCATCCTGACGCTTTGGACGGATGCGTTGAGCATGTTCATGTCCAACCCGTTCGGAGACCCCTGATGGCGCAGCAAGGCGATGACGAGTCAGACAAGTCATTTGAACCCACGCAGCACAAGCTGGATGAGGCGCGCAAGAAAGGCGATGTCGCCCGATCTGCTGACCTCGATACGGCGGCGACGTATGGCGGTATCCTCATCGTGGCGCTGGCCGCGGGGGCTTCATCCACCGATAGGGCTGGCGCGGCGATGCAAGCGCTGCTGGATCAACCCGGCGCCATCGCAGATCTGATTTTTGAGGGTGGGTCGGGGGCTGCGGCCTTGTCGGGATTGATGCTGGCGATTGTCCTCGCAGTGGTCGCATGGTTCGTCATTCCGGCCCTGCTGGTGATCCTGTCCAACCTTGCGCAACAAAGCCTGGTTTTTGCGCCGGAAAAACTGCGCCCGAAACTGTCGCGGGTGAACCCGATCCAAAACGCAAAGAACAAATATGGCCCAACTGGGTTGTTTGAGTTCGCCAAGAGCCTTGTCAAGTTGCTGGCCTTTTCAGCGGTGCTGGGCGTGTTCCTGGTGACGCGCCTTTCGGATATGGCCGGATCGGTCCATGCCGAGGCGCGCATGATTGGCGCGCTCATGATGGATATGATCGTCGACTTCATGTTCGTGGTATTGGTTGTCACGCTGGCCATTGGGGCGATTGATTTTCTTTGGCAGCGCTTTGACCACCGTCGCAAACTGCGCATGTCCTATCGGGAGGTGCGCGAAGAGCACAAAAATCAGGAGGGCGATCCGCATCTGAAGCAGGAGCGCCGCCAGCGCGGCACGCGCATGGCCATGGACCAGATGATGGCCGATGTGCCGCAGGCCGATGTTGTGATCGTCAACCCGACCCATTTTGCCGTCGCCCTTAAATGGAGCCGTCTGCCCGGATCCGCGCCGGAATGCGTGGCCAAAGGGCAAGATCACGTGGCGCTCGCCATTCGGGAACGGGCGTTCGAATCCGGCGTGCCCGTGCATCACGATCCGCCCACTGCGCGCGCGTTGTTCGCCACCGTTGAAATCGGCCAGGAAATTGCGCCGGATCACTATCAAACCGTGGCCGCCGCCATCCGCTTTGCAGAAACCATGCGTCGGCGGGCCAAGGTGTTCTCATGATCCCGTCCGAACTTGCGAAACTGGCCAGGTTAAGCCAAGCGGCGCAAGAGGCTGACGCCGCCCGGCTGCAATCCATCAAGGCGGAAGAACACCGCATCCGCGCCCAGTTGGCCGCGCTGGATGACCAGCACAAACAGGCGCAAAACCTGCCAATGGCGGATAGCCTGCCCCACCGCAGCCTTGGCGGCGATATCAAGTGGCAAGTCTGGGTGGGCCGCCAGCGGCGGGAGCTTCAGATGCAATTGGCGCGCTGTCTGGCACGCCAAGGTGCGGCCCGTCGTGCATTGAAGAAAAGCTTTGGCAAACGCACCGCGCTTGATCAAGTTCAGGCTGATATAGAGGCAAGCGCCAAACGCGCCGACATGGTAAAACGTTATGAGGCGCTGACGGATCAGGGCCTGATCCAACACAGCCGACGCTAGGGCCACAAACGGCTCGGCCTTAGGGGCCGTGTTTACAGTGACTGCACCGCTGCGGTGCTCATTCGAAAAGATCCACCGGCGAGTATGCAATCACCGCTGGAACCTATTGGCACCGATCACAGGATGTCATGGCCTTCGAACCATGCTCTGTTTGAATTTGCAAAAGCACGCGCCCTCATCACCTGCCTTTACAGATCTTGCCGGGCCAAATCCACGATCAGCACGCCATAGACGGTACCAGGCAAGACCTGCCGTGCGACATCCGTCAACCCGGCGCGCAAAATGGCAAGGTTGTTGGCCTCAGTGAAGGATCCGTCAAACCCGCCCACGTTGGCATGGTCGAACATGACCTGCAAAAGCGCATCGCGCAGCTTCGGCTCTCTCTGAAACACCATGGCACGCATGTCGATATCCACCTCAAGGCTAAGGGACATCACCACCAGGGAGCTAACGATGCCCTCGGACACGACCGGGACAACGAACTGATTGTTCAGCTTGACGAATTCAGTGGCGTCCGGCGCGGAACCTTCGGCTGCGTCATCCATGGGTTCGCCCTTGGGTGCGCGGGATGCAGCGTCTTCCGGGCCCTTGTCAGACGCATCACCGGAGACGTCCTCCGCCGCTTCGCCTTCCACGGCGTCCGCCTTCTCCGCGGTCATGTCAGGCGCGGGTTTGAGGAACCACCCTGCCCCGGCGCCAGCCCCGGCGCCCAGCAAGGCAAGGATCAAAGGCAGGATCAATTTTCCCATCATATCGCCTCAGTTGCGTATCTACGTGGTTTCGATGCGTTCAGAACGGCAGGAAGATATCCAGAACCTGCTGTCCGTAGCGCGGTTGCTGTACATCCGTGATCTGGCCCCGCCCGCCATAGGAAATGCGCGCCGACGCGATCTTGTCATAAGTGATTTCATTCTGGCGGGAGATGTCTTCAGGCCGGACAAACCCGCTCACCAGCAATTCCCGTAGTTCAAAATTCACCCGCACCTCTTGCACGCCTTGGATTTCCAGAACGCCATTGGGCAAAACCTGCGTGATCGTGGCCGCCACCCGCAGCGTCAGCTCTTCGGCGCGACTGACCGATCCATCACCCGAAGATGAGCTGCCCGAAGTGATATCGACGGCGTTGTCCAAAGACGCACCATCCGGAAGACGTTCGTTGATCCGTTGCGGGATCCCAAAGAGCTGCGGCACTTGAAGCCCTTCATTGGCGTTGCGCGACCGCTGCGTCTGGTTGGAGATTTGCGCCTCTTCATCAATCTCAATGACCACGGTAAGGATGTCGCCCTTTTGCATTGCGCGCCTGTCGCCCAGAAGCGACCGACGCCCCGAACTCCACAAGGATGCGCGATCCACCTGGCGCGACGGATCGGCCACGGCTGGCAGGCCGCCATAGATCATCGCGGCATGTTCATTGCCTTCATTGGCATTGGTGAACGCCGGTGCTTGACCGATATTTTCAAGCCTCGAACAGCCTGACACCGCCAGACACAGCAGGATCCCCGCGACAATAGCTCTGATCATGTCCAATTCCTTTTACTTGGTCACAAAGACCGTGCCGTCCGGCGCCACCCGGCCGCTGATCGTTTGACGAGAAGACAGGTTCATCACCCGCACCCGATCACCCGGCGCCGCACGGCTAAGCGATCGGCCTTCCGCAGTGATCTGAAGCCCGTATTTTTGAAACACGAGCGGCACCAACTGATTGCGTTCAATGACGGCCGGTGGGCCGATATCGCTCAACCGGATGGGCCGGCCGGCGTAGATGGCAACGCGCGATTCCTGCCCGATGACGTCAGCCACATCTTCGGCAGCCCCAGGGAAATCGCCATCCACCATGGTCAGATCGCCCGGCATGATCACGCTTTGGGCGCGGATCGTGCGGGTGGCTGTGACCATATCGGCGCGCAGGATCTCTGGGATCACGCAGGCCGCGATGCTCAATGCTATGATGCCAAGCTTGATCATCGGATCTGTGTCGTCGCACTCATCATCTGGTCGACGGCGGTGATGACCTTGGCGTTGAGTTCATAACCGCGCTGCGCTTCAATCAGCTCAGTGATTTCGCGCACGGGATCAACGGAACTTTCCTCCAGATAACCCTGCCGCACCGTGCCTAAGCCATCCTGACCAGGCGTCGAATTCAGCGGCGCGCCAGAGGCTTCCGTTTCAAGGAAGTTGTTGCCGCCGATGGCCTCCAGCCCCTTGGGGTTGCTGAAACCCACAAGGTTCAGCTGGCCCAGAAGCTGTGCGTTGGGTTGATCCGCGAAATAGGCGAACACCTCGCCTTCGGGGTTGATCGAAATGCTGCGCGCGTCATCAGGGATGGTGATTTCAGGCGCGATGGGGAAACCCGCCGCCGTCACGATCAACCCTTCCCCGTTGCGCTTCATCGCCCCGTCGCGCGTGTAGGCGGCCTGACCGGATGGCAGCGTCACCTCAAGATAGCCATTGCCCTCAATCGCCACATCCAGATCACCGCCAGTGGCCGCCAACCCGCCTTGTTCGAGGTTGATCGTCACCGCGGCAGGTCGCACACCAAGACCCAGTTGAATGCCCGTTGGCAAAACCGTGCCATCGGTGGCATTGATCGCGCCGGGGCGGGCCAGTTGCTGGTAATGCAAATCGGCAAATTCCGCGCGGCGGGTGTTATAGCCTGTGGTGGACATATTCGCGAGGTTGTTGGAGATCGTCTCCACCCGCATTTGTTGGGCGGCCATGCCCGTGGCAGCGATTTTCAATGCACGCATTTGGCTGTCCTTTCAGTGTGTTGTTCACTCTGCTCGTGTCACATCAGTTTTCAGCGGGGCGCCCTCAACGAAGCTACTGCCCCTGAGAGAAGGCACGGATGGCATCGCGCACCCGTTCGTTTTCAGAATCCAGAAAGCTCTGCCCCATCTCATAGGCGCGTTGCACTTCGATCATGCGGCTCATTTGCAGCATCGGGTTGACGTTGGAGCTTTCAAGATGCCCCTGCATCACCCGCGCGTTGTCTGCCGGGTTCAGCGCCGTCTCAGGCCGGAACATCACACCGCCTTCGCGGATCAGATCACCCGGATTTTCCGGCATCACCACACCAAGCTGGCCCAACAGGGCACCATTGGCGCTGATGGTGCCATCGCTGCCCACATCAATGCTGGCCGCATCGGGCGGAATGAAAATCGGCGCACCGCCTGCATCCAGCACGTTGTAGCCATCATGGGTCACCAGATCGCCCGCCGCCGACAAGCTGAAACTGCCCGCGCGGGTCACCCGTTCGCCATCCGGCGTCGCCACGAGGAAAAACCCATCGCCTTCAATAGCGAAATCCAGCTGCCCGCCCGTCAGGGTCAGGTTGCCCTGCTCATAGGAGGTGTTGCGCACATTGCCCCGCGCCATCGACAAAGACGGGCCACCTTCCGTGCCGACCACGAATTCGGAAAAAATCATCCCTTCCTGCCGAAAACCGGTGGTGTTGGCATTGGCGATGTTGTTGGCGATGGTCTGCATTTCATGCATCAGACCAGATTGCCGCGTCAGCGTTGTGTAGCCGGATGGATCCATCTCAACCTCCGATGATAAGTGGCACGAGCATGTCGTGGAAATAAGAGACGAGAGTCTGCGTCATGAACCCCATGGACAGCCAGAAGACGAGCACGATCGCCCCCAGTTTCGGGACAAATGTCAGCGTCAGTTCCTGAATGGAGGTCAGCGCCTGAAACAGGCCCACCATCAGGCCCGCCACCAGTGCAACAGCCAGGATCGGCAGGGAAATGATGAGAGACACCCACAACCCCTGCCGCATGGTGTCGAAGAAGATGATCTCATCCCCCATGACGGGTTACACCGGCATTCTCAGGATTTCCTGATAGGCCTCAACCACACGGTCTCGTACGGTGACGGCAGCCTCCACCGCCAATTCTGTCTGCGCCAGGGCCTGCACCAAAGTGTGCGGGTCCGCGCCCGTCGTCATGGCGGCCTTGGCCGTGTCTTCCGATTCTTGCAGCGTCGCCGCGAAATCGCGGGTCAGCCCGGTCAGGTAATCCCCCGCACTTTGGCTGGGGGTTGGTTCCGTGGCGGAACGGGCGGAGGCGTATTTCTTCGCCGCGCCAATTGCTTGAATATCCATTTCTTGGATCTCCTTTACCGTCTGAGAAGGTCAAACAGGCTGCTGCCCATTTGCCGGGTCTGTTCGAACATTCTGAGGTTCGCCTCATAACTTCGCTGCGCTTCGCGCGCGTCCGACAGCTCAATCATCAGATTGACGTTGGAGCCGTCGTAATTTCCGGTCTCATCCGCCATGGGATGGGATGGATCGTAGATCCGGGTGAGATCGGATTGGTCCAGACGCACACGACCGGTTTCGACCATGCCGGGCGTCTCGGACCCGTTCATCACCGTTTGAAAGGCGATGGTTTTGCGCCGGTATCCCGGCGTATCGGCATTGGCGATATTCTCCGACAAATGCCGCAAGCGTTGGGATTGCGCCTGCAACGCAGACGAAATCACCGAAAGAGAATTGGAAAATTCAGACATGCGCTTCCCCCTTACCTGCGGCCGATTGCGCTGCGCAGGATGGTCATGGAGGATTGATAGATCGCAAGCGCGCGATCATGCTGCCTCTTGGCGTTCACGCCGTGCACCATCTCCGTCTCCAGAGACACGGTATTGCCATTGGGATCGGCAATCGCGCCTTGGCGTTCGAACGCCGCAGGTGTGCCGGGTGTTTGCGCCATGTTCAGATGCGCCGCCCGCGTCGCGCGCATGTCAAAGCTGCGCCCGGGCTGGGCCGTCATCTGGGACAGATGGGTTTGGAAATCCGCGATATCGCGCGCTTTGTAGCCGGGCGTATCGGCATTGGCCATGTTTTGGGCAACCACGGCATGGCGTGATCCTGCGTGGCGCGCCATGGCGTGCGCCATCTTAAAGACTTCTATCTTTTCGAACACCGGGGCTTCTCCCTCGATTGGCTTCAATCAAGGCTTAACCGTGATTCCTTTAAAAACGGTTTTCAGAAACACGCTGATGCAGCCTTAGGGAGAATCCCATGTCACGACCCGCCTTCGCCGCCCTCACGTCAGAGATTGCTTCGCTTCAAGCGCACCGCCGTGTTGGGCGCGTGGCCTCGGTCGAAGGGGGCATTGTGCAAGTGACGGGGTTGTCGAACGTGGCGTGCCTGGGCGATCGCCTGTCGATTGCCAGGATGGGGCAGCCTCCGCTGATGGGGGAAGTTTTGCAGCTTGCCCCTGATCAAATCACCATGCTGCCGGAGGAGGCGCCGGTGGGCATCGCCCTTGGCCAACGGGTACAGCTGAGCCCCGCAGACACCATTGCGCCAGATGTGTCATGGTTGGGCCGGGTCATTGATCCGTTTTGCCAACCAATGGATGGTCGCCCCCTGATGCGCGGGCCGCAGACATGTGGCCTGACACAGCCACCGCCGCCGCCGGCACAACGACGCGCCTTGGGAGCGCGGCTGGACACGGGCATGTGCGTTTTCAACACGCTGCTGCCCATCGTGCGCGGTCAGCGGATCGGGCTTTTTGCCGGATCAGGCGTGGGCAAATCCAGCCTGCTTGGCCATCTGGGCCGACACATGGAGGCGGATCTGGTCGTCTTCGCGCTGATTGGCGAACGCG
Organism: Pseudomonadota bacterium; assembly: GCA_038532355.1. Classification (GTDB taxonomy): domain Bacteria; phylum Pseudomonadota; class Alphaproteobacteria; order Rhodobacterales; family Rhodobacteraceae; genus Roseovarius. Next base: position 6,726 of record JBCBAT010000018.1, on the reverse strand, counting down.
GTCGCGAATTGCGCGACTTTGTTGAAAACACCTTGGGGCCGGAGGGGATGAAGCGGTCGGTGATCGTTGCGGCCACCTCTGATCGGTCCCCGCTTGTGCGACGGCGGTGTGCCTGGACGGCGATGGCCATCGCCGAACACTTTCGCGATCAGGGCAAACATGTGCTGCTTCTGGCCGATTCCGTCACCCGTTTTGCCGAAGCCCATCGTGAAATTGCCACCGCCGCGGGGGAGCTTCCCGCCCTCCGCGGCCATCCGTCCTCGATGGCCCATATGATCATGTCACTGTGCGAACGCGCGGGCCCCGGCGCAGAAGGGGCCGGTGACATCACCGCGCTCTTCAGCGTGTTGGTCGCGGGATCCGATATGGACGAACCTGTGGCTGATGTGCTGCGCGGGGTGTTGGATGGTCACGTGGTGATGGACCGCGCGATTGCGGAACGCGGGCGATATCCCGCGATTGATCTTTTGCGATCCGTGTCACGCAGCCTGCCCCGTGCGGCCAGCCTGTCGGAGAATGAATTGATCCTGCGCACGCGGCGATTGTTGGGGGCTTATGCGCAATCCGAAACAATGGTGCGCGCAGGGCTTTACACAGATGGCAGCGATCCAGATCTCGATCAGGCCCTGCGCATCTGGCCAGACCTTGACGCCTTTATCGGAGAGGCTGAACAAGGTGATATTGCAAACAGCTTTAACAAGCTTACCCTGATCCTGCGGCGCGCGGGGCAGGCCACCAAGCCCTCACCAGCGCAAGTGCCAGTGTCATCGCCGCCCCGAACGCCAGCCAGCTCTGCACCAAGACTTGAACACAAATGACGCCAAGGGGTGGCCCAAAATCTTTGAAAGATTTTGCCCGCATTTTTTAAAAAAATGCGCCGCCAACGTTGGCGCCATTTTTTTGGTAAAAAAATGCATCCTGGCTGGAAGACCCGCGCCTAGCCTGCCAGCAACGTGAGCGCGATCGACTCCGCAGACAGGCCGGATACATTTGCCACCTGTTCTCGCAACAGATAGCCCTTCACCAGTTCCTCTCGCACATCCGCATCGCCAAAATCGCTGAAAGTCTCGATGCCCAGAACCCGCTCTGCGCGGTCCTTGAATTCATCCAATTGCCGTTCAATATCGATCTGGCCGAAACTGCTGGGAAGGTTGAAGGCGCGCTCAAACACCTCCCGCAAGGGTGGCGTGCCAAGAACGCGGAACCATAGGGTGTCATTGCTGGCGTTTTCATCTGCCATCTCCGCCAATTCGCGCGTGGCATTGAGCGCAAGGCGCAGCGATCCATCCTGTTCGCCCACGGCCGCCTCAAAGCTGCGGGCTTGAAACTGTTCCACGATCCGCTCACCAAAGCCCGGATCGCCGGTGTTCGTGCCAAAAAGAGCATTCCCAAATCCGAACGATTCAGACAACTGCGCATAGCGATCATCCGCCAGTCGATTGGCGATGGACGCCGGATCAGCCGTGCCATCTTCCAGCACCTTCTGGATCAGCGCCCGGTTGTTGATGTCATCGCTCAGGCCAAACGCCCCCAGCGCGACCGTCAACAAACGACGATCCTCCACCAGTTCAGAGGCGGTTCGGACGCTGCCGATATTCTCCACGAAATACTCCGTGTCCCGCTGAATCTGGGGGGAGGCATTGAATGCCTCCGTCTGGCTGTCCAGCGTGCGGTTCAGCAGCACCCAGCCCGGGAACCCGGATAATGGAAGAACCGGCTGAAACATCAGTGCAGCCCGTGCGCCTCGCCATGGGCGAAAAGCCGGTCTTCGCGTGGCAACAACGTGCGCAGCGCCTTGAGCGATTGATAGTAGTTATCCGCCAAGACCGCCTCACTGGCGCGGGTCAGATTGGCCCGGCTGTCAGCATCTGTGAAAACCTGGCTCAGCTCTTCAATCCGGCGCAGCAGCTGGAATTTTGCGTCATCCGCGTCATGATCGCCCGTCAGCACCAGCTGCGTCGCATAACAAGCCCGGCGCACCGGCGTGTTGGCGGTTTCAGGATGGATCGCATCGCGCAGCCGCAGAATATTGGCATTGGGCGACAGGATCGTCAGCCGTGACCGGCGATCCCCGTTTTCGACCACTGCCTGGTTGATCAGGATCCGCTCTTTCGGGCCCAGTTTCAGAATAAGTCCACTCATGACGCACGCGCCTCTCTTTGCGGGTCCACCTGCGGCTGGCCAGCTTCAGACAGGCCCCGCATGATGGAGATATTGATTTCAAGTAGAGGCACCACAGAGGCCTCCGATTTCAGAACCTTCGCTGTGTGCTGCCGGACAAATGCCGCCAAAGACAGAATACCGGCGCGCAACGTATCAGGCAGACCATTGCCGCTATCGGCCACATCGGCGGCCAAAAGCGTCCAAAGCTGCGTGTTGTCGTTCAGCGCCTGGGTCAGTTCCCCAAAATGACTGGTGGTATGCAAAGGCGCCTTGGTCTTGGCCTTTTGTTCCCACCGCTTGGTCTGTGCCAGCTTGGCCGCAACCGATTTCAAGCGGCTGGTCACACGGGCGAAGGCCTCATATTCCACGCCGCGGGGCGTTCGGACGGATCTCGTACCGGAGCCATACGCGTTATGGGCAAGTTGCGTGGCGTTCACGGCTTATCCTTTCAGGATTGGAATGGGATCTTGGTGGGGCGATCCAGGGCGCGCAGTGGCGCACGCCCCGGATCAGGGTTTAGACTGCTCGGATTAACGGAACAGGGACAGGATCGTCTGCGGCGCCTGGTTGGCAATCGACAGCGACTGGACCGCCAACTGCTGCTGCACCTGCAGGGCCTGAAGACGCGCTGACGCCTCTTCCAGATTGGCATCCACCAAAGTGCCGATACCGGAGGTCAGGCTGTCCGTCAGGTTTGAGATGAAGGACGTCTGAGTCTCGATCCGGCCCTGATCGGAACCAAAGGACGAGGCCGCCCCAATCGCCTGATCAATCAGCGTATCAATCGCGGTCAAAGCGCTTGTCGAACCAGCGTCTGTGGTCACGTCAATGCTCTGCACGGCGCTCAAGCCACCAGACCCGCCGACAGACCCCGGCGTACCACCGGTCTGTGCCCGCAGGTAGATGTTCAGATCGCCGTTTGTCGTGCCCGTGTTACCATTGGTGATGGTAAACTGACCCGCATTGGCACCTGTGCCCTGCACCACGCTCAGCGCATTGGCAGAATCAGTCGCGGCGCCAAAAAACGCGTTGATCTGAGAGGACAGGTTGCTCGCCACATCTTCAGCCGAGTCGCTGGCAGACGCCACATACTCAAACGTCCGCTGTGCCGCCGCCGTACCACCGCCGGCAACGTTCACTTCAACGTTGTCGATGATGATCTGATAGCTGTTGCCGGCAGACACGGTGCCAACAGTGAAAGTATCGCTGCTGTCGTTTGCGATCGTGTCCGTGTTGTTGGTGCCCGGGTTGAACGCCACGTCGTTGAAGACGGTGTTGGCCGAGGACCCCTGGAACAGCGCACTTGCCGCCGCTGCATCGGCCAGGTCAGTGCCACCGAAACCCTGCGCCACGACCGAGCCTGTCACGGACAGGTTCTGACGCTCAACAGAGATCGAGCTGCTGGTGACGTTGCCGCTGTTGTCGCGGTCAAGCGAAGACAGAACTGTCATCGCATCCGTGCTGGACCCGTCAATCAGGTTCAGACCATTGAACTGAGCCGCACCCACAACAGAGTTGATCTGCGCTTCCAGCGCGTCAATGTCCTGTTGAATGGCTTCACGGTCCACGTTCTCTTCCTGAGCGGCCACGATGCGGCCTTTCATCTCCGTCAGAAGATCCGTCACCGTTTCAGACGCCTGACGCGCCACGGCCACAGTGGACTGACCCAGACCAAGGCTTTCAGAGATCGCCTTGAAGCCTTTGACGTCGGATTCCATGGTCTTGGAGATCGCCCAGATCGCCGAGTTGTCCTTGGCGTTGCCGACCTTCTTGCCTGTCGAAATCATTTCCTGAGTGTCGGCCAGGTTCATGTTGACCGATTTCAGAGTTTGCAGCGCCACCATGGCGCCATTGTTTGTCAGAATGCTGGACATCGCATTTCCCTTTTTGATGGCGCTTTTGCGCCCGTTAAAACCCGCCCCCACTCGGAGACGATATCGAAGCTGTCGTTCTGACATGTGCGGTCAGGGCATATGCCAACCGCGCCACCCTGCTCGAGTGCTGCGGGCAACTTGCCCTTGAAGATGCTAATGCATTGCTAAACACGGCCTGCGTTTTGCGCGCGATTTATTCTGGTTTTGCGCCGCTTTTGGCGCGATTTTGCCGCGGTTTTTTGCTGAGTTTTCAACGGATTTTAATCAAATCCCCGCAACCAGCGCAGCGCGCCGCATGGTTCGGATCGGGCATTGCACGATCCTTTGGTTCCAGATCCTCAAATCGCTCAAAGGCGAAAAAACCGTACAGGTTTCAATGCCTCCGGCGGGAGTATTTTTAGCCAGAAAGAAGCGCGGCCCGGCGCGTTTTGGGCTCAATTTGTTTCGGGGGGAGACGTGCCGCGCAGGGCGGCGGCGCCCCTTCAAAGACCATGGGCCGTCTTTTCCAAAAACCCGTATGGCGCAGCGCCAGCAATAACCGTTCGCCGCGCCCTATTCTGGTCCTGTCGCATATTGACTTGATAGTCGCGCCCCGCGAATACCCATGCCCGTCTCGATCGCGGACCGGGCCGGGTTAGGCGCGCTTTTCCACGTGGCGCACAACCTCACCTTCGATGGTCTGGCGTTTGCCAGTTTGGTCATAAGTATCAAAGGAATGCCGCAACTGTTGCATCGTCTGCATGCGGTCCGACACGCGCCGGATCCCGTCGAGCGCCCCGCTCAACAGCACCTGATTGCGCTCTGCCTTGTCTTTCAAGGTGCTCAGCGCGTCGTCTTCGGTGGCACCCATGGCGTTCAATTGGGCGATCAGGTCTGATTTTTCGTCCATCAGCGGGGCGATGGCATCCAGATCCCCCGTCAGCAACGCAGCCTTTTCCCGCTCCAGACAGGCATCAAGGGCGGAAAAAATATCACTGGCCGTCATTGCTTGGCCGTCAGCTGTCTGTTCTGGCATCGTTCTGAGCCTCCATCATCGCTTTGAAGAAATGCTCCGCCAGGCCGATACCACCGGCTTTTACCATGTTGTCGGCGATGGCAGAGCGTTGAAATGACGCGAATTGGTCCTCGCCCGGGCTACCGGACATGCTGTTGGCTTGTTCGCCAAACCCCGCGGATTTCAGCATCTCCGCCAGAAAGGTCGCCTCCAACCGCTCCGCCGCCAGCCACGCTTGTTCGGCGCGTGGATCAGACAGGGTGGCAGATGGGATGGACGGGTTTTGCGCCTGCGACGTCGCAAGGCCAAGCGCCGAATTTTGCGCGGGAATCATCAAGGATCAATCGCTCCAATTGTAAGCATTTGGGGGCATCAAACGGCAAACTGGTAAAGATACGGTAATCCCTTTCGACCATTTTATCCCCCAGCGAAAGAATGCGCGGATCATGCCCGGAGGTGGCTCATGCAGAATGTATTTCAGGTGGATTTTATCGGCTCAGGTGCCATTCCCGGCGCGGGCAAATTTGCAGGACGCGGGGATCTTGCCCGCGAAAAAAGCACGGCCCATCCCCCGCCTTCTGTCGCGGATCCGCATGTCAGCGGTTTCGCAACCGGCCCCACGAATGGCACGCAGACCTATACCGGCACTGACAAACCGGGGGATGCTGCGCCAACAGAATTCCAGACAGTGTTCGATGATCTGCGCGAAACGGGCCGCCTGCCTGCGGAAGATGCTGTATCCCCGGATCAGGACAGTTTCGCGGATGTTGTCGCGGTGCTTGAGGCTGTTTTTCTGGCGCTCGATTCCGATCAGGTAGATATCGACGCGATGCTTGGGCCGAATTCCTCCTTGGCCCAACAGGCCAATGCCCTTTTGCCGCTGGTGTCGGCCCATTTGGGCAACACACATCCCGGTGATCTGACGCCCCAGGGCATGATGACCCTGCTGAGCGACATCATGGCATCCGCGCCTCAGACACTCGGCGCCCTGAAAGACCAGTTTGGTGCGCTGAGGGCGCAGATGGGAATGATGGACCAACTGCAGATCGGCCCGTCCATTTCGCGTCCCAGATTGCCCCAGACCACCGCCGCGGAAACCGGTCATACGACGGGTCAAAGTGTGGCGAGCGTTTCAGATCGTTTGGATGCGCGTGTGCAGGGCCAGGTTCTGGATCAGACCACAGGACAATTGATGGGCAAATTCGCAGGCCAGGTCACAGATCAAATGACGGGCGCATCCTTGGGCCAAGCCTACATGCCGCAGGAAGACGCCGATGCAGCGATTCTGTCGCCCTTTGGCCGGTCACCTGTGCAGGCCGCGGCGACAGGGGCCACTGATGCTCAGATCGTGGGCGCGGGCCTGACACCGGCCGCGAAACTGGCGGCGGATTCTGATACGCTCAATACCGGCCTGCCCAAACCGGGCGTGACAGAGCCTCAGATAGAAACACTGCCGCAGGGCCGTGCGCAGCCAGGGGGGACCACCGCAGATGTGGCGGCCCCCGTCATGACACCGCTGGCCCGTGATCTTGAAACGCGCAGACTGATGGCTTCTGACCTGCAAGATGGGCGTCCGGCATCCGTGCAGGACCGCATGGCAGACCTGCCGCGCGATGGGCTGACGGCCCGCGCAGGCCTGCCGCCTGCTGCACCTGTCCTGCCCACCATGGCCCCCCCTTTGCAGCCCATTGACCC
>JBCBAT010000017.1:0-76318 GCA_038532355.1 Pseudomonadota bacterium | reverse complement strand
AGGACAGGTGCAGCAGGCGGCAGGCCTGCGCGGGCCGTCAGCCCATCGCGCGGCAGGTCTGCCATGCGGTCCTGCACACCATGGCCCCCCCTTTGCAGCCCATTGACCCCGCCCTGATCACGCCGTCAGATGCGGCTTTCAGCACTGATTTGGGCGCGGGCGACGGCGGCGGTGACCTTTCCGCGCGCGAAGGGCGTTCTGTGGCACCTCTGGGCAGTTTGGGCACCCCATCGCAGGTTTCGCCATCGCTGATGACGCCCGCACAGGCGCAACAGGTTACGCGCCAGATCGCCATGGCCATCCAGACCGCGCCCGGCCAAATGGCAGAGATTACGCTCAACCCCGCTGAGCTGGGCCATGTGCGGATCAGCCTGTCGAGCGCGGATGCTGGCATGGTCGTCACCATTCAGGCTGATCGCCCGGAAACGCTGGAACTGATGCGCCGACATGCAGACCTTCTGGCCAGTGATTTCTGCGATATCGGCTATGACACGACCAGCTTTTCTTTCGAAGGATCTGCCGGGCAAAATCCGAATTCCGATGATCGCGCCCGCGACACCATGAATGACGGGCGTGACAGCACGGATCACCCCGCGATGACCGACGCCGCGGATACCTCATCCACACCTGCCGCCCTGCGCACGGGTGACGGCGCCATCGACATTCGACTTTAACAAAGGACACTGCCATGGAAATCACCGACACATCCCGCCCGTCGAGCCTGATCGCGCCACCGCCCACAGAAACGCAAAATGGTGCGGCGGGGCTGAGTTCGGATTTTGAGACGTTCTTGAGCATGTTGACCGCTCAGATCGAAAACCAAGACCCGCTGAACCCGGTGGATTCCACCGATTTCGCCACCCAGCTGGCCACCTTTTCCAGCGTCGAACAGCAGGTCCTGACCAATGATCTTCTGACATCGCTGGGTGGGCAGATGAGCGCGCTTGGCGTGTCGCAACTGTCAGGCTGGGTGGGCATGAATGCCCGTGCGATCATGCCCGTCAATTATCAGGGTGAGGCCGTGGGCATCGTGACCGAAACATCCCAGATCGCCGATGCCGGCCAGCTTGTGGTGCGCAATGAACAGGGGACTGAGGTGGCGCGCTATGACATTGCCCCTGGGCGTCAGACCACTGCTTGGGCCGGACTGGACAACACCGGCACGCCCTTGCCCTATGGCACCTATAAACTGTCGGTCGAATCCTTGCTGGCTGGCGATGTGGTGGGCACCTCATCCGCCCTGATCGAAGGCCGCATCGTGGAGGCGCGCAATGACAATGGCGTGCCGATTCTGGTGATGGCAGGCGGGCAAGAGGTGCCATCGGCGGATATTGTCAGCCTTCTTGAACCGGTTGTTCCGGCAAATTCGCCTGATATTTGACCAGTTTGGCAAGGCCGGGCCGCCAGCGACGTGGTAAATTTGCCAAGCTGCGCGGCTCTGCCAAAACCCGCCTTTCCTACAGTCAGAGATTGAATTATGGTTTCAACCAACGTAAATAGACCTCAAGTTACGGAAGCTTTTCCGGATTGGAGACTGATATGAACACTTTCACTTCCACTGTGGCCATTGCTGCGATCGCTGCTGTGTCTGCCGCGCCTGTTCTGGCACAGGACACAACGCAACCTACATCCGACCCGTTTGTGTCGACCCAAGGTGAAGTGGGCGCTGGCGCTGGGCTCTCCGGTGCCGTGATCGGCGGCATCACATTGGTTGTCATCGGCGGCGTGCTTGTCGCGGTTGATTCGGACGGCAACGTGGTTTCCACCACGGCCACACCGTAAGCCACGATTAATTCTGTTTTGAAGACGGGCCTTTCAGGGCCCGTTTTTTTTGAGCCAGCCATTGGGCCACGTGGGGCCACGTGTTTATCGCGTGCAGACCCTGTTCATTGCGTCTATCAGGCTAAGCCCGCCATGGTGGCTGCGCAGGCAACCCCCTGATCAGCGCAGCTGCGCCATATAGGCAAAGCCCAGAACCGGGCCCACCCATTGGCGCATCTCCACGATCCGCCCGCCATGATCCACCAGGAACAGATCTACGAACTGCTGATCGGCCGCATTGCAGGTCGAAAACATCTGCAACACCGGCACGGTGCGCCCATTGGCCAATGTTGACACCTTGTTATAGCCGCGCGTCACCGTGCAGGTGTAGCGTTCTTCGATCGTGTCGTAATTGCCATCGGTGTACCGCAGGATGTAGGGCACATTGCCCTCTTTCCGGCCTCGCACCAGCGCGTTCACGGCATCAGATTCCGCCGACATCAAATCCTTGTGCAGGCTGCGCGTGGCGACAATCATGCCGTCTTTCGTGGTCAAGGATTTGCGGTCACTGGTGCCCCACGCGGCCCATGTGATGTGCCGGCCATTTGTGGCCACCCGGCGCAACACCGCGGCAATCCCCACCGAATCCATGCGCACGGAGGCCAACGGCTCCCCCGCGGGCGTGGTCGCGAGGGCTTTGCGGCTGTCGGTGCGGATCACCGCCGCCGCTTGAGCCCCGTCCGGCACGTCCTCCCGGCCTTCAATCACCTCCGACGCGATGCTGCGCAGCTCATCAAGTTGGAACTGCTGATCATCATTACCACAAGCCGCCAAGCCGAAGGTCGCGCCCATCACAGCAAGGGTCATCTTTCGCCGCAGCAGGTTTGCGAGGGTCATTTCCAGAACCTCCCCCAACTTGCGGCCACGTTTGGGCGATGCGGTTCACTGACCGTTTCATAAAGCCGCCCCGGCACATTCACGCGCTGACCACCATCGCGCTGAATGGGGCGCAGCACGGTGCCATAGGTGCGTTTGGTCTCTCTGCCCAGAAGCCAGCCAAACGGGATTTCAAAAAACAGACCCTTGTCAAAGGATCCTTCCCCGAACTGCGTGGCCGACACATCCGTCTGCGTGGCGAAGGCACCCACGACCCAGCCATTGTTAAAGGTGCGCGAAAATTCCAGCGTCGCGCCCCAATCGCCCGCCAGGTATCGCCCGGCATGAATGTTGGCCTGATAGCCCTTGTTGAAACTGTAATAGGCCGACACATGCCCGTTCACATGGGGAATCGTCCCGCTGGGCGTGCGGTGGCTGGCAAAGCCGAAATCCACATCCGAGTCGCGCAGCTGCACATAATTAACCTCTGCCCCCAAGGCCAGCCGGCTGTCCACGGGTTTCCAAAGCACCTCAGCCGACACACCGGCATATTGCAGCTCCAGATACCCGATGGTCGCCCGGCCATAGAAATCCGGGCCAAGACGGGCATATTTCGCCAGCGTCAACCGATCGAGCGTCAACCCGTCATTGCGGAAGTAATCCCCAATCGTCGTGCGCACGCGCGGCAACAGCGAATTGGACGGGCGGTTGGAACTGTCCAGATTGCCGATCACCCGGATCGACGTGGCCCCATCAATATGCCACCCGCGCCCCAGATCGAGAGAGGCGCGCGCCTTCGCCCTGAGATCAAGCCGGAAGGGATTGTCGGGGTCAAAGGCCGAAAAGCTGAGCGATGGCCCGATGGACCATGTGAATTGCGGGTAAAGATCGGCCTGCGGTTCCGGCACATTGCCAAAGCGGATGCTGTCGGTGAATTGCGCCGCCGCCAGCGCGCGGTCTTCGCTTTCAAATTCCAACCGCTCCAGATCGCTGCGCGCCATGGTGGTGGTCATTATGGGGATGCCATTGCGCTCCACCGTGACGCTGAACTGTTCGACAGACGCGGGCAAAACCCGGCTCATGATCCGCATGGTCCGGCCCAGCGCCTGGGCCTCTGACATGAAGACAGTGTTTTCAATCCGCACATGGGCGGCGCGACCCGTGATGTTGGCGCCCACAAAAGTCAGCTGTTCTTGTTCCACGAAGGTCTTGATCTGCCCTGACAACGCATCGGGCACTTGCGGCACACTGGCCCAACCCAGATCATTACGCCCCGCAGCCCCCCGTACCGCCACCGGCAAAGGCGCAGGCCCGCGCGTTTCCACCGCCGGATGGCGCGGGTTCAGCGTGATGTTGGCCGTCACGCCGATCTCTGATCCATATTGCGAAAACACGCGCAGGATCAGGTTGTCATTGGCCTTGTAGGTCGCCGCCACGTTCCACGGCGTGCGCCGCTTGAACACGCCCTGCTGCTGTTCGAAATCGTAGTTGTCGGAAGAATATTCAGCGCTCAGGCTGATCTTGTCGGTCAGGTCGTAACTGAACCCCGCAAACAGCGCCATGTCCCCGCTGAAATAGTCGTTGAACTGAAAATCACCGCCCGTTCCGCCATTGGCAAAGGAAAACCGCTGCCGCGTGCCCGCCGAGGCAAAGCTGTTATAGCTGCCTAGCCGCCCCCAGCCCACACCGCCCGTCACGCGCAGGCGGTTGCCGAACTGCTTGGTCGCGACAACGTATTCACCTGACAAAAGCCCGGTGCCCAAGAAATCCTGCAACCCGATGGCGACGCCCGGCAGGTAATCGGTTTCCTTGATCAGCCGCAGCTTCACGTCAAAACTGCGGTCGTAGTAGATGTTGAAGGCCGGGCTGAGGTTATCCACGCCGATATAGCGGAAACTGCCCGACAACCACGGTGTCAGCTGAAAGGTCGCCGTGCTGCGGGTATAGCCGCTGAAATGGGATACGTTGACCGAAAGCTGCCCATCTGGGGCCATCTCTGCCGTGGGCATATCAATCAGGCCGCCGGGGGTGCCAAAGCTGTTGGTTACGGTGGTCGTCAGACGATCCTCCTCCGCGAGGGAGGGCACGGCCAATGTGGCCAGCAAGGCCAAGGAAAGACCGAACGTCCGGATCACAAATTCACTCCACCGCCTCTGGCTTTATGGTTGTGTCCGTCATATCGAAACGCTGCCGCCGCAACAACGAAACAATCCCAATTCAGACTGTTCTGGCAAAGGGTTGCGACCCATCGGCAACTGTCTTCAAGATGACGCAGCCCGCCGGGCGCGGGCCTGCCCGCCAGGGCGCAGGACGGTCTAGCCCAGGAACGACACCACGGCCAAGGCCACCCCGGCCCCAATCAAGGCCGAAACCCCCGCCAAACCAAGTGCCCGCCACCGCGAAGGCGCGGGCGCAACATCCACCGGCTCCACCTGACGCAGCAGCGCGGCTTCCACGATCCCGGGCAGGCGCGGGCCATAGCGCGCCAAGACCTGCGCCGTCTTCGCCAAATCCCGCAGCGCCCCGCGCGGCCCCACGTTGAGGCGGATGTATTCCTCCACCACCGGCTTGGCGACTTCCCAGATATTGATCTGCGGGTTAAGCGACCGCGCCACGCCCTCAACCACCACCATGGTGCGCTGCAACAAGATCAGTTCAGTGCGGGTTTCCATCCCGAAACGCTCTGTCACTTCAAAGAGATAGCTCAGCAACGACCCCATCGAAATCTTGGACGCATCCATGCCGAAAATCGGCTCACCCACCGCACGCAGGGCGCGGGCGAATTCGGTCACATCGCGGTCTGCGGGCACGTAACCGGCTTCAAAATGCACCTGTGCCACGCGTTCGTAATCGCGACGGATAAAGCCAAACAGGATTTCGGCGTAAACTTTGCGGGTGTATTCATCAATGTGGCCCATGATCCCGAAATCAAAAGCCACAATATCGCCACCCGGCGCGACCTTCAGGTTGCCCTGATGCATGTCGCCGTGAAAATACCCATCCCGCAACGCATGGCGCAAAAACAACTGCAGCACCCGCTCACTCAGCGCGACGCGGTCATGACCCGCGCGATCAAGCGCATCATTGTCGCCCAGCGGCTCACCTTCCACCCAGGTCTGGGTCATCACTCGGCGCGACGACAAATCCCAGTTCACCGATGGCACCGAAAAGCCCGCATCGCTGGCGGTGTTCGCCCCGAATTCCGAGGCAGAGGCCGCCTCCAGCCGCAAATCCAGCTCCCCCAGAACCACGCCTTCGAAATGCCCGATCACGTCTGAAGGGCGCAGCCGTCGTGATGACGGCGAAAGCGCCTCAATCGTGCTGGCGACAAAGTAAAACGCATCGATATCCTTGCGAAACGCCTTCTCGATCCCCGGGCGCAGCACCTTGACCGCCACTTTTTCGCCCGTCGACAGCCGCGCCTGATGCACCTGCGCGATGGACGCAGCGGCTATGGGTTCACTGAACTCGGTGAAAATTTCCTCCACCGGGTGGCCCAAATCCTGCGCCACGGCAAGCTTGGCGGCGCTGGCCTCAAAGGGCGGCAGCTTGTCCTGCAAAACCCGCAATTGCTTGGCCAGATCGGTCCCCACGATGTCCGGCCGCGTCGAAAAAATCTGCCCGAACTTGATATAGGCCGGGCCAAGTGCGGTCAGCGCCCGCACCGTCGGCGGCTCCTTGAGGTTGCCGCGATAGCCCAACCATTGAAACGGCCAACCCACCACGCGCACGGCCCCGCGCACCAAGGGCGGCGCATCCATCGCGTTGAGGATTTCGCGCATGGCACCCGTCCGCTCCAGCGTCGCGCCCGTGCGGACCAGCCGCAAAAGGTTATGCGGCCCGCGCATGTGCTAGAGCTTCCAACCCGAATGAAGGCACGCAATCCCCATGCTCAGGTTACGATATTTGGCCTGCTCAAAGCCGGCCTCGCGCACCATACCCAGAAACGTCTCCTGATCCGGAAACTTCCGAATGGATTCAACAAGATACTGATAGCTGTCCCGGTCGCCGGTGATCACGCGCCCCATCTCCGGGATCACGTTGAAGGAGTAAAGATCATAGGCTTTCTGCATCAGATCATTGGGAATCTGGCTGAATTCCAACACCATCAACCGGCCACCGGGCTTCAGCACCCGAAACGCTTCATTCAGCGCGTCCTGAGGCCGCGTCACATTCCGAATGCCAAAGCTGATCGTGTAGACATCGAAGGTGTTATCGGCAAAAGGCAACGCCATCGCGTCCCCCACCAGCCAATCAAGGTTGTCGCCCATGCTTTCGGCCTCGGCCCGCTGACGCCCTTCAACCAGCATAGCCTCCGTCAGGTCCAGCACGGTCGCATGCCCCGTCCCGGCCCGCTTCAAGAACCGAAACGCAATATCGCCCGTGCCACCCGCCACATCGAGCAAGCGCTGCCCGGCCCGCGGTGCCAGCCAATCCATCATCGCGTCTTTCCACAACCGATGAATGCCAACCGACATGACGTCATTCATCACGTCATATTTGGACGCCACTGACCCAAACACACCGCGCACGCGGCCTGCTTTTTGATCCTCGGGGATGTCTTCAAACCCGAAATGGGTGGTTTTCTCTGTCATGATAGAAACTGTGATCCGCTGAGAGCCTTCACCGGTCTTTATAGGGTGCAAGCCACGGGTTACAATGTTGGAACGATTGGGCGAGGAAACAACTGGCGATCCTGTCATGACCTTCAAATCAGCCACAATTTATGCCGCCGCGTCGACCAGCATCCTGGGCACGTTGATCTATCTTGTGCAGGTCAGCGGCGCGATCTGGATACCCAGCATTGTGATGCAAGTGCTGGTCACGGTTTGCCTGATCCCCATTTTCACATGGTTCGTCATCACCCTGCCCCTTGGCCGCAAAGAGGCACGCATCGCAGGCGATGGTACATCCTATGGCTGGGTGAAATTCGGCACCCGCCTGTCGGTCAGCGCCATTTGCCTGCCGCTGGCCCTGGTTTCCTTGCCACCCGTGGTTTGGGGCAACACCGGGGTGGGTTGGCTTTTAGTGCCGCTTTTTTTCGTAAGTTGCTTTGCGCTGGCCACCGTCTGGTTCAGCCGCATCCAATGGGATAAGACATCTCTGGTGGCCACATCCCCTGTTTTCCTGTCAGAAATACCCCTCGCCTGGAAAGACCTGTCCGGCGTCACGCGCTATGGCTGGCTCGATTTCACGGTGCTACGTTTTGCCAATGGTCGCAAAGCGCGGTTCGGCCGATATATGGAAGGCTACGAGGACGTCATGACATTGGTGGAGCATCACTCAAAACATGCCTGAACTGCCCGAAGTGGAAACCGTCATGCGCGGCCTGACCCCGGCGATGTCGGGCCATGTGATCGCGCGGGCGGACGTCAACCGCCCCGATCTGCGCTGGCCCTTTCCTGACCGCATGTCCGAGCGGCTGACCGGCAAACAGGTGCAGAGCCTGCGCCGCCGTTCCAAATACATCCTCGCCGATCTCAATTCCGGCGAAACACTTCTCATTCACCTCGGCATGTCGGGCCGCATGCTGATCTCCGGCGACCCGCTGGGCCAGTTCGTCCACGACCACCCTGCGCCTGAAAAACACGACCACGTGGTCTTCCACATGGAAAACGGCGCGCGGATCACCTTCAACGATCCCCGCCGCTTTGGCGCGATGGATCTGATGGACACCGCCACCGCCGATCAACACAAACTGCTCTCCGTCATCGGCCCCGAACCCTTGGGCAATGCCTTTGATGAGGGATATCTGATCGCCGCCCTCAAAGGCAAAAACACCCCGATCAAAGCCGCCCTTCTGGACCAACGCATCGTCGCGGGGCTGGGCAATATATATGTGTGCGAAGCGCTTTACCGCGCGGGCATCTCCCCCAAACGCCGGGCAGGTGCGATTTCCAAAGCGCGCGTCGCCGCCCTTGTGCCCATCATCCGTCAGGTTTTACAGGACGCGATAGAGGCGGGCGGATCGACCCTGCGCGATTTCAAACAAGCAGACGGAGAGCTGGGCTATTTCCAGCACAGTTTCGATGTCTATGGCCGCGAGGCAGAACCCTGCCGTCGCGATGGCTGCGGCGGTGGCATCAAACGCGTCGTGCAATCGGGCCGGTCATCCTTCTACTGCGCAACCTGCCAAAAGTGAGGTTGAACCCGGACCCCCGGATGATACGTTCCTCCCAACCAATCGGAGGAGCCCCCCATGGCCTATGAAACCATCATCGTGGATGTCGAAGACCACGTATCCGTCATCAAACTGAACCGGCCCGATGCGCTGAATGCGCTGAATGCCCAGCTGATCGAAGAGGTGATGGATGCCCTGCAAAAGGGCGAAGCCGACAAGAACGTACGCTGTTTCATCCTGACCGGGTCGGAAAAAGCCTTCGCCGCCGGGGCCGACATCAAGATGATGAGCTCCAAGAGCTTCACCGAGGTGTTCACCGAAGACCTTTTTGGGGGCTTTGCCGATGATTTCCTGCGCATCCGCAAACCGATCATTGCCGCCGTCAGTGGCTACGCCCTCGGCGGTGGCTGCGAATTGGCGATGATGTGCGATTTCATCATCGCCTCGGAAAGCGCCAAGTTCGGCCAGCCGGAGATCAACTTGGGCGTCATGGCGGGCCTCGGCGGGTCCCAACGCCTGACGCGCTTTGTGGGCAAATCCAAATCCATGGAAATGAACCTGACGGGCCGTTTCATGGACGCCGATGAGGCAGAGCGATCCGGCCTCGTGTCCCGCGTGGTGCCCAATGACAAACTGCATAAGGAAGCGATGGCGTCTGCGGTGAAAATCACCGAAAAATCCATGATCGCCGTGCGCGCGGTCAAAGAGGCGGTGAACCGGTCCTATGAGATGACCCAGCGCGAGGGGCTTCTTTATGAACGCCGCATGTTCCATTCGCTCTTTGCGACCGAGGATCAGAGCGAAGGCATGGCCGCCTTTGTGGAAAAACGCGTGGCCCGGTTTGAAGATAAATGACGACTGCGCTGGTTGTGCGGGCGGGATCGTGAGTATTTCTGGCCAGAAAGAAGCCTGACGCGTCAGTGTATGAAGTGAAGCTGCGTGAATTGACCCCGCAAGGCGGCGGCGCGCGGGGCGACACATTCGGGATCTGAATTGAGACCTTCGGCGATAAGCTCTGCCAGCGCGGGCGCGTGATCGGGCGTAACCCCCCAGCGCACCAATTCCGGCGTGCCGATGCGCAGCCCGTTCATATCACCGTGGACAGGATCAATGGGCAGCCCGATCCCACAGGCAAGGAAACCTGCGCGGCGCAACGTCTTTGACGCGGCTTGTCCACCACCATAAGGCGCGGCCTCCACTGCGAATTGATGCGATTTGGTGAAGCCGCGCGATTTGGCAAAGACCGGCACGCCGCGCGCGTCCAACGCCTCTGCCAAGGCGCGGGCCAGATCGATCATGGAACGCGCGTAATCCTCTCCGAAGCCGCGCCAATCCAGCAGGCTCACCGCCAGGGCCGCCGACTTCGCGGCATCGAAATTGGCCGTCATCCCGGGAAAGGCGATTGCATCCAGCCGCTCGGCCAGTTCCGCCTCATTGGTCACAATCAGCCCACCCGCCGGGCCACCGAGGCTTTTGTACGTGCTCATCGTCATCAGATGCGCGCCCTCACTGAGCGGGTTCTTCCACGCGCCCCCCGCGATGATCCCGCATTGATGGGCGGCATCAAACAGGACATGCGCGCCCACCTCATCGGCGATCGTGCGCACTTCAGCGACGGGATGTTCAAACAGGTTCAGCGACCCGCCCACTGTAATAAGCCGGGGTCGTTCCCGCCGCGACAACGCGCGCAGCCCATCCAGATCGAGCGTATAGCCATCCCCATCAATCGGCGCCTCCAGTACCCGCAAGCCATAAAGCCCCGCACAGCCCGGCCCATGATGGGTCACATGCCCGCCGATGGAGGCAGGCGGCGCGATGATCGTGTCACCGGGCCGGCAGGTGGCCATGAACGCATACAAGTTCGCCATCGCGCCCGAGGCGACGCGGATTTCGGCGAAACGCGCGCTGAACACCTCTGCGGCCAAACCGGCGGCGATCACCTCAATCTCTTCAATCGCCTCCAGACCCATCTCATATTTGTCGCCTGGATAGCCCAGCGACGGGCGCGATCCCAAACCGCTGGCCAGCATCGCCTCCGCCCGGGGGTTCATCACATTCGTGGCGGGGTTGAGGTTGAAACAGTCGCGCTCATGAATGCGGGAATTTTCCGCCACCAGATCGCTCAGCCGGGCAAAAAGCGCAGCATCCCCTTGCCCGGTCATGGACGTCGCAATCGTGTCCTCACGCATCTGCGCAACACTTGGCAACCAGGGGCGGTGATCCAGCGCCATGGGCACTCTCCTTGCTTTGGGATGAGTCGCAGGGCGTGCGACTCATTTGTGACGTTTCAGTAACACAGCCGCTATTCTGCCACGAGCCTGACCCGAATCCTTGATCAAACCGCCATCGCGTGAACCGCCGTTTAAAGACCCTTTGCAAGCACGCGAATCTCTTATATACGCCGCCTGAATACATGCGCGTGCGGCCCGCTCAGGCTTGATCTTTCCGATGGGAATTCCGTCGGCTTGGGCGTCCTGTCACGTGTTTAGGAAGAGAAACGCCCGAATAAAGGTCTGAAAAGCATGGCAAATAGCCCTCAATCCAAGAAACGCGCGCGTCAGAACGAACGCCGCTTCGCCGTGAACAAGGCGCGCCGTTCGCGCATCCGCACTTACTTGCGGAAAGTCGAAGAAGCGATTGCATCCGGTGACAAGGATGCCGCCCAATCTGCGCTGCAAGTCGCTCAGCCGGAACTGATGCGCGGTGTCACCAAAGGCGTCTTTCACAAAAACACCGCCGCGCGGAAAATGTCGCGTCTGACATCGCGTGTGAAAGCGCTCGGCTGATTAAACCTGCTAAATTATTGGTGAAAAACGGCGGGATTTTTGTCCCGCCGTTTTTCGTTTCGACGGTGATTTTGAGCAGCCACCGATTCTTTTCGCCGATTTTCAGGTCAAGCCCCTAAGATCGGTTGCCGCCTCTTCGCAGCAATTGCTAGTTTCGTCAGGCGAATCTGCAAGGGGGATTGGCTGCCACCTTCACTCCTCGGAGGTCTCAACCGCTGGCACGGAAAAAGGATTGTTTGCGATCCCATGTGCCCATGCGTTTTGGTTGAACTGACCGTGAGTGTGACGCGCTTGCCAGACATGGCGGGTGGGCCAAGTCCGGACCGGGGATAACCGCAGGAATAGACTGCGCGCTTTGGGGACAGGCGCGATATACCTGCGTGTCAGCCCAATGCCCGTTTCAGGGCAAAATCACCTGTCGGCTTGTCTGGCAGGCAATGGTTTTGGCGGTCTGGTCCACAATTGCGGCGTCGTCGGACGCAGGCGTATCAGGTCCTGCGTCTGGAATGGGAATATAGTCGCGGAATGGGATGAAATGACTTTGGAAGAGTGGGGCGCCGTCAAAAACGAACTCCGAGATACCGTCGGAGCGCATAACTACACCAGCTGGATTGAACCGCTGGAACTCAGGGAAGTGAATGACGGGGTCGCGATCTTTGATGTCCCCACCAGTTTCCAAGGCAATTACGTGTCGCAGAACTTCGGCGACAAGATCCTCTACAAGGTCAGCCAGGTAAATCCGGATATCAAGCGCCTGGAATTCAGCGTGGCCACCGTGCGGCGGGTGCATAAGGGTGCCGTTCGCCCCGTAAACGCACCGATCAAGGAAGGTGCCTCTGCCGCCGCCAACACCAGCGAAAAACCCAGCGCCCAAAGCGCCAGCACCAAGCCTGCGCCAAAATCCGGCCGCCTGACCTTCCGCAGCGGCAATGGGGCGGATGGTCAATTCCCCACGGCACCTCTGGATGAACGCTTTACGTTTGACCGCTTCGTCGTGGGCAAACCCAATGAACTGGCCCATGCCGCCGCGCGCCGCGTGGCCGAAGGCGGGCCCGTCACGTTCAATCCGCTCTTCCTCTATGGCGGGGTGGGACTTGGTAAAACGCACCTGATGCACGCCATCGCGTGGGAATTGCAATCCTCGCGCCCCGATCTCAACGTGCTCTACCTGTCGGCGGAACAATTCATGTACCGCTTCGTGCAGGCCCTGCGCGACAAAAAGATGATGGATTTCAAGGAAATGTTCCGCTCCGTCGACGTGCTGATGGTCGATGATGTGCAATTCATCGCCGGCAAGGACAGCACGCAAGAGGAATTCTTCCACACCTTCAATGCGCTTGTGGATCAGAACAAACAGATCGTCATCTCCGCCGACCGCGCCCCGGGTGAGATTGAGGATATGGAAGACCGCATCAAATCCCGCCTGCAATGCGGGTTGGTGGTGGATCTTCACCCCACGGACTACGAACTGCGCCTTGGCATCCTGCAGTCCAAGGTCGACCGCTACCGCGAAACCTACCCGGATCTGGAAATGGACGATGCTGTCCTCGATTTCCTCGCCCAGCGGATCAGCACCAATGTCCGCGTGCTGGAAGGCGCGCTGACCCGGCTTTACGCCTTTGCCTCTCTGGTGGGCACCGAAATCACGCCCGAGATGGCGCAGGATTGCCTGTCGGATATCCTCCGCACCTTTGAACGCAAGATCTCCATCGAAGAAATTCAGCGCCAGGTGTCGGACCACTACAACATCCGCCTTGCCGACATGATCGGCCCAAAACGCGTCCGCAGCTTCGCTCGGCCCCGTCAGGTGGCGATGTATCTGTGCAAACAAATGACCCGCCGGTCCCTGCCAGAGATTGGCCGCCGCTTCGGCGGACGCGACCACACGACGGTCATGCACGGCGTCAAACGCATCGAAGAGCTGCGCCATTCTGATGCCCAGATCGCCGAAGACCTCGAAATGCTGCGCCGGAGCTTGGAGAGCTAGGCAGGTCATTCACGTCGAGCGCATAGAGCAAATTTCTAACTGTCTTCTGTGCGGACTTTGCAGGCAATGAATAATTTGCCAACATGAAGCATGCCGCAAATCGTCAGATACCTTTCGCACCCGCAGGTCACGATTGATCCCGATGCACCGGTGACAGACTGGTCACTCAATGAAATCGGCCGCAAACGAGTCGCCCTGCTTGCGCGCTCCGGTGCTTTATCGGGGACACGACATGTGGTCAGTAGCGGTGAAACCAAGGCGATTGAAACAGCCAGTCCGCTGGCGGAAGCGCTTGGATGTCATCTGATCATACGAGAGGCAATGCACGAGAACGATCGCAGTGCGACCGGATTTCTCCCCCCGGAAGAGTTTGAAACCGTCGCAGACCAGTTCTTTGCACGGCCCCAAGACAGCGTTCGCGGCTGGGAGACGGCGGTTGCCGCACAAACGCGCATTCTCAGAGAGGTTAGCGATTGCCTGAAACACTGCATTGAAGGCGACGTTTTGTTGGTTGGCCATGGTGGCGTCGGAACTTTGCTATTCTGTTACTTGTCGGATGTGCCGATCAGTCGGTCGTTTGACCAAGGTGTTGGTGGGGGTGGGTGCTATTTTGAGTTCACGTCAAGGCTGGAAAAGCCGCATACAGGCTGGCAAGCCCTTGAAAAACTGTGCGCGCGCGGAAAAGACACCATGGCTTAGGTTTGGGCTCACTGCCAACATTCACCGCAATGCCCCAACACCAAACCCTTCAGACCACGAAAAAGCTTGAGCGCGCACCAAGAATTGCTAGGGTGCCCCTCCCAACGCCGCGCATGCAGGGAGCAAGGGCATGAAATTCAGCATCGAACGTGGAACGCTTCTCAAGGCTGTGGCGCAGGCCCAATCGGTCGTCGAACGCCGCAACACGATCCCGATCCTCGCCAATGTGCTGATTGAGGCAGACGGCGACAGCGTGCAATTCCGCGCCACGGATCTGGACATCGAAGTGGTCGACAAAGCCCCCGCCCAAGTCGAACGCGCAGGTGCCACGACGGTCTCTGCCGTCACCTTGCACGAAATTGTCCGCAAACTGCCCGATGGCGCGCTCGTGAGCCTCACCGATGATGGCGCCTCGGGTCGCCTGACGGTCGAAGCCGGCCGCTCCAACTTCGCGCTGGCCACCCTGCCGAAAGAAGATTTCCCGGTCATGGCGTCCTCGGAATACGAGTGCAATTTCTCGGCCAAGGCCCCCGAACTGCGCCGCCTCTTCGACAAATCCAAATTTGCGATCTCGACCGAGGAAACACGGTACTACCTCAACGGCGTCTACATGCATGTCTCGGACGCCGATGGCGGTCAGGTCCTGCGCTGCGTGGCCACCGACGGCCACCGCCTCGCCCGGATCGACAGCGACCTGCCCGATGGCGCAGGCTCCATGCCCGGCGTGATCGTGCCCCGTAAAACTGTGGGCGAGTTGCGCAAGCTTCTGGACGATGATGAAACGGTCATCGCCGTGTCCGTGTCAGAGACCAAGGTGCGCTTCGCCACGCCCGACATCACGCTGACCTCCAAGGTCATCGACGGCACCTTCCCCGATTACACCCGCGTCATTCCCACCGGCAACACCCGCCGCCTTGAGGTGGACGCCTCTGAGTTCGCCCAGGCCGTCGACCGCGTCGCAACCGTCAGCTCTGAACGCTCCCGCGCCGTGAAACTGTCGCTCGATGAGGATCGTTTGATCCTCTCCGTCAACGCCCCTGACAGTGGCGCAGCAGAAGAAGAACTGGCCGTGGCTTATGGCGATGACAAGCTCGATATCGGCTTTAATGCCAAGTACTTGCTGGAAATCGCCAGCCAGGTGGATCGCGAAAACGCGGTGTTCATGTTCAACTCCTCCGGTGATCCCACTTTGATGCGCGAAGGCAATGACACCACGGCTGTCTATGTCGTGATGCCGATGAGGGTTTAATTGCCTTCGGCGAGAGTATTTTTGGAAAGATGAAGGGACTTTACCTCTCCCATCTGACCCTGTCCTATTTCCGTTCACACCAATCCGCGCGTATCGACGGCGATGGCCGCCCTATCGCGATCTATGGCCCCAACGGCGCGGGCAAGACGAACATCCTTGAGGCCGTCTCCCTCTTCTCCCCCGGTCGCGGCCTCCGACGCGCCGCTGCCGCCGACATGGCGCGCAGGCCCGACGATTTGGGCTGGAAGCTGACCGGTCATCTCCAGTCCCTCGCCCAGATCCACGAGGTCGAGATCACCGCCCAAGGCGAAGAAGCCCGCAAGGTCCGCATCGACGGAAAACCGGCCTCCCAGATCGCCCTGGGCCGCATCGCGCGCGTTCTGTGGCTGATCCCCGCGATGGACCGGCTTTGGATAGAAGGGGCGGAGGGGCGGCGGCGGTTTCTCGACCGCATGACGCTCAGCTTCACGCCGGATCATGCCGAAGCCGCGCTCGCCTATGAAAAAGCCATGCGCGAACGCAATCGCCTGCTCAAGGATCAGGTTCGTGATGGCCATTGGTACGTGGCGCTGGAACGCCAAATGGCGGAGGCAGGCATTCAGATCCACCAAAACCGCACAGACGCCCTCTACCGCCTGCGAGACGCCCAGAAAGAGGCCGACACTGCATTTCCCTCTGCCGAGCTGGAACTGACCGTTTCCGAAGGTGCCATGCCCGAGACAGAAAGCGATTTCCGCGAAGCCCTGCACGAAAGCCGGTTTCGCGACCTGGCTGCCGGCCGTACACTGGTCGGCCCCCACCGCGCCGATCTCTACGGGGTCTATGCCGCCAAGGGGGTGCCTGCCAAGGACTGCTCCACCGGCGAACAAAAGGCGCTGCTCATCTCCCTCATCCTCGCCAATGCCCGCGCGCTTTCGGACGATTTCGGCGCCCCGCCCCTCCTACTCCTAGATGAAGTCGCCGCCCATCTCGACGCCACCCGCCGCGCCGCGCTTTACGATGAAGTCTGCGCGCTCAAGGCCCAAGCCTGGATGACAGGCACAGGGCCGGAACTCTTCGCCGAACTGGGCGACCGCGCGCAATACCTGGAGGTCACAGAGGACGGTGTGACCGCCCCAGCCCCTAGTTGAGCCACGCCTCAAGATAGGGTTCCAAGCGCTCTTCGACCGACGCAGAGCTATGCAAAGCGCAGAAGTTGAGGGACATGGCCTGGATCATGAACGCGCTGATCCCTTCCGCCATAAGCTCCGGCGCGATGGTGTCACGTGTGGGCAAGGCCGGGTCCGTCACCCATTTCAAGAACAACTCGTAATGCTGCAGGAACGTCTGCGCGATTGGGCCAATCTCACTGATCGCAGCGGCCCCGCTGTAGCGCAGCATGATGTCGAACACGTACCGTTCCGAGGTCGCGAAAGCGATGAAAGGCGTCAGCGCCGCGACCATATCTGAGGCGGATCTGGGCACAGGGCCCGCCTCAATCTCCGTCAAAATCTCAGACAAACGCGCGCCGATCAGCTGATCCATCAACGCCTCTTTGTCCTTGAAATGAGAGAAGAAAGTCCCCTTCGCCACCCCTGCCTTCAGCACAACCTCCTCCACGCGAAGCGCCTCATAGCCGGAGTGTTCGATCAGATCCTTCGCCGCGCTCAAAAGCTTGGCGCGGGTTTTCAATGTGCGGGCTTGAACTGTCTTTGCCATGGCCTCTTTTACCAAAAAACTGACCAGGGTCAAATTAATTATTGACCGTGGTCATTTTCTTTGTCTAAAAGTGACCATGGTCAATTTTATAGATGGAATCATCCAATGACACCGAAGAAAATCACCCTCATCAACGGCCACCCCGGCCAGTCCTCCCTGTCGCGCCTGCTGATTGAAACCTATGCAGAGGCCGCCACATCCGCAGGCCACGACATCCGCCTAGTGCAACTGCCCGATCTTGAATTTGACATGGACTACGGCAAAGGCGGCTACACCGATTACAAACCGCTGGAGCCGCAGATTGAGGCGGTTTTGAACGATCTGGAATGGGCCGATCACGTTGTCCTGGCAGCCCCCATGTGGTGGGGCGGCATCCCGGCCAAGCTGAAGGGGCTCTTTGATCGCATCCTGCTGCCCGGCCGCACGTTTGACACCCGCAACCTCGACGCGTTGGGCATGCCCTCCCCCATGCTGAAGGGCAAAACCGGTCGCGTGATCCTGACATCTGACAGCCCACGCTGGTATCTGCGGCTCATTCATGGCGACGCAATGTGGCGGCAATTGCGCGGTCAGATCTTTGGTTTTGTGGGCATCAAACCCACCCGCCTCACCTACTTCTCCGGCACGTCACATCCCAAGGACGGCGCGGTCGAAAAATGGACGAAAACCGTCCGCCAAATCGGGCTGCAAGCCGCGTGATCAACACTGTGGGCGGGGCGGGTCAGCCCATTCCGCCCACATACAAAATATTGTGCCAATCGCGTGACATCCCCCCCAAAAACCGCTATAAAAAGTGGAAAATAAAAGGGCTAAACCCGCATGGCAGAAGCAGTCCCAGCACCCGAAGAATACGGCGCTGATTCCATCAAAGTTCTCAAAGGCTTAGAGGCGGTGCGCAAGCGCCCGGGCATGTATATCGGGGATACCGATGACGGCTCCGGCCTGCACCACATGGTCTATGAGGTTGTCGATAACGGGATTGATGAAGCGCTCGCGGGCCACGCGGACCGTGTGACCGTGACAATCCACGGCGACAGCTCCGTCTCCGTCAGCGACAATGGCCGCGGCATTCCCGTGGAAACCCACGAAGAAGAAGGCGTATCCGCGGCCGAGGTCATCATGACCCAGCTTCACGCAGGCGGCAAATTCGACAGCAATTCCTACAAGGTCTCCGGTGGTCTGCACGGCGTGGGCGTGTCGGTCGTGAACGCGCTTTCCGATTGGCTGGAACTGCGCATCTGGCGCAATGGCTCGGAACACGTCGCCCGGTTCGAAGGCGGCGACACGGTGGACCACCTGAAGGTCGTGGGCGACGCGGGCGATCGCAAAGGCACCGAGGTCCGCTTCCTTGCTTCCACCGACACCTTTTCCAACCTCGAATACAGCTTCGACACTCTGGAAAAACGCCTCCGCGAACTGGCTTTCCTCAATTCCGGCGTCCGCATCATCCTGCGCGATGAACGCCCGGCTGAAGCGCTGGAATCTGAGCTCCATTATGAGGGCGGCGTGAAGGAATTCGTCCGCTATCTCGACCGCTCCAAAACCCCGATGATCCCCGAACCGATCTTTGTCACCGGCGAAAAGGACGATATCGGCGTCGAGGTCGCCATGTGGTGGAACGACAGCTATCACGAAAACGTCCTGCCCTTCACCAACAACATCCCGCAGCGCGATGGCGGCACCCATATGGCAGGCTTCCGCGGCGCGCTGACCCGCGTGGTGCAGAAATACGCGATGGAAAGCGGCATCGCGAAGAAAGAAAAGGTCAGCTTCACCGGCGATGACGCCCGTGAAGGCCTCACCTGCGTGCTCTCCGTCAAAGTCCCTGACCCCAAATTCTCCAGCCAGACCAAAGACAAACTGGTCAGCTCCGAGGTCCGCCCCGCCGTCGAGGGGCTGGTGAACGAAAAGCTCTCCGAATGGTTCGGCGAAAACCCTAATGAAGCCAAGATGATCGTCGGCAAGATCGTTGAGGCCGCTCTGGCGCGGGAGGCCGCCCGCAAGGCCCGTGAACTCACCCGCCGCAAAACGGCGATGGATGTGAACTACCTCGCCGGCAAACTCAAAGACTGCTCGGAAAAAGACCCCTCCAAGACCGAACTCTTCCTCGTGGAGGGTGACAGCGCCGGCGGCTCCGCCCAAACGGGCCGCGACCGTGGCACCCAAGCCGTCCTCCCCCTGCGTGGTAAAATCCTCAACGTCGAACGCGCGCGATTTGACCGGATGCTGTCCTCCCAGGAAATCGGCAACCTCGTCATGGCGCTGGGCACCGGCATCGGGCGCGATGAATTCGACATCTCCAAACTGCGCTACCACAAGATCGTCATCATGACGGACGCGGACGTGGACGGCGCCCATATCCGCACGCTGCTCCTGACCTTTTTCTACCGCCAAATGCCCGAACTGATCGAAGGCGGCTACCTCTACATCGCGCAACCGCCGCTCTTTAAGGTCATGCGCGGCCGGTCAGAGGTCTATCTCAAGGATCAGCCCGCGCTCGAAGACTACCTGATCCAGCAGGGCACAGATGATGCAATCCTGCGCCTGGGCGGCGGCGAAGACATCATTGGGCAAGACCTCGTGCGCGTGGTCGAAGACGCCCGAACCGTCCGCCGCATCCTCGACAGTTTTCCGACCCATTACCCCCGCCACATCCTGGAACAAGCCGCCATTGCCGAGGCGTTCGTTGCAGGCCTTGCCGATGCCGACCTTCAGGGCGTGGCCGACAAGGTGGCCCGCCGCCTTGATTTGATCGCCGCCGAATACGAACGCGGCTGGTCCGGTCGCCCGACCCAAGACAAAGGCATCCGCCTGACCCGCGTGCTGCGCGGCGTGGAAGAGGCGCGCACGCTCGACGGCCCCGCGCTCCGCTCCGGTGAGGCGCGCCGCCTCGGCACGCTGACAACAGGCCTGCGCGACGTCTATAAAGACCCGGCCACGCTCCACCGCAAGGAACGCTCGCAAGACATCTACGGCCCCCTCGACCTCCTGGAAGCCGTGCTGCAAGAAGGCGAAAAGGGTCTCACCCTGCAACGCTACAAAGGCTTGGGTGAAATGAACCCCGACCAGCTTTGGGAAACCACGCTGGACCCAGAGGCGCGCACACTTCTGCAGGTGAAGGTGGATGACGTGGCCGAGGCCGATGACCTCTTCACCAAACTGATGGGCGACGTGGTCGAACCCCGCCGCGAATTCATCCAGCAAAACGCGCTCAACGTCGAAAACCTGGATTTCTGATCAAGTCCGGATGGGGCGCTGCCCCACGTCGAAACGCCAGGCGTTTCAACGCTCCCCGGAGTATTTCCAGCCCAAAAGAAGCGCCATCTGCTGCCTTCTTTTGGGCCAAAAATACTCAGATCCCCCGGTGACACCAAGCACGGCACTCAATTCATTTGACAGAATCACGCGTCCGGCGCAGCGTCGTGCCATGCAAAACCAAGTGATCAACAGGCGAATCGGCCGCCGCGCGGAGAAGACGAATCTGGTCGACTAGACCGGCGGCGATCCCTCACGCCTGCGCTGTCTCACTTGGAACCCCCTGAATGCCCGAAAACCTTACTCTACGCCTCGCCGTCGATATCGGCGGCACTTTCACCGACACCGTGTTGATGGAGGGCGACACCGTCCTTGCCACCACCAAGACGCCCACGACCCCGCAAAACCCAACGCTTGGCGCGCTCGACGGCGTCACTCACGTGATGGCGGATCGCGATTGGTGCCAGGTCACCGGCTTCGTTCACGGCACCACACTCGCCACCAACGCGCTCATCGAACGCCGCGGCGCGCGCGTCGCCACGATCACCAACGAAGGCTTCCGCGACATCCTCGAAATTGCCTATGAACGCCGCTACAGCCAATATGACATCAACCTGAAAAAGCCCGATCTGATCGTCCCCCGCGACCGCGCCTTCACCATTGCAGGCAGGATGGACGTCTCTGGTTCTGAGATCACACCACTGGATGAGGCCGCCATCCCCGCCCTTGCCACCGCCTTGCGCGATGCGGGCACGGAGGCCATCGCGATCTGCCTGCTGCACGCCTATGCCAATCCCGCACATGAGGCCCGGCTTCGCGATCTTCTCAGCGCGCACCTCCCCGGGGTTTCGATCTCGCTCTCGCACGAAGTCTCGCCTGAGGCGCGCGAATTTGATCGCCTTTGCACCACCATCGCCAACGCGTACATCCAACCGCTGATGTCGGACTATCTTTCTGACTTCGCAACACAATTCGCGGGTCGCGGCATAACCTGCCCGATCCTGATGATGACCGCCGGTGGCGGCATGACCACCATCGAAACCGCCGCCGCCCTGCCCATCCGTCTGGTCGAATCCGGCCCGGCAGGTGGCGCGATCCTCGCCGCACGCGTGGCCGAAGAGGCAGGCGAGCCAGGCGTCCTCTCTTTCGACATGGGGGGCACCACAGCCAAGCTCTGCCTCATCGACAATTACCGCCCCCAAACCGCCCGCCGGTTTGAGATCGCCCGCGCAGAACGTTTCATCAAAGGCTCCGGCATGCCCGTCCGCATCCCGGTTTTGGAAATGATCGAAATCGGCGCAGGTGGCGGCTCCATCGCGTCGCCTGACCGTTTGGGTCGCATCCAGGTCGGCCCCCAAAGCGCGGGCAGCGAACCCGGCCCTGCGGGCTTCAACAAAGGCGGCACCCACCCTACCGTGACCGATGCCGATATCCTCCAGGGCCTCATCGAGCCGGCCAGCTTCGCCGAAGGCCGGTTGAAAATCGACATCGGGCAATCCGAGATCGCGATGACAACCCATTTGGGCAACCCGCTCAAGCTCACCTTTCAAGAGGCCGCCGCCGGGATCAGCGAAATCGTGGACGAAAACATGGCAGGCGCAGGCCGCATGCACGCCGTCGAATCCGGCAAGGATCTCTCCACCCGCACCATGATCGCCTTTGGTGGCAACGGCCCGCTTCACGCCACCCGCGTGGCCCGCCGCGCAGGCGTGCGCCGCATTCTCATCCCGCATGACCCCGGTGTCGGATCCGCCGTGGGATTTCTATACGCACCCGTATCTTTTGAAATCGTGCGCAGCCGATATGCGCGTCTCGACACGCTCGACATTCCCGGCCTGAACACGTTCTTCACCGCCATGACCATTGAGGCCGAAACCGTTGTCCGCGCAGGCGCCTCAGGCCCTCTCGACCGCACCCGCTCCGCCTTCATGCGCTACCACGGCCAAGGCCACGAAATCGAAATCCCCCTCCCCGATCGCGATCTGACACCAGACGACATCGACACCCTCCGCGCGTCATTCGAGGCCGAATACAAAACCCAATTCGCCCGCGCCGTCCCTGGCATGACAATCGAAATCCTCAACTGGTCTATCCGCGTCGCCAGCCGCGCAGACCACCAGCAAAGCGCGTCCGGTAAGGGAGCCGTGAGCCATCCCGAACCCGTCCGCCAAACCACCATCCTCTGCGAAGTCACGCAAACCCAGCGCAGCGCCGCCATCTTTGAGCGCAAATCCCTACAACCCGGCGCGCACATCCCAGGCCCCGCCCTCATCATTGAGCCGCAAACCACCACCTATGTCAGCGCCGATTTCGCGTGCGACGTCGCGCCAAACGGCACCCTCATCCTCACCATGCAGGAGGCCCCCCAATGATCCCCAAAACCCGCCTTCAAGTCATGTGGAACCGCCTTCTGGCGGTCGTCGACGAACAAGGCCAAGCCCTCATCCGCGCCGCCTTCAGCCCCATCGTCCGCGAAAGCGGCGACATCTCCGCCGGCATCTTTGACGTCAATGGTCGCATGCTCGCCCAAGCCGTCACCGGCACGCCCGGCCACATCAATACCATGGCCGAAGCCGTCAAAAACCTCATGGCCGTCTTCCCGACAGATGCGATGAAACCCGGCGATATCTACATGACCAACGACCCCTGGCTCGCCTCCGGTCACCTCAACGATTTCCTCCTTCTCCAACCCGCCTTCCACCAAGGCCGTGTTGTGGGCTTCACTTCCTGCACCTCCCACCTCGCCGACTTGGGCGGCAAAGGCATGGGCCCCGAAGGCTCCGACGTCTATGACGAAGGCCTGCTCATCCCGCCGTGCAAACTGGTCGCCGAAGGCGAGTTAAACGCCCTCCTCATGGACATCGTCGCCGCCAATTCCCGCGAACCGATCGCAAACGAAGGCGACATCTACGCCCTCATCGCCTGCTGCGAAACCGGCGTCGCCCGCCTCACCGGCATGATGGAGGAATTTGGCCTCGACGATCTGAACGCCCTCTCCAACTACATCATCAATACCTCCCGCCAAGGCACCATCGACGCCATCGCCGACATCCCCAAAGGCACCTACCACCACACGCTGCAAGTCGACGGCTACGACCAACCTATCACGCTGCAAGCCGCCCTCACCATCGCGGAAAATCATATCCTCCTCGATTTCACCGGCACCTCCGGCTGCTCCGACAAAGGCATCAACGTGCCCTTGAATTATGCCACCGCCTATTCCGTCTTCGCCCTGCGCTGCATCATCGGCCCCGACATCCCCAACAACGCAGGCTCCCTCGAACCCTTCATCGTCACCGGCCCCCCGGGCTGCATCCTCAACGCGCAGCCGCCTTCGCCTGTCGCCATGCGCCACTCCATCGGCCAAATGACCCCCGATCTCGTCTACGGCTGCCTCTCCCAAGCCCTCCCCGACAAAGTCCCCGCCGAAGGCGCGTCCTGCCTCTACGATGTCCCGCTCCGCCACACCCCCGAAGCCGCCCGCGACGGTGGGCAAACCTTCGCCCTCGAACTGGTCTACAACGGCGGCACCGGCGCGCGCGCCACGCTCGACGGCCTTTCCGCCACTGCCTTCCCCTCCGGCGTCTGGGGGAGCCAGGTTGAACCCACCGAGGCCACCGCCCCCATCCGCATCACCCGCCGCGAACTCCGCCAAGACAGCGGCGGCGCAGGCCAGTTCCGCGGTGGCTTGGGCCAGCACATCGAAATGGTCTCCAGCACAGGCGCGGACTACCTCGTCTTCCTCTCCGTCGAACGCATCCGCTTCCCCGCCGCTGGTCGCCACGGCGGTCAGCCCGGCGCAAAGGGGCGCATCCGCATCGGCGAGGACGGCGCAGACCTGCCCTCCAAAGGCGAATTCCGCGTCCCTGGTGACACGCCACTGATCCTCGAAACCCCCGGCGGCGGCGGCTTTGGCGATCCGAAAAACCGCGCACCCGATGCCCTGCAAATGGATCTCGACCAAGGCCTCGTGTCACAAGACGCCGCCACATCGCAATACGGGCGGGAAGACCCATGATCACACCCAACCCCCATATCGCCGGCATGGCCGCTTATGCGCTTGCCGACCTCTCCGCACCTCCGGGCAAGCGCCTCATATCGCTCAGCCAAAACGAAAGCCTCAGAGGCCCCAGCCCTCGCGCCATCACCGCCGCAGCGGACGCGATCACAAATGCCCATCTCTACCCCGACCCAGATTGGACAACCCTGCGAACCGCGCTGGCCACCCACCATGGCATAGACGCAAACGGCATCCTCCTCGGCAGCGGCTCACTCGACCTTATTGGCTGCATCACCCGCACGTATCTCGGCCCCAGCGATGCGGCCCTCGCCCCCGCTCATGCCTACCCGTTCTTTTCCACCGCCACGCGTCTGACCGGCGCCCGGTTCGACACGGCCCCTGAGACGGACCTTCATGCCGACCCAGATGCGCTTCTTTCGGCCGTCCGACCAGAGACCAAGATCCTATTCCTCGCCAATCCGGGCAATCCCACTGGCACCCGCCTCCCCCGCGCCGACATCCTCGCACTCCGGGACGCCCTGCCCGATCAAATCCTCCTCGTTCTAGATGAAGCCTATGGCGAATTTTCCGACCACCTGAGTGAGCCAATGTTCGACCTCACCCAAACCTCCAACACCATCATTTTGCGTACCTTTTCAAAGGCCTACGCGCTGGCGGGCCTTCGCATCGGCTGGGGCCTTTTCCCGCCCCATATCGCGGCAGAGGTGCGCAAAACCCTCAATCCAAACAACATCACCCTGCCCACGCTCGCCGCCGCTGAGGCGGCAATCGAAGATCAGGATTGGATGCGTGGCACCTGCACGCAAACCGCCCGCATCCGCGACACATTCGCCGCCAACATCCGCGGCTTGGGTTTCGACATCCCGCAAAGCTTTACCAACTTCACCCTCATCCCCTTCACATCTGCGCAGGCGGCCGCAGAGGCCGACATCTACCTCAAATCCGAAGGGCTCTTCCTGCGCCCTCAATCCGGGGCCGCCTTGCCCCACGTTCTGCGCGCCACCACAGGCGTGCAACAGGATATGGACATCGCCGCCGACCTCCTCTCAAACTGGACCAAAGGAAGGGCTCAATCATGACCAGCCGCGGCACCGCACGTTTCGGCGTGTTCGTCCCTTTCACCAACACCAATCTCGAACCCGACATGGTGATGATGCGCCCCCCCGGCGTGTCCCTCCACTTCGCCCGCCTTGGCGGTTACGACCAAGATGAAATCCCGGATGAGGCCCAAATGGCAGGCCTCGGTGCCGCCGACATGTCCGAACCCCTCCGCCTCCTCCAAGGCGTCAAACCCGATGTCGTGTTCTACGGCTGCACCTCCGCAACCCTCACCCACGGGCCAGGTTTCGACCGCAATCTGGCCGCTACTATCAGCCAACAAAGCGGTGCCCAAACCGTCACCGCCGCCGGTGCTCTCGTCCACGCCATCAAAACCTTGGGCGCGCAGAACATCGCCTTCGCCTCCCCCTACGTTCCCGCCATCAACGACCAAGCCATCGCCTTCCTCGCCTCCGAAGGCATCACCACCATCCACCGCGCCGATATTGAGGCCACGCTGGACAACGAAGGCCAAGGCGCGCTCACCCCCGATGACGTCACCGCCCTCGCCCATCGCGCCAACCATACGCAAGCGGATGTTATTGTCCTGTCCTGCACCGATATGCGCGCGGTGGAGGTCATCGCCCGCCTGGAAGAGGACCTCCAAAAACCCATCATAACTTCCAACCAGGCCATGGTCTTCCAAGCCCTGCAAATGCTTGCCCTCCCCTCACCCGGCACCGGCTTCGGCACCCTCATGGAGAGACTCACCCCATGACCCAATTCGACCACATCGCCGCCTTCACCCTAGACCCGCCAGACATCCCCGAGGCCGCTCTCCTCCACACAGCCACACTCCTCATCGACACAATCGGCGTCGCCGCAGGCGCGACCCGCCTCCAAGTCGGCAAAATCGCCCGCGACTATGCCGCCACGATGCACCTCGCCACACCCGGCAACACCGCCCCCATGCTCTTCGACGGTCGCAAAGTCAGCCAACCCGGTGCCGCCTGGGCGCTCGCCACCCAAATCGACAATCTCGATGGCCATGACGGGCTCATGGAAACCAAAGGCCACATCGGATGCGCCGTCGTCCCCGCGCTGCTCGCCCTATCTGAGCGCCACGACCTCTCCGGCCCACAAGCCCTCCGCGCCATGGCCATGGCCTACGAAATCGCCGCCCGCGCCGGCATTGCCCTCCACGCCACAGTCGCCGACTACCACACCTCCGGCGCATGGAACGCGCTCGGCGTTGCGTCATTGGCCTGCCACCTCGCCCGCACAGACGCAAACACCCTCCGCCACGCCCTCGGCATCGCCGAATATCACGGCCCCCGCAGTCAAATGATGCGCGAAATTGACAACCCCACCATGCTCCATGACGGCTCCGGCATGGGCGCACTCATCGGTCTCAACGCCGCCTTCCTCGCTGGATCAGGCTTCACCGGCGCCCCTGCCATCACTGTGGAAGCCCCAGAGGTTGCGCACCACTGGCAAGACCTCAGCACCCGCTGGACCGTGCAGGACAACTACATCAAACCCTATCCCGTCTGCCGCTGGGCCCACGCCGCCATCGATGCCACCCGCAAACTGATGGAGGACCACGATCTCAACCACACCCAAATCGCCACCGTCCACATCCGCACCTTCGCCGAGGCCGCCCGCCTCTTTGCAGGAATGCCCAGCAGCACGACCGAGGCGCAATATTCCATGCACTACGCCGTCGCAACGATGATCCGCTACCGCGAGGTCGCCCCCCGCCACATCGAAGGCGCCGCGCTCAATGACCCCGAAATCGCCTCCATAATCCCAACCATCACGGCTGAGGCCACAGACCACCACAGCGCCCTTTTCCCAGCCGAGCGCGTCTCCGATGTGGACATAACGCTCCATGACGGCCGCACCCTCACCTCCGGCGACATCCGCGCCAGCGGCGGCCCCGGTACATGGCGCACGGATGCAGAGGTTGAGGCAAAGTTCCTGTCCTTTTGCGACGGCGTCCTGACTCCCGCCCGCGCCAAGGCCATCTGGAACATGCGCAACCGTATGTTAGAGCCAGACAGCCACCTCACAAACCTCACCACCCTTCTGACGGAGCCCTCCGACGCATGAGCAAATCCGCCCCCAAAGTCCTGATCCACAACGACAAACCCGACCGGCTGATCTCGCCCCTCCGCGCTGCCGTCCCAGAGGCGGCAGTCTTCACCCATAACAGCTACGAGCGCATGGAAGACGTCCTGAAAGAAACCCGCCCTGACATCCTCTACTCCGTCCGCTTCGGCGGAACCTACGGATTTCCAACCGATGAGGTGCTAGGACCATACGGACCTGAATGGATATCCGTCGGCGGCTCCGGCTGCGATCACCTGGGCGTCTGGGACACCTCCAAAACCACCGTCACCAACGCCGCAGGCGTCGCCGCAGATATGATGTCCGAATTCGCCTTCGGTTGCGCCCTGCATTTCACGCTCGATGTCCCACAATTCCAGTCCGACAAGGCCGCCCACCGCTGGAAACCCCGCTACATGACCCCGCTCAAAGGCAAAACGCTGCTGGTCGTGGGCCTCGGCCACACCGGCCAAGCGGTCGCCGCCAAAGGCAAAGCCTTCGGAATGCATGTCCTCGGAACCCGCGCCCGCCCCGCACCGATGGATAACGTCGACGAGGTCCACCCCGCGTCAGCGCTTCCCGATCTCTGGCCCCGAGCCGACCTGATCGTGGTCAGCGTGCCCCTTCTCGACAGCACAAAAAATCTCATCACCGCACCCGATTTCGCCGCCATGAAAAACACCGCCATTCTCATCGACGTCTCCCGCGGCGGCGTAATCAAAGGCGACGACCTCCTGACTGCACTCCACACCGGCCAAATCGCCGGCGCCGGCCTCGACGTGTTCGAACTCGAACCCCTCCCTGAAGAGAGCCCCATCTGGGACACCCCAAACACCATCATCTCCCCCCACAGCTCCGCCATCTATGCAGGCTGGGGGCTGGCGTCGTTCGAGATGTTCATCGAAAACCTGAAGCGCTGGCAAAAGGGCGCGCCCTTGGAAAACGTGGTCAATCCTGGCCGAGGGTACTGAAGCCTCACAAACCGCTCCGACGCCACGCAGAACTTCGAAAATTCTGCGCCAGAAAATTCGAATTTTCTGACCAATTTTTTTCAAAAAAATTGCCGCCAACGTTGGCGGCGCATTCTTTACAAGAATGCGTGGTCTCGTTGTCAGAGGTGATCCACAACCTTCAAATGCTGCGCCAGTTGGTTCACCTCGCCCAAGTACCGCAGCACCAATCGCGGATCACTCGGCGCCGCGCTCACGCCCGCCGGGATTTCCCCCGCCAAAACGGATTCAATCGCCAGCGACACCGGCACCGACACCAGCCGCGCCATCGCCGTGCCATCCGCGTCCCCCCACGCATCCATCACGAAGCTCTTGTGCCAGACCACATCCGCGCCCCGTTCCGCCTTCAGCGACACGCACAAAACCACCCGGTCCGGCTCGCCTTCGTCATAGGCGTTCTCCGCCCAGAACTGATCCGACATCTCCTTCAGTCGCGCATCCCCCGCTGCACCCTCCAGCGTCTCGACTTCGGCGAACACATCCTTCCACGCCTCCGCCCAACCATTCAGCCGCAGCGTCCCGCGCACGAACTCCTTCACCCTCCATGCAGGCTCGAACCCGTAATCCTCCATAAACGGCAGACTGTCGCGGTTGGGATAGACCTCGAATGTCTCCGGCTCCGGCAAGGGCGCTTCATAGCTCGAAATCGCATCCCACGGCCGCGCCACATCCAGCTCCGCGAAATCCTTGATCGACCGCGACGGCGACCTGAGCGCCTTCAGCACGCCCAAAGGCGACCAGCTGAACTTGTACCGAAACGGGTTGGGATGCTTGGGGATCCCCCCGCAATAAGAAATGAAACTCAGGTCATTGATGTCGGAAAACGCATGGGCACTGCGATATTCGGCCATCAGATGATGCGCCATCAGGTGATCGATCCCCGGGTCCAGCCCGATCTCATTCACACACGCCACACCACCGAGCAGTGCTTTCCCATGCAGCGCCCGCATCTCCGGCGCGATGTAGCTCGACGACACGAAATGCGCGCCCTTGTTGATGCACATTTCCGCCAGCGGCACGTGCCAATCCCCGGGCAGCATCGACACCACGATGTCACCCTTGTCCGTCTCCGCCGAAATCGCATCAAAATCAAAGGCCGCGATGTTGTCGGTCAGATCGCCAACCGCCTCTTCCGCCTTGGCCGTGGTCCGGTTCCAGACCTTCACATCCCGCCCGGCGCTCAGCAGCCGCCGCAGCCCCGGCACCGCAGAAAGCCCCGTCCCGCACCAATGGATTGTCATCTCTCACACCTCTTTCACATGCGCCTCAAACGTGGCGCGGGCGCGTCCCCACACGCCCGCGTCCAGATTGTCCAAGCCCATCAGCGATGGCAAGAGTTGGTCTGCAAAATCAAGCGAGCTTTCGCGCGGCAAGAGCGAGGGCAGGTTGTCGATTGCCATCACATCCAACAGCGGAGCATCCTGCACACGCACCACCGGCGCATCCCAGCTTGTGGCCGCGTCATAGACCGGGATGGGGTTGTAATCACTGTCGGGATCACATGCGATATCGCCGATCACACTCAGCCTACGCTCTGCCGTCAGCGCCGAGGCCGGCACGAATTGCGGCGTGCCAGGCCGCGCGAGGATGCAGTTGAAAAACAGATCATGGGCCAGGATTTCCGGGAACGGCCCGCCAGAGGCCGTCTCCGCCATATCCCAGCGCGTGGGTGTCACACCCATCGCCTCGCACAGATCCGCCGCCCCCGTGCCCACACGCCCCAGCGCCCCGATCACGATGGCCGACGGCACCCGCCCGCCCATATCCTCTGCCAATTCCGCCAAAAGCGCATCCTTGTCGCGCCATGTGCTGACTGGCGGGCAAACCGCGCCCGTGGTCTGCGCCGCCCACGACTTAAGCGACACCGCCGCCCCCGCATACCCCGCCCAGTATCCAAAGGCCGACACCCGGCGGCCACCCTCATCCACCAGATATTCAATGTCATAGAGCGTGCCCCCGCCCGCCTTGAACCGCTTGAGCAGCGCCTGCCCCGCATGCTGCCCTTTGAACGCATGCCCGAACATGATGTGCCGATGCGGCAGCGGCGTGCCATCCTCCGGCAGTTCCTTCAGGCCAAAGATGATCGCGTCCCCCGGCGCCTCGGGCCAACTGTTCTCCGGCGCCATCTCACACCCCACCTCGGCATATCCCGCATCTGGCAAAATCCGGCTGGCGCTCTCCTCAACCGTCACCCGGATGCCCGCCGCCATCAGCTTGGCCACACCCTCCGGCGTGATCCCAACGCGTTCTTCATTGTCCCGTTGTTCCGCCCGTACCCACAAATGCGTCATGTCAAACCCTTCCATTTCTCAGACCAAGCGCCCCGGCGCGGAATCAAGGGCGTAGCCCGCCGCGCTTCGCCTGGCCCCACCCAGGGCCTGGCGAAATCTCAACGTCAGCGCGCCGCTTAACCAAACAGCGACACGTCACCATAAAGCGCCCTCGCTCAAAGACGGATCGCCAGACCGGGGCCAGGCAAACCACTGCCCCACCCCAAATCACACATACGTCCGCGCATGCGCCCGCTCCGGCCCATCCAGATGCGGCGTCGCATTGAACGCCCCCACCATCAGCGCCCCATGCACATGCTCCAACCGATGCACCGACGAATTCATGATCTGCAACATCACCTTCGACTGCCCCCCATGATCCAACCCCAGCGTATGCGTCATCGCCATCCCGATCACCCCGCCCGAGGTCACCAGCATCACACGCCCCTTCGCCGCGCATTGCTCCTCGATCACCTCCGTCACCCGCTCCGCAAAAGCCGCATACCGCTCCGCCACACTCTCCAACCGATCGGTCCGCCAATATTCCATCAGCTTCGGCAAATGATCCACATACTCAGACGTATGCCGCGGCTGCGCCACCCCATGCTCCGCCTCCATCGCATGGGCCAGATCGAAATAGCTCATCTCATTCAGCCGCGCATCCCTCTCAGAAATCTCAAACCCCATCGCCTCCGCCGTGCCCACCTGCCGGTTCAGCGTCCCCGTAATCACCCGATCAAAATGCGGCACTGTGGCCTGCATATGCGCCCCCAGCCACGCCGCCTGCTGCCGCCCAAGGTCCGAGAGCCGGTCATAACTGATCTCATCAGTCGCCTCGCTATTGGCCTGCCCGTGCCGCACAAGAATGAGTTCTGCCACTTGAAAAACCTCTCTCGAATTTCCCCTGCTCTACCAACCCGCCCCTTTGGATAAAACCCATGAAAGCCCCTGCCCGAGGCCCCGGCATGGTGATCCAGGGCAAATCCGGAGCACGTCATGCTGACCCTCCCCCGTCCGTCTGAGCGGCCCAGGTCGGAGCATGACGTGGACGCAGCGCCGAAGACGCAGACCGTGACGCTCTACCCGGACGCGCCGGTGGTGCGGTATTTCTCGGGATGGGGACCGGGTCTCAGGAGCGGATCAACCGGCTGCTGTCGTAGCTGAGCATGATGTGGCGGATGAGTTGACGATCATGGAGGTGATCGAGGGGCGGCTGAAGATGGATGAGAATTTGGAGCGGGAGGTTGGGAGCAGCTATAAGCAACAGTCTGAGTTAGTCGTTCGACGCAGTGAGTTCTCTCAGAAGACTTAGCACTTCACACAACCTTGGAATTGTTGAGCCACACGTTTAAGCTGTCCTTGCATCAATGGAGGCCTGACTTAGTGACGGATGAGCTTAGGGGAATGCGAGCGGTTTTGACGCAAGACAAAAACGTGTTTGGCAATCTGCTAAGTACGGTGTTGTCACCATCGCAACCCTTACAATCACCGCAGTATCTTAAAGGCAGAGACCAAAATCTCTACGGAATAGAAAAGGCGCTTTTTCAGCCGGGACGTCATGTTTTGATACATGGTTTGAGAGGGGTTGGAAAATCATCGTTGGCACAAACCGCAGCCTTTAAACTATCAAAGAAGATCGACCCCATTTTGATCGGCTGCGATCAAAACAGTACATTTCACACCGTCGTTCGAGAGATTTTTGATGAGGCAGAACAAAGAAATCCAAGATTGATTTCTGAAATAAAGGAAAAGGGAATCGGGTTCGCGTCTTACGGGATCTCGGCTCACGGAAAGCGGTCAATCACAGAAGGTAATATTGACGACCCATCCTCGTTAAACGAGGCAGTGCGGCTTCTTGCTTTTTTGTCAGAGAAGCTTGAGACACGATTGGTGGTCGTTGTTGATGAATTCGATCAAGTTACCGACAGCCACCAACAGGCGCTTTTTACGAATTTGGTTAAACAGATTTCTGACAAACGAGTGGATGCTTGTTTCATTTTCTGCGGCATTGGCGAAAGCCCTGCGCAAATTATGGAAGCGCACGGAAGCGCTGACCGTTACTTTCACACAGTCGAACTCGGTCCGCTGACATGGGGTGCTCGCGAAGAGATCATGAAAGATGCAGCCAAGCAGTTGGGTGTCGTCATGGATCGTGACACTCTTTTGAGAATTGCGAAGATTAGCGACGGATTCCCGCACTATGTACACTTCTTGTCAGAGAAGCTGTTTTGGAGAGTCTACG
This sequence comes from Pseudomonadota bacterium, assembly GCA_038532355.1. GTDB lineage: Bacteria > Pseudomonadota > Alphaproteobacteria > Rhodobacterales > Rhodobacteraceae > Roseovarius. The sequence continues at coordinate 43,196 of JBCBAT010000017.1, read as the reverse complement.
AGGCTTCCAACGAGGGTGCCGTCACGCCCGGACTTTTTGAATTGGCAATGAGTGACGCGTCTTCAAGCATGGATTTGCGGCTTAAAGGCCCCTATGACAAAGCGATTCAGAAGTATCATGGCGACTACGAACCCATACTATGGGCCTTAGCAGATGGTCATGAGTTCGTACGCCGAAGTAGAGCTGTTTATGACGACAGCTACGTTCCCCTAATGAAGGCAATAGAACTCCCCATTTTGCCTCGGGAGAAATTCAACCAGCGAATAAATCGTTTGAAAAAGCCTTCTCACGGGGAAATTCTGTTGGGTAATCGTCAAGGTTGGTACGAATTCACCGAGAAGATGATCCGAGGCTATGTAAGGTTGAGAGCTGCTCAACGGGGCGTGAACTTGGGCGCCGATCACCCCAGAGGTTCTGAAGGGCTTCAGGCAGATGCACCTTCATATGGTCGATTGAAAGCGAGTGAGACTTCTTAAGCCAAATCTTCTGGCAACTGTCATCGGAAGATTTTTTCACTTTTTTAGACTGTGAACGCGTCAACGCTTGACCATTCCTCAAAGCTGAAAATGGAGAAGTTTAAAGTGAAAATCCTCCAGCGCGGAATAAAGGGCGTAGCCCGCCGCGCGTTCGTCAGGCCGTCCCAACGGCATGGCGAAATTGCAATTGCAGGCTGTCGCTCGGAAGGTCAGCGGGACCGAGGGATAAAGTGCTGCTGAACCAAAGCTTGGATCGCCACGCCACGGCCTGACGAACGCACTCTGTTTGCTCTGTTGATGGCGGGGTGAACCCCGCCCTACGGGTTGGCGGGAGGTTAGCCCAAACCCCAACCACAGGATTACACTGGCCGCCCCCCGCCCTGCGTGCCATATCAGAACAAACGACCAGAGGAGCACTCCCATGACATTCGGCAAAGGCTGCCACCTGCACCTCATCGACGGCTCGGCCTTCATCTTCCGCGCCTACCACGCCCTGCCGCCGCTCACCCGCAAATCCGATGGCCTGCCCATCGGCGCGGTCTCCGGCTTTTGCAACATGCTCCACCGCTATGTCACCGATGATCACGGGCAAGACGCCCCCACTCACGTGGCCGTCATCTTCGACAAAGGCAGCCACACCTTCCGCAACGATCTCTACCCCGAATACAAAGCCAACCGGGAGGCAATGCCCGAAGACCTCCGCCCCCAAATCCCCCTCACCCGCACCGCGACCGAGGCCTTCAACATCGCCTGCAAGGAACTGGAGGGCTATGAGGCCGACGACATCATCGCCACCCTCGCCGTCCAGGCCCGCGACGCCGGTGGCCGCGTGACGATTATTTCCTCCGACAAGGACCTGATGCAACTGGTCGGCGGCGGTGTCGAAATGCTCGACGCCATGAAAAACCGCCGCATCGACGTGGACGGCGTGGAGGAAAAATTCGGCGTCCGCCCCGACCGCGTGGTCGACGTGCAGGCGCTGGCCGGTGACAGCGTCGACAACGTCCCCGGCGCGCCAGGGATCGGCATCAAGACGGCGGCGCTTCTGATCAACGAATTCGGCGATCTCGAAACCCTTCTCGACCGCGCCGGGGAAATCAAACAACCCAAACGCCGCGAAACTCTGATCGAAAAACGCGAACAGATCGAGCTCTCCAAAAAGCTCGTCATCCTCGACACCAATACACCCCTCGACTTCACCCTCGACGATCTCGAAATCCGCGACGCCGAGCCCGAAAAACTCCTCACCTTCCTGGCTGAGATGGAATTCCGCACCCTCACCAAGCGCATCTCCGAGGCGCTCGATGTCGACGCCCCCGAGATCCCCGAGGTCACGGCCCCCGCCGCCGACGACACCGCCCCCGAATGGCCCCCCATCACCCCCGACGCCTACACGCAGGTCTCCGACATGGAGACGCTGGCGGAGTGGATCGCCAAAATCCGCCACCGCGGCTTTGTGGCCATCGACACGGAAACCACCTCGCTGAACGAAATGCAGGCCGACCTCGTCGGCATCTGCCTCGCCGTCGAGCCGGGTGAAGCCTGCTACATCCCCCTCGCCCATACCGACGGCTCTGACGATCTCTTCTCGTCGGGCAAACTCGTCCCCGGCCAACTCGACCGCCAAGAGGTCCTCGACGCCCTCAAACCAATCCTCGAAGACGAGGCCATCCTCAAAATCGGCCAAAACATGAAATACGACGCGAAGATCTTCGCAAATTACGGCCTACAAATCGCCCCCATCGACGACACCATGCTCATGTCCTACGCGCTCAACGCGGGCCACCACAACCACGGCATGGACGCGCTCGCCGAACGCTACCTCTCCCACACCCCCATCCCCATCAAAACCCTCCTCGGCACCGGCAAATCCGCCATCACCTTCGACAAGGTCCCGCTGGAGGACGCCACCAAATACGCAGCCGAAGACGCCGACATCACGCTCCGCCTCTGGCACCTCTTCAAACCCCGCCTCCACGCCACACAGGTCACCCGCGTGTATGAGACCCTCGAACGCCCCCTCGTCCCCGTGCTGGCGCAAATGGAACGCCACGGCATCCTCGTCGACCGCGAAACGCTCTCCCGCATGTCCAACGCCTTCGCCCAGAAAATGGCCGGCCTCGAGGCGGAGATCCACGAGCTCGCCGGCGAAACCTTCAACGTCGGCTCCCCCAAGCAACTCGGCGAAATCCTCTTCGATAAAATGGGCATCGAAGGCGGCAAGCGCGGCAAAACCGGCGCCTACGCCACCGGCGCCGACGTGCTCGAAGACCTCGCCACCGAACATGACCTCCCCGCCCGCGTCCTCGACTGGCGGCAGCTCTCCAAACTCAAATCCACCTATACCGACGCGCTGCAAGACCACATCGACCCCGACACCGGCCGCGTCCACACCTCCTACGTCCAGACAGGCGCCTCCACCGGGCGGCTGGCCTCCACTGACCCCAACCTGCAAAACATACCCATCCGTACGGAAGAGGGCCGCCGCATCAGAGAGGCCTTCGTCGCCGCGCCCGGCCACACGCTGCTGTCCCTCGACTACTCCCAGATCGAACTGCGCATCCTCGCCCATATCGCCGACATCCCCGCGCTGAAGGACGCCTTCCGCGACGGCCTCGACATCCACGCCATGACGGCGTCAGAGATGTTCGACGTCCCGCTAGACGACATGACCTCAGACATCCGCCGCCGCGCCAAAGCCATCAATTTCGGCGTCATCTACGGCATCTCCGGCTTCGGCCTCGCCCGCAATCTGCGCATCCCGCGGTCAGAGGCGCAGGCCTTCATCGACCGCTATTTCGAGCGCTTCCCCGGCATCCGCACCTACATGGATGACACCGTGGCGTTTGCGAAAGAACACGGGTTCGTCCAAACCCTCTTCGGCCGCAAAATCCACACGCCAGAGATCGGCGCAAAAGGCCCCCGCGCCGGGTTCGCATGGCGCGCCGCCATCAACGCGCCGATCCAGGGAACCGCCGCCGACATCATCCGCCGCGCCATGATCCGCATGCCGGAAGCCATCGAGGGCCTCCCCGCCAAAATGCTCCTCCAGGTCCATGACGAACTTCTCTTCGAGGTCGAAGACAGCGCCACGGATGAGGTGATCGAGACCGCCCGCACCATCATGGAAACCGCCGCCAAACCCGCCGTGCATATTGATGTGCCGCTGGTGGTGGATGCGGGGCAAGGCGGGAACTGGGCGGAGGCGCATTGATAGTTTGACCATGCAGAAAAAGAACCTCATCAGCCTCGCGTGCCTCGCGCTTTTCTTCCTGCTGCTGGCTCTCACCTACGTTTTCGAAAGCCGCACACTGGCCACCCTCACCATTCCCGTCGGCTTCATCGCCTTCGCTATCCCGTTTGTATTCTACTTCTTGAAAGGGGTGCTGCAATTCGGAGCCGACACGTCCAAGCAACTCTACGGGCGGGATAATGGCATGGATGGCGTTGTAAAAACTCTAGACGGCAAAACGGGTCAGCAAGCAGACGCGTCAGACGAGAAACAAAGTACTCGGCGGAACGATCCTCCAACTCTATGACAACATGCTTTCGTAGGTCGGGCAAACCCTCATCCCAAACCGAACAGCATCCACCCGTAGGGCGGGGTTCACCCCGCCATCCATCGCACAACAGAGCGCGTTCTTCAGGCCGTGGCGTGGCGATCCAACCCTGTGAACAGCAGCGCTTTATCCCTCAACCCCGCTGACCCTCCGAGCAACAGCCTGCAGTTGCCATTTCGCCATGCCGTCGGGACGGCCTGACGAACGCGCGGCGGGCTACGCCCTTGATTCCGCGCGGGGACGTTTTTCAAACGATTACCGCCGCCAAAAAGCAACTTAAAGTATCTTCGCAAAACCCTTTTGAGCCTATTTAAACTACAATGTTTATGTTATGTTCTCATAGACATGAACCGTATCGGGACATCTGGTATGAATTCTTCAAGGTTCTTAAATTCAACTTTTCTCGTCGGGATCCCGCGTACATCAAAAAGGTATGCTAGCTCGCAAAAAAAACGACCAAAGGGTCCCAGCGCCCGAGGCATGCGCGCCAAAGGCTTTGGCACAGCTGTAACATTTTCACTCAGGGTTCAAGGGCCGCCAATTTCAAAGGCATTGCTGAACAACATCCAGGCAAATGAACCTGAATTTATTACCCGCCACTTTGAAGAAAGGTTTCTCGAAAGCTACCGCGCCGGATACTTCAGGTTTGGAACGCTAAGCCAGTATCGCGCAACAGAGGAAGAAAGCAGTGGTCGTCTCGGTGACCATCAAGAAGGCAGAGTGCAAGACGAGATTTATCGAAAAGACGGCAAATTCCAGAAGGCGTACGTTAACGGTGCAGACTTTTCAGGTGCAACCTTCGAAGATTGCGACAAGCAAATTGTTACCGAACTTACAGCAAATGATTACTGCTCATGTTCTTCAACGGGAGTATTTCGCTCTGCTAGAGCAAAGGTTCTTCGCGACGCCGAAGTTGATCCGAAAAAGAAGCCCGGCGCATTCATCACATATAATCTCAAACGTCTTAGGCAGGCTTTGGAAAAGCACTTTTTGGATGATCCAGCGCTGCCAGCCTTTGGTTTAGTTGGAAGACACGTACAATACGGGGAAAAAGACGGTGTATGGGAGATGCCTAAAAGCTTCGAATTCCAAAGAGGCGACGATTCATTCGTCTTGTGGCTCGAAATAGCTTTCCTGAAATCTCAGAGATACGCTCACGAAGAAGAGTATCGTCTGTTGCTAGCTGATCTTTCCGGTCCCGGTACGTTGGATGACCAAACTGAACGAATAATCATCGAAAACAATAAAGATATTGCAGCGGCGATCGTCGCGTCGGGCACTTATTGGTCCGGTGACTAAGTCGGTTGCACAATGGGTTCTAGCCGATGGCAGTTATTCACTTGGATCAGTACTTGGTTTCTCCCCCACCTCCCGTTCCAAATACTCGTCCATTTTCAGCCGCCCTTCGATCACCTCCATGATCTTCAGCTCATCCGCCACCTTCATGTTCATCCATGTCGACAGCAACCGGTTGATCCGCTCCTGATACCCGTTCCCCATCCCGCGGAAATACCGCACCACCGGCGCGTCCAGGTAGAGCGTCACTTTCTGCTTTTTTGGGTCCACATCCACATCACGCTCCAACGTGTGCCATTCCGGCGGGATCAGGTCGTCCAGCTTTCGGCTGACCCAGGCCTCCCGATCAAGATAGATGATGTCCCGCTGTATCCGGTCGAGGGCGGTCATTTGGGCGCGGGTCTTACGCGTCTTCTTTCTGGGCATGGGCAAATCTCCTTTTGCCCGGAGCCCTAACCCGCACTCATTTCCAGCCCCTCAACCCACCGAACGGTGGCACCGACGTAATACCGACGCGATACCGACGTGAAACCGATGCCCTATTCCGCCATCATTTCGTCCGACGGAATGACCCGGAAGAACTCCCCCCCGGACCACAGCCCGAACCACCCCTCATGATGCGCGCCCACCTCCACCAGACGGTAGAAACTCTTGCGATCAATCAGCGCCTCCAGCCCCGCGCGGACCTCCACGTAAGGCGACGGCTCGCCCGTCTCCGCGTCCCGCTCCACCCGGATCGGATTGCCCGCCCCGGCGGTCACGCTATCGCCCACATTGGTCTCAAAGGTGAGGGTCTGATCCTCACCAACCCCTTGATATTCAAAATCAATCGCCACAAACGGCGCGTCCTCCACGGTGATGCCCACCTTCTCCACCGGCGTGACCAGAAAGAACTTATCGCCCTCTTTCTTCAGAATAGTGGAGAACAGCCGCACCAGCCCGGGCCGCCCAATCGGCGTCCCTTCATAAAACCACGTCCCGTCCCGCTTGATCTGCATATCAATGTCGCCACAGAACTCCGGATCCCACAAATGCACCGGCGGAAGGCCCTTTTTCCCAGCATTTTTCGCCGCCGAGGCCAGACTTTCTGCTGACGGTCTCGTGATTTGTTCTTTGCCCATCGCCATTGCCACTTATGTCTAAGGATAGTTCACTAAGACTATAGCCCGATGTAGGAGTTTGCCATGGCCGATGACACCGATCTTTTGGAAGGCATTGAGGCCTTGGAAGAGAAACTGGCCGAGGCGCGGGCGTCGATCACCAAGCGCTTTATTGGGCAGCCGCAGGTGGTGGATTTGTCTTTGTCTGCAATGCTTTGCGGGGGGCATGCGTTGCTGATCGGCCTGCCCGGTCTGGGCAAGACACGGCTGGTGGAGACGCTGGCGACCGTGATGGGGCTCAACTCCAACCGCATTCAGTTCACCCCCGATCTGATGCCCGCCGACATCCTCGGGTCGGAGGTGTTGGAATCGGGCAAAGACGGCTCCCGCGAGTTTAAATTCATAGACGGCCCAATTTTCTGTCAGCTTCTGATGGCCGATGAGATCAACCGCGCCAGCCCCCGGACCCAGTCCGCCCTGCTGCAAGCCATGCAGGAACGGCGCGTGACAGTCGCGGGACAGGATCGGGCGCTGTCTCCGCCTTTCCATGTTCTGGCCACGCAGAACCCGATTGAACAGGAAGGCACCTACCCCCTGCCCGAGGCGCAGCTTGATCGGTTTCTCGTCCAGATTGATGTGCCCTATCCGGATCGGGACACGGAACGCGACATCCTGCTGGCCACCACCGGCGTGGCGGAGGAAGAGGCGCATGAGGTGTTCACGCCCGAAGACCTGATTGGGGCACAGACGCTCCTGCGCCGGATGCCCGTGGGCGAGGCGATCATGGATCAGATCTTGGACATCGTGCGCGCCTTCCGGCCGGGTGATCCGGCCGCCCCGGCGCAGGTGCGTGACAATGTGGCCTGGGGCCCTGGCCCGCGGGCGGCGCAGGCGCTTATGCTGACAGTGCGGGCGCGGGCGATGTTGCAAGGGCGGCTAGCGCCCGATGCCGATGATATCGCGGCAATGGCCGGCCCTGTCCTGCGCCACCGCATGGCGCTTAGCTTTGCTGCGCGGGCCAGCGGGCAGGATTTGGATGCCCTGATTGCCGACACTGTATCTTCCATCACCAAGGTTGAGGCCGCCGCGTGACAGGACCCGCCTCCCTTCGTGCCAGGGCCGAGACACAGGCCGGCCCCCTTCCACCGCTTCTGGCGCGGGCGGAGCATTTGGCAGGCACGGTTCTTTTGGGCGAACACGGGCGGCGCAGGCCGGGGCTGGGCGATGACTTCTGGCAGTATCGCCCGGTGCAGCCGGGCGATGAGCGGCGGTTCATTGATTGGCGCAGATCCGCACGGTCTGACATGGAATTCGTGCGCCAACGGGAATGGCAGATCGCCCAAAGCGTGGCGATTTGGGTGGATAACGCGGCGTCGATGCGCTTCGCCTCCACCGAGGAGTTACCGGAGAAGTCTGATCGCGCGCGGCTTCTGTCGCTTGCTGTCGCAATCCTGCTGAACCGGGCAGGCGAACGTGTGGGGCTGGCCGGGACGAACCTGCCGCCCAAGCGTGGTGAGGGGCAGCTGATCCGCCTGGCTGAAGTGCTGTCTGAGGATGGCGAGGCAGATTACGGACAACCCGAAACCTCGGGCATGATGGCCCATGGCCGGGCGCTATTTGTATCGGATTTCATGGGCAATATTGAGGCTGCGAAAACGGCTGTGACGGAAGCCACGGATCGCGGTATTCAAGGTGTTTTGTTGCACCTGCTTGACCCGGCGGAGGAGGCGTTTCCCTTTCGTGGCCGCACGATTTTTGAAAGCGTGGGGGGCACGGTGGCGCATGAAACGCTCAAGGCTTCTGACCTCAAGGATCGGTATCTGGAACGGCTGGCCGCGCGCAAGGATGAGCTGCGCGCGCTTTGTGCTGCGACAGGCTGGCAATATGGGTTGAGCCACACGAATGACAGCGCACAAGCGACGCTTCTGTGGCTCTATCGTGCGTTTGACGGGGGGCCATCGGCATGATGATCGGCCCCATTGGATTTGCAGCACCTTGGCTGCTGGTGGCTTTGGCTGCGCTTCCAGTGCTTTGGATTCTCTTGCGCGCTGTCCCACCCGCGCCCATTCGGCGGCGGTTTCCCGGGGTGGCATTGCTTTTAGGCCTCAATGACGATGACACCGTCACCGATCGCACGCCATGGTGGCTGTTGCTGCTGCGGATGCTGGCGGTGGCGGCACTGATCATCGGGCTGGCTGGCCCTGTTCTGAACCCACAGGCCGACCCAAGCGAACGGCGCGCCGGGCCGCTTTTGATCGTGATGGACGCCACATGGGCCAGTGCGCGCGATTGGTCTTCAAAGACCGCGCTGATCGACACGATGCTGGCCGAGGCTGGCCGAGAGGCGCGCCCCGCTGCCGTCTTGCGGTTGAGCGATCCGGAGCCGCCCGTGTTCCAATCGGCAGAGGTTTGGCGCACGCGGCTCACCGGGCTCACCCCGGAACCCTGGTCGCCCACCGCTGCGGATCTGTTAGAGATCGCGGCGACGTTTGGCGATGAGGATTTTGAGACGCGCTGGTTCTCCGACGGGTTGGCCCGCCCGGGGCGAGAGGCGTTTTTGGACGCGCTGGAGGCCCGTGGCCCCGTGACCATCTTTGAAAGCCCCGTTCCCATCATCGCGCTGGCCCCGGCCACGGTGGAAGACAGCATCCTGAACCTGAGCGCCGCCCGCGCCACACCGGGGGCGGAACGCGAAATTACGGTGGAGGCCCATGGCCGCGACCCATCTGGCGCGGAACGGATGCTGGCCACGTTGCCCCTGCGTTTTGACGTGGGCGCGACCGAGGCCACTGGCGAATTGGCCCTACCGGCAGAACTGCGCGCGCGGCTCACTCGGTTTGAGATTGGCGGTCAGTTTCATGCAGGGGCCGTGACCCTGACCGATGACAGCCTTCGGCGGCGGGAGGTCGCGCTGATTGGCGGCCAACAGGATCGCGAGGGGTTGGAGCTTTTGTCGCCGCTGCATTACCTCGAACAGGCGTTGATCCCGACGGCGGATTTGTTGGATGGTGCGCTGGTGGATGTGCTGCCGGCCAACCCGGATGTGATTATTCTAGCCGATGTCGCCACGATGTCGGATGCCGAAAGCGCGCTGGTGCAAGAGTGGGTTGAGGGCGGCGGGCTTCTGCTGCGCTTTGCCGGTCCGCGCATTGCCGCCAGCGATTTGTCCCGCGCAGAGGAAGACCCATTGATGCCCGTGCGCCTGCGGGCCGGGGGCCGCACGGTGGGCGGCGCGATGTCATGGGGCGAACCCAAGACCCTTGCACCATTTTCCGAGGACAGCCCGTTTTTTGGCTTGCCCACACCGGATGAGGTGACTGTGGCCGCGCAAGTGATGGCACAGCCCGATCCGACGCTTGCATCGCGTGTGATTGCACAACTTGCAGATGGCACACCGCTGGTGACGCGCAAGCGCATTGGATCAGGGCAAATTGTGCTCTTCCATGTGACCGCCAATGCGGAATGGTCCACCCTGCCGCTGTCCGGCCTCTTTGTGCAAATGTTGGAACGGCTGGCGGTGTCGTCTGCCGTGGCCCTGCCGGATCTGACGGAAATGCAAGGCACCACGTGGCAGCCTGTGCAGGTGCTTACCGGCTTTGGGCGGCTGGATGATGCGGGCAATCTGGCCGGTGTGCCGGGGGAACGGTTGATCACCGACGCGCTTGGCCCCGAATTGCGACCCGGGCTTTACGAGGGGCCGGATCGGCGACTGGCGTTGAACGTGGTGAAAGCCGATACCGTGATTGAACCCGCCGCGTGGCCCGCGGGCACGACCGTGCTGGGCCTTGCACGACCCAATGAGGCCCCACTGGGCGGGTGGCTTCTGGCCGGGGCAATGCTGCTGTTGCTGGTCGATGTGATCGCCTCCCTTGCCTTGTCCGGTCGGTTGATGCCTGTGCGGGCGGCGGCAGTGGTGCTGGCCGGGCTGATGATCAGCGCACCGGCAGAGGCGCAGGATAAACCCACCCTTGCCACGGCTGAGGTCGTGCTGGCCCATGTTCTGACAGGCGTGGATGCGATTGATAACACCGCAGAGGCGGGGATGCGGGGGCTTGGCCAGACGCTGTTCTTCCGCACATCGGTGGAACCCTCGGACCCGATTGGCGTCAACCTGGAGACCGATGATCTGTCTGTCTATCCGTTCCTTTATTGGCCTGTGACGCCCGAACAACCCACCCCGACGGTGGAGGCCTATGCCAAGCTCAATGCCTATTTGCGCACCGGTGGCATGATCCTGTTTGATACCCGCGATGCCAATGTCGCAGGGTTCGGGGCATCCTCCCCCAATGGGCAGAAATTGCAGCGGCTGGCACGCGGCCTTGATATTCCACCGTTGGAGCCGATCCCCGAAGATCACGTTCTGACGCGCACGTTCTATCTGCTGCAGGATTTCCCGGGGCGCTTCTCCGGCCGGCAGGTCTGGGTCGAGGCCGCGCCTGCGGATGCCGAACAGGTGGAGGGCATGCCCTTCCGCAACCTAAACGACAACGTCACACCGGTTGTCATCGGCGGCAATGATTGGGCGTCAGCCTGGGCCACGGATGAACTGGGCTCACCCCTCTTTCCGGTGGGGCGTGGGTTCGCAGGCGAACGGCAGCGCGAGATTGCATATCGTTTTGGCGTGAACCTTGTGATGCATGTGCTGACCGGGAATTACAAATCTGATCAGGTCCATGTGCCTGCGCTGCTGGATCGGTTGGGCCAATGAATTCCACGATCCTCTTTGACCCCCTGCTGCCTTGGTGGCTGATCGCGTCGCTGGGCGGTGTGCTGGTGGCTGGGATCGCACTGGCGCTGGCCCGCGGGCTGTCGGGTTGGGCCTTTCGCGGGCTCGCAGGATTGGTCATTCTGGGGGCTTTGGCAGGGCCGGTTTATCAGCAGGAAGAACGCGAACCGCTGACTGACATTGTGATCATGGTGGAGGATCAAAGCGCCAGCCAAACGCTGGGTGACCGGGCGGAGATGACGACAAGTGCGGCAGAAACCCTCGCCGCACGGATCGAGGCGCGCGAAAACACAGAACTGCGCCGCGTGACCGTGGCCGATGGGGTCGACAATACCGGCACACAGCTGATGACCGCCCTCTCAGAGGCCCTGGCCGAAGAGCCCAAGGCGCGCATCGCCGGGGCAATCGTTCTGTCTGACGGTCAGCTGCATGATCTGGAGCGCGCGCCTGATCTGCCCGCGCCGCTGCATTTGTTGCACACGGGCCGGGAGGCCGATTGGGATCGCCGCTTGGTCGTCGAAAACGCACCGGCCTTCGGGATTCTGGACGAAGAGATTTCCATGACGCTGCGCATCACCGATCTGGGGAATGCGCCGGAGGGGGTGACAACCGTGCCGGTCGACATTTCCATCGATGGGGATGCGCCGCAGCGCTTTCAGGTGCCTTTGGGACAAGGGATCGAACTGCCTGTCGTGCTGCCCCATGGCGGGCGAAATGTGCTGCAATTCAGCACGCCTATGGCAGACGGCGAACTGACCGACCGCAACAACGCCGCCATTGTGCAAATCAACGGGGTGCGCGACCGGCTGTCTGTGCTGCTGGTGTCCGGTGAACCACATCCCGGCGGGCGGACATGGCGCAATCTGCTGAAATCAGACAGCTCCGTCGATCTGGTGCATTTCACCATTCTGCGGCCACCGGAAAAGCAAGATGGCGTGCCGGTGCGGGAGCTTTCGCTGATTGCCTTCCCGACGCGAGAACTGTTCCTTGAAAAGATCGACGATTTCGACCTGATCATCTTTGATCGCTACAAACGGCGCGGGATTTTGCCGTCTATCTATCTCGACAATGTGCGCAATTACGTGGAAGGCGGCGGGGCCGTTCTGATCGCCGCGGGACCGGATTTTGCAAGTGCCGAAAGCCTCTATCGCACGCCGCTTGAGGCAATCATCCCGGCCCGTCCTACGGCGCGTGTCATCGAAAACCGGTATCTGCCGCAAGTCACCGATCTGGGCGCGCGGCATCCCGTCACCGCCGATCTGTCGCCCGATGACACGGAATCATGGGGCCGCTGGCACCGTCATATCGAAGTGGGCGATGTGGAAGGCGACGTGGTGATGACAGGGGCGGAAGACAACCCGCTTTTGATCCTGAACCGCGTCGGCGAAGGGCGCGTGGCGCTTCTGGCCTCCGATCATGCATGGCTGTGGAACCGCGGCTATGAGGGCGGCGGGCCGCAGTTGGAATTGCTGCGGCGACTGGCACACTGGATGATGAAAGAACCCGAACTGGAAGAAGAGGCGCTGTGGGCCGAGGCGACAGGCCAAGAGATGCGCATCATTCGCCGGTCCCTTGAAGAAAGCGTGGGGCCGGTCACGGTCACGACGCCTTCGGGCGAGGTGTTGGAGATGAACCTTGAAGAGGTGTCACCGGGGCGATTTGAAACCACCCATACTGGCGCAGAATTGGGGCTTTACCGCATCGAAAACGGTGATCTCAGCGCGGTGATCGGGCTTGGGCCGGCCTCCCCCGTGGAATTTGAAAACACGATTGCCAGTGCGGACCCGATGGGCCCGCTGATGGCGGCCACGGGCGGCGGGGCCACGGCGTTGGAAGACGGGGTGCCGCGCTTGCGGTCAGTGCGGGCGGGGCGGCCTGCGATTGGGCGTGGCTGGATTGGCCTTACGCCGCGCGGGGCATATGAAACGCGGGCGGTGATGCAACTGCCCCTTCTGCCTGCGTGGCTGGTGCTGCTCTTGGCCTCTGGGCTTGTTCTGGCGGGATGGTTGCGCGAAGGACGGCGGTAACCCAAGCGTTCCTGCAAATCCTTCGTTTGCCTACTGAGACAAATCAACCTTCACCAGGCTGCTGGACCACCCGGTTTGCGAACAATGCGCCCGCACGAAAACGGCTTGTGTCCCATCGGGAATGACCACGCCGCTCAAGGATCGGGTGAAGGGCTGTTCTTCCACATGAGGGTGAAGCAGCTTGCGATAGGCCAGGCGATTGCCATCCGCATCCTGAACTTCCCACCCGTCGGCATAGTGATCCCAGCCCGTATCCTCATGTTCCACCGTCACGTGGAAATTCCACAACATGCCGGCTTTTTCGACCCGAACCTCCACAACCGTCGCGTCATGCGCAACGGATTGGGAGGCCATCAGGGCCACGAAGAGGAAAGATATAGCGCGTCTCATAGACCTAACATAAATTGAAAATGCGACGCTCACACTCACTTCTTTGTAAACTGTCGTAACATGCGCCGCCCGGCCAATTGCCATCAAAGTGGCCATATCGGCGCCCATTTTCGCCTCAAACCCTTGGTTAAACGTGAGAGAACAGGTTTCGGAGATCCCATGTTTCGCAGTTTTGCAGCCTTGATGTGCACCCTGATGATGACCCTTCCCGCGGCATCGGACAGCGCGTTGAAACGGCTCGACACCGGTGATGACAGCCGGGGGTGGGAGGCCGTGGGCAAGCTCAACCTGGATGGGCTTGGATTTTGCACAGGCGCTTTGATTGCGCCCGATATCGTGCTGACGGCGGCGCATTGCCTGTATGACAAGACGACCGGCGCGCGCATTGACCACACCAAGATTGAGTTCATGGCAGGCTTCCGCAATGGCCGCGCGATTGCCTATCGCGACATCCGCCGTGCCGTCACGCATCCCGATTACGACTTCACCAGTGAAGTGTCCGCCGACCGCGTGCGAAATGATCTGGCCCTGCTGGAATTGCACCACCCGATCCAGAACGGACAGGTGATGCCCTTTGACACCGACACGCGCCCGCGCAAGGGACAAGAGATTGGCGTGGTCAGCTATGGCCGCGACCGGGCCGACGCGCCGTCCTTGCAAGAGGTGTGCGATGTGGTGGCCCGACAAAGCGGCGTGTTGATCATGTCGTGCGATGTGAATTTCGGATCCTCCGGCGCGCCGATCTTTTCCTTTGAAACCGGCCAGCCGCGCGTGGTGTCCGTTGTGTCGGCCATGGCCGAGGTGGATGGCAAGAAAGTGTCCCTTGGCACCCAGCTTCTTGACCCGCTTGATGATCTGATGGCCGCGCTTGAAGCCGGTGAGGGTGTGTTCCAGAGTGCTGCCCCCAAAATGACCACGGCAGGCGAACGCCGCGACACCGGCGCGAAATTCCTAAAGGCGCAATGATCCGGGCGCTTGTTCTTGCGGCGCTGGCCTTTGCCACGCCGGTGGGCGCCAGTGATCTGACCCGGCTGACCGACCGCGATGATCTTTTCGGGTGGGAGGCTGTGGGTCGTCTGGATCTGGCGGGCAATGGGTTTTGCACCGGCGTTTTGATTGCCAGAGATCTGGTTCTGACAGCAGCCCATTGTGTGTATGACCAGACCAACACCCCCATCCCGGCCGCGAAAATCCGCTTTCGCGCGGGGCTGCGCGATGGAGAAGCGATTGCGGAACGCACAGCCTCCCGCGTCGTGCCGGCCAAAGCCTATGATCCCCGCAGCGGGATGACCGCATCCAACGTGCGCAATGATGCCGCTCTTGTGGAACTGTCGGACCCCATCCTGTCAAGCGAGGCCGCGCCATTCGTCATCCGCGAACGCGCGCGCGCCGGGGATCGGGTGAGCGTGGTCTCCTACGGGCGCGGACGTGACGCGGCGCTATCATGGCAGCGCGATTGCGGCGTGCTTTGGCAAAATCAGGGGATCTATGCGTTTGATTGCAATGTCACCTTCGGAAGCTCAGGCGCGCCCGTGTTTTACCGCGATGGGCACCGGGCACGCATTTTGACTTTGGTCAGCGGCGGGCGCGTAGAAAACGGGGAATTCATCGTTGCCTGGGGCATGGAACTGCCCGCGATCGTTGATCAGTTGAAGCGCGATCTGCGCGCCTTGCCCAAGCCTGCGCCCTCTGGCGCGCGGTTCCAATCGGTGGGCGGCGCGCGCAGCACAGGCGGGGCGAAATTTCTGTCTGTTGGCGGGTCTTGAAACCCGGCGTGGTGTTTCCCACATTTTGATCATCGGCGCCGCTGAGCGGGCCGATACGTCAAACCGCCTGTCCCAATTGGGAAGGCACATATTGTTATCGCTCAATGGAGGATGACCCATGCGAAACTTTGATCTTGCACCCCTTTACCGTGCAACCATCGGCTTTGATCAGATTGCGGACATGATGGACCGCGTGCTAAGCTCTGACATCAATCAGCCGACCTACCCCCCTTACAACATCGAAAAAACCGCTGACGATGCCTATCGCATCTCGGTCGCCGTTGCTGGCTTTTCTGAGGCCGATCTGTCGGTCGAGGTCAAGGAAGGTGCCCTGATCGTGTCGGCCCGCAAAGCCGATGAGGATGAGAACCGTAGCTACCTGCATCGCGGCATCGCCACGCGCGCGTTTGAGCGCAAATTCCAGCTGGCCGATCATGTCCGCGTCTCGGGCGCAAGCCACGCAGACGGCATGCTGCACATTGATCTGGTGCGCGAAGTGCCCGAAGCGTTGAAGCCCCGCCGGATCGAAATCCTGAGCGGCGACGCCGTGGAAAAGGACGTGGTTGAGGCAACAGCCGTCAACTGATCCTTTCCAAACGACGCCAAGACGAACCTCGGGGCGCGCGCCGCTCCGGGGTTTTTTGATGTTTGTAACAATTGTCCAAAATATTGTTTTCACGATACTTTTTCGGCCGCGCGCGGTGGTTTTCACCCGTGCTGATCACGAAACCTGTCAAGGCGAAGTGAGAGCCTGTAACCTCATTTTCCATTACACATTCTCGATGCATGCCTAGATAGGCTTCAACGCGCAGTCAGAGCTTAGGAATTTTGAAATGAACCTCTCCCGCCGTCAATTCGCTGGCTTCACGCTGGCCTCCGCCGCAACACTCGCCCTTGCCAAGCCGTCCTTTGCCGGGTCCACCCGTCAAGGTCAGCTGTCCGGTCGTCAGGGCTACAACGTCAAAGGCACCGTCGAGGTGAAAACCGATGGCGGCCAAACCACGGTCACGCTGGGCAACAACTACGTCTTCGATCCTGCCAAGAACCCGCCGGACATCAAGATCGGGTTTGGCAGCGGTGAAACATACGCCAAAGGGTCCAAGATCCATGAGAAGCTGACCGTGAAGTCGGGCGCTGCGTCCTTTACCGTGCCTGCGGGGATCGACACGGCGCAGTATGATGAACTTTACATCTACTGCGAACAATTCTCGGTCATTCTGGCGGTTGCGCCTTTGAACTAGGCCGCGGGCCAAATGATGGAAAAGCCGCCTTCAGGGGCGGCTTTTTGTCGGAGGGGTTCCATGTATACGCAAGAATCATTTTTCGATCTGTCGCCGCTGGGACAAGCGGGCCTTGCCTGTCTGAGCGGGGTTTTGTTTGTCCTGTCCGTCTATGCAGCGTGGCGGCTTTTGCGGCATCGGCCGGTGTGGATGCGGCCCATCGGATCCCTTCTCCTGTTCTACATTTTCGTCTGGGTGTCGCCGCAGGTGTATTTTCAGTACTACCACCTGCTTTTTGAATTTCTTCCCCGTCAGTGGGTGATCTTTCCGCCGCCAAGCCCGGTAAAGGCCTTTGAATTCCTGACCTTCTCGGGCCCGCAATCCCTATCGGCGCATGGCCAGGGCGTGCTTGGCTGGATCATGATTGCCGCGCCTTGGTTGAGGATGCCCCGCAAAGCCTGAGGCCCTGCGGGGCAAGGCAGGGCCTCACGGATCGAGGCTCTCTGCCAGGCGCATAAGGCGCACCGCTTCCGCGCGGTAGCCGAAAGCGTCTTCGCCCTTGGCCGCATTGGCCAAACCGATGGCTTGGTCATATCCCCAATCACCCAAGTAGGGGCTGTCGGTCAGCAGTTGACCAAAGCCCGCGATGGCCATGGCAAAGCGCATGTCGCCAGAGACCTCACCACCTTGGGTGATCGGCGTTTCGATAAGCTGGCTTTGATCTTCGCCCGGCGCTTTGTAGCGCAGTTTGAAGAAGCCCAGCTCTTCGCTGTCACTCGCGGCGGCCGCCTCGCCATAGCGCAGGGCATCATTCAGCACCGCGGGCGAGCCAACGGGCGTGATCTCATACAGCGCCGTCACGGAATGACCCGCGCCGATATCGCCCGCATCCACCTTGTCATTGTTGAAGTCCTCACGGTTCAGCGCGCGGGTTTCATAGCCGATGAGGCGGTATTCGGCGATCTGGGCGGGGTTGAATTCCACCTGGATTTTCACGTCATTCGCGATGGGGAAAAGCGCGCCAGTGAACTGATCGACCAGCACTTTCTGCGCTTCGCTCAGCGTGTCGATATAGGATGCCTGCCCGTTGCCATTCTGAGCCAAGGCCTGCATCGTGGCGTCATCCAGATTGCCGCGGCCGAAGCCCATGACGGACAGGTATGTGCCGCTGTCGCGCTTGTCGGCAATGAAGTCTTTCAGCGCCTCGGGATCGCTCAGCCCGACATTGAAATCGCCATCGGTGGCAAGGATCACGCGGGTGACTTCGCCTTCCTCAGCCATGCCTTCCGCTACGGCGTAAGCCTGCCGCAACCCGGCTTGACCTGCGGTGGACCCACCGGCAGAGAGGTTATCCATCGCCGCCAAAATCGCCGCGCGGTCGGTGGCGGGCGTCGCCTCCAGCACCTGACCGGCACTGCCTGCATAGGTAACGATGGCCACCTGATCCTGATCGGTCAGTTCAGGCAGCATAATCGCCAAACTTTGCTTCAACAAAGGCAGTTTATCCGGCGAATTCATGGACCCCGACGTATCAATCAGGAACACCAGATTCAGCGGCGGGCGGTTCTCAATGGCCGGTTCTTCGCCTTGGATCGCAATGTGCAGGATCTGTGTATCCGGGTTCCACGGCGTCTGCGCGACAGTCACCGTGGGCTTGAAGGGCGCATCACCGTCTGGCGCGGGATAAGCATAGGGGAAATAGTTAATCATCTCCTCAATCCGCACGGCACCTTCCGGCGGCAACTGACCATTGGTCAATGAGGACCGGACGACAGAATAAGACGCCGTGTCCACATCAATGGAGAAGGTGGAAACGGGTTCTTCCAGCGTCACTTTCAGCGGATTTTGATCGGCATCGGGGAAGGTTTCCGTGTTGCTTTCGGGCTGGATAATGATGATTGGCTCAGGAAGAGCACGCATGCTTCCATCCGTATAACCGCTGATCCCGGTAAACCCTTGGACAAGCTCTCCAGAAACCTCCGCGTCCGCAGATTGCTCAGAACCGCCAGAAAACATCGGCGCTTCACGTGATAAATTCAGCATGTCTTCCGCCTCGGCTGTTGCTGGAAGCTGAGTATTTTCCATGCGTTTGCGTTTCTCTGTCGCGGGCGCAGCCTCTTCCACGGCATAACCCACCTCGAACACGTCAGGCGCTTGCCCCCAGTCGGGGATCACGGCCACAAGGCCAAGGGCGACAAAAGCGGTGCTGGCCGTCAGGGCACCGCGTGTGGTCATTGCATTCAACATATTTCGAACTCCTCTGATAAAGCCCGTTTTCGGGCGATCAGAGGTAAGACGCGGCTCCTCCCGCGATCCTTGGAGGTTTTCGAAATTTTTTTGCGCCATTGCCAAATTCGCCGCCTTTCGCGCGGCATCGGGCGCGGGCGTGGCAGAATTCATGGCATTTTTCAGGTCGTCAAACTCGTCGCTCATACCTGATCCTCTCTCTCGCGCAGGGCGCGCAGATGTTTCTTGGCCTCACTGACCCGCCAGCTGATGGTGCCCTCTGAGACGCCCAGAATGTCGGCGGCGTCCGCGTGCGTGACGTCATCCAGCACCAAGGCCAGCGTATCGCGCAGATCTTCCGGCAAGGCGCGCATTGCTTGGGTTAACCAATCGACCGCCTCTGCGGTTTCCGTGTCCGTGGCGCGGCGGTTCACCTCCCAATCGCCCCAGCCTTCGGTGTTCTTGGCACGAGTGGCAGCCCGGCGGCGGCGATCGTGGACGGCGTTCACGACCACGCGCCAAAGCCATGTGGTGAGCCTTGCATCACCGCGAAAACCCTGCAGCTTGGCAGGCAGCGCGGCGCAGACATCCTGCGTCAAATCCTCCGCCTCTGCCCGGTCGCCGGTCAGACGAAAGGCAAGGCGGAAGATGCCGTCATACTGCCGTTCCAAGAGCTGCGCAAAGGCCGCCCCATCACCGCCAGCCGCCGCACGGGCGAGGCTTTCATTGGAAGGTTCCATGCGCATCACGGTGATAGGACGCGCGCCAATGGTCAATCCTTGGCGGGGTCCCGAACTTTTTTACGAAGACGGAGAGTGGGGTTTCACCCCACATGTCTTACACCGACATGCAGATGTATTTCATCTCAAGGAACTCATCGAGCCCGTGATGGCTGCCTTCTCGGCCAAGGCCCGACTGCTTCACGCCGCCAAACGGTGCGACCTCGGTCGAAATGATCCCTGTGTTCACGCCGACAATCCCGTATTCCAGCGCCTCGGCCACCTTGTAAACGCGGCTCAGATCCTTGGCATAGAAGTAGCTGGCCAGACCAAAGATCGTGTCATTGGCCATCTCGATCACTGCATCCTCATCTTCGAATTTGAAAAGCGGGGCGAGGGGCCCGAAGGTTTCATCGTGGCTGACCATCATGTCCTGCGTCACATCCGTCAGGATCGTGGGCGGCAGGAAATACCCCGTACCCTCCATCGGATCGGCACCGCCCATCAGAACTTTGGCCCCCTTAGAGGTCGCATCGGCCACATGTTCCTGCACCTTGTCGATTGCGGCGGAGTTGATCAGTGGGCCAAGCGTTGTGCCTTCCTCCAGTCCATCGCCGATTTTCAGGTCAGAGACGGCCTTCTGCAGCTTCTCGGCAAATTCGTCGTAAACACCGGCCTGCACGTAGATGCGGTTGGCACACACACAGGTCTGCCCGTTGTTGCGGAACTTGCACATGATCGCGCCTTCCACGGCGGCGTCGATATCGGCATCGTCGAACACGATGAAGGGCGCGTTCCCGCCCAGCTCCATCGCGCATTTCAGCACCTGATCAGCGGCCTGACGCAGCAGGATGCGACCCACTTGGGTGGACCCTGTGAAGGTAAGTTTACGTACGGCGGGATTTTCGCAGAATTCCTTGCCAACCTCGGACTCGGCGGTCGATGTGACGATGTTCAGCACGCCCTTGGGAATGCCCGCACGTTCCGCCAACACGCCCAGAACCGTCGCCGACAGCGGTGTTTCGCCCGCAGGTTTGCCCACGAAAGTACATCCCGCCGCCAGCGCCGGTGCGGCTTTGCGGGTGATCATCGCGTTGGGGAAGTTCCATGGTGTGATCGACGCCACGACCCCGATGGGCTGCTTGATTACAGTGATGCGCTTGTCGCGCTGATGGCCGGGGATCGTTTCACCGTAAATGCGCTTGGCCTCTTCGGCGAAAAATTCAATGAAGGATGCCCCATAGGTGATCTCCCCCTTGGCCTCTGCCAACGGTTTGCCCTGTTCTGCGGTCAGAATGGTGGCCAGATCATCGGCGTGTTCCAGCATCAGCTCATACCACTTGCGCAGAACGGTGGCGCGTTCCTTGCCTGTCCAGGCGGCCCAATCCTTTTGCGCAGCTTGCGCGGCCGAAATGGCATCGGCCACCTGCGCCCGGCTCAGATCCGCGACATTGGCGATCACGTCACCACGCGCGGGGTTTGTGACCTCAAACGTGCCATTATCGCCATCTGTCAGCGCCCCGTTCACATACGCCGCCTCCACCAGAAGCGAGGGGTCTTTCAAAAGAGATTTCAGGTCAGTCGTGGAATCGAGCATCGCATCCTCCAAGGCAAAATCTGCGCTTGGCAAATCATCTAAGCCGGGAAATGTCTAGGGAAAGGCGCGCCCGCCCCGGTTTCATCTTGCCAAAAATACTCAAATCCCGGCGGATCAATCAGGCGCCAGCATATACCCTTCGCCGCGCACCGTCTGCAGATAGCGCGGTTGTTTTGGATCGGCCTCGATCTTGCGTCTGAGTCGCGTGATCTGCACATCGACCGCACGTTCCTGCGCCTGACCTTTGTCGCGGCCCAGTTCTTCCACCAGCGTTGTGCGGCTAACCGGTTCGCGCAGATGTTCGGCGAAGATGCGCATCAATTGCACTTCGGTCGCTGTCAGGCGCACGGGTGCATCGCCGTTCACCAATTCTGACCGTTCGATGTCAAACCGCACTTGTCCCATTTGCAGCACCTTGGGGGCCACGGCCTCCATTTCTGTCGCGGGCATGCGGCGGAGGATAGCGTTGATGCGCAGCAGCAATTCCTTGGGTTCAAACGGTTTGGCAAGGTAATCATCCGCCCCGGCCTCAAGCCCCTTGATCCGGTCTTCGGCCTCACTCTTGGCGGTCAGCAGAAGGATGGGCGTGGTGATATCTTCGCGCAACGCACGGGTCAGCGCGATCCCGTCTTCGCCGGGCATCATCACATCCAGCACGATAAAATCAAATTCGAGCCCGGAGAGGATTTTGCGCGCATGCACCGCATCGCGGGCGACGGACACCAGAAACCCGTGGCGCAGCAGGAACTTCTTCAAAAGCTCGCGGATGCGTTCGTCATCATCGACGATCAGAAGATGCGGATCAGGTTCAGTCATGGGTCTTGTTCCCCTAGGCGCTGGTATTTGCGCCGAAGCTCCGGCTCCATCATTGCCTCAAGCACGGTGCGAAATCCAGCCACAGCATCCGGGCCGGCAGCGCGGTAGGCCTCCCGCATGCGGGCACGCTGTGCGTCACTCAACTGTCGTTCAAGGCGCGCGCCCTTTTCCGTCAGGCGCAGATGGCGTTCGCGCTTGTCGCTTTCGCCTACGCGGCTTTCCACCAGCCCATCGGCAATCAGTGTGCGCAGCACGCGGTTCAGGGATTGCTTGGTCACGCCCAGAATGCCCAGCAGGTTGTTCACCGTGGTGCTGGGGCTACGGGCAATAAAATGGATGGCGCGGTGATGGGCACGGCCATAGGCCAACGTTTCCAGAATACGGTCCGGATCACGGGTGAACCCGCGATAGGCGAAAAACATCGCCTCAATGCCCTGTCGCACCTGTTCATCAGACAGATATTGCGATGGATCGTCTAAATGGGCCTCCCCCATGAGATCTATCCGGTCCTCACTCTCTCCTGCTGCCAATAATATGTCAGCTTTGTTGACATTCCAACATCAAACTGATAGCGAATCTCAGATTTGGCGTAATTTTATGTCCGAAACGGACGTATCTTACGCAACATTTGCAAAGCATCCGATGAGGGCGACAGGCTCTTGTGGAACAGGAGGAGAAGGGAAATGGCAGGTTACGACAAGCGTGACGGCACGATCTGGATGGATGGTCAGATGACGGATTGGCGTGATGCCAATGTGCATATCCTGACACATGCCATGCACTACGCGAGTTCCGTGTTTGAGGGGGAGCGCGCCTATAACGGCAAGATTTTCAAAAGCCGGGAGCATTCTGAACGGTTGCATTTCTCCGCCGGAGAGTTGGATTTCGAAATCCCGTTCAGCGTGGATGAGATTGAAGAGGCCAAGGCCAAGGTGCTTGCGGAAAACGGGCTGACAGACGCCTATGTGCGTGCGGTGGCCTGGCGTGGTGCAGGCGATGACATGGGTGTCGCAAGTGCGCGCAACCCGGTGCGGATGGCGATCGCGGCCTGGGAATGGGGCGCCTATTATGGTGACGCGAAGTTCAAGGGCGCAAAGCTGGACATCGCGAAGTGGAAACGCCCGAGCCCGGAGACGATCCCGTGCAAGGCCAAAGCCGCGGGTCTTTACATGATCTGCACGCTCAGCAAGCATGAGGCTGAGGCGAAAGGCTGTTCGGACGCGATGATGTTTGATTATCGCGGCTACGTGGCGGAGGCGACGGGCGCCAATATCTTCTTCGTCAAGGATGGCGAAGTGCACACGCCCAAGCCTGATTGCTTCCTCAACGGTCTGACGCGGCAGACGGTGATCAGCATGCTGGAGAAACGTCAGGTCAAGGTGCATGAACGCCACATTGAGCCGGGTGAACTGGAAGGGTTTCAGCAATGTTGGCTGACGGGGACGGCGGCAGAAGTCACACCCGTCGGGCAGATCGGCGACTATAATTTTGAAGTCGGTGCCATGGCCCGGGACATCGCGACATCCTACGAGGACCTGGTACGCGCCTGACAGGGCGCGTTAGGGACCCTTAAAGGGAAACATTTTTTTGCGAAAAAAATGTCGCCAACGCTGGTGGCGAAGTCTTTGAAAAGACTTCGCGGCCGCGCTTGGCATCCGGGTTATGCATCGGGTGTTGGGGTACGTGCATCATCCGGGCAGGCTTTGACGATTTCTTCCGTGATCAGGGCCTTTTTGAGGGGCTTGGTCAAAAACGCGTCGAGGCCTGCGGCGAGAATATCCTCCTTGTCACCGCCCATCGCATGGGCAGTCATGGCCACGATGGGGATATGGTAGCCAGCCTCTGCCTGAATATCCTTGATCAGGCGCGTGGCTTCTTTTCCGTCCATTTCCGGCATGGAAATGTCCATGAAAACGATATCGGGGGTGTGGACGCCGTAAAGCTCCACCGCCTCGCGACCATTGGTTGCGAATTCAAGATCGATGTCGAGGTCTTTGACCATCTTTGAAAACACCAGCCGGTTGGTGCGATTGTCTTCAGCGGCCAGGACCCGCATTTTTCGTGCCCCGCTGACGTCTTCATCATTAGCCTGTGGCGGTGCCGGGTCCGCGTCGGTTGCGGACAGCAGGGCGGCGTCTGGCTCGGGTGCGGATACAGGTGCAGTGGCCAGACCTTGCTCAGTTTGAGGGGGTGCCGCGGGTTCGATCGTCTCGGCTTGAGGCGGCGGAGGATCAACGGCGGGTTCAGGGTCGACCGCTGGTTGCGCCTCTGCTGCCCAAGACAGGTGCAGGCGTTTGGGTATGTCGACCTTGCGTGTTTCAACCGTAAGCTCTTCAGCAACAGGCGCTTCAGCCTCAGATGTTGCACTTTCAGATTGTGGTGCGGCGGGCGCCATGACCGCCGCCTGTTCGGGCGCGTTGGTTTGGGGCGTTACTGACTGCGGTGCCTCGTCCGGTGCAGGATCGTCTGATGGCTCTGACACGAATACGTCTTCCAGATCGCCTGCTGGCAAATCTGGCACCACCTCAACCGTTGGCGATGCATCATCATCATTGTGCTCAGACACCTTCGGTGCGGCCTCGCCCGCGACCGAGTGTGGCGCCGTTTCCGCAGCTGCATCAGGTGCGGGCAGTTCAGTGGACTGACCATCCACCACTTGCGCATCCACCGCCCGAGGATCCGCATCGCCCGCAGATCGCGTCAGATCATCCAGTCCTGCCGTGCCAAAGCGATCCGTGCAGGATTGCAACGCCATCAGGAAGGCATCCCGCTGCAACGGCCAGGCCAGCACTTCCGCCACGTAACGGCGGGCCGGTTCGGATTGCGTGCGGTTGGGGTGCGGGCTCATGACCATGACCGGGGTTTGATTTCCCGCCTCGGCCAAGCTTTCCGTCAATTCGAAGCCGTCCATATCCGGCATCACATGGGCGGTCAGGATCAAATCAATCCCCGCGCCCCCCGCCAACATCGGCAGGGCATCTGCACCGCTTTCGGCAAAAGTGACCTGCAGGTTCAGCGCCTCAAGCTTGCGCTGCAAAATGGCGCGGTTCACCGCCTGATTGTCCACAACGAGAACGGATCGCAGTCCCTCCGGCAGGCGCAGAAGATCGGTGTCGACCGCATCGACCTGAGGCAGCGTGACAGTAAAGCCAAATGTGGATCCGACCCCTTCTTGCGATTCAACCCACATCTTGCCGCCCATCATGCCGACCAGCCGTTCCGAGATGGCAAGGCCAAGGCCGGTGCCTTCGAACTTGCGATTGCGGGCATCATCGACCTGATTGAACTCGCCGAAAATGTGTTTCACCTTCTCTGTCGGGATACCGATCCCTGTGTCTTCGATGGAGATCAGCAATTCGGTCATCAAGCCATCTTCAGACGGAAACCCGGTGGCGCGCAGGATCACGTGACCTTTTTCCGTGAATTTGACCGCGTTGCCCAGAAGGTTGGTCAAAACCTGACGCAAGCGCCCCGCATCGCCCACATAGCGCCGCGGCAGGAACAGATCGAAATCCACGCACAGATCAATCCCCTTGTCGCGGCTGTTGACCTGCATCAGCGTGACCAATTCCTGTGTGCATTGTTCGAGGTCAAATTCCTCTTCGATCAGCACCAGCTTGCCCGCTTCAATCTTCGAGAAATCGAGCACATCATTGATGATGACAAGCAATGCCTCACCTGAGTTCTTGATCGTTTCCGCGTACAGCTGCTGTTCTTCCGACATTTCAGTGTCGAACATCAGCTCTGCCATGCCCACGATGCCGTTCATGGGCGTGCGAATTTCGTGGCTCATATTGGCAAGGAATGAGGATTTGGCATTGTTTGCCGCCTCCGCCTCAACCCGCGCTTTTTCAAGGCGCTTTTCATAGCGCACGCTGTCGGTGATGCGCAGCGCGAGGCAAACCACATCGCCACTGGGGCCGCGTTGATCCACCAGCTTGATATATTCATCATTCCAAAGCCGGATCACCATCGGGTCAGGTGACGGGCTTTGCCAGCGATCCAGCATCATTTCGCGCCATTCCACGGGCTTGTATTTGCCCGTATCAACAATGCCTTCTTCCGTCGCCAGTTGCAGGATTTCCACGTAAGTGACGCCGGGTTTCACATCCTCCAACCCGCCGAAGGCCCCCACCCAGGCACTGTTGGCCGTGACCATTTCACTGTCCGCATCAAATACGGCAAAACCGTCTTCAATCGTGTTGATCGAATGCCACAAACGGCGTTCCAGAATTTCCACCTTTTCGGTGGCAACGTTGAGATCGGATTTAACCCGCGCGTTTTCATCCTGCACGGTTTTGACCACTGCGCGGGTGGTGTGAATTTCTTCGCTCAGCGCCAGCGCGTGTTTGCCCAGCTTGCGATTGGCGGCAGACAATTCCGCTTGTTTTTGTTCCAGCCGCCGTTCCGCCGCCAAACGGGCCCTGCGTTCTTCCGCCAGCTTATTTGCAAGGGTCATACCCGTACTCCGACGTGAAACCAACCTGACGCAATGGATATCCGCATCATGCTGAACATCTTCTTAATGCGCGCGGGTGAGAGGTAAGGTTTTTCCCAAGTGGCCCGGCACAAAAGAGGAATCGTTGTCTGAATTCGGAACGCGTGGCACCATAGACCCGCATGACAAGGAGGTTTCCATGCTCCGCCCTATTTTATCCGCGCTTTTTTTCATCACGTTCAGCTGCCACGCCATTGCCCAATCCCCCGTGCCCGAACGGCGGGAAGTGGTGACCCCCAAGACAGATTTCTTCGGCGCGGATATCAGCCCGCTTTTTGACACGACGATCAAAGCCTGCCGAACGGCCTGCATGGCGACACAAGAATGTCAGGCCTACACGTTCAACACCGAAAAAAACGCCTGTTTCCTTAAATCAAAGGTGCTGGAGGTGCAGCCCTTTGACGGTGCCACCTCGGCTGAGATGTTCGCCACCGACCCGCGCGTTCTGGCGCAGGCGGGCACGCGGATGGAAGATCTGGGCTTTCTGGGACAAGGCGACCGGGGCAAAATCCGCGATCTCGCGCTCAGCATCGGGTCGCGCCATCCGGGCGGGCAATGGGGCGTTGACCAGATGCTGGAAGCCGCACAGCGCGAGATTTCGCAGGGCGATTACCTCAACGCCATGCGCTGGACCGGGGCGATTGTCGCGCGCTCTGACGCCGCCGATCAATGGGCGGAATATGCTCGGCTGTCGATGCTGATTGAGACGCAGAACAACTCGGACAAAAACCGCTATGGTCAGCAGGCCTTTGAGGCCGCCGCGAACGCTTACTTGCGCGCGGCAAATGACGGCATGCGCGTGACGGCGTTGATGGAGATGGCGCCCGCGCTGGAACGCCTTGGGCGAGGTCGTGATATGGTCAGTGCCCTGCGGCTGGCCGAAGGGATCCAGCCGCGTGCCGATGTGCTGAGCGCGTTGGAGGTTGCGGTCGCGAAATACGGTTTCCGCATTACAGAACACCGCGCGGACAATGAAAGCGCCGCGCCGCGCATCTGCGCGGAGTTCTCTGAGCCGCTGATCAAGGGCGGCACGGATTACACGCCCTTCGTGCAGCTGCCCAGCGCCGGCATGGTCGTGGAACCCGATGGCCGTCAGCTTTGCATCGATGGCGTGCAGCATGGGGAACGCTACACCGTGACCTTCCGCAAGGGTCTGCCCGCCGCCAGTGGGGAGACGCTGATCAAGGATGTAGAGATTGCGCTTTATGTGCGGGATCGTTCCCCATCTGTCGCTTTCCCGGGCCGGGCCTATGTGCTGCCCAAATCCTCCGACGCCGCGCTGCCGGTGGAAAGCGTGAACCTGGATGAGGTTGACCTGCAATTGATGCGGATGAGCGATCGCAATCTGCTGCGCGTGATGCAGGATGATCTGTTCGGTCGCCCGCTGGATCATTGGGCGGCGGACCGGTTCAGCACGGATCTGGCCGAAGAAGTCTGGAGCGGTGTGGGGGAGGTGCAAAATGCGCTTAACCAGACGATGACCACGCGCCTGCCTTTGGGTGATGTTCTGGCGGATGAACTGCCCGGCATCTATGCGCTGACTGCCCGCGTGCCGGGTGAAGACATCTATGACAGCGAAGGCGCGACGCAGTGGTTCGTGCTGTCCGATCTTGGGCTGACGACGCTGAAGGGCAATGACGGGCTGCATGTCTTCGTGAAATCGCTAGGCAACGCGACGGCGCTGGAAGGTGTTGAACTGACCCTGCTGTCCCGCGCCAATGACCCGTTGGGCACGGCCACCACCGATGCCATGGGGCATGCCCGTTTTGATGCAGGCCTGACACGCGGCACCGCAGGTGCCGCCCCCGCCCTCGTGATCGCCGAGCAAAGCGAGGCTGATCTGGCCTTCCTGTCCCTCACTGACCCGGCCTTCGATCTTTCGGATCGCGGTGTGGAAGGGCGCGAAGCGGCGCCTGCCATTGACGTGTTCCTCACCACGGATCGCGGCGCTTACCGCGCAGGGGAGGTGATTTACGCCACCGCCCTTGCCCGCGATGCGCTCTCTGATGCCATCACTGGTCTACCGCTCACCGCCATTCTGCGCCGCCCCGATGGGGTCGAATATTCCCGGCACCTGTCCTCTGACGCCAGCGCCGGTGGGCACGTCTTTGAAATGCCCGTCGCGGCCTCCGCCCCGCGCGGGGCTTGGACGCTGGATATCAAGGCCGACCCCGACGCGCCCGTGCTGACCAGCCAGAGCGTTTTGGTCGAAGACTTCCTGCCTGAGCGGATTGATTTTGAACTGACACTGCCTGACGCCCCCTTGCGCCCCGGGGACACCGCGCCGTTGACGGTGGCGGCGAAGTACCTTTTCGGTGCACCCGGTGCGGGGCTTGTGGCCGATGGGTTGATCCGTCTTTCGCCCAAACGCGCGTTGGAAGAATTCCCCGGCTACCAATTCGGCCTGTTCGACGAACGCGCGCCCAGTGCCAGCGACTATGTCGAGGGCGGCAAGACCGGCCCGGATGGGCAGATTGTTTTGAACGTCGCCATCCCCAAAAGCACCGCCAAGGATCGCCCGTATGAAGCACGGATGATCGTCAGCGTACGCGAAGGATCCGGCCGCCCGGTGGAGCGGGAGGTGACCCGCATGCTGGCCCCCGCAGGGCCGATGATCGGGATCAAGCCGGTCTTTGACGACGTGGTCCCCCAAGGGACAGAGGCCGAATTCGACGTGATCGCCATCGGCCCCGATCTGGGCCGCGTTGATATGCCTGTCAAATGGACGGTGAACCGCATTCAGACACGCTATCAGTGGTATGAGGAATACGGCAACTGGAATTGGGAACCGATCACGACGCGCACCCGGGTGGAGACTGGCACTGCGCAGCTCGGGTCGGATCCGCTGACACTGTCTGCCCCCGTGGATTGGGGACGTTATGAGCTGGTCGTGGAACGGGAAGGCGGGGCCTATGTCGGCTCCTCAGCAGAATTCTATGCTGGGTGGTACGCGCCTGCAGATGCATCCAGCACGCCGGACACTTTGGAGCTATCCTTGGATCGCCCCGATTACCGCCCCGGCGACACCGCACAGCTGCGCATCGTGCCGCGCTATGCGGGCACGGCGCTGATCACAGTGATGTCCTACCGCGTGGTCGATATGCAGGCGGTTGAGGTCACAGAAGGCGATAACCTGATCCCCGTCAGTGTTACTGAGGACTGGGGCCCAGGCGCTTATGTCACCGCGCAAGTCATCCGCCCCATGGATGAGAGCGCAGGCCGTAACCCGGCGCGGTCGCTGGGTCTGGCCTATGCCAAGATCGACCCAGGCGCGCGGCAATTGTCGGTTGAGATCGACGCGCCCGAAATGTCTGACCCGCGCGGCCCTGTTGAGGTCGCCGTGACTGTGGATGGTTTGGGGGAGAGCCAGGGTTTCGTGACCCTGGCCGCCGTGGATGTGGGTATCCTGAACCTCACCGGGTTTGATAGCCCCGATCCGTCTGACCATTACTTCGGTCAACGCCGGTTGGGTGTGGAAATCCGAGATCTCTATGGTCGGCTTATCGACGGGATGAACGGTGCGCAAGGCCAAGTGCGGTCTGGCGGTGATGCGGGCGCAGGTGCGGGCTTCGAAAGCCCCCCCCCGCAGGATGATCTGGTCGCCTATTTCACTGGGCCGCTTGCCGTGGATGCTGAGGGCCGTGCGACGGCCAGCTTCGATATCCCTGATTTCAACGGCACCGTGCGGTTGATGGCGGTGGCATGGTCTGACACCGGTGTAGGACAGGCCGAAGATGAGGTCCTGATCCGTGATCCCGTCGTTGTCACGGCCTCAATGCCGCGATTTCTTGCCCCCGGTGATCAAAGCCGTCTTCTTCTGGAAGTGGTCCATACGGACGGCCCCGCGGGGCGCATGGGTCTGGATGTCACCACAGCCGGTCTCAGCTTCGTGTCCGATATCCCTTCCGGCCTTGATCTGGGCGAAGGGGAGAAGGCCGTGCTGGCGCTGCCGTTCCGCGCGGGCGATGTGGGCGATCACGACATTCGCGTGGCGCTGACCACGCCTGATGGCAAACAATTGGTGAAAGAGGTCACGCTGGGCGTTCGGTCCAACGACCCAGAAGTTGCCACGACGCGGCGCTTCTCTTTGGGTGTGGGCGATACGTTCACGCTGGATGCCAATGTGATGGCGGATCTGCGCCCCGGTACGGGCAGCGCGATATTGTCGGCCGGGCCATTGGCAAAACTGAACGCGCCCGGGCTTTTGTCGGCGCTCGATCGCTACCCCTATGGCTGCACCGAACAGGTGACATCGCGGGCACTGCCGCTTTTGTATTTTGCGGATGTGGCAGATGCGCTTGGGCTGGCAAATGACGACCAGATCCAGGCCCGCGTGGATCAGGCCGTGGCACAAATCCTGTCGCGGCAGGCCAGCAACGGGGCCTTTGGACTGTGGCGTGCGGCCAGCGGTGATTTCTGGCTCGATGCCTATGTCACCGACTTCCTGTCTCGGGCAAGATCCAAAGGGTATCAGGTGCCGCGACAGGCCTTTCAACTGGCGATGGACAACCTGCGCAACCGCGTGAGCTACGCCCCGGATTTTGACAGCGGGGGGGAGGATGTGGCCTATGCCCTGATGGTGCTGGCCCGGGAAGGCGCGGCCCGGATGGGCGATCTGCGCTACTTCGCGGATGTGAAGGGCGATGACTTTGCAACGCCCATGGCCATGGCCCAACTGGGTGCCGCACTGGCCAGCTATGGCGATCAGACCCGCGCCGACCGGATGTTTGCCCGCGCCATGGATCGCATCAACGGCGTCACCGGGACGGAACGCAACCTTTGGCGCGCCGACTATGGCACCCAATTGCGGGACCGCGCCGCTGTGCTGACACTGGCGGTGGAGGCGGGCAGCACTGCGGTGGATGCCCAGGCTTTGTCCGGCGCACTCAGCGCGCCACATATGTCGACGCAAGAACAGGTCTGGACGCTGCTTGCGGCGAATGCGCTGGTCAGTGATCCGTCGCTCACCGGGATCACGCTGAACGGCGCGCCCTTGGACGGGCCCCTCGTGCGGATGATGGAGGCAGACGCCACCACGCCGCAAGCGTTCCAGAACACCGGCAGCGCACCGGTGGATATCACGCTCACCACCCTCGGGGTGCCCGAAGTGGCCCCAGATGCGGGCGGCTATGGCTACGCAATCACCCGGCGGTACTTTGATATGGACGGCCAAGAGGTATCGCTCAGCGGGGTGGAAACCGGCACGCGGCTGGTGACTGTCCTGACCGTCACACCCTTTGAGGGCGGCGAGGCGCGGTTGATGATCAATGATCCGCTGCCTGCGGGGTTAGAAATTGACAACCCCAACATCCTGCGCGGCGGTGATATCCGGTCGCTTGATTGGCTTGATACGGCCTATCCTGAACATACCGAATTCCGGGCTGACCGGTTCCTGGCCGCTGTCGACTGGCGCAATGATCGGCCCTTTGATCTAGCCTATATCGTGCGGGCCGTGTCGCCCGGTGCCTATCACCACCCGGCCGCCTCGGTCGAGGATATGTACCGCCCCGCCTATCGTGCGATCACAGCCACCGGCCGGATGAGTGTGACGGAGTAACCGGGCATGACAAATCGGCACGTCGCCACCGCGCGATGGCGCGCGTTGGATCGGGAGGGGGAAGATACCTGCCGTCTCAGCCAAACGGGTGAGGGGTGGATCCTGCTTGGCCATGCGCGGTTTCGCGATGAGCTGGGGATAGCCTCTCTCGATTACGTGGTGCGCTGCGGGCCTGACTGGGTGACGCAAAGCGTCGATCTGGCCGGACAGCATGAGGACCGCGAGGTGCGCGCTAAGATGGTGCACGATCACGGCATGTGGTGGATTGATGACCGCAAGCAAGATGGCGTGGCGGGCGCGTGTGACATTGATCTGTCTTTCACGCCGGCCACCAACCTGATGCCGCTGCGGCGGCTTGGAACGGAAGACCTGCACGTCTCCGCCGCGTGGCTGCAATACCCCTGTGCCAAGCTTGTGCCGCTGGATCAGACCTATGCCCGGACTGACCTGCCGAATGTGGTGCACTACAAGGCCGAGCAAACCAGTTTCGCCACCGACATCACCGTGGATGAAAGCGGTTTTGTCACGCGCTATCCGGGGCTTTGGGAAGGGGAGGTGGAGCGTGCGAGTTAGCCGCTGGCTGTTGACCCTCGCGATGGTGTTGCTGGCCATCGGCGCAACCCGCGATACGATAGATCGCTGGATCGCGGAAACCGATCTGCCCGTGTTGCTGACAGAGACGTCCGTTGAGGTGCTGGATCGCCACAGCAATCTCTTGCGCCTGTACACCGTCGATGATGGGCGGTGGCGGTTGTCCACCTCCTTGGATGCGGTCGATCCGGGCTATATCAACATGCTGATCGCCTATGAGGATAAGCGGTTCTATCGCCACAACGGCGTGGACCTGCGCGCGATGCTGCGCGCGGCGGGTCAGGCAGTGTGGCATGGGGAAGTCGTCTCAGGCGGGTCCACGCTGACAATGCAAGTGGCGCGGCTTTTGGAGGACAGCGGCACCGGGCGGATGCGCGGCAAATTGCGACAAATCCGGGTGGCCTGGGCGCTGGAACGGGACCTGAGCAAAGACGACATCCTGAGCCTTTACCTGGCGCGCGCGCCGATGGGCGGTAATCTGGAAGGCGTGCGTGCTGCGTCCTTGGCATGGTTCGGCAAGGAACCCGGTCGACTGACACCTGCGCAATCCGCACTTCTGGTGGCCTTGCCCCAAGCGCCCGAAGCGCGGCGGCCTGATCAGGCACATCACGCTGCACATGAGGCCCGTGATTGCGTACTGACCCGTATGGTTTCAAACGGCACGCTGTCGGGCGATACGGCCCACGCGGCCTTCACTGAACCTGTCCCAAACAAGCGCCGCGCCTTTCCGGCGCTTGCCCCGCACATGACGGATCGTGCACGCAAGGATGACCCTGCCCGCCTGACGCACACCCTCACCATCGACGCGCAGGTACAAAAACGCCTGGAGGCACTGGCCCAGACGTCCCTGCGCGGGCTTCCCGATGATCTTTCCGTTGCGATCCTTCTGTCGGATCACACCACCGGCGACATCATCGCTTCCGTCGGGTCGGCAAGCTACGGCAGCGGGGATGCGCGTCAGGGATTTGTCGATATGACCCGCGCGTTGCGCTCCCCCGGTTCGACGCTGAAACCGCTTGTTTACGCGATGGCCTTTGATCGCGGTCTGGCCCATCCCCAAACCCTGATCCACGACCGGCCCGTTAGCTTTGCCGGATATGCCCCACAGAATTTCGACGGTGCGTTTCGCGGTGAACTGACGGTGTCAGACGCGCTGCGCCAATCGCTCAACATCCCCGTCGTGCTGCTGATGGATGAGATCGGCCCCGCCCATCTGATGGCCGCGCTGCGCAAATCCGGCGCGCGGCCTGCTTTGCCCGGTGATCAGCCGGGGCTTGCCGTGGCCTTGGGTGGTGTCGGCGTCAGTCTGACCGATCTGGTGCAGCTTTACGCGATGATGGCGCAGGGCGGGACAGCCCGAGACATGCGCTGGCGTATGGATGTTGATCCGGGCGACGGCAACCGCGTCATTTCCCGCAGGGCGGCGTGGCAGGTGGGCGATATCCTTGCAGGTCTTGCCCCACCGCCCGGCGCGCCACGAGGGCGGATCGCGTACAAAACCGGCACCTCCTATGGTCACCGCGATGCCTGGGCATTGGGTTTTGACGGCACCCATGTGGCAGGCGTCTGGATTGGCCGCGCGGATGGCACGCCGGTGCCGGGTGCCTTTGGTGGGGAATTGGCCGCACCCATTCTGTTTGAGGCGTTTGGCCGGGTGAAATCCATCCCAGATCCGCTGCCCGCCCCACCTCCGGATACGCTGATCCTGTCCACCGCGGAACTGCCCCAACCCTTGCGCCGCTTCACGGGGCGCAACGCGGTGTTTGAAGCATCAGAGGACGCGCCCAAGCTGATCTTCCCGCGCGCAGGCAGCCGCGTGCCACTGGATCATGGCGTGATGCCCGTGAAACTGCGGGACGGCACTCCGCCATTTACGTGGCTGGCCGATGGCGTGCCGGTGATCACCGGCATGCACCGCCGTGAAAGCACC
The DNA here is from genome assembly GCA_038532355.1 of Pseudomonadota bacterium. GTDB lineage: Bacteria > Pseudomonadota > Alphaproteobacteria > Rhodobacterales > Rhodobacteraceae > Roseovarius. The sequence continues at coordinate 8,701 of JBCBAT010000017.1, read as the reverse complement.
ATCGACAACATGCAGAAAGGGTATTCGACTGTGACTGTCATTGATGCCGAAGGCCGTGCAGACCGGGTCACCGTCTGGATTGACTGACCGCCTTTTCAGGCGCGGGCATCAATCACCGTTCTGCTGCAGCAGCGCGTCCATATCTTCTTCTTCGATGGCCCGCGACAGACCCGAAAACCCGCCACTCACCATCTCTTTGGCCGCATCAACGGCCGCACCGTAGGCGACACGTGACAACGCCGCACCCACCGAAATACGCGCCACACCAATCCGGGCGAACTCCGCCAAACTGTGATTGGCGAACCCTCCTGACGCGAGCGCATTGACCGGCACGGACACGCTATCCACTATCCGCTTGAGGCTCTCGAAATCGGGCGGTGCGGGAATGTAGACACCATCGGCACCCGCCGCCTCATAGGCCTGAACCCGCCGGATCGCCTCATCCAGATCGTAGGTTTCGTAGATCAGCCCGTCGGCCCGCGCGATCATGACAAAATCACCTGGCAAAGCGCGGGCTGCAGACGCCGCCGCGCGGATACGTTCCACCGACAGATCGAACGCGTAGGCCCCGAATTCCGGCAAAGCGGTGTCTTCGATCGAACACCCGGCAAGGCCCACTTCCGCGGCCATTCGGATGGTTTCCGCCACAGTCTCAGGCGACCCACCAAACCCATTCTCAAAATCGCCAGAAACGGGGATGTCCACCGCCGACACAAGATCCTGCGCATGGGCCAGCGCCTCATCCCGCGAAATCGTCCCGCCATCCACGCGCCCCAGGCTGAAGGCATGCCCGGCAGATGTCGTGGCAATCGCCTTGGCGCCCAAATTCTGCATCATCACCGCAGAACCCCTGTCCCATGCGTTGATCATCACCAGCGGATTGCCTCGCTGATGCAGCGCCCTGAATGTTGCACCGATATCTGTCATCTTTCAGCCTTCCCAATCCATTACGACCTTGCCTGAGTTGCCCGACATCATGGCCTCAAACCCCTGACCGAAATCGTCAATAGAGATGCGGTGCGTGATGAGGCCCGTCAGGTCAAGGCCACCCTGCACCAGCGCAATCATCTTGTACCAGGTCTCAAACATCTCGCGGCCATAGATGCCCTTGATCTCAAGCATCTTGAAAATCACCGTATTCCAATCGACCGGGAAAGCGGTGGGCGCGATGCCCAGCAGGGCGACCTTCCCGCCATTGTTCATCCGCGCGATCATCTGCTGCATGGCCGCCGAAGCGCCCGACATCTCCAGCCCCACATCGAAGCCCTCGGTCATGCCGATGTCATCCATCACATCGCGCAGCTGCGCTTGCGAGACATCAACCACGTGCTGCACGCCCATCGCACGGGCCAGATCCAGCCGATAAGGGTTGATGTCCGTGATCACCACCTTGCGCGCACCAACCTTTTGCGCGACCAGCGCCCCCATGATCCCAATGGGACCCGCGCCGGTGACCAGCACATCCTCCCCTACCAGATCAAAGCTGAGCGCGGTGTGCACGGCATTGCCGAAGGGATCGAAAATCGCCGCGATTTCATCCGGCACGTCATCGGGGATCGGCACCACATTGGCTTCCGGAATGCAGACATATTCCGCAAAACTGCCAGGCCGGTTCACGCCCACGCCCTTGGTTTCGCGGCACAGATGCCCCCGCCCCGCACGACAATTGCGGCAGGTGCCGCAGATGATGTGGCCTTCACCGCTCACCCGCTGACCGACGCGGTACTTGACCGCCGCCGCGCCTGTGTCGACAATCTCACCCACGAACTCATGGCCCACAACCATGGGGACAGGTACTGTCTTGGCGCTGAACTCATCCCATTTCCAGATGTGCACATCCGTGCCGCAGATGGCGGATTTCTTCACCTTGATCAGCACATCCGCGGGCCCGGGTTCGGGCACCGGCACATGTTCCATCCAAAGCCCGGGCTCCGGTTTCGCTTTGACCAATGCACGCATTTGATTTTGCATTGCGTTCACTCCCACAAATCGGTGCTGAGATATTTCAACCCGCTGTCACACATCACGATGGCGACCGTGCCGCCCTGTTCGAGGCCCGTCAGCAATTGGATCGCGCCGGCCAGATTGGCCCCGGCGGAAAAGCCTGCGAAAATGCCTTCGTGCCGCGCCAGAAGGCGCGCGGCATCCTTGGCGTCGCGGCCTGACACAGTCACGGAACCTGCCAGATCGACGCCTTGCAAATGGGTCAGATCGGGCATCGAGTACCCGCCGCCCTGAATGGGGTGATTGGGCCTATCGGGGTCGATACCGTAGCACCGCACACCCTTTGGCCCGAGATACCGCGCCGTCCCGGCAAGCGTTCCTCCGGAACCGACGAAGTCACAAAACACCGTGACTTCGCCGCCAGATTGTTCCCAAATCTCCGGCCCCGTGCCTGCCTCATGCGCCAGCGGATTGCCGGCGCGCTCGAACTGATCCGCGCGATATGCGGCCCGCTCGGCGGTGATCCGCCTCGCTTCTGCCTCAACCAGCGCCAGATCATCGCCAGACACCTGCCCCGACTGACTGCCCTCCGCTTGCGGGACCAGCACAACCTCTGCCCCCAGCGCCCGCATCATCCGCGCGCGCTCAGGCGAATTGCCCTCGCTCATCACCGCCACAAAAGGATGGCCCAGCACACCGCAGACAATCGCCAACCCCGTGCCCATATTGCCGGAGGTCAGTTCCACCACCGTCTGCCCCGGCGCCAGATCCCCCGTCGCCCGCGCGCCTTCGATGATCGCCCGTGCGGCGCGGTCCTTCTTGGAAAAGCCCGGCAGCATGTAATCCAGTTTGGCTAGAATGCGCCCGTCCAGCGCCAGCTCCTCGCGCACGCGGGAAAGCTCCACCAACGGCGTGTTCTCGATGGTTTCTATAACGGAAGGATGGATCACTTGATCACGCCCAAATCGCGGCCAACGTCGCCAAAGGCTGCAATCGCCCGGTCCAGCATGCCCCGCGTCAGTGCCGCCGACATTTGTGTCCTGATCCGATCCTGCCCTTTGGGCACCACCGGAAAGCTGAAGGCGGTGACGAACACACCCTTCTCATGCAACCGCGCCGCCATCTCTTGCGCCAGCTTCGGATCGCGCAGCATGACTGGAATGATTGCATGGGACCCCGGCAGCAATTCGAACCCCAGCTTGCCCATTTCAGCGCGGAAATAGGCGGCATTCTCCCAAAGCCGCGTGCGCAGGGCATCGCCTTCATCATCCAGCAAATCAAACACCCGCATGGATGCCCCTGCAATCACCGGCGCCAGCGTGTTGGAAAAGAGATAGGGCCGCGACCGCTGCCGCAGCCAATCCACCACTGGCGCGCTCGCCGCCGTATAGCCACCAGACGCGCCCCCCAGCGCCTTGCCCAGCGTGCCGGTCAGAATGTCGACCCGGCCCATGACGCCGCAATGCTCATGGGTGCCGCGGCCCGTCGCCCCCACAAAACCGGTTGAATGGCAATCATCCACCATGACCATCGCGTCATAGCGTTCGGCCAGGTCACAAATCTCATCCAGTTTGGCAAAGTATCCATCCATGGAAAACACACCATCGGTGGCAATCATTCGATGCTTTGCCCCCTGCGCTTCCTGCAAGCAGCGCTCCAGATCGGCCATGTCGGAATTGGCATAGCGCCACCGCTTGGCCTTACAAAGCCGCACCCCGTCGATGATGCTGGCGTGGTTCAACGCATCAGAAATGATTGCGTCATCCTCACCCAATAGCGTTTCAAACAGCCCCGCGTTGGCGTCAAAGGCGGCGGCATAAAGGATGGCATCCTCCATTCCCAGAAAGTTGGCAATCCGTGCCTCCAGCGCTTTGTGCTCTTCTTGCGTGCCGCAAATGAAGCGCACGCTGGCCATGCCAAACCCGTATCGATCCAACGCGTCATGCCCTGCCTCAATCACCCGCGCGTCGTCAGCCAGACCGAGGTAATTATTGGCACATAGGTTCACCACCTCTGCGCCGCTGTCCAACGTCACTTCGCCCGCCTGCTTCGAGGAAATCACCCGCTCGGATTTGTACAAACCCTCATCCTGCAGTGCCTCCAACCGCGCCGTCAGATCCGCATCAAATGTATCGCCCGCACTCATCAGCTATCTCCTGTCCTGCGCGTCGTCCTGCCAGAAAAACTCTGGGATCTTTGGGGCCGGCCCCCAGCCTGCCGTAACCCCGCCCCCGGGGCCTGCCCTTTGCGCCGTAGTTCATAGTCCATCAAATTCGCGTCCACCGCCACACCAATCGGCGACCCCATATACCCGGCGAACACCACGCATAACCGTTCGGACACCCGGGCGCGACCGTCTGACCATCCCCATGTTCCGACATGCCTGAGGGTTAGTCTAATACTGGCACACACTGTTGTAACGCTTGCAAATAGCAAGTCTTTGGATAACTTCAGCTTATGCAAAATCTGTGGAAACTCGTTTCGTCCCCGCGCCATCTTCTGGTGTTTGAGGCCGCTGCCCGCACCGGCTCCTTCACGCGTGCGGCGCGTGAGCTGAATGTCCAGCAACCTGCTGTCTCCGCCTCGATCAAGCAGTTGGAAAGCGCACTTGGTACGTTGCTGTTCGTTCGTTCCCACCGATCCGTGGCCCTGACCCATGCAGGTGAGCGGCTGTTCAACGACGTCGCAGATGCCTTTGCCCGCATTCATAAGACGGCCGAAATGCTGTCGGGCCAGGCTGCGCAGGATCATGTAACACTGTCGGCCTCATCCGCCTTCGTGCATTACTGGATGATCCCGCGCTTGGCGGGGTTTCATGCGGCCCATCCCGGGGTAGATCTTCGGCTGCAAAACACGGAACGGGAACCCGATATCGATGCCGAAGGGATCAGCCTTGGCGTCAGGCGCGGCACCGGCACTTGGCCGGGCTGCGAAAGCCATCTGATCGCGGCAGAGGTCATTTCCCCCATCGCGGCCCCCCGCGTGATGGACGCAGCCGTTGACTTGCACATTGTGGCCGCGCTGGCCCATCACGCCCTGATCCATCTGGAAGAACCGATCCGCGCGCGTCCGGGTTGGGCTGATTTCTTTGCCCATTGGCGTGTGCCTTACCGCGAACCGCGCACGGGGTTGCGGCTGAACGATTACGCGCTGGTCATGCAGGCCGCGATTGCCGGGGAAGGGTTTGCCTTTGGTTGGCACCATGTGACCGACCATCTGATCGATCAGGGCCTGCTGGCGCGCCGGGATGAATGGGCATGGAAAACGGGGGCAGGGTTTTATCTGGTGTGGTCATCGACCAACCCCCTCAGCCCGCAGGCAGAGCAGGTGCGCGACTGGATCATCTCTGCGTCAGAGGGTGACCGCCCCGTGCTCCAGTAGCGCCTGCATCACACCCAATTGGCGGAAATGCAGCCGCGTGGCCTCCGCCTCCTGCGCCTCGGTCAGCTGAATGAACCCGTCTTCGTTGCGCGCCTCCACGGGCCAGTCCAGCACCCGGTGCACATCGAGCGCGTAATAGCTCATATCGCCATAGGGCCGTTTGGGATCCACTGTTGGCCCGGCGATATCGCCGCGCTCCAGCGCATCGAGCATGTCATCCTCATAGGGCCATTCCCACGTGGCGGCCCGCGCGAGGGCAATGTCATCGGCATCAATCTCGATCTGCATGTCGTCGGAAATGGCGAAAAGCGTGTCAGCATCCCGCAGCCCCTGTTTGCTTTCACCCAGCGACGCGGCATCCATGTTTGTCAGCGTGTAATGCCCCGGCGTCAGCGTGGCCTGATCGGTGAAAACACTCAAAGCCGGCAAAAGCGAAATCATGAAATCTGCCACCCCCGCATCATCCGCATCGCCCAAGAATTCGCGCACCAGATCGGGCGCACGACCACCAGTGAAACTGTTATGCGGATGGCATTGCGGCGCGCCGGATTCAGTGCCGTTCCAGCTGAGCCGCATCTGGCGGATCATGGTCAGATGATGTGCGGTCAGGCTGTGCTGGTCAGGGTAGAGGCGGTCAAACGGCGGGTCGAGCAGTGTATCGGCGGCGGCATTGTCCCAAGACGCCTCCGCGTCGCCGTCATCACCCCCAAGCCCAGCTTTCTGCATCAGCTGATCAATGGCAGCATCCGGGTCACCGCCTTTGCGGACTGCGCGCACGGTTTGAACGGCTTGGAAAAACAGTTTCAGTCGGCGGAACATCGGCGTCTCCAGTACTTCGGTTCTTGGAAACTATCCTTCCTTCACCGACCGACTGCAAGCCATCGACACGTCACCCCGCCTGCTGCATCTGCGCATCCGCCCGCGCGGATTCCCACGCAAGAATCGCCCGTTTCACCGGCAAGCCCCAATGGTATCCGCCCAGTTCTCCCGACTTGCGCAGCGCACGGTGGCACGGGATCAACAGGCTGATCGGATTGCGCCCCACCGCCGTTCCCACAGCGCGCACCGCCTTGGGTTTGCCAATGGCGCCCGCGATTTCCGAATAGGTGGTCACGTGGCCAGACGGCACGCGCAACAGAGCCTCCCACACCTTGATCTGAAAGGGCGCGCCAATCAGATAAAGCGGTGCCGCCTCCCCCGCCTGCCCACCCGCGCCAAAGGCGGTCAGCACCCATGGCCGCAGCATCATCGGGTCTTCCATGAAATCGGCATTGGGCCAGCGGCGGATCATATCCTGCATAGCCCAATCTTCGCCCATCTCATTGACGAAGCCGATGCCGCAGATGCCCTTTTCCGTGCCCATCACGAGGGCCAGACCAAAGGGGCTGTCAAACCACCCCCAATAGATCGTGAGCCCCTCGCCTTTGCGGGCAAACTCACCAGGGCTCATCGCATCCCAGCGCAGGAAAAGATCATGCAGCCGCCCGGTGCCGGACAGTCCTAATTCATTCGCGGTCTCCAGCATGGTGAAGCGTTCCGCCAACAGCGTTTTCGCCTGCCCCAGCGCCAGATATTGCTGGTAGCGTTTGGGCGACACACCGGCCCAGGCGGTGAACACCTTTTGGAAATGCGCGGGGCTCATGTTCATCTCACTCGCCAGCCGGTCCAGCGGGATCACGCCCGGGTCCGTCTCGGCGGCGGCATCTATCAAATCAATCGCACGGCGCATCACTTGAAAGTGGTAGCCGTTTTCGTTCTCTTGGGTCATCACACCCTCCTTTACAGGACATGACCCCAATCTATCTGTTGGCACGCAGTGACACGACCCGAATGTTGCGCTTTTGCGGTTTGCCGGGCATGAGGGGGCCATGGCCAAAACACTTGATTACCATTCCATCCGCGAGGCGTTCACCCGGTTTCAGGCGCACGAACCTGAACCACAGGGGGAGCTCAATCACACCAATGCCTACACGCTGGTGGTGGCCGTCGCGTTGTCAGCGCAAGCGACCGATGTCGGCGTGAACAAGGCGACGGAAGCGCTTTTCAAAATCGTGGATACGCCGCAAAAGATGCTCGATCTGGGCGAAAAGAGGCTGATCGAGCATATCAAGAGCATTGGGCTTTACCGCAACAAGGCCAAGAACGTGATGAAGCTGAGCCGCATTCTGGTGGAGGAGTACGGCGGTGAGGTACCCTGTTCCCGTGCCGCCCTCGAAAGCCTGCCCGGCGTGGGGCGCAAAACGGCCAATGTGGTGCTCAACATGTGGTGGCGCTTTCCAGCACAGGCCGTCGACACGCATATCTTCCGCGTCGGCAACCGTTCGGGCATTGCGCCGGGCAAAGATGTGGTCGCCGTGGAACGGGCCATAGAAGATAACGTGCCAGCCGATTTTCAGCTTTACGCCCACCACTGGCTGATCTTACACGGGCGCTATCATTGCAAGGCGCGCAAACCCATGTGCCCCACCTGCATCATTAATGACCTATGCCTTTACGAGGAAAAAACCCTATGACCAAATTTCAAGCTGTCGGCATCGGCAACGCCGTGGTGGATGTGATCACCCAATGTGATGATGCGTTCCTGACCCGTATGGGCATCGACAAGGGCGTGATGCAGCTGGTCGATCAGGACCGGGGTGAGGCGCTGTATGAAGGCATGGAAAACCGCACGCAGATGGCGGGCGGGTCTGTCGCCAACACCATCGCGGGGCTGGGCGCGCTTGGCATTTCCACCGCCTTTATCGGACGGGTCAGCGATGACGCACCGGGCGTCGATTACGTGCGCGAAATGACCGAGGTTGGCACCCATGTCACCAACGCGCCGGTCACGGGGGCGGACCTACCCACCTCGCGGTCGATGATCTTCGTCACTCCAGATGGGGAGCGATCCATGAACACCTATCTGGGCATCTCCACCGAGCTTGGCCCCGAAGATGTCGACACCGATGTCGCGGGCGCAGCGGAGCTTTTGTTCCTTGAGGGCTACCTTTACGACAAGCCCCAAGGCAAGGCGGCGTTTCTGGCTGCTGCTCGCGCCTGCCAGGCCGGCGGGGGCAAGGCCGGGATTTCCCTGTCCGATCCGTTCTGCGTGGAACGCCACCGCGATGATTTCCACGCGCTTCTGCAAGAGCTGGACTTCGTGATCGGCAATGAGGCCGAATGGAAGACGCTGTACGAAACTCACGATTTCACCACCGCGCTGGATCGCGCCGCAAAGGAATGTGAACTGCTGGTCTGCACCCGGTCGGGCGACGAGGTGGTGATCAAAAACGGTGACACCACCGTGCGGGTTGAGGTTGATGAGGTGACCCCGCTCGACACCACAGGTGCGGGCGATCAGTTCGCGGCGGGTTTTCTATATGGTCTGGCCACAGGG